>NZ_LMLC01000002.1 GCF_001421805.1 Sphingomonas sp. Leaf34 | reverse complement strand
ATCACAATGTCTTCTACACCCAACGTCCGCACATACGGACCGTCGCGGGGTGGAGCAGCCCGGTAGCTCGTCAGGCTCATAACCTGAAGGTCACAGGTTCAAATCCTGTCCCCGCAACCACCTTTATCGTACTTTTCGAAAGCCGGTCCCTCACAGGGGGCCGGCTTTCGGCGTTTGCGAAACTGACCAGCTTGGACAGGCTGGCGGCCACCTCCGCTTCCGGCTCGACGCCTGCCGACGCGGGATAGATCACGATTTCCTCTATGAGTTCGCTCAATACGTTGGCCACGGCTGACCTGTTGTCGGGATCGGAAAGGCTCTCGCGCAGCGACCGGATGCGTTCCTCGAACCTCCTACGAAGCATCGGGTGGGCGAGGACGGTCGGCGCCTGGACGGCGTTTCGGGCCAGCCGCCGGCGGAGGTCCTCGCATTCGTCCTCGCGCTCCTGAAGCATCCGCGCGATCGTCGGGCTTACCACGCCCGCCAGCATGTTCGCCGCGAGGTTCTCGATCTGCTGTTCCAACTCGCGCAGCCGTTCCTCGGCTTCGGTCTCGTGCGAACCCTGCAGCTTGGCCAAGCGCTCGACCTCGCGATTGAACTCGACCGCGAACAGCTCGGCGGACGCGTCGGTCAGCAGTTCGCTCTGAAGCGTCGACAGCGCCAGATCCTCGATGCGCGATATCTTCACGGAGGTCGTGTTCGAGCACGTGCCACGCTCCTTGACGGACGCGCAGCGATAATAGTCCTTCGAGCCGACAACGTAGTTGGCGCCGCACACGCCGCACTTGATCAGACCGGACAGAAGATGCCGGCTGCGCCGTGCGCCCACGGCGCTTCGGCTGCCGGCGGGAAGCGCGCGACGTTCAAGTTCTGCACTGGCCTGCAGGGCTAGTTCGTCACTGACGATGCGCAGGTCGGGAACGCCGATCCGTACCCATTCCTCCTCCGCGCGCAGACGATAGCGGCGCTCGCGCTTTTCGGAGTCAGGGTTCTTCCGCCATTCGCGCCGTCCCCAAATCAGTTCTCCGCGGTAGAGTGGATTGTTCAGTACGCCGACATGCTTCTTCGGGTCGCCGCGTACGGTGGACTGGTTCCAAAGGCCACCGCGCGGAGACGGTACCCCGTCCTCGGTAAGCCGCTTGACGATGTCCCTTGCCGACCGACCTGAAGCGAACTCGGAGAATATCCGGCAGACGACTTCCGCCTCCTCCGGAACGATCTCCAGCAGACCTCTCATAGGTTGGCCCCGTTCATCGATCCTGTTGACCTTGCGGTAGCCGTAGGCCTTGCCTCCGACGAACCGGCCAGCGAGCGCCGCCGCCTTCATGCCGCGAAGCGTCTTCTGCTCAAGCTGCGAAAGGAAGATCGACTCGAGCATGGAAGCAACCGCGAGCTTCATGTCGTCGATCTCGTTCTCCGAGACCGTGTGAAGCCTGACCTGACTGAACTTCAGCTTCTTTCCGATCCAGGCGACGTCCTCCGCATCGCGGGCGATGCGGTCGAGCGCCTCGCACACGACGACGTCGATCCGGCCGTCCCTCACGTCGCGGAGCATCCGTTGAAGGCCTGGACGGTCCCGACGGTAGCCTGAGATTTCGGGATCGAGGTAGGTCTCGACGATTTTGCCGCCGAGATAATCCACGACGAGTTGGCATGCGTCGGCCTGATCCGCACTCGAAGTGGGGTTCTGCTTGTCCGTCGAATGGCGACCGTAGATGGCGATCCGCAACGTCACGACGAGGCCGTCGCCGGTTCGCGCAACCCGCTGGCGTACGAACGAAAGGCGCCAGGCCCTGATTGCAGGGTTGTGGTGCATCCTGTTCGCCGTGCCGAGATCTGACCGCGGCGAATTAGACGCCCGGACGCGCACGCCCGGCGCGGGGCTCCGCGACAAGTCCGAGGACTGACCCGGTAATGATCGTTCATGGCGGGGAAGCGTCTCATCGGCGTCCTGGAACGGTCTCGCGGGCAGCAGCCTGACCCACGCCCGCAACGTACTCCGCGGCGGCCTGCCGTGCCAAGAGCCGAACGAGTTCCTCGATGGCGCGATCACGGCGTCCGAGGGCTTTGGGGAAGGGGGTGACCGGCATGCCCACCTTGTGGAATGGGAGCCGCAAGGTCGTGAAAACTTGTCACAGGTTTCTGCAAATGGCATGGGGGCCCGATGGGTTCGGGAATCAACAGGCTCTTCCCCCGCGCGGCTATTCCGACCGGTATCGGCAAACGGGTTCGTCACGCGCGGATGGCACGCGGCTGGTCTCAAGAACGGCTCGCCCGGTACGTGCAGGTCGATAGGCGGACCATTCTGCGCCTCGAGCAGGGATCCCATCGACCCACGTCGCATCTGGTGCACGCGCTCGAGGAGAGGTTGGCTCTCGTGCAGCTCGTTCCCGGCTGGCGCGACCCTGCGCTGCCGGGGGCGCCATCGTTCGGTCCGCGTCTACGGCTCGCGCGCTTGGCCAGAGGATTGACCCAGGTGGCGGCCGCCCATGCTGCGGGCGTGAGTCCAGCGACGTTGTCACGCTTCGAGCGCGAGTTGGGCGACACCGCGATGATCGTCGATGACGGCAGCATGGTCAATGACGGCTATGCCGCCGCGCTTGGCTTTGCCGGTGCACATGACATGGAGGAGTACTGCCTATCGGCTTCGCCAAGGCTCTGGCTGGACCGGCTGAAGGCGGCCGACAGGTAACGGGTGAAGAGTGAACGCCTTCGCGCTTTGTCGCGGCTGCCATTAGTGACGCCGGCTTTAATTGCCCGTGGTCCCTTCCAGCAGATGCTCGACATGGTCGACGCCTGTGGCCGTCAGTTGCGCGACGCAGACATCGTTGTCGAGCTGGTCCACCAACCCGCATTCACCGAGAACCTTCAGCCAACGCCGCACGTTGGTCGACCGTAACGCGACACGTTCACCGAGCATCGGCAGGTCGATGCATCTCCCCTCCGCCTCCGTCCGGTAGAGGCTGACGAGGATCAGCCAAGCATGATCCGTGAAGAGGTCGTCTCCAAGGAGAGCGCGACGGGATTGCAAGTTCGCGTCGACCCGGCACGCCGCGCGCCACAGCTTTTCCGGAGAACTACGCAGCGAGTGCGTCTCGACACGGTGTATCGTGCCCATCAATCGGCCGCGTTCGGAGCCGGATGAAAGTCGTGAGACGTGCACGTCGCCCAATGTCGGACACTCGGGTTGCAAATCGGGGCCTTCGAAAGCAGCCGCTCATTCAGGGTGATCTTCCCATACCCGCCATCCCGCATGAGCCCGATTGCGGACATTGAGAGAGGCTGGCACTTGTCCGATGTGCTCGGTCCTGTACCTTAGCGCGAACGTCGCTCGCCCACCTTGCGTGATCACTTTATTGGCAATTGCGCCATTTGCTTGCCTCACCTTCACTGTTCGATCAGAGGCGCCGACACATCTGAACGTGACAGGCGCAGCACTCGGATTGACATCCGGAGGTATTGGCGCAGTTCTCTACGCGTTCGCCCGCAACGAACCTTCGACATCCCTCGATCTTGCATGGTTCTCGGTCGGCATTGTTATGACGACCGTCCTAGGAATGATCGCAGCCCCCCGAGTCCTTCGCTGGTGATCCGACCGCGCCGGTATCCAAGCAGGTACAATAGCAGAAAGTCCGCGATTCCGAAGTCTAAGCGGGCAATAAACTACGCAGAACGGAGTAAAAGCAGTTGCCATAATCATACGGCTAAGACGCGGCTTGAACACCATCCGTAGCCCCCGCTTGCAGTGAGCACTCGGTCCCCGGCATCTGTCGGGCGGCCCTCGGAATACAATACCTCGCTGCCCCTTGCTGTTTAGCCGCAGAGCGGGGATTTCGTTCACACTCTGCCCAAGGGTTCAGCTGTGGCGACCTCGGCGATGCCTGCAGTTATGCGTTACCAAACCGAGGCCAGCGAAGCCTTCGAAATGCGCGTCGGCGTTGTAACCTTCCGTGACCGCCCAACGAAGAACAGAGCGAACGTTTGTCCGTCGGCACGATTCTAGGAGGATCTATGGCCCGTTTGATGTCCTGTGGTATCATGATGGCTGCGGCCGCATTGGTCGTGAGTTGCGCCTCGGAAGGCAGCGATGAAAAGCGGTCGGCTAGACCCGGGCTGCCTGCGCCGGCAGTCAAGCTCGTCTTCAACGAGCAGGGCGAAGCCGCGCTTCCAAAGGGGTACCGCAAATGGGTTCACACTTATACCGCGTGGGAGACCATCTCGAAGAGCTTCCTCAACGAAAAATTGACGAAGACGCCTGAGATGCACGCCGTCTACGTCGAGCCGAACACTTATCGGATATTCATGAAGACGGGAAAGTGGCCGGAAGGGGCGTTGATGGTCAAGGAATTCAGCACGACCAATACCGACCCGAAGGATTGCAGCGGCCCTCCGGCGTTCACGTGCAAGCTGGGGACAGCACGGTCATCTTTCCCCAGGAGCGCACCGGCATCGCGGTGATGCTCAAAGACAACAAGCGCTACCCCAGGGAGCCGGGTGGCTGGGCCTTTTTCAGCTTCGGGCATCAGGCGGCCCCATATCAGAAGCTCTCGTCAGCGCGTGCCCGAGCCCAGTGCCACCAGTGCCACATCGACAACGTCGGCCCCAAGGATGACTATGTCTGGTCCGTCAAGCTGAACCAACCCGGTTTCCGCCGGAACGGCGACAACGTGAGGCTCAATCTCGAAGCTGCCTTGGCAGAGTAGTCGGAACAGCGGCTATGCACACGCATGTGGATCGGCACCGGAAGTGTGACTCCAGCAAAGTCACGTTAAACTGTTGTATCGGCCTTGAACCTTTGCAAGCTGGGGGTTCAGTGTATGGTAAATAAATTAAGTTTGTGCGCTGCAGCAGGATTTTCCGTCCTGCTGCAGTGTTATGTCAACGCGGCGGCATCGTAATCACTAATGTAGTTAGTCGCTCAGACGTGCGCTTTGAAATCTCTCGGCCAGATCGTGAAAAAGTTTGCGTCCAATTCGCAAGCATATCAAAAGTAGGAGGGGGTTCCGTCTGGGACGTTGTCCAAAGAGCTGAAGCAGTAAATATCTGCAATAATACTTTCCGCTTTCCTGAATATTAGTGTGATTTCCGTGTAAAAACGAAGACTACCCAAGCCGGACATAACAAGGGCGAGGCACGCAATGCGCTCGGTTGGCGTTCAGAGTGTCCTTTAAATTACCACAGGAACCGAAACGCTGAGCTGCCAGCCACCCTCTATCAAAGTAAGCTCGACCAACTCAGCATTTCCGATCGCGGGAGGTTCGTACTTGCGCTAAAACCGAAGCATCTTGCCCTCGTCGCTCAACTCGATATCCGTCACCACAACACGCAATGCTTGAATTAATTGTCCGTGGCTGAAAATAAAGCTTCATGATGGTGCGGGAGAACTACCCGAAGTGGGCTATGGCTGTCGCGCATCTCCATGCCCATTGAACGAAACAATCGATCACGCGCCAGCCTATCCGAAACCACATGTTTTTCTACGCGGCCTGCTGCAAAGGCGGCAGAGATGAGGCGTACGTGGTGTCGCTAGTGCTCCATTTCTCCGGAGATTATACGAAATACCCTGTCGGAATGAGAAAGTGTGTGACAACCACAGAGAGGGTTTTTCGTCAGGTGAGCGGCGACGCCTTTCCGGCATGAGTTCCAAACCGGCAACGTTGCTTGCTGGCAGGCTTGCTGAGCGATTTCTGAAGCTTTGCGAATGGCGTTCAGAAGAAGCCAACAGTCACGACCGTCTATTTTAACGACGGCTTCGTCCCAATTTTCGTCATCCATGCGGCCCCGTCGGCGACGATATGCCTACATGAACAAACGGCCGAAGTTGGGAAGGCCCAAGGAGCCCGCGAGTGTCTGCTTGTGGGTCAGAACGTTTATCGATCCAGGATGTCGCTGAAGCGCTGAATTGCCTCAAATGTCCCTGTACGTGGAACGCGTCGGAGGGTGGATGCGTGCAGGCACAGGCGCTAGGGTGCGTCCATGAGAATCAAAATCCACTCAGTGCAGGTTGGCCGGATTGCGCCACTGGGCCCCGACGCAGTGCCGAGTGGCTTTGTAAAACAGTCAGTTCCGTATCAGGTGGACGTTGCCAAGTTGGGCCTTATCGGAGACGAGCAAGCTGACCTGACCGTCCATGGAGGACCAGACAAGGCCGTTTACGGATATGCCATGCAGCATTATCGCACTTGGCGGGCAGAGTATCCCGAACATGCTGATGCACTGGTTCCGGGAGGTTTTGGCGAGAACCTGACGGTCGACGGATTAGTCGAGGACGACGTGTTCGTGGGCGATGTCCATCGAATTGGGAGCGCGTTAGTGCAGGTCTGTCAGCCGAGGCAGCCCTGCTTTAAGCTGGCCTTGCACTTTCACGACAAGCGATTGCCGAAGGCGATGGTAAAATCCGGACGCGCAGGTTGGTACTACCGGGTTCTGGAAGCTGGGCAGCTCACGGCTGGTGATGAGGTGGAACTTGTCGCTCGGCCACAGCATAGCTTTCCCCTGTCTCGACTGATCACTATTATCAACCGCAATGAGGCGACGTCAGCAGAGATCATCGCGCTCGCAGCGATGCCAGAGCTTGCACCGGGGCTCCGCGATTTCGCGCAGAACCGATTGCGCACTTGCGACTGAACGCAGTGGGATCGCATTGCGGTGCGCATATTGGATGCGCCGCCTGCCACTGGAATTAGCCGAAAAGCCAACGCCAATAGTATTCGTTCCCCATTAATTCGTCCCGCGGGGTCGCCGCCGAGCGGAGTGCTGTTGCCGTCGAGTGTAGAGATCTCAAGCGGCAGTTGGTCCTGGCTTCGATCGGGGGATTGGAGTTGAGATCAGAGGCTCATGCCGCCCGACGCCTCGATGCGCTGGCCCATTACCCAGCGTGCATCGTCCGACAGGAGCGAAGCGACCAGTGGGCCGATGTCGTCGGGCACGCTATGGCTATTTCCGGATCTACACCCTGGTGCGCCGGGAAGGATGGGTCGTGAACCACAAACGCGTCTATCGGCTATATCGGAATGATGGACTGAGCCTTCGGCTCAAGAGGCCAAGGCGCAACGTCAGCGCTGCCAACCGCGAACGCCAACCTGCGGCACTGGCGGCGAACGAGATGTGGTCGATGGATTTCGTCTCGGACACCCTGTTCGACAGCCGGCAGTTAAGAGCGCTGACCGTGGTCGACGCCTTCACGGTCGTGTGCAGACCACCGAGCTTACGGACCGAGGCCGCGATGTGCTTGCCTCCGCGTCCCGAATCGTGGCCGGGGGCGAAGCTCGGCTGCGCGCGGCGTCAGCGCCGCTTGATCCGCAGGCGGTCATTGCGACGTTGCTGCGTTTGGCGAATGCGTTTCGCTGACCGACTGCCTTGACAGGCCGGGGGTCAGTCAGCCGGTATCATCCGGCACCGGCTTCATGGCATGGTCCGGCATGACCTTGGATAGAACCCCGCAGGCGCGAAGGCGTCACGTTAGCCGTGCAGCGATCATGAACGCGGCCGAAGAACTGTTCGCGGCGCATGGTCGCGATGGCGTTACCGTCAAGGCCATCGCACTGAAGGCGGGGCTCGATCCGGCATTGGTGCGCTATTATTTCGGCGATCGGGATGCAGTGTTCATCGAAATGTTCGAACGCCGCGCCAGTGTCCTAAATGAAGAACGTAACGCAGCGATGGACCGGTACGAGGCCGAGTGCGACGGCCAGTACACCATCAGGGGGGTGCTTACCGTCTTCCTCCGCCCCATGTTTGATGCCGGCTTTAATCGCGGCAAGGGGTGGCGAAACTTTGCCGAGATCGCAGCGGTGGTGAACGCGTCTCGCGCTGGACACGCTTCGATCATGAACGAGCATTTCGACGCGATCGTTGGCCGCTTCATCGACTACCTGCGGTTATTGGCGCCCGATGTGCCGGAAGCATCGCTGTTCTGGTTCTTCAACCACCTGACGGGTGCGCTGACTTACGCGGCCGCGCAAACGGGCCGGATCGACCACCTGTCCGGCGGGATTGTCCGCTCCGACCAGATGGAGCTGGCGCTGTCGACGATGGTGTCGATTTTCGAAGCCGGTTTTGAGGCACTCAGAAAAGCGGCCGTGAAATGATGATCTTGCGGACAGCGGCCTTGCATCGGCATTGATCCGTCGCCGCGCCAGCGCAGACGCAAGTGTTGATCGGCCGATCGTAGCAGCGTGGTGCGGAGCCGTTCGCTCAAAGTCGGGACGAACTGGTCGATCAGCGTCCCTACCGCACCCCTTGCGGCAGGTTCGGGAGGGAAGGGCAGGTGAACCAAGATGGGCGCCTTGTTCCAGCCCGACAGCACTCGACGCAAACGGCTAGCGGCGATCGCATCGGCGACCTAGCCCTGCTTCCCCCGATGGTTATGAACTCGATATCGCCTACATGGCCGGCTTGGGAGCCGAGGAAATTCAGCTCGACCTTATCATCGACTACCGGACCAACGTCGCGTTATCCCCGGCCTTCCAGGACTATCTGCGTCGGCATCGACCGCCCTTGCTCGCCATCTGGGAGCAGCATGATCCTGCTTTCGTCCCCTCGGGCGCCTATGCCTTCAGCCGGGATCTTCCGGACGCGGAGGTTCATCCGATCGACGTCGGGCATTTCGCGCTGGAAACCAAGCATGGAGATATCGCGGCCCGCGTTCGCTATCTTTTCCGCCGCAAGTTGGACAGGTAGAGGCCAGGGCGGTCAAGATTGCCGCGCTCCGCTGAGCGCGCGGGCGGTGGCAGCACGGGGCTGCAGACATGCGTTTTGCATCGCTGGTCAGGTCGCAACCCCAGGTTGCGATGATCTGCGGCAGCCGGGGCAGCAAATCGTAGGCAATCAGTTGATCGCCAAAGCCATGCCCTAGCGTATCAAGTACAATTGCGGCGGCCGTGAAAGCGCTTGGCGACGCGCCCATCAAGACGAGGAGGCTCTCCGTCAGAACGGGAGGGGGCGTTGCGTCGTGGGATCACAGGTTGGTGCGGCTGTACCGGGTCATCACCATCGAGTTGGGCACGATCATCGACATGAACTTGGTCGATGCAGGTGCGGTCGCGTAGCTCTTCATCGAGGCTTCCGCGTCGGCGACCGATCGCCAGTGTACGATCACGAGCCAGTCGTGATTGCTGCCCGGCGCAGACTCGCGCGACAGGAAGCCGCTGCGTTTGGCGATGTACTGATCCTGCACCTCGCGATCGACCTTGCTGAACTGCTCGGGCGTGACTTCGGGCTTTAGCTTTAGCGTGACGACCTCGATGATCGGCGGGGATAGGGTCGGGCGCGACATGGCGGGCACGGCGATCGCGGCGGCGGCAAGCACGGCCGCGCCGGTGAGCAATTTTTTCATGGACACTGTCGGTTCCTTTCCACTTTATGGATACGCGTGAAGCGGTTACCGGCGCGGGGCTGCGGCGGTGCAGGCGAAGGGCTGCCCGAACGCGACCGCGTATGCGGTCCGGTCGTGAGCGGGGATAATTGCGATGTCGGGATGCGCGCGGTGGAAGCGCGCTATCGCCGCTGCCTGCCGATCCGCCAGCTCGGGGACGAAGTCGGTTGCGCTGCGCACGACGTCGCTCTTGGGCAGACCGCGGTACGCGGCCTCCAGTGTGTCCGTCGTATCCCCGATCAGGAACAGGCGCTTCCCAGGCAGATTGAGGAATACGCCTTGCGATCCCGGCGTGTGGCCGGGGAGCGGCACGACAACGACACTGTGATCGCCATAATAATCCTTGCTCTGCGCGAACCCCATGTACGCGCCGGAATCATATTGGATTACCTGCAACCGCGACGACAGCCTGCCCGCCATAGACGGTGGCACGATGGTGGGCGACTTGGTCTGTGCCTTGATCCACTGCTTCTCCGCGGCCGAGACGAGCACCGGCGCCGTTAATGTCAACGCGCCGCCCATGTGGTCATAGTGCGCATGGGTGATTAGGATAGCCTTGAGATCGGCGCCGCCTTCACCTGCCTTTGCCAGCGCTTGCGGCGGATAGATCCGGCTTTCTGCCGACTTGACGATGCCCTGTCCGAAAGTGCGCTCGTTCTTCGGCAGCTCATTCACCTCGGCAAGCGCATCGGGACTTAGCCCGGTATCGATCAGGATGTCCCCCTTGGGGTGGCGAACCAGCACACCCGAAAAGGTGCTGTGCCAGACCTTCATTTCGGTGATGCCTTGCCCTCCCATCGCGCCGGGCAGGTCAGTCGCCGAATATTCGATCCAGCATATCTGCGGGATAACCTTGCCCGGCGCCGCGCCGGCGGTGATCGGTACAAGGGCGAGCAAGGCAAGAGTCAAAGCCAGGCGCATCGTCGTCTCCGGAAGGTTCCTAGTCGCCAAAGTCTCCATAGGATTAAAAGTTCCTCCTGAAAGGAACTATTCTCGCTGCTTCTAGCGCACGCGGCGTAAGCGTCCGCTCTGGCCACCGCTAATCGCGCGCCCCGAGCAGCATCGACAAATTTGCCGGCGTTAGCATCACCCTGTCGATCGCGGTTTCACTGCGGCAATGCCTTTAGGCATCGTTGTGGGGATCCGAACAACGCAGGCTTTCCTACCCTTGCTAAAGAAGGCGTCCGAGCCGAGGATCGTCATGATCAGCAGCAGCCTGGGCTCGCTTGCCTGGGCTCGCTTGCCTGGGCATCGGACTTTAAGGCGCCGATGGCCGAGGTTAATCTGCTTGGCTATAACAGCTCCAAGTCGGCGTTGAATGCGGTGACAGTGGCATTCGCCAAAGATCTCGCGCCGCTTGGCTTCAAGGTTAATGCCGGCTGCCCGGGCTACACCGCGACCGACCTGAACCAGCACACAGGCTCGCGCATTCCGGAGCAGGGGGCTGTGATCGGTATTCGACTAGCTACTTTACCTGACGATGGACCCACCGGTGGCTTCTTCGACGCTGATGGTACGGTAGCTTGGTGATGAAAAACTGACGCGGCACGCCTGTTCGATTGTAAACAGGCGTGCCCTCTGTTGATCCGGTTCAGGCCCGTGAATGACCGCAGCCGGATCAGCGCCGCTCAGTCGTCAAGCACTGATCCTCAGTATAAGAAGCAAGCCGCGATCACGCCAAGGGACACCATGGTCACAACCGAGCATCTCGCACCTGACGACTATGGCCTTCTCATCCTGGCACCTGAGATTGCGCTCGGCAGTGGTTGGCTTGGCGGCGACAGAGTCGTCGGTCGCGGAGCCATCCGAGACTTGTTGAATAAGGCCCTTCGTTTCAACGAAGGTGAACGGCAGAGGCTAAATATTCATTTGCCCAGCAGAGTGCTCACGCTCCGGTTAGATGAGATCGAACCATATTATGGAGCGTAACACTGCTTCGCGTCGGCTGTTGAGTCGATGTCCGCTTATTAATAGCGCTTTGGTGGGCGACGTGGCCGGAACTGGGTCGTCCTTCCGGAAGCCGAAGGGTAGGGCGCATTGGCTCAAAGATCAGGAGCTACGCTACGAAGAGCCAGCTGAAAGAACTGATTGTGGGGGCTGAGCCGATAATCAGCGAACGCACCGCACGGTGCGAACCCGGCACTACGGTAAAGTGATATGGCCGGCGCGTGTAGTGCGGCAGTTCCAGTTTCAAGGCTCAACCGTGTGTAGCCCCGTCCGCGAGCTTCCGCGATAATATGCTCAAGCATCGCTCGTCCGACCCCTGTGCCAAGTGCGGCCGGGGCCACCCTCATGGATTTCAGCTCGCCATGTGCGCGGTCCAGTTCCTTGAGCGCTCCGAACCCGACCAGGGCTTTGTCGTTCCATGCCGTCCAGAAGGTGACGCTAGCTGCTGAAAGGCCTGACGCATCAAGTGCAAAGGCGTGATCGGCCATTACGCCCTGCAATTCTCGCAGGTGATGGTCCAGTAGATCAGTGACGTATGGTGCTTTTGGATCGTCTACCCGTATTTGCATTTCACTATTGCCTCCAAAAGTGATGACGAGCGCTTGGCCGGTCGTGCATCCCCCCATTGTCAAATCGTAGCCTTTCAACTACGCACGTTAGTCGTTCGGCCGTGCCGTCACGCATAGTATCCACGCCGCGGCGACAACCTCCTCCAATGGGCGCTTATAGTTCTCGGCGCCCCAGGCGAGGGCAATGTGTAACAGCCCTCCTTCGACACCGCGTCGGAGCATCGCATTGACTTTGACGGGGCCGCGATCATCAGGATCGAGGGCCGCAAAGAGCGGTTCGGAGAGGTCATGCATCGAACGTCGAATTGCCTCGTCGATTAACGGATCTACGCCGACGATTTCAACAAGGAACACGCGTGCCGTGGTGGGATTAGCGCGTAGCGTCGCGAAATATGCGCCTAGCATCCGTCGGGTACGATCTTCAGTCGGTAGAGAGGGATCGTCGGCCGCAACGATCTGCGTCAACACAGCGGCGATCACCTGATCGAACGCGGCGAGTAGCAACGCTTCGCCATGCGCAAAATTTTCGTAAAAATAGCGTTCGGTAAGTGCTGCCTCGCGACAGATCGCGCGCACGCCCGTGCTGTGGAACCCCTGGGAGCCATACAGGCGCACGGCCGCCTGTATCAGCATCGTGCGCCGCTCAGCCCGTCGAGCGTCAAGCGTCTGCCCGGTCCACCGTTTTGTTGTCACCGTCATTACGACAGAGTAGCGATATTGACAATGACAACAAGCATTGTCATTCAGTTCAGGAATATGGTGGGAGTGGAACATGGCCGGTATGGAGCACCTCGACGTGCTGGTGGTAGGCGCCGGTCTGTCAGGGATCGACGCCGCGTTCTGGTTGAAGACTGGCAATACCACGCGGAGCTGGGCGATCTTCGAGGGGCGCGATGCGATCGGCGGCACATGGGATCTGTTCCGCTATCCGGGCATCCGCTCGGACTCGGACATGACGACGCTGGGCTTCCCATTCCGTCCGTGGCGAGGTGAAAAAGCGATCGCCGCAGGTGATGACATCCGCGACTATATCCGCGACACTGCGGCAGCGTTCGACATCGACGCCAAGGTGCGACTGCGTCATCGCGTCACTAACGCAAACTGGTCCTCGGCGGACGCGCTGTGGATCGTGTCGTATACCGTCGATGGCATAGCGAACCAGCTGACCTGCCGCTTCCTGTTCCTGTGTTCTGGCTATTACGATTATGCCGCGGGGCATGCGCCGACCTGGCCGGGAATGGACGCGTTCGCGGGACAGGTCGTCCACCCGCAATTCTGGCCTGACGACCTTTCGGTCGCAGGCAAGGACGTCGTGGTCGTGGGTTCTGGTGCGACCGCGGTGACGCTGGTTCCGGCAATGGTCGATCAGGGCGCCGCGCATGTTACGATGCTGCAGCGATCGCCGACATATATCGTCTCGCGACCGTCACGCGACGATCGCGCCGAGACGTTGCGCCGCTGGCTGCCTGCCAAGGTGGCGGAGGCGGCGGTGCGCTGGAAGAATATCGGCTACGGCATCTTCGTCTACGGTGTGTCGCGGCGCAAACCACATGTCTTGAAGCAGAAGATTAGGCAACAGCAGCGCGCGATGCTGGGGCCGGACTTCGACATCGCCACTCACCTGACGCCGCGCTACGACCCGTGGGACCAGCGGCTGTGCCTCGTCCCTGACGGCGATCTGTTCAAGGTACTGCGCAACGGGCGGGCGTCGATCGCGACCGATGAGATCGCGGAGTTCACGCGTGACGGTCTTCAGTTGAAGAGCGGCGAGGCCATCCCCGCCGACATCGTCGTGACCGCGACGGGGCTCAAGGTGCAGCTCATGGGCGGCGCACGACTGACCGTCGATGGCGCCCTCGTCGACCCGGGCAAGCGGCTGCTTTACAAGGGGGCGATGCTAGACGGTGTGCCCAATCTCGCTTTCGCGATCGGCTACACCAACGCGTCCTGGACACTCAAATGCGACCTGACGTCGCAGTTCGTCCGCCGCCTGCTCGATCATATGGATCGGCGCAAGATGGACAGCGTCGTGCCGGTCGCCCCGCCATCGACTGCGGGCGACGAACCGATCCTCGACCTGAGCTCCGGGTATGTGCAGCGGGCGGCAGACGTTCTTCCTCGACAAGGCGCGAGCGCACCGTGGAAGGTGAAGCAGAACTACCTCCGCGACCTGTTGGCGTTCCGTACTGGTCGTATCGACGACGGTGTTCTGCGCTTTGGGCGGCGTGGTTTGACCAGAAAGAACGCAGCATGAGCGCCCGGATGGAGCTTGCCGGCAAGGTGGCGGTAGTGACTGGCGCAGCGGGCGGAATAGGCCGTGCGATCGCGCGATCGTTGGCCGTGCGTGGCTGTCACGTCGCGCTGGCCGACGTGAATGAGGACGGGTTGGCCGAAACCGTCGCACTGATCGGCAACAGTGTCCGCGTCACCCGTCACAGGCTCGATGTTGCGGACCGCGATGCTGTCGCCGCCTTTCCGGCTGTGGTTCTGGCAGCTCATGGACACGTCGACGTGGTCGTCAATAATGCCGGTGTCGCCCTGAGCGGTTCCTTCGCACAGCTCACTGAGGCGGAGTTCGATTGGCTATTGGATATCAACCTGCACGGCGTTGTCCGCATGTCACGCGCGTTCCTGCCGCTGCTACAGCAGCGTGAGCAGGCACAGCTGGTCAACCTTTCCAGTCTGTTCGGAATCATCGCACCGCCAGGACAAAGCGCTTATGCCGCCGCGAAGTTTGCCGTACGCGGCTTCTCGGAAGCTCTGCGCCACGAACTGATCGCAGCACATTCGACGGTTGGTGTGACCGTGGTGCATCCAGGCGGTGTGAAGACGGGTATCGCCACCAACGCACGCGCCGGTGCTGCAGTCGGAGTCGAAGAACGCGAGCGGCAGCAGGCGCACTTTTCGAAGGCGCTGAAGCTCAGCCCCGAACAGGCCGGCGAGATCATTGTTACCGGGATCGAGCAGCGGCGAGCCCGGGTGCTGGTCGGACGGGACGCAAAGATCGTCGCGATGATCGAGCGGATCATGCCGGTCGCTTACTGGCGGCTGCTCGGACGCGGACGGTGATAATTGCCCGTGAGCGTTACGATGGGGGAGGGGAGCCCAGCAATTCTTCGAGCGTGCCGTTGGGCGCGAGGCGCTCAAGCATGTTCGAAAGTAGAATCACGGAATCTCGCATCGCGTTGGGATCGTCGATGAAATCACGGCCTATCGACATGCCGTGCATCGCCCAGACAACCAGCCGGATGGCGGTTGTGTCGCGGACCTTGGCGCCGAGACGATCCAGAAAAGCGGTCACCGCCAGTTCCTCGATCTCTGCCTGGACCGGCTTGATCAGCGCGGCGAGCTCGGGATCGCTCCGCGAAGCGACGAAGATCTCCAGCACCGCGACACCGGAGGGCCGCGAAAGCACCTCCCACGAGATCTGAGGCCAGTCCGATACGCGTGATCCGGTACCCCATTCACGTTGCAAGTCCTGGTAGGCGACCACTTCCTGTTGGAAGACCCATCGTACGACTTCCGCAATGAATGAGGCCCGGGTCGTGAAGTGATGCGTGATTGCACCGCGGCTGACGCCGGCTTCGTCGGCAATTTCAGCGTTACTTGCGCGACTGTAGCCCAGGCGGCTGATTGCGCGCACTGCTGCCTCGAACAGCGCGCCGCGCGTTTCTGCAGTGCGTTGTTCCTGCGTGCGCCTTACAACCTTGGTCTCGTTCATCGTCACTCCTGCCGCCCTACTGACCTATCGACCGCGTGCCGACAAGCGACACGCGGTTCTGCGTTCAGAAGCGCCACTCGAAGGCACCGCCGATCCGGCGGAAGGCATTGTCCGGCAACGTCTGGACATATTGCCCAACCGAGAAGTTTCCGGGGAAGATAGCCGCGGCGTAGCGCTTATCGAACAGGTTGCGGACGAATACGCTGAAGCGCGCACGATCGCTGATATCGCCGATGCCGATCGTCGCATTGACCAGCGAGTAACCGTCCTGGATCGTGCTAGGATCGTTGATCGCGTAATAGAAGCGGCTGCGATAGCGCCAGTCTGCGTTGAGGAAGACCTTCAGGTCGTTGCCAATGGGCTGGTCGACATTGGCGGCAAGGCTGGTCGTCCACTTCGACGCCCCAACAAGCGGGGACCCTGCCGCATTGAAGCTGGGTCCGGGCAGCGAGCAGCCCTGCGCAGCCGTCTGCCCGAAATAGCAGGCCACGTTGTAGTCGCCGTATTCGGTGTCGAGATAGGTAACACCGCCCGACAGGCTGACACCACGCATCGGTCGCACGACGGCCTCCGCCTCGACGCCGCGCGTCTTCAGCGTGCTGGCATTGCCGGTTCGGAAGGTACCCAGGCCACCGTTCAGCGTGGGGTCGAAGACCTGAGCCTGGAAATCCCGGAAGTTGTTGATGAAACCTGCGAGGTTGAGGCTGACTCGGCGGTCGGCGAGGTCGAACTTGGCGCCGATCTCATAAGCGTCGACCTTCTCGGGATCGACATTGAACGCGACGCCCGCGGCCGAGCTGACTGCCGGCCCTTTGTAGCCGCGAGTATAGGTCGCATAGACGTTCGCGGTTGGTGCGATCGAATATTCGATGCCACCGCGTGCCGAAAATCCGTTGGCATTCCGGTTGGCGACGATCGGCGCGGCAAGAGTACCGACACAGCGCCGTCCGCCACTCAGCAGGAATGTGACGAGATTGCAGACTCCCGAGACGGCAGTAACGGTTGTCGTGGAGTCGATCTCGTCGCGCGTGTACCGGCCGCCTGCGATCAGGTGGAGCGACGGCGTCACGTTGAACGTGAGCTGCGCAAAGCCTGCATAGCTCTTCGTCCCATAGTCGAAGTTCGACTGGCCATTGACCGGCGACAGTCGGACCGGCGTGCTTGCGGGGAACACGCCGAACGTGCCTGCCTGCAGGATTTGCGCGTCGATATGCTGTTTAAAGAAATATAGCCCGGCCGTGTAGTCGACGAAGCCGTGGCCATTATTGGCAACACGTAGTTCTTCCGAGAACTGGTGGGATTGCGAGTTGGCGATATTCGTGTCGAAGAACGCGACCGGCGTCTGATCGACATCGTTATTCGCGCGCGCGTGCAGGTTGCGATACGCCGTGACCGAGGTGACGGTCAGCGGCCCTGCATCGTAGCTCGCCGAGAATTGCGCCCCGAGGCTATGTTCGTCGCGGAGCACGTCGGTGCTCCCGATCGCAGTCTTGTTATTGGTCGGCGAGGCGACAACGCCGAGTGCACTATTCTGCGTGAACACAAAGTTGGCGGGCGCGAAGGGTCGGAAGGCGGCGGGGATTGGTGTCGGATCGTTGCCACCGAACTTGCGGATCGTGGAATAGGCTTCGATCCCGCTATTGTTCTGGTAATCGACGATTCCGTACAGCGAAAGCCGGTCGGTCGGTTCCCACAGCAGCTTGGCCGTGCCGAAGTACCGGCGGACTGGATCAAGACGACCTGGTCCAACAAGCTGCGTCGACGGCTTCTGGTATTGATAGCCGCCAACGACACGCAACGCTGCGGTGTCGCCGATGGGTACGTTGACGACGGCCTGCGTCTGGACCTGGTCACGGCTGCCCGCCTGGACCCGACCGCTGCTGCTAAACTCACCGAGTTGTGGTTTGGTGGTGGAGATCGAAATGAGGCCTGCAGTCGTGTTCTTGCCGAACAGCAGCCCTTGTGGCCCGCGCAGCACCTCGACACGTTCGACATCGGCGAGCGAGTTGAGCGGGACGTAGCGCGGCAGCGTGATGTTGACGTCGTCTACCGCTATGCCGACGGCCGACTCGATGCCGTAGTCGAACGAGTTGGTGCCGACGCCGCGGATTGCGAAGTTCGGCACACCAGGCGTCGCCGTGAAGTTCAGACTAGGCGCACGCTGGGTAATGTCGGCAAGCTGATTGGCTCCCGTCTCGCGAAGCGACTGGCCGTTCACGACGGTGATTGCGATCGGCACGTCGCGTAGATTCTCGGTCCGTCGCTGAGCCGTCACGACGATGTCGCCCTCGACGGCGCCGGTCGGATCTGAAATCTGCGAAGCCTCGCTTCCTCCGCTCAGCGTTGCCCGAGTTCCGGTCTGTGCCTGAGCCGTTCCCGTCCAAGCCAGAATGCTCGAGCCCACCAGCAGTGCCAATCCACGCATCGTCGTTATCCTCACCCGTCCAGCGGTCCCTGCCGCTTGACAACGATCATTGTCTGTTGGAAACATACTGTCAAGCACGCACGTAAAGTGAACTGCTGCGTCGGGGAGTGGTGATGACAAGGATGACCCATCGGTCGGTACTGCTTGGTGGCGTGCTGATGACCTGTATGACAGCAGCTTTCGCACAGGAAAGGCCATCGAGCGGTATGGCAAGGCCAGCCGCAGCAGATACGCGGGCAGCCGCTACCGAACGCGCCATGCAAGGCGATGAGCGGACCGTGCTGACGCATGGCCTTTGGGCGATTCCGTTGATCCCTAACGTTCGCATTCCTGCCGAGGCGATACTGGGCGCTGGCTACGTCACCGGGATCCCCCGGCTCGGCGTGCCAGCGCTGGTTGAGACCGATGCGAGTCTCGGCGTCTCGTACATCGCCAATCTTCGTAAGGACGGGGCGACCGCGCTGCCGTCGGCGACCGCAATGGGATCGACGTGGAACCCGGGCCTGATCCGCCGCGGCAACGCGATGATTGCGGGCGAGGCGCGCGCGAAGGGTTTCAACGTGCTGCTTGGTGGTGGCATCAATCTGATGCGCGATCCACGCAATGGGCGGACGTTTGAATATTTCGGCGAGGATCCACTTCATTCGGGGCTTCTCGGCGGTGCCGCGATCGACGGCGTCCAGTCGCAGCACGTGCTGTCGACGGTGAAGCATTTTGCGCTCAACGCGCAGGAGACCGGGCGTCACGCGGTCGACGGTAAACTTGGCGACGATGCATTCCGCATGAGCGATCTGCTCGCCTTCGAGATCGCGATCGACCGTGGGCAACCCGGCTCGGTGATGTGCGCCTATAACCGCGTTAACGGTGCGCCGGCCTGCGGCAGCGATTACCTGCTCAACCGCGTGTTGAAGCAGGACTGGCGCTATCCCGGGTTCGTCATGTCCGATTGGGGTGCAGTGGGCGCCGTCGACTTCGCACTTGCCGGGCTGGACCAGCAATCGGGCGCGCAGATCGACAAGAAGATCTTCTTCGGCGTGCCACTCGCCGAGGCGGCTGCCCGCGATCCGGCTTATGCCGCGCGCGCCGCCGACATGAACCGGCGCATCTTGCGTTCGATCTACGCGGTCGGGCTTGATACGCATCCGCCGGTCAAGGCCGACATCGATTTTGCGGCGAATGCCGGCATTGCCCGAAGCGTTGCCGACGAAGGAATCGTGTTGCTGCGGAACTCCAATGCGTTGCTGCCGCTGTCGAAGGACGTGCGCTCGATCGCGGTGATTGGAGGGTATGCTGATGCGGGCGTGCTGTCGGGCGGCGGATCGACGCAGGTGCAACCGCTTGGTGGCCCGTCCGTCTCGCTGCCGATGGGAGGCGAGGGGCCGCTCGCGAAATACAATAACCAGACCTATCATGGCACCGCGCCACTCGCCGCGATCCGTGCGCTGGCGCCAAACGCCAAGGTGACATTCCATGACGGGCGCTATGCGGCGGAGGCTGTTGCGGCAGCAAAAACGGCGGACGTGACGATCGTCTTTGCGACGCAGTGGATGGCCGAAGGCGCAGACGTCCCGGATCTGTCGCTGCCGGGTGGGCAGGACGCGCTGATCGCTGCGGTGACCACCGCTAATCCTAAGACGATCGTCGTTCTCGAAACCGGTGGGCCGGTCCTGATGCCATGGCTTAATCGCACAGGTGCGGTGATGGAGGCGTGGTATGGCGGCGTGCGTGGTGGCGATGCTATCGCCGCAACGTTGTTCGGCGATAGCAATCCATCTGGTCGGTTGCCCGTCACTTTTCCCGCATCGCTTGATCAGCTGCCGCGCCCGGCGCTGCCGTATGCCGGGATGATCGACCGGGACTTTGCCGCCGGAACCGCGGCCGGCACGCGCTATCCGATCGATTACGATATCGAGGGCGCAGACGTCGGCTACCGGTGGTTCGCGCGCAAGAATGCTACGCCGTTGTTCCCGTTCGGCTTTGGGCTCAGCTACACCCAGTTCCAGTCCGGCCCGATGAAAGTCACGGGGGGCGCGCAGCCAAAGGCGACGGTAACGATCCGCAACACCGGCACGCGCGCAGGTAGCGACGTCGCGCAACTCTACCTGGTCTCGACACCGGCAGGACGCACACTGCGGCTCGCTGGCTTTACCAAGGTCGCCGTGCAGCCAGGGACTGCGGCGAACGTCACGGTTCAAATCGAACCTCGCATACTTGCCGACAGCAAAGGTAGACGATGGACGATGCCGGCAGGACGCTATGGCTTCGCGCTCGGGCGCTCGGCAACCGATCTTGGACCTGTCGTCACTGTCAGCCTGCCAGCGCGCCAGTGGCGCTGACCATTCACTCTAGGAGCATGCCCGTGAACCGCTTCAGCCTGTTCGTCACTGCCCTTGCCTTTGCCCTCCCCACGGCGGTGACGGCGCAGGGCATCCCGGTCGAACCGATCGCGACACCCCCACAAACCGGTGCGATTGCACTGGGCACTGGCGGTGTGCTCGGCATGCCGGCGGAAAGCTGGTTCACGCTCGCCGGTCGCCCCACGGTCCGCAACGTCGCAACCGCAACACTTCTCCCCGTGCTGCCCGACAAGGCAAAGGCGACGGGGGCTGCGGTCATTATCGCGCCTGGCGGCGGTTTCCTGATGGAGTCGATGGAGGCCGAGGCGATGAAGCCGGCACGCTGGCTTGCCGATCATGGCATCGCTGCCTTTGTTCTCAAATACCGTATCGATGCGACACCGGCCTCACTGGACGCGTTCAAACAGGCCGCGCTGGCGCGCTTCGCAGCTGCCGCAATGGCTGGAGCAAAGGGCGGTGCCGTGATCCCGGCACCTGCACCGGCGCTCGCCGATGCGCAGGCGGCAGTGAAGCTGGTGCGGGCACGTGCGGGGGAATGGGGCGTCGATCCACGCCGCGTCGCCTATCTCGGCTTTTCCGCTGGCGCGATCATGGGAGTCGATCTGGTAAAGACCGCAGAACCTGGCACCACGCCTGACCTGTTCGCCGCCATTTATCCCTCGATGGCACCAACGACCGTCGCCGCAGGTGCGCCACCGCTGTTCGTTGCGGTGGCCAACGACGACGAGCTGTTCTCCAAGCAGGGCTATGGACTACCCGACAGCTGGCGCCGCGCCGGGCGGCCGGTCGAATTGCACGTCTACGAACATGGCGGCCATGGCTTCGGCTTCGACGGCAAAGCGGGCACGACCAGCACTGGCTGGAGCGTAGCGCTGCTTACCTGGTTCGGCGCGCACGGCTGGCTGACGAAATAGCAGGAATTGCCGGAAGCTAATCGCTACTCTTCGAGGAGACGGAACGATGCGTTGGTCAATATTGAGCGCAATAAGCGCGATGCTGCTTATGCAGCCGGCAACTGCTGCGACATACGAGGCCAAGGGGCCGATCGAACGTCATTATGCGGCGGACGGTCCATGGGCCACGACGACAACCGTCTCGACCCACGCCTGCGACCGTGAAGGCAATCTTTGCGACATCTGGTATCCGGCTGACCTTGGCGCCAACCCGCTCAAGGGACGGACCAGCGGCTTTCAGCATCCTGTGATTGTCTTCGCCAACGGCACGGCAGATACGGTCCCGGCGGAGAAGAATGCCTTTTTCCTGCGCCATCTCGCGAGCTGGGGCTTCATTGTCATTCGATCGCGCGACGGCTCGACGGGGCAGGGTGAAACGGTCACTGACGCGAAGGACTTTCTACTCGCTCAGTCCCGCGATCCGGGGAGTGTCTTCTACGGGAAGGTGGACCCCGACAATATCGGTCTGGCAGGCCATTCGCAGGGTGCGGCGACCGCGGCTTTGCTGTTCTCGCGGAACGATCCTGCGTTCAAGACCTACGTGCCGATTGAAACCCCGCTGCGCGCGGTCTGCGTGGTCGCGAACTGTTCGATCGACCTTGGCGCGCTTTCAAAGGTTACCCGTGGTTCCATTTTCTATGTCGGTGGCGACGTCGATGTGATCTCAAGCCTGCCGACTAATCTGGGCTATTACAAGCCGACTTCGGATGCGGTCGAAAAGGCAATGGGGATGATCGCGCTTGGCGGCCATACCGAGATCGAAGGCAATCCTGGTTGCGCGAGCGGCGGTATCCCGGCGTCGTGCAATCTCGGTGTTTATCCCTTGCTCGGATATCCCACCGCCTGGTTCATGTGGAAGTTGCAGGGGACGGCCGATGGGCCGGCCGCGTTCGCTAAAAACGGTGAACTGAGCAACGCGGCACCCGGATGGCTCGGCGTCCTTAGCAATATCCAGCGACCCTAAGATGCATGATCTCACGATGGCGCGGTCGCGTCATTTGTGGTGGGGCATGTTGGCTGTTGGCACCTGCACCGCACTGCTCGTCGCCGTATTCGTGTTTTATTCGCCGCCTCCGGTCGGGCTCCAGCCTGATAGTGTACGCGTGGTATCGGTCCCGGCAGTTGGCGGTCATGCCTCAGGCAGCAACGTATCCGCCGGACTTGTCGACCGAGGCCCAGCACGGTCTGATTGGATGGGTTCTGACCGCACCGTTATACTGCGCGCGCTTGGCTTGCCGGCGGACGCCCGATTGCGCGAGGTGATAGGCTCGAATTCTAGGCATCAGGTTGTTTGCGGACAGGTACAGCCTGGGGCGGGGCAGCCCTTCCGTCGCTTCTTTTACGCGAAGACCGCAAGAATGGGGGCCATAGCTGACGGTGGCGCCGAGTTCGATCAAACCTTCGCCGAGTTATGCGCTGACTCTAAATGATCCCGACGCCGATCCAGGCACTGCGACTTCAAAAATATACAGAGATAATTATGAATGAATCGTTAGAGACTTTAAAGGACAAGCTCGAGCAGGCATTGGAACTTGCGGATGGTCTTGGGCTCAAAGTTGTAGGTGCCTGGATATCAATTGCGATTAACGCTCTATCCATAGAAGGCGAGACAGCTTGAGCAACCGGGCTTGAGAAAGATCTTTACGAATTTACAGTCTGTATCAGCCAGATTGTAGACCTTTTAACTCCACATCTACGAAGCAGATGATTGGGCTTCCGATTTGATATACGGATGGCCGAATCTGAAATGCAAAATATGGAACTTGAACGGCGACCTACAGGTCGGGCCAACCCGCTATGCCAGGCAGTCCGCCCGCATTGCGGACATTTGCGATAGCTCATGAATACCCTGTCATAGGACCTTCATTAACATCAAATGCCGATCCGTTCCAGAATAGGCGATGTCCTTGATGACGCTAGCACGCAGTAAGCTTGCGTGAGCCGAATAACCTCGGCGAAATTATAGATCGGGATCAAAAATATCTCATAAGGCGTTGCCAACAAGATCTTCTGTAATAAGGAGGTTGCCATGCGAGATAACGATCTGGAGTATACAAGAGCACGTCTGCTGGGGCGGCCGCAGCCAGTACCGGTAAATTGCAGTATGATGATTGCCCCTACGGTGAAGATCGCGAGCCAATCTTAAGGGCTATGTGGCAAGACGGATCTTTAACAACGAAGTTATACGGTGCGACGTAGCTTCATTGCCGCCAATATACTAAATTTCGATCTAGTCGTATAGTTCAAACTGCCCGAATTGCAGACACTCTGCGCGACTTGCGATCTTCCTACAATCGGTCGTTCATTCAATCTTACGTATCGGTAGGTAGCGTGCTGGCGGAAGGGTCGAGGGATCCTGTTTCAGCAAAGCGTGAAGACGAAGAGATGGAATATTTGCCTACTTGGGCAGTAGCCAAAATACTGACGCTGGCCGTTTTCATCATTGCGACCTTGAATGGTGGGTCGAGCGTTCACCGCGAATGCTACCCATCGATCTACTTCTAATCGGGCTGTGGCTAGCAATCCGCCGTTTCAAGCCGTCAGATTACGATCCCACGTGGCCGCGCAAGTTAAAGAATGATCCGTAGCGCCGTAGCTTAACTGAACTGCGTCAGGCCAGGCAGTCGGGCCGATTCCCCCCATCACGATATTCGCGAGCGGATAGCCAAGCTCGAAAATCGGTCATTCGCAAAGCCGAACCAGTATCCGAAGATGGGGAAGCGAGGAAAGGTGCTTGAGCGTCTGCTTGTGGGTCTTCTCGCAACCGACCCCATCGCGCGCCCAAGCGATTGTGGCCTCTGATGCGCGCGTCAGGACGTCGTGTTCTGCCGAAGGTAGGCGAACATATGCGACGCGTAGTCTGCCTTTCCCAGGTCAATGCCCTGCGCTCGAATGATCGAGTATGCGGTCACCACGTGGAAATAGAACTGCGGCAGCGCCCAGTCGCGCGCATATTGCTCCGCCGTTAGGTCGAGGATCATTCCGTTTGGCAGCGCATGGGCGATCGATGCGGTAGGTTCGGTAATGATGCCTTTAACTGCGGCGGACTCGACCACCGCGATCGTTTCCACAATGCGGGCCTGCGCATCCGCGAGCGTACCCGGCCGCTCGCCAGCGTTTCGACCCTCGTCGAGCAGAGTCTCCAGCGCGGGCGGAAACTCCTGCTCGAGTAACCGGAACACGCCTTCCTGCGCCTGTCGGCACGCAAACCGGACCTGGGTCGCCAAAGGGAACATGTCTGGTGCGAGTCGCGCCGCCAGCAGGGCGTCGACGCTCCC
Organism: Sphingomonas sp. Leaf34; assembly: GCF_001421805.1. Lineage (GTDB taxonomy): Bacteria > Pseudomonadota > Alphaproteobacteria > Sphingomonadales > Sphingomonadaceae > Sphingomonas. The sequence goes on along the minus strand of NZ_LMLC01000002.1, from coordinate 704,192 downwards.
GTCCGGCCGTTGTGTTTCGGCCTTGGATAGCCACTGCGACAACGCTCCCAGCATATGGATGTAGGTGGGGACGACAAAATCTGAGAGCGTCATGGGGCTTCGCTTTTCTTGCGGGTCGGCAGGTCGATCCCGCGCTCGGTCTACACAGGCCAGTCGCGGGGAGCCAAGCGTTCGTCAGCCAATGCCGTCGAGCGCTGCCACCTCCTGATCGGGAAGCGCCAGCGCCGCCGCGGCGAGGTTCTCGCGAAGGTGTGCCACCGACGACGTGCCGGGGATCAGCAGGATGTTGGGCGACCGCCGCAGCAGCCAGGCCAGTGCCACCTGCATCGGCGTCGCGTCCAGTCTTGTGGCCACCTCGGACAAGGTCTGCGACTGGAGCGGGTTGAAGCCGCCCAAGGGGAAGAACGGCACATAGGCTATGCCGTCCGCCGCCAACGCATCGATCATCGCATCGTCGGCGCGGTGCGCGAGGTTGTACTGGTTCTGCACGCAGACGATGTCGACGAGGCCACGCGCCTGCGCGACCTGTGTGGGCGTCGCGTTGCTCAGCCCGATATGGCGGATCAGCCCCTGCGCCTGCAGCGCGGCGAGCGCGGTCAGTTGCGGCTCGACCGACCCTTCCGCCGGCCCATGATCGCCACCGCCACCCATCAGGCGCATGTTGACGACGTCGAGGATATCGAGGCCGAGGTTGCGCAGATTGTCGTGCACCGCCGCGGTCAGCGCCGCTGCGTCCTGCGCCGGGTTCCATGAGCCGTCATCGCCGCGCACCGCGCCCACTTTCGTCACGATGGTAAGCCCGTCGCGATAGGGATGGAGCGCTTCGCGGATGATCTGGTTGGTGACGTGCGGCCCATAGAAGTCGCTGGTATCGATATGGTCGACACCGCTTCCGATCGCTTCGCGCAGGACGGCGAGTGCTGCGTCGCGGTCGCGCGGAGGTCCGAACACGCCGGGTCCGGCAAGTTGCATGGCACCATAGCCGAGCCGCCTCACGGTGCGGTTACCGAGCCGGAAGCTGCCTGCCTGTTCGATCGTCTGCATGTCGTTCTCCTCTTGCCCCTCCAGATAGACGTTGCCGAAGCGCGCGATAATCTCGCATTATCCGCACGGGCTGTACGGAAAACCGAACGATGGACGCTGATCTTGGAGACCTGACTGCCTTCCTCGCGGTCGCGAAAGCGCGCGGCTTTCGCGACGCGGCGCGGACGATCGGCACCAGCGCCTCGACGCTGAGCGAAGCCGTGCGCCGCCTGGAAACGCGGCTCGGCGTCCGCCTGCTCCACCGCACCACGCGCAGCGTCACGCCAACCGAGGCCGGTGCGGGGCTCATCGACCGACTGGCCCCGGCACTCGGCGAGGTCGATGCCGCGCTAGACGCAGTCGGGCGCTTCCGGGACGGTGCGGCGGGGGCGCTGCGACTGAACGTGCCGGTCAGCGCCGCGCGGCTCGTGCTGCCCGCGTTCCTGCCGGGTTTTCTCGCCGCAAATCCCGGCATCCGGCTTGAAATCGTTGCTGAAGACAGTTTCGTCGACGTGCTAGCCGCGGGGTGCGACGCGGGCATCCGCTATGACGAGCGGCTCGAACAGGACATGATCGCGGTGCCCATCGGGCCGCGCGTCCAGCGGATGGCGACTGCCGCCGCGCCATCCTATCTCGATCGACATGGCCGCCCGGATCACCCCCGAAGCCTGCTGGAACATGCGTGCGTGCTCGGACGGTTCGCGAGCGGTGCCCTGACGAGTCCCTGGGAGTTCGAGCGCTCCGGCGAGATCGTCCGCGTCGAACCGCGCGGGCCGTTGATCGTGCAGGTCGGCGGGGCGACCGATCTCGCCGTCGACGCCGCAGTCGCAGGCGTCGGGATCATTTCGCTGTTCGAGGATTGGCTGCGCCCGTATCTCGAAAGCGGCGCGTTGGAGCCGGTGCTGGAGGACTGGTGGCAGCCGTTTTCCGGACCTTTCCTCTATTATTCGGACCGTCGTCTGGTGCCGCCCCCGCTGCGCGCGTTTATCGACTTCATCAAAGCAACTGCAACCTAGGTCACCTCAAGTTTTGTAAATTCCGCGTGAGCAGAAGTCGCAATCGTCGAATCGGTAAAATATGAGGCCGCTACTACGGCTGCTCATTTTATATGAGCGTCTAAATCGTTCCCGAATCCGGCGCCCAAAAGAACATCGCGCCAGTCAATTTGGGCGAGAAGCACCGCGTTCTCGAACGCAGTGATGCTCCCATCCGATAGTTTCAAAGTCGCGAGCCAAATGCGCTCCATTGCTTTGCCATCGAGATCTCGAGAATGGATATGCGGCGGTCCGCAATCGATCATCAGCGTCGGTTCCACCCTCTCCCACAAGTTCGGCGGAAAGACGGCACGGAGAACGTCACGAGTCCTAAGGGTTATATGCAGCGCATTGTTCGGCACATTTTCACCCTTCAGGCTCCGCAAACCCACTTCTACGAGCACGCCTATTCTCGCTCGACCATCCTTTTCGAGAATCTGGCGGGCCGTCTGGCATAGTAAAACGCGTGCGGCATGAGCCCCGCCTCGATGAACGAAGGGCCAAAGTTGGGGAGCGGAAATTACCCCGCGAACTTTCACAACTGGGTCGCCCTCGGCAGTTCGGCGGCGGCAGCTCACGACCAACTCACGCCGTTCTTCAACAAGGCGTGAACGGCGGCTTCTCTCAAAATCCGCCATTCAACCTATGCGAGCACGATGTGCGGCTTCGTGACCCATCCCAGCCATCCCCCCTATTGAGTGATAGGCGAGTGACCTGCCATGTCGCAAAACACCTGTTTGTCGTGCAGTCGTGATTGCGACTGGGTTTTTCACATATCTGACCGCTGAGGACACTCCGGAGGCCTATGTCGAGCCGACAGCTAAGCCGTTGCTTCCAGCTCGCGTAAGCTGCGTCCGCGCGTCTCTCTTCCTGCGCGTCCGATCAGTACCGCTGACAGCGTCATTGGTACAATTAGCGCGATTGCCGCGCCCCCCATCGTCGGGATCAGCCCAGCGAAGGCGCCCAGCTGGACAGCAACGCCACCAAATTTGCTACTCCCCGCGATAAGCCCGGTGGCACGTCCACGGACGCGTAATGCGTAGTTTTCGGCTGCATAGGGAAGTAGCACGGCGATCAATCCGTTTGTGCCAACAACCAACAACGCGATCACAGCGATGAGCAGGGGTGGCCAAGCCAGCGTAGGTGCCGGCAGTAGGGCTCCGGCAAGCCCGGCGAGTGTGAGAAGCACAGTGCCGATCAGGGTGCGCTTGCTGCTCCACCGGCTGTAAAGGAAGGCCGCGATCATGATCGTGGGCAGGGCAACAAGTGCTGAGCTGGCGATGATCCCGCTCGCAATCTCGGCACTGAAGCCTCGATCCTGGAGATCGGAAGGCAACCATAGCAGCAAGCCAAAGTTGACGAAGCTCCAGGAAAGAGCCGTGATCACCAAGGCGATGGTCAACTCGCGGTGGTGAGCCGCGGCGCTGCCAGCGTCCGCTGGCGCTGCCTGTGGCGCACGCCTGACGATGCCGAACTTGCGAGCCATGTCAGCCAGCTCGGCGTCCATGCCCCGTTCCAACAGAAATCGTGGAGACTCAGGTATCCACCTTGCCATCGCAAGCAGCAGCAAACCGGTGGGAAAGCCCTGCAGCCACAAGCTACGCCAGCCGAACAGGGGCTCGAACAGATGCGCTGCACCGCTAGCTGCGAGGTAGCCACCGACCAGTCCCGTGCCACCAACCAGCACAAGGACCCAGCTTCTGTGCCGCGGAGGCATGATCTCTGCCAACAGGGTGTAGACGACGGGCAGCATGCCGCCAGCCGAGCACCCCATCAGAAAACACATGATCAGGTTCCAGCTGTAGGAAGGCATAGCTCCGCAGATCGAAGTCGAGACGAACAGGATGGTCGACAACAGGATCGACACACGCCGACCATAGATGTCCGCAAGCCACCCCCACAGAAACGAGCCAACCGTCGTTCCCGTAAGGGCAACGAACGGCAACAAGGCAACGGTCGATTTGGCGAGCCCATACTCGCCACGCATACCTGGGAGCACGAAGCCGAGCGTTGCTGGCTTCATAGTGTCGATGATGAGCCCGAGGGTAAGCACCAGCAGAACGGCAGCATGTGAGCGCGTCAGAGGGGTATCATCGGGCGCTTCATATGCGACGCCAGCGCCCGCCCTGTGATCAGGCCGTTTCTCGGGTAAAGCGCCAAATATAGCTGCTGGCACGCCGATACCGATCAGCGCCATGCCCAGGTACATCCATCCGTCCATAGGCATACCCGACAGGTGATTGCCCATCGTATGAGCCATCGCGAGCATCGGTAAGTGAAGGGCCACGCCAACGCTGATCGCCGCACAGCCTGCCCAGAAGAGCGGCCAGCGCTCGCCGACAACCGAGTTTCCGCGGCTGCTACTGCCATTTGCCATTTATTTCCCCCCACCAGCAGTAGAGACATACGCCGCACGGCTTGCCTGCCGCAAGCAGAGCACCTGCCGGCGGGGCACGTTGCGGCTCATGGCTTGGCGAATGGCTTTCAGGCTTGCGGCTCGCCAAACTGAGCGTCCAGAAGTGGGCGTTTTCGACCAATTCATCTCCCGATCGGCGTGATGTTTTGGGATGAGAAGTGCGGCAGATTGAGCGCAGACTACGATCGTTATCAAATAGTGAAACCGCTTGATCACCGCGAACCGTGTCCTATCTAGAACGAGCGGGCCGGGCCCCTCTGACAATTTCTCTCGGGTTATTGTGATGTCGGACCGCATCGGGTTATCTCGATATAGGCCTGGCCGCTTTGCCTCCTGTCGCCGTTGATGATCCGATCTTTCGATCACCGATTGAAAAGAGGCTCTGAGCATGGAAACGAACAGACCGGCACAGCTCCATCAGCAGTTGGACGAGCGCGCGCGTATCGCGATGGCGCGCCGAACCCCGACTTCTCCAATTGTGCTGCAGTTGTAGCGCTTTGAGTTGGGCCTGAAAGGCCGCTTGTGCGAGCCACTCGCGAGATACCTGCCCTCTTGACCGCTAATCCCGCCCCACGTCATCACGTTTGTTAGAGGTCCCCATGCCTGAGCTGCTTTCCCTGTTATTCCTCGGTACGCCTGTCTGGATGTGGCTGGCATTTCTCGGCATCGTCGCAACGTTGCTGATCCTCGATCTGGGTGTCTTGCACCGCGGACAACGGGAAATTGGGGTACGCGAGAGTCTTGCACTGTCAGCAGGTTACATCACGCTGGGACTGGCGTTCGGCGGGTGGATTTGGTGGTATATCGGGCCTACTGCCGGCCTCAACTACGTGACGGGCTTCGTCATCGAGAAGAGTCTCGCGATGGATAACGTGTTCATCATCGCCATGATCTTCGGCTACTTCGCCATCCCTCGCATCCATCAGCACCGCGTACTGTTCTGGGGCATCCTGGGTGTCATTGTCCTGCGTGCAGTGATGATCGGTTTTGGTGCGGCATTGGTCGATCGGTTCGAATGGGTATTATACGTCTTTGCGGCTTTCCTGGTTTTCACCGGTATCAAGATGTGGCTGACTGCAGACACGGAATATGACGTAGCCAGTTCGCCCGTTTTACGCTGGGTTCGCCAGCGCATGCCGGTTACCGACCAGCTTCACGGGGAACGTTTCTGGGTGAAAGAGCAGGACCCAGCGACTGGGCGCATGCGCCGGATCGCCACGCCGTTACTACTGGCTCTGGTCATGATCGAATGCGCTGACGTCATCTTCGCGGTCGATTCGGTGCCAGCCATCTTCGCGATCACAACGGATCCATTTATCGTCTACACGTCGAACATCTTTGCTATTCTTGGGTTACGCGCGCTCTATTTTGCGCTCGCCGCAATGGTCGACCGGTTCCATTACCTTAAATACGCCTTGGCCGCGTTGCTGGTGTTTATCGGCTCGAAAATTTTCGTTGCCGATATGTTCGGGCTTGCCAAATTCCCGCCCGCAGCGTCGTTGGCGGTAACCTTTGCAATACTGGGTTGCGGCGTCGGCTGGTCCCTGTGGAAAACGCGAGCGGCTGTCTCGGCCTGAGTTTGAACGCGTCCGCCGGCATTGAAAGCGGGCCGGTCATACGCTGTGATATAGCCGTACTCTACTTACCGGGACTGGCGTTTAAGACGCACAGGGATAAGGTGGCTGCTGATTATGACCGTCCGGCCGTCCACCAACATGGTCAAAAAATAGGGATCAAGATGCGCGCCGTTTTAGCCTTCATCGCGCTAGTCTCTGCTCAACCTGGCTTCGCGCAAACTGACCCGAAGCCAGGCCCGCCTGCAGGTCGGCCTTTGGAGGCAGGCACTGCCGGATGGAGCATTACCGTTGGCGTCGCGCCAGTCCTCAGCCCTGCATGGCAAGGCTCGCGAGACATGGCCTTGGCGATTTTCCCCGACTTGCGGATCAACTACAAGGACGTGATCTTTGCCTCAATTCCTGACGGTTTGGGTTGGAACGTGGTGAACCAGGACGGGTGGAAGGCAGGACCTCTGGCCAAACTCCGCTTCGGGCGGGATGAGGAGCGCGGGGGATCGCCGTTCCTCATTACAGGCGGGAGTGACGCGCTACGCGGCCTCGGCGACGTAGATGCAGCTGTTGAGGTGGGAGGCTTTGTCGAGAAACGGGCTGGGCCATGGCGTGGACGGATCGAGGTTCGTCGCGGCTTCGGCGGACATGACGGCGTTGTCGCCGACGGGTCAGTTGCTTACCAAGCGCGCCGGGGACGGACCATCATCAACGTCGGGCCTCGCGCAACGCTGGCAAGCCGCGAGTATATCGAGACGTATTTCGGCATCGATGCGGTCCAGTCGCAACGGTCCGGGCTTAGACCGTATTCTGCGTCAGGCGGACTATTGTCCTACGGTGTAGGCGGTACCGTAATTCGTCCCCTGAGCCGGCGAAGCGCCGTCACGCTTTTCACTGGCCTGGATCAACTAGGTCAGAACGCAGGCGATTCACCTCTCGTCCGCGAACGTGGGCGCCGGACCCAATTCACCCTAGGTCTCGGCTACGGATTTAGGTTCAACCTCTAATTGAATCAGACGCATATACCCTACGCCGGTAGCCAGCGACCAAGCCTGAAATAACGAGGATCGCGGCAGCGCCGGTTGCTACGGCAATAGGTCCTGCAGCTTGGCCACCTGCAGCGAAGATAGCAGCAAGAGCCCAAAGGAAAACAGCTGCGTACGGCAGATTGCCACGTCCTCGGACCAGCACGGTGGCCGCGATGAGTCCAGCAATCACGATCACCGCTGCACCGATTACCGGCGCGGCTGCACCGCCCTCCATGCCGTGATACCTCAGGCTAGCTGCGATGTTGACGGTGGTAGCGACGGTCAACCATGCGGCGAGCGCGCTCAACGGAAGGTACGCACACCACCACGCGGTTTTCGACACCGCCGCATTCGACAGGGCACGATAGGCAATGATCAGGCACGTCAGCGTGAAGGTAATGATCAGAACCGATACGAAGCTTAACCCGTAAAGCTGTGTGTAAGCAGCCCAGAGTGCGTTCCCCAAAAATGCGCCCGCTGCCGGCCAGCGCAGGCGATGAAGCAATGCATTTTGGCGCTGTGCGGGCAGGGCCTGATAAACAGCAAACACTGTGGCTCCGAGGTAGAGCGCGCCCCAGATCGAGAATGCCCAGCCTGCCGGGGTTATCAAGGTTCGGACCGCCAGAGACCGGGATCCGATAGGCTCACCGATCCCAATCTGCGGTAAAAGAGGCGTTAGAATTTGAAGCGCTGCTGTCAGCAGCACCGCGAGATGCGGCAGATCGAACGCGGTCCGTTGGGGTAAGGTATTCGTTGCCATTTTTCCACAACGGCCGATCAGCTTACGCGTTGCAATGTCACAAAGAAACTCGCTCGCATTCAGCGCTATCGTACTTAAACGGTCCTCGGGCGCCTGACATATTGTCATTTACCCGAGGCTTCAGTGGGACGACCCAGAGGCCTTTATCCACGATCCCGGTTGCGACGCGAAGGCGGTATCTTATCGTGTTCTAAAGTGCAGAGGATAAGACGCAATATACCAGCACCGGTACGCCAACCAAAACGATTAAAAGTAACAGGTTGAGCTCCATAAGTCGGCTCAGCCAGTCCTTACCTTCATTCTGCCGGGCTTCGGCATCAGCCTTAGAATAGTCTTCTACAATCTCCAGATCGAATTTGTTCGAGAAAAAACTTTGTGGTCGCATCCGCAAGAAAGGCTGAGGTGCTGGATTGGCAGCTTGATGCTGACGGTCATCCTGACACAAATCATCGGATTTCGAGACTTGGTTTTCCACTACACGGTTTCCACTTATTCGAGATCATGGGCGCGCAGAACGCGTCCCAAAGGTCAGATCGAATAAAGCCCGAACTCGAGCGGCAGTGGCCGCGAGCTCGGGCTAAGCGCGTGCGGCGAGTTGGCCGGCGTGGTCGCGGAAACGCTTATGTGTCGCAGGAGCGTACATGCCAGTAACATCGGGGACCCGTGTCCTAATGTCAACTCGTGCAAATCCATTTGCTCTCCTATTGACCTTGACCGGCTAAACCCTAGCTTGAGGGAGCGGGCCGGGCCCCTCTGGCGGTCGTCTCAGGACGAACGTGATGTCGGACCGCATCGGGTTATCTCGATGTCTAGGCCTGGCCTGTTTGCCTCCTTTCATCGCGACTGATCCGATCGTTCAATCGTTGGTTGGAGAGCGGCTTTGCCTATATTTTCTCACAAGTTGACCCAGTTGCATGCCCGGCTGGATGAGCAGATCCGCGTCGAGATGAAGCGACGCATGCCCGATACCTTGCGGCTATTTCGGCTGAAGCGGTTGCGTCTCGACGTGAAGGACCGCCTGCACGCACGCGCCTTGCGGCCGCAGTTCAGCTGAACCGACACGCTGAACCATCGTTGTAGAATCATCGTCCGTAAGGATTGGCTTCACCGATCAGAATGGATCGGGATGGCAAAAGGAGAACGAATATGGCCTATTTTCTAACCGCCGGCTTGGTGCTTGCTGCTACCGGGGCGGCCCTCGGCATGACTGTCGATCATCAGAACCAGGTGGATCACCGCAGCGGTCCGGTCGCCGTCAAATATCGCGGTGACGTTGTCATCACGCACAAGCAGGTGGGCGCGGTTGCACCCGGCGGAAGACCATCGTCGCTACGCTGCGACTGGGCGGCGAGCATGTCAGTGGCACGGCACGCGGTCGCGGCGTCGGGTACCAGGCTGGTGCGCAGCATCGACAGCGAACCGGTGATTTCCGGCACCCGGCCCGGCTGGTGCGTTGCGAGCCATGGCGCGATCAAGAAGGAGGTCGCGACGAAGTCCGCGGACATGCAGCAGCATCTGGTAAAGCTGGCGCAGGAAGACGAGCAGATGCTGCGCGTCGAGCTCGACCGGATCCACGGTCCGCAGCGCGCAGGATGATCCGGCGCGTTCGATTGGCGGGCGTGCTCGGTGCCGCAAGTTGCGGCCTGATCACGCCCGCGTTTGCACAAGATGTCGGGTCGGTAACCTTGGAAATGATGAGCGAAGAGGAACGGCGCGGGCTGAGCTGGAGTGAGGGACGTGCCGCGCTAGCGGGCGATATTCGCGTCTCGCGCGGCCGGCTCGATGCATCGGCGCGCGTGGTAACGCTTCGGAACAGCGTGCGACACGGTGGCGCCGATGCGGTCGTCGACCTTTCGGTGGGAACCGACTGGGATCTGGGTGCGGTGCGTATCCGTACCGACGCCACCGGCCACGCATTCGCGGGCGCGCGGGGCCGCATGGACTATGTCGAGGCCGGCGTATCGGCAAGCTATGCCTATGGTCCGCTCTACGCCACGGCCGGCGTGATCGGCGCGCCGTCGCAGCGCGCGATCGGTGGCAGCAACGTGTATGTCTATGCGAACGCCAATGCCGGTATTCCTGGTACGCCGCTGACGATGCTGGCCGAAGTCGGCCACTCGTCCGGCAGCGTCCGCGACCCCAGTCGGGTGCAGCGTCTTCGTCCGGGCGGCAGTTACATCAACTGGCGGCTGGGTCTCGAGCATCGTCGTGACCGTCTGACGATCGGCGTCGATTATATTGGGACTGACGTCTCCCGCACCGCCACTGCCAGCAGGTTTGCCGATCAACGCAACGCCGGAGACAGAATCGTAGGGCGCGTACAGGTTTCGTTCTGACGATTACCGCGGTCAGTGAGTGCCCATTAACGCTGATGTGTATATGATCTGCCTCGGCAGAACCGTCTGTATATGTTAAACAAACGGCCGGTGCGGTTGAAAAATAGCCTGACGTCGCGCTCCTGATCGTATCGACCGGGATCGAGTCCGAGAACGCCCTATCCGTCTCGATCATCGTTCGTTTGCGGGATTAGAAGTCGCGGATGGTAAGTTTTGCTGGCGAGCGAACTTGTTTGCTGCCGCCTTCACGATATCGGGCTGATTGCTATTAAAAAGGCCGTGACAAACTATCGGGAATAGCACGCAACGCGATTGCCGTTCGAAGGCATTTATGAAGATGCGCGCCTACCAACGGTTGGTCACCAGCATCCGCGACCGCCAAAGCCTGACCGATAACCGTTATTAGACGTTCGAGGCGCTGAGCGGTTGTTTCGCCGTCCATCATGGCTTCAAAGCCTTGATCATTTTGGCGTACCCGGCAGCACGAGCCAGATGAGCGATGCGAGCTGAAACGTCGTTACTGGCTTCGGCCTGTTCCCGCGCGCGCGCTTCGTTACGAACAAGAGTGCTCAGATCGCTCGAGTTGGACACGTTTATGCTCCTATCAAGCGGGAGCGCTCCAGCGTCTCTCAGTCGCCGCCATGCCATTAACGAGTCGCGGCGATGTACCGACCCTGTACATGCCGTTAACCCGATGCCAACCTCACTTATGCTACCGTCCCCCATGGTAAACCTAACCGGCATAGTCGACGAGGTAGCGCGGCTGGACGCGCTTCGTGCTCTCGATATGCTCGACACTCCCCCTGAAGCCGAGTTCGACGCCATCGCTGTAGGGGCGCGGCACCTCTTTGGCTGCAAGTTCGCTTTCGTTTCGTTAGTTGACGCGGACCGGCAGTGGTTCAAGGCAGCGTGCGGCCTTGAGGCTAGCGAGACACCACGAGATGTGTCTTTTTGCACCCATACGATCGCTGCCGACGATCTGCTCGTCATTGCGGACACGCGCGAAGACCCGCGCTTTGCAACCAATCCTATGGTGGTGGAAACACCCTTTGTGCGTTTCTATGCAGGCGTGCCGTTGCGAGTGACACCACCAGGAGGAGGTGCCGCGCTGCCGATCGGCACCTTGTGCGTGGCTGACGACAAACCGCAGGATCCGACTCGCGAAAAGCTGGAGATACTCGCCGGTATGGCGCGGGTCGTCGAAGCGCTGCTTGAGGCGCGCCGGACCAGCAAAGAGAACCTACAGCTGGCGCTTGATCGCCAGGAGGCCCTCGGTGACATGGCCCGCACGCACAGACTGCTCCAGCACGCCGAACGCATGGCAAGGATCGGGTCGTGGCGCCTCGAGCTTGAAGGCGGACGGATACACTGGTCCGATCAGACCTACGCGATCCACGGCCTGGCACCGGGCTCGCAAGCGCAGCTTGCCCTAGCTATGCAGTTCTACCTCGAAGACGATCGTGCCAAGTTGGAAGCAGCGCTAGACCGCTGTGTGCGGCAAGGGACTGCATGGGATCTGGAGCTGAACTTCACAGATGCGCAGGGGCGGCCCCGTCGCGTGCGCACATTGGGTGAGATCGATGAGCGCGCCGGTAAGCGTGTCGCCGTCATGGGAGTGATCCAGGACATCACGGACCGGTACCAATTCGAGCGCCGTCTGGTTGCGGTAGCTCGAACCGACGAACTGACGGGCATACCAAGCCGACGCGCTTTTAACGAAGAATTGGAAGCTGCGCTCGATCGCGCCCGGGAAGGCGCACCGCTTGCTATCGCAATCATCGATCTGGATCGGTTCAAGGAGGTCAACGACCGGCTTGGCCATGCGACAGGGGACAAGGTTTTGCAGGTGATGGCCGCCAAGCTGCAAGCAGTACAGTATCTGGGCGATCACTCCATCGCCCGACTGGGCGGGGACGAGTTCGTGCTGATCCTACGCGGACGGCGTACGCACGAAGAACTCGTCCAAGACATCGCGCGATTGCTCGCAGACCTACGCTACGCCGTGCCTGACGACCGTAGCGTTATAACGGTGTCTGCGACGATCGGAGCCTGTGTCTATGGCGCAAGTTATGTCGATCGGGCTTCGTTGCTTAAAGAGGCAGATGAGGCTCTGTACCGCGCGAAGCGGATGCAGCGAGGCACGGGCGCTATTGCAGGCAACAGCGCCCATATCCAAAGTTTGGTTGGTGAGCCGCGATAATCTGCTTTGACCCCGGCACCTGGTTGGCGAGAATAGGATTCAGGCATTTTGCATGTGACAATGAGCCGATGAGCACCGGACTGATGAAGATCCCCGTCTTGCTGGTATCCGGTGTCCTGTACTGGCTTTTCGTCTGCTGGGTGACAGGCGCGGCGGAACCCTGGGATGCCGACGCCTACTGGCGTCTCTGGTACCCGTCCTCGTTGGGCCTAGCTGCGCTAGCAGGGGCAGCGTTCAAGACGAGGGGGTGGATGGCAGGAGTTATCCTGACGTTTGCCCAGCTTCCTGTGATATGGCTCAACGCTGGGACTATCTCGCTCTGGGTAATCGGCCTGGCAATGTGCTGCGTCCTCGCTGTGCCGGCTGTCGCAATCTCAGCTTTTACCGGCTGGTTTGCGGCTCGCTCACGACCCTTGTGACAGGTCGCGAATGGATCCGCCTGTGCATCAGTAAAGTGAGCAGCCCCCACCGGGTGGTCCAGATAGATAGTTAGTGCATTGTCGACTCCGCCGCCATTGCCGGGCGTAGGTGGAGCGAAGCGGAACTGGAGGCTGGCAATGGCGGGGTCGCCGCTGCTGGCGCGGGAGGTCGATAGCCCAGGCTACTGTGTGGTCGGACGGTGTTATAGTGACGCCGCCACGCCTCGATCAGCACTCTTGCCTCGGCGAGGCTGTAGAAGATCTCTCCGTTGAGCAGCTCGTCGCGAAGCGAACCATTGAAGCTCTCGTTGTAACCGTTCTCCCATGGCGAGCCCGGTGCAATGTACAGCGTCTTCACGCCGACCTGCCCAAGCCATTTCTGAACCGCGGTAGCGATGAACTCGCTGCCATTATCCGACCTAATATGCGCTGGCGGACCCCGCGCGATGAACAGCTCGGCAAGCGCCGCCAGCACGTCTTCGTGCTTCAACTGACGTGCGACGATCAGCGCCAGGCATTCCCTGCTGGCCTCGTCGATGATCGTGAGGATACGAAACTTGCGCCCGTCGTGCGTTCGCGCTTCGACAAAGTCGTATGCCCAGACATGCCCCGGATACTCCGGTCGCAGCCGGATGCACGAGCCGTCGTTCAACCACAGCCGGCCACGCTTGGGTTGCTTCTGTGGCACCTTCAGGCCCTCACGCCGCCAGATGCGCTCGACGCGCTTGTGGTTCACCGACCACCCAGCGGCATGCAGCAGTGCGGTCACCCGGCGGTAACCGTAGCGTCCATACTGCCCGGCCAGCGCAACGATGTCCTCAGTCAGCGCCTGTTCGTCATCTGCCCCACACGGCACCTTGCGCTGCGTCGACCGATGCTGCCCGAGCACGCGACACACCCGCCGCTCGGATACATCCAGCACCTCTTTCACGTGGTCAATGCAGCGTCGGCGCCGCGCGGGGCTTAGAAGTTTCCCCGTGCCGCCTCCTGCAGGATCAGCTTGTCCAGTGTCAGGTCGGAGACCGCACGCCGCAGCCGCAGGTTCTCCTTCTCCAGGTCCTTCATCCGGCGAGCCTGATCCGTCTTCAGACCACCATATTCCTTGCGCCAGCGGTAGTAGGTTTGCTCGCTGACCGCGATCCGCCGACACGCCTCGGCCGTCGTCCCGCCCTGGCCCAGGACGATTTCAACTTCACGCAGCTTCCCGATGATCTCTTCCGGCTTGTGCTTTTTCGCAGGCATTCGTCGTCCCTTCCTTGATCCAGACTCTCATAGTCGATGGACCGCTCAGAAGGGGGCAGCTCACACAACAGTGATTACGATCCGGTTTGCCACACATCGGGCCGCTAAATGGCAACATTGAAGAGGAAAGCTGACAATCAGCTTTTGGAAAGGTGAGGGACGATAGCAGACATTGGGCCGCTACCGGCTTCCCAAAAGGAATGCGATTTCGAGAAGCTTTAGGTTTGCCAGGTGTCCGATTTAAGCTGGAGGTAGAGTACCGCCACGGCCGGGCTCTTTGTAATCGCGATTTATTGGTTCGCTGGCCGTGATGTTACAACGCAGTCGATCGTAGCGAGGTTGCCAAATCGGGCCGAGCACATCTGACCGATGACTACCCTATGGACACCGGTCAACGCGCCAGTGCTGACAATCTGGCCCCGCTTCAACGGATAGCCAAGTGAAGCCGCACGTTCGAGCGCGAAAACGAATGCCGGTAGCGGTCCATCAGGATCGCCCCAAAGCGGCGATCGGCCGACGGACATACCATCGATGGTCACCTCCGCAAACCCACCTGGTAGCGAATTGAGATCGACAGATGGTCCCCGGATCAGTCCGCTGTTGTTCCCGAACGCAGTAATGGCGGCGAGGGGGCCAAGCGTAGCAATCGAGGCGAGGGGGCTGCTTGCCGCCTCGATCACGAGACGCGCGTCGGTGATCAGCGATCGTGCATCTTCGAGCGACCATGACAGCCGTTCGGGATCAGTATCGCTGCCTACGACAAGCGCGATTTCCGCCTCGAACGCTGCGCTTCCGCCTTCGTATGCCGGGACCTTGGAGACGAAACCGGCATCGACGATCGTCCGGGCGAATATCGGGCCGATATACCGGTCGGCGTGCAACCGCTCCCGCCAGGGATCATTGATCCGAGCGACCTTCCACCCGCCGATCGCGTCTGACCATCGATCGATAGCGAGCGCCTGAATAGCGTAGGCGTCGGCCAGCGTTTGCGGTAGCCCGCCGGGATAGGCCGACATAGCCGTGCCATCGCGACGAGCCGCGACGAAGGCGTCGGCGATGCCTGAAGCCGCATATTGCATCCGAAGACGTTCCTGTTCCTGCCTCAAGCGTCCACCTGCACGCTGTCGCTGGCAACCAAGGCCGTCATGTTGACGATGCCGCGCGTTGTCGTCGAAGAAACGAGGACGTGCACAGGTTTTGACATGCCGAGCAGCATTGGGCCGACTGGCAGCCCACGGGTGATCGACGTCGCGAGCGTCAGTGCAACGTTGGCGGTGTCGAGCGACGACATGACCAGAAGATTGGCTGCCCCGTCGAGCGTCGATCGACTGACGCTTCTTGCCCGGATCGCGGCGTTGAGCGCACTGTCGGCATGCATCTCGCCATCGATGGCGAGATCGGGCGCCTGTTGCCGCACAATCGCCAGAGCATCGCGCATCTTGCGGGCGCTAGGCGAGCCCGACGCCCCGAAATTGGAATGCGACAGCAATGCCGCTGCGGGCACGATCCCGAAGCGGCGGATCTGGTCAGCCGCCATCAACGTCAGCTCCGCGATCTGCTCGGCGGTCGGATCGGGATTGAGATGCGTGTCGGCGAAAAACAACGTGCCGCCATCGTGGATCAGCCCGGTCAGCGCATAGGCGCGGGTCGCGCTCGGCAATCGGGGGATTATCTCCAGAACCTGCCGGGTTTCCTCCCACCAGTCGGCCGGCGTGCCACACAGCGCAGCATCGACCAGCCCCAGGCGTAGCAACATCGCTGCGGTAACGCTGGGTTGTTGCCGGACACGCTTGCGTGCAGCAGCGGGAGGTACGCCGCGGCGCTCGACCAAGTCGCAATACGCGTCGCCCAGCCGTGCATGCACGTCCTCGACACCGGTTGGATCGAATATCTCGACATCGACGCCGGGGCGGATGCGCAGACCCAGACGCGTGATGGCCGGTTCGATGATGCCGGGTCGCCCGACCAGGACGGGGTGGGCCAACCGCTCGTCGACGACGATCTGCGCCGCGCGCAGGACGGCATCGGCCTCGCCTGCAGCATAGGCGACCCGTTGCGACCGCGTGCGCGCTGCCTCGAAGACCGGCATCATCAATTGCGTCGAACGATAGGCGTGTCGGGCGAGACTGCTGCGATAGGCGGTCATGTCGGTGATCGGCGCGAGCGCGACGCCGGTTCGCGCCGCGGCTTCGGCAACCGCCGGCGCGACCTCCAGGATGAGCCGGGGATCGAACGGCTTTGGAATGATATGATCCGGCCCGAACAACAGCGGTTCGCCGCCATAGGCGTTCGCCACCACCTCATCCGGCTCCATGCGCGCCAGACCGGCTATTGCCTCGACCGCGGCGACCTTCATCGCCTCGTTGATCTCGGTCGCCTGGCAGTCGAGCGCACCGCGGAAGATGTAGGGGAAGCACAACAGGTTGTTGACCTGATTGGGAAAGTCCGAGCGGCCGGTGGCGATGATGGCATCCGGTCGCTGGGCACGTACCAAATCCGGCCGGATTTCGGGTTCGGGGTTGGCCATAGCGAGGATAATCGGCCTGGGCGCTAGAAGCGGCAACCACTCCGGGCGAAAGACGCCGGGCGCAGAAAGGCCAAGGAAGATATCCGCGCCGGCGATGACGTCGGCCAGCAGACGGGCATCGGTCTGCCGGGCATAGCGCGCCATGTTGGGCAGCATGCCGCTGCGCCCAGCGTGGATGACGCCCTCGATGTCGGTGAGCGTGACGTTCTCGACCGGCAGACCGAGTGCGACAAGCAGATCCACGCAGGCAAGGGCCGCAGCGCCCGCGCCGGAGGTTACCAGCTTTGCATCCTCGATCGGCTTGTCCTGGAGCAGCAAAGCATTGCGAACGGCTGCCGCCACGACGATCGCGGTGCCGTGCTGGTCGTCGTGGAACACAGGGATGTTCATGCGGCGCCGGAGTTCGGCTTCGATCGCGAAGCACTCGGGCGCTTTGATGTCCTCGAGGTTGATTCCGCCGAATGTCGGCTCGAGCGCGGCCACAGCATCGCAGAATGCCTTGGGATCGGTCGCATCGACCTCGATGTCGAAAGAGTCGATGCCCGCGAACTTACGGAACAGGACGGACTTACCCTCCATCACCGGCTTGGATGCGAGGGGGCCGATGTTGCCCAGTCCAAGCACCGCCGTGCCGTTGGTCACCACGCCGACGAGGTTGCCGCGCGCGGTATAGTCGCGCGCGGTAATCGGGTCGGCGGCGATTGCCTCGCAGGCAGCGGCGACGCCAGGCGAGTAGGCCAGCGCGAGATCACGCTGCGTTTCCATGCGCTTGGTGGCGTGAACGCCGAGCTTCCCCGGAACGGGAAAGCGGTGGTAATCGAGCGCTGCCTGCCGGAAGTCGTCGTCGATGCTCATAAGGTCAATTTCCTGCGTTCTGCTGGCCGGTTAGAAGCGAAAGCTCGCCCACAAGGCGGCGTAGGACGAGTCCCGGTATCCCGCCGCGGTCAGACCGTTTTTGGCAAAAGCGTGCTCAAGACGGCCGGTCAATGACAGCCGCGGACTGACGGTCCAGATCGTTTGTAGCCGTGCGACATCGACAGTCCGTCGACCGCCCATGCCGGCCGTGCCCGCAAAGGGGGTCCCGTTCGACCGGTAGACGGCATCGCTCGTCGTCTCGCGCCAGGTGAACTGGTACTCGCCCGTCACGCGCACGGTCTTGGCAGGCGTGACGGTTATACTAGGCGCGATAGCGACCAGGTTGGTTGGGGTCAGATAGCCCTGATAGCTATAGTAGATATTGTTGCCGTAGGGCGCGAACGCGTTCCTTAGCTTCCCCTGCCCATTGGCACCGCCACCCGTTGCATAGTCGAAGTGAAGACCCAGACGGGGAGCAGTGTTCGCTTTGCCAAGGCGGTACGTCCCGGCCAAGAGCACCTGCCACGCATCGAGATCCCGGCCGCCATAGCTGCCGCCCTGATGGTTGGCGGTCCAGTCGATCGTGACCGGTCCAGCTTCCCCCCAGAGATGCGCGCCGACATAGGTCCGCTCTTCGCGTGCCGTCTCGGCGCCCCATGTAACCGCCCGGTTGCGCAGACGCCAGACGAACGGGTCGAGATACAGCTTCGAGCCACCGAACAGATGCTTTGGAAGGACGATGCCCGCGGTAACCCCGCTGAAGCGGCGTCCCCAATCGACAGGGTCATCGCCGAGGCCGCCATTGCCGTAGGTTGTGTAGTAAAGGTCGAACACGTCGGCGCGCAGCGTCGATCCGCGCGCCCATGCCCGCACACCGGTCAGGCTGGTCTGCACCGTGTTATTGTCGCGGTTCGCCAGCAGCAGGTTCGAGCCATCGATGAAGACCTGTCGGCCGACACGCGCGCCGACATCGGTCTGGCCGACTTGCCACGTGCCATCGACGAACGCCTGCTGGACGAGCAGCTTGTTCGACAACGTGCCCGAGGGCGAACCGATGTTCTTGCCATCCATCGGCCCGCGCGCGAGTTCGCCGTACGCACGGAAATGTTCGCCCAGATGGAGGTCGGCGCCGAGGAAGATGCGGTAGCTGTCCTGGCGTTGATGCTCGGACTTGCGGCCTTGCGGGTTGGAGAAGTAGTTTACGCGCGTGCGCAGTTCGCCCGACAGGGTCAGGTACACGTCGTCCGAACCAATCGGGATGTATTTCAAACGGTCGAAGACGTCGTCGCGCTTGGCTGGATCGCGCATGCTGCGCCAATCTTCAGCCCAACGCAGTGGATTGTAGCCCTGCTGCGTATTGCCGTCGCCGGCAGCTGCGTCAGGATATGGGGTGGCGACCGGTGTCGCCGGCACCTGCGTGTTCTGCGCCTCGACCTGAGACGGAGGCTGCTCCTGTGCGGAAGCGTGGTGCGTGGCGCTCAAGCCTACGATCGCAAGGCCGCAGCCCTGCAGTAGCGATAGCCGGTTCATGCCGTACCTCTCCGCCGACCGGTCAATGCCAAGCCGGTCATATGTCTGCTGGAAGATCGGCAGGGCGGAGTCGTGCCGCCCTGCCGAGCCCACGTCATTCCGCGAGTTCGCGCATCACCTTGATGAGGTCGGACTTGCCCTCGAAGCCAATGCCGGGAAGTTCTGGCATCGTGATGTGGCCGTCGATCACCTTCACGCCGTCCGGGAACCCACCATAGGGCTGGAACAGGTCCGGATAGCTCTCATTGCCACCAAGCCCGAGGCCGGCTGCGATGTTGAGCGACATCTGGTGACCGCCATGCGGAATGCACCGCGACGGCGACCAGCCGAACTGCTTCAGCACCTCAAGCGTGCGCAGATACTCGACCAGCCCGTAAGACAGAGCGCAGTCGAACTGCAGCCAGTCGCGATCCGGACGCATACCACCATGACGCAGCAGGTTGCGGGCGTCCTGATGCGAGAACAGGTTTTCGCCGGTCGCCATTGGGCCAGGGTAATATTCCGAGATCGCCGCCTGCAGCGAGTAATCGAGCGGATCGCCGATCTCCTCGTACCAGAACAGCGGGTATTCGCGGAGCATCTTGGCGTAGGCGATGCCGGTCTCGAGGTCGAAGCGCCCGTTGGCGTCCACGGCGAGCTGTGCTTCCGAACCAATCTCCTTCAAGACCGCTTCGATACGGCCACGGTCTTCGTCGATCGAAGCGCCGCCAATCTTCATTTTCACGACGTTGTAGCCGCGATCCAGATAACCGCGCATCTCCGCACACAGCTGGCTGTTGTCCTTGCCAGGGTAGTAATAGCCGCCAGCCGCGTAGACGAAGACGCGTGGGTTTGCCTCGCGGTCGTGGCGCTCGGCCAGCAGGCGGAACAGCGGCTTGCCCTCGATCTTCGCGACCGCATCCCAGATCGCCATGTCGAGCGTCCCGACCGCGACCGAGCGTTCGCCGTGGCCGCCGGGCTTCTCGTTGGTCATCATTGCCGCCCAAATCTTGTGCGGATCGAGATTGTCGCGATTGTCGTCCAGCAGGCTTTCCGGAGCCGCTTCGAGTATCCGGTCACGGAAGCGCTCGCGGATCAGTCCGCCCTGGCCATAGCGACCGTTCGAATTGAACCCGTAGCCAACGACGCGCTTGCCGTCGCGAACCACGTCGGTGACGACCGCGACGAGGCTGGCGGTCATCTTGCTGAAGTCGATATAGGCGTTGCGGATGGGGGACGAGATGGGCTGCGTGATTTCGCAGACGTCGATGATGCGCATGTTTTGCTCCTCTTGGATCTATGGTTGTGGGTGGTAATCAGGAATGGGTTTCGGTGGGGCCGGCGGGATGGAGGGTGATGCTGCGCGGTACTTCGCCCTTCTGTTCCGCGATCACGGTCCGCACCGTCTCGGCGTCGAGTGCACCCTCCCACTTCGCGATCGCGATGGTGGCGACACCGTTGCCGATGAGATTGGTGACGGCGCGCGCCTCGTTCATGAAGCGGTCGACGCCGAGTAGCAGGACGAGCCCCGCTGCCGGGATGTCGGGAAAGGTCGACAACGTGGCCGCCAGCGTGACGAAGCCTCCGCCCGCAACGCCCGCCGACCCCTTGGACGTCAGCAACAGCACGCCGAGGATGACGATCTGATGCCACAGGGTCAGCGGCGTGTTGGTTGCTTGCGCAATGAAGATCGCCGCCATCGTCAGGTAGATGCAGGTGCCGTCTGCGTTGAACGTGTAGCCGGTCGGCAGGACCAGGCCGACGACAGGCTTGGCGACGCCGAGGCGCTCCAGCTTCGTCATCATCCGCGGCAGCACGGCTTCCGTCGAGCAGGTGGCGAAGGTGACGAGCAGCTCGTCCTTGAAGTAGCGGAAGAACTGAAGAAGTGGGAAGCCAGCCCAGCGCGCGACGCTGCCGATCACGAAGACGACGAAGATGATCGAGGTGAGGTAGACCGCTAGCATCAGGTGGCCGAGGCCCCAAAGTGAGCCGAGCCCGTGCTTGCCGATGGTATACGCGACACCGGCACCAGCGCCGATAGGCGCCAGCTTCATGACCATCCCAACGATACGGAACAGCGTCTGAAGCAGGGACTCGATCACCGCCATGAGTGGCTCGCCGCGCTTACCGATCGAAACCAGTGCGTAGCCGATGAGCACCGCGATCAGGATGATCTGCAGCATCGCACCCTGCGCGAAGGCATCAGCCATCGTCTTGGGAATGATGTTCATGAAGAAATCGACGACGCCGTGCTGCTCGCCGGCAGCAGGTTGGTATTTCGCGATACCGCTGGCATCCAGTGTCGAAACGTCGATGTTCATGCCAACGCCTGGCTTCATCACGTTGACGACCACCAGGCCGATCACCAGCGCCAGCGTCGAGACGATCTCGAAGTAGATCAGCGCCCGGACGCCGATGCGGCCGACTTCCTTGACGTTCCCCATCTTCGCGATCCCGAGCACCACGGTGCCGAAGATGATCGGTGCAAGGAGCATCTTGATGAGCTTGATGAACGCATCGGCAAGCGGCTGAAGCATTACTGCTACGTCGGGGAATATGACCCCGATGAGCGCACCGATGGCAATGCCAATCAGTACCTGTACGTATAACTGGCCTAGAAGGCGTCGCGCCATGGCTTCTCTCCGGCTCTCTCGCTAAAACGATTTTTCTTATTTTGTGCCGGTCTTGTCGGCTCTGCGAGCACCGGGATCAAATGCCGATACGGTTGCCGTTTATGCTCGTTCGGCATAAAGCACCTTTCTGATCCGGTTCCGGGACAGCAGCGAGGTAAGCCGTGCATTTAGACTGGCTGGAAGATTTCCTGACCCTCGCGGAGGAGCGCAATTTCTCGCGCGCGGCGCAGCGTCGCAATATCACACAGCCCGCGTTCGGCCGGCGAATCCGGTCATTGGAGCAATGGGTGGGTGCTACATTGTTCACCCGAACGACGGCTGGAACCGCTCTCAGTCCTGCTGGCGAGACGTTCTTAGGCTATGTTCAGGTGTCCGTACGCGATCTGTACCGTGCCCGCACTTCGGCGCTGGAAGTGGCAGACCAAACGGGAGCCGTTCTGACCGTGGCTGCAACCCACGCATTGTCGTTCTCGTTTTTCCCGCACTGGATTGTGGAACATGCGCCGCATGAGCCGATCAATTTGAAGTCCGATAGCCTTCAGGCGTGTGAGCGGATGATGCAACGCGGCGAGGCTTCCTTTCTGCTGTCCCACCATCACCAGCTCCTTCAGACCTCGCTCGACACGCGAGATTTCCTGCGTGTCGAGATCGGAAGCGATCTGCTGGTGCCGATCTGTCAGCCGGATGGGGCGGGGCAGCCGCGATGGACGCTGGATCAGGCCGAAGTCCCCTATTTGGCCTACAGCCCAGAATCGGGGCTCGGCCGGATCCTCCATGCAGATTGGGCAGCGCGAGGCGTGAAGCCCCCGCTGGCGACAGTTCTGCAGTCCCGGCTCGCCGCAGCGCTGCTGTCGATGGCGGTCGACGGGGCTGGAGTGGCGTGGGTGCCGCTATCGCTTGCGTCGTCGGCACTGGCGGCGGGCAAGATCACCTATGCCGCAGACGAAACCTACCGGACAGAGATCGCCATCACGCTGGCGCGGCCCACCACGTCATTGTCGAAGATTTCGGAGGCTCTCTGGTCGGTCGCCTGCGGGAACTGAAATCCCCCGCAGGCGGACGGGGCGCGGCGGGGGCTGCTGTTCAGGTTTACAGGTTGGCGTCACGCGCCTTTGGCTTCGCTGCTCCTTTGATCGGGCCACCCAGTGTGTTTTTGAA
Organism: Sphingomonas sp. Leaf34; assembly: GCF_001421805.1. GTDB lineage: Bacteria > Pseudomonadota > Alphaproteobacteria > Sphingomonadales > Sphingomonadaceae > Sphingomonas. The sequence goes on along the minus strand of NZ_LMLC01000002.1, from coordinate 681,487 downwards.
CCATGTCACGACCCGATCGATGATCGGTGTCTGATACCAGTAGATGTCACCGTGCCCCGCACCATCGACCAGAATAAGCTCGGCCTTGTTTCCGCCGGCCTTGAGAGCGTCGTACAGGTGCCTGCTTTGCATGGGCGATACCAGCGTGTCGGCCGTACCATGCATGATGAGGAAGGGTGGCTTCTTGCCCTGCATATGCCCCATCGAACTCGCCGCGAGAGCCTTTTCGGGATCGCTGTTGATCGTTGCACCTGGAAACGTTCCGAAGGCCGTGCCGTTGACCAACAGCGCTTCTGTGACTGCGGGTGATTGGTGGACCTTCTGCACGGCCTTGGGAAAGCCTTCGCCGATACTGCGCAGATCGGAGATCCCGTACAACGATACGGCCGCCTGAACGTCGGAGGATTTGTCGGTGAAGTCGCCCTTGTCAAAGGTGCGTTCGCCATTGGTCGTCCCGAGCATCTGGGCGACATAGCCGCCGGCGGAGTCACCAATCACGCCGATGCGCGCCGGGTCGATGCCGTATTCCTCCGCGTGTTCGCGCAGGTAACGGACCGCCGCTTTGCCATCCTGGACCAGCGCCGGGAATTTGTCCGGCACGACGCGATATTCCGCTGCGGCGACGACGAAACCCGCGCGCGCCAGCGCCGTCCTCATCTCGCTGTATTTCTCATAGTCCGCAGAGATGAAGCCACCGCCGGGGAAATAAATGATCGCCGGCTTCAGATCTTCGGTGCGCGGCACCAGTACGGTCATCCGGAGCTGACGCATCGCACGCGTTGATTTCACCTGCGAATAGATCACCCCCCCAATCGTATCGACCTGCCCGGTCGTCACCTCGACCCGGATCGTTTGTGGACCCGCAACTTGGCCAGCTGGGACTGTTCTCGCCAATACGGTACTGCTCCCGGCTAATCCCATCACCAGAAATCCTGTTGTCGTCAACCATGCCCGGTTCATCTGCTACTCCTTTCGAGAAAATAAGACTAAAACAAGTTCAATAAGAATCTTCCTAAAGTGCTTCGCTCATCAATCGAGGTAATCTGGAAAGAGAATGGATCGGATTAGGCATGGCGCATGTTTTCTAATTTTCCTGTCATCTTGCCCGTGATACTTTTGACATCAGCACACGAGGCTATAGTATCGCACATCGCGATTTTGTTTATCTTGTCGGTCACTGGAATGCCCCCACGACATGTATCTGCGTGAGCGCTTTATGATGCGCGATCTGGCTACGGCACCACTCTCGAAGCACCTTGCGTCGATCACGCTGCAAACTTGGTCCTCGCGCATACCTGTTTGCCGAAACGTCGTCCGGAATGCCAAACGCCGTGGCCGGCGGTGTTTGGCTGAGGGAGGGGGAGCGTGTCGACCTCGCGGAGGCAAACGTATTCACCGCCGCGAATGATCATGTCCTAGCGATTATCTTTTCGTCTTCGCTTCTGCTTTGACCGTAGCCTTAATAGCTGTCCCTGCCGTGCGCGTCTCGTTGGGCCAAGTCCGGCTGGTAACTGTTCAATTATAGCGGCCTGCCTAGTGTTTGCTAACAGCCTAAAAACCATAGGCGAGCCGCCCAACCGGATCAGTCGTGAAAATGTACACTCTCGGCGACTGGCACGCGGCCCATCCGCATCCGGTTGCCCGGCGCATCATCGTCGGGGTAGCCGAATGACATGCCGAATAGCATCTTCATGTCAGGCGAGATCCCCAGAAACTCACGGATCGTGCCCGCATAGAACCCTAGCGACGTCTGCGGGATACCGCCTAGACCCCGCGCCGCGAGCGACAGAAGGAACGTCTGGCCGTACATGCCGATGTCACCCGCGGTGCGCACGTCATCGCCGAACGAGGGCATGAACATCAACGCGACTTGCGGTGCACCGAAGAAGGACAGGTTTTTAGCTGCGGCACGACGGCGACCATCCTTGTCCTCGCGCATAACGTTCATTGCCTCGTAATAGGCCTTGCCCTGCGCGTTCTTGCGATCGCCATAGCAGCCGTAGAACGCCCCCATGTCGAACGAGAAGTCGCCGGTAAACTCGCCCGCATCGTTCTTCGCGTGCAGGATGCGCGACAGATCAGTCAGCTTCGCGCCTCGGACGATATGCACGTCCCATGGCTGGGTATTGCAGTTCGATGGCGCGCATTGCGCATCCTGCAGCACTGCGGCCAAGACGTCGTCGGGGACGACGCGATCGAGGAAACCGCGATAGGATCGCCGGCCCCGAACTGTCTGCTGGAATGACTGGGTGTCGTCGGGGGTAGTAATGGATAGAGTGTCAGTCATAGATACCTCGCTGTAACATCAAGCATTCAGTTCAGGCGCGGGTCGCGGCCATATTGCGCGGGCGCGCCGAGATGATCGCGCAGCGTCGTCCCTTCGTAGTCGTCGTGGAACAGGCCTCGCTGCTGAAGAATCGGCACCAGTTCGTCGACCAGCTTCGGCAGGCCGTCTTCAAAGACGTCCGGACACAGCCAGAAGCCGTCACAGGCATCCGCTTCGAACCATGTCTGCATGTGGTCGGCCGCCTCGACCGCGGGCCCGACGATCATTGGATGATAATCGATGACGCCGTGCGCCAGCACGTCGCGGAGCGACCAGCCCTCGCTAGCGATCTTTAGCGCATTTCCGGCACGCGGGTCCTGCGGCGACGGTCGAGCGGCGGAGAGCTGCGCGGCGCTGAGTGGCTGATCAAGTTGCGACGGTTCAAGCGCCAGCCCGATCATCTGACCGAGGTACCCAATACGTTGCTCGAAGCTGGCGCCCGACATCGCGATCCGGCGGTCCAGCGCTGCCCGCCGGTCGGGTGCGATTGTCGTCATCAGCCCGGCGAAGAACTTGATCTCGTCCGGATCGCGACCTGCGCGTTCGGCCGCGCCGCGCAGCGCGTCGCGTTGTGCCTTGGCGTCTTCCATCGAGAACACCGCGCCGATCACGCCGCTGGCATAGCGTCCGGCGACTTCCAGCCCCTGATCGCCACCGCCCGCCTGAAAGATCACCGGCTGGCCCTGTTCGGACGCCGGCAACGCCAGCGGGCCGCTGGTCGCCAGATGCCGGCCGCGCAAATTGACTGGCTGAATCTGCGCCATGTCGGCGAAGCGCCCTGACGCCTGATCGTGCAGCCACGCATCACGGCCCCAACTTCCCCACAGCGCCTGCACGATTTGGACGAATTCGTGCAGGCGCTCGTATTTTTCGCCGCGTGGCGGCAGGGCGCGGCCGTAATTGGCGGCGATCGCGGGGTCGCTGGTCGGCACCGCGTTCCAGCCGGTCCGACCATGGTTCATCAGGTCGAGCGCCTTGAACTGCCGCGCCAGATTGAACGGCTCGTTGAACGTCGTGGAGCCGGTCGCGACCATGCCGATCCGCTCCGTTCCGCGCGCGACGGCGGCAAGAGTCATCATCGGCTCGATGTTCAATTGCTGTGCATCGGTACCGGTATTGGGCTTCAGGGTCGGGAAGTCGGGCATGAAGAGGAACTGGAACTTCCCCCGCTCAGCCGTCTGCGCATAGCGAACCAGCGTGTCGAAATTGGTGAAGCCCGTCGGATCGACACCGGGCATCCGCCATGCCCCAGGTTGTGCGCCATAGCCGTTTCCAAACACCATCCCGAGAAGCAGTTTCTTGGACATTGGAGGTTCCGATCCTGCCGGCCACGCCTCGCCGGGCAGCCGATAAAGTTTAATGGGGACTACCCCCGTTTCGAAAAATCAGATATGGGGAGACTCCCTGTTTATCAAGGAGAATGTCGTGACGTTGTCGCCCAGCACGCGAATGCCCCGCAAGGATGCGTTGCAGAACCGCGCGCACATTCTCGAGGTAGCCGGTCGTGCGATCGCGGAGGGCGGCGTCGATGTGTCGATTGACGCGATCGCAAAGCTTGCGGGCGTGGGCAACGCGACGCTGTACCGTCATTTTCCGACGCGCGACACGTTGTTGCTTGCGCTGCTTGCACCACATCATGAGCGCCTCGATCGGGAAAAGGCAGCGATTGTGGCGACGGGCGGCGACAGCGGAAAGGTGCTGGAACGATGGATTGACGCGCTGGGCGAATGGATGCGCGCCTATGACGGCCTGCCAGAACCCCTGCGTGCGGGCTGGTCTGTGACAGCGTCGCCGTTCAAATCGACTTGCGACGGGATCATCGAAAGCACTGATACTTTCCTGCGTGCCGCGCAACGTGACGGCTTTGCCCAAGCAACGGCTTCGGCAACGGATATCTTCCTTGGATCACTCGCAGTCGCGTGGGCGAGCGGGCGAACGTCGGCGCGTACCGACACGCAGGACCGGCTGCGAAACCTTTTCCGCAATGGGTGGTCTGCAGACGATGTCGGGAGCTCTGGCAACATCGGCGAGCACCACCCCGCGCACCCGCTGACCGATGGCCGCTGATCTTTACCATGCAACTTCAGCCGCTCGAACCGATCCCCGCGTGGGAGGAGGATGAGAAGCCTTCAATGCCTGGGTCGCCATCGACCCCGCGGCATCGCCCCGCTCTGCGCGCGTCATATTTGTTGGTCGGCGTGCTGGTCAGCGCGACCGGGGGCCTTGGCAATGCCCTGATTTCTGCGAACCTACCGCAGATCCAGGGGGCGCTGGGCCTGACCCCGGTCGAGGGGACGTGGCTGCCCGCCGCCTATGTCATGACGAACGTCTCGTCGAACCTGATCCTGTTCAAATGCCGCCAGCAATTCGGCATTCGCCGCTACGCCGAGTGCAGCCTGCTGGCGTATATCGCCATCACGATCTTGTATCTGATGATCCGAAGTTACGAGATGGCGATCCTCGTCCGCGCGGTGGCGGGGTTCGCTGCCGCGCCGATGAGCGTCCTTGGCTTCTTCTATGTGTTGCAGGCGTTTCCAAAGGCGAAGCTGGGCAAGGGATTATGCGTCGCGCTGGGATTGTCGCAGGTGTGGACGCCGGTCGCGTGGCTGATCTCGCCCGCACTCCTCGATCTGGGCGAATGGCAGACGCTGTACCTGTTCGAGTTCGGACTCGCGCTATGTTCGCTGGCCGCGTGCGTGACACTGAAGCTGCCACCGGGCATCCGCATCGCCTCGTTCGAGCGCCTCGACTTCCTAACCTTCGCGCTGATGGCGCCCGCCTTCGCGCTGGTCGGTGCGGTGTTGGCGCAGGGGCGAACGCAATGGTGGACGGAGCAGCCTTGGATGGCGTTCGCGCTGATCGCAGCGCTGGGGCTGTTCATCGTGGCGTTCATGATCGAGCATCATCGCCGCAACCCGCTGGTCAAGACGCGCTGGCTCGGCACCGCCGACACGCTGCGCTTCGCGATTGGTGCCCTGACCATGCGGCTGCTGCTGTCCGAACAGAGCTATGCCGCGACCGGCCTGCTCCGCACGCTGGGAATGGGACCGGACCAGTTGCAACTGTTCTACGCCGTCATGCTCGCGGGCCTGCTGCTTGGGATGACGGTATCGGCGGTGACGTTCGGGCCGAAGACAATGCCTGTCCAGTTCGTCGGCGCGATCCTGCTCATCATCATTGGATCGCTGATCGACAACGACGCGACCAGCGATACCCGGCCGCAGACGATGATGGTCAGCCAGTTGCTGCTGGCGATCGCATCCGGCCTCTTCATCGGGCCGCTGCTGCTGACCGGCGTGATGAAGGCACTGTCGAAGGGGGCGGATCATATCGTCACCTTCTCGGTGCTGTTCGCCGTGACGCAGTCGATCGGCGGTCTCGCCGGCCCAGCGTTGTACGGCACGTTCGAGCAGGTGCGGCAGCACGAATATTCGGCGCAGATCACTGCCAATCTCGACCCCGGCGACCCGGTGGTGGCGCAGCGGCTCGCCCAGCAGGGGCAGGTGTATGCCGCGCAGATCACCGATCCGGTGCGTCGTCAGGCACAGGGCGTCGGCCTTCTGGCGCAGACCGCGACGCGCGAAGCGCATGTCCGCGCATTCAACGACGTGTTCACGCTGAACGCCATCGTCGCCACGATCTTCCTCCTCTGGTCGCTGTACCGCGTCGCCGTCACGACACGTGCGGCGCGCAAGACAACCCAACCCGCGGCCGGTACTTCCGCCTCCGCCAGTTCCGCAACGGTATGATCCGATGACCGATCCCCGCACCACGCTCGACCGTGAAACCACCGATGGTGCCACACCGGCCGAGCCGATGACGGACGCAACCTCGTCCGCGCCGGACGATCCGCCGAAGACAATCCGCCCGACCCGGCGCGCCGTCATCGCAATGGCGATCGTGTTCGTCATCGGGACGCTTGTCGTGCTGTACGCCTGGCGGCTGTGGCCGTTCACCAGCGACGACCGGACGACCGAGAACGCCTATGTCCGCGGCCAGATCACGGCGATGGCGCCACAGGTCAACGGTTATGTCACCGATGTGCTGGTGCGCGACTTCGCGCCGGTAAAGCGCGGGCAGCTATTGTTGCGGATCGACGACCGCATCTATCGCCAGCAGCTCGACCAGGCGCAGGCGCAGTTGAAGATCGCCACGGCCGAACTCGCAAACTGGGACCAGACGGTCGCGCAGAATGCTGCGACGCTTCGGACCCGGATCGCCGACCGGCAACAGGCGCAATCCGAATTGGTCCGCGCCGATGCCGACCTGTTGCGGGTCAGCGAGCTGGCGGATCGTGGCTCCGTGTCGCTGCGCGAGCGCGATCAGGTGCGTGCGACCCGATTGGCCGCAGCGGCGGGCGTGATCCGCAGTGAGGCAAACATCGACAGCCAGCGCCAAACGATACGGTCGACCCAGGTTTCGCGCGCCGCGTTGGAAGGCGCGTTGCAACAGGCGCAGGCGCAGGTCGATCTTGCCAGGATCAACCTGTCGAACACACTGATCCGCGCGCCGCGCGACGGCCAGATCAGCGAGGCGTCCGTACGCGTCGGCCAATATGTCGCCGCGGGATCGCAGCTCATGTTCCTCGTGCCTGAGCAATTGTGGGTGGTCGGCAATTTCAAGGAGACGCAGACCGCGCGGATGCGGATCGGCCAGCCTGCCAGCTTCCGCGTCGATGCGCTCGACGGTGCGCGCCTGCGCGGCCACGTCGAACAGATCGCGCCCGCCACCGGGTCGGAGTTCAGTGTGCTGCGTCCGGACAACGCTAGCGGCAACTTCACCAAGATCGTCCAGCGCATTCCGGTGCGGATCCGCATCGATCCCGGCCAGCCACTCGCCCGTCGTCTGCGGCCGGGCATGTCGGTGGTTGCGCAGGTCGATACCGGCGGGGCGGTGTCGCCGCGCGAGCAGGAACGATGATGCGCGCGTCGATCCTTGCGGGCGTCGCCACGATCATACTGTCCGGATGTGCGCCCACGATCCGGCCAGCCCCGATCTCGGCCGCAGTGGTTCCTCCGCCAGCGTGGCGCGACACACCGACCGCGGCGACCGTGGTGGCCGATCGGGGCTGGTGGCGGCTGCTCGGCGACCCGGCCATCCCCCCGCTGGTAGATCGCGCCATTGCCAACAACACCGACGTGTTGGCCGCGGTCGCCCGCGTCGAGGAGGCGGAGGCGTTAACCCGGCAGGCGCGGTCAGCGCGCCTGCCGTCGCTCGACGCCAGCGCTGGCGTCGTGGTGCAGCAGGCACCCGGCCAGACAGGCGGGTCGGCCCGCAGCGTTTCGGTACAGCCGGGTCTTGCGGGCGCGTGGACCCTCGACCTGTTCGGGCGGGTACGTAATTTGGAAGGGGCTGCGCGCGCTCGCTATATCGCCAGCCGGGCAGACCGCGACGCAGCGCGCCTCGCGGTGATCTCCGCGACCGTGCGCGGCTATGTGACCCTGCTGTCACTCGCAGCACAAGTGGAGGTTAGCCGGAACACGCTGACCAGCCGCGACGAAGCGCTGCGCATCGCCAGCGACCGCGCCCGGCTGGGTTACAGTTCGCAGTTCGAGCTGACGCAGGCACAGTCGGAATATGAGGCGGTGGCGCAGACCATCCCCGTGCTCGAACAGGCGATGCGGGTGCAGGAGAATGCGCTGCGCCGGCTGACTGGCGACCTGCCCGGTCCGATCGTACGGGGGGCATTGGCGCGCGTCGCCCTGCCAGCCACGCCCGCCGGTCTTTCCTCGACCCTGCTGCGTCGACGGCCGGATCTGGTTAGCGCCGAATATGCGCTGGTCGCCGCTGACCACGTGCTGGCATCGCGCCGCGCCGAGTTCCTGCCCGACGTGCAGCTGACCGGATCGGCGGGTGCGTTGTTCAGCGACGCCCTCGGCTGGAACCCGGTGACGTTGTGGAATGCAGGGGCCAGTGTGCTGGCGCCGCTCTTTGCCGGGGGGCGGCTGACCGCAGATTTCGACGTGGCGACCGCACAACGCGATCAGGCGGCGTTCGCCTATCGCGGTGCGGTCCTGACCGCGTTCGGCGAGGTGGAGGACGCCCTGTCCGGCGAACGCCGGCTGCGCGAGCAGGCGGACCGCGTCAACCGGCGTCGTGCAATCCTGCAACGCTCGCTTGTCCTCGCCCGAGATCGCTATCGCGGCGGTTATGCCGCCTATATCGAGGAACTCGATGCCCAGCGTAACCTGTTCCAGGCCGATCTGGACGCCATCGCAGTCCGGGAACAGCAACTGACCAATTTGATCCAGCTATGGGCGGCGCTGGGCGGCGGGTGGGCGGGCGGAGCGTCGCCCCCGCCCGCCGCGACGGTCAGTCGGTGAAGGATGCGGCCGGCAGCTCTTGCTGGTATTAAGCGCATCATCAGCGACGCCGAGCACGCAGGTCCCCGCTTCCCGCGCCCAGCGCCGCACGGTGGCGTCAAACATGGCGCGCATGCGTGCGTGACGTCACGTCCCGGATCTTCCTGGCGCCAGCAACAGGGGCAATCCGCTACGGTCGGTAATGAGCATGCAACTCGGTAGTTGCTGTGATGGCGACTGGCATCTGCCGGTCCAGGACCGGCTGCGAGCGTCGGGCTATAGTCGGCTCGAGCATCAGTTGATGCCATACGCGGCCGCCCTGATGCGCGTCTTCGTCACCATTGCACCGGGATGCCTCATCTTGCCCGGTTGGTGGACCGGATCGGCCGCGATGGCGGCATCGCGTGCGTTGCATAGGCGATTGTCGGGTAAGACGCTGCGCCATACCGGATCTATCAGGCGTCGGAGATTGCGGATCGGTTCATCGACATGGTGTTTGTCCCCCACCAAATGCGTGCATCGATCGGTGACGAGAGCGAACAACTGGATGCAGCATCATCGCGGCGCATCAACAACGCTGTCGATCTGGTCACCAAGGCGGGACGGTCACGCACAACCGAGGCGCCATAGGCTGCCTCGGTCTGCTTTTCCGATACACCATTTTTCGGGAACGGCGCGATCGTCCGGCGCGTGCGCGGCACTACAGCCGCTATCGATATGACGAATGGCCGGAGTTAGGAAGTGGGTCTCAGGCTAGGAACAGTGGGTTAAGCGTCAAGATCCTGCGGCGTAAGGTGTATCAGACAGAGCAGCATGCGTCCCGCGCACTCCTCGGTCGACTAAAGCCAGGAAAGTGCCCTTCGCTGCATCAAGGTCGCCCGTTTCGCTCATTTTAGCATGCGAACGTACGAAAGCGGTGCTCCACGCCGAGGTAATAAGCCCGGCAGCAAGGTAGGCATCGGCATCATCGCTAGAGCGATCCGCAGCTTCGGCCAAGACAACCGCCAGAGCGCGGATAAAGTCGTCCCGCATCTGCCGTGCCCGAGCTTTCAGCGCCTCGCTTGCCTGTGCCGTCTCAACAAAGGCTTTGGTATCCGCAAATAGTGGGAAGGCCGGTTCACGCTGGTCGGCCATGCGATGGGCAAGCTCGCCAAGGGCCCCGATTGGCGACGTGCCCGGTGAGCGCGACCTGATGGCCTCGAAAGCGACATCATGAGCCTCCTGCTCGCGGTCGAAGAACATGTCTTCCTTTCGCGGGAAGTGATTGAAGACCGTCATGCGTCCGACATCGGCCGCCTCCGCGATCTCGTCGATGGTCACCCGGTCAAAGCCGCGCTCCATGAACAGGCGCGTGGCGGCATCGGATATCGCCTGTCGGGTCACGAGCCTCTTGCGCGTTCGCCGGTCTGAAGTCGGTCCAGTCATAGCTTGAACATAGGTATATACCCAGTATAGTATTGTAGCGTATCCAATTCTGAGGCCGTTCCTATGCACTCGTCAACCGTCATGCCAGCAACGATCAAAGCAGACCACAAATCCGCGCTCGTCAGTGGCGCGAGCTTTGCCGGCCTCGCTACTGCCTACTGGCTGCACCGGCTCGGGCACAACGTCACGATCGTCGAAACGGCATCTGAACTGCGGCGGGGCGGCACGCCCGTAGATATCGAAGGAGAGACGATCGAAATCCTGGGTCGCATGGGACTTGCAGATGCGGTGCGCGCTAAGGCGCTGCCCCCGGGGGGCTTCGAGTTCAAGGACGCGGATGACGCCACCTTGGGATCGATCGGTATCGGCACCGAACCAGCGGCGTACGAACGATACGAGATCCACCGTGATGATCTGCTCGATATCCTGTCTGCCGCGGTGGAGGACAGGGTCGAAATCCTGTTCGGCCAATCGATCGTCAAGCTCGACCAGGGCACAGACGGCGTGTCGGTGAGCTTCAGCAACGGCGACCGGCGCGACTATGCTCTGGTCTTCGGGTGCGACGGCAACCGGTCCAACACGCGCAAGCTCGTTTTTGGCGAGGGCGAGCAGTTCACCTACTTCATGGGCGGCTATTTCTTCCTGAAGGTGGTGCCGCACATCGGGTTGCTTCCTGCCAATATGTCACAGCTCTTCAACGTGCCCGGTCGCATGGCGATGCTCAACGGCTATGACGATCGAACTGATATCGGCTTCGGTTTTCGAACGGTCGGCGAGATCGACTACGATTACCGCGATCGGAGCCAGCTACGTCGTTTGATCCACGATCAGTTTGACGGCTTGGGATGGAAGGTGCCGGCAATGCTCGCCAGCGTGGACGGGGACGACGACTTCTATTTCGACAGGATCAATCAGATCAGGATGCCCTGCTGGTCGCGCAGTCGTGTGACCCTGGTCGGCGACGCGGGCTACTGCGTCTCGCCGCTTGCAGGATTTGGCGGCTCGATGGCGATCATTGGCGCGGGCCGGCTAGCGGACGCGCTCGAGCGGTATCCCGACGATCACGGTGCGGCCTTTCGCCATTACGAAAACGAGTTGCGGCCGTTCGTCGAAGAGGTTCAGGAGCGCGCCGCCACTAAAGGCTTGGCCATGATGCTTCCTGCCGACGAGACCGAGCTTGCAGAGCGTGATCGCAAGCTCTTGGCGGGTGAGATGGACATGTAGGCTTGCCGCACGGCGCGGCGCCACCTACCGGCTAGCGTCGTCGCTGTCGCATGAGATGGTGAGGTCGCGCTCGAGGAGAAAAGGGCTAAGGCCGAAGATCTCGACCTCTTTAGACGCGTCTGGACTAGCGACGACCTGACGTACGTAATCTAGCTCGTGCCTTTGGGGTGCGCGCATGTATGAGTCACCACGAATAACACGGCAAAAGCACTCAGGTATCAACTCGCAAGAGCCCTTTTTCGAGGACGCTCCAGCGCTGGAGAAAGACGCGGCGTTGGTCGTCAACTGACGAATAACCGTGCAACGGCAGCGACGCAGCGTCGTTGACAAGCAGGTCGAACAGAATTTCGCGCAGTTCCTCCGTCGGCAGACGAGGCAATGTGCCGCATGCCTTTGCAGCGTCGACTAGCACATCAACCGGCGCGACATAGCGGGCGCGTACGTCAGCCAGGGCTCTGCGGACCGAGGCGTCCGGCAACGCTGTTAACGCAAGTCGTTGAAGAGCGAGCATTTTGTCAGCGCCGATCCGTTCCCTATAGGTCCACATCAGTACCTTGATACCGGCGATAGGGTCGGCAATCGCTTTCGGTAGTGGGATGTCGATTTGCAATTGCGCCGACTGGCGCTCGATCACTTCGGCCAGCAGTTCGCCTTTGCCGGGAAAGCGCCGATACAGCGACATTTTGGTGATACCGGCTGCAGCGGCCACCTTGTCCATTCTCGTAGCGTCAAACCCTTGCGCACGGAATATTGCAAAGGCGGCATCGATGACATGCTCATCGATCGCGCGGCGTTCGGCCTCGCTCGGCCGGCCTCGCTTCCGCTTCGATCCTTCCATTGATTGCGTCGATCGATCTTCAGTCATGATCATCGATTACACGACGAGGTACGAACTATCGACCTAGTAGCGGAACTAAAGATACCCATGGTATCTTTTAGCGGCGTACTTGCTGGAGTCTATCATGCCTGCCGAGATCCGTTCTTCCTCATCTTGCGTTGCACTACCGTCGATGCCACCGCACGCGTCCGCAAAATCCAGCGCTGACGTACAGTTGACGACAGGCGCGAAAGGGTCGCCCGAAGAGCGCGCGGCCAAAACGGTCGCGCAGATGACGCAGGACGAGAAGTTTGCGTGGATATCTGGTCCGATGGCAATTCCCGTCGGTGACGTGCAGAAGCCGGCAGGAGCGTTGGGTTCGGCCGCATATTATCCGGCTATTCCTCGCCTCGGCATTCCAGCTCAGCAACAGACCGACGCCAGTCTCGGGATCAGCAATCTGGGCGGGGTACGGCCGGGCGACAACGCAACCGCTTTACCGTCCTCGCTGCTGCTGGGGGCCGCATTCGATCCCGAGGGTGCCTATGAGACAGGGGCGCTGGTCGGACAGGAAGCGCGTGCGAAGGGCTTTAACGTCCAGCTAGCAGGCGGCGCGAACCTGATCCGCGAGCCGCGCGGCGGGCGCAACTTCGAATATGTCTCCGAAGATCCTTTATTGACCGGCGTCATCGCGGGCAGCTCGGTCGCCGGCATCCAGTCTCAGGGTGTCGTCGCCACCGTCAAACATTTCGCGGTAAACGCGCAGGAGACCGGGCGGGTCTTGGTCAGCTCCGACCTGTCCCCGGCCGCCATGCACGAGTCTGATCTGCTTGCCTTCAAGATTGCGATCGAGATCGGAAAGCCGGGATCGGTGATGCCGGGCTACAACCTCGTCAATGGCGATTGGGCGTCGGAAAATGCCTACCTCATCAACACGGTCCTCAAAGGCGAGTGGCAGTATCCAGGTTGGGTGATGTCCGACTGGGGTGCCACCCATTCCACGGTCAAGGCGGCGCTTGCCGGACTTGACGTGCAGTCGGGCGCCAGCCTCGATCCCGAACCCTACTTTGGCGCTCCGCTCCGTGCGGCCGTTGAAGCGGGCAAGGTGCCGCAGGCGCGGATCGATGACATGGTTCGGCGCCAGTTACGCAGCCTTTACGCGATCGGCGTCATTGATCGCCCACCCCAGCCGGGAGCGCCGATCGACTATATGGCGCACCGTCTGGTCGCCCAGCGCGCGGCCGAACGCGGTCTGGTGCTACTGAAGAACGAAGGCGATGCCTTGCCACTCGCAAAAGGGGCAAAGCGCCTGCTGGTTATCGGCCGGCATGCCGATGTCGGTGTGCTGGCTGGTGGAGGATCCTCCACGGTGGCGCCGGTCGGCAGTCTGTCGACCGACGGCCTGTCGTTCATGGGCACAGAGATGGAGAAGGTCTACCACCCCTCCTCGCCGCTGACTGCAATCAGAGCGGAGGGCAATGCGGCCGTCGTCGACTTTCTCGACGGTAACGATCTTGCTACTGCCATCACCGCAGCGCGCGAGGCTGATGCGGTCATCGTCCTCGCCGAGGAATGGCGCTCGGAAGGGCTCGATATGCGGGGACTCGATCTGCCGGATGACCAGAACGCACTTATCGACGGCGTAGCGGACGCCAACCCAAGGACGATCGTCGTCGTGGAATCGGGTGGTCCCGTCGCGATGCCGTGGCTGGAAAAAGTGTCCGCCGTCATCGCCGCGTTCTATCCAGGGTCGGGTGGTGGCGAAGCGATCGCGGGCGTGTTGTTCGGACGGATCAACCCATCGGGACACCTGCCCGTGACATTCCCCGCCAGCGTCAATCAGCTGCCGCACCCCGAGCAACGCGATCCCGAGACAACGACATCGAACCCAGGCATGGAACCAAAGGGCGGCGTGTTCCATGTCGATTATAATGTCGAAGGGTCCGACGTCGGTTACCGCTGGTATGCGCGGCAGGAGCTGAAGCCGTTGTTCCCGTTCGGACACGGCCTGTCTTACACCAGCTTCCGAACTAGCGACCTGTCCGTTCACGCCTACAAAGGCAGCCTCACCGCTGCCTTCTCGGTAACGAATATCGGGGACCGTGAGGGTACTGCCGTGCCTCAGGTTTATGTCGCGCTCCCCGGCACGGACGGATTCGTTTCGCGCCTGGTCGGCTTCCACCGCGTCCATCTTGCCCCGGCCGCAAGCGAGCAGATCGAGGTGCAGATCGACCTTCGTCTTCTGGCACGGTATGACGCTGACGCGTCCATGTGGCGGATCGCGGCAGGCACCTACGAAGTGCGGCTGGCGAGCACCGCAATCGATCCGGGTATCCGGGCGACACTTGAACTTCCTGCAACGACATTAGCGCCCTGACGCCTGTCTGCCGGTCCCGAAGGACTGCCTAACGCCACGGCATCAACCTGATCATCGTACCCACGATCGATAACGACCAACCAAAGGATATTGACCATGAAGACCATCATCTCTCTTGCCGCCCTGACCCTTGCTGTGAGCGGCCTGTCGGCCTGCTCAACCTTGAAGGGCGCGGGCGTCGGCGCGGCGGGTGGCGCCGGTGTGGCCGCTGCCACTGGAGGTAGCGTTGAAAAAGGCGCGGCTGTGGGTGGTGCCGGTGGTGCCGTCGTAGGCACGGTCGCAGACTAAAATCATGCCGGCGGTTGTGTAAAAGCCAACCGCCGGCTTTTGTCTCTCTTCATCTTGTTCGGATACGAAAGCATGCAATTGCTCATCGTCGGGGCAATGGGGATGGCCGTTGTCATCGCCGGTTCGACTAGCGTCCAGACGTCCTCAACGCCCTTGCCGCCTAAAGCACGGTACGTGGCAATGGGCAGCTCATATGCCGCAGGACCCGGTATACCCGATCCGGTCGACGCCAACACCCGCTGCGCCCGCTCGACCAACAATTACGCGCATCAGTTTGCCCGCAAACGGGGGTTAACGTTGATCGACGTGTCGTGCAGCGGCGCAACCACGAACGATATACTTACCGCGTCGAGCGACACGCCGGCTCAGATCGATGCCATCACTCCCGAGACAAGCCTAGTGACCGTCACGATCGGCGGTAACGACGTCGGCTTCGTTACTTTGCTGGGATCGGCGTCATGCCGCCAGTTGGGTATCGGGAAGCAGCTGCTTGGCGGCAAGTGCCCTAAACCGCCAAAGCTTACCGAGCATACGTGGCGCAATCTTGCCGTATCGATGGAACGCATCGCAGCCGAAGTACGTGTTCGCGCACCTCGGGCGCGGCTTGTCTTCATCGATTACCCCATTGTGCTTCCCTCGAGCGGACGATGCGCCGCAACGCCAATGTCGACCGGAAAGGCAGATGCTGCCCGGAATATCGCAAATCGGCTAGCAGTTGCGACCGCTGCTGCTGCCCGTTCGAGCGGCGCAACTTTGGTGCGGGCGTCGTCGCTATCGAGCGGCCACGACGCATGCAGTGCTACGCCATGGATTAACGGTTTCCCTTTGCCCGGCCAGCCCCGGTTCGTGCCTTACCACCCGAACCTTGACGGGATGGCAGCCGTCGCTCGGGCTCTAGACGCAACGATAACACAGATACGTTCATAGGCTCTTGGTGGATCGGCTTGGCTGACCTCCAAGAGCCTGAACGCGGATCGATTGAAGCAGAATCTGGCGCTCGATGGCTTCACCATCGATGATGCGGACATGGAGACGCTGGCCGCACTTGATCGTGGTCCCGGGCTCGCCTGGTCGGTCGGCGATCCGGTCGCGACCCAGTAACGACCGTGACACCCGATCGCGGTTCGGAGATCGGGTGTCGCCTCGCATTATCTCCGTCCGCTCGATCGGCGTGTCATGCCATGGCCTAATAGACAAGGCTCTCCGTAACCGGTTCAGGCCGCAGGGTGTCACCGCCCCCCAATTGGGAACGGCCAGCGAGACGGCACGGGCATTCCCGAAATCGATCGAATTTCGGGAATGTCCGAGTTGGGCAGGAAAGCGGACATCCCGCTTAAGCAAGATTGATGCTGTCCAATATCCAGCGTCTAAACCGCGCGATCTTCCGGGTGTTGCGGCGTCCGGCTGCGCAGACAATCCAATAGGCTTCGCCCTCGGTCGCGAGATGGTCGAACGGCATGACTAGTTGACCATCGGCTAACTCCCTCCGCCAGAGAGCCGGCGTCAGCATCGCCAGACCATGTCCGGCAAGCGCCGCCTGACCCTCGGCGTTCTGAGAGTCCAACTGTATGCCGGCCACGGGAATGGTGTGCGCCGTCAAGCCTTGCGCCCTCAGCCAAACGTCCCACCAGTGATCGCCTGGATTTAGCCGCCTCAGGCGCAGCACATGGGAAGGCGCGATCGGTTTTGAGAGGTGCGCGACTAGCGATGGGTGGCACGCCGGCGCAAAATCCAGATCGAACAAGCGGTCCGCGGCTAATCCCGGCCAATTGCCGCGGCCTGAGCGGATCGCGATGTCGATATCCTCGGCGGCGAAGTCGACAAGGCGGTCGGTCGCGTCCAATCGGATGTCCAGTCCGGGCTGCTCAGCCTGAAAGCGACCGAGATGGCGCGCGAGCCAGCCATTCGCCATGGTGGCTGTTGCGGTAAGCCGAAGGATGGCATCGTCATCGCCGCGCAACTCCTGGAACGCCGCGTCGATCTCGTCCAAGGCCAAGGTCAATCGGCCAGCAGCGCGCGCGCCAGGAGGCGTCAACGACACCCGCCGTCCGGCCCTGATGAATAAGGGCGCACCGAGCCGCTCCTCGAGCACTTTAACCTGGTAGCTGACCGCCGCTTGGGTGATGCCGAGCTCACCCGCGGCGGCGCTGAACGTGCCATGCCGGGCCGCCGCTTCGAACGCCCTTACAGCTGGTAATGGGGGCAGTCGTCTCATTCTTGTTGAATAAGACGGCTTATAAGCGGCGTCCACTATTCGGTTAGTCGGGCCGCTGCCACGACCCTAGTTGCGTTCCAAGACACAGCATTGGAGCAGACCATGGACGACTGGCTTTCGAAGGAGTGGGCTGACCATCAAGCGCAATTCAGCGCCGATTTGTCGACCGGCATAGCTCGTATTGTGATCCGCCTGAGGAACATGGGATCGGCGGGATTTTGGCGCCGCAGAACGCGGACCCGCGGCTGATGCCGACCTTCCAAGCGCCTTCCTACTCTCCAATGCGTACCTCCCTAGGCTTGCCCATCCTTGCCGCCTGCCTCGGAGTCAGCATGTACGCCGGGATGGATACGTTAATGAAGGAATTGGGGCTGGCGATTGGTGCCTACTCAGCCTTATTCTGGCGTATGGCGGCGGGTGTCTTCATCACGAGCTCGCTATATCTTCCGCAACGGAATGAATGGCCGACCAGATCAGTCTTTAAGTTGCACGCGGCAAGAAGCTTGGTCGTTGCCGTCATGGGAGTCGCTTTCTTCTGGGGTATCACGCAGTTACCTCTTGCAGAGGCTGTAGCTTTATCGTTTGTTGCCCCGCTGATTGCTTTGGGCTTGGCTGCCTTCTTTCTGAGGGAGCCGGTCGGATTACGCGCCGTCGCCGGATCGGTACTTGGCCTGCTCGGCGTTGCCGTAATTCTTTCCGGTCGCCTTGGGGAAGGCGTCCAAGAGCAGGCATGGTGGGGCGCGGGAGCTATTCTAGGGTCGGCCGTACTCTATGCAATCAATCTGGTCATGGCTCGCCACCAAGCGCAGTTGGCAAAGCCGCTTGAGATCGCGGCGTTTCAGAACGCCTTTGTGCTTGCGTTTCTGTCACTTGGTGCCCCTTTTTTCGTGACGCTGCCTGAAGGTGTCGGGCAATGGAGCGCAATCGTGGCAGCGGCCGGCTTCGCGGTCGTATCGCTGTTGCTAACGTCGTGGGCTTACGCTCGAGCAGAAGCGCAAGTACTGCTACCGATGGAATACACTATATTCATCTGGGCAGCTATGGCCGGATGGTTGTTCTTCGACGAAACGCTAACGGTGACAACGCTGGCGGGAACGGTCCTAATTGTCAGCGGCTGTCTGATCGCTGTACTGCGCGGCGATCCATTGCTCCCCGAAGGTGAAGCGTCGATCTGACCACTCAAACATATCTGTCGCACACCGGCCAATGTCCGGCTCTGGGCGTTTCTGCCAATATCTGCGTTCCCAAAAAGGAACGTGGGGCGGGGGAAGCGGCACTGCCAATCGAGCTGACGGCCACAGGCGGGTTTCCCTTTCCCAAAATCTGTTCCCGAATCGAATTTCTCGAAATCGCGAATTTTGATGGGGAAACGGGAAATTTGGAGTGACGTAAAACACATGTTTGGCGACACAGCACCGTCCGCAAATTCACGACAATTAACGTGAACGTTGCATCGCACTATCTCCATATTGGCGCGACTGTCCGACAACCCCTGTCGCATTGAGAATGTATGCGACAACCTCGAAGGCATGGTTTTCCGTCAGGTGAGCAACGACCGCAGTTTTTGCACGGCCTCACCAAACCCAACAGTTCGCTATCGGTCAGGATCGCTCGCTGCTGGGCCGATCCCCGAAGTGCCCCGAATGGCCGGTCCGTCCGAAACCCGCCATTCAAAGTACTTCTCTGGAACGGCGGCTAAGTCCCAATTTTCGCCGTTCCCGCGGCGCTGAAGGTTGATAGCGGACCGATGAATGAATGTCGGAAGTTGGGAACACGAAAAGGCTCCGGGAATGGCGACTTATGGGTCATGATGTCTAAAGGGATTTGAGGCCCATCTTGGCAAATTCTTTGCGAGAACGAAGCTGTGCGAGCTAGGTAGGCTATGAATAAATGGTTCGTGTAGCGCAGCTGTCATCGGACTAAATTAAAGCGTATAAATGGCACAATTGATCATAGGTGACCGCAAAATCTGAACTGCCATCGTCTAATGCCGCAAGTTTGGCGGTCCTGATGTAGATAAAGCGGCGAAAAGGTCGGTCCTGTGTCGGCCGCATCTCTCCGCATAGCGATTGCCGTTTCGGATCGGAACCAATTTCGATACGAATATGCGCTGAAGTAGGCACGGCGAGCGCGCGCAAGACTGAATTCCGTTCAGCTGCCTCCCAATCGGACTCGTCCGTTGGGGTGTTATTATAACGGTTGGACGAACTACCAGGTGATGAATGGCCCACCGGTGCTTTCACGCTTACGATCCGCAGCTTGTCATCCGTCTGATGATCAGCATGGTTTTGCCTGGCAAACATCGCCGCCAAAGTTAGCGCGGTCACGCAGCATGCCACCAAAAGGCCCAACGGCAGTAGACGAGAGGATGTAGTCACTGCTCGTAGCTCATCGGTTTCGGACGTTACTGAGTACGCCAAGCCAGTTGGGTGCCGCATGGGAAAGTTCACCGTTTTCCGAGAAAGCCGCCGGTCCGTCTGCGGCATTCTGCAATTTCCACATGAACCAGGCGGTGGGATAGCCGAGCAGCGGATAGGCGCCGATGTTGCAGTATAGCGGTATGCCAACGCTTTCGCAGCCTGGATTACCCTGAATCTCGCCATGGCTTCCGCCGGCAATCATGCCCATTACCTTATCGATCTTACTCGATGTCGGCGCGTAATATCCGAGGTTCGTCGGCAAGCTGGATGCGGCATCCAAATCGCCACCAATGTAGAGAATCGAACCGTGGGTTACCTTCGCCAACGCACCCAGATCGATCGTGCATTTGGCGATCACGCAGAACGGCCGGATTGGCGTCTCGATCGGTACGTACGTTTTGAAGATCGGCGTATTGCGCGAGAACAGAAGCGTCGTCGTCGCGGCTCCCTGCGAATGACCGACGAGACCGACGTTATCGGCGTCGACCTTTTCGTAGAAAATGCTGCCGGTATTCTTGGCTAAATCAAGCAGGAAACTAGCCGTATCGAGTACTGTGTCTCCCTGTCCGGTCGCGCCGTCGCGCGAACGGATGACGATGAACCCCCAACTCGCAAGATGGCGAAGGAAGAAAGCGGCGTAGTCTGCAGTGATCCCGTCCGACGTGCCGTCTGCAAATACTATGGCTGGATGGTGAAAACCAGTCGTTTCCTGCTTCAGCGGGTTTGAGCCGAGATCGCTGGGATACCAAATATCGCAGACATTGCCTTCGCGGTCGCACGGGCGAGTAACCATGGTCGCCGTTGCCCACGGGCCATCCGCGGCATATCGGCGTTCGATCGGACCCGTAGGTTGATAGGTCGTCGCGGACGCAACTTGCGGAAGAAGCATAGCAAAAATGGCGCAGAGCATGGGCAAACGCATAAAACGTATCCTGTCTTATTGCTGTCGAATCACGGGGTATCTGACAGGTTAGAGTAATTTTGTCATTTCAGAGATGTTTTGATCTTCGAGTTACGAGAAGATCTCCCTAAGCATTGTCTTTAACATCTCGGCCAGCGAGCGCTGCGCGTATCAATGCTTGCGTTTCCGCCTGTAACGGCGGAGCGGTATAGGACAGAGTCTGGGTCATACCGACGACGAGCAGGTCGTTGGCGGGGTCGATCCAGAACCATGTTCCTGCCGCCCCGTCCCACTGATAGGTGCCGATGCCGACGGGCACGTCGGCAAGCGCAGGATCGGTGACGACGCTGCCGTTCAGGGCGAAGCCACGGCCGGGGCCAATGCGCTGGTGACCCATTACGAAACCGTGCTCGATCAGGGTGTCCGGCAGGTGATTGCGCGTCATCAGGGCGACCGCGCGTTCGGACACGATCCTGACACCCGCCAACTGTCCACGGCCGAGCAGCATAGCCGCGAACCGGGCGTAATCTCGGGCGGTGGAAACAAGGCCGGCGCCACCGAGCGATCGCGTTGGCTCGCTCGTGGCGTCGGTAAACATCGGGTTCGGGATCCAGGCCAGCGGCGAGTCCGGCGCTTTGAGATAAAGCGTCGCAAGCCGGTGTTGCTCGCTTGGCGGTGTCTGAAACCCCGTATCCCGCAAGCCGAGCGGTTCGAATACGCGCTCGCAGAGAAACGCGCCGAAGGCTTGGCCAGTGAGGCGTTCGATCATCGCGCCCTGCACGTCCATGCCGAGACTGTACCGCCACGACGTACCGGGCTGATACGCTAGCGGAACCCGTGCCAGCCGCGCCATCATCTCGGCCAGCGTGTCCGTGTCCCATACACCTGCAGCCTGGTAGGCAGCGTCGACCGGATCGCCGGGATTGGATAGCCGGGTGCCATAGCTGAACCCGGCGGTATGCGTGAAAAGATCGCGCAAGGTCGGTGCGCGATGTGGTGGTTCGACGCGCATGCTGCCATCGGGGTTCAGCCCGGTGAAAACCTGGAGGTCCGCAAACTCCGGCAGGTGCTGCGCGATCGGATCGTCGAGCGTCCAGCGGCCCTCGTCCCACAGCACGAGCATCGCGGCGGCGGTTACGGGCTTGGTCATCGAGAAGATACGGAACAGGTCGTCGATCGCGGCGGGCGCGTCGCTGGCGATGTCGCGCTTCCCCAGCGCCACTTCGTGACAGACCTGGCCGTGGCGCGCGACGATCATGACCGCACCGGCGATCGTCCCACGATCAATATGCGCCTGGATCGCCTCATCCATCGCGGCCAGGCCGGCGCTCGACAGGCCGACCGTTTCGGGCGTGACCACCGGCATCTCTACCGCCGCCATCAGATCGTCCCGGATCGCACGATCGCGGCGAGATGATGCGCGCTGGGTTTCGGCGTGCGGGCGAACGTGTCGTAGTCGACATGGACGAGTCCGAAGCGCTCGCCATAGCCGCGGGTCCATTCGAAATTGTCGAGCAGGGACCAACAGATATAGCTGGCGACCGGAATGCCGTCGTCGAGGCATTGCCGCACTTCGGCGATCGCAGCGTCGATGAACGCGATACGACGCGTATCGTCGTGCGTGGCGATACCGCTCTCTGTCACCAGGATTGGGCGACGGATCCGCGCGTGTGCGAAACGGATCGTGTTACCGAGTGCCTGCGGATAAAATTCATACCCAGCCGCGGTCAGTTCGGCATCGGGGGTAGGGGGGATCTGTCCCTGAGCGCCGACCCGTATCCGCGTATAGGTCTGCACGCCGACGAAATCGGCCGCCTTCGCCGCCGCGATCCACGGGCCGTACAGCATTTCGGTCACGGCATCGGCCAGATGGCCTTCGCCGACGCCCTGGACGTCCTGCATCGTCAGCGTGACGCCGACCGGAAAATTGCCCGGCCCCGCCTTCATCGCGGCCGCCGCCTTCGCCTGCGCATCGAGCATGACCGGCTCACAGGCGGCGAGCGGCGCGAACAGCAACGACGAAAAACGGTCCGAGCCCGACAAGCGCGCGCATTCCGCCAGCATGGCGTCTGCAGTCGGGCCGATCACCGTGCCACCGCGCAGCAGCACCAGCAGCCGCTGGATGTTCGCCTCGTTAAACGGGATGGCATAGGCGATCAGGTCGCCGAGCGCGCCGGTCGTCCGCTCGACATAGCGCGCGAACAGGTCGGCGCCGTCCGCCACCTCGAACCCGCCGCGTGCTGCGAACCAGCGCGGTACGGTGAAGTGATTGAACGTAACAATCGGTGCGAGACCGCGCGCATGCAGCGCCTCCAACGCGCGCCGGTAATGATCGAGCGCCGCCTGCGAGAAGCGGCCGGGCTCGGGTTCGATCCGCGACCATTCGATGCCGATCCGGTGGCAGTTGAAGCCGAGGCCGGCGGCAATGTCGAAATCCAGCTCGTAGCGATCCCAGCTGTCGCAGGCGTCGCCGGAGGGTTCGGCATAGGATGTGGGACTGACCGTCTCGCACAGCCAGGCGTCCGAATTGACGTTGTTGCCTTCGGTCTGGTGCGCCGAGATGGCAGATCCCCAGAGAAAGCCTGGGGGTATCGGGCGGCGCGGACTGTCGGGCAACGGTAATCCTTTACGGTTTGGGATCGAGCGGGGGATAGAGCCGCAGCATCGTGTCGGAGAGCGCCTTGAGAGAGCGGTGCACGCCGTCGGTGTTGTTCATGAACGTGGCCTCGAGCGCGAGCCCGCGAACTGCGGCGACATAGAGCTCGTGGACGGCCTCGGCCTCGGGATGCGGCTCCAGGCCGGCGGCGCGAATGCGCTCGTTGCTCCAGCGGTGGGCCTGTTGGTCGATGCGGCTCTGCAATGCGCGCAATGGTTCGCCCAGACTCGGATCTGAACGCGAGGCGAGCATGATCTCCATCACCGCGATGCCCGCGGGACGGCTCATCACCTCCCACATCGTGTCCGGCAGCACCCGCAGCCAGGTGACCGGGTCCATCGTCGTGGTGGTGCGGTCGTATAGTGCACCATCCTCTTCGAAGACGGCCTCGACGACAGCGAGCATGAGATCGGTCTTGGCGGGAAACTGGTGCGTCATCGCACCGCGGCTGACGCCGGCTTCCTCGGCGACGGTGGTGATCGTCGTCGCGCTGTAGCCGACGCGGTGCAGGCAGACGATCGCCGCCTGGATCAGCTTGGCGCGCGTGTCGGCGCTGCGTTCGGCCTGCGGACGGCGCTGCTGAGACGGGCGCGGAGACGGAGACTTAGGGTTCGGATCGGTCATGCGACGCACCCTAACGGGGCGGCGCGGCGGCACCAGCATGCCGTGGCTCATGCCAGATGCTCCTGCCAGAAGGCCGCCATGTCGGCCCAGGCCGCAACGCCCTCGGGAGTGTCGGCCAGGAGCGGCTGGAAGACATGCGGCATGCCCTCGAACACTTCGAGGCGCGACGATCGCCCGGCGGCCCGCAACGCGCGGTGCAGCCGGACGCTGTCGCTCAGCAGCAGTTCGCGCGTGCCGACCTGAATCAGCGTCGGCGGGAAGTCGGTGACGTCGCCGTGGATCGGCGAGGCCAGCGGTGACCTCCAATCGGCGGGCGCGGCATAGCCACGCACGCCCATCTCCAACCGGTTTCGATCGAGATAGTCGACCGACGCCAGGGTCTGGTTCGTGTCGCCCTCGCTTGCGAGATCGACGACCGGGGAGAGCAATGCGAGTGCCGCCGGGACCGTCTCGCCACGGTCACGCAGGAGCAGTGTCGCAGCCGCTGCGATGCATCCGCCAGCGCTGTCACCGAACAGACCGGGCACATGGCCTTCCCAGTCGATGATCGCGGTCCAGGCCGCTACGATTTCGTCCAGGATCGCGCGATGATCGGCGCGGGGGGACAGGGTATAGTCGATCGAATGCACGACGCGTCCGGTGCTCGCTGCTGCCAGCGTCGCGGTCAGTCGCGAGGACTGCGCAGAGCCGGTGGCGAACCCGCCGCCGTGGATGTAGACGAGGGAGGTCGCACCCACCTTCGCGTCCTGCGGCGTGATCGACAGCACCGGGACGCCGCCTGCGTCCCAAGCCGACAGCGTCGGCGACAGTTTCGCGAGTGGTGCAGCGATCATCGTCTCCGCCCAAGCCGCCGCTTGCGAGGCCGCCGCATCGAACTCCTCCTGCGATACAGGGATCGGCTGCGGCGGCATTGCGGCGATCATCGCACCGATCATCCGCAGGATCGCGCCAGCTTCGGGCGACACCGATGCGGCGACGAACAGGCGTGGATCGTCAGCCTCGCGGCTAACACCGGGACCGGATGGCTCAGAACTTGGCATCGAGGCTTAGTCCGATGACGCGGCGCGAATCCGTACCGCTGATCTGCGAATAGGATCGCGGATCGAGCTGCAACGCGGCGGTCGGTGTCGCGAACCGGACCGCCGGGCGATAGACGTCGAACAGGTTGCGCCCGAACACCGCGACGCCGAAGCGCTGGCTGGCGAACCGCATGCCCAGGCGACCGCCGAACAGCGCGACCGGAGCGTTCTGCAGGATCGGGTTGAACGCCGCATCCCAGTTAATGCGCGAGGTGTAAACCATGTCCGCTTGCGCATAGGCCTGCGTGGTGGACGACAGGTCGGCGGCGTATTCGCCGCTGGCCGTGACCTTCCATTTCGGCGTGCCGACCAGCCGGTTGCCACCGGCATCGTCGACAGCGCCGCGCGCAACGCCGCCAATGACCTGCGGCACGCAGCCCTGCGCCGCGGTCTGTTGCTGCGCACACGCGACCAGATAGCCGTCGCCGTAACGCGCATCGTTATAGACCGCGCCGAGATTGAACGAGAGGCCACGAGTCGGTCGCCCGAACAGGTTGAATGACACGCCCTTGGTCGTCAGCGACGGTGCGTTGCCGAAGATGAAGGCGGCAGCGACCGGGTCGAAGAACTGCGCCTGGAAATCGTCGACCTTGGTATAGAAGCCGGCAAGGCTCGCGGTCATCCGCCCGCCGAATGCCGAGGCCTTAATCCCGACCTCGCCGGACTTCGGAATCTCCGGGCGGACGAGCACCGGGATGGTTGGTCCGGACGCCTGGTCGTTGAGCGATGGCCCCTTATAGCCCCGCGTATACGTGCCGTAGACCATGACGTCGCGGGTCACGTCGAACTGCGCGCCGACGCGGTACGAGAAATAATCGTCGTCGGCCTTGCCGCGAACCGGTGAGAGGCTGCCGATTGGTGCGAACGCGCCGGTGGCGAGGGTCGCGCCGGTGCGCGCGGCGACGCTCTCGTTGCCGTACCGGCCGCCGAGGATCAGGCGCAGCGCCGGCGCCAACCGCACCGTCGCCTGCCCGAAAGCGGCGACGCTGGTGGTCTGCGCGTGCGTCGTCAGCCGCTGGCCGAGCGGGAAGGGGACGCCCACGTCGGTGGCGACCGGCCCGAGCTGCTGGACCGAGCCGTCGAATTCGCTGTCGAAGTAATATAGCCCGGCGACATATTCGAGCGTGCCGCCGGATGGCGACGTCAGGCGGAATTCCTGACTGAAATTATGCGTGTCGGACGGCCCGGTCTGGTTCAGCCGGTACACCGGCACGCTGTCGACGTCATAGGCCGGCACCTCGCCCTCGACCGCACGATAGGCGCTGATCCAGGTCAGCGTATGCGCGCCGATCCGCATGTCGATCTGGTTCGATACGCCGTAGCTTTCGGTCCAGCCCCGGTTGCCGCCATTGATGCAACCCTGCTGGTTCTCGGTTCCGAGGGCGATCCCGCACGCAGTAAGACGCTGCGTCAACCGGCTGCCCGGCGTCGAGGCGAACACCGACCAGGGCGCTCCGCCACGGCGGTCGGCATTGCTGTAATCGCCGATCAGGTTGATCGTGATGTCGGACGTCGGTTCCCACAGGAAGCGCGCGCGGCCGGCGTAGTTGCGTTGCCGCTGCCAGCTGTCGTCGAAGCGGTTATACTGGTTGCGGGGCGCCTGGGCGAACGACCCGGCGACGCGCAACGCCGCATTCCCGGCGATCGGCAAATTGACGACCCCGCGACCGACATAGGTGTCGCGCGTGCCGATGTCGGTATGCGCGATCACTTCCAGCCGCGTCGGGTCGGGCGCGTTGGTGACGATGTTGAGCACGCCCGCCGACGAGTTCCGCCCGAACAGCGTACCCTGCGGCCCTTCGAGCACTTCGACACGGGCGACGTCGAACAGCAATGGTGGATTGGTCGAGGTGCCGGCCAGCGCGACATTGTCGACGACTACGCCGACGCTCCCTTCCGACGAGCGCGAGAACGAGACGCTGCCGATCCCGCGGATGCTCAGCGCGCCGAACGGGCCGGCGGTATTGAGCGCAGGCGCACTGCGCGTCAGATCGGCGACCTCGTTGACGTTCTGGCGGGTGAGCTGGTCGCCGGAAACGACGCTGACGCTGATCGGAACGTCCTTTAGCCGCTCTTCGCGCTTGTTCGCGGTCACGACGATGTCACCGGCCTCGGCCTGTTCCTCCGCTGGCGCGGCGACCGCGGTCGAGTTCGGCGCAACGGTCTGCGCGAGGCCCGGCGTCCATGCCGTGAGACAGGCGGTGCTGCACAAGGCAGCGAAAATCCTAGCGTCCATGCTTCCCCTCCGTTCGACGATCGAATGCCGCCGATATACGGTTCTCTACATGGTCATAAACAAAACGTCCATTCTTTTTGTTGTGATCGTATTGAGAAGTGCTACATCGCCGCCAACGATAAAAATGGAGAGGTTGATGGACGAGTCGTTGTGCAACGACCACGCCGTCCAGGCGGCGGACAGCGGTCGCGGTGCAGTTGCCACCGCAGGCCGTGGCATGACGCCGCTGACGATGGCGCCGAAGCTCGGTTATGCGGCGGGCGCGTTGCTCGACGGCATCGCCAGCCAAGGCGTCGGCATCTTCCTGTTCTTTTATGTGACGACCGTGGCGGGCCTGTCGGCGGCGCTGGCGGGTGTGGCTCTGGCTGCCGGCCTGGTCGTGGATGCGGTGGTCGATCCGCTGATCGGCTCGCTTTCGGACGGTTGGCGGTCGCGGTTCGGCCGGCGGTTGCCGTTCATGATGATCGGCCTGCCGGGTACTGCGCTGTTCCTCGTCCTGATCTTCGCCCTGCCTGTGGGCTGGAGCCAGCTTGCGCTGTTCGCGTGGCTGACGGCATTGTCGATCGGATTGCGGATTTCGATCTCGCTGTTTTTGCTGCCCTATAACGCGGTCGGCGCCGAGCTAAGCGACGACTATGCGGAGCGGTCGTCGATCGCGATGTGGCGCTGGGGCTTTGCAATGCTCGGCGCGCTGGTCGCCATCGTGCTCGGCTTCGGCGTGTTCCTCAGCGGGGCGGGGGGATTGGCGCGCCGGTCCGGCTATCTGCCGCTGGCGCTCAGCATGGCCCTGGTGGCGGCCATAGGCGCCGTGATCGGCATGCGCGCGCTGTCGTCGATGCAGCATCGCCAGCATCCCCCGCTGGTCGATACGGGACGCATCCACCACCGGCTGGCCGCCGAGGTCGGCGAGATCTTTCGCAACCAGTCGTTCCGCACGCTGTTCGTCGGTGCACTGTTACTGTTCACCTCGCTGGCGATCCACAGCACACTCGGCATCCACGCCAACACCTATTTCTGGGGGATGACGGCGGGCCAGATGCAGATGGTGACGTTGTCGCTGTTCGGCGGGCTTTTGCTGGGTGCGCCACTCGCCGCGCCGATGCTGGCGCGCATTGAGAAGCGTACGGTACTGCTGATCGGCATGATCGGCCTCGCGCTCTCGACGTCGCTGCCGACCGCGCTGCGCCTGATCGGGCTGTTCCCGTTCGAGGGCGAGACGCTCGTCCTCGTCCTCTCGGGTTCGGTCTTGATCGGCGGCGTGCTGATGGCGGCGGCAGGGATTGCGTTCGCTTCGATGATGGCGGACGCCGCTGACGAGCACGAACATCTGTTCGGCGCGCGTCGCGAAGGCTTGTACTTCGCCGGCTGGGCGTTCGCGACCAAGGCCGCCGCCGGGATCGGTTCGCTGGTGTCGGGGATCGCGTTACAGGCGATCGGGTTCAGGAGTGCCGGCAGTGGCGCGGTGCATCTGGCGCCCGATACGGTGATGTGGATAGGCATCATCAACGGTCCGGGCGCAGGGCTGCTCGCGCTCGCGGCCGCATCGACGTGTTTCTTCTACCGGCTGGACGCCACACGGCATGCGGGCATCCTCCGCGATCTCGACGCACGACGCGTGACGGTAACAGCATGAGCTGGCTCGCGATCGAGACCGGCGGGACCAAGATCGTCGCGCGCATCGTGGCGGCCGGTGGCATGGTAATGGCGAGTGGTCGCTGGCCGACCACCACGCCCGAAGCCGCACTGACTGGCCTTGTGGCGTTCGCTCGCTCGCTCGACGTCAGCGATGATCCGCTAGTCGCAGTCGGTATCTCGGCGTTCGGGCCGATCCTGATTGACGCTGCTCACCCCGAATATGGCAAAATGCTGGCCACCGCGAAGCCTGGGTGGACCGGCAGCAACCTGCGCGCCGAACTCGCCGAGACGCTGAACATACTGGTGGCAGTCGATACGGACGTCAACGCTGCCGCCACGGCCGAGCGTGAACTCGCGGCAGGGCAGGGCTGTACCAGCGTCGCCTATGTGACGATCGGGACGGGGATCGGCGCAGGGCTTGCCACCGCAACGGGTACGCTGCGTGGTGCCCTGCATCCAGAGATCGGTCATCTGAGGATCGTCCGGCGGCGCGGCGATATCATGCCGTCGACTTGCCCGTTCCACGACGATTGCGCCGAGGGGCTCGCTGCCGGTCCAGCAGTAGCGCAGCGTTTGGGCACGGGCGAGACGCTGATCGCCCGCGAGGACGTGCGTGATCTGACCGCAGGCTATATCGCCCAGTTGCTCGTCGCGATCGTGCTCGCCTGGTCGCCGCACCGGATCGTGATCGGTGGCGGGATTGGCCGTGCACCGTCGATGCTGGCGGCCATCCGCTCCGCCTTTGCCGAAGCGGTTCGCGGCTACGGCATCGGACCAGCCGCCACCGCTGCCGACTTCATCCGTCCGGCCATGCTGGAAGATGCCGGTCTCGACGGCGCTCTATTGATTGCGCGGGGCTTGGTCCCTGCGCGTCTGAAGGATTTCGCATGACGATCCCCAAGCAGCCTGATTGGAGCATCGGACCGTTCGCGCCGCCGCGCCGCATTCTGGAGCAGCGTGCCGACATCGCGTTCGACTGCCCCCTGGCCGGGCGACGTATTGCCTGGGCCGAAAAGGACATCTTCAACCCCGGTGCAGTTGTGCATGAGGGGAAGATCTGCCTGCTGGTTCGTGGCGAGGATCGCGTCGGCCGCTACGCCGGTACTTCGCGCATCGGTCTCGCGACCAGCATCGACGGGGTCCATTTCGATATCGATCCGGAGCCTGTGCTGTTTCCCGCCGACGACCGCTGGCAGGCATGGGAATGGCCCGGCGGCGTGGAGGACCCGCGTGTCGTCGCGTCACCTGATGGCGGCTTCGTTTGCACCTACACCGCGTTCGACGGCAAGGTCGGATGCCTGTTCGTCGCCACCTCGCCTGACCTGCGGACTTGGACCAAGCACGGCCCAGCCTTTGCCGGCTCGCCCTATGTCCGCCGACCGACGAAAGCGGGTGCGATCGTGACCGCGCTAGTCGATGGGCGGCTCGTCGCGGCTCGGATCGACGGTCGCTACTGGATGTATTGGGGGGAAGGCATGGTCTTTGCCGCCACCTCCACCGACCTGATCCGCTGGACGCCGCTGGAATCGGAAACCGCGCCCGATCGCTATCTAACCTGGGATCCGAGTGCGAGCGGCCTGATGGGACATTGGACGATCGATCGGATTGAGGGGCCGCGCGGCCTGCGCGCGATCGCCGGGCCGCGTGGTCACCGGTTCGACTCGCTGTTGACCGAACCGGGGCCCCCCGCGGTCCTGACCCATGACGGCATTGTGCTGATCTACAACGGCACCAACCATTTCGACGGCGGCGTCGCCGACGCGCCGCCGTTCGCCTACCAGCCCGGACAGATGCTGCTCGACGCGCGCGATCCGAGCGCGGTGATCGGGCGCTTGCCGGAGCCTTTCCTGCGCATCGACCCGGCGGAAGCCGCGGGGCAGGTCGGCAATGTGTGTTTCGCGCAGGGGCTCGTGGCGTTCGCCGGCCGCTGGTGGCTGTTCGTCGGCCTCGCGGACTCGCGGCTCGGCGTGTCGCAGGGACCACCGCTACCGGCCTGAGCGCCGCTATTTATGTGTTTGATAGTCACAATACGGAGAAACCCCGTGAAATTGTTTGGCCTGCTCGTCGTCCTGCCTTTCCTCTCCACTGCGGCGATCGCGAGGGAGACGCCCGAGTGCAAGGTCAGGATCCTGCGCCCCGTCGCCGACGATAGCGGGAACCGGTTGAGGACCGGTCAGATCGTGACGGCGGACTTCGTTCGGCGCGATGCGACCGGGCTCTCGTTCTGCGCGGATCATGGCACCTGCGTCGCACGCATGAACAACGGTGAGCAGACCGCGCAGCCGATAGATTGCCACATCGGCAAAGCGGACTCCCACGGGACCGTCTGGCTCGATCCCAATCCCAAGGTACTGGGGACGGCCGTCTCGCGTCGAATGCTCGCTCGCCGATATGCGCAGGGCAAACTCGTCGACCTGGGGTTCAGCATGGCGACCTCGGGCAGCTATGCCGAGGCGTATGCTGCGAAGCCCGCATCTTCGGACGGCAGGCTGGTAACGCGTGTGCTCGCAGGGTCTTCCGCGGCGCTTGCAAGCCTGAAGAAGGCGTCCGGCGAGCAATAGGCGGGCGCGGCGCACACCGCAATCGTTGCCCAGCGAGACGTGATACAAGGAACGACACCCATGACCTATCGAAGGACCGCGTCAGGCGTTGTCAGCGCAGTGGTGATGACCATGGCTGCGTCGCCGCCGCTGATCGCGCAGCGCGTCGATGGAGACTTTCGCTCCGGACCGGCTTCTGGACGCGCGGAGGTGCCGATCCGCCAGCTTCAACTCAGCAACGGCACCACCCGGTACGCGATACCGATCTCGGTCGGTGGCCAACCCGTGCTAGTCGGACTTGATACCGGATCGGCAGGGTTGCGTCTTCTGCCAGACGCACAGGCTGGGTTGCAGTCGACCGGCAAGGCCAATCACGAACCGTTCGGCAGCGGCGTCGTGCTCGATGGCCCGATTGCCCGTGGCCAGATCGGGGTCGGCAACCGGTCCGCCGTCATCGGCGTTCAACAGGTGCTCGGTGTCCATTGCGCAAAGGGAGGCAACGCATGTGCGGCCAGGCTGGGTATCGGGCGATACCGGGTGATGGGCGACGGTCTTCCCGGCGAAGGCTTTCTCGGGATCATCGGCATCAAGCCCAATCTTGACGCGATCCCACGCAATCCGTTCGTCCAGCTCGGCATTCACCGCTGGATCGTCAGCCTGCCGCAACCCGGATCGGGGCGACCTGGCACGCTGATGCTGAACCCGAACGCGCGTGACGAAGCCGGCTTCCGCCAGGTGCCGTCAGGGCAAAACCCCGGTCAGGTGCTGGCATGCCTGTACCGGCCGACGCCAAGGCCCGCGCGTGCTTGCGGGAACGCGACACTGGATACTGGCGCACCTGGGATCGGCGTCTTTAACGCGGGCATGTTCCCGCAAGCGATAGCTGGCGCACCTGCGCGGTTCGTGTTCGGCGCGCCGGACGCCCGCTCACCCGGCATGACGCTTCGCCTGAACGACCGCCGCCAGATGACGAAATACTCGGCGATCGACAAGCCGGGCGAGCAGGCCGCGCAGCTACGCATGGGTGTGACCCCGTATCTAGCCTACGATATCCTCTACGATGCCGATCGCGGTACGATGGCGGTACGGGCGCGTCCGTCATTTCCCGGCGGCCCCGCGGCGCAACCGTAAGGGACCGGTCCGCGTGCCTACGCGGCATAGCCGTGAAGGTTCTTTCGAAGACCCCGACAAGCACCAATCTCAAATGCGAGGTACTTCGATGCCGATCAAACCCGACGCTCCCTGGAATGTCGATCGACGGACCGCGTTGGCAATGGTCGCGGGAGCGGGGCTCATGCCCGCCCTGTTGCGCGCCGCGCCGCCGCAGGACGTTTGGCCGCTCTGGTCGACGCCGCCGGGCGGTGGTGGCCCCGCCGGCCCGGTCGCGATCGACGGGCGCGGCGCCGTCAGCAACATCGCGGTCCCGACGATCACCGTCGTCCGGCCGCATCGTCCGACCGGAGCGGCAATACTGATCGCCGGGGGCGGCGGATACAAGCGGATCGAGGAGGGGAAGGAGGCTATTCCCGCGGCATCGTGGCTGGCGGCTTATGGCATCACCGCGTTCATTTTGTGCTATCGCCTCCCCGGCGAGGGGTGGGCGGATGGCCCGTTGGCGCCGTTGCAGGACGCGCAGCGTGCGCTCCGCCTGATCCGTTCGCGGTCAGGTTCGCTAGGTATCGATCCGGAACGCGTCGGCGTCCTGGGCTTCTCGGCCGGCGGTCATCTGCTGGGGCTGGCCGCGACGCGGTCGAACTTCCCGTCATATGCTCCGATGGACGTCATAGACCGGCAATCCGCCCGGCCCAATGTCGCGGCACTGATCTATCCGGTGGTGACGCTGAAGCCACCCTATGACCATACATCGACGCGGCGCGTGCTGATCGGCGCGCATCCCGGTGCGGCGGTGAGCGCTGACTGGTCGGTCGAGACACATGTGCGTGCCGCCTGTCCGCCGATATTCCTTGTCCAGGCCGAGGACGATCCGATCTCCGACCCGCACAACGCGCTCATTCTCCGCGATGCGTGCGAGAGAGCGCGCATCCCGGTCGAACTGCACCGCCTGCCGTCCGGTCGGCACGGCGTCGGCATGGGCGTCGCGGGCACGCCATCGGCGCAATGGCCGCAGTGGCTTGAATCCTGGCTCGCCGCGCATCGCTTCTCGGCGGCGAACGCGGATCATGGCGGTAAGCGGTGATGCAGAATTTGGTCACAATCGCCGAAGGGCTGAGGTTTCCAGAAGGGCCGGTCGCGATGCCCGATGGCAGCGTCATCCTGGTCGAAATAGCGGCCGGCCGGGTCACCCGCGTCGGTTCAGACGGCAACAAGACCGTGGTCGCCGAACCCGGCGGGGGGCCGAACGGACTGGCCGTGGGGCCCGACGGTAAGCTGTATTGCTGCAACAACGGCGGTTTCGCATGGCGCGAGGCGTTCGGGTACCTGATCCCTCATGGACAGGTCGACGACTATGGCGGCGGCCGGATCGAACGAATCGACATTGCCACGGGCTATGTCGAAACGCTCTACAGCGAAGCCGTCAATGCCCCGCTGCGGGCTCCGAACGACATCGTTTTCGATGCGCATGGCGGCTTCTGGTTCACAGATCACGGCAAGACCCGAACGCGCGAGCGCGACGTTACCGGCGTGTTCTACGCAACGGCCGACGGCAGAGAGTGTCGAGAAGTCATTTTCCCACTCGAGAACCCGAATGGCATCGGCCTGTCGCCAGATGGAGGCACCCTGTACGTCTCCGAGACCTTTACCCGCAGTCTCTGGGCGTTCGATATCATCGGTCCTGGGCAGGTTGCTGGCGGTGGTCCGTCAGGCGGCAGCGGGGGGCGTTTCCTGTATGCTCCCGGCGGCTATGCATTCTTCGATTCCCTCGGCGTCGAAGAGAGCGGCAACATCTGCGTCGCGACCCTTGGGACGGGCGGCATCACCGTGATCTCGCCGCGTGGCGGGCTGGTCGAAACCGTCGCGACGGATGATCCCTACACGACCAATATCTGTTGGGGCGGCATCAACCACCGTACCGCGTTCGTCACGCTATCGGCGACCGGCAGGCTGGCGAGTGCCAATTGGGCGCGGCCGGGTTTGAGGCTGGCGTTCTAGCGGCGCCCGCTCCAGTCTCAAAATCGGCCGATGGCATGCAGCATCAAAACTACCCAAGCTGAAAAGGAACCTCCAGTTGTTGTCCTAGATGCATGGTATTTCTCAGCCGTCACCCACGCAGAGCTCGGCTATTTCCAAATCTGCGGTGGCTACCGTGGCAACAAGTTGCGGCGATCGGAGGCATCAACCGCGGGCTGTTCTCAGTGCTAGGCTGGTCGATTGCGTTCCTGGTCGTGGAATTTGAGCGCATGCGGCGCCGGTGAGCTTGCCGCTAAATAGCTAATTGCTTTGAAGCTGCCGCTCAAGGCTGCCTACCCGTGATCGTCGGCCGGCGCTGCTAAACCAGTCAAAGTCTTGCCCCTGAATCCGCGATATCAGCCAAGGATGCTAGTCGGGCGATCATGAGCGAGCGTCTGAAGATGGGAAGCGGAGAGAGGCACCTGAGCGACCGGAAATGGGTCAATCCCGCCATCTGACCGCTACGCACGGACTATGTCCGTGCCCCGCCGCTATACGAGGCGGCGCCGGTCGTCATATCGATCACGAAGGTATCACCGCCGATCCGGCTCGCATAGAACCTTCCGTCGATATTGCTGATGGCGGAGAAGGTGTCGGTCGCGGGGCGGGTCGCATCGAAATTCAGGTGCATGTCGTCCGTCGCGCCCTGTTCCGGCGCAATCTGCCACACAGGCCAGTTGCTGGCGTCGAACAGGAACACCTCTCGTCCCCAGATCTCCCGGTGAATGACATCTCTCGCCAGATACGCATCGAACAGAACCAGACGCCCCAAGCCTGGCACCGGTAAGATCATGCCTATTGGGTAAGACTGCACAACTCGGTCCGATATCCTCGTTCGACACCACAATACGACGTGGCGGTTAATTCCCGAAATTCGATCTTTTTTGAGAAAGCTTAGCGGTCAAAGGGAGGGGCTTGCCGTCCTAACTTCACTCTGGGATTGGACATGAACAAGCGGCCGGAGTTGGGGAGCTGTCCCGATGCTCTGAGCGTCTGCTTTTGGGTCTGGAAGCAGATGCCGTGCTTTGGCACCCCTCAAAGTGTTAGGGATGCTTCCTTCACCATCTAACACGACGTTGACATCGGCTGATGCACGTATGGCCCTCCGCTCGCTTTGATGGCTTACTCAAGCCTTGGTGCGTTCACAGCGACGGCATCGAACGGTGATCGTCCGGCCGCGACGGACGATCTACCTTCTGTCCGCTTCGGTCCTCAAAGCCCCAATTGGCAGCATTCAGTGCAAACGTCGCAAACCCGATAAGCTAACTGGTATAGACAGGGGTTTGATTCTGGTTTGTAAATAGGTATGCTCATGATCAATTAGCCGTCAGGCAATTACGATGGGAGCGGGAATGAGAGGTTGTGGGGTGCTGTTGGCGATCGTGACTGCCGCGGCGGCCCCGATCAGCGTTAACGCCAAGATCGTAACGGCCAACGCCGCAGGGTCCCTCGCTGCCGCTATTCGCAATGCGAAGCCCGGCGACACGATACTCATGGCGAATGGTACTTGGTCCGATATCGCCATCGTGATGGCGGGACGGGGGACTGCAGGACATCCCATCACATTGCGCGCCGAACATCCTGGCAAAGTTGTTATCACAGGCCGCTCGAGCCTTAAGATCGCCGGCCATCATATGGTCGTGTCGGGCTTGGTATTCCGAGATGGCTATGCACCGAACGGTGAGGTGATCGCTTTCCGCAACGGCTCCAAGGAATGGGCGGAACATTCCCGGCTGACCGATGTCGTCGTCGATCGGTTCAATCAGCCCGATCGCCGCAAGGAGGACCATTGGGTTGCACTATACGGCCGCGATAACCGCGTTGATCACGCGCACTTCGAGGGCAAGGAGAACGGCGGGGCGATGATGGTCGTGGTACGCGATGCTGCGCGGCCGCTCGATAATCGTCACCGGATCGACCATAACTATTTCGGACCGCGACCCGTGCTGGGATCGAACGGCGGCGAGACGATCCGCATCGGTACGAGCACGGAATCGGCAAGCGCCTCGCATACCATCGTCGAAGACAATGTCTTCGAGCGCTGCGACGGGGAGGTCGAGATCGTCTCGGTAAAGTCGGGTGGCAACATCGTCCGGCGTAACGTGTTCCTCCAGTCGCAGGGTTCGGTGGTCTTGCGCCACGGCGACGGCAATCTGGTCGAGGACAACGTCTTTCTTGGCGGCGGCATCGAACATACCGGCGGCGTACGCGTGATTAATCGCGGCCAGATTGTCCGGGGTAATTACATGGAGGGGCTCGCCGGAACCGAGTTCACCAGCGCGGTCACGGTGATGAACGGCGTACCGAACTCGCCGATCAACCGCTACGTACCCGTCAGCGACGCGCTGATCGAGCGCAACAGCGTCATCGATGGTTCGCGGATCACGTTTGGCGCAGGCGCGAGCGACGAGCGATCTGTGGCGCCGATGGCGACGCGGTTCACTGACAACCTCATCGTCAATACCGGCGGGGCCGATCCTTTTCGCGCGGAGGCGTCCATCGCCGGTATTCGGTTCGAGGGGAATGTCCGCACGACGACGGGTTCGCTGGCGCTTCCGATCGATGGTAGGGCGGTAAACCTCGCGCGTGCCGCCAATGGCCTGCTGTATCCGACCGACAAGACCTTTGCCGAACTTGGTGCGTCGCGCGGGCTGAAACCCATCGTGAAGTCTGATGTGGGCGTGGCTTGGTACCCAAAGCCGGCGAGCATGGTGGTCGCGTTCGGGAGCGGGCACGTGCGGCCCGTGGTGCGTAACGCCGTCGAGCTGGCCAAGGCGGTGGCGACGGCCGAGACCGGTGACACGATCGCGCTGTCGCCCGGACGCTATCGGCTCACCGCGCCGCTGGTGGTGGATCGGACGTTGACGCTTGCCGGGCCGGTCGGCCGCACGGCGGTGATCAGCTACACGCCGGCAGCGCTGTTCGTCGTCCGCGACGGAGGCAGGTTGCGGCTCGACCATCTTGCCGTCTCCGGTGCCGCGACCCCGAACTTGTCTGGCAATGCGGTCATCCGTGCCGCGCCGATGCTGTCCAATTATGCGATCGAGATCGACGACAGCGGCTTTTCCGGCATGGCGCAGACACTTGGTTTCGATGTCGTCGCGACTGCCGAGGCGTCGCTAGCCGACCGGATCGCTATCCGCGGCAGCGACTTCGCGGACGTATCCGGCGCCGTGATCGCGGCCCATGCCGAGCACGGCGCCAAGGGCCTTTACAGCGCCGAGCATGTGCTGATCGACAACTCCCGGTTCACGCGCGTCGGGACGATCGCAGACGTGTTCCGCGGGGGTGCCGACGAGAGCACCTATGGTCCCCATTTTCGGCTGACGGGGTCGACCATCACGAACAGCGGCAAGCCGGCGGGATCGATCCTGCTGTCGGGCGTGCAGGAGACGGACATCAGCGACAACCGGTTCGCGCGCAGCGGTGGAATCGTCGCGGCGCATAGCGTCGGGTCGCCGCTGACCCGGATCGCCGACAACGTCTTCGTCGACACCGCGACGCCCGTCGTCCGCGAACTTTTCCACAAGGGGCCGCCACGAGCCCTGATCGCCGAAAACACCGTGAGAGGATCCCAGTAATGCGCGTATCGCGCCTTTTCCCCAGTATGGCCGCCGGCCTCGCCATCGTCGCATCGATGGCCTCTGCACAGTCGGTGGTCGCCCCCGATCCGGTCGCTGCGCCCGTACTATTCAAGCCTGCCGCGATGGCGACCATGACCGGATCGGGCGCCAAGTCTCCGCTGTTCGGCGAAGAGCTGCGCCGGGTTCGCCGCACGGTCGATGCCGCGATCAAGGCGGGGATCAACGTTCCGGTGCCCAAGGACCCCGGCGGCGGGGCGACCCACGAGCAGCACAAGCGCAACTACATCGCGCTCTATGGGGCTGGGATCCTGTACCGGATCACCGGGGACCGCATCTACGCCGATTACGCGCGGCGCATGCTGCTCGAATATGCCCGGCTATATCCAACGCTCGGGGCGCATCCGGCGGCCGCGAACGAGGCGGCGGGGCGGCTGTTCTGGCAAAGCCTCAATGACAGCGTCTGGCTGGTCTATGCGGTGCAGGGCTATGATGCGATCCGCGACACGCTGTCGGCAGCGGACCGCAAGACGATCGACGATAATGTGTTCCGGCGCATGGCGACGTTCCTCTCGGAGGGCCAGCCGAAGATCTTCAACCTGATCCACAACCACGCCACCTGGGCGGTCGCGGCGGTCGGTATGACCGGGTACGTGCTGCGCGACCGGGCGCTGGTCGACAAGGCGCTGAAGGGATCGGACCTCAGCGGCAAATCGGGCTTCATCGCGCAGGTCGACCAGCTGTTCTCGCCCGCCGGCTATTACACCGAAGGGCCCTATTACCAGCGCTATGCGATGCTGCCGTTCGTGCTGTTCGCCAAGGCGATCGAGACCAACGATCCTGGCCAGCGCATCTTCGCGCACCGCGACGGCGTGCTGGTGAAGGCGATCCGTACATCGATCCAATTGACCTATGACGGCTATTTCTTTCCGCTGAACGACGCGATGCCGGACAAGAGCCTGAAAACCGACGAGCTCTATCAGGCGGTGGCGATCGGGTATGGCGTGACCAGGGACCCGACGTTCCTGTCGATCGCGCAGTGGCAGGGGCAGACCGTGCTGACCCCCGACGGACTGCTCGTGTCGCAGGATCTGGCGGCAGGCAAGGCCCGGCCGTTCGTCTATACCTCGCAGCTATTCAGCGACGGACCCGACGGCAAGCAGGGCGGCATCGCGGTCATGCGTGCCGGACCCGGCGACCGAGACGAAGTGGTGGTCGCGAAAAACACCGCGATGGGCCTCGGGCATGGCCATTTCGACAAGCTGAACTGGCTGTTCTACGAAAATGGCAACGCGGTCGTGACCGATTACGGCGCCGCGCGCTTCCTGAACGTCGAGAGCAAGGACGGCGGGCGATACCTCAAGGAAAACGAGAGCTGGGCAAAGCAGACCGTCGCGCACAACACCTTGGTGGTCGACCAAGCCAGTCATTTCGGCGGCAAGTGGAAGGTCGGCCAGACGCTGGCGCCGAAGCAGATCTATTTCTCCGGCGACGGCGCGACCAAGGTCAGCATCGCGGAAATGACCGGTGCCTATCCCGGCGTCGTCTTCCGCCGGACGCTGGTGCAACTGCCGATCCCCGGCGGTGCGACGCCGGTGGTGGTCGACCTGCTCCATGCGGCCGGCGGCACGCCGGCCACCTATGACCTGCCGTTGCATTATAGCGGCCATATCACCGACGTCGGATTCCCGGTGCAGTCGAACGGCAAGGCGCGGCCGGTGCTTGGGACGGCGAACGGGTATCAGCACATCTGGGTCGATGCCGTCGGTACGCCAGATCCGACCAACGCGAATGTCACATGGCTCAAGGGTGGCCGGTTCTACACCTATCGCGTGCTGCCTCCGCAGGGAGCGACGATGATCCTCGGCGAGAGCGGCGCCAACGATCCGCGGTTCAACCTGCGTCGCGAGCCGATGCTGATCCAGCGCGTGACGGGCGCGACCACGACGGACTTCGTCGGCGTACTCGAGCCGCATGGCGCCTATGATCCATCCGCCGAAACGACGGTGGGCGCGAAGTCACGGATCGTTGCCCTGCACCATGTCCGCGGCAAAGACGGCGATGTCGTGGTGCTCGATCTCGGTAACGGCGGCGCCGTCACGCTCGGCATCGCCGAGAACGCCGATCCGGCGGCCGCACACAGCGTCGCGATCGAGGGGCGGGCGGTCAGCTGGAAGGGGCCGTTCGCACGCTTCGACACGCCCAAGGCGGTGAAATAACATGGTCGCGACGTCGAAGACTCCTCAGGTCGACGGGCCGGGGCGGAAAATCCAGGGGCTGCGGTGGTGCGTGATCGGGCTGATCGGGCTGGCGACCGTCATCAACTATATCGATCGCAACGCGCTGGCGGTGATGTGGCCCGCAGTGTCGAAGGACATCGGTGCGGACAAGGCCGATTACGCGCTGCTCGTGACGGTGTTCATGCTGGCCTATGCGGTCGGGCAGTCGCTGTTCGGGCGCATTCTCGACGTGATCGGCACGCGGCTCGGCTTCGTGGTGTCGATCGCGGTGTGGTCGCTGTCGATCGCCTTGCACGCGGCCGTCCGCTCGCTCGGAATGCTGGCGGTGCTGCGCGTCACGCTGGGGACGAGCGAGGCGGGCAATTGGCCCGGCGCGGTGAAGGCGAACGCGACGTGGTTT
Source organism: Sphingomonas sp. Leaf34 (assembly GCF_001421805.1). Classification (GTDB taxonomy): domain Bacteria; phylum Pseudomonadota; class Alphaproteobacteria; order Sphingomonadales; family Sphingomonadaceae; genus Sphingomonas. Next base: position 641,072 of record NZ_LMLC01000002.1, on the reverse strand, counting down.
CCGCCGCGCGAACGCGCACTGGCACAAGGCATCTTCAATTCCGGCGCGGCGATCGGCGCGATCATCTCGGCGCCGCTCGTGGCATTGCTCTATGTCCAGATCGGCTGGCGCGCCACGTTCCTCATGGTCGGTATCCTCGGCTTCCTCTGGCTGTTGCCGTGGCTGTGGCTGTACCGCGGCGATCCCGACGCGCATCCCTGGCTGACTGAGGCCGAACGGGCGCATATCAACGGCGCGCACGAGGACGGCGCCGCGGCGTCGACCGGTTACGCGCCGACGATGCGCGGGCTGCTGCGGCATCGCCAGAGCTGGGCGATCATCGTCAGCCGCTTCTTCCTCGATCCGGTCTGGTGGCTGTTCGTCTCGTGGCTGCCGATCTATCTCGCGGAGACGTTCGGGTTCGACGTCAAGCAGATCGGGCTGTTCGCCTGGGTGCCCTATGTCGGCGCGATGCTCGGCAGCCTGAGCGGCGGCTGGCTGTCGGGGCGTCTGATTCAGGCGGGCTGGCCGGTGCTGCGTGCGCGTAAGGTGGTCATCACCGGGGGCGGGGCGATCATGCTGCCGGCGCTGCTGCTGACGATGGGCGCGGCGACGCCGCTGGCCGCCGTGCTGCTGATCGCCGTCGTCCTGTTCGGTTTCCAGGTGGCCATCAACAACATCCAGACGCTGCCGAGCGACTATTTCGCCGGCGGTGCGGTCGGCAGTCTTGCCGGGATCAGCGGCACCGCAGCGGTTGCCGGCACGCTGATCACGACTTGGCTTGTGCCGAGCATGACCGCGCAAAGCTACGCACCGATCTTCGCGCTCAGCGCGGCGATCGTTCCGGTTTCCATCGCCGCCCTCTGGCTGCTGGGCGGCTCGCACGCTCCAGTCGCACCCGAGGGCGGCATCACCACCAAGCACAAAGGGTTACGTCCATGAGGTTCACGAACAAAACGGCCATCGTCACGGGTGGCGGGCGCGATATCGGCAAGTCGGTCTCGCTGCGGCTCGCCAGCGAAGGCGCCAAGGTCCTCGTCAACTATCGCAGCGACGAGGCCGCAGCACAGGCGACCGTCGACGAGATTACCGCCGCGGGCGGCACGGCCGTGCTGTTCCGGGCGGACGTGACGAAGGCGGCCGAGGTCACGGCGATGGTCGAGGCGACGGTGGCGGCATTCGGCGGGACGATCGACATTGTCGTCAACCTCGCCGGTGGGATGATCGCGCGGAAAACCATTGCCGAGATGGACGAGGCGTTCTTCGACACGGTCATGGACCTGAACCTGAAATCGGCATTCCTGGTGACCAAGGCGGCGCTGCCGTACATCCCGAGCGGTGGGTCGATCGTCAACATCGCCTCGCTCGCCGGACGCGATGGCGGGGGGCCGGGCGCAACGATTTATGCGACGTCGAAGGGTGCGCTGATGTCGCTGACGCGCGGTCTGGCGAAGGAGCTGGGCCCGCAGGGTATCCGGGTGAACGCGCTGTGCCCGGGTCTTATCGGCACCAGCTTCCACGATATCTTCTCCAAGCCTGAGGGGCGCAAGGCGACCGCTGGCAACACCCCGTTGCGGCGCGAGGGGCATCCGGACGAAGTCGCCTCCGCGGTCGCGTTCCTGGCGTCCGACGACGCGTCGTTCCTGACCGGCACGAACGTCGATATCAATGGCGGGTTGTTCTTCTCGTAAGACCGGACGTCCGCAAGAAAGGGAGAGGAATGATGCGCAAGACGGCCGTAACGTTCGCAGCGCTTTCACTGGCTAGTGGAGCTTGGGCGCAAGGCGTGCCCAAGCCGCGTACCGACGCGCCGCTGATCCAGGCGTACAAGATTATCCTGGTGGGGGACTCGACGATGGCGCCTGGCAGCGGCTGGGCGTCCGCGTTCTGCGCAAGCCATGTGAAATCGTCGATCGCCTGCCTCAACCTGGGGCGGGGCGGTCGCAGCACGCGCAGCTATCGCGCGGAAGGGTCGTGGGCGATCGCGCTCGATGAGGCGAAGGTGCGCGGCTACAAGGCGACCTATGTGCTGATCCAGTTCGCGCACAACGACCAGTCGGAAAAATCGGAACGGTGGACCGACCGGACGACGGAGTTCCCCGCGAACCTGAAGCGCTATGTCGAGGAGGTTCGGGGGGCGGGGGCCATCCCGGTGCTGGTGACGCCGTTGACGCGACGCGACTTCAAGGACGGCAGGTTGCAGAATACGTTGGCGGAATGGTCCGACGAGGTGCGGAAAGTGGCGACGGCGATGAAGGTGCCTCTGGTCGATCTCAACGCGCATAGCGCCGCGCTCGTGCAGCAACTCGGCGCGGTGGATGCGGCGAAGCTCGCGATGGCCGAACCACTGCCGGCCGAACTGGCGGCGGCACAGTCAGGCACCACGCTCAAGGCGCGGACGGCGGAGGAGGCGAAACTGCCCGAGGCGCCCGCCAAGCCCAACGGTCCACGTGGCCAGTTCGGGCTGAAGTTCGATCACACGCATGTCGGGGCGGCCGGCGCCCAGGTCTTCGCCCGGATGGTGACGCAGGATCTGGCAGCGGCGGTGCCTGCCTTGCAAGGTCAGATGGTGCCCTGAGGCGCCTATCTGCGGACGTCGAGGCCGCCCGCCAGATACATGTCGATGTCGTGCTGGTCGAACAGCGCGGCATCGCCGGCGAGGCTGTGCTTGAGGCAGGTCAGTGCGAGGCCGTATTCAATCGCCAGGGCTTCTCGACCGTCCTCGTCATCGTTCCCCATCAGTCCGTGCAGGACACCCGCCGCAAAGGCATCGCCTGCACCGATCCGATCGACGATCCCCGCCACTTCGACTTCGCGCGTCTGCCAGGAGTCCGACGGGGTATCGAGCCGGGCGGTGATCCGGTGGCAGTCGACATGCGCGATGACGCGCGCGGTGGATGCGATCCAGTAGAGATTGGGGAAGGCGGCGAAGGCGGCCTCGGCCGCTTCGCGGCGCCGTTCGGGCCCATCGCCTGAAAACGGCGCATCCAGCAGCAGCGCCATGTCGCGGTGATTGGCAAAGAACAGATCGGCGTGTGCCACGAGTTCGCGCAGGATGGCGCGGGGATCGCTGTCCCAACTTTCCCACAGGCGAGCGCGGTAGTTCGCGTCGAAAGATATCCGCATGCCGCGAGCGCGCGCTGTCCGCATCGCTGTCATCGTCGCGTCGGCCATCTCTGGGCCGAGTGCAGGCGTGATGCCCGAGACGTGCAACCAGCGGGCGCCGTCCAGCATCGCATCCCAGTCGAGGGCGCGCCAATCTGTCGTGGCGAACGCGCTGCCGGCACGGTCGTAGGTTACGTCGCTCGCGCGTAACGACGCTCCTTGCGTCAAGAAATACAGCCCGAGCCGCCCCGGCGCTTCGGCGATCCGCGTCGTGTCCACGCCGGCGCCACGGAGAAACGTCCGCGCGCGCCTGCCCAGCGGTCCGCTCGGCACGACGCTTGCAACCGCGCTGCGCCACTCGAGCGCAGCCAGGGCGACCGCGACATTGGCCTCCGCCCCTCCGATCCGCACGCCGAGCGTATCCGCCTGAGCCAGTAGCGACCCGACGGGGGCGGTAAGTCGCATCAGCACTTCGCCAAAACACACGATGTCCGCGGGTAAATACCGTTCGGGCTTCATCACATCCGATCTCCTAGTAGAGGACTGCTCTATAGGTATGACAAACTGGTATCCACATATTTATCGAACCTCATTGACACAGTGCCTGATGACTCGGCATTGATCGGCAAATCAAAATAGGAGTCGAGGGTGAGGATATCGTCACGCACCATTAAGGCCGCAGCCGCGCGCAAGCGGCGGGCCGCCCTGTTGGCAGGCGCCGCACTAGCGGTACTCGTCGTCGGTACGCCTGCGGTTGGACAAGTGCTTCCGGGCGCGCAGACACCTGCGCCGGATCCGCAGTCGGCAGTCCCATCGGTTCCTGCACCCGCTGAATCTGATAGCGCGACAGCCGACCCCGCTGTTCCGCCATCCGCACCCTCGAGCGATGCCGACATAGTCGTGACCGGCATTCGGCAGACATTGCAGAACTCGATCAACGTGAAGCGCAACGAGACTGCGATCGTCGATGCGCTATCGGCGCAGGATATCGGCGACCTGCCGGCCTTGTCGATCGGCGAGGCGATCCAGACGATCACCGGCGCGACGACGCACCGCGAGAAGGGCGGCGCGTCCGAAATCTCGCTGCGAGGGCTTGGTAGCTTCCTGAGCAACACGACGTTCAACGGACGTGAAGCGACGAACGGCAGCGGCGACCGCGCGGTGAATTTCAACCAGTTCCCGTCCGAACTGGTCAACGGCATCAAGATCTACAAATCGCAGCAGGCGAACCTGCTTGAAGGCGGCGTCGCCGGTTCGATCGAACTCCAGACGATCCGGCCGCTCGACTATGGCAAACGCGCGCTGCAAGTCGAGGCAAAGGCTAACTACAACCCCTATCAGGACCGTATTCGCGGCGAGAGCGCTTGGGGCTGGCGTGGTACCGCAAGTTACATCGATCAATATGATCTCGGCTCACTCGGCAGGGTCGGCATCGCACTCGGCTTCCAGCGCAACTCGGTGAACAATCCCGAGGAGACCTACGCCGGCAGCAGTACATGGGGCGCGTGCAACCCCAAAGTCGTCGTTGCGGCAGGCAACTGCTCTGAGGTGACCCGCGAGCAGGGGGCTGGGGGAACACCGTTCTATCTTACGCCGAACTCGACGATTTTCCGACAGATCACGGAGAAGGATAAGCGCAACGCCTTCATCGGTTCGCTCCAGTGGCAGCCCTCCGATACGCTCGATATCAACTTGGATTTCCAGTATTCGAAGCGGGATTACAGCGAGGACCGTCATGATCTGACCCTGTCCGAGACGCGCTACGGCTTGAAGAACGTCCAGTATGACGACCAACATCGCCTGCTCTATGCCGAGGGCATGACCTCCGTGGAGTCGACCGGCAACCTGCTGACGCGCGACGAGAAATATATCGGCGGGGGCGGCAATATCGCCTGGACACCTACTGACCGGCTGACGATCACGGCGGATGCCTCCTATTCGCGCACGGAACGGCGGACGCTCGAACGTAGCGTGCGCCTGCGGACCGATCCGCTGGACGTCAACGGCGTACGGACGCCGCTGAACAACCAGCGTGTGCCGTACATCTATGACGCGCGGAACGGGTTCGCCCCCACCGTCACGCTCGATCCACGGTTCAACGTGAACGACTGGAAGCTGTTCAGCGACGACGCCCGCATTCGTCGCGCGGACGAGTACAAGACTGACGAAATCCTCGCCGGCCGTTTCGACGTCGCGTACACGTTCGACGGATTTCTAAGCCGGATCAACGCAGGTGCCCGCTATTCGCATCGGCGCTATACCGCCTATGACGATCTGGTCGAAACGCTGCAGGATGATCGCACAGTGGATCGTGCCGTCAGCGAAAAATGCCGTACGGCCTTCCCGCAACAAGGCTTCCTTTCCGATGCGCCGACGCAGTCCATCACCAGTTGGGCTACATTCGATACGCTTTGCCAATTTCAGAATTATCTCGGCACCGAAGATCCGGGCGGCAATGCGGACACTCGCTCGGTCGCCAATGCGGATGTGAAGGAAACGGTTTGGTCGGGATATTTGATGGGATCGTACAAGGGTAATCTCGGCGACCTGCCGGTCCGCGGCAATTTCGGCGTCCGCCTCGTCGATACGAGGCTAATGTCCGTCGGATTGCGAAGCGGCCTTGACGTCGTGACGGGCGCCGATGGTTCGATCTCGCTTGTCGGCACCGGTGCGTTCGACGAGGTGTCGATCAAGAACAGCTATTTCCGCGCATTGCCCAGCGTCAACGCCAATTTCGACCTGGCGAGCGACGTCATACTGCGCCTTGCGGCGTACCGTGCGATGTCGCGACCAGCGCCGAGCGATCTAGCAGGCGGGCGGACCGTGCGGCTCGAAGATGGCACGGGGTTCGGGTCGATCGAGGATGCGCTCGGCCAGATAATCGCCAACGGCAGCCCGCGGTTGAAACCGATCATGTCGTGGAACGGCGATGTGGCGCTCGAATGGTATCCGAACCGCGACACGATCGTCTCGGGGACGGTCTACTACAAGCAATTCGCGGGCGGCTTTGTGCCGGTGACGATAGATGAAGAGTTCGAGATCGACGGGCAAACGGTGACCGTGCCGGTGACGCAACGTCAGAACAGCGACGAGAAAAGCCGCGTCTATGGACTGGAAGTGACGCTTTCCAATCGATTTTCGTGGCTGCCCAAACCGTTCGATGGCCTGGGCGGTAAGGTGAGCTACAATTACTCGGATTCGAATTTCAAGAATTACGATATCCGTCTGGGTGACGTAACTGATCCGTCGACCGGGGTCGTCACGCCCGGGATCGTTCCTCCTGCAAATCTCAGCGGCTATTCCAAACATGTCGTCTCGGGCCAGCTCTATTATCAGCTGGGTCCGGTTTCGCTCCAGGGCATCTACAATTACCGATCGAAATATTATCAGGATTTCGTCGGTGGCAATTCGCAACTTCGATATGTCCGGGGTTCCGATACGCTCGATCTGCGTGCCTCCTACAACATCAATCGCAATGTCTCCTTGAGGCTGGAAGCGCTGAACGTGTTGAACGAGCCCAAGGTGACCGACATGCCGGTCGAGGGAAGCAGTCGCCAGTATCACTATTACGGCGCCAAATATTTTGTAGGGGTGCGCGTCCGACTTTGAGGGGCGCTTAGGCCCGGCGACTGGCGGCTTTTCATTGGCGTGTGAAATTGGTAGGACAACCGAAGGATTAAAGGATTTTGCAGCGCCATGGCCGAGCGTCGTCTGTTTCAGGAAGTTGCGGATCGCATTGCGGGGATGATCGCGGAGGGCGTTTTCCCGCCAGGTACGCGTCTTCCTGGCGAACGCGAACTCGCCGAGCAATTCGACGTCAGTCGCGTCACGATCCGCGAAGCGGAGATTGCGCTGCAGGCGACCGGCGTCATCCGCATCAAGACCGGATCGGGCGTTTACGTGTCGGATACGCCGGCGGCAAAGCCCGGCGAGCTTCCTGCGGTCAGCGCGTTCGAATTGACCGAGGCACGCTCGCTGTTCGAGTCCGAGGCGGCGGCTTTGGCGGCGCCGATCATCTCCGACGACCAGATCGAAGTGCTGGACGCGTTGTTGAAGGACATGGCCGAGGAAGGTGCGGATGATGATCGCATCACCGAAATCGACCGTGCGTTCCATCTGACCATAGCCTCGGCATCGGGCAACCGGGCGATCACGCACACGGTGGAGACTTTATGGCGCATGCGGACCGAAATTCAGGATGTCCGCGATACGCACAAATCGGTGTGCCATCATGACGCAAGCGTACGTCACCGGGAGCATGCTGCGATCGTAGACGCCTTGCGGCGACGGGACTCTGTCGCAGCGCGCGCGGCGATGCGCCAGCATTTCAGTCGCTTGTTAGAGGCGATGCTGGATGCGACCGAACAGCGCGAAGCCCAGGCGCTCAAGCTGAAGTCCGCCGCGAGCCGCGCAAGGTTCCTGATGAGCGCCCAGTTGGTATAAATCGCTTATGTCGCAAGGCGGCGGCTGTCTGCGCTATTGCTAGGACATCAGGCAGATGAGCCTTGCCGTCTATTCATCTCAAACGGTTCAACACGTCCGCGGGTAGCTTCCTCGGAACTACAGCTCCGGCAGTCGCAATTCATTGAAATGAACGAATGTCTGAAGTTGGGACGCGCATTCCGGCTGCGAAATGACTGGAAGTGGGTCACCTAGCGCGAGGCCTTAGCGGTTCCGGTCCATCTGTAGGAGGCGGGCATAGTCCTGCTCTGGTTGGCCATATGTATCGCCCGCCAGGGCCATAAGCTTTGTCCGATCGTGGACCAGAACCTTGGCCCGGACTGCCCGGATCGCATGCTCCTCTTCTAGCCGGTGAAGTGCGTCCGTAACGCTGCTACGGCGAACGCCGAGCATCAGACGGAACTCCTCATGCGTCATGCAGATCTCGTCGGCCTGGACACGGTCGTGGTAGAGCAGGATCCACCGGGCCATGCGGCGCTCGATCGAATGCGCCAGCGATGACACGACGGTCCGGCCCATCTGCAGCATGAACACGTGCGCGAAGCGGAGCAGTGTCATGCGCAACGGAGGGCTTTGGTCCACGGCTGCCAGCAACGCCTTAGCGGGCATGCGCAGCGCCTGGCCGCGCTCGGCGCGCATGGTGACGTCGTAGGGGGAGCGATCGTCGCCCATCACCAGCGGCCAGCCGATGAAGCCCTCCGCGCCGACCAGACCGACCGCATAGCGACGATCGTCATCGAGCGAGTCGAGTACGCCTGCAATGCCCTGTTCGAGAAAGCACACGCTGTAGATCGGATCGCCGGCTCGCGTGATGAAATCCCCGACCGCGAACGATACCGGCTCGAGATGCGGCGCCAGCAAGCCGAAATCTTCCGGGGAGAGGCTGGCTAGCAGACGATTGCCGACCATTCTTTCGACAGGAGCTTCATCGCGATCGACCGCTGCGCGAGGCGTTGCGCCGGTGATTGAAACGATCGTCGACACCCAATTCTCCTTCTAACCGGCGGACTTTGCACGGTTCCGTACAGCAACGTTGGCCATTCTGCTTTGTTCATGAGCGATCAAACAGGAGGATCACATGGTTTCCATATCGAAACGCCCCGTCGCGCGCAGCCTTTTCGCGGCGGCGCTGCTGACGGCATCGGCCAGCGTGCTCGCGCAATCGGCCCGCTCGCCTAGCGCACCGCCACCCGCCGCTCCGCCGGAAAGCGCGACGCAGCCCCCCAAGGCGGCGCCCGACATGCAGAAGGTGCTCGACGCGCTCGCGGGTCTCGGCGGCAAGCCGATCGAGACGCTGACCCCGGCGCAAGCGCGGATGCAGCCTTCGGCCGCCGATGGCGCCAAGGCGGCGATGGCTCAGCAGGGCATTTCAACCGCGCCCGACGCTTCGGTAACGACGCAGGACGTGCCGTATGGCTCGGACGCCCAGCAGTTCGCGCGGATCTACAAGCCCGCGGCAGCGCCCGCGAATGGCAAGCCGATGCCGGTCGTAGTCTATTATCACGGCGGCGGCTGGGTCATCGCGGACGTGAACACGTATGATTCGGCACCACGCGCGATGGCCAAGGCGCTTAACGCGATCGTCGTGTCGGTCGAGTACCGCCATGCGCCCGAGTTCAAGTTCCCCGCGCAGCATGACGACGCCGCGGTGGCGTATCGCTGGACGTTGCAGAATGCGGCGAGCTGGGGCGGCGATCCTGCGAAGATCGCGGTGGCGGGCGAGAGCGCAGGTGGCAATCTGGCGGTCGCGACGGCGATCTACGCACGCGACAATCGCCTGACGCTGCCGCGGTACATCGTCTCGGTCTATCCGATCGCCAACAGCAGCATGACGCTGCCGTCGCGCAAGGACTCGGCGAACGCCAAGCCGTTGAACGCCGCGATGCTGAAGTGGTTCGGCTATTATTACCAGACCAGCGCCGCCGATGCGCAGGATCCGCGGCTGAACGTTGTTGCCGCCAACCTGCGCGGCCTGCCGCCGACGACGATCATTAATGCGCAGATCGATCCGCTGCGCTCGGACGGCGAGACGCTGGCCGCGGCGATGCGCACCGCGGGCGTGAAGGTCGAGCAGAAGACCTTCCCCGGCGTGACGCATGAGTTCTTCGGCATGGCGAAGGTCGTTCGCGGTGCCAAGGACGCCAACGAACTGGCGGTCGCGCGCCTGAAGGCAGCGTTCGCAGGGGCGCCCCGCCGCTAATCAGTTCGACGGGGTGGCTGGTGCCGCCCCGTCGATCATTGCGTGACCGGCATCCGGCCGGCGCGGTCTGACAACGGAGAGCCAGCGATGCGTACCCCACCTTATCCGCCCGCGGCCATGCCCGCGGATCTGCGTCCGCTTCACGACGAGATGGACGCTTACATCACCGAGCATCTCAAGGGCTTCGTCTCGCATCGGGCGGATGGTGCGTTGGTCGGGCCGTTCGCGCCGATGCTACGCTTTCCCGCGTTCGGTCGCGCCGCCTGGACGTATACCAAGGCGCTGATCGACAACGCGACGCTGCCCAAGGCGGCGCACGAGGTCGCGGTCCTGGCGACCGGCGCGGTCTTCAACTCGCGCTACGAACTTTACGCGCACGAGCGAGTCGGCGAGGCGGCGGGTCTGTCCCCCGAGAAGGTCGCGACGATCGCCGCCGGCCAGCGTCCCGCCGACCTGACCGAAGAGGAACAGGCCGCCTACGACGTCGCGGTCACGTTGGCGGGCGGACGGCAGCTGCCGGCCTCGACCTATAACCGTGCCGTGCGCGCGTTCGGCGAGGACCGGACGGCCGAGCTGGTCTATCTGGTCGGTGGCTATTGCCTCGTGTCGCTGCTGCTCAACGCCTACGACATGTCGGTCCCCGGTCGCGAGGAAGGTCTGCCCGACGATCCCCAGGAAGAGGGAAAGCGCGCGTGAACGGCAGGCGGATGGCCGGCGCGATCGCCGGCGGGTTGGTGGCCGGGCTATGCATCACCGCTATGATGATGGCGGGCGAGAAGAAGAGCGGCACGCCGTCCGAACTCACCGATCTCGAACGGGCCGGTGCGCGGCGACTCGGCGTCCGCTCCGTACCGTCGAGCGACCTGCCGGATGTAACCGAACAAGCTGTCGTCCAAGGTAGCCACCTCCTGCTCTCCGCGGCAGCCGGCGCAGTTTATGCCCTGACGGTGGACGAGGATGCAGGCGTAGTGCCGTCGGGTATCGTGTTCGGCCTAGGGTTTTACGTCGCGATGCACTGGATCACCGGGCCTCTGCTGGGGCTCAAGAAACCCGAATGGCAGGCGGACGCGGCGACGATCGGTACGCACACGATCGTCCACCTCGTCTTCGGCGTCGCGACCGCGGCCGGCGCAAAGGCAGCGGCCAACGCCTGACCGTTCCGGAATACCGACGCCCCAAAAGCGCGAACCGCGCGTTACCGCGCTAAACCACAAGGATTTCCCATGTTGAAGACCCCGATACGCTATAGCCCCGACGTCGAGACGATCGGTCCCGACGAGCAGGAGACGATCGACGGTCTCAACAAGACGTTCGGCTACATCGTCGAGAAGACGCATGAGGACCTCGGTCACGCCCAGCGCGGCGTCCATGCCAAGAGTCATGCCTTGCTCGAAGGCGAGATGGTGGTGCACGATGATCTCGCCGACGAGCAGGCGCAGGGCATTTTCGAGCGCGGGCGTCGCTACCCCGTCATCATCCGCATGTCGGCGATCCCCGGCGATCCGATCCGCGACAGCGTCTCCCTGCCGCGCGGCTTCTCGATCAAGATCATCGGCGTCGATGGCGAACGCCTACCAGGCGCCGCGGACGAGGTGACGCAGGACTTCCTGATGGCTTCGGGTGTAGCCTTCTCGAACCCGACTCCGGTCGGGTTCCTGCGCAACACAAAGCTGCTCGCTGCGACGACCAATCGCGCGGAATGGGCGAAGGAAGCGCTGTCGAAGGTGTTGCGCCCGATTGAGCAGGCGTTGGAAGCGGTCGGCGGCGAGAGCGCGTTGTTGAAGGGCTTTGGCGGCTATCCCGACACCAATCCGATCGGTGACCGCTATGGTACGCAGGCGCCGCTCAGGTTCGGAGACTATATCGCCAAGTTCGACATCGTGCCGGAATCGCCCAACTTTCGCGCGCTGACCGACCAGAAGCTCGACGAGAGCAAGAGCCCCGACTCGATCCGCGAAGAACTGATGGCGATCTTCGCGAACGAGGGTGGTGCCTGGACTCTCCGCGCGCAGCTCTGCCGCGATCTCGAGGAGAACCCGATCGAGGACGCCGCGACGCCGTGGCCCGAGCAGGGCAATCCCTACATCCCGGTCGCGACCATCACGGTGAAGCCGCAGAAGAGCTGGTCCGAGGAGCGCGTCACCGTGCTCAACGAACAGACCGCGTTCCGCCCCTGGCACGGCGTCGAGGCGCATCGACCGCTCGGGTCGGTCATGCGCGCGCGCCGTGCGGTGTATCCGGTGATCCAGGATCTGCGCAGCCAGCTGAACGGCTGCCCGATGCACGAGCCACGGTCGCTGCCTGCGCTCGACTGATCGGGTCTGCACGGAACCGTACCGAAACGTCGCAGGGCATTCGGGTGTTAACATCATGATCCAGCAGGAGCTTCCCATGCCCTATCTACCCTATCGCGATGACATCGAGACGCCTGAGCCCGGCGAGCAGGAAAGTATCGACGGCATCATCAAGGGGATGACGCAGGAGAGCGAGACGGTCGAGAAGCGCGACGGCCATGCCGTGCGCGCCAGCCACGCAAAGAGCACGGCCTGCGTCATCGGAACGATGGTCGTCGCCGCGGATTTGCCGCCCGAACTGGCGCAAGGGCTGTTCGCGAACCCGGGGACGTTCGACGTCGCGGTCCGCTTCGCGCAAGGGCCGGGCGAGAAGCTCGGAGACCGCGTATCGACGCACCGTGGCATGGCGATCAAGGTCTTCGGGGTCGAAGGCGCCAAGCTGCCCGGTCATGACGCGCCGACGCAGGATTTCGTCCTGGCGAGCGGTACGACGTTTCCGGCCGGCACCGCCGCCGGGTTCCTAGCGCAGGCGAAGAAGATCGGCATGACCGTGCCGATGCCCGAAGGTGTCAAAAGCGCGGCCGCATCGATCGCGCGCAACATCAACAAGGTCCTGAACGCGGTCGGTGCCGAACCGAGCCCGACGCTGGACTTTTACGGCCATCCGTTCAGCCACCCGCTCGTCGAGACCTATTTCAGCCAGTGCCCGATCCGCTACGGCGGTCATGTCGCGAAACTCGGCGTGTTTCCGGTTGCGCCTGAGCAGCGTGCGCTCGACGATTGGCGGCTCGATCCGCATCAGGATGAGGATGGCTTCCGTCACGCCGCGATCGCGTATTTCGACGACAACGACGCGGTGTTCGAACTGCGCGCGCAACTCTGGGCCGATGCCGAGACGCAGCCGATCGAGGATACCTCGGTCGACTGGCCGACGCGGGTCAGCGAATACCGCACGATCGCGACGATCAGTCTGCCGCGGCAGGCCGCCTATGGCCCGGATCGAGTCCGTTATTTCGACGAGGTCATGACGTTTCGCCCGGCGCACGCGCTTGAAGCGCACCGCCCGCTCGGCGGCGTGATGCGCGCACGCATGCAGGTGTACCGCGCGCTCAGCGATTTCCGCCACCGCGAGACCGGCATCACTGCCGCGAACACCGCGGCCATCGCCGATATTCCGGCCTGACGCCGCTCACGCTTATTCAGATTTCGAAAGGATACCCATGAAGCTCCAAGGCAAGACAATCGCGATCCTGATCGCACCCCGCGGCACCGAGGAACCCGAGTTCGCGCAGCCCAAGGCAGCGGTCGAGCAGGCGGGCGGCGCAGTGACCGTCATCAGCCTCAAAACCGGCGACGCGGAGACGGTCAACAACGACCTCGATCCCGGCAAGACGTTCGCCATCGACAAAGCGATCGACGACGTATCGGCGTCCGACTTCCATGGCCTGGTAATCCCGGGCGGGTGCGTCGGCGCGGATACGCTGCGGTCGTCGGACAAGATCGTGGCGTTCGTCCGCGATTTCTTCGCCGCCGGAAAGCCGGTCGCTGCGATCTGCCACGCGCCGTGGACCTTGATCGAGGCCGATCAGGTACGCGGTCGTACGCTCACGTCGTACCCGACGCTCGCCACCGACATCCGCAACGCGGGCGGGACCTGGGTCGATCAGGAGGTCGTCGTCGACCAGGGCCTCGTCACCAGCCGCACCCCGGATGACTTGCCTGCGTTCTGTGCAAAGCTCGTCGAGGAGTTCTGCGAGGGCAGGCACGAGTCGCAGGCGGAGAACGCATGATGGCGCGCTTTGCCGACAAGGTCGTCGTAATCACCGGTGCCGCCTCGGGCATCGGCGAGGGGGCCGCGCGTCGCTTTGCCGAGGAAGGCGCGACGCTGGTGCTGGGCGACATCGACACGGGCGCGCTCGGCAAGTTGGCAGCCGAACTGGGCGGCACCGTCGAGACGCGGGAAACCGACGTCACCGACCGCGCCGCGTGCGAGGCGCTGGTCGAGGCGGCAATCGACCGCTTCGGCCGGATCGACGTGCTTGTCAACGACGCGGGCGTCGATCATCTCGGCAAGCTGGACGAAGGCGACTTCGCCGAATTCACCAAGGTGATCGAGACCGACCTGTACGGCGTCGTCCACATGAGCCGCGCGGCGATCGCACATCTGCGCACGTCGAAGGGCTGCATCATCAACGTGTCATCGGTGTCGGGGCTCGGCGGCGACTGGAACCATAGCTTCTACTGCGCGGCCAAGGGTGCGGTGAGCAATTTCACACGCGCGCTGGCGATGGACGAGGCCAGGAACGGCGTGCGCGTCAATGCGGTCAACCCGTCGCTGACCTATACCGCGCTGACCGCGGGAATGAAGGAACAACCTGACCTGATCGCCAAGTTCGAGGAGCGGATCCCGATCGGACGGGGTGCCGAGCCCGTCGACATCGCCGGTGCGATCGCGTTCCTGGCGAGCGACGATGCGCGCTTCGTGACGGGCGTCAACCTGCCGGTCGACGGCGGACTGACCGCGTCCAACGGCCAACCCCCGCTGTCCTGACATCGCGAGAGCGCAGTAACGCGCTGTCGATCCTTTTCGGAGTCCATTCGGCAATGACAACCCCCGTTAACCTCCCCGCGCAGATCGGCGCTGTCGATGTCTGACGCGCCTAAGGTTGCTATCGTCACCGGTGCCTCGCAAGGCTTGGGGGAGGGGATCGCAGAGGCGTATCGCGCGCGCGGCTGGCGTGTCGTCGGCGTGTCACGATCGATCGCAGCGTCGCAATCGGACGACTGGATCACCGTTGCGGGGGACGTTGCCGATCCCGAAACAGCAAAGCGCGTCGTGATGGCCGCGCGCGACCGGTTCGGGCGAGTAGATACGCTCGTCAACAATGCCGGCGTTTTTATCGGCGAGCGCTTTACCGATTACACGGCGGAGCAGTATCGCCAGATCACGCAGACCAATCTCGACGGCTTCTTCCACATGACGCAGGCGGCGCTGCCGCTGATGGTCGAGCAGGGCAGTGGCCATATCCTGCAGATCGTCACGACGTTGGCGGAGCACGCCAATGTCGAATTCCCCTCGGTGCTGGCGTCGCTGACCAAGGGCGGGCTGGCTGCGGCGACGCGCAGCCTGGCGATCGAATATGCCTCCCGCGGCGTACGCGCCAACGCGGTGTCGCCCGGCATCACCGAAACGCCGATGCACCCTCCCGAGACGCGCGCCGGGCTCGGCGCGTTTCACCCGCTCGGTCGGATGGGCACGGTCGCGGACGTGGTCGGCGCGGTACTGTACCTCGAGGATGCCAGTTTCGTGACCGGCGAAATACTCCACGTCGACGGTGGGCAGGTCGCCGGTCACTGACAGATCAGAAAGGTACGATCTCTGAGGGGGTCAGCGGGCGCCGAGCCCCCTGACCCCCTTGGCGCTACTGCAAGACGTGTTTGGCGCATCGGCGGACGAACGCGGCGCTGGCCTGTGGATGCGCGACTGGGAGCATATGGCCTCCGCCGGTCATCTCCAGCGTCGCGCCAGGAATTGCGGCTACTGCCTGCTCGCCATCGATCGAGGGGGCGATCACTTGGTCATCACGACCATAGAGCAACGCGACCGGGACCGTCAGCTTGGCATAGCGACTGACGATCGCGGCAAGGTCAACGTCGGCGCTGGCCAATTCAACTAGCGCAGCATTGACCGCAACCGGGCGATCGCCAAGCGCGCCGCCACCGCGCGTGCCAAAATCGGCCGGGACCGGATCGGGAGCGAAGATCTTACCCCAGCGCAGGCCATACGCCGCACGGCTGATCGGCGTGCCAAGCAGATTGGCGAAGAGCGCGCGCCCGCCAGGGTTACTTTCGATCGCGTTTGCCACCGGGACGGGCATCGATCCAGGCGGCTGCGTCATCGGCGCCAGCAGCGCGAGGCCGGCGACCGAACTAGGGCGGTGCGTGGCTACGCCGAGGGCGACCGCACCGCCCAGCGAATGACCGACGAGCAGCGGCGGACGATCGAGCGCGAGCGTGTCGATGAACCCTGCGATGATCGCCGACTGGCCTAGGATACCGGGCTGCTCGCCGGTCGGCACCGAATAGCCCGAGCCGGGCCGGTCGACCAGGATGACACGGTACTCGTCGGCCAGCGCATCGGCGACACCGTAGGAGAAGTTGCGGAGCTGCGCGCCCAACCCGTGGATCAGGACGATCGGCGGTCCTGCACCGCGATCGACATAGTGGATCCGTGCACCCGCGACGGTGATGAAACGGCCGTCGGCGGGCACGTCCTGCTCGATCTGCTTGGTCGCCACCCGAGTGTAAACCGCGGCCGCTGCCAGCGTCGCAGCGATGATCCCAGCCGAGCGAAGTGCGATCGAGCGTTTCGGGGCGTCATCGGAAACCGATTTGGACGCAAAGAAGCGGCGCATGTCGGCGAGCAGAAGATCGGGTTGCTCCAGCGCGGCGAAGTGGCCGCCCGCGGGCATCTCGGTCCACTGGGCGATGTCATAGGTCTTTTGCGCCTGCGAGCGCGGCGGCGGCGGAAAGACCGGGTCGGGGAATGCCGCGACTCCGGTCGGTACGGTAATCCGCGCTCCCGCGGGGAAAGTGCCCGAATCCTCCAGCATGCGGCCACGGTACATCCAGGTCGAGGTTACGAACGATCCCTCGACCAGATACAGCATGATGTTGGTAAGGAGCAGGTCCTCGTCGAACGCCTGCCACAGGTCGGGGCGGCCGCGTGCGTCGCGTGGCACATCGGCCCATGCGCCGAACTTCTCCAGGATCCACGCCGCGACGCCGACCGGGCTGTCCGACATCGCCACGCCTAGCGTCTGCGGGCGCGTGCCCTGTTCCTGCGAATAGCCGGTTTCTTCCTTGGCGAGCTTGGCGCGTTTCGCGGCCCAGGCGACCTCGTCGGGCTTTTTCGGCACCGCGTCCTTGGCCTGGAGCAGCACCATGTTCAGATGGAGTCCGGCGATCGCATCGGGATGCGCGTGCGCCATCCAGCCACCGATCGCAGAACCCCAGTCCCCGCCCTGCACGAGATAGCGTCGCGTGCCGAACAGCTCGACCATCAGGCCGTGCATGAGTTCTGCGGTCTGCTTCGGTCCGATCGGGGACACGGGGCGGCCCGAAAACGCGTAGCCGGGGAGCGAGGGAACAACGACGTCGTGACCGTCGGCGACGAGCGGCGCGATCAGCGCCTCGAATTCGAGGAACGACCCCGGCCAGCCGTGCAGCAGCAGGAGCGGGGGACGTGAGCCATCGCCCCGCGCATGAATGAAGTGGAGGCGCTGCCCCTGCACGTCGGCCGTAAACTGCGGCAGCATATTGAGCCGCCGCTCCTGCGCGCGCCAGTCGTAGTCCGCCAGCCAATAGTCGACGAGCCGCTTGAGATCGGCGAGGCCGACGCCTGACTGCCAGCTTCCCGCGTCCGGCATAAGGCTCAAGTCGAACGCCTCGACCTTTGCGCGGATGGCGGCGAGGCGGTCGTCGAGTACCGCTATGAAGAAGGGTTCTGCCATGTGTCGATCCTGCCGATGGGGGTAAATCTTATTTCCCCGATTGAAAGCCTAACGTCGAACGCGCGAAGGTCGCCTAAAGGCGCTTCGAGGCGAGATGAACGGGCGGCTGCTTTTGGGAAGCGGGCACGGCGGTTTGGACGTCTGGAATTGGGTCAGGGGCGATGGATAGAAGCAGCTATAGCGCGCCTGCCTTCGCAATAGCTGCGCGATAGCGCGTGATCAGGTGATTGCACTGCGCGATATCGAAGTCGAGCTCAGGGTCGTTTAAAGCATCGTCGAATGCCTTTAGAAAATATTCTCGGGTACGCGGGCTTTCGGACTTACCAAACTCCGCAATCAATGCGTCCGAGCGCGCCTTGCCGATTCTCTTACGGCACGCGCCGGCTACCATCATCATGTCGCCGCGGGACTGGATCGCCGGTGTCTGCCAACTCGCCAGCCCCCCAGCTTCCAGCATGCTGTCCGCCATGTCGGTCACAGCGCGACCAAGATCGAAACCGGACGGCGCAATGATAACCTGCGAGAAGATCGGGTCACGCGTCGCATCCAGACACGTCCGCCCATAACCGCGCAGTATCGAGCCGACTTGACGAAGCTGCGCGTCGGTCTTTGCGTTGGCCGACGCGGTCTCAAGGTCTACCTTTAGGACGTTTGATTGCCGCTGAATCGACGCTAGCTTCAGCCGCTCGATTGCCGCCGGAGGGGCTGACCACTTTGACGTCTCTAACTTAAACGCACCCTCGACTTTGTTGGGCAAAGCGGGATCGACTGTCATCCCTAGGCTGCCGCAAATCGGCGCCGTCACTACGAACCGCGACACTTCGTCGATCCGGTCCTGATGGGTCTGACTTTGCGCGAATGCCGGCGTGGGCGCAGCAATAACCGCGAGTATTGCGATGCGGATCCTCAGTTTCATTCGATCGCTCAGCCCCCCTTCGATACCAGCGTCGACCGGCACACTCCAGTCAGGCCTACGCGCCCTGAAGCGAAGCCGAAAGTCACATCGAGACGTGAGCAAATGTTTGATGTCGGGCGGGAGATAGCCTTACGATCGGCCGGTTCTGCGTCCAGCGCCCCTCCCAATCGGGCGGCAGCTCTCGACCAATGCCGGTCGTTGAGATCGGCCAGCGCTAACGTCTACCCCCGACAATAGCGGTCATTTGGGTCGTTTCAGCCCTCCCTCCGGAATCCGCCAACACAGCCGCCGTTCGCACCGATTCATGCGGCCCCTAAAATCTTCCGTTCGTTCAGGTTCAGCGCTGCGTCTGGAGCCTGCGATCATCCAGAATACCGTTTCTGCTTCCGATCAAATCTCCCACCCCATTTCGGGGACTACAAGACGCTCGATCCAAACTAGCCTCACGAGAACGGCCCGGGCATAAAGGTGGGTCGAAGGGGTTCTACAGGTAGCGCCTAGGCGAACTCCCGAAGGAAACCCAAAGATCCGTTCTTTTCATGGCGCGCAATGTTTCCGCATATCAGCGAGATGGTGAGGATCGACGGTTCTCATCAAGTCCAACAACGCCGCGCAAGCGGCTTGGCTTTCTTCAATGGTCATTGCCGATTGCGAGATCAGGTCGTCGAGATTGTCGGAATGAGACTCTATCTGGGACAATCTCTCAAGAGCGTTCAATCGCGAGGGATCGAGGTCGGAGTTCCGCTTACAGAGCGTGCCCAGCTTATCACTTATGTTTCCGTCGCGTGGAGTCTTGAAGGCTAGAAAGATTTCGAGGACGCGGCGCAACACGTTGGGCATCATGAACGTGTAATCGTAATGGATATCACCAGCGGCCGAGAAGGTAATCACCTTCTCGAAAAGAAAGTGATACTCTGAGTCATAATCGCGCAGATGGTTGGGCAACCTGACGATTGTGGATGTACGAAGACCTGTGTCTGAAGGAATCCGCACATCGATAAACTTCAAAGTGGCAGCCGGTTGATCGCCTCTTGACGCCCCCTTCCACGCTTTCTTCAATTCATTCATGCAGTGGTGGTTATGCGTCAGAACGATAACCTGCGACGCTCCACTCAGCCGATTTCTGATTAAGGAGCAGGCATAGTTCATTGCCTTCGTGTCGAGGCTTGAAACAGGATCATCGACCACGACAATTAGGTCTTTAAGCTTCCGGTCTTCAGCTTCCAGCGACGAAAGGAAATAGCAGATCGCGATAGCTGTCTTCTCACCTTCACTTGGCTCGCCCTTTACGAGCGAACCATGTCGGTGAAGTTCGTAACCCTCACCTACGGCAACGACGGAAAGTTCATTGTGCCCCAGATACGAGGCCACCAAGGCATTTATCTTCTCTGCTGCCGGTCCATGCTGGCGTATCTTGGATCTAAGGTCGGCAAGCTCGCTCTCAAGCTCGTGAATGTGCTCTCTTGCGACACGCTCGGCTTCGTGAGCAGACGCGATAACGTCCACGTGGTTTTTGAAAGCCTGAGAACTTTCGATAGCGAAATGCCTACGGATCGCGTCTCGCGCGCGCCGTTGATGCTGAACAAAGTTGTCAACCAAGTCCGAGTGCTGTTCACAGATCTCGTTCAACTCCTCACCTGCTCGTTCCAAACCCATGAAGCGTTCTTGTATTTCCTGAACGGGCGGAAGCTCGACCGAAATAGCGGCCGTGGGCGAGGCTAGCCTCGCGTTCAACGCCCTGAGCGCTTCCGCAACCAACAGATTTATGTCTTCGAACGCAGCATCCAATTTTTTCGCTGCCGCTTTATAGGGGGGCTCGAACTCGGCAGATAACTCAGCGGCCTTAGGTACATTGTTTCGGACGATATTGACTGCTTCAAGGCTTTGAAGCGCATGATGCGCGGCAGTTCTAACTTCCGTTACGAAATGGGAAAAGCTGTCATCGAAAGCATCAGTTAGAGCTTGCCTTCGCTCAGGTGAGATCACGTTGGCGCAATAGAGACATGTCGCCAAATCGTGGTTGACGTGATACTCGTGAGCTTGCTTGGCCCATGGAACCATCTGGGGATTCTCCGCTAGGTCTTCCACCATAATGCTGCCGATGGTCTTCGGAGCCAATTAAGTGCGCTGTCAATTGTGTTAAGGAATCCCGAGACGGGAATTCCAACCGCCATTACCTTCGCGGGAGGATTGGACCGAGCGCAGGTAGCGGTAGCAGCATCCAACTCAGCGTTATTCAACTTGTCGGTGTCTGCCGGTCCCAGCTTCTCAATGTCGGCAATAAATTGGGGTGCTTCATATCGCGAAGGCTGCCGCAGGCGTCCTGACACATTTCGTGCCACCAACTTTTTGAACTCCGCGAACGCTTTCTCTCGTTCCTCAGCGACATTGCGCTCGCCTTCAGCGACAGCCTGAGCAGTTGGCAAGGCATCCTCAATCGGCTTGATCTTGGCGGCGCTGTCGGTCTGATCGACGCCCATGTAGAAAACTGGACTGGCTTGCCCTGTCTCCCATCGCAAGTTCGCCGCGATGAAGTCCTTGTTGAAGACGCGCACCCGCTCCTCAAGCCCTGTTAGATTGGCCTGAGACGAATATCGCAGCCCGTCTGCCAACTCGATTTCGAACGAACAGGCTTCAGGCAATCCGGCCTGAAGTTTCCCGTGTTCCAGTGATGCCAAAATGCGGGACAGGGTAGATTTACCTGAACCGTTGAAACCGTAGATGAGGTTGAACTTTTTCAGGTCTAGAGAAGGCGATGCTCCCGTCCGATCTGCCAGGACAGCCGCCCCCTTCAGCGCCCTGATGTTTTTCACGATTGCCAAAGTCAGCCCTCACCGATTCCTGCCCTTAGACAAACGGTAGCAGGAACAATTGACGATTGGCCAGTATGGCACAGCGAAAACAGAGGCCAGCTACGACGGGAGAGAAGATGAGCGCACGAGGTGAAACGTCTCTTATATCCGCGCTAGTTCTCGTAAAGCCGCCGTTCCGGATCGTCCCCAAACCCGATCATAGGAGAGACGGCTTGCGCCGCCCCTTGGATGACCGGTTTCGGCTCTAACCGGACGTTCCCATGAGCGACGGCGACTGGCAGGAAAGTCCCAAACCAAGCCGTTTCGACCCGCCCTCAGAGACATGAACCAACGGCCGAAGTTGGGAAGGCGGAAAGAGCCCTCGAATGTCCGGAGCTGGGTCGTGATGAGCGTTTGGCAGACCGAGTCCGTGCGTCTTCTAACCATAACGTAACGCATTGGCGTCATGCAGGGTTCGGGGAGAAGCTTGTGCGGTTATCAATATCAGCGCGCGTATCCATAGCCTGCGCGTCTGTCATCCTGATGGCGCTAGCAGTATTGGCAGTCGGTCTTTCGGTCAGCAATAAAATCCATAAGGCCGATCTGCGCATCACATCTCTCACTTTCGCGCTCGGCCGCGAGGACCGGCTGGAGAAGTTACAACGTCAATTGCGCCAGGAAATTGGTCGCCTGACCCGCGACGCCGAACGCGGCACGAAGGTACCCGATGCAAGCTGGAACGATCTGCACAAGCGCATCACGGAGTTTAAAAACCGTTCGCAACAAACGGGCCAATCACCCGACTACAGGTCGCAACTGGGATCGGAAGCTGCCCAGGACGAGAAGCGAGCCTCCACCGTTTTTGTCATGGTCTCCGACCAACTGATCGAAACGAGCCGGTCTAACCCCTCCGGCATCAAGGCTGCCATGCCGCGTTTCTTGAGTGCGCTAACGGCGTTGGAGACGAGCCGTAGTCAAGCGCGCCAGGAACTGACCTCGGCGATTTGGAAGGCGGCGGACAAGAATCGACGTGAGAGCCGACGGGATATCATTTCCGTGCTGCTCGGCGGGCTGGTCATCGTGGCGATCGTATTCGGCATGACCGTCTGGCTTCGTCAAAGGCTGGTGTTGCCGATAAGCACTGTAGCCGCTCGCCTGCGCGAATTCCGGGTCGGTGAAAATCACGGAAACATACCTGGGCTGGAGCGGGCCGACGAACTTGGCGACTTGGCGCGGGGCCTGAACGAATACCGCAATGCCGTGGAGAGTCGCCGGACCGCCGAGCGCCGCGCCGAGTTCCTTGCCAACCACGATATGTTGACCGGTTTAGCAAATCGCCTTCTGTTCGAAAATCGGCTCTCGCACGAGCTCGCTCGAAGCGCGCGAACAGGTGACATCGTAGCGGTGTTTGCCATTGATCTGGACGCGTTCAAGGCCATCAATGATCGACTCGGTCATGCGGGCGGAGACCGTGTCCTGAAGCGTACGGCGCAGCTTCTGTCCTCTTGCGTGCGCGGCGATGATCTTGTGGCTCGCATCGGCGGTGACGAATTCGCTGTCATCCAGGTGGCGCGTGCTCAACCCGCAGCTACAGAAGCGCTGATCTCCCGTATCTTCAAGATGGCTTCGACATCGTCGGACGAGGGCGTGGCGATAAAAATGAGCGTTGGAGTTGCCTTGTCAGAACCCGGGCAGGCCGGAGATGAACTTCACGAACTCGCCGATCTCGCATTGTACCGCGCTAAGGCCGATGGGAAAAATACGGCGAGAATCTACAACAAGCATCTGAAGGACGAGGAAAGTCAGCGCGTCCGGTTGGCCAGGGACCTCGAGAATGCCGTTTCGGCGCAAGAGCTTCGTCTGGTGTTCCAGCCGATCGCCGATACGGTGTCGCTGGAAATCGTAGCGTACGAGGCTCTACTTCGCTGGCGGCATCCCGGCCTGGGCGAAATACCACCGGACGTGTTCATACCTATAGCCGAGTCCAGCGGACTCATCGGAACTATTGGATCGTGGATGATCGATCAGGCCCTTCGTGCGGCATCGACCTGGGATTCGAAGGTATCACTGGCGATAAACCTGTCGCCGATACAGTTTCGTTCGCTCAGCCTCGCGTCTGAGATATGCGATGCCGCACTGCGTTGGCGTGTCGCGTTCGACCGATTAGAACTCGAAGTCACCGAGAGCGCGACGCTGCTCGGTTTTCAACGGGACGACGTTCTGGCAACGCTGGAGAAGCTCCGCGAGTACGGCGCCAAGATTGTGATGGACGATTTTGGAACAGGACATTCTTCTCTCAGCAATCTAAAAGATTTTACCTTCGACAAGATTAAGATCGATCGAAGTTTCGTGGCCACGATGCACAGTCATGCGTCGTCGGCATCGATCGTTAAGGCGACGATCGGTCTAGGCAAGAGCCTTGGTTTAACTATCGTTGCTGAAGGAGTTGAGACCGAGGACCAATTATCGGCTTTATGCCGATGGGGTTGCGATCAAGTTCAGGGTTTTCTAACTGGAAAACCAGTAGAAAGTTTGGCAGATGCTAAGTGCTCACCTGCGTTCAATAAATGACATTAATTAAGTATTCCAAACGCAACACTGCATCAAATTACGTATGCGAAGATAGATCTCATATTCCCTATAAATCAAGCTGTTATTAACTTATCGACTTGACGTACTCGATAAATGGGAAGGTCACATTTAGGGAATTTACGAATGCGAGGTGATCCTGAAATGGAAAGTAGTCGTGAGTTGGAGAAGATCGGCATCGCAATTGCGACCATGCTTGATGATTCCGTCTCTGAAGTCACAGTCGTAGCGGAGGTTCATGACGATTGGGTGGAGAGACGGTATGATATCGTGCAGAACGGGAAGCTCGTGGAAGGCGTTGAGGGCGAGCGTCTCGTGAACCGATCCGTCAACGATGCTCTATCCGCGTTGCGGCGTGACATGCTCAAAGAAGGTCAGGAGGACTGGCATCATTGTTCGTATGTCTTGAGGGCTGACGGCTCATTCAAAATGGATTTCGATCGTAGCACGCCGCCGAGCGCGTGAATGTCGACAACTGGAGATCTGTGGCAGAACAGCTAACCGCCTCGTTTCCGCACTCGGCCATTCCGCTGCCTACCATTCTCCGCCGTTCACGTAACAGCATCCCTTTTCGGCAAATTCGGCTTGCTGTTAGGCTTGGGGCAATGCGTGCCGCATGAGCCCCACCTCGACATGAACGAAGGGCCGAAGTTGGGAAGCGGAGATTACCTCGCGAACGTCCACAACTGGGTCCGTTCACGGGCCCGAATGACTGACCCGCTGCGTGCGCGCTGCCAGTCTACGCGAGTGATCGACCACGCGCCGGCAGAACGCCGCTGGCCAACCGGGACTGCAGGCCAATGGGTACCTATCGACGCTAACCGTCGCGCCGGCATGAGTAAGGAAGCAGCTTGCTATCCAAGAGAAATTGCGCAGGACTGCGTGGCATGAAGCGCGTGCAACGTCTTGTAATCCTTGGCGGAGGAACCGCGGGGTGGATGACCGCCGCGGCCATGAGCGCCACGTTCGGCGACCTGGTCAACATTAGCATCCTCGAATCTGACGCAATCGGCACCATCGGTGTCGGCGAAGCGACTATCCCGACGATCCACTGGTTCAACCAGTTGATCGGACTGGACGAGGAGGCATTCGTCGCGGCGACGAAAGCGAGTTTCAAGCTCGGCATCGAATTCGTCGATTGGGCGCGACCCGGCACGCGGTATTTCCACCCGTTTGGTCGCTACGGCGTCGATCTTGGACCCGTGCCGTTCCACCAGCACTGGTTGCGCGGGAAGGGAGACGGACTCGATCGGCCGCTTTCGGTTTATTCGCTGGCCGCGCAGCTTGCCGCCGCCGGCCGCTTCGCGAAGCCCGTGGACGATCCGCGGTCGATCCTGTCGACGCTCGGCTATGCCTATCATTTCGACGCCGGCCTCTACGCCCGCCACCTGCGCCAACTTGCAGAGAAACGCGGCGTCGTCCGGCACGAGGGCCTGCTGCGCGATATCGAGCGTCATCCCAAAACCGGCTTCGTCACCGCCTTGACGAGCGACCGGGGCGAGCGGCTGGAGGGCGATCTCTTCATCGACTGCTCGGGGTTTCGTGCGCTGCTTATCGGCGAGACGATGGGCGCTCGGTTCGAGGACTGGTCGCATTGGCTGCCCTGCGATCGCGCAGTCGCCGTGCCGTGCGCGCGCATCGCCGCAACGACGCCGTTCACGCGGTCGACGCTGCGCCCCGCCGGCTGGCAGTGGCGGATCCCGCTCCAGCACCGCACCGGCAACGGCTATGTCTATGCAAGCAGTTTCGTGTCGGACGACGAGGCGGTGGCGACCCTGCTCTCCAACCTAGACGGCGAAGCGCTGGCAGTTCCACGGATGCTGCGCTTTACCGCAGGGTTCCGGCGCGAGGCATGGCGCGGCAATGTTGTCGCGATCGGGCTGTCATCGGGGTTCCTCGAGCCGCTCGAGTCGACCAGTATCCACCTGATCCAGAGCGGTATCGCGAAGCTTATCACGCTGTTCCCGGATGCCGATTGCGACCCCGTACTGGCGCGTCAGTTCAACACGCTGTTCGCACGTGATATGGACGGCATCCGCGACTTTCTGATCCTGCACTATCACGCCACGCAGGGCCATGACGCGCCGCTCTGGCAACACACTCGCCATATGACGCCGCCTCCCACGCTGGTCGACAAGATCGCGCAATATACGCGCGCCGGACGTCTGATGTTGAGTGCCGACGAACTGTTCCGCGAGGCAAGCTGGCTCGCGGTGCTGGAGGGGCAGGGGGTGGGCGCCTTGGGCCATGCGCCGTTGGCCGATACCCTCGATGCGGCGACAAACCGCCGCCAGCTCAACCAGATCGAGACTGTCATCGCGCGCGCGACGCCCACGCTGCCCTTGCATGACGCGGCCATCGCAGCGCTCGTTGCCCCGCAGGTCGCCGGGAGATGACGACGCCCGACGTGCGGGCGCGCCTTATCGGTACGGAAGGGGAGCCGGTGGTCGTCATCGACCACTTCGTCCCCGATCCCCACGCGCTGCGAGTTTTTGCCGCGACGCAGGATTATGGCCCGGCAGGACGACATTACCCCGGAATCGCCGCGTCGCTTCCCGATAGCTATATGCGCGATCAAGGGGCGCTCATCGCGACGATCGCGAAGCAGGTTTTTGGGATGTCGGCCGGGCTGTCGCTGCTGGAGGCGCGCTTCTCGATCGTGACGATGGCGCCGTCCGCGCTGTCGATCGAGCAACGCCTGCCGCACGTTGATGCGGTGGAGCCCGGACGGCTGGCGCTGATCCATTATCTCGTGCCCGACGAAACCGGCGGTACCGCGTTCTACCGGCATCGTTCGACCGGGTTCGAGACGATCGACGCCAGTCGCCGCGATCCTTACTTCGCCGCGCTCAACCGGGATCTGGCGAAGCACGGCGCACCCGAGTCCTATATCGCCGGCGACACGCCGCTGTTCGAACGGATCGCGCGCATCGACGGCGTGTACAATCGGGCGCTGCTGTATCGCAGCAGCCTGCTGCATTCGGGTGAGATCGCGGACGGCACGTCGCTGGCGTCCGACCCGCAAACCGGACGCCTGACGATCACTGGCTTCTTCGCCGGTTAGCGAGCCTCCGGCGGCTGCACGGCGAGATAGACCGTGCTCCACAATTGCGCCGCGTTTGATTCGTCGACATCGGCCTTGCCTGCACCGAAGGCGACGATGCGGTAGCCGCCGTCTTTGTACGTCCACGACCAGAGTTCCGATCCGCGGATCGTCCTGCCTGCCGCTATCGCGCGCCACAACGCCGCCTGTGCCGTCCTGAGCCGCGTCCGGGTCGCCGCGGGCAGGTCAGTCCGCTGCAACTGGCGTTCAAGCCCCGCCGCCAGCAACGCCTGCTGCCACGACCAGACGACTGGGCCGTGATATGCCGCGGGCGTAAAGCGCGCCTGTGCCGCCCCATCGGCGAACGCCGGATTAGCTACCAGCAAGCCGATGTCGGTCATCAGACCCGCCGGGAAGGGCTGCATGATCCCGCCCACAAAGGTATCGAGATCGTTTGAGGACGGTCGCCCGAACAACAGCGCAAAGCCCTCGTCCGAATTGACGATCTTAACCGGCGCGCCATCGGCGCCCAAAGATAGCGCATGAAATACGACCGGGGCCTTGCCCAGTGCCGCCAGCGCCGGTGCTGCGGGCAGCCCAAGGGTCGCTGCATAGCGCCGCACGCCCGCCGCGGCCGTTGCAGCAGGAATTTCGACGCGGAACAGCGCGGGTGCCTTTGTCCGCCAGACTTCGGCCATCGTGCCGGCCCGCCCAAACGCCGCGCGATCGCCCGCCGACAGATATCTGTCGAGCAGTCCGGCCTGCGCGAGGCGATCTGCCGCTTCGATTGCCGCGGGGACTAGGGCGGCGTTCACGTCATACGCGTAAATGCCGCGGCCAAGGCCTTCATTGCTGTCGCGCCACTCGCCGGTCATCCGCCCGGGCTTGATCGCGACGAGGTTGCGGGCCGATGGGGCTGCGGCGAACGCACTCGCCTGCGCCAGCACGAAGCGGAGATTGCGGACCAGCGCTGCACCGACCGTCTCGCCGCGCCCCGGCTGGCTCTCGCTTGCTAGCGGCGCGGCCAGATAGGCGGACGCACGTGCTTTGTCCGCCCCGAGCAGATAGTCAGCGGCGACCGGTCCGAGCATGTAATCGTCGTCGACCATGCCATAATCGAGTTCGGCGGCGTCACCGCTGCGGCTCGTCTTGCGATTGGCAAGGATCGCGAATTCGCCAATCCCTTCTTCATGCGCGACTTCGCCGCCAGCCGACAGTCGCGCGATGACGGCATTGAGGCCAGCTTCGATCGCGACGGGTTTGAGCGCCGGCATCAGCAGCCGCAACGACATCAGCGTGTCGCGCCCGAAATACGTATCGAAGCGCCAGGAACCCGCCAGGAACTTTTCCCGATAGCTGAGAAACGCCAGTGCATTGCGCGCGGCGGGATCGGCGGCCGCCGTCGCATTGAGCAACTCCGCCGCCGGGATAGGGGTCAACGGTGCGTCGCCGGTCAGCGCAGTGATCTCCAACCGGATCTGCCCGTTCGGGCCGGCAACGATGGCGCCCCGGTCGATCCGCCCCTCGACAACCCGCAGCGTCAGTTCATAGCCTGCCGCCCCGTCGAGGCGCTTGCGGTGCCACGTGATTACATCCCCGGCGATTGCCGGCGTCGCGGCGAGTTCCACGGGGAACGTCCCAACTGCCTGATAGTCGCGCAGGAAGCGGATGTTGGACAACACCGCCTGCTTTGGAACCAGCCGCGGCGCATCGACGGTCGCGACCGCAACGATGCCGTGCAGGCTCCCGCGGTTCAACGGTAGCGGTGCCTGGTCCAGCCGCCAGGTCACGGGGCGTGCGGTGTTCGCGAACCACAGGCCGACACCGCTGTTGCCCGCCGGAAACGCTACCAGGATGCGCGGATCGTTACCGTTGCGCAGCAGGACATGCGCCGCCACCGCCTTGTCGCGGACGAAGGCGTTGAGGTTCTTCCCCTCGGTCAACTGATACGCAAGCTCCGGTCGAGCCGTGATCGGCGCCGCGGCGCAAGTGAGGAGCACGAGGCCACCCGCCATCGCCATGCGCGCTATCGTCTTCATGATTGTCACTCCGCGAAAAGGGGCGGCAGAACAGTTGCCTGCTCGCCGCCCCGTTTGAACCCCCAAATCGTCAGTCGTTCAGAATTTCAGCGTAACCGATCCGCCATAGGTCGTGCCGACAATGCCGCGGGCATAGAAATAGCCATCGGTTACCGCCTGTGTCTGGCCCTGCCGCGGATTGCCCTCGGTCAGGCCAACGACATTGAAGATGTTGTCGGCGTTGAAGTTCGCCTGGATCCGTTCGTTGACGTTGATCGTGATCCCCGCGCTGGTCACGCCGTAGCTGGGGAGAGCGACCCCGTTGCCGGCATCCGCGAAGATTCGCCCGACATATTTGTAGCGGCCGTACACTTCGCCCAAGCCATTCGGCAGCTTGATCGCTGGCGTGATCGTGAACAGCTTGGCAGGCGTGCGTTCGGGGCGGTTGCCTTCGTACTGAGCACCCTGGCTAACGCCGTCGATCTCGAGGTTGAGCAGCTTGGGTTGCTGGAACACGCCCTGGAAATCCACCGAGAACCACGTGATCGGACGGACGTTCACATCCACTTCGACGCCGCGCGTGCGCAGGTCGGCGTTGATGTTCTGCTGTTGCGATGGGTTGGTCGGGTTGGCGAAGTTGTAGTTCTGGTTTTTGAAGTTGGTCTGGAAAACGGTTGCCGAGCCGCTGATGAAGCGCTGGTATTGATAGCGGACACCAGCCTCGTACAGCTCGATCGTCGTGATAGGATCGGTGTTGTTGGTCTGGAAACCGTTCGCATAGCGCGCGTAGATCGCGAGGTTCGGCGTGAACTGATAGTTCGCGCCGGCGGTGTACGCTGCCTTCGACTGTGTCCGCTGCGTCCGTGCAAAGGTCCCGTCGAAGGTCGATCCGACCGTGCGGATGAGGCCGGGCACGTTTGGCTGCACCGGCTGGTTCACCGCCGCTGCCTGACCGTCCAGGAACGTCGCGGAGTCGCGCTCCCAGCGGATGCCGCCGTCGAGATGCAGGTCGCCGATCGACAGCTCGTCATTGGCATAAAACGAGACGGTGGAGTCCTTGCGCGTGCGGATGCCAGCGCCCCAGTCGCCATACGAAACCAAGCCGTTATCGGACAGCGTACCGACGACGCCATTAGCCGCGTTCAGCGCAACGATGTCGTAGATGTCGCTGTTCGACCGCACGTCGTTGACGACGCTGGCCGTCGCCGACTGGTCCTGCTCGCGTGTCACGTCGTAATACATCGCGCCGACGGTCAGCGAGTTCTTGAAACCGCCGCTCTCATATTCCCACGTGCCGCCGCCGTTGAGACCGAAATCCTTGCCGTCGATGTAATCGTGGTTGAGCGTCGTGCGCTGGAGGAAGCCGTTGCCGTTCAGCGCATTCAGGTCCGTGGTCTGGTTGCTGCCCAGCACCGTGCCAGTCCGCAGGTTGCGGATGCCGAAGCGCGTCGCGGTTGGAAACGCCGTTCGCCCCGCGGTCAGCAGGTCGTTGATCGGCGAACCGGCGCCGGGCGTCAGATAGTTGACGGCGCTGGTCAGACCGGCGTTCCCGGTGCCCGAGCCGGGGAACAGGCCGTTGAAGTCGTACGAGTATTTCAAGTAGCGACTGTGTAGGAACAGGTTGACGCTGTCGCTGACCGGCGTTTCCATGTCGATGCGGAACTGCGCCGTCTTCGCCTTGATGCCATCCTGATAACGAAATTCGCGGAAGCCGCTTGGATGCGCGAAAGTCGAGACCGGGACCTGGATGCTCTTGAACGCATCACCGCCGACATTGCCGAACTGCGTGCTGAGGCTTGGGATACCGCTCGGCTCGCCATCAATGAAGCGGTACGGCTGATCCGCATAAAAGGCATTCTCGATATCGCCGCCTTTGGCGGAGATGCGGATATAGCCACCGGCCTCGGGGCGATATTCCAGCGCGCCCTTGATGCGCCATCCGCGATAGTCGAACGGGTTGTCGCGCACGCCAGGGCTCGACTGGAAATAGCCGCCGACGTTGAACGCCAGCTTGTCGGTGATAGGCGACGACAGATACACTTCGCCGCGCTTCTGGCCGTAATTGTAATAGCTACCGCGCGCCATGGCTTCGGTACGCGTGAAGTTCGGCGTCTTCGAAATGAAGTTGATCGTCGCGCCGGCACCGTTGACGGTCAATACACCCGACGAGCCGCCCTTCACCGCTTCGAGGCGATCGATCGTCAGGTCCTGGTCGAAGAAGAAGTCGGCACCGCCGCCGCTGTACAGGATCGGCATGCCGTCCTCTTCCAGCTGGATGAAGCGCTGGCCGCCGCCTTGCAGGCCGCGCACCGAATAATTGTTCGATACGGCGCCCGCGGTCGACTCCACGAAGATGCCGGGGATCAGTTCGAGCATGTCTGCTGTCGACCGCGGAGCCTTGCGGTCGATATCGGCGCGCGACGCTAGCGTAATATCAGCTGACGATGTGATTAGAGCTCGGTTACGGGTTGTTTGCCCCGTGACGACGATGTCCGCGTTCTCATCAGATGCGCTCACCGCAGTTGGGGCGGTTGTATCCTGCGCAACTGCGGTTGATACTTGAGTTGTCGAGCGGGGTGCCGCCATAACCCCGGTCGCGAGCACAGCCGTGCGGCCATTGAATGACACGATCTTGAGACCGGAGGCGCTGGCGATCTGGCGAAGGCCGTCGGCGACTGCAAGATTGCCCTTGATTGCGACGATCCGTCGGCCGCGCGTAGCGTCTTCAGGCGCAATGATCTGAATGCCCGCCTGGCGTGCGAATGCGACGATACCGGTCGATGCCGACTGGGCGGCAACATCAAAGTTTCGGGTCTGTCCGAAAGCAACTGCTGGCGATGCGGCAACCGCGACGCTGGTCAACATAAGGCCCAAATAGAACTGCGAACGCATTATAATCCTCCCCTTACGATCTGCCGACCGCGTCTTTAGCGCGCCTGCAGGAGAAGATGCGTCGCGCTCCCGTTTCCGTCAGGATTTGCGAGATTTATTTGACGATCCGTAAATCAGTGCCGTCTCTCTCGATCTTCGCACCCGTCATTATCGCAGCCGCGCGTGCGAACCCGTCCAGATCATCGGTGCGAAACCAACCCACGATCCTGCGGTCGGCTAGTTGTGTATCAACGGATAATTGTCGCCTATTGTACCGGTTGAACTCGGCTGCAGCGTCGCCAAAAGTCATACCATCGAGTATGATTTCACCCTGTCGCCATGCTAATGACTCGGCGGGCTTCGCATTTGCGACGACGGTTTCGGCGGTACCGGACACATCTGCTACGCTTGCTTGCTTGCCAGCGCTTAACATGACGAAGCGTTCTGGGGCAGCAACCGACCAGACTCGAACACGCCCTTCCGTTACCGTCACCTCAGCGCGGCCCAGATAACGGCGAACCGCGAAGGCCGTTCCAACCGCACGAACCCGCACGTCGCCCGCAGAGACCACAAACGGTCGAGCATGATCCGTTGCTACCGCGAACCAGGCCTCGCCATCGTCAAGCGCTACCGACCGCTGCTCCGGCGTCATTCGTACACGAGTCCGGCTAGCGGTGTTGAGAACGATGGTTGATCCGTCTTCAAGCTTGGCTAGACGGCGTTCGCCGACAGCTGTTTCTATGCCCATACTGCCGTGCATTTCTAGCCAGACCACGCCTAAGGCCGCGGCAGCAACCGCTAAGCCCCCGCTGACCGTCAGTACTCGCCGACGAGAGAATAACGGTCTCGCTACTATGCGGGCATCAGCCGCGTCCAACCCACTCCAAACAGCACGGGCACGCAGCAAGGCACCAACGTGTCGCGGATGTTCTGCACACCAACGGTCGATCTCGCCTGCCAAGTTCGCATCGTCAGGTGCGCGATCCAGCCGCGCGACCCACCTCGCTGCAGCAACGTCGATAGCGTCAGGATGGTCGCGCATTGCGGTTCCTTTCGTTTCGCGATGGCAAGTCAGCCCTGTCATCTGTTGAAAGGCCACTAAGGATAATTTTTAATCCCCGTGCCAGATCGTTCTCAACGATCATCTCAGTCACGCCCAATTCTTCTGCGATATGCCGCTGCGACAGTCCTTCGACCTTTCGCATGCGAAAGATGGTTCGGCTTCGCTCTGGAAGCGCGGCTAGAAGATGTTCGACTTTCGCTAATAGTCCCCGCCCTGCGACGATACGTTCAGGTGAAAGATGGTCGGCAGCTAGCGCAAGTTCGAGATCGGCAATGGTTCCGACGGCCTCAATACGCACGACGCGAGCTCTGCGTAGCTCGGTCAGAACTACGTTGCGTGCTGTCTGAAACAGATAACGACGCGGATCCTCTACACGCTTGAAATCTGCCAACGCCGCCAACCGGCAATAGGCTTCCTGGACGACATCATCTACATCAACACCAGGAAATCCGGCCCGGAGCCACCGTCGCAACTCGGGCTCATGCGGCAGAATCTGCCGGGCAACCCAGTTTACGAGTTCGGTAGTTACGTGCCTCATTTCACTCCTGACCACAGCATAGATGCATGGCCCCGATATTTCCGTCACGGTTTTACCGAGCGAAGACCAAATCTGTGCTCCCATCATTCGATGACGCCGGTTGTGGATCGGCGTCGAAAGCTCTGCCATGGCAGAGTATCGCTAATTTATTGGAACTACCTCGAAAACCTACATGGTAGGGGCTAGATCGGCGCCGATCGGAACCCTTCCCTGACCGACATTTTGCAAATGGTTGCAGTCAGTTGCTTCGCTAGCAGCAGGGGCTCGCTTTCGACGCTGATCCCCCACCGCTGATAGATTGAGTTCGTCTCACTGAGCCATGAGCATTGGGCGGCATGGCTTGCACGTACAAAGCCTCTTTGAGTTCGAAAATCGGCGACATTTCGTGCAGGCTGAAGATGAACGAACGGCAGAGATTGGGAAAGAGGAAATTGCTCGTGAGTGTCCGCTTGTGGGTCCGCTCAGACCTCGGTGCGTTCGGCCAATTCCAAAGCGTCCTCCACGTCAACGCCCAAGTAGCGCACCGTGCTGTCGATCTTGGCATGGCCGAGAAGGATCTGAACGGCGCGGAGGTTGCCAGTCGCCTTGTAGATGATCGACGCTTTCGTGCGCCGTAGCGAGTGCGTCCCATAATCCTGCGCCGGTAGGCCGATGCCGACCACCCACTCGCGCACGAGGCGGGCATATTGCCGCGTGCTCATGTGGTCCATGTAGTCGTTGCGGCTCGGGAAAACGAAGTCGTTCAGTGTCCCCCCACGCCGCTCCAACCATGCTCGCATCGTCTTTCGCGCCGTGTCCATTATCTCGAACTGAACCGGTCGTTTGGTTTTCTGCTGAACCACGACGGCGCGGTCACGGACGCGCCCGCCGGAAACTACATCGCCAATCCGCACCCTGACCACGTCACAGTCGCGGAGCTTGCTGTCGATGGCGAAGTCGAACAGCGCTCGGTCGCGCAGTCTCCTCTGCTGGTCGAGCCAGAAGCGAATGGCCCAGACCTGTTGCTGTTTCAGCGCCCGCTTCGCACCAATCAGCCGGCCTTCGTTCCAAGGCCGAAGTTCGTGAAAGGCGGGGTCCATTGACGAGTGACCCATCGATCATCTCCATCGGCCCAGATAGGTCAATCCAGTACACGCATGCGCAGTAAACCGCCGGTTTAGAAATGTGGTTGATCAGCCGTCGATGATGCTGAACGAGCTGTCGGTTTCGGGCGGCGCCTGGCGGTCTCTGTGCAGCCGGAAGTGGGTCATTTGCTACCCAACCCGCCGGGAGCACGTACCCCAACCGCCTGCCGAGCAAGAAGCGCAGTACTACGCCGGCTCGTGGTAGATTCCCAATTCCGGAAGTGCCAGTCGCCAAGAGAGATCGTCAGTTCTCAGTGCAAACTGCCCTCGGGCAAGATTTGATCCGCACGAGCTACCACCGTCGATAGCAAGCCGGAATACCCTGTACGTTCGTCGCGGGCCGCGGCGACGGCTTCGCCGATCAGCAGCAGTGATGGATCGCTGTCGCTTATCGTATCGACCAGGAAGGCGAGCGCGGACAATCGGCCCCGGATGATGCGTTCACTTGGGAGAGACACGTTGACCGCGACCAGCACCGCTGTGTCGGGCGCCCGACCGGCTGAGATCAGGTTGCGCGCGATCTCGCCGGCAGCGGCGCGGCCCATGTAGATGGCGAGCGTGGCATCGGGTGCGGCGAGGGCGGTCCAGTCGAGGTCGAGCACTTCGCCGGCGCGGGCGTGCGCGGTGACGAAGGTGAGTTTGCGGGCGAGGCTACGGAGCGTCAGCGAGGCGCCGCCCGATGCTGCGGCGGCGCTAGCGGCGGTGATGCCGGGGCATATCTTCACCGCTATGCCGTTGGCCGCGAGATGCTCCATTTCCTCGGTCGAGCGGCCGAAGATCGAGGGATCGCCGCCCTTCAGGCGGACGACTCTCTTGCCGGCTTTCGCGGCGGTGGCGAGCAGGGCGTTGATCGATGCCTGGTCCTTCGAATGGCGGCCCGACCGCTTGCCGACGCCGACCTGCTCGGTGCCGGGGGGTATGAGCGCCAGGATTCCGGGGCCGACCAGCGCGTCGAAGAAGACTATGTCGGCGTCGGCGAGCAGTCGCTCTGCTTTTAGCGTCAGAAGGTCGGGATCGCCGGGCCCGGCACCGACCAGCCAGACCGAACCGGGTGGGAAATCATGCG
Organism: Sphingomonas sp. Leaf34; assembly: GCF_001421805.1. Classification (GTDB taxonomy): domain Bacteria; phylum Pseudomonadota; class Alphaproteobacteria; order Sphingomonadales; family Sphingomonadaceae; genus Sphingomonas. The sequence goes on along the minus strand of NZ_LMLC01000002.1, from coordinate 605,500 downwards.
ACATGGGCTGATCCTTGCGTGACGAGGAGTTTGGCGAGGGCAGGGCGGCACGAACCACAATTGGTGCCGGCCTTCAGCGCAGCCCCGATCGCAGGTACGTCGGCGAGATGTTGGTCGGCGATCGCGGCGAGGATGATCTTCAGCCCGACGTCGAAGCATGCGCAGACGATCGGGCCACGGTCGACCTGCACGCCCGGCGCGCGCCCCGCGAGCAGGGTGGGCGCGACGACCGCCTCGCTCAGTTGCGCGACGAGCCAGTCTCGCGGCGGCAGCGTGCCGTCGCGGGTGACGAACAGCGCTGCCGTCAGCCTGCTGCCCTCCAATATCGCGACCCGACGCGATCCTCGCGCGGCATCGACGGCCTCGATTCGCTGGCCCTTGGGCAGCAGCGCGTCGAGTGCGGCGGCGTCGCCGTTGCCAGCCATGTCCCAAGCCGTTCCACCCGGTACCGCGACCCGCGTCGCCCAAAGGCAGTCCGGGCGGCTGGCCAGTTCGCCGCGCACGACGACGAAGCCGCGCCATTCGGTAGCCACGGCCTCGATCCGGACCGGGGTCGACTTGAAGCCCGGCTGACCCGAGACAGGGTCGGCGAGTGGGCGGGGAAGCAGCCCGGCACGGCCGCCGGTCGCGGTACGGTCGGTCCAGTGGATCGGCACGAACAACTCGCCGATCCGCTGCGTCGCGACGACGCTTGCGCGGAAGACGCTGTCGCCCTGTGGCGTCGTTACGCGCGCTAAACCGCCATCGACGATCCCCAGTCGCACCGCGTCGTCGGGGTGAATCTCGACCAGCGGTTCCTCGCGGTGGCGCGCGAGCTTGGGTGACAGGCCGGTGCGGGTCATCGTGTGCCACTGGTCGCGGTAGCGCCCGGTGTTGAGCGTCATCGGCCATCGGGCGAGCTGTGCGGCAACCGGCTTTTGCCCCACTGGCACTAGGCGGGCACGGCCATCGGGAGTCGAGAACCGGCCGTCCGCGAAGGGTGCGCCGCCCCAACGGAACGGCGTCATCGCATCGTATTCCGCATTGCCCTTGGCGGCATGACTGGGAAGCGCGAACAGCCGCGTGCCGTCGTTCTCATACGCCGATAGCCGGCAATGCTCGCGCCAGATCTCGGCCGGCCGGTCATAGGAGAACGCGGTCTTCCACCCCATTCGCCGCCCAACTTCAGCGATGATCCACCAATCCGGTTTCGCGTCGCCGGGCGCGGCCATGAACGCACGCTGGCGGCTGATCGTGCGATCGGAATTGGTGACGGTGCCGTCCTTCTCGCCCCATGCCGCGGCGGGCAGGCGGACGTGTGCGTGGACCGAGGTGTCGGTCGTCTCGATCACGTCCGATACGACGACGAACGGGCAGGCGGCCAGCGCCTCGCGCACACGGCCCGCGTCTGGCATCGACACCGCGGGGTTGGTCGCCATCACCCACAGCGCCTTGATCCGGCCGTTGCCGAGTTCGCGGAACAGGTCGACGGCCTTCAGCCCCGGCTTGGTCGCCATGTTGGGCGCGGCCCAGAACCGCGCGGCACGGGCGACGTTCGCGGGCGCGAAATCCATGTGCGCGGCGAGGCTCGACGCGAGCCCGCCTACCTCGCGCCCGCCCATCGCATTGGGCTGGCCGGTGATCGAGAAGGGGGCCGCACCCGGCTTGCCGATGCGGCCGGTGGCGAGGTGCAGGTTGGTGATCGTGTTGACCTGATCGGTGCCCGACAGCGACTGGTTCACGCCCTGGCTGAACATCGTCACGGTGCGCGGCGTCGCGGCGAACAGTTCGAAGAAGTGCCGGAGGTCCTGCGGCGGAACGTCACAGATGCGCGCCACCGACCACAGGTCGTTGCCCTCGCCGACCTGGTCCCAGAACGCATCGGGCGTTGCTACATGTGCGGCGAGATAGTCGTAGTCGACCACGCCCGCGTCACGGCACCAGGCGAGCAGGCCGTTCATCAGCGCGACGTCTGTGCCGGGCCGGATCGCGAGGTGCAGGTCGGCCTCGTCCGCGGTCTCAGTCCGGCGCGGGTCGATCACCACGAGCTTCGCGCCCGCGTCGCAGCGCGCGCGGATGCGTTGATAGACGATCGGATGGCACCAGGCGGTGTTCGATCCGACCAGCACGATCAGGTCTGCGACGTCGAGATCGTCGTAGCTCGCAGGCACGATGTCCTCGCCGAACGCGCGCATATGCCCGGCGACCGCGCTCGCCATGCAGAGCCGTGAATTGGTGTCGATGTTGGCCGATCCGATGAAACCCTTCATCAGCTTGTTCGCGACGTAATAGTCCTCGGTGAGCAGTTGCCCCGAAACGTAGAACGCGACGCTGTCCGGCCCGTGCTGCGCGATCGTGTCGCGGAAGCGTTTCGCGACGAGGTCGAGCGCCTTGTCCCAGGAGGCGCGGCGATGGCCGATCATCGGGGTGAGCAGGCGGCCTTCGAGTCCGATCGTCTCGCCGAGGTGGGTGCCCTTCGAACAGAGCTTGCCTGAGTTGGCGGGGTGATCGGGGTCGCCTTTGATGGTGGCGGACCGCTCGCCGGTCGGCGTGGCGAGGATACCGCAGCCGACACCGCAATACGCGCACGTCGTGCGAACGGCCGCCATTAGCCCTCTCCCCTTTGGGGAGAGGGTTGGGTGAAGGGTAGTTGGGAAACGCAGCACGCGCCCCGACCCCTCACCCCGGCCCTCTCCCCAGCGGGGAGAGGGAGCAGTAACGCCATCACGCGGCGGCTTTCATCGTCGAGGTGCGGCAGAGCAACACGCGACCCCCCGACACCTTCACCGGAATAACCGGCGTGCACCCCTTGTCCTCGCCCAGCGCCTCGCCCGTATCCAGCGCGATCCGCCAGTTGTGCAGCGGGCACGCCACCGCGCCGCCATGCACGATCCCCTGCGACAACCGCCCCCCCTTGTGCGGACAGCGATCGGCCAGCGCGAATACCTTGCCGTCGCCGGTGCGGAACACCGCGATGTCGTCGCCGCCGGTGACCTGGACCGTCCGGCTGCCGCGGACCGGGATCTCGTCGACCCAGCCGATATCGAGCCATTCGCCGATCATGCCATTTCCCTCGTCTGATCGATGGGCGTGAAGCGCGCCATCGGCGCATGCTGCTCCCGGTGCTCGCCCGCCGCGCGGGCCGCCCACGGATCGTCCTGCGTGAACTGCTGCGAGAACAGGAACCGTGCCGCCAACGCATCGCGGCCCTCCGGATCGTCGGCGATCCGTTCGCGGATATATTCCACGCCGATCCGCTCGATCCACGGTGCGGTGCGTTCCAGATAGCGCGCTTCCTCGCGGTACAATTGGATGAACGCGGCGCAGTAATGCATCGCCTCGTCTTCGGTCGCGACCTTGCACAGGAAGTCGGTCGCGCGGACCTTGATCCCGCCATTGCCGCCGACCGACAGCTCATACCCGCTGTCGACGCAGACCACGCCGAAATCCTTGATCGTCGCCTCGGCGCAATTTCGCGGGCAACCGCTGACCGCGATCTTGAACTTGTGCGGCATCCACGAGCCCCAGGTCATCCGCTCGACCTTCACGCCGAGCCCGGTCGAGTCCTGTGTCCCGAACCGGCACCAGTCGGAGCCGACGCAGGTCTTTACGGTGCGCAGCGACTTGCCGTACGCATGTCCGCTGACCATCCCGGCGGCGTTGAGATCGGCCCAGACCGCGGGCAGGTCCTCCTTCTTGATCCCGAAGATATCGAGCCGCTGGCCGCCCGTCACCTTGACCATCGGCGCATCGTATTTCTCGACGACGTCGGCGATCGCGCGCAGCTCGCGCGGGTTGGTGAGCCCGCCCCACATCCGCGGCACGACCGAATAGGTGCCGTCCTTCTGGATGTTCGCGTGCACGCGCTCGTTGACGTAGCGGCTCTGCTGGTCGTCCTTGTAGTCGCCCGGCAACGCGCAGAGCAGGTAGTAATTGAGCGCAGGCCGGCACGACGAACATCCGTCGGGGGTCGACCAGTTCATCTTCTGCATCACTTCGGGGATCGATCGCATGCCCTGCGTGACGATCTCGCGGCGGACGTCGTCGTGGCCGAAGCTGGTGCATTTGCACATCGTCTTGACCGAACGTTCGCCCGAATACTCGTCGCCCAGCGTGACCGCGAGCAGCGTCTCGACCAGTCCGGTGCAAGATCCGCACGACGCCGACGCCTTGCAGGTCGCGCGGACCGCGTCGAGCGTCGCGTTGCCGGCACCGATGCACGCCACGACCTTGCCCTTGGTGACGCCGTTGCAGCCGCAGATCTCCGCATCGTCGGAGAGCGCCGCAACGGCCGCCTTAGGGTCCGCAGTGCCTCCTCCCGAGGCGAAGGACTGGCCGAAGATCAGCATGTCGCGGATGGGGGCGATGTCTTCCGCCCGCTTGAGCAGGTCGAAATACCAGCCGCCGTCGGTCGTGTCGCCGTACAGCACTGCGCCGACGATCCGGTCGTCCTTGACCACGACGCGCTTGTAGATGCCGCGCGAGGCATCGCGCAGGACGATGTCCTCCGCGCCTGCACCGCCCGAGAAATCGCCCGCCGAGAATACGTCGAGCCCGGCGACCTTCAACTTGGTCGAGGTCACCGATCCGCGATAGCCGGTGTGGCTGTCGGTCAGCCCATCGGCGAGCGCGCGGCACATGTCCCACAGCGGCGCGACGAGGCCGTAGACGTTACCGTCATGCTCGACGCATTCGCCGACCGCGAGGATCGACGGGTCGCTGGTGACCATGTGGTCGTCGACCTTGATCCCGCGGCCGATCTCCAGCCCGGCGTCGCGCGCGAGGGCGACGGAGGGGCGGATGCCGACCGCCATGACGACGAGGCTCGCGGGGATCAGCGTGCCGTCTTTCAGCAGCACGCCCTCGACGTGGGTATCGCCGACGATCTCGGCGGTGTTCGCCTCGGTGAGGATGACCTGACCGCGCGATTCCAGCGCCGACTTAAGCAACCACCCCGCCGCCTCGTCGAGCTGCCGCTCCATCAGCGTCGGCATCAGGTGGATCACCGTGACCCTCATCCCGCGCAGCGTGAGCCCGTGTGCGGCCTCCAGCCCGAGCAGCCCGCCGCCGATGACGACCGCCGCTCCACCCTTGCCCGCAGCCTCCAGCATGTGGTCGACGTCCGCCATGTCGCGGAACGAGATCACGCCGGGCAGGTCCTTGCCGGGGACGGGGATGATGAACGGATCGGAGCCGGTCGCGATCAGCAGCCGGTCGTACGATACCGTCAGCCCCGACCGTGCGGTCACGGTCTTTGCGGCGCGGTCGATCGCCTGCACCGGGTCGCTCGTCACCAGCTCTATGGTGTTGGTCGCGTACCAGGCGTGATCGTTGATGACGATCTGCTCGAACGTCTTCTCACCCGCCAGCACCGGCGACAGCATGATGCGGTTGTAGTTCACGTGCGGCTCGGCCCCGAAGATCGTCACGCGGTACCGGGTCGGATCGCGCGCGATCAGTTCCTCGACCGCGCGACAGCCGGCCATGCCGTTGCCGATCACGACGAGGTGCTCGCGCCTCTTGGAAAAGGCGGTGTCGGGGAAGGGGGTTTGGTGTTCCATCAGATCGTCCAGTCGGGTTGGAGCCGGGGAAGGGAGGGTCATGCGGGGAGCGCGCCGTTGACCGAGCGGTCGCTGGTGCGGCGTGCGTCGAGCGCCGCGTCGAGCAGCGCGCGCTCGTCCGATTTGTGCGTGGCGGAGAAGCGGACGGCGAGCGCGCAGACCGCGGTGCCTGCGACGACGTAGCCGAGCACGATGAGACATTGCTGCGGGGTGGCCGACGCCTTGTTGAGGAACCCCGCCGCGACCGCGCCGATGTTGCCGCCCGCGCCGATCAGCCCGGCGACACCGCCCAGCGCCTTGCGGTCGATGAACGGCACCAGCGCATAGGTCGCGCCGCACGCCATGTGCGTGAACAGCCCGAATATCGTCATCGCCAGGATCGCGAGCGTGACGCTGCCGGCATGACCGAACAGCACCAGTCCGCCGCCTTCGCCGAGCATCAGCGCGAACAACAGCAACGCGCGGCCATCGAGGCCCTTCACGAGCGCGATCCGATCGCTGGCGATTCCCCCGAGCGCACGGGCGAACAGCGCGAGACCACCGAAGATCCCGGCGGCGAGGCCCGCATTGGTCAGTGAAAGGCCGAACCGGTCGACGTAATAACTTGCGGCAATATTATGAATGAAGATCTCGACCCCGAAGCACGCGCCATAGGTCGCAGCCAGCATCCAGGTGCGGTAATTGGCGGCGGCGCGGCGGAAGATCGCCATGCCCGTTGCCTTGCCGCCGTCGAGTTCGATGCCCGCCGCGCGGAGGTCGACGATGTCGCCCTGCGGCGTGTCCTGCGTGTAGCGCGCATAGACCAACGCCATCGCGAGCATCGCTAGCCCCGGCACGAACATCGCCGCACGCCAGCCGAACGCGTGCTCGACGCCGAGCCCGACGAGCGCCGCGACGACCAGCGGCATCAGGCTCTGCGCCGCGCCGCCGCCGGCATTGCCCCAGCCGCCGACGGTCGCGTTGGCGGTGCCGACGACGTTGGGCGCGAACATCACGCTGGTATGATATTGCGTGATCACGAACGACGCGCCGATCGCGCCGATCGCGAGGCGGAAGAACAGGAACGTCTCGTAGGTCTGAGCGAACGCCAGCCCGAACACCGGGACCGTGCCGAGCAGCAGCAGCCACGTATAGGTGCGCCGGGGGCCGAACCGGTCGCAGAGCGGTCCGACCACCAGCCGCACCAGGATCGTCACCGCGACCGCGGCGATGTTGATGTTGGCGATCTGATCCTTGCTCAAGCCGAACTCGGCCTTGATCAGCGGCATCAACGGCGCGGCGGCGAACCACGCGAAGAAGCACACGAAGAACGCTAGCCACGTGACGTGGAACGCGCGCATCTGCGGCGTGGCGGCGCTGAACAGGTCGATCCTGGTAGCCTTGGGTGCGGCGGTGTCGATACCCGGTGATGCGAACAACATGGTCGGCCCTCCATCTGCGGCGGACAAAGAAAAAGCCGCCCCGACGGCGACCTTGCGGACGCATCGGAGCGGCTTCGTTGCCTATGGACGATCGGTGGATCGCCCTACGCGGTCAGGTCCCGTCGTTGGAACCGGTCTCGCGATGATTTCGTGTCCGGCTCCCTTGCCGGACGGTGCGAAGATGACCGAAGTGGCCGTATCGCGCAAGCGTCATTTCGCGGGTGCAGCAGATTTGGGTTTGGCTGGGCGATTGGCCGCTAAAACTCCCCTCCCTTCCAGGGAGGGGAGAAGAGAGTTCAGGGCAAGCCGGCCAGATACCCCTCGATATCATCCGGATCGAACGCCCGCCGATCGAAAAACGCATCGCGCCCGAGGATCAACCGCCCCTGCGTCGATCCCGCCCCAATGCTGTCAGCGCCGATAGCCCCTTCGAGCTTCGAACTGGCATTCGGCAAAGGCGCGCCCGACCCGGCCAGCGCAGCGCGATAAATGTCTGGCCTGAACACACCTTGCGCGACGTCCGCCTCCTCGGCCGAGAAGGGCGTACCGTCCCACCGCACCATCTGCGAGTACAGCCATGCCGCCTGACTGCGCCACGGGAAGTTCGCCGCCTCGCGGTACTGGAACATGAAATCGGGAACGTGGATCGGCACCGCGTCCTTCACCAGCCGCACCCGGTCGCCGATCGCCCGTGACACCGCATCGACCGGGGCATCAAGATACTCCGCGCGAGCAAGTATCGCCGCATTCTCCTCGAGCGTATCCGGATCGATGAACTGCGCAGCCGCAGCGTGCAGCGCCCGGATCAGCCGGTGGACGACGTCGCCACGCTCGGCCAGCGTCGCCGCGCGCATTGCCAGCACCTTCTCGACGCCACGCTGCCAGACCTGCGCCGTTACCAACGCGATCCGCCCGACGCCGCGATCGACCGCGACGCCATTCCAAGGCTCGCCGACGCAGATGCCGTCTACCTCGCCCGCCGCCAGCGCATCGGCGGCGAAGGTCGGGCTGGTCGTAACGATCTCGACGTCGGTATCCGGGCGGATGCCGACCGCCGCGAGCCAGTAGCGCAGCATGTAGTTATGGCTCGAATAGCGATGCACTACGCCGAACCGCAGCCGCCGCCCGGCCGCTGCGCGCTTGGCCGCGACCGCCTTAAGCCGCGCACCCAACACGATCGGATCACCCAGCGCATCCCCATCCATCACCTGCGCAGCGAGCGGCAACGACAGCGTGATCGCGTTGCCGTTGAGCCCCAGCACGAACGGTACCGCCATCGTCACCGCCGGCCGCCCACGCCCGAGCGCGGTCGCGATCGCCAGCGGTGCGACCATGTGTGCGGCATCGGTATGGCCGTAGAGTAGCCGATCTCGCACCGTCGCCCAGGTCATGTCGCGGACGAGTTCGATCTCCAGCCCCTCGGCCTCCGCGAAGCCGCGTTCGCGCGCGAGGATCGGCAGCGCGGCATCGACCAGCGGCAGGAAACCGATGCGGACCCGGTCGAGCGCCATCACAAATCTCCCATGAGCGCGTCGCTGGTGATGATAGCGTCGGCGATCTCGGCGATCCTGCGGTTGGATCGCATCGCCTGCGCGCGAAGCAGGCCATACGCGGTCGGCTCGTCGATACCGCGGCGCTTCATCAAGATCGCCTTGGCACGGTCGACGGTGGTGCGATCGGCGAGCGCGCTGCGGGCTTCGTGCAGTTCGGCCTGCAACCGCGCGAACGCCTGGAACCGGCGGATCGCGAGGTCGATGACCGGCTTGATCCGCTGCTTGGCGAGCCCGTCGACAATGTAGGCGGACACGCCTGCATCGACCGCTGCGTTCGTGGACTCCGCATCGCTCTGGTCGACAAACATCGCGATCGGTCGGGCGAGGGCGCGCGATACGGCAAAGAACTCCTCGAGCACGTCGCGACTTGGATTTTCGAGGTTGATCAGCACTACTTCGGGCGCTGCCTTCTCCAAAGCCGCGACCATCCCGAGCATGCCGTCGATAACGACGATATCGTCGAGTCCGGCCTCACGCAGGCCTTCCGAAATGATCGCAGCACGCGTCGTGCTCGTGTCGATGATCGCGATCCTCATCACGCAGTCTTATGCTGCACCGATCCTCATGGCGAGGGCACATCGAACGCATCGCCATGTCGTCAAGCATGTCCTGACGCAGCGGGGTAACGGACTGTTCGGTGGCTTAAGCGCGATGCCTCCCGATTGCGGCGGCGTAGCCGCCTTCCCACAATCCAATCTTTATGGAAAAGGCGGCGACGACTTAATGTCAGCTATCGCTGTTGCCTTAGCGGATGTGGACTGACCGCTTTTCTGTCGAAATCGTACTAAAATAGCTACCCGCACAGATACGAATGAGTGTCTGAAGTTGGGGAGCTGCGGACGTAGCGCGAATGTCCGGGTATGGGTCTGGCCGTACGCAGCAAGTGAAGGGTACGTTCGCCCACTTGCGGACATTCATACCCTCTATCGAATTTCCCGATTGCTGCCGTTCGTCAATGCGGTAGGCTCAGTCGATGGAGATGTTCATGACATTCATCGCGGAAGATGTTGTCGGTTGGGTCGATGATCGGTTCGGTCGAGCAGCCACATGGATCGTTAGCATCCTTGCCGTTCTAGCGCTAACTGTCGGGGCAATTACCCTTGCCGTCTATCTGATGGGTTGATGTCGATATCGCCCAAACCCGGTCGTCCACGCTGGCGATCGGGGCGACCAATACCGGCCATTCGTTAAGCGCTACTCTAGAAGCGGCGCGGTTCGTGCCCGATCATGTCGCACGTGCCTCGAAATCCATAGTTGCTCATGCCCTCGACCGTGACTCGGCCGCTGCGCCGGTCGATCGTAAGCCGTGGCTTGTTCAGCCCGTTCAGGCGGTAACTGGCCCGGATCGTATCGGGGGTCACAGATACGTCGCGCAAGTCCCACCATCCCTGATCGCCACGCGAATTGATCGGCGGGATCAGCGACTTGGGTAGCCGAATACGTCCACCCCCTGGCCAAGTCTGGATCGTGAGCGAGGCATCGAAGACCTCCCGTCTGGTTTCGGTATAATTGCCGGACTCATAGCGATCACGATCATGGTTCCAATTCCATGTCGTACCGCTGGCGAAACCGGTTTTCGACCCGTCGCCAAAACAGACGAGCCCCAGCTCCACGTTCCTTCCATCGACTATCGGCCCACCCGATGGATAGCCGGCCTGGCCGCCACCGGGGGCCGTTGGCGCGCGTCCATATGCCGGATCGGGGTCATAGTCGGGCCGTGGCCGGGACGCAGGCGGACCACCATAGTTGGGGTTGGGACGAAGGCTCGCCGGCTTCCTGCAATCCGGCGGCGTGGTCGGCTGGACGGAATTGTAACGGCCTTCCATCGTAGCGATGCTGACGCACTGGCGGCGATCGGCGTTCCACCAATAGGTATAGGCGCGATCGTCACCCTGCTCACCGCGAATGTTGACGTAGCCACGCCGCTGCAGCTCCATCTCGCCCTGGCCGGCACGCGCGCCGACCATGTCCTCGAGACCCGTGGATTGCGCATCGGCAACCGCCGGCAATACTGTTACCAAAAGCAGTGCGGTCGTGATCTGCGACAGGTGTGCTGGATAACGCATGGCGACTCTCCCGTTGGCTCGAAACTACCTCTCCATCAATGCAGGGAGTTTATGGAATCGGGACGACGGCGTCCATCACTGTCAATGCATCTCAAACACTTATTCCCGCCGCGGGCTCCGCTGTGGGCGACCTTCAGAAACTCAACGATAACGACTAGCGAACCGTTGCGATCAAGGTCCGTATCGCACATCATGCGATATGGACTTTATGAAGTGGCTAAATTCGCTCGATGAACTCCTATACGAGGTCATGAGCTGGGTGATCTTCTTCCCCCTGACGCTTTGGCAGGCTCTGTTGCGACCGATCGATACGATGAAGGAGATCGAGCGCGAAGCGGCGCTTCCTGACGACGAACGATACGCGTCGGTGCTCAGCCCACCCCTTTTTTTGGCTCTAACGCTGTTGCTGGGCCACACCGTCGCGACGGCGCTGGGCCAGACCGACACGATTATCGCAAATCATCACGGCCTCGCTGACCTGGTCAACGACAATGCAAGCGCTCTTGTTCTGCGCGTCGTCGTCTTCGCTGGCTTCCCACTTTTTCTGGCAGCGCGCATGGTGCGCCAGCGGCATATCAAGCTTGATCGCGGTTCTCTGCAGCAGCCATTCTACGAGCAATGTTATCCGGCCGCAGTTTTTGCTCTCGGCTTGAGTGTCGGCAGCAGCTTTGGTGCCGACCATCACGAAGTGACGCGTATGGTAGGCCATTGGCTCGTCGGATTGAGCATCGTGAATTTCTGGATCGTAGAAACGCGATGGTTCGCACAGGCGCTGAGCATCAACCTATTGCGTGCCGCAGGAAACGTCTGTGTGGGGCTGCTAGAAGGTGCCACGTTCCTGTTCGGGGTAGGATTTTTATTCACTCGATGATCCCCGTTTCTCGATCCTTTCGAAAAGACGCCAGAGCCCCACATGTCGGCTATCGCCACCCCCTTCCCGAAAGCGGACGGTCGCCTTTCCTTCCCTTCGCGAGCGGAAAGCCGGGCTTCAACATCGGTCATTCGCAAAGATGAACCAGCGTCCAAAGTCGGGAAGCGAGGGAAGGGGCGTCAACGTCCGATTCTGGGAAGCGGGGGAGAGGGCGGGAATGGCCGACTATGGGTCTTGGCGATCGCGGCGGCTTCCGACCACTTCAAGCCATCGCTGCGTTAGCCGGCGAACGGCTGCTCCTGACAGATTCTTCCGTTCGCGTGGCACAAACCGGACAGGCAGAACGGGTCCGAACTGGCCGCTTGCGACGTTCTCGACCGTCCCTGAATGCGGTCCTCCGTACAAATCGGTTAAAGTCACCGATGGGTAAGCTGAAACGAACAGGGCCCAATTGACCGTGATGCGCTGGTAGTCCGGTTGGTTCTACCGCAGGAAGAACCAACCGGGGTGGCGTTGGCCACGCGGGCATCCATGCCGCCGAGCAGTGATGCCAAGCCGTCGCCCGCTAGAACCGAAAGCCCAGCGTTACCATAACGTTGCGCGGGGCGGCCATGAAGCAGTCGCCACGCGCGAGGCAGGAGGCGAAACCACGGTTATCCAGCAGGTTGGTCGCGTTGATCGCCAGGCGCCATTTGTCCCAGCTGATCTCCGCGAGCGCGTCGACCGTCGTGCGCGACGGGGTGACGACCGTGTACAACGTGCCGGGAGCGATTGCGGCGTTCAGACCGTAGGGATCGAGCGTCCCGGTCGACTTGCTCTCCCCGCTATACACCACGCCTGCGCCGAGCCTCAGCTGCGGTTCGCTGGTGTCGCCGAAGGTCTTTGTCGACCAAATCGACGCGGTGTGCCGCGGCATATAGTCGAGACTGGTGTTTACCTCGGAATCGAGCTGGCTGTAGCCATAGTTCAGCAGCAGCTCGAAATTGCCCGGCAGGACGCGGCTCGCCTCAAACTCGACGCCTTTGGTGGACAATTCGCCGGACTGGGTCGTTACGTTGTTCGCCAGATAGAGGACGCGGTTGCGCTCCTTAATCTTGAAACCGGTCACGGTTACCAGCGTCCGGAGATCGGGCTGCCACTTCAGCCCGGCCTCATATTGCGTGCCCATCTGCGGCTTGAAGGGGGCGGTCGGGACGCCACCGGGCCCGGTCAGCCGGCCGGCGATCGGCAGGAAGCTTTCGGTGTAGCTGAAGAAGGGCGAGAAGCCGGCGCCGACCTCGCCGATGATGCCGGCGCGGAAGGTGGTGGCATTGTCCTCCTGGCCCGAGGAGTTGGTCACATGGTCGCGGCGGGCGCCGACGATCACCGAGACGCGGTCGAAGAAGCGGATCTGGTCCTGGAGATAGACGCCGAGCTGCTTCTGCGAATCATAGGCGAACGGGCCGCCGGGGTCGTAGGTCTGCAGCGCATCATAATCGATGTCGTAGAGATCGACCGTCTCCAGCGCCGTGGTCGCGAACCGCTTGCCGACCTTGTTCCAGCTATAGTCGAGACCAGCCAGCAGCGTGTGCTCGATCTCCGCGCCGGTGTTGAATTTGAACTGGACGTTGTTGTCGGTCGAGAAGACGTTCATTCGCGCATCGCTGGCTTCGGCGTACAGCCCGATGGTGCGGCCATCGGTGCCGTAGACTGCGAACGGATTGGTCGGGTTGGTATAGCTGTCAGCGTAATGGGTGAAATATTCGAGGTCGCTGTCGATGTATCGTGCCTTCAGGCTGATACGAAGAGTGTCCGAGAAGCGGTGGATCAGCGTTCCGCCACCCTGGAGCGAGCGGCCGGCATAGCGGTCCCAGCCGGCCTTGCCGACGAAGGTGTAGGGATCGAGCCGCCCGCCCGGATTGTCGGGATTGGGCGCGAAGGTGCCGACGATCGGCAGGAACTGCGAGGTCGAGCCGGTGTCGTCCTTCTGGTACAGGCCGGTCAGGATCAGGTCGGTATCCGGCGTCGGCTGCCAGCGGATCGACGGCGCGAACATCACGCGGTCGTCGGGAACATGATCGATGAAGGTGTCGGAATCGCGCACGCGGCCGACCGCACGGATCGCCAGCGTGTCGCTGAGCGCCAGGTTGACATCCCCTAGCGCCTCCTTGCGGTCATAGCTGCCATAGACGAGGTTCAGCTCGCCGCCGGTGCGGAACTCGGGCGTCTTGGAGACGAGGTTGACGAGACCGCCGATCGAGCCCTGGCCGAACAGCACCGATGCCGGGCCGCGTACGATCTCGACCCGCGAGAAATTATACGGGTCCGAGGGGATGCTGGCATAATAGGAGAAGATGTCGCGCATGCCGTCGCGGAACTGCAGCGCGCTGATGCCGCGCACGTTGAAGCCGTCGACTCGCGTATCGCGGCCATAGGGATTGGCGAGGACGCCGGCGGCGTACTTTACCGTGTCGCTGATGTTGATCGCGCCCTGCGACAGATACTGGTCCGCCGTGATGACGGTTAGCGGCTGCGGCAGCTCGATCAGCGGGGTTTCGGTCTTCGTGCCGGCGATGGTGCCGGTCACCACGATTTCGTTATCCGGCGCTACCGGCTCCGCATCCTGCGCCCAGGCCTCAGAACTGGCCAGCACGCCCGCCATACCGGCCACAACGATCAACTTCCCCATATTCCGCCCCTTCGTCTCGTTCCAGTTCGATTGTGGGCGCTCCTATATCGTTGCGACAGATTATCAATAGCATTAAGCTTGCCAGTATAATTCGCTGCATTTATGCGGTCCTTCGTGGCGACCGCGGCGGTCTATTGGACCATGACGGCGTTCCTTATCGCCGCGGGCGCCGCGATCCTTGCGGGCGCCGTGGCGCGCAGCAACGCCGTGTTGACCACCATGCTCAAGGTCGCGACGGGCGGCGTCATGCTCACGCTGCCGCTGCTGCGCTTGTTCGCCGCCGGCGGCCCTGGCTGGGCTGAGGCGATCGCGCCGGCCAGCCGGTGATTGCGGCGCTCGACCTCGCGTTCGTGATCGGTGGCGCATGGCTGGTCCGCGACTGCCGGACGATGTGGCCGCGTGCGTCGCGGGGATACGGGCTGATCCTGGACCCGGTCGAGGCATGACGATCGCTGTCGCGCTGGGCGCATTGCTGCTCTCGGCGTTTCCGGTGATCCTGTTGTGCATCGGCGATCCGAAGCGGCGGCGCGCCACCGGCGACCGTGACCGGGCCGCGAGCCAGCCACGCGCGATGTTGGTCGCCGCAGCGTGCGTTCCCGGCTTCGCCTGCGCGTTGCTCGGCGACAGCGCTGCCTTCATGGTGTGGCTGGGTGGGATCGGGCTTTTGGGTTGGGCCGCAGCAGCCAGTGCTGCTGCGCGAACTCAGGACCGAACAGATTAGCTGCGGCTGAGCCAGCTTGCTGCGGACTTGAGCGGCCATTCCGTTCTCAGTCCAGAATCAGGCATTCGCAGTCAGAACCATTCGCAATCAGTAATGTCCAATCCCATCGCGAGCTGCGGTTCCGCCGGGACGCGTGAGCAACCGCTTTGCTCCACTTCCTCCTGTAAAGCGCCGCTTGTCGACGCGTATAGCCGATATGAACAGATGTCCGGAACTGGGAGGCGCGAAATCTCGGCTGAGCGTCCGGAACTGGGTCTTTGATTCGATTTCGGACGTGCCACCCGGGGGGGCTGCCTTGCCAAGGATCGGGTGCGAGACCAACGGTGCGCGCATGACGGAGAAGCTGACGATGTCCGAAGATTACGCACGCGGGCGGCGAGATGGACTGCGCTTGGCGCTGTCGATCCTGGAGGCAGAGGAGGCTAAGTGGGAGGCGCTGCTTGGTGAGAGCCCATCATGGCGGACGAATGCGACGCGCGCGATCCGACACAAGGCATATCAGGTCGCACGCAAGCGAGTGCAGACTGCGTTTAACCGGTTCCTGCCAAAGTCAGAGTTGGTATTGCCGGTCGAGGTTGCATCCATGATTGACCAAGCTGGATTGTAGGATGGTCGCCTTCGCGGGCTTTACCATTCAACCAGACTCGCGTTCGATCTAGGTGTTCAAACGTGACGAACGAACGGCAGGTTTCGGGAAACGGCGGAATGGCCCCGACCCTCCACAAGTGGGCGTCACTCCAATGAGCTGTCTGTAGGCCGGCCTCGCTGTATCGCGGGTGGCTAGGTGTTCTTGGCGGAAACACGGCCAAGGATCTTATACTTAAGCAGGTTGCGAAGCCGGTCACATAGCGGGCGGCGGGAGCCGGGTAGCGCCCCCGGTGAACTCGACCGGGTGGCACTTCGCCGTCACAGGGTAGGGTGCAGATATCGTACTGGGCTGACGCTCTCGAGTAGCGAGGCCACGTGCAGGATCGTGGACTCAGCAAGCCAGCTACCGACTATCTGTACGTCCAGGCTCTTGTCGACCATCTCGCGCGGGAACTAGCTAACGCGTCATGGGGCGCCAATCGGGTAACGCTAACTAATATCCTAGCCGAGGGACAATCAATGTCTAACGCTTCACAGATGCATCGGACCCCAATCGTTGAGGCTGCTGTAAACTAATCGTTTTGACTACGGCTGTGTTGGTTGGCAGCGTCAAGTGCCATTTGGATGTGGGCTGCAACTAGCGTGCAATTGTCTGCATCAACCAGTTGGAGCGCTTGAGACAGCAGTTTGATAGCCTCATCGAGCTGAGCTGGCGGTTTTTCATCTTTCATGAAATTTTCTCAGTAGCGCGGCATGTCCAGCGGCGTGGGACTAATCGACTGACGCTAACATAGGTTCCCGAACTGAAACTGAACCAATGCATGACAAACCATTCACACAAGCGGTCACGTTTGACGCCATCCTGACGTGCAAGGGCAGCCATTCGAGCAGGGGCGGCGCTTGGTGCAGATCTTGGCGTGCGCCTCATGTCGGCTGTTGCCTAATAGCAGCCTGAGCCTACCTATGATAAAGACGAGGCGGAGAACGTGAATGCCGTCGGCTCATTGTGTATCGACCGTTGAGGGTGTCATCCTCGCAGGCGATCGAGGTTTCTGTGATTTGCTGCAGCGCGAGGAGGCTGACTTTGTCGGCCGATCCTACAAGCTGTTCACCGATCCCAGGGACATGGATCGCAGCACTCGCATGTTATCGGTTCTGGAGGATGGAGCCGCGCCGGTCCGTCTGCAAAAGCGCTACATCCGCCCTGACGGCAGCAGTGTGGCAGCCAATCTGTTCGTCACTCGCTTTTCCAATCCCGACAGGTTGGTCAGCACACTTTTTTGGCGCGATCACGGGCGCCAGCTTCCGCCAGCACGACTTTGGGAAGCAGCGTTACGGATTCGCCACGTTCATACCGCACGCGTGAACCTATTCGGTAACGAACTCAGCACTGATCCTGTGGGTTCGCTCCTTATCGGCATATATTTGGCGGAAGCCGAAGGGCGCAATCTCGCTCTTGCTGAGGTCGCTGAGTATGCAGGGGTGGCTCCGACTGCGGCATCGCGTTGGCTTAAGCTGTTACAGGAGCGCGGTTTTGTCCAAATGGGCGCAGACGCGTTAGATGGTATTCAGCTTTCGCAAGAAGGTCTGTTGCGAACCGAAGCTATGCTCGCGGCGGTTTACGACGTTCCCGATGCGATTTTGCATATCGGGTCGTGAGGAGCTTTCTTGGTGACGCGGCTCACATTCTGGCAAGCATCCAGACCGCCATGGCAATCGTGCCTAGCGAGCCAGCTCAACCCGGCGGGACCGGTTTCGCAGTTAAAGCGCCAGCGACGTGCGCGCCTCCGCTTCATACGTTAAGTGCAGGCAGCTGGCTTCAAAACTGGACGAGATAAGCGAACTCCTAGCGCTGGACGCGACGCAGGACTTCAGCCGCGCGCGCGAGCTCGCCCAGTCACGCCTTGCGGCGCTGGATGCCAACATCGCAGGAATGATGTCAGCGCGTCAGCCGCTCGCCCGGCTAGCCGGCGAGTGCGGATCAGGATCGGCGGGACCGTGCCCTATACTGACCGCATTCGAGGTTCCCTAGCGCTCTATCTACGAAATGCCACTTACCACCAATCATACCTTGGCAGGTGGAAGCGGGTCAGAATATTAAGATGAACGGGTGTCCAAAGTTGGGAGGCGGGAATGGCAGGCTGAGCGTCTAGTTGTGGGTCAAATTGCCTGCCTACTTCCGGACCGTCACCGGTGCATCGATCACTTTTCCGCGGCTACCGCCGCCACCGTCGATCCGGTCTGTTTCGGCTTGACGTAGCGGTCGAGCCAGTCGGTCATCTGCCACAACGTCTCCTCGGTCGATTCCAGCGCGCGATAGCCGTGCGGTTCGTTGGGCAGGACGACGTAGCGGACCGTCGCGCCGTTGCCCTTCAGTGCCGCGTACATGCGCTCCGACTGGATCGGGAAGGTGCCGCTATTGTCGTCCGCGCCGCCATGGATCAGCAGGATCGGCGCCTTTATCCGGTCGGCATAGGTGAACGGGCTCATCTCGGTGTAGGTCGGCGTAGCCTGCCAATAGGTACGTTGCTCGGCCTGGAAGCCGAACGGCGTCAGCGTGCGGTTGTACGCGCCCGACCGGGCGATGCCGGCGCGGAACAGGTCGGTATGCGCGAGTAGATTGGCGGTCATGAACGCACCGTAGCTGTGCCCGCCGACCGCCATGCGGGCGCGGTCGCCGACGCCCAGTTTGACCACCGCATCGACCGCGGCCTGCGCATCCTGCTGCAACTGCTTGACGTAGGTGTCGTTGGCCTCCGCGCCGCCCTCGCCGATGATCGGCATCGACGGGTTGTCGAGAACCGCATAGCCCTGCGTCAGCAGGAACAGGTGGCTGATGCCGCGCGGGCGAACGAACCGGTTGCCCTGATCGACCGTCTGGCCGGCGACCTTCGCGTCGGTGAACTCCGCCGGATACGCCCAAAGCAGCGTCGGCAACGGCCCGTCGCGTTTCGCGTCGTAGCCGGCGGGCAGATACAGCGAGCCCGACAGCCGCAGTCCGTCGGCGCGGGGATAGGTGATGGTGCGCTGCGTGACGCCGGCGAAGACCGGAGCGGGATCGGCGAAGGCGGTGACCGCCTTGGCGCTGCCGCCCTTCACGCCGCGGATCATGTAATTGGGCGCAAGCTTCGCGCTCTCGCGCCGCGTCAGGATGTGCTGCCCGCGCTCGTCGAGCAAGGCGACGACCGTTTCGTAATAGGGCGCCTTGGCGGTCCAGAGCCGCGTCTGTTCGCCCCCGGCAAGCGGCATCGTCGCCAGGAAGGGAAACGCCCCCGCCTTGGTCGCGCCGTCGCCGGTGACGTACACGCCGTCACGCGCGGGCGTGAAGCGCATCACCGGCTTGCCGGCGGCATTTTCTTCGACGAGCGGTTCGCCGGGATCGCCATATTGATCCTGATAGTTGAGCGTCGATACCGTCCGCGTCTGGCCCGGTCGTGATGGCGCAACGGCCAGGCGATGCTCAGTGCGCGTACGCCATTCGCGATCGATGACCATCGCGAAGCCATCATCTCCCCAAAGGGTCTCTGCATAGCGGGCCGGGGTCTGCGCCAGTTCCACCGGTGCCGCAGCGAACGGCGCCGCCTGCATCATCACCTTGTCGTGGAACGCGATCTTGACGCGCGGATTGCCGCCGTCCAGCGCTTCTGCCCAGACCAGCGTCGCCGGCGCATCCGACCGCCAAACCGCCTCGCGCGGCCCCTTGACGGTGGCGTCGAAATCGACCGGCAAATCGTCGGCGAGCGGGCGATCGACCAAGGTTTTCACCGGCTGGCCGTCGATCGTCGAGACGGCGATCTCGGTCGGGAAGAAGCGGGCGGGCAGCAGATAGGAATAAGGCCGCTTGAGCCGCTCGGTCAGCAGATAGCGACCGTCCGGGGAGACACTGAAATCGGTAACCAGGCCCGGCGTTCCGATCGGCGTCGTAGCGCCGGCGAGATCGACCCGGACCAGCTGGCCGGTGAAATAATGGTCGAACAGCGCCTCGTCATGCGCATCGCCGAGCAGGTCCTCATAGGTCCGCGCCGCCGATGTGCGCCCTGCGCTTTCCTGTACGACGGGGCCGGTCGGGGTGCTGCTCGTGACGGGCGCCGCGCCGCGACCGGCGGGTACGGTATAGGCGACCAGCGCCTTGCCATCCGGCATCCAGGCAAAGGGCGAGCCGAACGTGCCGTTCAGCCCGCGGGCGACCGCGCGGGCGTTGCCGTCGCGCTCGGCGATCCATAGTGACAGGCCGTCGGCCTCTTGCGCGTAGAAGGCGAGCCGGGTGCCGTCGGGCGACCAATCGGGCGCGGCGAAGCGCAGGCCGGCGGGCAGCGTGACCGCAACGGTCCGCCCGGACTCCACGTCCTTGAAACTGAGCGCGTTCAGCCATTGCACGCGCACCTCGGCCTGGCCGTTGGTGGCGGGATCGATGCGGTAGCCACCCAGCCGAAGGATCGGTTTCGACAGATTGGCGATCGACGGCAGATTCTCGCGTCCCAGGATAGCGAGCGTGCGGTGATCGGGGCTGACCGCGACGCCGGGGGTGGGCGGTGTTTCCAGCGCCTTGGCGATTGCGTCGGGTGCGCGATGGTAGGCGCTGTCGCCGGGCGTCTGAGCGTAGGCGGTGGTGGTGAGAAGCAGGGCAAACAGACAGACACCGGCGAGCATTCGAATTCCTTTGTCGCTATCGCCAAGTCGTTTAGCGCCAGGGTTTGGTAGGCGGTGCCAACACGGCGAGAGGTCAGAGCTTACGTGAGTTTCGTCGTGGGGCAAGTTGTTGGGACCCAGCCTCGGGATCTCTTCAGCTAACATGAACGAATTTCTGGTCCTGAAGAGCGACTGCTGGCCGTTGAACGGCTGACATTGGGTCTCGCTGCACAGAGAAGTGGGCGTTTTCTCCCAAACCGAGCCGTGGCAGAGCTCGTTTGGCAATCCCCTGTCTCGGGCGACTGAGCGAAGCCGCGAAGCAGATGAAAAACGCAACCGCTTCCGACGCTTGAGCAGTTGCGTCTCATGGAGGAAGCTTTTCGCTCCGCCACTTGCAGGATCAAGGGAGAGGTGTACTCGGCGGAGCGATGAACCCTCCGGCCATTCGTCCGTTCGCGTCGAGAAAAGCAGACATCAATACTCCACCGTTGGCGAAGACCAGATTGTAGACGTCGTCTCCCATTCTGCCCTTCCCTTTGTAAGTGACCGACCTCAACTCGCCCATAGATTTGAACATAGGTTGTGACATCGGCATATCGCTCCGCACCAGATCACCGAATTTTGGGGCAAGTTTGTCGTAATCTGGCGAGCCACTCGCCAAGCCAGCAACAAGGTTCCTAACTGCAGCCTCAGTGCCAGGTGATGGCATCGCTGCAGAAGGAATGCGGTTGCCCGGTTGCATTATGCCGCCCGCCATTCTGCCATCGGGATCGAGCGCGGCCGACATCAGAACCTGACCATTAGTAAAGACAAGGTTGTAGATGTCATCGTTCTTCATGCCGCGTGAGCGAAACGTCACAGATTTTAGCTCGCCGAGGGCCTTGAACATGGGGTGTGTCATGGGGAGATCGCGTTGAACTACCTCCGCGAACCCAGGCGAAAGTTTTTTGTAATCGGGTGAGCCGCTCGCGAGGCCGGCGACAAGCTGCCGTAGCATAGCTTCGGTGCCTGGTGTTGGTGCTGCGTTCGCTGGTGTTGCCAGCGCCGCATCAGCAACGACGGGTGGAATTGCCTGTTGGCCGCCAGTGCCAGAGCCTTGGAGCCAGAACATGAGGGCGGCTGCAGCGACTAAGATCATAACGATCGCTCCTGAAATCACATAGATGGAGGGGCGCCGCTCACCCTGCGTGGTCGACGGAAGAGGAATGGCGGCCGGAACCTCCTCAACGATCGCGTTGGTTCCCGAAAGTCCGGACGTTTGGGGTACCAGGCGGTTGGCCTCGTCGGCTGCTGCCACCAGCTTTGCCGCCTCAAGCGAGGACGATATGCCCAGCTTGGCACGCGCCATCTTAAGACGTTTTTCGACAGCGTGAGGAGACACGCCCAGATCCAGCGCCATCTCCTTGGCCGTCTGATGATCCAGACAACGCTTCAGGCACTCCCGCTCACCTGTCGTAAGGCGCTGGATCGCGGCCCGCATGCTGTGGTCTATCTCGTCTGTCGTCATGCCGGCCATGGTAGCGCTTATGGAGAAAGTACCAACTATGGCGGCTGGTACCGCTCTAGTACCCTGACTGGGTACCAGCCCATTCCGGCGGCGTTGCGCGCTTGCCTTCTGGCGAGATCGACCAGCCAATCGGGATTCGGGAGCCGATGCTAGGTCGGTGGGGTTAGTGACGAGCAGCCTTGATGGGGCGGGGTTCAGTCAGGGCTGATACCGAACAGATGCCCTGAGTGGCGCGCTAATGACATTGAATTTAAAGTTTTGGGCGATGGCCACCAGCCTTGCCAGCACAAATTGCATGTAACAGCGTAAAGCTAGTCGTCTGAAAACTGTCGAAAGTAGATGCTCGCACCGTGGACGAGGCCCTGGTCGAGATCACCCGAAAAAGTGAATGAATGTCCGAAATTGGTGAGCCAGGAACCGCGGGCGAATGTCGCCTTGTGAGTCGCTGCGTAAGCGATGCCAGTTATCGATACCCAGCAGCTTGAAGCTCGAACAACTCGGCGTATCGCCCGCCAGCGGCGAGCAGGGCGTCATGCGTACCAGATGCTTCTACGCGGCCATCGCTGAGAACCAAGATGCGGTCTGCCATGCGCACGTTGGAGAACCGGTGTGAGATAAGCACCGCCGACCGCCCCGTACTGAGTTCTCGAAACCGCTGGAACACCTCATACTCGGCGCGCGCATCGAGAGCAGCGGTGGGCTCGTCCAAGATCAGGACCTCGGCGTCGCGCATATACGCGCGGGCAATTGCCATCTTCTGCCATTCACCCCCCGATAGATCGACACCGTTGCGGAACCGCTTGCCGATCATCTGATCGTAGCCGCCGGGCAGCTTAGCGACGACGTCGTCCGCGAGGGCGGCGGCGGCGGCGGTCTCGATCCGTTGACGATCACCGCGCGCCTCGATGCGGCCGACCGCGATGTTGTCGGCAGCTGGTAGATTGTAGCGCACGAAGTCCTGGAAGATCACGCCGATCGCGCCGCGCAACGCATCGAGATCAAAGTCGCGCAGGTCTCGACCATCGAGCAGCACGCGACCCTCTACGGGGTCGTAGAGCCGGGCAAGCAGCTTCACGAGTGTCGTTTTCCCGGCGCCGTTCTCGCCGACCAGCGCCAGCACTTCGCCCGGTGCCAGGGCGAAGGACAAATGGCGTACCGCCCAACGCTCCGCACCCGGATAGCGGAATCCAACGTCTTCGAAGACGAAGCCCTGCCGGACCGGGGAGGGGAAGGGCAATGCATTCTCGGGTGACCTGATCCCGGGCACGGTCCGTAAGAACGAGAACAGATCGTCGATGTAGAGCGCCTGGCCCGCCGTCGCAGAAAAACCGCTCAGCAGACCTTCGAGTAACCCACGCAGCCGCAAGAACGATGCGGCGAGAAAGGTGAGGTCGCCGATCGACAGCGACCCGGCGACCGCGCGCCAGGCGATGTAGGCGTAAGCCGCATAATAGGCGATCGTACCCAGCCCCGCGAAGCCGGAACCCCAGACGGCGCGACGGAGCGCTAGCCGGCGGCTCGCATCGTAGGTGTCGCGCGAGATCGTACGGTAGCGGTCGATCAGGAACGCGCTGAGGCCAAAGATCTTGACCTCCTTGGCGGTATCCGCACTGGCAGCGACCTGGCGGACATAGTCGAGTTCACGACGCTGCGGTGTGCGTACATAGCTTAGCGCATAGCTCAACGCATTGAAGTGCGCCTCACCTAGGAACGAAGGTATTAGGGCGACGGCGAGCAGCACCATCAGCCAGGGTGCGTAAACGACCAACCCGGCGGCAAAGCTCACGACCGTGATGATGTCTTGCGCCTGCCCGAATAGCTGGCCCATCAGCGACATGCGCCCGCTTGCCTGCATTCTCGCGCGATCCATGCGGTCCTGGAAGGCAGCATCCTCAAAGTCGGCAAGATCGAGGGTGGCGGCGTGCTCCATCAGGCGGACGCTGGCATCATTGCTGACGCGGTCCGAGAGCAGGCCATCCACCAAAGATACGATCCGGCCCAAAAGATCGGAGGCGATGGCGAGAGCAAGTTCGGCGAGCAGCAGCGCCTCCAAGCGGCCGAGCAGACTTGATCCCAGCCATGCGGCAAGGCTAACGGGAGGGGCGGCAAGCCCACGTAGTTGGACAACCTCGTCGATGATGAGCTTGCCAACGAACAAGGTCGCTACCGGTAGCAGAGCCCTTACCAGCCGAACCGCGAGCGTGATTGCAGTCAGAGATCGACTGGTGCGCCAAACCATGGCGAGGAACGGCGGCAGGTTCCTAAGCGCGCCGAGCCGCTCACGCCACGTGGTTGGCGGAAGTGGCATTCCGCGACCGGGCCTGCTGGCGACCGCCATCTATGGTTTGCCAGAAGATGTTAGGGCCGGCCGCCCAGGTATCGAAGCCGAATGCGCAAGGGTCATCTGCATCCACTACCCGCCAAGGGCAGGGGCGTGTAGCGGTTTTGCCATCTGAAAATAGCTGAGAGGGGCACCCTTGGATCTCTCGGTGTCGTTCGGTCCAGCCAGGCAGAAACCCCGAAACCAAAAACATGAATGGGTGGCCGAAGTCGGGAAGCTAGTAGCTCAGGGTAAATGTCCGCTTCTGGATCACCGCTGTCGTAGTCGTCGAGAGGTCGACCACGACAGAGGTCTCGGCTACCTTCATCAACATGCTTGCGAGATTTGATCAGACCGCCGATCTCGACCTCGACCAGGACGGGGCCGAACTCTTCGCCCAGGCGCTGGATGAAGCCGCGCTTACTCGCCTTGAGGCCGCCTTGGCTGCGCTTCCAGCGAATGTGCCGGGAGTTCGGATCGGGGAAGGACGCAAGCTTAAGCCGTTTCTAGGCGTCGCTGGACCGATCGGTGGGATAGCAGCCACCGCGCTCGGACCCGACGCTCGTCCGGTTCGTGCGATCCTGTTCGACAAGACGTCCGAGCGTACGATCCTCGCCGATCATCTGGGCGTTCGTGATGCGCTCGCCGATATCGGGATAGGCATTTCGCCGATCAATACGGCCAACTTCCAATATGATTTCTTGCAGAACGATCGCGGCTATCGTGGACCACAGCTTTATAACGGTCAGCGTATAACGCGGACCAATACCACGGCCAGCCTCACCGCGACCTATGACCTCGGCCGTATTGGGCTCAAGGGTGGACAGATCGCGACGACATTGAGCATCGTCGACAACAGCTTTCCAGCAGTGAACGGTCCGAAGAAAATCCGGATCGGTCGTCTCCACTATTATCAGGATGTGATCGCGGGGGTGTTGGACTTCAAAGCGGGCTACATCGACAACACGCAGGAGTTCCTCGGGATCAACGTCGGTGGCAATCTGGCAACCGGAAACCTTGGACCGCAGGCGACGATCCCGTTCCAACTCGGTTTGAGTTATGGCGGGTTTGCCGCTCCCGGTATCAACGTCCGGGTACGATCCAAGGCCGGCTTCTACAACAAATTCGGTATTCAGCGCAGCTTGCCACCAGGGGGCGCGACGGCGGAAAACGCCGTAAACCCGGGAGGTTTTCGTTTCTCTCCGCCAGGTACTGGCGTCTTATTGATCGACGAAATCGGTTTCAATCGGGCATCGGCGCCCGGAACGAAATCTGCCTGGGTACGGTTTGGCGGCATTCACAATTCGACGCGCTACACTCGTTTCTCGGATGGTGCGCAAAAAGATAATTGGGCCGTTTTCGTCGCTGCCGATCGACAGCTGACGCAGACCGATCCGGCGAAACCCTTTCGCGGAATCTATGCCGGAGCGACATTCAACTACGCGCCACCGGAACAGAACTTCTTCACGCAATATTACGAAGGCCGCGTCTATGGCGTCGGTCTCATCAAAAGCCGTCCGTTCGATCTGGCGTCGTTGGTAACAACGTATAACGTGTATAGTCCGGAGGGACTGCGCGCTCGTGTCCCGACAACCCAATCATTCTACAAAGGTACCTGGGCTGCCACGGCCAGCTACGCCTATCGCGCTGCGGCGGGGATCTATATCCAGCCGGGCTTGGGAGTAACGGTGCATCCGATCTTTAGCCCAAGATTCGAGCCGGCGCTGAACGGCTACCTTAGCCTGATTACGTTGTTTTAGTTACTGACCTTATATACTTTCCGACCAGCCTGGTTGCGCTGAAATTATATCGTCGAAGCTTTGTGTATTGCCACCGTAATAGGATGCTAACGATCAAACTTTGGCAATATGCACTATCATTTTAAAGATGAATGAGTGTCCGAAGTTGGAAAAGGGGCGAGGCCTCCTAAACGTCCGCTTGTGGGTATTCATACGCTGCAAGGATTGCGATTCAGTGCGTCAATGAGAACGTACGGCGCGACATTTAACCCGCACGCGTTGCGCGTTTCATGGGGAATCACTGCCGCCTAGGTACCGAAGAACGATATGCTCTGCCCTGTCTCCGGGACTCCCGGATCTGGTCTGCTACGCGATCCGCTCCCGCGCGACCTTCTCCAGCACCGTCAATGGCATCGCTCCCATGGTCAGCACGCGGTGGAACTGCTTCGGGTCCCAGTTGGCGCCGGCCTTCCGCTTGGCTTCGTCGCGCAGGCGGACCCACACGGTATGACCGATCTTGTAGCTGCAGGCCTGTCCGGGCCAGACGGTGTAGCGGTCGATCTCACCCTGGCTGCGCCCACGGGCGATACCGGTTGTGGCAATCAGGTAATCGGTCGCCTTCTCCCTGCTCCAGCGCTTGGCATGCATGCCTGAATCGACCACCAGACGGGTGGCGCGAAACAGCAGCGACTGGAGGTAGCCAACCTGGCCCAGCGGGTTTCCATCGTAAACGCCCATCTCGTCGGCAAGCTGTTCGGCGTAGAGCGCCCAGCCCTCGGAATACCCCGAATAGAAGCCGCGGCGGCGGATCAGCGGGATGTCCTCGCTCTCCAGCGCCGTCATGACCTGGAGATGGTGGCCGGGGATCGCCTCGTGATAGCTCAGCGTCGCCAGGCCGAATTTCGGGCGGTCGAACGTGTCACGCAGGTTGATGAAATAGATCGCCGATCGCGACCCGTCGAGTGAGGCGGATTGATAATAGCCACCTGGCGCGCCGGCCTGGATCGCCTCGGGAACGCGACGCACTTCGACCGGCGCCCTGGGCAGAACCGCAAATTGCTCGGGCAGGCTCTTCGCCATCGCGGCGATTTGCGCACGGAGTTGCTCGAGCAGCGCCTCGCGACCTGTATCGGTGTTGGGGTACAGCTGGTCGGGTCGCTTGTTAAGCGCGACTAGACGCTCGCCGACGCTACCTTGCGTTATGCCTTGAGTCTTGAGGATGCCGTCAATGCGCGCGCCGATTTCCGCGACCTGAGACAGACCGAGCTTGTGGATCTCGTCTCCGGTCAGTTCCACCGTGGTGGCGGCACTTGCCGCGGCGGCGTAATATGCGTCGCCGTCCGGTAAGCGCCAGACGCCCGCATCGTGCGTCGCCTTGCTGCGCAATTCGGTCACCAGCGCGCGTTGCCGATCAAGCGCGGGAAACACTCGTTCGCGCATCAGCGCCGCAACCGCCAAGCGGCGCTCGGGCGGCAAACCGGCCGCTTTAAGCTTGGCAGCCAGATCGGTTGCCGGGCCGGACGTTTCGGGCGCCTTGTCGCGCACCGACGCCAGCTGTTTCAATGTGGTGTCGAGGATATAGTCCGGCGCGAACACGCCCTTGGCGGCATCCTCGCGCTGCCGCTCAGTTTCGGCATCGATCGCGCCTGCAAAGGCTTGCACGCGGGCGACATAGGCGTCCGCGTCGGCGGCGGTTTTCACCGCATGCTGGTTGGCCAAGAAGTCCGGGACGTCGCGATAGGCGCCGCTCAACTGGGTCAGCACATAGGGCGCGTACCGGCCCGCACTGGCGCCGTACGCGAAGCGCTGCCCCGCAATCATGCGGTCCAGGCTGTATTCAACGACGTCGTAATCGATCTTTCCCGCGTCGCCCAGCGCGTCGCGCGACACCGTCTTCAGCGCAGCGAGCTCGGTCCTGGCCCGCGCGAACTGGCGCAGCTCGCCGGCGCGTGAGGTGTCGTCAAGCTTCGATTTAAGTCCGACTTGCGCGCCGGTGTCGAGACCGAGCGAGGTCGCCTGTTCGGGGCTGTTGTCCAGCCGCGCGTAGAAGAACTGGTCGAGCATGGCACGCAATTTCGCGTCGTCGCGACCGATCGCAGCGCGCGCGATCGCTGGCAGGGCCATAAGAGCAGAGGCGAGGCCGGCGGACGTGAGAAAGTGGCGACGATGCATGAGCGCTCCAGACCGATCGGTTACGCGCACCCTGCGCGGTACGGACACGGTTTGAAGGCCCCGACCGGATTTGTCGAGCATGCTCCGGGGCGCTCGGACCGAAGCATGCGGTCGTGCCCGGACGACAGAGAAGCTCTGGCCGGTTTAGGCTAGTTTGGACAGCATCGGTTCTGTTGGTGTGTAGCCAGAACGAGCTGCGAAGCCCGACGGCCTAGCAGATGGTTTCGTTGCAAGAAGAACTGGAGGTTGGCTCTGCCGGGACCAACCATGATGCCGAAAACCCACTCACTGCTGAACTGGTCAGATACGCTGACCTGATTTTCGTCATGGAGAAGGCGCATCAAAGCGAGCTGCAGCGACGCTTCCGAGAGGCTCTGGCAGGCACGCGCGTAATTTGCCTCGACATACCGGATGATTAGGCTTTGCTGCAGCCAGAAATGGTCAGCCTCCTCGAGATCAAGGTGACCAGGCACCTACCCGCGAATCTATGGAAGCGCCGAAGACGGGAGCTTAAGCGCGAAACCGGAACATGAATGAACGGCTGGTTTCGGGAAGAGGCGGGGCCGGCCTGAATGTCCTCAACTGGGTCGTCGCTGCCGTCGCTGCCCGGCTCACATCGCTAGAGCGACGATTGCACTACCGCGACCACCGCGATGATTAGTCCAACGACACTCGGGTAAAAGGTCAACGCGAATCCGAATGCCCGAGACCTCGCACCATTCGCGTAGCCAATCCAGAACAGGAGACGCCCGACGGCAAAGAGCATCGAAAGCGCAATGATCAGCGTCACCGACGACTCAACCAGCACTGCCAGCGCGACATGGATCGGAACCGCCAACGTCACCTGCTCCAAGGTATTTTGCAACACTGCGTTGGCGCTGCTTATGTCCGCACTGCCGGTCGTGGAGGCACTGCCGGCGATATCGGTTGCCGAGAAGAAACGTAGTCGCGCCACGTTTCCAATCGTCGCTGCAAGCCAGAAGAGGACCAAAAGGTCTGCCCTTGCGACAGCAATCAGGCGATCTTGCAGCGGGAGAAACGCCGGGACACTCACGTGCATGCAAGCCGCCGTCACCAGGATAGTGACACAAAGTGCCGCCACCATTCTGGTAGCAACGCCACTTTGGTCACGCTGGAAATTGTTTAAGACAGCCATCGGCCCTCTCTAACACCACACTGGGCTGGCCGCAGCATATGAACCAGCGTCCGGTTTGGGCGAGCTGTTCGAATGCCGTGAGCGTCGCCTTCTGGGTCTTGTGGCAACCTCAGCTGAACGCTTAGTCTCGATCGGCTGAGGTTATGCCGGCAGGGATTAGGAAATCGGAACCCCGCCGGTCACGGCCACGACATTACCGGACATGTAGCTCCCCTCTGCCGACGCGAGCATCACATAGGCGGTAGCGAGTTCGCCCGGCTGGCCAGCGCGGCCGATCGGAGTGTCCTGGCCGAGCGTTTCCAGTTCTTTGGGTGACTTGGCGATCGGCTGGATAGGCGCCCAGATTGGACCGGGCGCCACCGCGTTCACGCGAATGCCGTCACTGGATAAAAGGTTGGACGGGCCCACCGTCAGGCTCGAGATAGCGCCCTTGGTCGCCGCGTAGACAATCATGTTCTTGCCAGCGACCTTTGCCTGTTCGCTGGTCCTGTTGATGATCGCCGAACCAGGCTTCATATGCGGCGCAGCCGCCTTGGCTAAACGGATCATGGCAAAGACGTTAGCAGCGAAGGCACCCTGCATCTCGTCATCATCGATGCTATCCAGGTCGTCGTTCATTGTCTGAGCGGCGGCATTGTTTACGAGCACATCAATACCGCCGAATTCGCGATCGTACGCTCTACGATGCTTACGCAATGATCCCGGTCGCGGAGATCGCCTGGTAGCAAAACGCAACGCTGCCCTGCCTGCTCAACCGAGGTCTGTGTCTCCTCAGCGTCGGTCTGCTCATCCGCAAGGTATGAGATCGCCACGCTTGGACCTTCACGGGCATAAGCAATCGCTACTGCCCGGCCGATACCGGAATCTCCTCCTGCTATGAGCGCCACCTTGCCTTTGAGCAGGCCCTTGCCGACGTAACTTTCCTCGCCATGATCAGGCTTAGTTCGCATGTTCGTCGTCAAGCCGGGCCGCGGCTGTTGCGGCTCATTGGAAAACTTGTCGGATGGCTGGTGCGTGGATCGTCGGTCATATCAGTTCCTGCTGGTGGCATCAGCAGGAAACGGCTCAACGGAGATAACGTGCCGTGTAGCGGGCTTGTAAGGCAAATTTGACGGGCGACATGTTGCCGATGCGGCTCATCCTTCCCTTGCTTATCCTCCTCACCGCCTGCGACGGATCAGCGTCGTCCGCCGGTGCGGCCAGTTCGAGCGCGGTCGCCGGATCGGACACGAAAGGGATGAACGCCGCAGCGATGCGCGACGTGCAGGCCCGGGCCGCCGTACTCCCGCGGCTCCGTTCGCTCCTCATTCTTCGCGACGGACAGACGCTGACAGCGCAGGTGTTTAACGGCGGTCCCCCGCTAGATCAGCCGGTCAACATCAAGTCGGCGTCGAAGTCGGTAATGTCGGCATTGATCGGCATCGCTATACAACGCGGTGTCTTTGACAGCGTCGACCAGCCGGTACTGCCGCTGCTCAGACGAGACGCGCCCGCCGATCCTGACCCACGTCTCGCGGGGGTGACCATCGGCAACCTCCTGTCGATGCAAGCTGGGCTCGAGCGCACTTCCGGCGAGAACTACGGCCGCTGGGTATCTAGCCCCAATTGGGTACGTTTCGCGCTGGCCCGGCCGTTCGTCGCTGATCCCGGAACGGCGATGCTCTACTCCACCGGATCTACCCACCTGCTCTCGGCGATGCTGACGCGCGCGACAGGAAAGAGCACGCTTGCCAACGCGCGGGCGTGGCTCGGTGAGCCGCTCGAGATCGCGATCCCGTCCTGGCCGGCTGACCCGCAAGGCATCTACTTTGGTGGCAACGAGATGAAACTCTCGCCCCGAGCACTTGCCCGTTTTGGCGAGCTTTATCGATTAGGTGGTATGATTGAAGGCCGGCGCATCGTCCCGGCCAAATGGATCGCGCAAAGCTGGACGCCACGCGCGATCTCACCGTGGAGCGGGAAGGAGTACGGCTATGGCTGGTTCCTTACCGAGATGAGAGGTCATCCAGTGCGCTTTGCCTGGGGCTATGGCGGCCAGATGATCTACGTCATCCCCGATCTGCGAATAACGGTGGTTATGACGTCGGACCCAAATGGCGCCAGAGACGCGGGGCACATTGATGCGCTGCATGGCATCGTCGAGAGCGCGATCGTGCCCGCTGCAGATCGAGGTGCCTAGCGAGACAAACGCTAGATGGATTACAGTAGGTCTCCGTGGCCAATGTCGGCAGGACTAGATCGTGAGACGCCTCCCCGACGCGGAACACCGGGGGGGTGTCGGAACGTTAGGGTCCATGGTTGATCACAGGACAGTTCCTTCGACGCGACAGCGCCGCCTCCCCATCGGTCCGGTGCCTAACGCGTTGGGCAGCTTCCAATGAGTGCTGGTCATACTCTCGCCGGGAAGCGGGTGGTCGTCACCGGTGCGTCAAGTGGCATTGGCGCCGCGACGGCCGTGGCGTTCGCTGAGGCGGGCGCAAACCTCGTCATAGGTGCCCGCGGTAAAGAAGGGCTGGATGACGTTGCGCGGTGCTGCGCAGCGGCGGGCGGCCACGCGACTGTCCGTCCGGTCGACTGCACCGACGCGAGCGCTGTGGCGACGTTCGCAGCCGAGGCGTGCGATCTGCTTGGTGGCATTGATCTTTGGTTCAGCTGCGAAGGCGTCGGTGTGCTCGGCCGGTACGAAGACGTGCCGATCGCGGATCATGCCCGTGTCGTCGACGTGAACCTCGTCGCCCACATGAACGACGTCCATGCAGTACTGCCGACTTTCCTAGCGCAGGATCACGGCACCTGGGTAAACATGATTTCGGCGGGCGGTTTTGTCGCCACGCCGTACGCTGCGGCCTACTCGGCGAGTAAGTTCGGGTTGCGCGGGTTCAGCTCGGCCTTGCGCGGTGAGGTATCGAAGCGCCCGCACATTCACATATGCGACGTCCGCCCAACCTTCGTCGACACACCCGGCGTTGACCACGCCGGTAACTATACTGGCGCACAGCTTTCGTTACCCCCGGGTTCGCTCGCACCAGAGACGGTTGCTAAGGCTGTCGTGCGGCTCGCCACGCACCCCCGTAACCTCACTGCGGTCGGCGCGGCGGCAATCGCCTTCAAACTCGGCGAGTTCGCGGCGCCGAACCTGCTGGCGGCGATCATGAGTGGCTTCCTCGACACCTGGTCCGCCCGCGCGCCCAACGGTGACGACAGCGATGGGGTGTTGTTCGAACCAGGCGTCTCCGCCGGTCCGGGTGGTGGCCGGCGCGATCCACACCGGGGGCGCAAGCTGGCAGCCGCGGCTGGCGGTATGGCGGTTCTTGGCCTCGCGGGGGCCGGTGTCTGGCTCGGCCGCCGCCGGTGATTGAGGACAACCGCTATCTCGCGGTGCGCCCCTGGATACGGTTCCCAACGGACGCTGTGGTCGCGGATACTGGCGGCTTGGCATTGCAGGGGCTTACCGCATGACCGAAGCGATCGAATTGGGACTGCCGGCGCGGGCCTTCGACCGTCAGGATGATGGCGACGACCTTGGCTTCTACGCACCCCCGCGTTTAGTCACGCACATCGACGAGGCAGCTGTCGGCGCCCTGACCAGCCTGTACCGCGATTCGATCCCCACTGGCGGGCGGGTGTTCGACCTCATGTCAAGTTAGGTCAGCCACCTGCCGGATGACGTCGCCTATGCCGAGGTCGTCGGCCAGGGCATGAACGCAGAGGAACTCGCGGCCAACCCGCGCCTTGATCGCTGGTTCGTCCAGAACCTGAACGATGTGCCTGACCTGTCCGAAGAGGACGCGCGCTACGATGCCGTACTGATCTGTGTCGGCGTTCAATATCTGCAACACCCCCTGGCGGTACTGCGCGAGGTTCGTCGTGTGCTGAAGTCGGGAGGCCTCGTCATCGTAAGCTTCTCGAACCGCTGCTTCCCGACTAAGGCCGTGGCGGTCTTGCGCGCTCTCGATACGCAGGGCCACGCATCGCTTGTCCGCCTCTATTTGGAAACAGCAGGGTTCCGCGATGCTACGGCTTCCATACTCGCCGACGGTCGCCTGGGTGATCCATTGGTCGCGATAACAGGCCGCAGTTGAGGCTGTCGGGATTACACCAGCAATGAGGGCGCTGACTCCCGATTAGGTACCGTCACACCTGTACAGGTATGTATAAGGCGCAACGGCAGGCCGGCGGTCAGGCCTCCACGCTAGCGGTTAAGGGTGGCGTTTGCTGATGTTGAACGACCAGCCAATCGTCGTGTCCCCGCATCCGCAAAGTCGAGGTGCAGTGGGCCTCGTACTTCTCGTCGCCGCTCGCGCATCGCGCAGTGTACGCAACGACGATCAGACCCTCTTGAGGTCGTGACACTTGTCGATCCGATAGCTCAACCGAATCCCAATCGGGCGTAGCCTTGACCGCATCCTTCGCTTCCTGCCCCTGGAAGACATAAGGCGGCCGGGGCAAGACCATGACGATCTCCGCGTCGATCCGGTCCTGGTAATGCTCGCCGCGGGCATCCCATAGGCTACCTTCGAATTCCCACACGCGCTGGTCGTCCATGCCGTCTCTCCTTCATGGCTCAAGCGCGGAAGGAGGGGGGAGGGTTCCGATGACTTGAAGCTGCTACGGCAATATCGCTCAGCGAACTGGCTTCCGAAGTTTCGGATCTGGGTCGAGTATGATCGAGCAGCACCCTACTCAGGAAGCGGTTTGTTCTGGTTTTCTGATCGCGCGATGCGCGCGTCAGTTAGCGCCCGTAATGCTATCACCGTTTACCACTCCCTCGCAGTTACGGCCCAGTGCCGTAAAGCGAATGAGGCTGCCACGCAGTCCGGTGCGAGTTAGCGTCTCCGTCGACCCTGCGCGACGTAGCGCACCACCAATATCCTGGAAGTGTTGGTGTAGGGTTACCCGGGCGCCATCATCGAGCACCCACTCGCCAGCCACCGCCGCGGGCACTCGCCAAAGGTAGGGATGCGACCCACCAACCCGACCGGTGCTGTCCGGCGCCCAATCCGCCATATCGAAAGCATGACTGACGATACGCGAGCCAGGCGCAAGATCACGCAGCAAGCGAGAGCGCAAACGTAAGTTGACTTGGGGTAATAGGAACATGGTCACGACCGAGTGGCCGCGCACCGGAGTTACGAACAGGTCTTGCGCCATAAAGCGCGTAAGGTCAGCGACTCCGACCCTGATTGCGGCAGCTTTTGCCTCGCCGATCAACACCGGGTCGATGTCGATCGCGGTTCCTGAAGCACCACGCCTGGCAGCAGCAATCAGAATGCGACCGTCACCTGTCCCGAGGTCGAGCACGCGGTCGCCTGGACCAACGGCCGCCATGTCTAGCATCTTGTCGATCACCTCCGGTCGGGTGCCGAGATAGGGTACGTCAAGCGTCGGTCCATGACCGGTCAACGTTTCCCAGAAACACCGGGCACCGCCCGGCGAAAGGCACCGAGCACCGAGTGCGACGCTCCCGCTGACGAGCAGCGTGAGAGCTAGCGCGGGTAAATTGAAACGACGAGCCATCGATCTGAATCGTACCGTCAAGTATTCCGTGAGGCCAGTATTCCACAGAATTAATATGCCGTATTTGCACGACTTATCGCACGAATGACGGTGGCGTTAGTCCTGTCCTACTGGGGGTCGCGATGGATCTCGCACCAGAAACAGAAGGAGCACGCCGACCGCGAGGACAGCGACACCGACCAGCGCGCTTACTCCGGTATAGGCAATGCTCGAATAAAGAAGGTAGGCGCTCGTCGCGCAGAATAGTGCCGGTAGAATTGGATAGAGGGGGACGCGAAAACTACCCGGTGGGGGCGGACCGCGACGTCTGAGCACGAACACCGCTCCACCCACCATTAACAGAAATAACCAGAAGACCGGCGCGGTGTACTCGACCACCGCGCCGAAAGCGTTGCGGTTGAACGTTGCGCCTAGGACGAGGAGGAGGGCGATGCCACCTTGGAGAAGCATGGCGTTGCCCGGCGTGCCGCGGGTGGCGTTCCAAGCTCCGAGCCAGCCAAGACGAGGGAATGTGCGGCCCAATGCATAGCTCGTGCGCGCACCGGTGATGACGGTGGCATTGGCCGAACTGAGCGCCGCAACCGCGATCGCTAAGCTTATCGAAGTAGCGCCGGCGGGGCCAAAAGCGTGCGCCATCACATCGGCTGCCACGGTTTGACTACCTGCCACGCCTTCCAACCCCAGCGCCCTCAGGTAGGCGCAGTTCACGAGCAGGTAGAGCAGCGTGACCAGTCCCAGTCCGGCGACGATCACCGGTGCGATACGTCGACGTGAATTCTTCAACTCGGCGGAGATGTAGACTACTTCGCTCCACCCACCATAGGTCAGCAAAACGAAGACAAGCACCAGCCCGAAGGCACCCTCCCGTTCGGTAGGAGGAGCAGGTGCGGCTTCTGGCGCAATGAGCAACCCGGCGACGATGACGGCGAGAAGACCTGCGACTTCTGCGCAGGTCATCCAGAACTGCGCCTCGGCACCCTGTCGGATGCCGAGCCAATTGAGAAACGTGAGCCCGATGACGAGGAGCGTCGCATAGATGCTGCTGGTATTAGGTCCGAACGACCAGACGGCCGCGACATAGTCCCCGAAGACGTAGGCCAGCAGCGCCAGCGAGCCGGTCTGTATTACGGCGAGACGCGCCCAGCCGTAGAGGAAGGCCACGCTGCGGCCGAATGCCAGTTCGAGAAAGTGGAAGTCGCCCCCGGCACTTGGGTGGGCAGAGGCGAGCTCGGCATAGCAGAGCGCGCCAATGATGGAGAGCAGGCCACCCAAAGCCCAGGTTCCAAGGAACATTGCTTCGCTGGAAGCTGCCCCCGCAACCATTGCGGGAGCGTGAAAGATGCCCGCTCCAACCACGATGCCGACGCACAACGCCATACCATGCCGAATACCAAGCGTTGGCTTGGGCTTCGCAAGGGCGTCTTCTGCTGGCAAGGTAGTGTCGTTCATTGCCGCCTTCTGCAACGCTCGGCGACGTCGCGAAACCGTTTGATTGAGCGCTCGCTGCGATCTTGCAACTTGAAGCCGCAAAGCGCGCGTTTTGCTGCCAGCTTGGGATCATGGCCGGTTCGGTATCGTTACACGGTCTGTTGCGAGCGTTCTCTCGCGCTAACCGAAAGGCCCGACGCCGATGAACGCTGCCGATGTTTTCGCTACGCTCGACGTAGAACTGAAACCCGATCCGTCGCGCACCGTGATCAGGCCGTTCAGCTTTGGCTATCCGCAGGCGTTCGAGGCGGACCACCCGCCACGCAGCCAGGTGGTCGTAGACCGCATCCTGGCGCTGGACGATACGATGCGGGCGAGGATGCTCGACTTGTTGCTGACGCCGATGCGCGAGCGTCATCGCAACGTCGAGCAGGTGCTGTTGCGGCGCTACGACGAAGTACGGCAGGACTTGAGCGACGGTGATTTCACCAATGCCGAGCGCCTCCTAATTGGCGCGTATTTCAGTCAAGAATACGCGTTCGAGTCCGCCGCGTTATTCAATCCCAGCATCGTCTCTCTGACGGACGAGGAGCCGAGCATGCCCGGCGCCGTCCGTTTCGTCCTGTCGTTGCGCGGGATCGGTGAGGGGCATATCTCGTCGATTACGTTTCGCACCGGTGAATGGGGGCCGGGCGACCGGCTGGTGATCGATCCGCCGAGCGCCCACGGCGTGCCGCCGCGCATCGAACGCCAGGATGACGGATGGGTCCGGCTGCTGTGCGAGGACAGCCAGAACGCGTCCGAAACCGTCATCTTCCCCGTGCTACCCAGCCAGCGCCAAGGCATCGAGGATCTTCGCCTCGTCAACTTCACCGATCACGACGGCGTCCGCAGCATCATCGGCACGTACACCGCGTTCGACGGCAAAGACGCGCGCCAAGAAATCCTGCGCGGGGTCGACCTGCGCCGTGTCGAGATGAGGCCGCTTACCGGAGCCATGACGGGCTATAAGGGTATGGCGCTCTTCCCGCGGCGGATCGGTAATCAGTTCGTGATGCTGGGGCGGCAGGACAGCGAGAATATCTGGTTGCTGCGATCGGACGATCTTTACACGTGGGAAATCGGAGCGCCGATCATGGCGCCGAAATATCCGTGGGAGTTCGTGCAGCTGGGCAATTGCGGCTCGCCGATCGAGATAGACGAGGGTTGGCTCGTCTTCACGCACGGTGTCGGTATGGTCCGGGGATATTGCATTGGCGCCTGCCTTCTCGACAAGGAGGATCCGTCCAAGGTGCTGGCGCGCACCGCGTCGCCGTTGCTGTTCCCGAGCGCGGAGCAACGCGGGGGCTATGTGCCGAACGTGACCTATAGCTGCGGCGCGCTGATCCAGGATCGTCGCATCCTGCTCCCCTATGCGATCGGCGACGAGTTCTCGGCGTTCGCCGTGGGAGACGTGGATGACCTGCTGTCGGTCATGACCGCCTGTTGATCCGCCGTGTCAATGGCAGCGTTTTACGGCGCTGCCATCGGCTGAAAGCCGGACTGCCCAAGGAACCGAGACTAACTTGTCGGCATGACCGAGTGAAAGGCGCCCACGACCAGCAGAACGAGGACGAGGGATACAGCGCTCGACAGCGCGACGAGGATCGCGGCCGCCTTGCGGTTCGTGTCGAGGAGGGTCGCGAACAGGGTCACGTTGCTGGCGATCGGGAACAGCGCGACGAGCCCGACGATCACGCGGTCGCGCGGGCTTAGCACGTCGACGAATGCCGCTTCGAGGGCCAGCGCTGCGCCGAGCAGTGTCAGGCCGGCGACCTGCCTGACCGCGAGGATGTGCGCCATCAGCTTTGGCCGCCAGTCGTCCCGGCCGGTTTCGGCGAGGTTGAGGCCGATCACCGCCATGCCTAGGACCGACACCAGCGTGCTGGCGATCGAGACGATCGGCGCGGCCGCTTCAGGCATCGTCACGCCAGCCCATTTCGCGATGATCGAGCCGATGACGACATAGACGAGCGGCACCCGCAACGCCTTGGTCGCGGCGGTGCGCGTACCCTCCTTGGTCCGGGCGATGAGGAAATACCCGATCGTGTTGCCGTACAGCGCGCTGCCGATATATGCGCAGATTACCGTCGATACGCCGACCTCGCCGAACAACGCCTGGCTGACGGGCACCCCGAAGAACGCAACGTTGAAGAACGAGAAGGACGCCGACAGCAGTTTGGGGTCGAAGTCGTCGCCCAGCCGCTTGGCCAACCGGTATGCGGGGATGCTCATCAGGGCCGAGACAACGAACATCAGCGGCGGAATCACCAGCAGCTGTCGTGGTTCCGTGCCGAGCACCTTGTCGATGACCAGCAACGGGATGAGGGCGAAGACGAGGACCTTTGAACACAGCTTCGCCGCCCAGGGCACGCGGGCGCCGACGGCCCATGCGAGCAGGATTACGCCGTAGAGCGGCAGCAGCGCCGCCGCGATATTACCGAGCGCGCTCATTGCTGGCGCAGGATATCGTCGACCGCACGACCGGCGCATTCGACGTTGAACCAGACTGCGTTGGTGTCGCGCAACTCGCCATTCAGCAATTGGCCGAGCGCGTACAACCGAGGTGCGTCGCGCGTGGCGGATATGATCCGACACGTTGCCCGGTGCGCGATGGCCCCGCCGACCGGATGCGGTTGCAGCCAGTCCTTCGCGAGCAGGTCCTTGATAAGTGGCTCCTTCATCTCGTCGAGCGTGGTGGCCTGGCCCGTGGCGTTGACGACGATCGGTGTGTCGAGCGTGTCGCCATTCTCGAACCGGACCGTGAAGCCCGTACCGCTCTCGTGGGCAACGGTCTCGCTGATCCGCCCGCGTACGCTGAGCAACCCGCGGGTCATTGCATCCGCCAATCGCCGTGCGTTCGCCATCGGCGTGACGAAGCGTGCGGCGGCGAAATGCGGGGCCAGCCATTGCCCGAACCGTTTCTGGTCGGCGGGCCGCAACAGGTTCCAGATCGCCGTTGAATCATGCCGTGCGGCGGTGAGAATGCGCTGGAAAGGTTCGTCCCCGGCTTCCGCTGCGGCAATGTCGTGCAACAAGGCAGTCTCGGCATCGCCGTCGTAGCGATCCTCCGCCTGCCAATCGATCGCGCGTCCGGCAGCAGTCTCTGCTTCCAGACGAAAGAGGCGGAACAGGTCCACGACCGAGAAGGCACTGCCCCGCTCGCGGATCAGTCGATGGACGTTTCCGAGCGTGAGGTGCTGACGGTCATACCCCGTCTCGGGTGCCGGGATTTCGACGCGTGGCAGCATCCCCTCCTTCGATACGAGGTGGATGTGACCGCGATGCCCATCGTCGAGCAGGGTCATCACTGCGTCGAGGGCACTCAGGCCGCTGCCGAGGATGACGACGGACTGATCTCGCTCGATCCCCTCGGTCATGCGGTGGGCGGGATAGGGCGAGTCGAAATAGCCGGACATACCGTTTAGATCGCCGAACCGATTCGGATCGGGCGTGCCAATCGTCAACAGGACGACGTCCGTCCCGATCGTCGACCCGTTGGCGAGCCGAACCGTCGCCGCGGCATGATCGCCCTCGATAGCGATAGCTTCCTCGCGGTGGACGTGGACATCGATCCCGGTGGTCCGTGCCTGATCGAGCGCGTGGTCGAGAACCCCTTGCATGTAGACGCGGTATTCGCGGCGCTGCGGGTATTCGACACCATCGGGATCGAGCGGGGAGCCGGATGCCGCGCGCCGCGCTTCCAGCCAGGTCCGGAAATGGCCCGGCTCCCGGTCGTAGAGCCCCATGAGGCGGGATTCCGTGTTCAGAAGATGTCCGGGTTGCTCGGTGCCGAACGCCAATCCCCGAGCAAGCTCATCGTCACGTTCGATCAGGTGGATCATCCAACCTTCGCCCGGATCGTAGCTAAGCCGCGTTACAGCTTCGGCGAACGCGGCAACACCGCAGGCGCCCATGCCGATAATAGTGAGTGTTTTCGGCATGATATCCCGTTCGCTGAGGAACGGCGACAACGCGCGGCAGCCTTTTCGTGCCACGGTGAACGTGAAACTTTTGTCATTTTAAGTGGTTCGAGCAGTTCCCCGGCCATGGGACGTTGCACCAAGGGCCGATCGCTCGGAGCCTAAATAATTCGCACGGCTGTCTGTCTCGCGGATATCCTTGATTGTCAGGGGGTTACACTATCGATCATAATCCGGGAGACATTATGAAAACGATTCTCGCAGCCGTCAGCCTTTTAAGCCTGACAAGCGGCGCCGTCGCACAGCAAACACCGGCAGTGGTAGGCCTGAAGGCGCAAGCAGAGCCTTATGCGACTGCGTCCGTGGTCAACCATCCTAAGACGATCGGGTGGCCCGAGGGACGTAAGCCAAAGGCGCCGCAAGGGTTTGAGGTCGTTAAATTCGCGGGCGGACTAGACTATCCTCGCCAGGCGTTGTTGCTACCCAATGGCGACGTGCTTGTCGCAGAGGCTCGTACGAAGCCGAAGCTGGACGCCGAGCCGGACGTTCAGCGGGGCCAAGCCCTGTCAAAAACGACGGGCTTCAGCGCCAACCGTATCACCTTGCTACGCGACGCGAACCGCGACGGCGTTGCCGAACAGCGTTTCGTACTGATGGAGGGGCTCAACCAGCCGTTCGGCATGCAGTACGCAAACGGTCGCCTGTATGTCGCCAATACCGACGGTGTCGTCAGCGTCCCGTTCACGCCCGGCCAGACGCGCGTAACCGCAACGTCGCAGCCGCTCGTGTCGCTGCCCGCGGGTGGCTACAATAACCACTGGACGCGGAACCTGTTGCTCAGTCCGGACGGGCGAACGTTGTACGTGTCGGTCGGCTCGGCGTCTAATGTCGGTGAGCATGGTATGGACGAGGAGACACGCAGGGCAGCAATTCTCGCGGTCGATCTTCGTACCGGACGAGAGCGTCTTTATGCATCCGGGCTTCGCAACCCGGTCGGTATGGCGTGGGCGCCGGGATCGAACGTGCTGTGGGCCGCCGTCAACGAACGCGATCAGCTCGGCGACGATATTGCGCCAGACTATCTCGTCGGTGTGCGCGATAGTGGTTTCTACGGATGGCCCTACAGCTATTACGGCAAGCAGGATCCGCGTCATGCGAATGACAGGCGCGAACTATTGGCGACGACGTTGATGCCCGACGTCGCGGTCGGTCCCCATGCCGCTGCGCTGGGCGTAGCGTTCGCACAGGGAACGCCGGCCGACCAACAGGTTGCTTATGTCGCGCGGCATGGCTCGTGGAACCGGTCAACGTTCATCGGGTATGACGTGCTCGCGGTACCATTTGCAAACGGAAGGCCGACGGCCGCGCCGCAGCCGTTCCTGACCGGGTTCGTCGCAGACGAGAAGACGAATGAAGTCTATGGTCGACCGGTGAGCGTGCAGACGCGCGACGACGGCGCGATCTTCGTCGTCGACGATGCCGGGGATACCGTGTGGATGGTGCGACGCACCTCGTGACCATACCGGCCTTGATGGTTCTCGCAGCGACGCTCGCGTTGGTCGCTGCGTCACCCGCGTCGTCGCAGACCGTGCCGTTCATCGACACCGAGGATGCGACGTTATCTGAGGTCGATGTCGGCGGTGCGAGCGTTCATCCGATCGTCTCGTTCGACGTCCGCAACGGCGATTACGCGCGAGGTGCGTATGACGACGATGCCGCCGGTCTTGGCAGGGTTCCGGTCCATGTCTCGGTCGGCGCCGCCGCAGTGCTGAAGCGCGGTGCGGACGGGCAGGGGACGCTGTTCCTCGTAGGGCAAAGCTCAAACGGCTTTCACGCGCCCCGCCCCGACGAAAGATCCCGTCCGCGCGGTTGGTACGAGAGCAACACGATCGTCGGTCTGGCATGGCGACCGGTCGATGGGCTGTCGGCCGCCGCAGCCTATGCCATCAAGGCAAGTCCCAACGGCGTGGCGAGCACGACCCATGAAGCCAGCCTGACGTTCCTGTACACCGGCAAGGACGCAGTGGGATTCCTTGCTCCCCGCTTTGCCGCCACGACGCGGACGAAGGGGCAGGGGGGCTTCTACACGATCGTCGGCATAGCCCCCGCGTTCCCCCTCACACGCTCAAAGGATGGCCTCACGCTCACATTGTCAGTCTCGGTCGGTGGCGGTTGGCGCAGCTTCTATGCAGCGGATAGCGGAGACAGGGTTTACGGCAGCGGCGGGGTGAGCGTTGCCCAGCCGTTGAAGATCGCTGGCGCAAAGGCGACGTTGCAGGGCGAAGTTCTCGCTTTAGTTCGCGACGCTCAACTCCGACGGCGCGACGCTCCCGATGGCACGACAGCCTCTATCGTTCCGCTGGCGACGATATCACTTACATTGGCGTGGTAACGTAGTTTGCACGTGCCGGTCGGCAGTAACCGGGTGTAGGCGAACGTAGGTCGAGACCTGCTGATAGTTGTTGAATAGATGTCGGCCAAGTTAAACTGCAGCGCACCGCCCAATATACTGGCTAATGTGATAGATTGTCGGAAAAGCGGCCGTGTGACTATTATCCGGCCGAGAAAACTTGCGTAGTTAAGTGTATCTGAACGAATTTCCGAAAGCGGCGAAGGCGCAAAGCCAGCGGAATGGCTGCTTCTGGGCCTGAGCTCTCTCTAACTGGCCGATTGGAAGTTGCGGCTGTCCGTTACGAGTTCCAACCGAGAGTGCTGGCAACGAGCTATGTTGTAATGGCGTATTATTACAGCAGTACACTGCTATGCTGTTTTGCCGGGGGACCGTTTTGATCCAATTTCACCGCGTCAGATTTACCCTGATACCCCTTGCGATAATGGCATCGACGACAGCGAGTGCATCCGATGGCAGGCGAGTGAAGCCACGCTTCGAAAAGTCAGAGTGCGTCGTAAAGGTCGTGCCCACCGAAAGGATTGAATGCGGTCTGCTATTCGTGCCTGAGAACCGGCGAAAGGCTCGAAGCCGCACGATCAGTCTTCCGGTAATGATCTTTCGCAGCACCGCCTCCGCTCCCGCGGCCGACCCGGTCGTTTATCTTCCCGGGGGACCGGGTCTGAGCAGCATCGACGGACGAACGACAGGTAAAGGGAACCCGTTCCTCGCGGAACGCGACCAGATCCTTCTGGAAGGTCGGGGCAACAAGTTCGCCCGGCCGTCGCTTGGCTGCCCTGAGATAAACGATCTTCGTGCCGCGAATGCGACTCCCACCGTGCAGACAGCGGCGGCAGCCCGCTGCCGGGCAGAGCTAAGCGCGTCGGGCGTCGATCTCGATGGATATACCTCGGCCGAGACCGCAGATGACCTTGACGATTTGCGTCGCGCGCTGGGTATCCGGCAATGGAACCTGATCGGCTTCCCCTACGGCACGCGTCTGGCCCAGACGGTGCTGCAACGCCATCCGGAGGGTGTGCGTAGTGTCGTTCTC
The DNA here is from genome assembly GCF_001421805.1 of Sphingomonas sp. Leaf34. GTDB lineage: Bacteria > Pseudomonadota > Alphaproteobacteria > Sphingomonadales > Sphingomonadaceae > Sphingomonas. The sequence goes on along the minus strand of NZ_LMLC01000002.1, from coordinate 562,199 downwards.
GATTCAGTGCTGCCCGTCGACGTCAACTATGACGAGACGGCTGCCTCTTAACTAGGGCGCGCGATTAACGCCCTGCTGGACGCTTGCGCCCGCGATCAGGTGTGCGACGTCCGCTACCCGGACCTTCGCGCTCGCTTCGCCGCGTTAGTCGCCGATGCCGATCGCGACGGTATCCCGGCACCGGGTCGCGTGCTGCGTGGTCGCGATATCGTCGAGGCTGTAGGCGCCGGTCTACAGCAACCCGGCGTTATTCCGGCCTTGCCTAACATCATTAGCGAGACCGCCGGAGGCCGTTTGACCGGACTGCTGCCGCGGACCCGACGGGTCGCATCGACTTTCAACTGGGGATTGCGCTAGTCGATCTGGTGCGGTGAAGAAATGCCGTTCGAGAACGCCCATCGGATGACCTCGCAGATATCCCCGACGTTGGGTCTGGGCGGAACCGACAATCGCACGGCGACGCCGGAAATGTGTGCGGCGTGGCGCGTCTTTTCCGCCGATGCGCTGGCAAACGCTCCGGTGACAAGCGACGTGCCGGTCCTCATCCTCGCTGGTGAGTTCGATCCAATCACACCACCGGCCTGGGGCCGTCGCCTGCTCCGTACTATGACCAACGCAAGGTTCGTGCAGGTTTCTGGGCAGTCCCATGGAGCAATGTTCAACCGTTGCGGTGGGCAGATGACGATGGCCTTCCTTCGTGACCCCCGGGCGCGGCTGAACGGAGACTGCATTGCCAACATGGCGGGGACCGCCTTCGGCACAGGCAAAGACATTGCAGCACGCAGCCAGTGAGATCGCAGGCGCCAGCGATCAGCGTCGGTCACTTCCAGCCCGATGAACGAACGGCTGAGGTTGGGAAGCGGGGAAGGGCAACTGAACGTCCGGAACTGGGTCGAGCTTGTCATGACCAGGCGCCTATCGCCGCGCCAGGTTCACAATCGACGCGCGCACATAAAAGCGCAAGCGGGCCGGAATGCGCAGGGTAACCGGGGCTTAAACGCGGCTTTTGCCCGCATCGGCACAGATCGAGGTATCGGTTTCATACTAAGGTGCGGTCATGTCACCATCACAGCGGCCCGGCCGTGCTCGACGATCGCCGTACCGGACGTCTTGGCCACGCCGTCCGGACGCATCACGGTATCGACGGTGCGGAACTCCGTCTTCCACTGGTTCGCGTTTACATCGCAGAGCAGATAGCCTCGCCGGTCGTTGGTCCAGGCGAGAAACGGGTTACGAGCGCGGATGCGGTCTTCGCCGACCCGCCGGTCCGCGCCGTCGCCGCCCGAGGTAATCGACGTGCCAACAAACTCGACGGCGACGGCATCCCCTTGGCCGCCTTCGGTGCGCAGGACGCCCGCATAGTTCTGATGCTCGTCGCCGGTCAGCACGACCATATTGCCGAGGCCTTCGACCATCTTGAGGACGCGTTCGCGCGGCGCGTCGTAGCCGCCCCAGCTGTCCATGTTGCGGATCGGCGCGGGTTCGTCACCCGTTCGCCGGTCGAGCGGCATCATCATCACTTGCTGCGCCAGCGCGTTCCAGCGCGCCGTCCTTTGCTTGAGCGCCGTGTACAGCCATGCCTCCTGGGTCCGTCCCATCACCTGCGCCGCGGGATCCGCCCAGCCTGCACAACGCGGCTTGAAGCCGTCGTCGCAGGGCTGGTCGGTCCGGAATTGCCGGGTGTCGAGCAAATGCAGGTCGAGCAAGTTGCCGATCGTCGCGCGCCGATAGATCTGCATGCCGGCAGGGCCCGGAAACGCCGAGCGGCGCAGGGGCATATGCTCGTAATAGGCCTGGAATGCAGCCGCACGGCGTAGCGCGAACACTTCGGGCGGGTCCTTCTCCTGGTCGATCTCGCCGACCCAGTTGTTCTCGACCTCGTGATCGTCGAACGTCACGAACCATGCCGCCGCCGCATGGGCGGCCTGGAGATCCGGGTCGGTCTTGTACTGGGCGTAGCGGCGGCGATAATCGGCGAGGTCGAACAGCTTCTGCCCGGCATGCGCGCGGACGAATCGGCGGGGCTTGCCGTCATAGCCGACCGGCATCGGCGCGCTCCGGCCTTCGTAGATATAGTCGCCATAATGGAAGACGAAGGCGGGATCGTCCGCCGCGAGGTAACGATAGGCGGTGTAGAGCCCGTCCTCGAAATTCTGGCAGCCGGCGACCGCGAAGCGCAGCCGGTCGAGGGATGCGCCGGCGATCGGCAGCGTGCGCGCACATCCCGCGGGCGAACGCTCGCTGCCGACCGTGAAACGGTACCAATAGGGGCGATCGGGTAACAGGCCGGCGACCTCGACATGGACCGAGTGCGCGAGTTCGGGACGCGCTAGCGCCTTGCCGCCGGCAACCAGCGTCGCAAAGCGCGGATCGGTCGCGACCCGCCACTCGACCTCGACTGGCTGCATCGGCATGCCGCCATGCTCGGCCAGCGGGTCGGGGGCGAGCCGGGTCCAGATCACGAACCCGTCCGCGGCCGGATCCCCCGCCGCGATGCCGAGGCGAAACGGATAGGCGGCGAAGAGTTGCTGTGCGCGCAGGATCGCCGGTGCGCCGATCATGGCGGCAGCGGCCCCTATCATGGTGCGGCGATTGAGGAGCAGGTGCGAGCCGGTCGTATCGGTCATCAGTGTCTCGTCAGTAGAGCGGCTGGGCGACGAGTGCCGCTTCGCGGGTGCAGAGTGCCGTGTTGGGTCTTGCCACGCCGCGGGTCTGTCGGAGCGCCGCGATCTCCTGCCTGGCCGCGGCGAGATCGGCGGTGAAGGCCGGGTCGCCTTGCAGTGCGGTGAGCGTCGACGACGCCGACAGCCGTCCCGCTTCGACCGCGCTGGCATTGTGGACGCCGCATACGATCCGGCTTTCTCCGTAAGCCCGTCCGCGCGCGAGCAGTGCGGTCGCATGATCGGGCGCGATCTGCGCGAGCAATGTCGCCATCGTCCAGCCCGCGGTGGTATGGCCCGAGGGGTAATCATAGCTGTCCGCGACCTCGGCGGCGGGCTGGCAGATCGGCCCGCGGTCGATCAGGAAGGGGCGCTGGCGCCTATAGAATGTCTTGGCGATGCCGTTCTGTCGCGCGGTGTCGACCATCGCGCGCCGGAGCAGCGCAGCGGTCCGCGGGGCGTTTTTGGGGGTCATCGCGATCCCCATCGAGCAGCTGAAATCGCGGAACAGGTCGGCGGGCGCCAGCTTGACGTCGTTGGTCGCCATCGCCCAGCGCGGACTTCCCTCAAGAGCGCGCGTCGCCTTGAAGATCGCGCGGTCGGCAATGCCGCGAGGGTCGCTCGGCTTCGGCGCAGGCGGCAGGACGGCCAGCACGTCGAAAGCGCCGGGGTTGAGATAGCCCGCCGGCCCGAGCGCCTGCTGCGCACCGGCAACGGCACCGAGGCTCGCCAGCGTGATAGCGATGATGAGCGGCAAACGGGTCATGCTGGGTGGATCCTGATGGTGTGGATCATGGGAGGAGCGAGACGGTGTTCGGCGATCGCGTGACGAGGGTGCGCCGCGAATATGTCAGCCACGTTGCATCGCCTGCTCCCAAAGCGCGGCGGTTTCCGCTGGTGGTGGAGCGTCGAGCGCGAGCAACAACCGCTCCTCGCCCGTGCCGGCGATCTGGGGCGAGCGGTGGACGATCGCCTGATCGCCGGCGAGGACGCGACCCTTGAACAGGCCGACCGCGCCGGGCGCAAGCGATCGCGGCGTCTCGACGGGCGGTGCATCGGCGCGTTCGATCGCCCGTTCGATCCACTGCGTTCCCGATCCGCGATAGGTGCAGATCAGCCGGACGGACACGTAATCCGCGTGCCAGCGTTTGCAGGCGTCGCCGACCACCCGCTCGAGCCGGATCACGACGTGCGACAGCGCCATGATCGCCGCAAAGGACGCCGTGAGCGCAGCGATGTCCGCGGCGATATCCGCATGCCAGGCGGCCTGGGGCTGCTGCGCAAACGCATCGGTCAGCGCGGCGTGCGCGCGATCGACCGAAGTCGTCATCTGGATGGTGCCGAAGCCGTTCAGTGGTCCGACCGGCACCACCGAGGGTCGCTCCCAGATTGCGAGAGTCACCGCGGGGTCCAGGATCGCCGCGAGATCGCCAACGGTCCGCGCGCAATGGACATGCGAGCGGGATGGGGCGAGGGTCGACATACCTTTCATCAGGCCGTCTCCCGCACGCCCCAGACGGGGAATGGATCGGGCATTTCCTCCCACAGCCGGGGCGTGAACGCAGCCGCCGGCACAAGACAGGCATCGAGGCGGCGCCTGATCTCGGCCTCGTCCATGTCGATGCCGATGAAGACCAATTCCTGTCGCCGATCGCCCCAGATCGGCGACCATTTCGCCGCTACCATCCGGCCCCAGGCATCGCCGCTCGGACGCTTGGGTTCCGGTACGCACGCCCACCAGCGGCCCAGCGCCTCCGTCACCGTCTGCGCCCCGGCCTGCGCCAGTTCGCCGCACCAATCGGGGCGTGTCGCGAGCCAGAAATGCCCCTTCGCCCGGACCACGCCCGGCCAACCGCCGCGCGCAAAATCGTGGAACTTGGCCGGGTCGAACGGCGCCCGCGCCCGGTAGACGAAGCTCTCGACGCCGTATTCCTCGCTTTCGGGACGATGATCGGCATGACCGTAGAGTTCCTTCGCCCAGAGCGGGTGGAGCTCCGCCTTTTCGTCGTCGAACAGTCCGGTCTCGATTACCGCGTCGAGCGGGACGTGTCCGTGGCGCGCCTCGATGATGCGGGCATCGGCGTTGAGCGATGCCACCAGCTTGCGCACGGTTGCCAGCTGCGCGGCATCGACGAGATCGGCCTTGGTGATGACGATCACGTCCGCGAACTCGATCTGTTCGACCAGCAACCCGACCAGGCTGCGGCGGTCGTCGTCGCCGAGCGCCTCGCCGCGGTCGGCGAGAAAGTCGGTGCTTGTGTAATCGCGCAGCAGGTTCGCGGCATCGACCACCGTCACCATCGTGTCGAGCCGCGCAACGTCCGACAGGCTCTCGCCCTGCTCGTCCTCGAACGAGAAGGTCGCGGCGACCGGCAACGGCTCCGAGATGCCGCTACTCTCGATGACCAGACAGTCGAACCGCCCGGCCTCGGCCAGCGCGCGCACCTCGACGAGCAGATCCTCGCGCAGCGTGCAGCAGATGCAGCCATTGGTCATCTCGACCAGCGTGTCTTCGCCGCGCGATAGCGCTGTATCGCCGCTGCGCACGAGATCGGCGTCGATGTTCACCTCGGACATGTCGTTGACGATCACCGCCACGCGCCGGCCTTCGCGGTTAGCGAGGATGTGATTGAGGAGCGTCGTCTTTCCGGCACCCAGAAATCCGGAAAGGACGGTTACCGGTAGCAGCGGCATCTCAACTTCGAGCATCGACTAACCTCATACAGCGTGATACAGTATATCATTACTACATCGATATTGGTTGTGGCAAGATGAGAACGATACGGATTTGCGGAATGGATTGGCTCGATCGCGCAGCCATGGCGGGATCGGCAGCATGCATGGTCCATTGCCTCGCGCTACCGCTCCTCCTGGCGGCAGTGCCGGCGGTGTCCGTGATCATCGTCATACCTGAAAGCTTCCACCGCTGGCTGCTGCTGTTGGCGGTACCGCTCGCGGCGGTCGCGCTCCTCGGCGGACATGCGCGCCACGCGGCGTTGTGGCCCCTGTGCCTTGGCGTCGCTGGACTGGGTCTGATGACGGTAGGTGCCTTCGCCCTGCCGGAAGGCGACGTCGAAAGCGCGGTTACGGTAACTGGGGGCATCCTGGTGGCGCTAGCGCACGCGGCCAATTTGCGTCTCCGGCATGGCTGCGGTGCTCCATGATATTCTATGTCCGGAATACGACAGATGAAAATGAAATGGCGGTCGAAGTTCGCGACACTAGAGTGAGACGCGAAGGTAAAGCGGCCATTTACATCTATAGTTTGCGCTATGCCGATGAATGAGCGGCCGAGATAGCGATCGACGGGTCAGCCGCAAGGTGTTTGGAATGGGTCTGGGAAGCCCCGCGTTGCTGGGCAGTTCCGCCCAAAGACGGACACTGAGTGTCACAAATTAGGGCTCCGAAAGCGGTCATTCGTTCCGGTCGGTTCCTCCCGAGCCGCTTCCTCCTGATGCAAAAGTTAAAAGTTTTGCATCAATGTGCAGAGGAAGGTTTCCGCATCGCAACGATAGCGTAAACGTACGTCAGCGCCGCAGCGCCAGCTATCGCAGCCCCGCGAACCCCCTCGGGGACGAACAGGTAAGCTGCGTAGCAAAGGACCGCTCTCATCACGAAATGGATGAACCCAGCCGGATCATCAGCGCCCCATCCGTGAGGCACCCATACCATTCCGGCGAGGATGGCGAGGCCCAGAATTAGAATATCGAGGTTATCAGCGGCTCGCGCGGCGATAATCACAAACGGTATAAGTAGCCCAACTACCGTGATGAATCGCATAAACAGCTGTGTCACGGGGTTGTGCCGACTTTCCGATTGAAGCCCAGGCGCGCCGCGTACTTTGTCTATGATCAGGGCTAACGGAAAAGGGATGGCTGCGGCAATAAATGGCGCAAAGCTCGGAAGCTGGTTGCCAAGAAGGTACGCGGTGATCGCCAATGCGCTCCAGGCTATAAAACCACCGATCGGCATCGCCGTGGTGCTGGTAGCGAGATAATTCCTCCGCGCATCGGCTAATGAGATGCTTGAATAATCTCGCATGTGTGCCCCCCTGAACGCTTAATCAGAAGCACATGTATTCCCTGTCCCAAGCTCACCTACAATGACTGCTCAGGCTTTCAACAAAAAGAAAACAGCTCTCACGCAATCCAACGCGCTTTGCATGATGATGCAAAAATCACAGGTTTTGCATCGACCAAAGAGCGGCGGGAAATCGAGGGTTCCGCCGATGCAAAAGACTGATGCATCTGGGATGCCGGTTCAGTGGCCGGCGTCCCAGGGTGCGGCCGCCAAAGCGGACCGTCCGCTTTCCTTCCCGTTTGAGACATACGTCCGGCCGTACTGGCCAGCCGAACGCCGCCGCGCGACGACCTGAATGAACGGCCGAAGTTGGGTGGCGGGAAGGGCGGTCTGAACGTCCGCAACTGGGTTTAAGTGCGTAGGCACACATCGAATTTCGAAGGAGCATGCCCGAAAGCCCGCGCGCATGTTCCTCGGCAATCCGCTCAAGCATCGTCAGCGGCATCGCACCGGCTTCCAGTACATCGTGGAAATGCTTCACATCGAAGCGCTCGCCGGCGATTGCCTTGGCCTTCGCCGGTGCGCGCAGCCGGGCAGCATGGCCGATCTTGTAGCGGCACGCCTGCCCGGGTGAAACGCAATAGCGCTCGACCTCGCGCTGCGAGCACCCGAGGCGAAGCCGACCGTATCAGCGTGATTTCTCTACCGCGATCCACTTTATCATCTCGGCTTCCATCGCTGGCAGAGGGACAGAGCCCATGTCGAGCAGGGCGTCGTGAAAGCGACGCTGGTCGAAGCGGTCGCCCAACTCCGCCTCCGCCTTCGCGCGCAACTCGCGCATCTTCATCTCGCCGAGCTTGTAGGAAAGCGCCTGGCCCGGCCAGCTGATGTATCGGTCGACTTCGATCTCGACGTCGAGCTTCGCGAGCGCCGTGTGTCCGGCGAGATAGTCGATCGCCTGCTCCCGGCTCCACCCCATCGCGTGGATGCCGGTGTCGATGACGAGGCGCGCTGCGCGCCACATCTCGAAGGTCTCGCGACCGAATTCTTCATAGGGCGTGCGGTACATGCCGAGCTTGGTGCCGAGCCATTCCGAATAGAGCCCCCAACCTTCGCCATAGCCCGAGAAGTACGTCTGGCGGCGGAAGGCGGGGCGGCTGGGGGCTTCCAACGCCATTGCGGCTTGATGGCTGTGACCGGGGACGCATTCGTGCAGCGTCAGCGCAACGATGTTGTAGAGCGGGCGAGACTTCAGGTCGTAGGTATTCATGAGGCATGCGCTGAGCCCACCGCGACCCGAGGTGTAGACCGGCGCGATCGCGTCGGGCACCGGCTGGATGGTGAAGCGGTAACGGGGAAGGGTGGTGAAGACGTCCTTCAGCCGTCCGTCCATCCGCTTCGCTACATAGGCCGAGAAGCCGAGCAGTTCGTCGGGGGTTCGTGCGTAGAATTGCGGGTCGCTGCGCAGGAACGCGAGGAAGTCGGCGAAGCTGCCCTTGAAGCCGGTGGTGGCGATCGTCGCCTTCATGTCGGCGTCGATGCGCAAGACTTCCTTGAGGCCGATCTGATGGATCGCCTCCGGTGTGAGCTCGAGGGTTGTGTATTCGCGGATCTGACTTTTGTAGAATGACTCGCCGTCGGGCAGTGCAGCGGCGCTGACCGTCGTGCGCGTTCCGGGCAGGTAGGTGCCTCGGTAGAAGACGAGGAGCTTCGCATAGGCGGGGGCCGCGGCGGTATCGACCGCAGCCAGTCCCTCGGCGCGCAGCGACGCCTGCTGGCTCGCCGGGATCGAAGCGGGCATCGTCTTGAATGGTTCGGCCAGTGGATTGTCCGCGCCCGGCGTGGTGAAGGCGGCAATGGTCGCATCGCGCCCGGCGAGTGACACGCGTGGTGGCGTGAAGCCGCGCTTCAGTCCGGCGCGCATGTTGGCGATGTTCTGGTCGAACCAGCGCGGCACGTCCTTGAGCCGGCCGATGTACCGACGATAGTCGTTGGCGGTCTCGAGAGGGGCATAGGGCTTCACTTCGCCCCAGAAGTAGGAATCGCTGTTGAGCGGCGCCTCGTAGGTGCGGAAGTCGATGTTCGCGACTTCGGCGCGGAGCGATTCCTTGAGGACAGCGACGTTCAATCGCTCTTCGGGCGAGAGTTGCGTCGCGGGAATACGCGCGATGCGGTCGAGAACTGTGCTCCAGTAGGTGCGCCGGCGCGCCCAGTCAGCGGGGGCGACGCCAGGGAAATGGTCGGTGGGCTTGCTTCGCAAGCCGTCCGTAATCTGCGCGAAATCCTTCTGTCGCCATTTCCATTCAGCGTCGTAGATCGCCTTGAGCTGCGCATCAGCCGAGCTCGGCTGGGCCCACGCCGTTGCTGGAGCAAGTGCGAGAAGCACCGTCGCCGCCACATATTTAAACCTCATCGTTTCCCCTTCGCTTGCGGCAGTCGTATCTGCCCCGGCTGGCAAGGGAAAGCGCGCCGGCTTCGCTTTGGTCGGCCGCGTGAAATTCGACTGTGTCGTGTCCTCGTTGTCGCATCCTGCCGGCTGTGGATGAACGAACGGCTGAAGTTGGGAAGCGTGTAGGACGGTCTAAACGTCCGCATTTGGGTCATAAAGGTGCCAATGCTGAACGCACGGAAGCAGTTCAGCGAGTGATATTAGGCTTCAGCGATCATCACTATCGACACTTTCATTCAAGCGATCCGCCTTGGTATCTTGGTGCCTTGCCGTGCTGGAGGATCGGCGTCGAGCCGCTTGTTCCATTCTTCGGCGGCCCCCGCGAAATCCTCGTCGGGCGCGTGCGCCGGCAGCTCTAGCGCGCCTTGATCGAACACAGCATCACCCAGCGGCGTGTCGATGCAACTGGTAGACATACGGCCACCGGGCCCGCGGCTCTTGTCGAACACAATGGCATTGTGACCCCGGTGGCGGAGCGCCTGGGCGCAGGAGGTCCTGCCATCCCCGCATCGATGATTCCGATCCGCATTATATTCCTCCGTGCGGGCCTGCAGCGACTGAACTTGCGACCGACCGAAGGACCGCAAGCGCCAGGCTTGTCGATTGGAGCCGGCCCAGGCGCAGACTTTAGGCTCAGGCTGCCGGCTCCGGATGACGCGTCAGCTTCGAACGTCTCCGCCCCCGAAGACGACTTGGTTGCGTACGGCAGGGGCGAATAGGCCGTAGAGAAACGGCAGCTTGTCACCGCTCACCGCATCGAGCGCAGCACGGTGCTCGGGTGGCAGATGAAGGTCGAGTGCGGCAACATTGTCGCTCACCTGTTCGGGTCGGCTCACGCCCATCAGCGTCGATGCGACGCCCGGTTGCCCGACCACCCAGGAGAGCGCGACGCGGGCCGGCGTCTCGTCGATCTCCACTGCGATGCCTTTCAGTATTTCGAGGATGTGCCAGTTGCGCTCGGTGAACAGCGTGTCGCCGAACGGATTGTCGCCATCGAGCCGCTTGTCGTCGGCGGGTCTCGCGGTGTCGTTCCGCCCGGCCTGGTTGGGAACGCCGCCCGCGCGCTTCGGACCCGCCTCGACGATCGCGCGGTCGTACTTGCCGGTGAGCAGGCCATAGGCGAGGGGGCTCCAGGGGACGAGGCCCATGCCAGCCGATCGGGCGAGCGGCAGGTGCTCGGCCTCGACCCCGCGTTCGACCAGCGAGTAGAAATATTGCAGGCCGATCGGCGAAGGATCGCCCTGCACTCGCGCCAGCGTCGCGAGTTCGGCGACGTACCAGGCCGGGGTGTTGGATATGCCCCAGTAGCGGATCTTGCCCGCTGCGACGAGCGCGGTCATCGTCCGCAGCAGTTCCTCGGCGGGGGTGACACCGTCCCAGACGTGCACCCAGTACAGGTCGATGAAGTCCGTCCGGAGGCGGCGGAGCGATCCTTCGACGGACGCCAGAATGTGGCGTGCGCCATTGCCGCCTGCATGATAGCCGCGACCGGTCGCAAACCCCGATTTCGTCGCGATCACCAGCCGATCGCGCGACGATTGTGCGGCGACGAAACTGCCGACCATTTCTTCCGATCGCCCGCCTGCATAAACGTCTGCGGTGTCGATGAAATTGCCACCTAGATCAGTGTAGCGATCGAACACCGCGCGGCTGCCGCTCTCGTCCAGCCCCCATCGCGGCGTACCGAAGGTCATCGTGCCAAGTGCCAGCGGGCTGACGAGAAGGCCGGAGCGGCCAAGCGGGCGATAGATGTCGAGGGTCATCGTGGTATCCTGCGTTGTGTTACCTCCAGATGGACGCCGGACCGCCCGCGGATTAGATCGTCTGCGGCGCATGGGTTGCTGAAGGATGTTCAGGAATGGATCGTGATCTCTGGGCCGGTCTCGCGGTGTTCGAAACGATCGTCGAGGCTGGCAGCTTCGCGCGAGCGGCGACGCGGCTTGGATTGTCCGCTTCTGCGCTCAGCCATGCGATGCGGTCGCTTGAGACGAAACTGGGCGTCCGGCTGCTCGACCGTACTACTCGGTCGCTGGCGCCCACGCCCGCAGGCGATGAACTGCTGGCGCGGTTAAGGCCGGCGATCGCTTCGGTCGCGGGCGCGCTGGCCGACCTCGACAATGCCCGCGAACGTCCGGCGGGGCGGATCCGGGTCAGTGCGCACCGGGTCGCGGTCATCTACGCCATCCTGCCGCGGCTGGCCGACTTCGCGCGCGCGTATCCCGATATCGCCGTCGAACTGGTGGTCGACGACGGGTTCGTCGACATCGTCGCGGACCGCTTCGATTGCGGGATCCGGCATGCCCAGACCCTGCAAGCCGACATGATATCGGTCCGTATCAGCGCGCCGGTGCCGCTCGTCTTCGTCGCCGCGCCGGCCTATCTCGCCGATCATCCCGCGCCCGTCGATCCCGACGATATCGCCGCTCATCGTTGTCTGTGTTACCGATACACGTCCTCTGGCGTCGTACACCGCTGGGAATTCGAGCGGGATGGCCGGGCAGTGGAACGGTCAGTCCGCGGCGACTTCATCACCAACGATATCGACGTGATGCGCGACGCTGCAGTGGCAGGGCTGGGGGTGACTTGCCTGCCGCTGCCACATGCCGCAATGCAACTGGCCGCCGGTACTCTGGTCGAAGTGCTGGGCGGCTGGGCACCCACGCTGGCCCCGAACCACCTCTACTATCCCAGCCGACGTCAACCGACTGCCGCCTTTCAGGCCTTCGTGACGGCAATGCGCGTGTGATTGCAAATGTGCTTTGACAAGATTCAGAGCAGTTGATGATCTGGATGACCACGAAGCGCTTTGGTGAGTGACGTCACCGTCAAGTTTCAAAGACCTAAGGGCATGAACGAGTGTCTGAAGCTGGGAAACGGGAAGGCCGGTCCGAACGTCTGGAATTAGGTCAGCGCCGGGGGCAGCGTGGTGCCGTCGAAAGCACGAAGTTGCGGGTGGGAATGGTAGTCATCTGACTGTTGACGAAGGCCATCGAGATTGTGTGGCGCGGCTCGCGCAGGGCATTGTTGCGGATGAATCGCTCAGGGAGTGTAACGCTATGACCGACTGCTCGCCGCCTTGACCTGTGTCGTCGCGTTTGGCGCTACGGGGGTGGGGGCACAATCCGTTGCCCCCTCGAAGGATATCGTTGCCGTGCTCGCATCGTCAACGCGGACGCCAGCGAACCGCGCGCGTGATCGCTATCGTCACCAGGCGCAGACATTGGCCTTTTTCGGCGTGAAGTCGACGCAGACGATCATCGAAGCTCTGCGGTGCCGACCGCGAAGGCAGAGCGCACCCACAGCGCTTTGCCGGTAATACCGCGGAGTATGGCGTGACGCAGGTTGCGACGATCGACTTCAAGACCGGAGCGTTCTCGATTCCGGCGGGGAGTGCGGATGTGCTGCTGACGTTCCGCAACGTCCACAACCTCTTGATGCAAGACGACTCTGCCATCGCAGGCCGCGTGTTCAAGGCATTCTGTACGGCGCTTAAGCCGGGTGGCGTACTCGGTGTCGTCGATCATTGCTTGCCGGAGGAGATGGACGCGGCGCGTGAGAAGACGAGCGGCTACATCAAAAGATCGACCGTCGGTCGGCTGGCGCAAGAGGCGGGCTTTGCACTAGCCGCAGAATCTCGGATCAATGCCAACCCCAAGGATACATACGATTATCCGGAAGGCGTCTGGACGCTGCCGCCGAGCTATCGATTGAAGGACGTTGATCGCGCGAAATATGCTGCGATCGGCGTGAGCGACCGGTTCACGCTACGGTTCGTAAAGGCGCGATAATCGCACTGGTTTGCAGACCTGCACACGGCGTACCGAAGGCGGTTTGATCTAGAGGGCAGCGGCGAAGACGACGTAGATCGCGATAGAATCGCGGCGGGGCAGAGGAATAGCAGGAGTCGCGGCCACGTCCTGGCCTGACAGCCGTCGGAATCGCTATCGCATTCCGTCGCCCTCGGACAGGACATGCCGGGCGAAGTCTCGTCGGATCGCATCCAGCTTGGGGTCGATATAGCGTTGGCAGAACGGTCGGGTCGGGTCGGTATGGTAATAGTTGCGGTAGCGCTCTTCCGATGCTCGGAACCCGACGAGCGGCAACACCTTCGTCCGCACAGCGCTGTCAATTTTCTGCCTGAGCCGGGTGATCACCGTATCTGCCCGATGCCGCTGGTCGGCATTCCCAAAATAGACAGCGCTGCGGTAACGCCCGTTCGGCGAATAGCCGCTATTCGCCGAATGAGTGCGCAGATGGACCTCAATCAGAATGTCGAGCGAAATGATCCCAGAATCGAAGCGGACTACCACTCCTTCTGCCCAGGCATCGTCGGGTGCGGTCGATTGCAGGAAGCCTTGATTGACCTGGGAGACGCCACGCAGGATTTGAAACACGCCTTCGGTGCACCAATGACACCCGCCGCCGAAGCCTGCCGTTTCCATGCTCACCTTCTCCACCCGGTCCGGCGAGATGCCCTTCCGCTTTCTGCGTTTAATGGCGGCAACGTATACCGCGGGTTGGATCGCGGCCTATCATCGGCCGGGCCGTCTTCCCGACTGAGCTTGTACGCCGACCATGCTAACCGATACCGGCCTGATTACACCCGCTAGACAACACCTGAACGAACGGCTGGTTTCGAGATACGCTCAAGCCGCTCTGAACGTCCACAACTGGGTCTGGCCGGAAGCTGGGGGCAGGGTGCCTTCGCCCAGAACAAGGCATTCGGAGTGGCTGTTGCGCTTCCTGATTGCGGACGTTCATTAGGAGGGTTAGCTACCGCTCATGCGAACAGCCATGAACGCGCCGCCTGAGGCACTGGATGATCCCGAGCGAGCGTTTATAGCCAAGGTCCGAGAGCATGGCTGGTTCGACACCGCAGTGTTTGGCGACGTCGAAGGGCCGGGCTTTTCATTTACCACGGGGTTATGGGTGAACACAGGTCAGCCAGAGTTGATCATGTTCGGCATGAAGCGTGAGATGGCTCATGACGTGTTCTGGGAGTTGTTCCGAGAGGCTAAGGCAGGATTGCCGCTACCAGTGGGTGAGCCAACCGATAGAGCATTCGAAAATCTTCTTGCCTATGCATTTCCGGTGGCGAAGCGGTTCTACCGCGATCACTTGGGCTGGAGCCGATGGTTTTACGGCGGCGACGAGTTCCCCTGCCTTCAAATTGTCTGGCCGGATCGGAGTGGCGTTTTCCCATGGGAGCAAGGGTTCGACACAGCTTTCGCAGCCGACCAGATCGACTTGACAGAAAATGGTTGGGAGTCAGCGCTTACACCGTGAGTCCGCTTTCCATCGAACTGGCCTCAAAAGCCGCCGGTCCGCTTTCCTCCCATCACGACATTCGCGAGCGGCTAGCCGGGCTTCAAAATCGGGCATTCGCAAAGATGAACCAGCGTCCGAAGTTGGGAAGCGAGGGAAGGGGCGTGAACGTCCGGTTCTGGGTCTCCGCGGCCGCTGGTCGCCTGATCGCTGCATGACCAAGCTGGTCTGCTCCCAAGGTCTTTCGCATCCTGGAACTCGCTGCTTTAAGAGGCTCGAAGCCTTTCCGTCTCTCCGTGTCCACCAGCCCATATTGGGAAAGTGTATGCGGGGAAGGGTTTAGGGAAAGCGGTTTACGATGGTGAACGGTCGCGTGGTAAGCACGGGCGGAATACCAGTGAGAGGGCAGTAATGACGGACGCCGCAAACGTAATTGCCGTGGACCACACAGGCTTCGCTGTGTCGTCTTTGGACGAAGCCGTTCGGTTCTGGACGGGAGCGCTCGGTTTCACACTTGAGCGGCAATCGGAGATGGGGGGCGACTTCCTGCATCAGGTGACAGGTGTCGATGATCCGAGTGTGAAAACGGCGATCGTCAAGGCACAAGACGGCCACGTGGTCGAACTGTTGGAATATACAAACGGGCTTCAGAACGGGACGGTGCCCAGCGGCGCGGGATCGATCGGAGCGGCCCACCTGGCTCTGACCGTAAAGGATATTCACGTCGCCATTGCCCGCGTCGAGGCGGCAGGATGGAAGGCGAAAGGCAATCCGCTGCCGATCCCGGGTGGTCCACGGAAGGGAACGTTGGTGGCCTACGTGTCAGGCCCCGATCATATCACGATAGAGCTTATGCAGCCGACAGCCAGTTAATGGGCCGGTAAAAGCTTTGCCGCCTCATCATCCATTTGAAAGCTGGCGAGGTAGCGGGCAGGGCCGAGGCTCAGCACCTTCTCTGCTGCAATCCTGAATGGATGGCAGAAGTTGGGGAGCCAGAAAGAGGCCGCGAATGACCGCAAGTGGGTCGTTCCGTTTATGGAATTGGTCGACCGTTTTGGTCTGTGAATGCCCATCGATCGCGAGAGGCGAGGCACCTGAGTGGCAGGAACGCGGTGAAGCGAGCGCAACACTATGCGCGCACTATGCGATCGGTCGGGATCGATCTCGAAGCGCTATGCCGTGACCCGTAACTATCGGGAGCGGGCAGGACGCTCGCGATACGAAAGGCACGTAGGCGAAATGTCGTCTGAACCCAAATCGGAGCCCGATCCTACCGGGCTCGTCATCTATGTCGGCCAGGATCGCGCAGGCCATTGGCTGGTCCAGGACAGCAGGCGCAACCTCGAAGGCCGCTTCATCTCGTACGGCGCCGCGATGCGCTATGCGCAGGCCGAGCGGGACATCTACCATGCGAGCGTCGAGATCGCCGCACTGCCGCTGACGCCGCTCGTGTCGTTTGCTCCGGTGGGTCGCGACGAGCGTGCGCTGCCGCGGGCAGCCTGACGGAGGGATGGAAATGAACGTACATGCTCTTCCCGTCCGGTTGCGCACGGCGATCGGCGGAGTCACGTCGACTTGCCCGTCGCGGCACGTGTCGAAGGCCGCCGCCCATGACTCGCGCTGGCCCCGGATCGAGGCGGCCTTGGCGGCGTTGCGGACGAATGGCCGGCACGCGGTGCGCATCGTCGATGCCGAATGTGGGGCTGGGACGCTGTTGCTGCAGGCCTTGGCGGAGGCGCGGCGGCTCGGTTTCACGGCGATCGAGGGACGCGGCATCGACCGTTCGCCGCTGTTGATCGGGCGAGCTCGGTCGGCGGCGCACCGCGTCATCGACCTGGCGATCGGCGTCGACTTCGCGGTGGCGGACATGGTCGCGGCCTTGCGCGACGAGCAGGACCTGCCGGCTGATATCGTGATCTGCCACGATCGCGCGCGCGACCGTCGTCCGGAGGCAGGGTGTGCCGTCCTAAACGCCGGGCGGATCGTGATCGCCGACGATGCGGCATGCCATGTTCGAGGAATCGCGGCATGATCCGGCGCGATATGCTCTGGCGCGGGATCGGCCTGGTACTCGCCGCCGGGGCCTGCGGAGCGGCCGCGGCGATGAACGGATCGGCGCAGGCGATGCTCGTGTTTCCGATTGCACTGCTGGGCCTGACGCTGATGATCAACGGCAAGCGCGTGGCGGTGGTACTGCGCGCCGAACGTCATGGCCACGGGCACACCGCGCAAGCGATCCACGCCGTGCGACTCCGTCGTACCCGCCGGCCGGCCGACCCGCCGCATTCTCGATAACCGGACACCGAACACGCATGACCTATTTCAGTCCGCGGGACGGCGTCCTGTGCGCCGAAGCCGTGCCGCTCCCCGCCATCGCCGAGGCGGTGGGGACACCCGTCCACGTCTACTCCGCCGCCGCGCTGCGCGATGCGGCGCAGCGATTCAGATCGGCGCTGTCGATCCTGCCACGCGTGCGCGTCGCGTTTGCCGTCAAGGCGAACCCGAACCGCGCGGTGCTGCACCTGCTGGCGGAGTGCGGGTTCGGCGCCGACATCGTCTCCGGGGGCGAGATGCGGCGCGCGCTCGACTCGGGGATCGCGGCATCGGACATCGTCTTTTCAGGCGTCGGCAAGACCGAACGCGAACTCGCCGACGCGCTCGCTGCCGGCGTCGGTCAGTTCAACCTCGAACTGGAGGAGGAGGGACAGGTGCTCGCCGCGCTGGCCCGTGCGCAGGGCAGGCGGGCGACGGCGGTGCTGCGCGTCAATCCCGATGTCGACGGCGGCACGCATGCCAAGATCTCGACGGGGCGGCGCGGCAACAAGTTCGGGGTGCCGATCGCCGACGTGCCCGGGATGTACGATCGCCTGTCGCGCCTCGAGGGTCTCGACTTGGTCGGGGTGGCGCTACACATCGGCAGCCAGCTGCGCGATCTCGCGCCGCTGGAGGAGGCCTATGGTCGGATCGGCCGCTTAGTGGCGGACTCGCGCGCGCGCGGCCATGTCGTCGGTCGCGTCGATCTCGGCGGTGGCCTCGGCATCGCCTACCGCGCCGACGACGTCGTTCCGACGCTCGACGCCTATGCCGCGATGGTCGCGCAGGTCACGCGCGACTGGGACGTCGAACTCACGTTCGAGCCGGGGCGGGTGGTCGCAGGGCTCGCCGGCGTGCTGCTGACGCGGGTGATCTGGGTGAAGCCGGGTGTCGACCATCCGTTCGTGATCGTCGATGCGGCGATGAACGACCTCGCACGGCCGGCGCTGTACGATGCCTTTCACCGGTTCGAAGCGGTCATGCCGGACGGCGAGCGAATGGTCGCGACGATCGCCGGCCCGGTCTGCGAAAGCGGCGACGTGTTCGCGGTCGCGCGCGACATCGACCGTGTCCGCCGCGGCGACTTCGCGGTGCTGCACGCCACAGGTGCGTATGGCGCGGCGATGGCGTCGACCTACAACTGCCGCGCACTCAGCCCGCAGGTGCTGGTCGATGGCGACCGGTTCGACATCGTCGCCGATCGCTACCTGCCCGAAGAGTTCGCGGCGTAGTGGCGCCGGCGATCAGGTGAGGTACGCGTGGACGATCTCGACCAGCTCCTCGGCCGCGACGGTGCGGGGATCGTCGCGCGAGGTCGCGGGATCGATCATGTGCTCGCGGATATGATCCTCGATCACCTCGGCGATGAACCCGTCGAGCGCGCCGCGACACGAGGTGGCTTGCTGCAGAACCCGCGCGCATTCCCGGTCTTCCTCGATCGCGCGTTCGAGCGCCTCGATCTGTCCTTTCAGCCGCTTGAGCCGGTTGAGCAGCTTCTTTTTCTCTTTTTCGACATGGCTCATGGCCGACGTGCATCACCCTCTTGATCTATACCCCCCTAGGGTATAGCGGGCGCTCGTTGCGACGCCAAGGGCGCCCGACAGGTGATGCAATCGCGGCACCGGTAACGAACAGGACGCACATGAAACCCCGATCTACCCCCTTGTCCGGCGATGGCGACAGTAGCGGCTCTGCCCTGCTGGCGATCACGGCTGGACGTCCCGGGTTCGGGCACGCCGTTCACGAATCGCGAGTGCGATCCGGCTGAGCGTCTGTCCCGGACTTGGCCCACGAGCCCGGAAGAGACGCATGATGACCAATATCGTTTTCCGCACGATCCAGCATGATCGCGCTATCCACGCCGCGCTGGCCGCCGCGCCGCTTCACCGTGGCCGCATCCTGCGAGGATGGGCGGCGCGCGGATCCCGTGCCGTGGCCGAGCGCTCGGCATGACGCACGCCTGTCACGCGGCGACGCTAGCGCGTCCCGTCGGCGGAGAGGAATGACATGGCGACTGACACGGTAGCGACTGCCGGCCGAGTCCGCTCGTTCTCGCGCATCCTCCGCCTGACGCAGCCCAACCGCGCCGACCTCATCGCCTTGGTGCTGCTGATCGGTGTCGCCGTGCTGCTGGTCCGCGGCGCCGAGGGCGTGGCCGAGCCGCTGTCGCGCCTGCGCGTCGAACCGGTCACGCTCGATCCGCGGTATCTGCCCTATTACGCGCTGCGCACCGTGATCCGGATGTTCGCAGCACTCGCGGCGAGCCTGGTCTTCACGCTGGTCGTCGCGACGCTGGCCGCGCGCAGCCGCCGCGCCGGGCAGATCATCGTGCCGATGCTCGACATCTTGCAATCGGTGCCGATCCTGGGGTTCCTGACCTTTACCGTCACGGCGTTCATGGGGCTGTTCCCCGGCCAGATCCTCGGCGTCGAGCTGGCGGCGGTGTTTGCGATCTTCACGAGCCAGGCGTGGAACATGGCGTTCAGCTTCCACCAGTCGCTGCGCTCGGTACCGTCCGATCTGGACGAGGTGACGCGCAGTTTCGCCTTGTCGCCGGTGCGCCGCTTCCTCCGGCTAGACCTGCCGTTCGCGACTCCGTCGCTGGTCTGGAACGCGATGATGTCGATGTCGGGCGGCTGGTTCTTCGTGGTCGCGTCCGAAGCGATCACGGTCGGCAACACGACCGTGACTCTGCCCGGCGTCGGCTCATGGCTGGCACTCGCGATCGCCCGCAAGGACTTCACCGCGATCGGGCTGGCGGTGCTCGCGATGGGGATCGTTATCCTGCTGTACGATCAGCTCGTCTTCCGGCCGGTGGTCGCTTGGGCGGATCGCTTCCGGTTCGAGCAGATCGCCAGCACAGAGCGGCCACAGTCCTGGGCCTATGATCTGTTCCGCCGCACGCGACTGTTGCCGGTGCTGTTCGCGCCGGTCACCGCGCTCGGCCAGCTCCTGCTGACGCTTGACCGGGGCAGGGCACGCCCGCGCGAGCGCCGCGTTCGCGAACCGAGCATCGTGCTGGAGCGGCTGTGGCAAGCAGTGGTCCTGGTATCGGTGGTCGCCGCACTCTGGCTCGCGGGGCGCTATGTCTTCGCGACGCTGCGGCTGGGCGATGCGGTCGCGGTGTTCGGGCTGGCCTGCATCACGATGCTGCGCGTGGTCGTGCTGATCGCGCTGGCCAGCCTCGTCTGGGTGCCGATCGGCGTCTGGATCGGCCTCAACCCCAAAGGGGCGGAGCGACTGCAACCCGTCGCGCAGTTCCTCGCGGCGTTCCCCGCCAACGTCCTGTTCCCGTTCGCGGTGATCGGCATCGTCCATTGGCGGCTGTCGCCCGACATCTGGCTGTCGCCGCTGATGATCCTCGGGACGCAGTGGTACATCCTGTTCAACGTCATCGCCGGCGCCAGCGCGATCCCGACCGACCTGCGCGAGGCGGCGGGGATGTTCGGAGTGCGCGGCTGGCAATGGTGGCGCCAGGTCGCGCTGCCCGGCGTGTTTCCCTATTACGTCACCGGCGCGCTGACCGCATCGGGTGGATCGTGGAATGCCAGCATCGTCGCCGAAGCGGTCTCGTGGGGAACCCAGAAGGTCGAGGCGCACGGGCTCGGCACGTTCATCGCCAAGGCGACCGAAGCGGGCGATTATCCGCGCGTCGCGCTCGGCATCGCGGTGATGTCGATGTTCGTGATCGCCTTCAACCGGCTCGTCTGGCGTCCGATGTACGCCTTTGCCGAACGCCGTCTCCGGCTCGCCTGATGTCGAAAGGACAAGACATGGCAACAGCATTTCTCCGCGCTCCGGCCAGCCGCCCGCTCGTTCGGGTCGAGCATGTCAGTCATCGCTATGGCCGCGGCGATGGCGGCGCGCCGGTGCTCGACGACGTCAGCCTGACGCTGCACGAGGACGAGGTAGTCGGGCTGCTCGGTCGCTCGGGCTCGGGCAAATCGACGCTGCTGCGCTCGATCGCCGGGCTGATCCGGCCCGACGAGGGCCGTGTCCATTTCGCCGACGTGCCCGATGGCCCTGGGCATACGATCAGCATGGTCTTCCAGACCTTCGCGCTGTTCCCGTGGCTGACCGTGCTCCAGAATGTCGAGCTTGGCCTGGAGGCGCAGCGCGTTCCGGCGGACGAGCGCGGCACCCGCGCGCTGGCGGCGATCGACCTGATCGGCCTCGACGGGTTCGAGAACGCCTATCCCAAGGAACTGTCGGGCGGGATGCGCCAGCGCGTCGGGCTGGCGCGCGCGATCGTCGTCAATCCGTCGCTGCTGTTGATGGACGAACCATTCTCCGCGCTCGACGTGCTGACCGCCGAGACCTTGCGGACCGACCTGCTCGATCTGTGGGCGGAAGGGCGGATGCCGATCAAGTCGATCCTGATCGTCACGCACAATATCGAGGAGGCGGTGCTGATGTGCGACCGCATCCTCGTCTTCTCGTCCAACCCCGGCCGCGTCGCCGCCGAGATCAAGGTCGACCTGCCGCAACCGCGCGACCGGCTCGATCCCGCCTTCCGCAAGCTGGTCGACGACATCTATGCGCAAATGACCGCGCGCGCGCCGGTCGAGCCGGTCCGCGACGGGCTGTTCCCCGGCACCGGCATCCAGATGGTATTGCCCCGCGTCTCGACCAATGCGCTCGCCGGGCTGATCGAGGAAGTCGACGCCAGCCCGTTCGACGGCCGCGCGGCGATGGCCGATCTCGCCGATCAGCTCCAGCTGGAGGTCGACGATCTGTTTCCGATGGCGGAGACGCTCCAGCTGGTGCGGTTCGCCGAGTTGCAGGGGGCCGATATCCTGCTGACGCCGGCGGCGCGGCGCTATCCACAGGCCGATGTCGACGTCCGGAAAGCGCTGTTCGCGCAGGCGTTGCTGGCGCACGTCCCGCTCGCGCAGCACATCCGCCGGATTCTCGTTCCCCATCCTAGCCGTCTCGGGCGACCGGAAGAATATGCGGCATTGGTCGAGACCATCGTTACCAACCCGATGCTGAACGGCGAAGTGATCCGGCTCGACGGCGCGATCCGGATGTCACCGCGATGAGCGCCCGTGCGAACGCCATCGCCGCCCACGTGGAAGTCTTCGTGCGCGACATTGTCGTGCCCTACGAACGCGACCCACGGTGCAGCGCGCATGGTCCTGCCGCCGGGCTGGTCGATGAATTGCGCGAGAAGGCCCGTGCTGCAGGCGTGCTAACACCGCACATTCTGTCGGGCGGCGAGCATCTTCATCACGCCGAGGTCGCCGTGGTGCTGCGCGCCGCCGGTCTGTCGCCGCTCGGCCCGGTGGCGGTGAACGTCGCCGCGCCCGACGAAGGCAACATGTATCTGCTCGGCCGGGTGGCGAGCAACGAACAGAAGCGTCGCTTCCTCGACCCCCTGGTCCGCGGCGAGGTGCGCTCGGCGTTCTTCATGACCGAGCCCGCCGCCGAGGGCGGTGCCGGGTCCGACCCGTCGATGATGCAGACGACCTGCGAGCGCGACGGCAATCATTGGGTCATCAGCGGACGCAAGGCCTTCATTACCGGAGCGGACGGGGCTCGGGTCGGCATCGTCATGGCCAAGGCGGAAGAAGGCACCTCGATGTTCCTCGTCGACCTGCCCGATCCCGCCATCCGGATCGAACGAGTGCTCGACACGATCGACAGTTCGATGCCCGGCGGCCACGCCGTCATCGCTATCGACCGGCTGCGCGTGCCGGCGGACCAGATGCTCGGCGATCCCGGCGACGGCTTCAAGCTCGCGCAGGTGCGCCTCGCCCCGGCGCGACTGACGCACTGCATGCGCTGGCTCGGCGCCTGCATCCGCGCCAACGAGATCGCTACCGATTACGCCTGCCGCCGCCATGCGTTCGGCAAGCCGCTCGTCGATCACGAGGGGGTCGGCTTTATGCTCGCCGAGAACCTGATCGACCTCAAGCAGGCGGAGCTTATGATCGACTGGTGCGCCGCCGTGCTCGATGGCGGCGCACTCGGCGGTGCGGAAAGCTCGATGGCCAAGGTCGCGGTGTCCGAGGCGTTGATGCGGATCGCCGATCGCTGCGTGCAGGTGATGGGCGGGACCGGCGTCACCGGCGATACGATCGTCGAACAGGTGTTCCGCGAAGTCCGCGCCTTCCGGATCTACGACGGGCCGACCGAGGTGCACAAGTGGAGCCTCGCCAAGAAGATCAAGCGCGACTGGAAGGCGGCGTCGTGACCGCGTCCGAGGCGGATATCGGAACGATGGCGGTGCGTGCCGCACACCGCTTCGACGAGCGCGCGCTCACCGACTGGATGGCCCGACACGTCGACGGTTTCGCCGGACCGCTGCGCGTCGAACAGTTCAAGGGCGGCCAGTCGAATCCCACGTACCGGCTGTGCACGCCACGCCGGGACTATGTGCTGCGCCGCAAACCGCCGGGCACCTTGCTGAAGGGGGCGCATGACGTGCTGCGCGAGGCGCGCGTTCTCGCCGCGCTGGCCGCGACCGACGTGCCGGTCGCGCGCGTCTATGGCGTTTGCGAGGACGATGCCATTATCGGCACGGCGTTCTACGTCATGGCGATGGTCGAAGGGCGCGTCATCTGGGACGCGACCTTCCCGACGTGCCGCGAGCCGATCGCTCCCGCTATTTCGACGCGATGAACACCACCATCGCGGCGCTCCATCGCGTCGATCCGCTCGCCGTGGGCTTGGGCGAATATGGCCGTCCGGGAAACTATTTTGCCCGCCAGATCGCACGCTGGTCCAGGCAATATCTCGGCGACGGGCAGGCTGGGCGCGATCCGGACATGGATGCCTTGCTCGAATGGCTGCCCGCCAACATTCCCGATGGCGATGAAAGCAGCATCGTCCACGGCGACTTTCGTTGCGACAACATGATCTTCCATCCCACGGAACCGCGGGTGCTGGCGGTGCTGGACTGGGAGTTGTCGACGCTCGGCAATCCTCTCGCCGATTTCGCCTACCATGCGCTCATGTACCGGATGCCGCCCGACATCGTCGCCGGATTGGCCGGCGCGGATCTTGCGGCGCTCGGCATTCCGACCGAACGGGACTATGTCGCCGCCTATTGCGCCAAGACCGGCCGCTCGGCGATGCCGGACTATCAATTCTACGTCACGTTCAACTTCTTCCGGCTCGCCGCGATCTTCCACGGTATCAAGGGCCGGGTGATCCGCGGCACCGCGGCGTCGCTTCACGCACGCGAACGTGCCGCCAACTTCCCGAGGCTCGCACGACTTGGTCATGCAGCCATGCAGGATAGTACTCCCACCGCGGCCTGATGCTCATACCGAGGTTCGAAGGACGTGGCCCGCACCTTTTCAAAAGGATAGAAGAGTGAACGAAGCTCTGCTCGATCGGCACGGTGACGTCGCCGTCATCACATTGATCCGTCCGGATCAGGGTAACGCCATCAATGCGGCTCTGGCGCGGTCCCTCCTCGAGATCGTGTTGGTATGCGCAACTGACGAGACCGTGCGATGTGTGCTGCTGACTGGCTCCGGACGGCTGTTCTGCGTCGCCGGGGACGTAAAGACGTTCGCGGCGGCGGGAGGCGACACACCGGCCTTGGTCACGGAGCTGACGACGTTCCTTCATGCTGCGATCGCCGGATTG
Organism: Sphingomonas sp. Leaf34; assembly: GCF_001421805.1. GTDB lineage: Bacteria > Pseudomonadota > Alphaproteobacteria > Sphingomonadales > Sphingomonadaceae > Sphingomonas. Next base: position 537,893 of record NZ_LMLC01000002.1, on the reverse strand, counting down.
TTGCGGATGGACAAGCCCTTGGTAACCGCGATCAACGGTGCCGCCGCCGGCGCGGGTTTCAGCCTGGCCATCATGCGCGATGTCGCGATCGCGAACAGTGCGAGTTCGTTTTCGACGGCCTACGGACTGATCGGCCTGACGCCGGATGCAGGGACGAGCTGGCTTCTGCCACGGCTGGTCGGTCTGCGCCGTGCCCAGGAGATCGCGTTGACCAACCGGCGGCTGGACGCCACCGAAGCCCGCGGCGATCGGTTTGGTGACACGGACAGTCGATGCTGCTGCTCTGTTCGACGCGGCGATAACGGTCGCTGCAGGGCTCGCGGCATCGTCCGTGACGGCGCTTGCAAGCACCAGAACGCTATTATTTTCCAGCTGCGGGGCGACCCTGGAAGAACAGCTGGGCACCGAGGCGCGCATGATCGCGCGGTCGGCAGGATCAGGCGAAGCGCAGGCTCTCATCCAAAAGTTTGCCGGGCAGGGTAGGTCTGGCGCCGTCAAACCAACGTGGCAGGCGAAGCGAGGGGCTGATATCGATCGCGAATGAGCCGGAAGTCGAGGGCATTGCCGCCCAGCCCGTTTCGCCGTTCCAACTCGTCCGCGGAGGTGATCCGGCTGGTGGTGCTGATGTACGTGCGCTTCCCGCTGTCCTGCGCAACGTGGAGAAACTTCTGTACGAGCGTGGGATCGAGATCTCCCAGACGGTCAGGCTGTGGTGGAACAGGTTCGGTCCGCTGTTCGCAGGCGACATTCGCCGTCAGCGAGTCAGCCGCATGCGGGGGTTTGCGCGCTGGCGCTGGCACCTGGACGAAACGTACGTGAAGCTGAACGGCGAGATGGTCTACCTCTGGCGGGCGGTGGATCACGCGTCGGAAGCTGGGAGTCGAGGGAACGGGCGTGAGCGTCCGACTGTGGGTCCTGGCTGCCGTATCGTGGAACGCGCGTGCAAAGGTCAGATCGCATCGTAGCTGAATAGCCACATTGACGAGGCCTGCCTGCTCGCTTTGTCGCCGGTGCTTTGAAGCCGGCCGACGGCGGTATATCTGGCGCCGTCCTTGAGTGAACCGGACGGCATCAGGGGTGCGAGCCGCGGTGCGACATAAAACACGAGGTCATGGCCATCGTCGGTAATCATGCTGACCGCTGTGTAGCCAAGCTTTCCACCCAGCAGCCGTTCGTTCGCCTGGCCAAATGAGGTCGGCGACTTGAGGCTCGTGATGCGGCCCGTCACCCGGACAAGATTGCCGTTGGGCAGGTCGGTCGCGGCGTTGAACGGCCGCTTGGTCCGCATCCGCTCGGCATTGACCGTGTTGTAATGGTTGAGCAGCTGGCCAAGACTTTGATAGTCGATCGTCCATTTGCTGCGCTCGGCCCAGAACAAGGTTCCGTCGAACACGGTGAACAGCGCGTCGGTCCAGCCGGCGCATCCATCGGCATCCTCGCAATTAGGCCATGCCGCATTGATCCACTGCACGAGCTGCGTGTTCGGGTCCGAGAATTCGGCTTCCTTGGCAAGACCGGGCCCGAACGCGACCGCGGCCTGATGTTGCCGGGGCGCGACGACCGCGACCGCGCCGTTGCCGACATCGAGTTTGCCGATCCGCAACTGCCGCATCATCGCCCAGGCGTAGTCATTCGCGGAAAGCCCCTTCAGGTCGTCGACCACCAGGATGCTCATTTCGACGCCCGAGTCCTTGGCGAGGCGATACAGTCTTTGCTCCATCGTTCTCATACGCGCCGGATCGAGCCGTCCGGTCTCGTCTACGATGAAGCGGCCGTATTTGAAGGGTATCGATCCGGGTGCCGGTAACAGGCGGGCAGGGACCGAGGCATTGACGACCGCCGGCGTTGTAGCAGCCTGAGGCGCTGTCGGTCCTTGCGCGATCGGACCTGCCGAGGCACCGCCGGGTGCCGCAGGCGCTTTCCCGCCCGCGCACTCGAGACCGCCCGATTGCGTGCAGGATTGTCGCCACCCTTGCTGGATCGCGTCTGCGCGCTGATCCTTTGCCGGATGGGTCGGCGAGCCATGAGTGCTGCCAACCGTCAGGATCATCCGCTGCGCCTCGGCGAGCGGCGCGCCCATCTTCTGCAAGACGTACCCGCTGAACTTGTCGGCTTCCAATTCGATTTCCGGGCGACTGCCGCCGGGCACGATCGTGTGCCCGGACAGATGGTGCGCGATCTCGTGCGCCATGATGCTGATCGGACCCCAAGGGCTGCCGCCGACCTGCGCCTCGGCAGCCTTCATGAACGCGGGGTTGAAGGCGATCACCCGGCGCGGCACCCGCTTGTCGTCCAGCATGATGACCGCGGCGGCGTTCGGCACCGGTCCGGACACGACGACGAAATTGGCGGGGAGGCCGGTATAGCCCATGATCCTAGTGACGGCGCTGGCGCAATCCTGCGGCGCGCCGCCGGTCAGTGCGGCGGCATCCGCCTGGACCGGTTTGCCGTCATAGGAACAGGCCTGGAGCGTCGACGCAATCGCCTCGACCTTGGCCGCGCTGGACACGGTCTTGCTCGTGTCGTCCGCCTTGCCGCATCCACTTGTCAGGAGGGCTGCCAGCGCACTCATTGATGCCAGATGCAGGGTCCGCATGTCACCGTCTCCTCGTCAGCGGCTTACCAGCCACAGGATCGCCCATGCGTAGATGCGCAACAGCGTCCAGTTGATCGCGGCGACCATGATGCCGGCTAAAACCAGCCTTGGCCAGTCGGTGCGCCATGACAGGAGGAAGAACTGGCGATAGGCCACCACGACGATCAACGTCTTGAGAATGGGCACGTAGATTTGCGACGCCGCCTTGTGGGTCAGGATGAAGGCCGGATCACGCCAGATCAGCGTCGGCAACATGTTGAAGCTAATGAACGCCAACACGATCGACTGACAGTAGATCGCCAGCACCATCACTTCGACCAGATTATAGCCAAGCCGGCGCCGGAACACGATCGCTGCCGCGGCGACGATGGCGACGATGCCCAGCGAGAAGCTCCAGTTTGAGTAGGCCAGCACCTGGGCAGCCATGCGCTTGACGACCCCATCGCGATCAACGCCCGCATAGACGCTGAAATACTGATTGGTCGCAAGCATCAGGACCAGGACGGCGACGGTCGCCACGAGCAGCTTCAGCGGGTGCATCCACGTCGTGCGCCGACCCATCACATATTCCCGGGCGACCGTACCGGGCGTGACGATCAGCTTGCCGAGCGTCCGCACCGCCGGCAGTTCGAACAGGCGGAGCCGATCCCAGGTTTCCTTGCGGATATCGTGCCAGACGAACCGCTTCGCCGCTTTCTGCCCGCATCCACTGCAATACGCGGTTGTCATCGGCGTAGCGCAATTTCCGCACGTCGGTTGCTCGAACCAGTCGTTGGAAACCGGAACGTCGGGAAGGGAAGAAGAGCTCTGCTTGTTCGGACCCAAGGCATCGGCAATTGTGCGGCGGACATCCAGCATCTTATCTCCCCACGTTGCTCTGCTTCGGCTTAGCATGGGACCGATAGACGGTGGAACATGCCTCATGGTCTACTGTGCCCGGAGAATAGGTTCTTCTTCGAAGCAGCTCGACAGAGGTCGGCCAATTAAGGCCGAACCCGCGAGATTAAAAAAGGCCCGTTTCTGAGGAGAGCCGAACAGCCGCTCAGTGACCACTTGTGGGTCCTGTCCGGCGAGAGCTTTCTAGCGGTGGACGCCCATTCACGACTAGGGCCGATAGTTTGTGAGGCGGCAGCGGCATTCGATTACGCCATCGGCGATCTGATGATGTTCGACGGGCTTAAGCCCTCTCGTTCGGTCGATGGCGGATATGGCGGGGGGATAACGAGGCGATGTCGTTGATCCCTGCTAGTGTCAGGGTGCGCTCAAACTCCTGGTTTAGCAACGTCAGCAAGCGATCGACGCCCTGCTCACCGCCAGCGGCCAAGCCATACAGATACGGGCGCCCGATCGAGCAGGCAGTCGCCCCCAGGGCAAGCGCCTTAACCACGTCCGAGCCCCGCCTGATACCACCGTCGCAAATCACGTCCGGTGCGTCGCCAATGGCGTTTCGCACCGCCTCAATCTGATCAATTGGGGCGGGTGCACCGTCCAACTGACGCCCGCCGTGGTTGGAGATCATGACGCCGGTGGCCCCCGAGGTGATCGAGCGACGTGCGTCCTCGGGTGTCATTACACCCTTGATCGCGAGCGGCCCGTTCCATTCGCGTGCAAGCCATTCGACCTCGCGCCAGCCAACCGAGCGGTCGAACTGGCCGCCGATATAGTCGAACAGGCTCATCGGCCCCGACGACAGCGCATCGACCTTGTGGCTGACGTTCGCGAGGTCGAACTTCGATCCGGTGAGCGCTGGGATCGACCACGAGGGGTGGAGTGCGAAGCTGAGCAATGACCGAAGCGTAAGTTTTGGCGGCAGCGAAAGGCCGCTGACCCGGTCACGTTCCCGGTTGCCGGCGACCGGCGTGTCGACCGTCAGCGCAAGTCCGTGAAAGCCGGCGTCTCGACATCGCGCCACGAACTCGGCGGTCAGCCCGCGATCCTTGAAGATGTAGATTTGGAAAACCTTCGGCCCGGCAAAGGCTCGCGCAAGATCCTCCAATCGCGTCGTGCCCATCGTCGAGAGGCTGTACAGAAGGCCGTGACGCGCCGCTGCGCGGGCCACGGCAAGCTCGGCATGACCATGAAACATGCGCGTTAGGCCGGTGGGCGAGAGCATGAGCGGCCACCGCGAAGCTTGCCCGAAGATCTTGGTTTCCGTTCGGATCTCCGACACATCGTTGAGCACGTCGGGAACCAGTTCGTAGTCCGCGAAAGCCGTGGCGTTCCGGCGCAGCGATATCTCATCGTCCGCGCCTCCATCGATATAGTCGAAGATCGGCCTGGCCAGTCGACGGCGGGCCATCAGGCGTAGGTCGGCAACGTTGTTCGCACGGTCTAATCGCGTCATATCTAACCCTGAACGGAGTAAGCCTGAAGCCGCCAGTTCCGCGCGGAACGTGTCCACGCAGGCGGATGGCCATGTCGAACAATACGGTCTTGCCGGAATTGATCTTGATCAGTTCCCCCCGCCGCCTAACGGATCGGTCTCGGCGCTCACCACCGAATGCGGCCGTGCCGACGAACACGCGGTCCAAACGGGGGGAAGGGCAGAAAGGTCGACCTGCCGCGGCGGTGCGGCCGCTAAAGTACGGCGCCGATCGACTGATCGAAATGTGCATCCATCAGCGCGTTTGCCGCGATAGCGTCGCGGTCGCCGATAGCGAGCGCGATGTCCACGTGGCGCTTCAGTACGATTGATCGCGCCTCCTCCGTGTGGCGAGTTTCCCAAGCTGCCGGGATCGCGACAGTCATCATCGGCTCGAACGAGCGGACGACCTGGAGAAACAACGCGTTGCCGCTGGCGCGGGCGATCGCCTGATGGAAGACGATATCGTGCCGGGTTATGTCAGTGATGTTGGTCGCTGCGGCCATCGCTTGCGCGGCGGTTCGTATGATGGCGGCGTCGGCGTCGCTGCGGTCGCGAGCGGCGAGTTCGGCGGTGCGTAGCTCGAGCGTGCGGCGGACGTCCCAAACCTCGGCTACCGACACCTGCGCCGTCGCGACCGCATGGTCGATCGAGGTTCCCATCACCGATCCGTCGATCGCGCCCACGCGGGCGCGGCGCCCGTTGGCCACGTCTATCAACCGGAGTGCCGCCAGCGCGCCGAACGCCTCGCGCATCACGGCGCGACTGACACCAAGTTCGGTCGCAAACTGGCCTTCGCCGGGCAGCGTGTCACCGACCTTCATATCTTGATCGCGCATGTGATCACGTACGCGGCGTACCGCGCGATCGACCAGCGAGCCGCCTTCCTCCAGGCGATCCATTATCTTCATGCCGCCAGCTGCAACGCGCGGAGACGTGTGGGCGGCACGCCGAAGCGGCGCGCGAACGCTCGGGTGAAGCTTGCATTGTTCCGATAGCCGCAGCGATAGCCGATCGCAGACACCGGCAGATCGGTCGCCAGCAACATGCCGCGCGCGCCGGACAAACGCTTGTCAGCGATCGCGTCGGCCACGCTCGAGCCGAACATCTGGCGGAAACCGCGGGTCAGCTTTGCGCGATTGAGGCCACAGGCGCGTGCGACCGTATCGAGTGTCAGTTTCTCCTGCCAGCGATCGTCAATCAGCTGGCGTGCCGCGGCAAGACGGCGGGCGTCGCGTTCCGACAGGTCGCCGGCGCCATCAGCCGATATCAATGCGCCCTCATGCAGGCAGGCGAAGCTCGCACAGAGCAGTTCGATGCTCTTGGCGAGGCACAGCGTATCGCGCGCCGGCTCGGGCAACGGGCAATCGCGCAGAGACAGGACCAGCGTGCGCAACTCGGTCGGCAGATGCCATGTCGCGCAGGGGCCGGGAAGCGCGCCGAAGATACGCTCACACGCAGTCGCCGCGACCGCGAGTACGACGATCGCCTCATGGTCCGATCCGGTGGCGTAGCTCATCGTAGCGGCCGTACCGTCATCGCCCAGACTGAAGCGAAGGACGACCGCGTCGTCGCTCCATGTACCGGGCTCGATAGGCCCGCGTCCAATGAACGAGAGCATTTCCGGCGAAACGTCGATCCGCCGTTTTGGGGTGACCGTCATAATCCTCTCCTCCTCTGAGGTTAGAAGCATAATGCACCTTTCTGAAACGTCGTCAATCGCTATCTGATAGGTCTGCAGTTGCAGAGAGCGGCGCCATCTGAATGGCGATCAGGAAGGCAATGACCGATAACAGGCTCGTCGCGACGCCGACGATGGCAAGCGCGGTGCCGAGATGTGATTCGCCGCCGAGCAAGCCGCTGGTCCACGTCACCAGTGACGGAGCGATCCCGAAGCCGATCAAGCCAGCAATCGCGATGAACGCACCGATGCACAACCCGCGCAGTTCGTTGGGGATGAGCACGGTCAGCGCCACCGATGTAATGAGTCCCGTCACCGCACCACACAATGTCAGGGTGCCGAGTGCGATCGCGAACCACATGACGGTCGGGCCGACCGGAAACAGTGCGGCAGGGACACCGAGCGTGGCGGCGGCCAAGGCGCCGATCAGCAACCCGCCACGGACCTCACTCTTCTGTCCGATGTCCGCGGCGAAGCCGCCTAGCACCGTGCCAGCGAGTCCGCTGACCAGGATCAAGCCTCCCATCCATCCTGCAAAATCGCCCGGTTGGAGGCCAAAATGACGCGAGAGCACCGGTGCAGCCCAGACTAGCGCCGCGTTGTCGGCCATCACCACTGCGACCTGACCGACGAATAGCGGGATCAGGAACCTTCGCCGTGACCAGAGTTCGCCGACCAGCACCGCGAACGGCGCCCGAATGCTTGCGGCGACTTCGCGACGTGCCGGTTCGCGGAGCAACAGAAGAGGCACGATCATTACGAGGCTGAGCAAGGCCAGCACCGCATGCGTGCCCCGCCAAGGCGACAGCCCGGAGAATACCGGCATCGCGCCGCTGGCAAAACGTCCGAACAGCCAGCCGCCGAGCGCGAAAGCGCCCGCAATGCCCGCGGTCTTGCCGAGGTTGACGATCAGCATTGCGCGGCCACGCTGGGCAGGGGCACACAGATCGGCTGTCAACGACAGCGCCGCAGTCAGAGCGCCTGTCGTGCCCGTCGCGGTCAAGACGCGGGCGGCGAACAGCATTGCGGTGCCGGTCGCCACCGCGGTCAGCGCCGTGCCAAGGGTCCAGACCAGTGCGAGCCCGATCATCAGCCGGACGCGATTGACCCGATCGACCAGGATACCGACGGGAATTGAGCATACGACCAGTGCCAGTGCCGCACTTGCCCCCTGGATCAGCCCCAACATCGTGTCGGTCAGCCGTAACTCGGCTTTTACGCTTTCCTGTACCGTCGCGAACGAACCCATCATCGCGAAGCCGATCGTCATCGCGAGGGTGAGCGCGAGCAACGACGGCAGAGCGCGACCAAAACCAAGTGCCGGGGGGGCAGCCATCGGCGTCGTCATCAGCGAAGCGCCCGGCGCAGCGCGTCGATCCGCATCGCCTGCGCGCGGTCGGCGACGCCGGGCCCCGGTAGCAGATCGAAGCCATGAAAGGCACCTGGGTGGACGTGGAACTCGGTCGGCACGCCAGCAGCGATCAAGCGACGCGCATAGTCGATATCCTCATCGACGAAGAGGTCGAGCGCACCGGTCATGATGAACGTCGGCGGCAGTCCGGTGAGATTGGTCGCGCGGGCGGCTGCGGCGTAGGGGGAGACGGTGTCGCCGCCTGGCTCCTCACCGAGCAGCGCGGTCCAGCCGAACCGGTTGTTGTGCGATGTCCAGATGAACTCTCCGGCATGTGCATGCGGTTCGCCCATGCAGGTGCGATCGTCGATCATCGGATAGGTCAGGTGCTGGAAGGCAAGGGCAGGTCCGCCCCGGTCGCGCGACATGAGTGCGAGTGCCGCGGCCAGGCCGCCGCCCGCGCTCTCGCCCATCACGCCGATTCGCGCACCGTCGATCCCAAGATCGTCGGCGTTCGCGACGGTCCAGGTCAAGCCCGTATAACAATCCTCGATCGCACCGGGGAAGACCGTCTCGGGTGCGAGCCGGTAGTCGACCGACACGATGACACAGTTCAGTGTGGCGGCGAGCGGACGGTGGACGACCTCCAATTCCTTGGCGGCGCCCCCGACATAGCCGCCACCATGGATATGATAGATGCAGCCCAGCGCGCCCCTCGTGTCGCGGGGGCGGTAGATGTGCAGCGAGACGTCAGGCGCGCCAGCGGGCCCGGCGATCCGGTGCCGTTCCAGATCGACGCCGCCGTCCGGGGCGGGCGGGAGAGGCAACGCGCGCGCGCGCAGGGCCGCCAGCGACTCCGGGGTGAGCGTCACGGTCGGCCACGCATCGAGCAGCGGACGGAGCTCGGGATCGACGAGAGGCAGGCTGGTCATCGGATACTCCGTTGGGGTCGTGCGCTACCGGTCACAGCGTGAAGATCTTGCCCGGGTTCATCAGGTTCAGCGGGTCTAGTGCGCGTTTGATCGTCCGCATCAGGTCGACCGCATCGCCCAGTTCGGCGACGAGCCAGTCCTGCTTGCCGATGCCAATGCCGTGCTCGCCCGTGCATGTGCCGTCCATCGCGATTGCCCGTTCGACCAGGCGACGGTTGATCGCTTCCACCTCTTCGAACTCATGCGGGGCGGTGGGGTCGATCGAGAAGATCACGTGGAAATTTCCGTCGCCGACGTGACCCAGAATCGCAGCGGGGACAGTGCCGGCATCGATGTCGGCACGCGTCGCCAGGATGCACTCGGGCAGGCGGCTGATCGGCACACACACGTCGGTGGTCCAGCCGACCGCGCCTGCCCGCACGTTGACAGCGGCGTAATAGGCCTCGTGTCGCGCCTTCCACAGCCTAGCGCGTTCCTCCGGCTGGTTCGACCATTTGAACGCGCCGCCGCCATTCGCGTCGGCGAGTGCGGCAACGGTTTCGACCTGCTCGGCGACGCCCGCAGGCGAGCCGTGGAACTCGAAGAACAGCGTCGTCACTTCGGGATATTCGAGCTTGGACCAGCGATTGACCGCCGCCATCTGCTTGTCGTCGAGGATTTCGACGCGGGCGAGCGGAACGCCGCACTGGATCGAATGGACGACGGTATCGACCGCACCTTGCAAGGACTCGAACCCGCAGACCGCAGACATGATCTGTTCGGGTATCGGATGGAGGCGCAGGCTGATCTCGGTGATAATGCCTAGCGTGCCCTCGGAGCCGACGAACAAGCGCGTGAGGTCGTAACCCGCAGCCGACTTGCGCGCCCGGGTCGCGGTACGGATGACGTTGCCGTCCGCCGTGACGACGGTCAGTGCCAGCACGGCCTCGCGCATCGTGCCATAACGCACCGCGTTGGTGCCGCTTGCGCGCGTCGAGGCCATGCCGCCGATCGTCGCGTTGGCACCGGGATCGATCGGAAAGAACAGCCCGGTGTCACGCAGGTGCGCATTCAGTTCCTCGCGGCGCACGCCGGCCTGGACGACGCAGTCGAAATCGTCCGCATTGATAGCAAGGATCGCGTCCATCCGCGAAAGGTTGACGCTGACCCCGCCAAGAACCGCAAGCGCGTTGCCCTCGATCGACGTACCCGCGCCGAACGGTACGATCGGCACGCCGGCCGCTGTGCACAGCCGCACGCAGTCGGCAACTTCCTCGGTCGACGCGGCAAAGACGACCGCGTCGGGCAAGGCCTCGGCGAAATGCGCCTCGCTCGTGCCGTGCTGGCGACGGATACCCTCGCCCATCGCCAGCGCGTCGCCGAAACGCTGGCGAAGCACCGCGACGAACGCCTCATCGAGAGGCGGGCGGGGGGGCGTTGGCATGTGCTTCATCAGAATCGTACCGTGCCACGAATGCCAATACGCCGACGTGGCGACTGGATAGCGAGGTTCGACACAAGAGGCGCGGGCAATCCGGCCCGCCGCAACAGCGAGGCATCGAGATAGGTCTCGACGTACTTCTCGTTGAACAGGTTGGTCGCGAAGGCTGCGACTTCAAGCGGTCCGGCCTGCCACGATACCGATCCGTTCACGAGATGATAGGCCTCCAGCACCGGGACCGACGCGGCGTCGAGCGAGCCGCCCGTGCGCTCACCCTTCGCAACGACGTTCGCGTCGAACTCGATCGCCTGGTCGCGGTGAAACGGCACGCGCAGATTGGTGCCGATCGAGTAGTTCGCGTCGGGAACGAACAGGATGCGATCGCCCGGATAGGCATAGCCGGTCACCGCGGTGAACTGGCTAGAATCGGTCACGCGGGCATGTAGCAGCGTCGCATTGGCATAAACGCGCCAGGCGTCGCTGACGTTGAACGACAATTCGGCCTCCGCACCATAGCTTTCGACGTTGCCCGAATTGAGGTTGATCGCGACGAAGCCGACCGGCTGGCCGGTGGCGGGATTGAGAATGGTCGACGGGGCGAGCGCGTTGGCGCCGATGAAGTTCTTGTAGTCGTTATAGAACGCAGCGACATTGGCCGTCAGTCGACCATCGAACGCGCTCGCCTTCGATCCGACTTCATAGGTCCAGACGCTGTCACCGCGATAAGTCAGGTTGGGCGCGCCGGGGCCGTTCTGCCCTCCGCCGCGCACGCCGCGGGCCACCGAGGCATAGGTCATGAACTGCGGGTTCCAGCGCTTGGACAGGGTCGCGCGGGGTTGCCACTCGTTCGCCTTGTAGGCGGCGGCAAGGCCGGCGGTCGACGCATCGAGCTTCTGATGGTCGTAGCGGATCCCGACCGTCAGATCGAGGCCATCGCCGAGCTTCAAAAAGCCGGTGGCGAAACCGGCGATGTTCTCGTTCTCCGACGTGGCGGTGCCGGGTACGGTCAGGTTGGCCGGCACCACCGTCGTCGTGGTCGTGGCATCCGTTGTCGAGCGCGCATAGAAGGCACCGACCAGCGTCGAGAAATTCTCGCTCCACTTCGTATCGAAGCGGACTTCACCGGTGCGGGTCTTCAGCGTGCGGCTGACGGTCGAGCGGAAGAAGTCGATCGGGCTGTAGTCGGCGTCACCCGCGCCCTTCGTATCGCTCTGGTTGTACGCGCCGATCGCGGTGATCGTAGTATCGATGCTGTCGACGTCGAACTCGCCCTTCACATTGGCGGCGTAGTAATCGATTGTACCCAGGCTGCGCTGATTGCTGCGGCCGTCGAGCGAATAGTCGCGCGGGCCGGTCACGTTGAAATAGGGCGTCGAGCCACCGAACACGCGGTCGTATCCGCCGTTCACCGTGAAGCGCGCCCAGTTTGTGGGGACGAAGCGGATCGTGCCGTTGATGCTTTTCGTCTCGAGTGGATTTTGATTGCCGCCTGCGAGGAGGTTGCGCTGGAAGCCGTCCTCCTTGTGATAGGCCGCGCCAATGCGGAACTGGAGCACGTCCTTGACGATCGGCCCTGATATGCTGCCCGACGCGGAGGCGTAATTGTCGCCGGTGGCCAGTGCACCGTCGACCCGCCCCTGCCACTCGTTCGACGGCTGGCGGGTGACGACGTTGATTGCGCCGCCCAGCGTGTTGTTGCCAAACAGCGTCCCTTGAGGCCCACGCAGCACTTCGACGCGGGCGACATCGACCAGTGGCGAATTGAGATAGGTCGTGTTCGGCTGGTAGATGCCGTCGATGAAAATGCCGACGCCTGGCTGCACCGTGTCGATCAGCGTGGTGCCGACGCCGCGGATCGACACGAATGCACGACCGACCGAATCCGAATTGATGTTGAGGCCCGGCGTGTAGGCGGCCACGTCGCGGACGACGACGAGCTGCTGCTGCTTGATCGCGTCGCCTGAGATCGCGGTGACGGCGATCGGTACGTCCTGCAACCGTTCTTCACGACGGCGTGCCGTGACCACGATATCGGAGGCTGCGGGAGCGTTGCCAGCACGCGTATCGACCTGCGGGTCAGCGGGGGTGCCCTGGTTGCTGGTCTGCGCGCCCTTCGGGTCGACAGACTGCGCCGCGGCGAGCGTGGGCCACGCAAGGGTAAGCGCGGAAGATAGGGCGAGCAGCGAGCGACGATGCATGGAAACCTCTCCGAATATCGGCAGATCGAGTCGTCTACCTGTCAGAGAGGTGTGCCGGTTTTCAAAGCTGTCCGAAAGGTCTGACGGCTATGCCGATCGGCTCCGGTTATTGGCCTACCAGCAGGAGTAGCCGCCATCGACCGCCACGATGCTGCCGGTCATCAGGCTCGCCGCATCGCTTGCAAGGAACTGTACGACCGAGGCGACTTCGTACGCCTCCCCAAGACGTCCTTGCGGCGTGCCGTCGATCCAACGGCGGTACATCTCGCTGGTCTTGTCGGCAAAGGCGTTGAGCGGAGTTGCGATATAGGTCGGCGCCACCGCATTGACGCGAACACCACGGCCGGCCCATTCGGCGGCAAGGCTTTTCGTCAGTTGATGCACCGCCGCCTTAGACGCGTTGTAATAGCTCTGCGGCTGCGGCCGGTTGACGACAAAGGCCGACATCGACCCGATATTGACGATCGATCCGCGGCCCGTGGCCAGCATGTTGCGTCCGAAGGCGCGTGCACACCAGAAGGTGCCGTTGAGATTGACGTCGAGGACGTTCAACCAATGCTCGTCGGCGACGTCCTCCGCCGCGGTTTCACTGCGGGCGATGCCGGCATTGTTGACCAGAATTTCGGCGTCGCGCACCGCGTCGGCGGCTGCAGTGACCGCAGCGGAGTCCGTCACGTCGAGCACGATGCCGGTGACGCGGTGACCCTTGTCTTGGAGGCTTTCCACACCGCGAGCGAGCAGATCCGGGTCGCGATCGGCGATCGTCACCACGGCGCCGAACTCGGCGAGCGCGTCCGCGCAAGCCCAGCCGATGCCTTGCGCGCCGCCGGTGACGAAGGCTTTGCGACCATCTAGCCGCAGGCGATTGGCGTACATGGTCTTGTCCTTCAAGGTAGGAACGGCGCGGCAGGCATGACCGGCTCGAATGCCGCCTCGCCGGCAACGATGCGATAGACTTGGCGCGTATCACGATCGAACGGCGCCCAGGGGAGGGACCCGTCGCGGGCGAAATCGACCCACAGTCGGTGCATGCGGGTCGCGACATCCTGCGGCGGCGCTTCGCCGAGCAATCCGTCGGGACCAGTCGCGCAGGCGAGCGCATCGAAGACGAACGGCACGTCGATCGCATGCGCCGCGCCAAGCTCGCCGCCGAACGCGGGCGAGCGCCATTCGAGTTCATAGACATGCGTGCGGCCGCGATGTTCCTCGGCGAACCGCCTGGCGGGCCAACGAAAGACAAGGTCCGTCATCGCATCGGTCAGCGCACGCCCGCCGGGACGCTTGCCAGCCCCATAGGCGTTCAGCACCGCCCACGCTCGAGGCTGCGACTTTCGCAGCACGAACCACGCCAGCAACCGCCCGATTTTGTCCCGGACCCCGGACGAGACCAGGTACAGGTTCATTTCCTCGGCATTCGTACCGATCAGCACATCGACGTCCGCGCCCGCGCCGTTGCGGAGCGCATCCAACGGCGGGACCGGCAGCATGTCGTCGCCATGAACGGGTACGAAGCGGCTGATCCCGAAGACCGGCTCGCGGCCGTCCGCCCCGCGCAGGTCGATCCGCGCGGTCGGTAACGACACCTTTTCTACTGCGTCGAGCATCGGCTCGGCCGCGACGCTGGCGAACCCATCACGGGTCGGCGAGACGCCGAGCAGTTTGGCGAGCTTCGTCACCAGCCGCCGCATGACGCCTACATCACGTGTCATGCCGCCATGTCCGCTTTGAATGATCGCGCGGGTGAACAGGCCCTCGGCGACAGGTGAGGTGACGAGGTCGGCGATCGCCATCGCGCCCGCCGATTCGCCGAATATCGTGACGTTGCCGGGATCGCCTCCGAAGCGGTCGATCTCCGCGCGGACCCATTCGAGCGCGGCGACGATGTCGCGCAGACCGAGATTTGTCGGGACGCCCGGGATCGGCAGAAAGCCGTCGATCCCCATGCGATAGTTGATCGCAACGCAAACCACGCCGTCGCGCGCGAAGGTCGTCCCGTCCTGCACCGGCGCGTCCTTGCTGCCGATCACGAAGCCGCCGCCATGGGCGAACACCATCACCGGCAGGCCGGTGCGGTCGTCGTCGGGGCGCCAGACATTGAGTGTCAGATAGTCGTCGCCCGGCATCCAACCGCTGCCGATCAGCGCCTCGACATTGAGGCCAGGCACCGGCCTGATCCGCTGCGGCGCGTTCGGGCCAGCGTCCGTGACGGCGCGCACGCCCGTCCACGACGGCGGCGGCGAAGGCGGCGCAAACCGCAAGGCGCCAACGGGCGGCGCTGCATAGGGAATGCCTATATAGCGCTGGACGCCCCCGGTCGTGCGCCCTTGGACCACGCCGGCGGTGACGTGGACGATCGGATCGAGATGTTCACGGATTGACATCGCGTCGATGTACACCGTCCGCGTCGCGCCAGAACATCCGGTTACTATGCGGCATCGCTCGCAGGGTGTGCCCATGCGGTGCGCGAGCAGCCGGAGCATTGCCCGCCGCACGCCGACCTGCGCCGATGGCGTCTTGCGGCAGGGGAGAGGCGTGATGCGTGGACGCAGGCGGAAAGTTAGGTTTTGGTTGCTGGGGGGACTGTTGGCGATCATCGGCATCGGCCTGATAATTGCCATTGCCGAAGGTCGGCGGTCCCCGAGCGGTCGGCCGGACTATATCGCGCTGGGCAGCTCGTTCGCGGCGGGAGCGGGACTAGGCGCCCTAGAACCCGGTAGTCCAACGCTGTGCGCGCGTGGCGTAGAAGGCTACCCGCAGCAACTCGCCCGGCTGCGTGCAGTTCCGCTCGTCGATATGAGTTGCGGCGGTGCCGTGACCCGCCATCTGCTACACGGCGGTCAGTATTTCCAGGGGCCGCAGATCCGGACGATCACGCGTGGCACGCGGCTCGTGACGCTGACAATCGGCGGCAACGATGTCGGCTATGTTGCCGACCTGTCGATGCTGGCGGCACGGAATACAAACACGGTGTTCGGCCGCTTCGTCCGATGGTTCTGGGACGGGCCCCGGCGACCCGACGCGCGTGGCTACGATCAACTTCGGAGTGACCTGATCGCGACACTCCAAGCGATCCATGCCGCGGCCCCACAAGCTATCATGGTGATAGCGACCTACCCAACGATCCTGCCGCCGTCAGGCACGTGCCCAGTGTTAGGTCTGACTGCCGCCGAAGCCGGCACTATGCGTCAGGTTGGCGATACGCTCGCAGCCGTCACGCGGTCGGCGGCCGAGGCAGGCGGCGCAATCCTGGTCGACATGCACACGCTCGGGACGACCCATAACGCCTGCTCATCGGAACCATGGGTCCGTGGCTGGATGAACGGCAATATCGCGCCCTTCCATCCGACCCGAATTGGTGCAGCCGCGACAGCTCACGCAGTTGCGTCACGGATTAAGACGCAATGCGGTCCAAATAATGGTCATTGCGCAGGCGCAGCCTACCGAACCAGAGATGATCCGCCTATTCTCGCTTCCGAGCATTAAGCGTCTCACAATGGTCCGCTGCCGGCTTAGGCAGACCAGCCTTGCACAGGATGCCGTTACACATGTGTCCGGTGGTATAATATAAGCGAGTCTTTTGCCCCGTGGAGACGTGATGCGCAGGCACGCGTGAGGCAGCCGCGCTCCACCGACGCCCAACTCTAGCCAGCGGTTCATCGCAAGCCTGAACTTAGATGGCTGGTCGCCGAACATTCGGCAAAATGAACCAACGGCTGAAGTTGGGAAGCTAATAACCCCCGACGAACGCCCGCTACTGACTCGTCCTTCGTTGCTGAAATCAATTTTCAAACGCCTCGAATGCTTGATGTTGAACAGACGCGTCAGCCAAGTGGTTTTAGTTCACCTGCAATCGTCAGAAGCGCGCGCAAACCCGCGGGTAACTGTCGTCGTCCGGAGTAGTAAAGGTAGAAGCCCGGCCCGGTCGTCACCCACTCGGTTAGCACAACGCGCAGGGTGCCGTCTGCGACATGCTTGGCGAACAGGGCTTCAAGACCGAACGTCAGCCCCGCGCCGTTGAGTGCCATTGCCAGCGTTGATCGGCTATCGTCGGCAGTCATCGCGCTTTGGATAAGCACATCAAAGTCTCCGTCAGGCCCCTCGAATTCCCAGCGGTAGATACTGTCGTCCCCAAGACGCACTCCAAGACACCGGTGCTGCTTCAACTCGTCCGGGTGCGCTGGTGTGCCATGTTCCTCAAGGTAACGGGGAGAAGCCGCGACAACCCACCGGAGGTCGGCTGAAAGTCGCTGCGCAATCATGTCCTCGGGGACGGTGCCGCCATACCGAACGCCTGCGTCGAACCCCTCGCCGACGACATCGACGATGCGATTGCTCGATACCAGATCGACCTCAATATCAGGGTGACGGCGAGACAGTTCGGCAAGCACAGGACCAAGCACCAGCGTTACCGCATCGACCACGGCGTTGATGCGAATTTTTCCGCCAGGAGAGACGCGGAGCTGATCCAGGTTCTCCAACGCGGAGCCGATGTCAGCAAACGACCCGGAGACCGACTGCTCCAGCGCCTTTCCAGCCGACGTCAAGGTTACGGATCGGTTGGTCCGGTTGATCAGTCGGACACCCGCGCGCTCTTCGAAACTTTTGAGAGCATGGCTGACCGCGGAGGCAGACACGCCAAGCTCGAGGCCGGCCCGACGAAGATTGCGATGCCGCGCGATCGCTAGGAAATAGGCAAGGTCGGTAAGGTTGGTGCGGGTAACAAGCATTCCTGATGTTGAACCAGATTCAGTATCGCATCAAGCTACTGACGGGTAACCTACTTCTGCTGAAAGCGTTTAATGGTCCTGACCGGCGCCTGTTGGCGCGCCCATGGAGGATCGCCGATGGCCAGTGAAACTTTTCAATTGTCCCGAAGGCAGATGCTGATGAGCAGCGCCACTACTGCGGCAGTATCCGCCACCGTGAGCGAAACGGCCGACGCCGCGCCGCCCGCGCAAACCCTGCCGACATACAAGGTCGCCATGAGCGTGAATGGAACAGCCCAAGCGCTGACGCTCGATCCGCGTACGACCCTGCCCGATGCGCTGCGCGAACATCTACATCTCACCGGCACCAAGAAGGGCTGTGATCACGGGCAGTGCGGAGCGTGCACGGTCATCGTCAACGGCGAGCGTATCAACGCCTGTCTCAGCCTCGCCGTCCAGCATGAGGGCGATGCCGTAACCACTATCGAAGGGCTCGGCACACCCGAGCGCCTGCATCCGATGCAAGCCGTTTTCGTGAAGCATGACGGATATCAGTGCGGTTACTGCACCCCGGGGCAGATCTGCTCTGCCATCTCTGTTCTCGAGGAAATTAAGAGAGGCATTCCCAGCCACGCGCAAGCCGATCTTATGGCGGCCCCGCAGTCTACCGGCGCCGAAATGCGGGAGCGGATGAGCGGCAACATCTGCCGCTGCGGTGCCTATTCCAACATCGCTGAGGCGATGGCCGATGTCGCAGGAGCACGCGCGTGAAGAGCTTTACCTACGAGCGGGCAACGACGCCTGCAGACGCGGCTCGGATCGTTGCGCGCAATCCTGGCGCGCGATTCCTGGCCGGCGGTACCAACCTGCTCGATCTGATGAAGCTCGAGGTCGAGACGCCGACCCATCTGGTCGATGTGCAGGACCTCAAGCTCGACCGGATCGAACCGACCGACGCCGGCGGGCTGCGGATCGGTGCGTTCGTCAGTAACACCGCGTTGGCGAGCGACGAGCGAGTGCGGCGTGCCTATGGCGTACTCAGCCGCGCCATCGTCGCAGGTGCCTCGGGTCAGTTGCGGAACAAGGCGACGACCGCGGGCAATCTGCTTCAGCGGACGCGGTGCCCGTATTTTTACGACACCAACCAGCCCTGCAACAAGCGGAAGCCGGGGTCGGGGTGCGCTGCGATCGGTGGCTATTCGCGCCAGCTTGCCGTCATCGGATCTAGTGAGTCGTGCATCGCAACCTATCCGGGCGACATGGCGGTCGCGATGCGCGTGCTCGATGCGGCAGTCGAGACGGTGAAGGCGGACGGGAAGACACGATCCATACCGATCGGTACTTTCCATACGCTGCCTGGTACCACGCCCGAGCGTGATAACGTGCTTGATCACGGCGAACTCATCACCGCGGTCACGCTGCCGCGTCCGGTCGGTGGTACGCATGTCTACCGCAAGGTGCGCGACCGCGCGTCCTATGCGTTCGCGCTCGTGTCGGTCGCCGCCATCGTCCAGCGCGACGGCAGCGGACGTGCAGCGTTCGGCGGTGTCGCGCATCAGCCGTGGCGGGTGGAGGCAGCGGAAGCGGCAATGCCGCATGGCGCGGTCGAGATGGCTAAGGCGGTGTTCGCCGATGCGCGGCCGACCCACGACAACGCATTCAAGATCCCACTCGCGACGCGCACCCTCGCGGCGGTGCTTGCGGAGGTAAAGCCATGATCTTCGACGCACCCGCAGGCGCGAACCCGACCGATCGGATGAAGGTGCTCGGCAAGCCACTCGATCGCTACGAAGGGCATCTGAAGACCACCGGCACCGCGACCTATGCCCATGAATGGCAGGATGTCGCACCCGGGTTTGCGTAC
The DNA here is from genome assembly GCF_001421805.1 of Sphingomonas sp. Leaf34. Lineage (GTDB taxonomy): Bacteria > Pseudomonadota > Alphaproteobacteria > Sphingomonadales > Sphingomonadaceae > Sphingomonas. Next base: position 518,783 of record NZ_LMLC01000002.1, on the reverse strand, counting down.
GGCTACATTCTCGGCGCCGCGATCGCCAAGGGGCGGATCACGAAGATCGATACGCGTGATGCCGAACGTGCGCCCGGCGTGGTCGGTGTCGTCACGTACCTGAATGCCGGCAAGCCCGGAGTTGGCAAGTTCTACGTTCAGAAGATGCTCGCCGCGCCTGAGGTGGACCATTACCATCAGCCGGTCGCGGTCGTCGTTGCGGAGACCTTCGAACAGGCCCGTGCGGCAGCGGCACTTGTGCGGGTCGACTATCAGCGGACGGCGGGGCGGTTCGATCTGGCCGCGCAGAACGGCAGCGCGCCGGTCCCGCCGGAAGGCGAGTTTGGCGGCCCCAACGAGAAGCAGGTCGGTGACTTCGCCAAGGCGTTCGCGGCGGCACCGGTCAAGGTCGACGAGACCTATACCGTGCCCGACCAGGCGCATGCGATGATGGAGCCACACGCCTCGATCGCGAAATGGGACGGCGATCGCGTGACGTGCTGGACGTCGATCCAGCAGATGAACTGGGGAACGCGCGACCTCGGGCTGATTCTCGGGATCCCCAAGCAGAACGTCCGCCTGATCTCGCCCTATATCGGCGGTGGTTTCGGCGGGAAGGGGACCGTGCAGATCGATCTCGCGCTGGCGGCGATTGCGGCGCGCGTGGTCAAGCGCCCGGTGAAGATCGCGCTGCAGCGGTCGATCATTTTTAACACCACGATCCACCGGCCGAAGACAATCCAGCGAGTGCAACTGGGGGCGGGCCGTGATGGGCGGCTGACGGCGATCGGTCATGACAGCCTGTCGGGTAACCTCGTCGGCGGGCGTACGGAGCCAACCGTTACATCCACGCGGACGCTTTATGCAGGCGCGAACCGGCTGACCCGGATGCGGCTGGCCACGCTCGATTTAGCCGAAGGCAACGCGATGCGTGCGCCCGGCGAAGCACCCGGCCTGATGGCACTAGAGGTCGCGATGGACGAACTCGCGGAAAAGCTGAAAATGGATCCGATCGCGCTTCGCGTCGTGAACGATACGCAGGTCGATCCGGAGGATCCTGGCAAGCCCTTCTCGACCCGAGCCTTTGTCCGTTGCCTGCAGGAGGGCGCGGAGCGCTTCGGCTGGGACAGGCGCCAGAGCAAGCCTGGTGCAATCCGCGAAGGGCAGTGGTTGATTGGCATGGGGATGGCGGGGGCGATCCGTGGCGGCAAGATCGCCAAAGCCGGCGCACGAGCCCGGCTTGATCGGCACGGCGTCGTGACGATCGAGACCGACATGACGGATATCGGCACCGGCAGCTACACCGTCGTCCAGCAGACCGCGGCCGAGATGATGGGCGTCACGCCCGACCGGATCGTGGTCAAGCTCGGCGACTCCACCTTCCCGGAAACGCCGGGATCGGGCGGGCAGCAGGGCGCGCCTTCCGTAACGGCGGGCGTCTATGCGGCGTGCATGAAGCTGCGCGAAACGGTCGCGCAGCGGCTCGGCTTCAAAACCGCCAACGTCGACTTTGCAGACGGGCAGGTCTGCAGCGGCAACCGGTCGGTAAAGCTCGCCCACGCGGCCAAGGACGGCGATCTCGTCGTCGAGGACGTGATGGAGTTCGCCAAGCTCGCCGATCAGTTCCAGCAGCAGACCTTCGGGGCGCATTTCGTCGAGGTCGCGGTCGACGCTTATACCGGCGAGGTGCGGGTACGGCGTATGCTCGCGGTGTGCGCTGCGGGGCGCATCCTCAACGTCAAGACCGCGCGCAGTCAGGTGATCGGCGGGATGGTGATGGGCGTCGGCGCCGCGCTGATGGAAGACATGGCGATCGACAAGCGCTTCGGCTTCTTCGTCAACCACGATCTCGCTGGCTACGAGGTGCCGGTGCATGCCGATATCCCGCATCTCGATGCCTTCTTCATAGATGAGGTCGATCCAACGATCTCGCCGGTAAAGGCCAAGGGCGTGGGCGAGCTGGGCCTGACCGGGGTCGCGCCAGCGATCGCCAACGCGATCTACAACGCAACCGGCGTTCGCGTCCGCGAGTATCCGATCACGCTCGAGAAGCATCTCGACGCGCTGCCGGCGCTGACGTGATGCGTCTGCTGAAAATCGGCACGATCGTCGCCTTGCTGCTGCCCATCAGCTTCGCTAAAGCCCAAAAAGGAACTTCCGACATGACCATCGCCCGCAAATCCGAGATGAAGACCGTCGACGGGCCGGAGGCGTATTTTACCGGCAAGGTTACGATCACCGGGCGATTCCAGCGCGACGACCCGTCGCGCGTCTCCGGCGCGATCGTCCATTTTGAGCCCGGCGCCCGGAGTGCCTGGCACACGCACCCCGCCGGCCAGACGCTGATCGTGACCGAAGGTGTAGGCTGGACGCAGATCGCGGATGGCCCGAAGCTGGAGTTCAACGCTGGCGACATCCTGTGGTGCCCGGCCGACCACAAGCACTGGCACGGCGCCACGCCGCAGCAGGGCATGACGCATGTCGCCATTCAGGAGTCGGTCGACGGCTCGGCCGTAACCTGGATGGAGAAGGTGACGGACGAACAGTATCTCGCGCCGCTCGGTACCGAGTGAACGGTCGCAATCCACCCATCGAAACCGAGTATTTTCCATGACCAATCTCAATCGTTTTTCCGACAAGGTCGCATTCGTCACCGGCGCCGCCAGCGGCATCGGCCGGGCGACCGCGGTTGCCTTCGCACGTGAGGGCGCACGCGTTGCGATCCTCGACTTAACCGAAGATGCGCTTTCCGACACCGCGGAGGCTGTGAGAAACGCAGGCGCACAGGTCCTGACCATTGCCTGCGACGTGTCGAAGCCCGAACAGGTCGAGGCAGCGATCGGGCAGGTGATCGAGACCTTCGGCAGGCTCGATATCGCCTTCAACAATGCCGGAGTCGAGAACAAGGCAGCCCCTGTCGCCGAGATCGAGCTCGACGAATGGGACCGAATTCTCGACATCAATCTGCGAGGCACGTTCGTCTGCATGAAGTACGAGCTAGTGCAGATGGTGCGTCAGGGTAGCGGCGTGATCGTCAACACATCATCGGGCGCTGGTGTCCGGGGCGTGGCGGGCGGAGCGTCCTATGCCGCGTCCAAGCACGCGATCATCGGCCTGACAAAGTCAGCCGCGCTCGACTATGCGAAGCAGAATATCCGCGTGAATGCGATCCTGCCGGGCAACATCGAGACGCCGATGATGGATCGCTTCACCAACGGTGACATCCAGAAAGCCATCGACCTCGAGCCGGTCGGTCGTCTGGGAAAGCCCGACGAGATCGCCGACGCCGTGCTCTGGATGAGCGCGGATCTTGGCGGGTTCGTCACCGGTGCCGCAATCTCCGTGGATGGAGGCTGGTCGCTTTAACGACCCGAGTAGAGCCTGCCTGAAGACGGTAGGCGCGCGAAAGCCGCTATCAATCCCCGCCTTGCGGCATTTGCGATTGAATGGAGCGGCGTCGCGGATCGAAAATGAACGAACGGCTGAAACTGGAGAGCGTAGATAGGGCCGCCGGTGTCCGCGCCTGGGTCCTATCTCCTCGGCCATGTCCGTTGGGCAGGTTAGCCCGGCTCTAATTTTGGGCCACATGCGGAGCGCGCTCTAGAATCGGCACCGAGTGCGGGGTGCGCCCCAAGGGTATGATCGGCTGATCTGAGGACTGTAGCCGATACGCCGTCTATGCGCGTGAGCAACTCGGCGATCATGGCCGTCTGTCGCGTCGCTAGGTCGGCGTCCAGCTTGTCAATGTGGCCGTTCTTGACGATGCCCAACGGGTAATTGGACGGGACTTGCTAGTTTCGATAGTCCAAATAGGCGGCAGTACCGGCGGCGTTTACCCGCGATAGAATGAGTGATGTCCCCGTAACGCCTCCGCTACGCCTGTGGTGGACGAGTCGCTCGTGCTGGTGTCCGTTATTGTGCCAAAGCATGCCTCTTTGCTTAACTTTGCGCGCGCCAGTTCAAGCCGCCTCGGATACTGGTCCGATCGCCTGACCGTCGAGCGCGCCGACCAAGTCGTCGCCACACACGACGAACGCGCGCAGCCCTCATCAACCGGCATCTCGGCAAATCAGCGGATCCGAACGCTTGAAACTGATGAAGGCATGGCAGATGCTGAAGCGCTGGCGGGTCGATTCCGTCCGCAAGGGGACTGACGTGTGCCCGCCTGGTGCCGCACCGTGCACTCACAGCTTACAAATCGGACCTATTTACCTCGGCAATCTTTGTGTTCGACAGGCCTGGAGTTTCCTCGCGCAAAAACCCTAGAAGTTCTTGGACTTCTCGGGGGCCATATTTGAGGTCGATATCATCCAACTGGATCATGACGAATCTCCGCCGATCCGCCGAGAAGTTAGCGATGGTATTAACGCACTCTTCCAGTGTGCCGTGTCCTACAACCTCTGCGGTCGCGTCGCCGGAGGGATCAGCAACAAAGATCGTAGCGGGTTCGCTCAATGCGTAGGTCGTCATCGCCATCGCTTCCATCGTCTAGTGGGGCAGGTCGTCGCCGGCCAGGTCGGCCTCGGCGGGCGATCCTGTCATTCGTCTTCGGCGGCGATGTTGACGGTCGTCTCGGCGAGCTTCGTCATATATTCGTCGCCGCCGTATATGTCCTTCGTAGCGGCACTAAGTATCTTCTGGTCGGCCTTCAGATCCAGCGCCTTGGCGTAGGCGGTAGCCGTGCCGAACCCAGCGATGCCGTAATGCGTCATCCGCTGGTACTGAGCGATGATCATCACATCGAGCAGTGGGCCCTTTTCGGGACCTTCCTCGAGCACATGCTTGGTGGCTTCGGCCACGAGGCCTTCCATACCCTTGCAATGCTCCTTCGAAACCTTCTCATCGTTTGAGGCGATCAGCTCTTTGAGCAGGTCAGTATGCTTATCGATATCAGCCTGGGACTTGGTCAGCATCTCCTTCAGCGATGCGTCGCTTGCCTTCGACGTGATCTTCTTCAGGATCTTCTTCATCTGGTCGTCGGCGGACCACAGATCTTTCAGCTCGTCGATGTAGATTTCCTGGAGGTCCTCGGGTGCAGACATGGGATCATCCTCGTGTGTCCACCGAGCGGAATGCGCGGTAGCTGGTTTTGAATTTGGAACAGGCGTTTACGAGGTTCGCCGAGCTCAGCCGGCTCCAGGCTGGTTCTGCTCGTCCTCATAATCGGCATCGGTACCGATCTTTCCGCCGGCCTCCGCTTCGGCGATGCCCGACGTCTCGACGACTTCGATCGTGTGACCTTCGGAAGCAATCGCATGCGGTACGCGTTCGGCATCAGGGTCGGCGGCGATCGTCGTGCGGTCACCGCCGTCCGAATTTGCGACACCGTTTCCGGCATTGCCGCCGTCTTCGCCCGCCTGGCCGCCGCCGTGATAGGCAATGTCGGTCTGGCCGCCATGCGCCATGAAGCCGGTGCTCGCCCCTGTCTTGCCCGCGTGTGGGTTCGGATAGGACCCGCCACCACTTTCGCCGCCCTCGCTACGCCCGTGAACATCGGCGCCATCATTGCCGCGCGGCGAGTCCGAGACACCGTCCGGTGCGCCCTTGCTCCCAGGGTGGCCGGGAACGGGGGTCTGAACCTTGTCGCTCATCGGCATGTCCTTCTGACTGTTGCGGATAAAAACCAACCGACCCGGTCCGCTCGTCGGCGGCGGACCGGGTCGGTTGAGGGTTAAGGCCGCAGTACGACCTTGATCACGCCGTCCTGCTTGTCGCGGAACTTCTGGTACATCTCGGGCGCATCCTCGAGACTTGCCGGGTGAGTCACGACGAAGCTCGGATCGATGTCGCCCGCCTCGATCCGCGCCAGCAGAGGCTTGGTATAGGCCTGGACATGCGTCTGGCCGGTCTTGATCGTCAGACCCTTGTTCATCATTGCGCCGATCGGGATCTTGTCGCCCATGCCGACATAGACGCCAGGAATCGAGATCGTCCCGCCCATCCGGCAACTCATGATCGCTTCGCGCAGGACGTGCACGCGGTCGGTTGCGAGGAACGTCGCCGCCTTGACCTTATCGATCACCGCATCGATTGCGCCATGACCCGAGGCCTCCGCGCCCACTGCGTCGATGCAGCTGTCGGGACCGCGGCCTTTAGTACGGAACTGGAGTTCGTCATAGACGCTGTCGACTTCGGCGAAGTTGATCGTCTCGGCACCGCCGGCCTCGGCCATCGCCAAGCGTTCGGGCACTTCGTCGATCGCGATCACGCGGCCCGCGCCGAGCATCAGCGCCGAGCGGATTGCAAATTGGCCGACTGGACCGCAGCCCCAGATTGCCACGGTATCGCCTTCTTCGATCTGCGCATTCTCGGCTGCCATATAGCCGGTCGGAAAGATGTCGGACAGGAACAGCGCCTGCTCATCGGTGACGCTGTCGGGTACCTTGATCGGACCAATATCGGCCATCGGCACGCGCAGATACTCGGCTTGGCCACCGCAATAGCCGCCAAGCATGTGACTGAATCCAAACAGGCCGGCGGGCGAATGACCCATCGCCTTGATCGCCATCTCCGAGTTCGGATTGGTCCGCTCACAGGCAGAGAAGAGGCCCTTGCGGCAGAAGAAGCAATCGCCGCAGCTGATCGTGAACGGCACGACGACGCGGTCGCCAATCTTCAGATTGGTGACTTCGGAGCCGAGTGCGACGACCACGCCCATGTTCTCGTGGCCGAGGATGTCACCCGCCTGCATCGTCGGCTGGTAGCCGTCGAGCAGGTGAAGATCGGAGCCGCAGATCGCGCAGGCCGATACCTTGATTATCGCGTCGCGCGGATGCTTGATCTCCGGATCTGCAACAGTATCGACCCGAACGTCGCCTTTTCCATGCCATACCAGTGCGCGCATTTGAATATCTCCGTCATTAAATTACAGTGAGTGCTCACCATGCATTGGCCCTGCGTCAGCCTGGACTTGGCGGTCGCGAAAAATGCCGCATGACCATCATCAAAACTATGCGTGCCGCCACGGAGTATCGGGCAATAATCTTTCGGCTTGCGGCTATCAGCGTGAACACAATCCGCAGAGTATAGCGATCAAAGCGGCGTCATCGTTCCTGCATCGCCGAGATATTCACCGCTAAAAACTTTGTATTGATTGTGATCAATCTACAAAGATTTGCGCGAAACCGTAAAATAGAACTGAAAATCTATATTTTATAAGTGTTTGCCAAGGCTGGTTGCTCCGTAGTGGCGGATCGCTGGTGGCATATCTGCTGCGGATCGTTCTGAGGCGCGACGAATGCCCTTCCCGAGTCTGCGGACGCCGGAGCTGACTCGGGAAGTGGACCGCTGTATCGTCATCACATTGCCGACGTTGTTCGCCCCCTGCGCCTTCAATGGCACTACGAGGTTCTGAACGGCAGGCGCACGACATCAGGTCAGGGACCGTCTTATGCAGATCAAAGCCATTCTTTTCGATATCGACGGTACGTTGGTCGACACCAACGACATGCACGTCCTTGCTTGGGAGGAGGCGTTCGCAGTCGTCGGCGCGGCGTTCGATCGCCGGGTGATTCATGACCAGATCGGGAAGGGGACGGACATGCTCGTGCCGACGCTGTTGCCCGACGCGGACGAGGATCAACAGAAAGAACTAGGAGACACGCATGCCGCGATCTTCAAGGCGAAATATTTGCATGTCGCCAAGCCCTTTGCGCAAGCGGGCGAGCTGATGGCGCACGCGCATGGTCTCGGGCAGCGGGTTATACTCGCATCGTCGGCCTCGGACGCGGAACTCAATCACTATATCGACCTGCTCGACGCACGCGATCTGATCGCCGCGACGACGAGCAGCGATGACGTCGAAAGGACCAAGCCTGCGCCGGACATCTTCGCGACCGCGCTCAAAAGGGTACCTGGCATTACCCCTGCTGATGCGATCGTGGTCGGCGATACCCCGTATGACATTGAGGCAGCCGGCAAATGCGGGATCGCCGCGTTGGCGGTCCGGTCAGGCAAGTTCAAGGATGCGCAGCTTCAATCTGCAGGTGCGATCGCGATCTACGATGACGTCGCCGCTTTGCTCGCCAGCTATGCAACCTCGCCACTGGGGCACTAAACGGTATGGCCATCACATTGAACCCCTCCGCGCCCGGTCATCGCCAACGCGGTGGTGTGCGCGTGCGAGACCTCGCGGCGGACGCTGTATGCGGGAGCCGCTTTCTTAAGAACTTCGCGAGCGGCAAGCGCCGGAAGGTTCGATGGAGCGTGCCGCTTTCCGCCGCTTCTGACTCGATCGGATAGCCAGCTTCCAGTCCCCGCAGATCATGCCGCAGGCGAACGCCGCGCCCGAGCCGGCGGGCAGTGCCGCCCGAACCGCGCTGAATACGCGGATGTCTTGGCGATCCGATGGCTCCCAAAGCGTGGTACCGACCGACTGATGGCCGTTAGCAAGTTGGATGATGATCGGGCCAGGATCTGGCCTTTAGACGATAGCGCCGCGAACGAGGCGGCGTTAGCCTGGCTACCTACACATCGATACGGCCGTTGATCGGCCGGCGTACAACTTCTCCATAAATACGCGGTCCTTCCTGCGATGGCGTCCTTGATCGCGGCGACGTCTATCTTGCATCATTGTTATGGCTCGGAATACGCGCGCGGCGATCGCGGCGTCGGCACTGCTAATCGCCTCGATCAGGACGTGCGGCGTAATATGCCAGTTCACGCCTCGGTGGTCCTTGCAACACCCGCAGGCGCTTCCAACGCCGCGATTGCCGCCGACCGCATTCCAATAACCGTCGGTCTCCGCCTGATAGTCGGTATAGACGAGGAACGACACGGCCTGAGCCTGCAGGACGTGCGGGCCGCCGTTGAGACCGAGGAACGCCATGCCGCACACCGTGATCTCGACGGTTAGAACGTTACCAAGTGGATAATCGCCCGGCACGTGGTGGATCGCATCGCGTGACTGTCGGGAAAAGTTGCGGCGTAGAACGTTGCCGCGTCTTCGGCGGTACCGTCATATCAGACGCAGGATGCGATCTTGGTCATGCCGCATTGCTGATCCGTGGGCCCACAATGCCGATTTGTGCGCCAGTCAGGTCGCCGAGATTTGCTGAATAGCCGCCACCGGGTATCTGGTCGGGGCCTTGCAGGAGCACGCCGCCAAGGCCCGTCGCGGTAGTGATCGCGGCGTCGATATCGGGAACATAGGCGTACCAGTTCCAGCGTGCGGGCGCACCGGTGGTTGCGCTCGACATCATAGCGCCGGGGCGAGCGTCGCCGCTGCCGAGGAAGACATATTCGCCCATCGGCCCCATCGGTATCGCGCCTTCCCGGGTCCAGCCGAACAGCGCGCCGTAGAAGGCAAGTGCGCCGTCGGGGTCGGGGGTGGCGAGTTCGATCCACACGGCATGGCCGTGGTGCGGACCCTGGACGAACGCGGACGACGGGTCGAGACTTACGCCCGTCATCAGCATAAAGCCGATATGCTGCGGGTCGCTCGCGATTGCAAAACGGCCGACGCCGGTAATGTCCATCGGTTCGACTTGGATCGACCCGCCCAATTGCTTGACGTGCACGGCAGCCGCGTCGACGTCGGCGGTGCCGAAATAGATCAACCAGTCGGGCAGCGATGGCGCGCTCGGCGGCGGTGTCGTGATGCCTGCGATCGCCGCGCCATCGGGGGCGTTGGCGATCAGATAGGCGCCATGCTCGGGCATAAGCGCGCGCGCGATCGTCCAGCCGATTGTCGCGGCGTAGAAGTGCCGCGCTTTGGCCTCATTGTTGGTGTTGAGTTCGAACCAGACCGGGGTGCCCTCGGGATTTTGCATCGGCCGTTTCCTCATTCATCCAGGATCGTGGTGAAGCCGCCATGGATTATGCGCTTGCCGTCGAACGGCAGGTCGGCGGGTGGGGTCTGCATCCGCGCGTCCGCCATGACTTGGGGCATGCCGGCGTCGCGGGTTGCCTTGTCCGGCCACTCGACCCAGGAATAGACGACAACCTCGTTACCTATCGCATGAACGGCGCGTGCATAGTCCGTCTTCTCGCCGGTGGGGACGTCGTCGCCCCAGGTCTCGACCACGCGGATCGCGCCGTTTTCGAGGAAGGCTGCCGACACCGTACGCGCCAACGCAAAATACGCGTCCTTGTTCGCAGGCGAGACGGGCAGGATGATGCCATCGACATATCCTGTGCCCGCCGCCGAGCCTTCTTCGACCTCCGCCTGGAACCCCGCATAGATCATCCGGCTGCCGTCGAAGGGCATCGATGCGCCCATCGCATCCATCCGCGGGTCAGTCATCATCCTGGCACTGGCGGCATCGCGGGTGGCCTTGTCGGCATATTCGAACCAGCTGAAGACGACGGTCTCGTCCGCGGTCGCCTGAACCGCACCTGCGAAGTCGTTGAGCGTGCCGACGGGGACGTCGTCGCCCCAATTCTCGACCATCCGCGCCACGCCGAACTCCCTGAGAAACCCCACCGCGCCGGTCGCATGCTCGAGATAGGCCTGGCGATTGGCGGTCGGCACCGCGAGGACGAAGCCTTCGATATACGTCATGCCTGTTCTCCCTGCTCGGCGAGCCATGCCGCAAATTCGGGCGGCGGGCTGCCGGTGAACCCCGCCATCTGGTCGGCTAGTGCCTTGACGAAGGCGGGACGCGCCGTGCCGCGTTCGACATAGGCGATGAGGTTGGGATGGCTGTCCAGCAGGCCCTCGTCGGCAATGATCCGGATCACTGCCACCATCAGAAGATCGCCGGCCGTGAAGACGTCGCCGTCGAGCCAGGTCCGGTCGCCCAGCCGCCGCGACAGTTCGCCGATCCGCTCGTCGATGCGATGGAGAACGGAGGGCAGGCGCGGCGCCGACCACGGCTCGCCGCGTTCGAATAGCGTCGCGATTGCGTGATCCATGATCGGCGGCTCGACCGTGTTGAGCGCGGCGAACATCCATTCGATCGCGCGTGCGCGTGCCGCGGCATCGGCGGGCAGCAGCATATCGCCATGCGTGTTGGCGATATGCAGGACAATCGCGCCGGATTCGAAGAGCAGCACGTCGCCCTCCTCATAGGTCGGAACCTGGCCAAAAGGCTGACGCCCCCGGTGCGGTGCCTGCTTCTGCTCACCCTGAGTCAGATACATCACGTCGTAGGGCTGGCCGACCTCTTCGAGCGCCCAGCGGACACGGAGGTCGCGGACCTGCCCCCTCGCAAAATCGGGAACCCAGTCGAATGCGGTGATGGTGGGACGCATCGAGACACTCCTATCGCGGTTCTGGCTGGATCATTGCTGCGACGCCCATATTCATTCTCAGAGTCGCTTTACGGCTAGCCCGATGGGCTCAAGCTGCTCTCGATGATCGCGCGCCGGGCAGAGATGACATGGTTACCATAGTGCAGTGCCAACGATCGATGGACGGCCCTGGAACACATGTTCTTCGCCAAGGCCGACGCCTGCCGCTCGGCCTGTTCGCGCTTCTTGCTGTGGCGAGATCATAGTCTTGAACGTCGGGCATGGCAGGCCCTCTGCACTGCGGGCGGAAGCTGATCCCAGCTTTCCATCGTCACGGTGCTCGCGGCAAGGGTGATGGCGATGGGATAGCATACGCCGGTGCAGCTTGGCGAGATACAGCGTCCGCGCGGTCCGGCTTGTGGAGTATTCGGTCTGGCGCGCATCGGGTCTACCGCCATGTCGGTGAGGTCGCCGGCACCTGTTTCGGGCCCAAGCCGCGATGGGGTGCTGCAGCATGTCGCGATCGCCCAGCCCCTTGGTCGTGGATGCCGTCATCGATCGCATGGGTGCGGGGAGGGCGCCGGCACAGGAGGCGATGATGATTGTCGCCCGGCGCAACTGGTCCGACGCGGCCGCCTGCCGCTCCGCATTCTCGTGGAACAGCCTGCCGGTGTCCTCGCCTGATCGTCTCGGTTCGATACGAGTGGCCGGCCTTGGCGTGCGCACCTCGCGGTAATGCTGCGATGGCGGCGGACGTCATCAATTTTGGGCGCGGCGAGCCAATCGAGGACCGTGACGCCGCATCATCGCTCGCCGCTCGCCGCCTGCCGCTGGCAAAACGGGATCGATGCCTTTTCCGCCGTTACTGCTATACGACGCTGCCCATAGTTCTGAATCGCCCCGGGTTTGTCTGAGGCTCGACCTCCTGAGAAGATGGGGCCATGACGAGCAAGACGACCAACAAGCTTTCGCCCGAAGTTTGTGAGCAAGCGGTGCGGACGGTTTTCGATCACGAGCCGGATCACCCGTCAAGGTGGGCGACCGTGGTATCGATTGCCGAGAAGGTCAGCTGCGTTCCGCAGACGCTGCGTGGGTGAGTGAAGGCGCAGTCGATAGCGGCAAGCGCGGCGGTGTTCAGGCCGAGGTGATCGACAAGATGAAGGCGCTGGAGCGCGAGGTCCGTGAACTGCGGTAAGCCAACGAGATCTTGCGTAAGGCGTCGGCATATTTCGCGCAGGCGGCGCTCGACCGCCCGTTCCGGCGATGATCGCTTTCATTGACGGTGCCTATGCGTCGAACCGATCTGCTTTGTCCTGCCGAACGCCCCATCCACCGACGACGAACACGTCGCGCAGCGACGGGATCCATCGCGCCTGTCGGCGCAGGCGAGGCAGGATGTCGCCCTCAAACCCGAGATAGCCCGTGTGTTCGCCGTGGACTTCGCGGCTTGCGGCGTGCGCAAAGTCTGGCGGCAGATGATGCGGGAGGGCTTTGTGATCGCATGATGCACCGTCGAACGGCTGATGCATGAGATGGGCCCGGCAGGCGTGATCTGGGGCATGCCGGTGCGTACGATCATCAGCGGCATGGCGGCACCGTGCCCGCGCAATCACGTCTGTCACCAGTTCTTCGCGCCAGCGCCGAACAGGCTTTGCGCGTAAACCGGCGCGGCCCCTGGCGCAGCTTCGAAGCTGTCAAGTACGCCACGCTCGGAAGGGTCGACGGGTTCAACCATCGTCGACTGTTGAAGCCCAGCGGCAACATCCCGCGTGCCGAAGCCAAAGATCATTATTAACCTACCGCAGGCAACAGCGATATGGCAGCATGACTAACAATCCGGTGCGTCCGGCAGATTCGGGGTGGTTTAAGCAGCAGGTCATAGAAGATCGGGGCCGCGGCAGAATGGTCAATTCGATACGCGGCGACAAAAGCAGGTCGCGCGGCATGATCGACGTCACCGCGCTAATGCGCAGGATGCGGGTCGCCTCGTAGACCGCTGTCAGAACTTGCGGCACTCAAGCGAACATCGCTGCCACCAGTTCGTCGACCGCAACGGGCACCCCTTGAGCTCCGTCATTACTGCCGGGGAAGTGAGCGACTAAACCGGCGCAGCAGCGCTTCGATGATCAGCAAAAGGCGCAGTGGTTGCTTGGCGACCGCGGGTATGAAGCTGACTGTTCAGGGTTTCCCTGTAAGCCAGGGGTGGCTAATGTCCCGAGTCGGGATAAGTGTCACTGCGAAGGGATGCTTGCCGGGTCGTATACAAGGAACGAGAGAGAGCGTAGCCGTTCACGATTTGTCGTCTTGCTGGTCAGTCCGCTTTCCCGATTAAGCCGATGTAGACGTGAGAGGAGCGGGTTAGGCGCGGCAGGCGGAGCTCCACCACAGCGTTTGAGTCAACTCGGCAGGCATTGTACGAAAATCCCTGCCGCAGGAAGATTGACCTGCGAAGACCCGCGCGTCATTCCGAGCGACATAGTATCGGGAAGATTGTATGAGCACGCCTAAGGTCGCAACGACTGAATTTTTCGCGCCTGTCTCGATTGGTGAGGCTGTCGATAAGATTACCATATTGCGCATCAAGCAGGTGGAAATTCGCGACGATCTCAAGCTCGCAAATGTTAATAAAGAGCTTAGCGCGCTGCAGGCGATTTATCTCAAGCATGTCGGCACTATTCCCGAGGCAGTTGAAGCGCTTACCGAAAAACTTCAATCGGTGAACCAGAAGCTTTGGGTTATTGAAGATGATCTTCGTAACTGTGAGCGCAATCAGGATTTTGGTCCCAATTTCGTCGAACTTGCGCGTTCTGTGTATTTCACCAACGACGAGCGCGCCAAATTGAAGCGTGAAATTAACGTTGCTCTAGGATCCGAACTAGTGGAAGAGAAGTCTTACGCCGACTACCGTGTCACGCGGGCCTGAGGCTCGGTGATAATTCCAGGTAGAAAGAACGCTCATTAAAGCACAGTCAAGGTCGGCTAAATAGTTGATTAGAGCAGTGACCGACGGTCCAAAAATCATTGGCATCGCTCGTCGACGTTACTGACCGCGTCGCGATAAGTTCCAAGCCCGCGATTCAGGGCTGGGGCCGGCCCTTGTTTTCTATGGTGAGCATCTCGGCTAGCTGCAGCGCAACGAGTGGACGAGGCTATTTATGGCGGCTGACAATATGCAACTTTCGGCAATCGCCACGCGGGACGACGTTCAGAAGGTCTTCCAGCTGATGCTCGGGCGCGCCGCCAGCCCGCCGCAGGTCATCGAGCAAATGCAGCAAAGGTCCGTTGCCGCGGCATTAGGTCGTGTTACACGTTCGCCGGAATTTGCAAACAATGTGGCGAATGCATGGCTGGATGGACGTCGCTTCCCTCACGAGCAGCGCTCCGTCAAGCCGTCCGAAGCACTTATCAATTGGCTCGCCGCATTATTGGGCGATAGCGTTCAAGTGGCTGCGAAGCTTTCACACGTGGGGGACTGGCGAGAGTTCTTCGATCGTGTTTTCAACGACGATCTGTTCCGCGAGGCGCTGCTGTCGAGAGAAGTGCGTGAGCATGTCGCGAAGGTGGAAATTGCAAACATCGCGACGGAGCCGCCTGCAGCCGTGCCCGCCGCTGACGACGTGTTGGCGCTGAACGTCCCACCGCAAGATGCGTTGAAGGCCGGCGTCCCTATAGTTGAGGTCCTTCAAACGCCCCCGACGACCCCAGTTGTCGTCATGCCTTTGCCGGAGCAGGCCACGCTGCTCAACAAGTTTTCCAGTAAGGCGCTTGCCGATGAAGACGCGGTGCGGAACATCTATCTGATCGCGCTTGGACGTCGGGCCGAAAACGACAAGCGCGCCGCCGATTATAAAGGCAAGCCGCTCACGAAAATTCTACGCGGCCTGTTCCAGTCGGGCGATTTCGATCAGCGCGTCATGAGCGGACTGATCGATAGGCGTCACGCGCCGCACGATGATTTTATTCCACGGCCGGGCGGGGCGTTACGTCAGTGGGTGGTGGACACGCTCCCTGTCGGGCCGCAATCTGCGGCCGCGGTTCTTGAGGCGCAAAGCTGGCGGCAGCTTCTCCTTGGTTTGCTCGGTGATGCTTCATTCTGCGCTTGCGCCTTCGACGGTGACCGGCCCGATCTGTCGCCGAAAACACGCTATCTGCTGGCCAGGGCAGCGGCAGCGTGCCGCGCGGACCAACCGGGCATTCCGCGTGGGTTGCGGCTCAACCCGGCGAAGTGGGCAATTGAGGGCAGCGTCGAGGGCGTAGCGGAAGGTTCCGCGGTCAAGCTGTCGCTGTCAGCAGATTACCCGCCGGTCGTGGCGCCGATTGACTTCGATCCTGCGCAGGTTGCACATCGGTTTGAGCTCCCCTTGCCTGAATTCAAAGTTGGCGAGCGACACGTGTTTGGGCAGGTCGAGCTTTTGCAGGGCGGCCACGGCGTAACTCCGACGATAGGCAGTATTCGTTTCGACGCGCCGCCGATCGAGGCGCGTTCCGCGAACAGTCGTGAATCGAGCGTTCCCCCAACTGAGCCGCGGCCGGCTCCTCCCAAAATCGTTGCGCATGGCCGAATCGTCTCTGTCGAAGGTACGGGTCACGAAGCGAGTCTGGTCATCGACGGAAAAGAGCTGACGCTTCAGTCGCTATCGCCGTCTCCTGCATTTACTGGGCACACTATATTTTTGCTCCCCTTCCATTACTTGGACGGACGTTCTCGGCGTGTCAGCTTGGAAGGTATCGGCGGGAAGCAGCTTCGACGTTCCATAACGATGGACTTTATTGAAGCGCCTGACAGCGCGTTGACTATCGATGATGATGGGGTGGTTTCCGGTTACTGGCTCGCCGATCTCGAGCGTCTTGGATCGGGAGGTTTCTCGCTTCGTATCGATGGCGCATTTGTGGACGAGACGGCTGGTAGTTTTATCGATGATAAGGCGCTTATTGCGTTGGGGGTCGCCGGAGGTTTTCGCTTCCCATTACCCCAGTCATGCTACGATGGCGCGCCTCATCTGGTAGAAGTGTGTTTCACGACAGGCGGGCCGGTCATTGCGGTAGAAAGTCGCCACTTCGCCTACGATCAGGCAGCTTTTGACCGCGCACTTGCGGGTAAAAGCGGTCAGGCAACTATGCAGAGGCTGCAGACGGTTGCGCGGTTTGCGCGCGCGGATCTATTGCTCGCGTGGTTTACGAGCAACCATCTGCCTGAGCCTATCGACTCGTTGGCGCTCCTGCTGCGCGCTATGGTAGCCTCGCCTCTTACGGCGGGGCCGGTGCTGAGACCTTTGTACGACAAGCTGTGGTTTGACGCGCTTGCCTCGGGCGTGAAGCCGGAGCGGCTTTACACGAAGATTGCAACTGCATTGCTGGCTTCGATCGATCCGCTTGAGCGCCGTGTCGTGGCAATCACGCCGCTGAAGGATGGGGCGATCGACCTTACGATGTTGCTGTGGCAGCGGAACCGTAAGGACGTCGCGCTTTCCGTCGAAGCCGCTAGGCTTGCAGCGAATGTTGCCCGCCCTGCATTGGCAGGGGTTATCATCGACGATGCGCTGACGGAAAACCAAGACCATATCGATCTGCTGTCGGTCGCTGCCCGTCGCGAACAGCGATTTGGGAGCGCGGAGGTGGCCGAGGAACTTGCCGAGAGGGTGTTGGCGCGCAAGCCCATGCATGCGGAGGCGCTGGTGACATGGTCGCTGCTGAAACAGGGCCAAGGTGATCATCTGGGCGCGCTGCACGCCGCCACGCGCGGCAAGGGTATTCTGGCTGGCGTAAACGATGCGACGCTGGATGCGCGTCTGGCGCGAACCGGGTTCGTGTCCGGCTGGACGCTGTGGGCGCGCAGTGCCTTCCCACGCGGCGGTGGTGGCGAGTTCGACAAACGCCTCGGCGCAGCCGAAGCACTGCTGGGGGCGCCACCGGAAGCGTCGGATGAACGATTTGCCGTCTTCTACTTGCCCCCGGCGCTTCGCAAAGGCTCGCTCGCGAACGATTTCGATGCCTATGGACCGAAGTGCACCTTGGTGACGCGGCTGGAAGACTCGTTCGTGGGTGGCGCGCCATTGATTGGTGACTGGGCGGTGTTTCTCGTAGAGGACCGGCAACATGATCCAGCGTTGTTGGCGCGGATGCTCGACGCGCGGCGCTTGGACATCGGCGTGGTAAGGCTGCTCAACTCGACAAGCGCGGGGCCCGGCGAGCTTAGCGGCCTTGCTGTACGCGGCGAATTGGTCGAGCATCTTGGCAAGGCATCTTTGGCCGAGGCTGACGCGAGGCTCGCCCAGACTTCGCGGTCAGTAACGGTGTTCGGATGAGCAAGCAGCGAATTCTACCGATCGGCATCATGTCATTTGATCGCCCGGATTACTTGGAGACTGTGCTTCAGACAGTAGTGAGGCAGCTCGGCTATGGCGGATGGACGCCGCGCTTCTTTCTGTTTCAGGACGGCTCGCAGGATGAGAAGAGCGGCACCGCTTACGCCGACCCGGAGCAGATCCGAGAAGCCGTCGCTGTTTTCAAACGCTACCTTCCCGAAGGCAATGTGGTCTTGGCACCCTTCAATCTTGGGGTGGCACACAACTTTGATCGTGCGGAGCGACTGTTTTTCGTTGATCATGCGTATGAGGCAGCCGTCTTCCTGGAAGACGATATGCCACTCCAGCCGCACTATATGGAGGTGCTGACTGAACTGATCGACATGGCGATAGCGCATCCGCACATCGGTCTTGTAAGCGCTTATGGGCTTAGCAAGGACATGCCGATCGCTGAGCAGCGGGCAAAGTCAAAGACGCTCTGCCTTATGAACGAACATAATTGGGCGTTTGGCATTACCCGTCAGTGCTGGCAGGCACGTAACAAGATCGTCACGCAATACCTTGAGATCATCGACGGTCTCTCTTACCGGGACCGCAAAGAAAAGCATCCCGAGATCAACCATATGCTTCGTAGCTTGGGGCGGGGCGGTAAAGGGTATCTATCATCACAGGATAGTATCAAGAACATGGCTTGCGAGGTGCTTGGCATTCACCGCGTGTCGACGCACACTAATAATGCCCGGTATATCGGCCGCAAGGGATTGCACATGACTGAGGAGCGCTTCTTCAGTTTGGGGTATCACCGAACCGTGTTGTATAACGAGCCTCATGGAGGATTCGAAGTGCCGAGTGCGGAATCTCTTCGAATGCTTCGGAAGGTCTTATGACGAGCATCATAACATTCTGGAGTCATGATCCCCTGAACGTGGGCGAGCGTCGCCGTTGGCGAGGCGTCGCTGGTGATCGGCTTCAGATTGTCACCGGCGGCAGTGATCAGTTGATCCGTTCCGTGTTCGCGCGGACGCCAGAAGCAATCTGCGCGATCGCCAAAGAGCCCGGCGACATATTGAGCATTGCCAGTCTGAACGTGCCCATCGTTTGGGAATTGCCCGATGGTGGCGATGCGTTGGCCGAACGCATGGCCGACAACGCGCAGGTGCGCCGGCAGGTAGCACAGGCGCTCGCGCGGGTGGACGCAGTTGCAGGAGCAAGACAAGCGTTTCGGGACCGGGTTGAAGTCGATCTGATGGTCGGCGTGCCAGCCGTCAGCTTGGCGGAAGCATTGACGCTGGCTCAGGACTCGGTCGCAGTCGTGATCGGATCGGGGCTTGGCAACATGATGAACGCCACGCCGATGATCCGATGGATCGCGGAGCGAAGCGGGCGGCGCGTCTCCGTCATCGTCAACGGTGGCCCCCCGGTTGGCGTCTCGCTTTTCAATGGCGCGCCCTGGGTAAACTTTGTTTTCCCAGGCTACGAGTATGCACTGGGTCGTCACTATGATGTGCTCATTACAACGTCTCTAGCAGGACATTCGGAGCCGTTCTGCACGGCAAACACCTGGATCCAGCAGAATAAGCGGTATGATTACAACCTGGACGGTCGCTTTATTAGGGAGGCCGACGTCTACTTCCTTGGCCTGGAAGAGGCGTTTGGACCTACGCCTGCTCTTGATGCGCCGCTGCCGATCAGCTTTCTTCGCGACGTAAATCTTCGACCCGATGGGCCTCGCGTCATCGGCGTGGCGAACGGCATCAAACAGGGCGCCTGGGCCAAGCGGCAATGGCCTCATATGGCGTCGCTGGTGGAGCGATTGACAGCACAGGGCTGGACCGTTCGGTGTTTCGGTCTGCCGGAAGAGCACGTACCCCAAGCAGAGGACTGGACCGGACTTTCCATTCGCGAAACGATTGAGGGTATAGGACGGTGTTCCTATTTCATCGGGCATGACGGCGGCATGGTGCACATCGCCGAAACGCTGGGCATTCCCACGCTTTGGCTGTTTGGTCCCACAGCGATCCGCAAAAACGGACCGTTTTACTCGCAGAGTGCGATCCTGTCGCAATTCGTGCCGTGTGGACCTTGCAACTTCAAGATCGACTGGGTGCGCTGCGACGAGCCGTTCTGCATGAGCGACATCAGTGTTGAGGATGCTTTGGTAGCGTTCGCGAAGATGCGAAAAAACGCGGAGGCACTTGGCCCTATGCCAGTCTGGAGGCCGGTACAGGTCGACGAAATGCGGTACGAGGTTGAGGCCGTGGATCGGCCATCGCGAGACGTCTTCAAGCCGATGCTTGATGCCGAACGCTTGATAGCGCTGCCGACATCGGAGCCGACGTTTCTCACCGTTATAGCTGAGCTTCTGCGTTCGGGGGATCTGGCAGGCGCTCGCAGCGCCGCGCAAGCCGCCGCTCTGAGAATGCCGGACTCTGTAGCTCTTCGTCACCTCGTTCACGCGATTGAAATTGTAGCCGACGACGCGCCAGGACGGGGCCGCGTCGACCGGGATGCGACGGCGTTGGATGCGACTGCGCTTATTGCCGCGATCCTCAACGCTCGGCTGACGCCGGGACAGACACGGGCGCTTGTTGAAATTGAATTGCAAGCGTGTTTACGCGTAGGGAGGAATGACGCGGCACTGTCGCTTTTGGAACAATTTGCGGGGAAAGCCAGCGGCACGTTGGCGAATTGGGGAGCTAGGCAGTGGATTAGAGGAGCTCTCGCACTCGCCCCCGTCCAGGCCCGCGCCAACGAGGGCCGGTTCCGCCAGCTGGCTGCCGGCAACAAGGGGCTGACCCATCGTCTCGATCACGCATTCGATGAAGACGATGTGCTTGAAAGATGGTCTGTGTTCCTAGGCGGCGAGACTATAGTGACAACTGCTACACCGCTCGCTTTTGGTCGCGATAGCTTGCTTTCCGGTGCGCGTAGCTTTTCACCGCCGATCGTGCTGAACTTGGGCGGGCGGCAGATCTCGTTGGCACCATGGACTACCGTTCTTATTGCGGCGCCGTTTTGCGATCCCATGATGAAGCAACCGGGTACGGTTCCGAATGCGCTTATCCGTCTGGCACGGCAAATCGCGGCGATGGATCTATGCCCGATCATCGTCACGAACATTCAGTCCAGCGAGCGCGCCTATTTCGAGTTCCGCGACAACGTGACGCTAGTTCATGGCTCGCCACTATGGGGAAATGACGTCTGGAGTCGGATAATCGGGGATGTCCGGCCAGGGCTGATTCTCTCCATTGCCAATATGGCGGAGAACATGGGCATTCGATCGTCGATCGACTCCCCTTTGATACCCATTACCTTGCATGGCCTACACGATATAACGGGCCTGGCCGCGCTCTTTAGCACTGAGCTTGGCTTTTTTGCCCAAAGCGAAGTCACCATGTCGGGCGAAGATGTAGAAGTACTCTCACAGATCCTTCCTCAGGGGACCGGATCAAAGCCGCTCGTCCCAGGCGGGAGGGGCGTTCTGGCGATCTTGAACGATTTCAGCCAAATGGGATCGCTGCTTCACGTCATACGGCGCAACCCGGATCAGCAGTTCACCGTCATTGCGGACGGTGTGAGCCGCGGGCCGGAGGCCAACATGCGGTTTGTACTGCGCAGTGCCAGGGTTGACTTTCAGGCCGAAATCGATCGAGCGAGCATATTCCTCCAGTTTGGAATGGCCGGTGCCAGCCTCTGCGCGGAAGCACATGAGGCTCTAAGCCAAGGGCTCTACGTGGTCGCGGCTTCGTCTGTGGTTTCGGACCGCGTTGTGGCGCCCCCGCATCCAGATCAGGAAGAATCTTGGATTGCGTCCCTGCGGATCGCGGCGCGACGATGTTCGGGTCGGGTCAGCAGCCGTTAGCTGCTACGCTTTGTGGACAGTTTTTGCCAAGCGTAGTAGGCGCTTGGTCGTCCATCCAACCGGACGCATCCGTGCCGCTTATCTTTCGGATCAAATACGCGCGGTTTGAAACGACAGAGGTTAGTGGCCGTTAAGCTCATTACAGCGCGGTACGTGATTGGTGGCACGGGGCACAACGGGAGTGAGAATGTGTTATTGCAGTCGGCATTTTTTCTCATGGTGTGTTCGACACCTTCTGATCTCCAAAACCGCACCTCTAATGGTCCGATTGGCGTCGTCGATGGCCGCTGGATCGAGCCATTTAAAAATGCGCTAGCTGGTCGTTGGCTCTTATTTCACAATGGCGAATTTGTAACGCTCAAAGGGCAAGGCTATTTTCGCGTACGTAACGAAATCGAATACTGGAAGAAGCCTGGTAGAGTGGACAAGCTTGGGTTTCACAATGTTGAAGGCAAGCTTCTCCACGTAGCGTCAGGGGGAGGGCGCAAAGTAAATGACGAGTGGGTAAACGAGCCAGGCCGAAGCGAATTGGGACGACCGGGCTACCGGTCAAGCTACCTGTCCAGAGGCGTTAAGCCAGAATGGCGCAATGAATATTTCTACCTTGATGGCATTGCGACACTTACGCTCAAGGAGGGTAAAGATTTGGCGGCCATGAACTACTCGGTTACGCCAGTTACTTATTCAGAAGTTATTAAGGACGTCGAGACGCCTCCCGATAGAAAGCATAACTGGTTGAGGCGGGGAATTGTATTGGACCGCTGCTGAGTGCTGTCAGCTATGTTCGGTGATTATAGGAATATTTATGAGCAATCTATCTGATAAAATGGCCAGCGTCTTGATAACGCGGTACAACATAAGGGCTAACTTTATCGGATCTGATAAGTCATCCTTGAATCTTGACAATAAATGGCTGGCGCATCGGCGAGATTTATTCAATAGATATTGCCTTCCTTCGGTCCGGCATCAGTCTTTAACAAACTTTACATGGTTTGTAATGTTTGATCCAGACACGCCCGCTGAATACTATGACTATCTGGACGGGGTAATCACTCCAGTATTTGCTCGGTCGCAGCAAGAGGCGCATGATAAGATCAATACGTCGCTTGAGTCTTTCGAGTACTGTGTATCGACCCGGCTCGACAACGATGACGCACTTGAAAAGTCTCACCTCTTTCGCGCTCGCGAGATAGCCTTCGCGGGTATAAATAGTTCGATGAGCATGCCGCATGTAATAAATTTCAGATCGGGCGCGGACTATGATGTTATTAAGCGTAAACTATTTTTGAGGGATTATCCCACTAGCAACTTTTTTAGTCTTGTAAGTGATAGATCCGGTGGAGAAAAGCTCCGTTTTGCTACCGAATTTCATCATGTCAATGTATTCAAAGAGCTCGATAATTTTAATATCAAAACGCTAGATCCTATGTGGCTTATTGCTATTCATGATCAAAATGTCGGAAACACTGTTCATGGTACCAAGGAGGTCGGGACCGATATGCTGCAATCGTTGTTCGGAATCGAAGCTTAATTATCTTGAGCTGATTCGGCTTTGGATATGGGCGTCGATGGAAATCGGTAAAACTCGCACGGTGACAGGTGGAGTGTTTAGGGTCGGAGCATGCTATCTGTAATATTAATGGTCGGGGAAATGGTAATATGGAGCTTGTTGGCTTTGAAGCTGCGCGTAACCTTCCTGGGCTGCGTGTGAGCGAAAGTGCCTGGGACCAGATGTCGTTACATCTTGGCCCCAAGGCAATCGCATCTTTGGAACGGAAAACAGCGTCACTGATCCTCGACGCACGTAGCGTGATTGCTGGCACTCAGATCGAGGTTGGAGATTTTGCTGGGACTATCCGGCTAACTATGAATCGTCCGAACATTCGAGTGAAAATAGGCGAATGCCGAAAGTTAAATCTGTCCTGCATGATTTACGGCCACGCGACGTTGCAGATTGGAGACAAGACATCGATCAATGAGGCCACGGGCGTGATCGTCAACGGCGGCATATCAATCGGATCCGACTGCATGTTGTCGCATAACGTGCATCTGCAAGCGTGCGATCAGCATGGCATTATAGATGTTGAAAGCCGGACTATAACTAACACGAAGCGCACCATCACAATCGGTGAGCATGTATGGGTGGCTCGAGGTGTGACGGTTTGCCCCGGAACCGTAATAGGCAAAGGCTCAATCATTGGCGCAGCTAGTGTTGTGACGAAGGAGGTGCCGCCTTTTACCGTGGCGGCTGGCAACCCGGCGACCGTGTTAAAAACCGGAGTGTCATGGACCAGGCAACTTGACGAAATTGATGCTGAGGCCACAGCATTCCTCAATGGATGTTCGCCATCCGACTAATGTGAGGCCAGCCCCGGCCGCCATAACTTTCCGGCGAAACACCAGCCTGTCCATCCTCGCTGTACCTTAATTCGCGGTTGCACGTTGATCGTACACTGCAGGGATGATAACGATCAAAATCAACATAGTGTCCAAGGCGTCTTTCCGTCTCCGGAGCTATCCTCGGTAGACGGAGAGCACGTTTGTCGTCCTGCTATTCCTCGAAAATGATCGAGGGCCGAGCCTGATATGCGGGGTAAGTTCGAACGCATTCTCGATGGTGCAGCGATTGGATGGCTCTGGAACGAGGCGAAGCCTGATCTCCATGTGACATTTGACCTCGTCGTGAACGATCGCCGGGTCGGCAGCTTCATCGCCAATCGTATGCGAGGGGATCTTGAACGGGCCGGGATCGGGTCAGGCGATCATGGCTTCCGTATTCCGCTACGGCCCGAATGGCTCGATCGTAGCAGTAATTCGGTGACGGTCGCAACGGCGGAACCCTGCTCTCCCACGCTGCCGGTCCTGAAGACGCCCCCCCTCAACGCGGATGCGGAGCCAGGGCCCGAAGTACGTTTCCCACCGCGAGCGCCCGAAGGCGCTCCGGGACGATGGACGTCGACGTCGACGTCGTCCGTGCCGGTAGCGAACGGCACCATGCCCCGCATGTTTCCCTCGGTGCCTAAGACGCCGCGGCCTGCTCCCGGTGCAACGGGGCCCGCGCACGTGCCGATCGATCAGGTGCTGGCGTTGATGGAAGACCTGCTTGCGGCCGCGGCTCCGAGTGAGGACCGTCTTGCAAGCCTTTGCGAGCGGCTTTTCAACGACAAGCGTGATGTTGAACTTGCCGCGTTGGGACAGGTTGCCTGGCCGACGCTGCAGGCCAATGGCCGGGCGCTGGTGTTCCTGGGGCGGAGCCTATTGCGGGCGGGACGCGCCGAGCAGGCGCTCGCCGCACTTGAACGGCTGCAGCAGATCATGCCGGGGCGTTACGAAGTCGACTATTACCTCGGTATTGCCTTATTGCGGTTGCAGCGCGCTGCTGATGCCTATTCGCTATTTTCCGCGCTGGCTGAGGCAAGGCCGCAGGAGCACCGCTACCGGCTAGAGGCGGGGAGGGCGGCGCAGTTGGTCGCATTCGGTGGATACGGGGCCATGCCACCCGATCGCGACGTCTTACCCGAGGCCCTTGAACACCTTCAGGCCGCGAACGCACTTGCGCCAAAGGATTTCCGGGCCCCGCGGGAGCTTGCAGGATTGCTCATGCATTTGGGCGACACCTCGGGTGCGCTGGAGGCCGCCGAGGCTGCTGCAGCGCGCGCGCCTGGGTCGGCGGCGGCGCAACTGACGCTGGCGGGGACGGCGCTTCGGATTGGCAGATTGGAGCTGGCGGCACAAGCCGCAGACCGGGCGGTCGCGGCTGCTCCCGAAAATGACACGGCGAAGTTTACAGTGCGTTTCCTGTCCCATTTGGGTCAGAGCAAGCATGGCCACGCGGGCGTGGCGCATCTTGCCGATGCAGCGGAAATGGACGTCGCGGACATCTCGCGCTGCCTGCAACAGGTTGACGCGGATTGGATGCGTTTCGGCAGTATGCAGCCAAATTCCGCCTCGGACCTAGCCGAAAAGCGCGGTTTCGAATGGGCGGGGGGCATCGTCACATCCGCTGGCGCGGTGCATCACGAATGGCTCTGGCGACGTGTGTTCCTGTTGGAGTTGATCGACGCAGGTCTGACGCCGTCAGACGGGGGGCTGCGGGCATTGCTGGCCTTAGCGCACAAGCATGGTGCAATTGTAGAGCCTGAAGACGGACCTGGCCAACGTGACGGGGTCGGGGGCAGAGTATTGTTGATCTCACAGTTCGGCGCGCGCAAATTTGGTGGCGCAGAGCATTTTCTCGAACAAATGGCCCGGCTGTATCGCGATCTGGGCTATGAACCGCTGATCGTCGGCACTCGTGAGGAACTGGAGGGTGAAACCGGCGACGTTAATGGCATCCCCTATGTGTATGTCGGCTCCGGTCCGGAAAGCCTGTTGCGGCTCGCCGTCCGGGAAGAGGCAACGATCACGCATGTTGTTTCGGGTCTGGGCTACGAAGTTCTCACCGGCCTCAGATTTTTGCGCGGGCGATTGATTTTCGGTGTGCATTTCTGGCGCGAGATTTTCTACCATCCGACGCCGTCTCCCGGCTACTATCCGGACGTTGGCATAGGTGCCGAACCACGGCCGGAATTCAACAGTATATTGCGACGCTTCGACACGACGTACGTCAATTCGAAGTTTACACGCGATACGTTGGAGAGCAGCTTCGATCTCCGGGCACCGGTGATTTATTCGCTACCCGATGATGAGCCGATAACCGAGATTGATCCGGCATCCCGCGACGAAGTGCTGTTGGTGAACGCGCGGTCGGACAAGGGATTCGACTTGCTACTGCGCGTCGCCGAACGACTCCCGGGTCGAAATTTTGTAACCATTGCCACCCAAACCGAACGTCGGTTCGCCGAGGAGGCGATCACGGCAATGGGGCTAGATAACATAACTGTCCTGGAGCGCACCAGCGACATGGCGGCGCTCTACAAGCGGGCGCGCGTCGTTATGGTACCGAGTTATCACTTTGTTGAGACGTTTAGCCGCGTTGTCATCGAGGCGCAGCGGCACGGAACCCCGGTGATTGGTTCGGATCGCGGCAACGTTCCCTTGCTGTTGGCAGAAAGTGGAACAGTTCTTCAGGAAGACCCTGCGCTTTGGGCGGCGCAGATTGAGCGGTTGTTTACGGACGAGCCATATTGGCAGGATCAGTCAGTTGCCGCGTACGAAAACTCGGCCCGTTACGCCTTCGCACAGCAGCGCGAGAGGTTGTCCCAGATCGTGCTTCCGATCCAGCAACCTATTCTCGTCGGCGTAGGGTCTGGGCTTGGCAACATCATTCATACCACGCCGATGTTGCGCAACTTGGCAAAGCGCTGGGGCCGGCCGGTGGATGTGGTCGTTGCCGGGGATCATGGGGATTTGCTTTTTGTCGTGTCCTTGTCTGGAATCGTGAACCAGGCGTTTTTGATCGGCGACAACGTGCTGGAGCGGCGGTACGATACGGTTTTCCTAACGCACAGCTTCGGCGCAATGACTCCTCGTTTTTCTGCGCGGCGAACGCTATGCTCCCGCGACTGGGATGTCTTCCATCCTAATCACGCCCTACATGAAGCCGAGTTCAACCTCGCCGCCGCCGACGCTCTGCTGGGCGTTCCCTACGACATAGACGACGTGCGCGCGCCCTATTGTGGCGACCTGAGATGGACGGTGCCGAAGGATCGGTTGGTCGGCTTCCACGCCGGTTCCAAGGATGGCGTGTGGGCGACCAAGCGTTGGCCGTGGTTCGCGGAACTCGCGAGGCAACTGACATCGCGCGGCATTCCAGTAGCATCCTTTGGAACGCCTGATGAGGCTATCCCTGGAACGATCGACATGACCGGCGGCAACATAGAGCAAATGGCGACGCGAATGCTAAATTGCTCGCAGTTTGTTGCAAACGACAGCGGCGTGATGAACATCGCCAATTCGTTGAACATCCCGCTGATCGCGCTTTTCGGCCCCACCAACGCACGGACGCGGGGACCGCTGGGAGAGGCGAGCGCAGCGCTAGTAATCGACAAGCCTTGTGCACCGTGCGAACTGCATACTAGCCTTCGTACGGAGCGTTTTCTGGCCGGCCAATGTCGCTGCATGTCCGAAATGTCGGTTGAGACCGTTTTGCATGCCTTACTCAACCAGTCTGCGGGTTGAGAGCTCATATTGACTGACTTACCACCCGGCCTGATGTCAATTCATGAAGCCATGCCGCATAGCGATGGCGTTCACTTGCTCAAACGTCAGCAATCTTCGACGTACTTTCGCCCGCGACCCTCGGTGATTGGTGCTGAACATCTGACGCCGGATGACCTTACCCACCTTGAAAGCATCTTCAACCAGGGGATGGTAAATGTAGACGGGATGACGGCTTTCGCGATCAACAACGCGATTGTGTTCCCCAGCGGCGTAGTTGCTCTCCAAGATGGCAGGGTGATAACAGAGTCCGTGCTTCACTCCCGTCCGGGATCGAAGCAGCGGCTGGACGAGTTCCTTGATGCCGCCGAAGCTTCCCGGATTGCACTCGCGACCGAAGATATCGTCCATATTCCTGCTGCGCTTCTGCTGAACCAGTGGTCCGCCGATAACTATGGCCATTTTGTAGCCGAGGTCCTTCCGAAGCTGCCGTTTGCGGCGTCGGTGACGGACGTCCGTGGCATACAAGCTTTGATTGGTCGTCGCGTGCGGGGGCACATCCGCGACATCTATGCGGAAGCGATCGCAACGACGAGGCTGGCGCTGCCGCTAGTCTTTCACGAACGGCCCCGCCGAGTGGACTGGCTGGTATTCATCACGACCGCCGGGTCTCACGGCGGTTCGAAATATCCACCCAACCTGTTGCAGACCCGTGACTTGATAACGGCTAGCGGAGCCCTGTTTCAGCCGAAACGTATTTGGCTTTACCGTAGTTCAAAGTACAAGCGGCGACTCATCGACCAGGAAAAACTTGCACATCACCTTGAAAATAGCGGCTTCGTGATACTCGATGTTCAGGGTATGTCCCTGTCGCAGCAGGCCGCAGCAGTAAGCGATGCAAGAATTATCGTGGGTCCGGTCGGCGCAGCCTTTGCAAATATCATTTTTGCACCATCGCATGCGCAAGTCATAACGCTTTGTCCTGGAGGCGGAAGAGAAACCTTCTTCTATGACTGCGCAACAATTTGTGGACAGCAGTACACGTATGTATTTGGTGAAAGCCTACAGCCGGAGTTGCGGTATAATTCGGATTTTCGGATTGATCCTGCTCATTTAGACTTGGCCGTCGTTCAGGCAGAAAACCGACTGGCGACGCGATTGGGTACTTCGACATGAGGGCAAAAATTTGCGGTTGCGCTGACTAACGTCGTGGACGTCAGGCCTGGACGTCGTTGCGGTTTTCTTATTCGGCATGGACAGAGGCGTAATGTGAGCGTCAGCTGACGCTATGGACACCGTGCTTGCCGCGTCGCCAGGGTATGCCGACTTACCTCGTGACCAACTTGCCTGTCCGCAAGCATCGGACAAAGGAGGCGGGGCAAGCTGGCCGGTAAATCCAGAGCAGCAGTTCAGTGGCGCCACGGGTGAAATAGTCGGCGTGACGGCTGATGGTATCGGTCGGCCAGACCTCGGCTTCGAAGGCTATAGATGTGGGCGCCACTGCGGCCGCCCTGGTTCGAGTCCGCAAACAGCCAGCTCGTGAGGCCGATGGCAATGGCCCGCAGCGAGTGCCCGGCTGCGTTGTCGTCGATCTCGAGCCGACGGTAACGCGCTTGCGGGTCAGCGCGGCCAGCGGGTGAGCGCGTAGCGGACAGGGACCCACAGGTCTGAGTGCCGCGACCGCTTCGGCCGGTTCCGTCGAGCCAATGGCGCAACGTTTTCGGCAGTGGTCCGGCCCTGTCTTGGCGCCCACATCGTCGCTTGCCCGGCGACTTGCTGCGCACGTCGTACTGGACCGCGTAGAGGCCGGCGATATGGTTCAGCGCCTCACGGGGCGTCGCCGAGCCGGTCTCGGCGTGGACGTCAAAGAGATTGCGTGGGACCTCCGCCCGGCAGGCGACCCCACAGCATATGTAATCAACCCTGGGCATAGCCGTGGTCGTGAGATCGCCCCGGAGTGCCCGCCTGTGCTCAGCTGGGCGCTGGGGCTTGCGGCGGGGGGGGGGGGCGGAACAGCGCGGCGGCTGGCGTCCTGCCGCCAGAGATGCGGTTGTCACTGACATGAGCCTACAACCTGCCGGTCTTGGCGCAACCGGTACCGAGCACGAGGACTGGCACGGGTATGTCGTCAGCGTGCAGCTGGCCTCCGCCCATGTCGTGACGCTCGAGCGCCTCGACCAACGGCGTGAGAAGCTGGGCCGAGTGCTCGATCCAGTCAGCGAGCGCAGAAGGCGAGTTATCCACCCCTTGGCGGGCGTAGATGTAGTTCACGATCTTGCTTTCCGGCGCGGCGGGATGCAGATAAAGAAGACATCATAGCGCGTCCGCGGTGCCGCCGATCACGGATGCGCATAACCAGCTGTCTGTTCCGGCTTGTGCGAAATGGGGCTCGCCGACGACCGCTCGACGCCAAACGCTGAGCAGTTGTGCCGCTCGGTAAGGGCAAATACGCTTGGCCGTGCACAACGACCTCGCGCCGTAGTCAGGGCGTCAGACCTTTCGCAGACTCTAGGTACCGGCCCGCCGACAGCGATGACTTGCTGGCCAAGGTCGACAAGATCCT
Source organism: Sphingomonas sp. Leaf34 (assembly GCF_001421805.1). Classification (GTDB taxonomy): domain Bacteria; phylum Pseudomonadota; class Alphaproteobacteria; order Sphingomonadales; family Sphingomonadaceae; genus Sphingomonas. The sequence continues at coordinate 488,803 of NZ_LMLC01000002.1, read as the reverse complement.
GTACTATGTTAATGAGGTCTGACAATCAGATAGACCCATGGCCACAAGTGGCTTCTGGGCTATGGTAAGATCACACGACGCGGCGGAGAATGGCTTGATGCCATGACGACACTTCCCAGGGGGAGCTATCTGCATCGGCGGTATTTCGTACAAAACCTGTCGTCCGCCTGTTCGGCTTCAGCATCAGCGAGCAAAGCAACGGCTACGCTGAGAGGGTGAGGACGCAATGCGAGTCCTCCGACAGCCGCTATGATTTCGACTATAAGGCGATCGGCGGAGCTACATTCAATCTCGTTCCCTATCTCTTCGAGTATCTCGGTCTCGAAGGGGCAGATTATGTTATTTTGGAAATATCCTCCTGCGTCAGATTCAGTAAGACGCGGGATGGATATATGAGAATCCTGGAAGAAATCGCCGGTCTTTGCCAGGCGAGGGGTGCAATTCCTTGTTTCATACAATTGTATCGCCGCGCGATCGATTATTCCGACGACCCGCTCACCGATGCCATCCAGACCTTTGCCTCCGACAACCGGCTTCCCTGCCTTGATCTGTTCTCGGCGATGGTAGAACAGCGCAACAAGGGAACCTTACAGACCTATTTGCGGGACGGTACACATACTGCCGACCTTGGCACTGAATTCTATGCCAAGGGACTGCTCCAGTTCATCGACGACATCGTTGCCGGCGATGCGGAGGGTCGGTGGACCCGGAGTGGCGGGGCGACATCCCCAAAGGTATTTATTCCGATCGATACGTTAACGGACTCTGGAGAATTTGAGAGCTTCGTGCGTGGTAGGCTCAAGATGACATATTATAAACTTGAAGAAGGAAGCGAACTGAAGATCACGATGCCGGAAAGACACGTCTATATTGGAATCATGTAGTTGATGGGCCCGAAGACGGGTTGGTTACGGCTCGCATTCCATGATTTTCGCCAAAAGCGCAAACGACTCGCCTACGATAAAAAGTCATATTATCGGCGCTACTCATACTGGTTCGAACGCGGTTTACCGTCCAATTCTTTTACCATAGCCCAATTGTCGGATATTCCCGACATCGCGCTCGACAAGGGCACCGGGTGGGCCGGGCCTCGGCAAGGCAATATTTTAGGTGTCATGGCAGTACGGCAGCCGGATGAGGGCGACGATGCGATGACATTGGCAGGGGGTTCGCAATCTGTGACTGCGGCATGAGCAACCGTGCGGCGGCGGCCGAAAAGGCGCCGGTAATCTCCCGTCGGCAATTGGCCTTACGCGCGGCGGCGACGCTAGCCCGTGGCGACGCGATCGCAGCGCTGGAGCAGCTTGCGCCGGGACTGACCCCCGGGGGGGATCCGGGGCCAGACATCGTGCGCGTGCTGCAGGGCATTGCCCGGGCGTTGGAGGAGGAGGATCCGGCAACCGCGATCCATTGCCTCAGGCTCGTCGTCGCGGCGCCCGTGCAGACCGGCCGGGCGGTGACGGCATTCCGCCTGTTGACGCTCCTGCTGAAAGCGAACGACCGGACCGGGATCGGAAAGCTGGCCGAAGATATTTCGTCCAATGGCCGCCTGAGTCAGCGAGCGGGGCGCCTGCTATTAGAGCATGGGCTCTACGAGCAGGCGCTCACTGTGTTAGAGCAAGATGAGGAAGCGGCCGGCCGGAACGCCTCCACCCTACGCATGATTGCGGTGGCGAAGCAGCAGCTTGGCCAGCTGGAATCGGCCTTTACTATGACGGAACCCCCTGCCGAAGGAAGGCCGCCTTTGGTCCAGGTTCGTGACGAGCCACATGATATCAGGGTGAACGGGGAAATTACCCACCGGGTTGAGTCCGGCTTCAACCAGTGGCACTTCAGAAACGGCTATGTACTCAATGCCCGCGGCGTCATCGCCGACTCATCCAAGTCGATCCAAAATTGGCTCTTGCCGGCCAATTATAAGAATTGCGTCCAGCCGACGCCGGCAGTCAACATTGATCCTGATGGCAGCCCAATCTACGTTATTGCATCGTTCTTCCATTTCAATTTCTTCCACTGGCTTATCCAGACAGCGCCGGTGATCGAATGGCTGGTCGCGGCACATGATCGGCCACGCATCGCCATTGTCAATTCGCCGGCCAAATTCGTCGAGGATACGTTGCAGCTATTCGGTGATCGTGCTCGGTTCGAAACGATCGAGGCTGGCGCGATTGCCCGACAATTCGGTGAAGTCGTCGTAATCGAGCCACATAACATCGTCCATGGCGATGCGCTGCGGCGCTTTGCGCGCCGGCTAGCCGCGGCTGCGAAGCCGACCGGTCACCAACGAGTCTTTATTTCCCGTGCCGACGCGCCATCCAAGCGGCCGCTCTTAAACCGCGAGGATCTAGAACGATTCCTGCGGGAGCATGGCTTCGAAGTGGTGACGCTTTCCGGACTCGATCTGTCGACGCAGGCAGGGCTGTTGAAAGACGCCAAAATTATTGTTGCCGAACATGGTGCAGGTCTCTCCAACGCCATAGTCGCAAGCGCCGGAACACAGGTTCTGGAGCTTATTCCGCCAGATTTCTCCAAGAATGTGGGCTTCAGACATCGGAGCTTTGTATATGCGACAAATTTTTGTCAGCAGCATTACTTCCGCTTTCTAGGCACTCGCTTTAACTTGGTGCCAGCGACCGAGAGTCCTTTTGATACCCTTTCCTGGCGAATTGATATTGAGCAGGTCGAACGCTTCATGAAAGACAAGGGGATGATCAGGTAGAAAAAGCGCGTCTAAACTAGAGGTCAACGCCCGCTAAATCTCGACCTCTAGAGGTTGCGGCCCAGAGAGTCGAACTTCCTGGACCGTGGTCAGTCTGACGAGATCATTGTGTGGGCTCCAAAGGGGATAGACACCCGATTGGGTGGTGCGAGCGGACTTGCCGCCACGCTCTACATGCGGAACCCGCGAATGGATCGACGCATGCCACGTGAAGACATAAGGCGTAAGGCCTTTGAGCAGTACGATCCTGTAGGGGCCGGAAGCCCGTCAATGCACAGCTTAAATATCGCGCGGGTAACGTCCACATCGAAACCGATGTCGGGAGGAACAGCGATTGTGCCATTCAAATGGCGTTTCTAGTACTCCCCGTCGCGGAAAATCCTGTGTTCGACCGGTATGCAAACCGAACCACATCTGCCGACGAAAACCATGGAACGATCTTGATCATGGCCGCGGTGCGTGCGCCAAGACGTGTCTCCAGGACTCTCCGATCAGACGACATCAAAAGCGAAGGGGCAGAATCGGCGGCAAATGCTTCGAGAGCAAACCGATCTTTGCTCTTGCCACTTCTGTTGCCACAAATCGCCGTATTCCAGACACGATAGCTCGTTCCACTGCTGATCGACCCACTCGCGAGACCGTGACCATCATCGACACCCCTGCCATCTTGATCTGCGTCTCGTGAGGTATCGCTTAGAGGTTCACCCTTTTCGAACGATACTCGCTTGCCTTGCGGGGAGCGTGGCATTTCCCGGGATTGGTTTGGCTCAGAAAATGTCTCTGGAGGCACAGTCATCTAGCAAGGACGACATCGTCATCACCGGTCAACGGACCGCCGGTAGCGTGGTTGGTGCTGTAGATCCGACCGCGACGCTGGATCAGGCGGCGATCCAGGCGTTGGGCGCGACCGATCTAAAGACTTTGCTCGAACGCCTCAAAACGCTCACGACGTCGGCAAGCGGCGGGGATCCGGTCTATCTGCTCAACGGCCGACGGATGTCGAGCATGAACGAACTCTACAGCCTGCCGCAGGAGGCGATGGAAAAGATCGAGGTCTTGCCGGAGTCCGAGGCTGCACGGTTCGGTTTTCCTGCCACCGTTCGCGTAATGAACTTCATCACCAAAAAGAAGTTTCGTGCGATCACGTACCAACAGGCCACCGGCACCACGACGGAAGGCGGCGGCGAAACGAACTATGTCGAGGTAACCGCCGCCCGCATCGACGGCCCGCGCCGCGCAACGCTGACGATGTCGCATCTGCGGCTCAACCCGATCCTGCAAAGCGAACGGGCGATCGTGCCCGATCCGGACACGCTTTATGCGCTTGGCGGCAACATCACGGGGGTAGGCGGGGGGAGTATCGATCCAGCGCTCGATGCTCTGGGCGGTAATCCGGTAACGATCGCCGCGGTGCCGAACGACCCGGCAAGTCGGCGGACTTTGACGGGATACGTCGCCGGCGCAGGGGTGCCCGCGGTTACCGATGTCGGGCGCTATCGCTCACTCCAGCAGCGGAACGATAGGATCTCTGTCGATGGCACGGTCGCGGCGCCGATCGGCAAGTCGATGAGCGGGTCGCTCAACCTGTCGATGGAGGCGCAAAGGAACACTGGCCTGAACGGCCTGGCGCCCGCCCTGCTGAGCGTACCGGGCGGGAGCGGCGTGCTTCCCTTTACCGACGATGTCCTGCTCTACCGCTATCTTCCCGACGCGGTTCTCCGGCAGCGGAACACGAGCCTGACCCTGCACGGTTCCGGCCTGGTACAAGGCAGTATCCGGCGCTGGGGGTGGAACGTCACGACCAGCTACGACCGGGTGCAGGCTCTGACACGTTCGCAACAAGGCGTCCCGATCGACGACTTGCAGACCTCGATCGATGCGGGCGGCGATCCGCTGGCGATGCTGAGCCCCGAAGCCTCCGCGCTGCGTCAGGACTATCGAAGCCGGACCGTGACCGGCACATTGCTGACGAAGGCGGTCGCGAACGGTCCGCTGGTCAAGCTGCCGGCCGGCGACGCGCAGATCACGCTGTCGGGCGATTACGCCCGATCGAGCAGTTCGGGGAGCCTGCCGGGTTTGCGGCAATCGACCCTCGACCTCAGGCGCACGACGAAGGGGGCAAGCGTCAACGCGGATCTTCCGATCGCCTCCGCCAATCAGGACGTGCTCGCGTTCCTCGGGCAACTGTCGGTCAACGGCATGATCGGTGTGTCGGACGTATCCGATTATGGTCGGCTGGTCAGTTCCAACTATGGCCTGACATGGTCGCCGGTGCGACCGATCCAACTGATCGCGTCGGTCAACGAAGCACAGACCCCGCCGACGATCACGCTGTTGACCAATCCGACGGTCACCACGCCGAACACGCCCTTTTTCGACTTCACCACCGGCACCAGCGTGCTCGTCACGACGATCGCCGGTGGCAACCCTGCCTTGGCCGCGGAGCGACGACGGATTGTCACGCTGGGCGTGGCCGTATCGCCGATCAAGGCAAAGGATCTGCGGCTTACCGCCAAGTATATCGAAATGCGCATCGGCAATCAGACGGCGACGCTGGGCAGCGCCACTGCGGCATTCCAGACTGCCTTTGCCGACGCGTTTCAGCGTAATGCTGCAGGGCACCTCGTCAGTGCCGACCTTAGGCCGGTCAATATCGCGGGCGAACGCGAAAAGAAGGTGCAGGTCACGCTCAGCCTGTCGACTCCGATCGGTCGAACCCCTCCGCCACAGACGCCGCCCGTTGGCATCGCGGCGAAAGACCGCCCGCCGCCTGCTGCGTCCAAACCCAGGCCGCAGATCTATGTGTCGATGACCACGACGTGGCGGCTCGACGATCGCCTGTCGTTGCGGAACGATCTGCCAGCGCTGGACTTGCTGGATGGCGACACGCTGACCGGCACCGGCGGGCGGCCCCGCTGGGAAACCGAATTGAACCTGAGCGGATCGCTCGGGGCCGCGAACATCGGGCTGTACGGCCGTTTGCAGGGGCCGACTCGGATCCGCAGCGACCTAGCGGCGTCGGACCTTCGCTTTTCGGGGCGGACTTGGCTCGTGCCCTACGCATCTCTCAAGGTCGACCAGATCGTCAAACGTCCCTGGGCGAAAGCGATGACGCTGCAATTCACGGTCGAGAACCTGTTGAACGATCGGATCGATGTGCGCGACCGGCTCGGGCGAGTCCCAAACCGTTTCCAGGCTGCGTACATCGATCCGCTGGGTCGCTCCGTCCAGATCGGTCTGCGCAAGCTCTTCTAAGACGTGCGGCTCGCGGATTGCTACAAACGTTGGCCGTTCGAAACGGTTCTACTTTGCCGGATCGGTTACTGCAGTGTTAGGGGGAGGGCGTGCTTTGACGATCATCCTCCCGACTGTTGGTTCTTGATTGGGACGATCACGTTTTGCTGTTTCACTTCGAATACAAGAAGGGCGCTCTGATGGGGCAAACCGTCTGGGCTACGGAACCGCCCCGATTATGCCGGCGGCCTCGGATCGTTAGTCATGCTGCCATATCGATCGTGCCTGCGGCAGGTTAGTAATGATCTTTGGCTTCGGCAGCCGGAATGTTGTCGATGGGCTGCAACAGTCGACGATGGTTGAACCCGTCGACCATTCGAGCGTGGCGTACTCGACGGCTTCGAAGCTGCGCCAGCGGCCGCGCCGGTTACAATAGCCCGCCCGACATCCTGGCTTGCTTTTGCTTTAACGAAATAGCCCAGCCGGCTGTAAAGCTTTTATGCCATCTCTCCGTTTAGCGCTGCGCGAGTATCAGCAAGCGCCAAGTCGACAAGTTTGCGCATTGCCGCCGCGGCAGCCTCGGGCTTCTTGTCGACGATGGCGTCATAGACTGCATCATGGTCTGGCATCGGATCTCGTGGAAGCGCTCTCTCGTGCCGTTTCAATTGCGTCGTCCACGCGACTGCCGCGGGTTCCACGACGGCGCGCAGTTCAAACAGGCTGCGCAGCAATTGCATGTCGGGTTCGCCTGCAAACACCTAGGCCAAAACGTCTGGACCGAGCATATTCCAGCGATGCCGCGGCAAGACGCGCGTGCCCGATTTAGGCCGGCTCTCCACCAGGCCCTTGGCGATTAATACTTGCACCGCTTCGCGATAAGCGCCGCGCGACACTCCCAGCGTGTCGGTGAGGACAAGCGCACCCGATAGAGCATCGCCCGGCGCATAGTCTCCGGCCAGGATCGCGCGGCAAACGTGTGCGCGACCGCACCGCCCAGCCGACGGCCGGACGTTTGCGGCGTCCTCCCGTCATCGACCGCCTCGATCATTGCCAATGTCTTCGCCATCGTGCCCGCAGTTTGGAGGTCTCGATCATTCGGCCAGGTCGCCTTGGCTTAGGAAAATAATCAGTCCATTGTTACGTCAGGCGGTAGAGTTCGGCACCGTGCGGCGCAACGGTTGCTTGAATCCGCCCATCTGCCGAACCGAGCGTGCGGCCGGTCCAGAGATCACGCACCGCGACCTGCCCCGATTTCTCGAGAGCACGCAAGCCAATGCCGATTGCCTTGACCTTGTCGGTGGTGTTGAAGAAGGCGACGTAACGGTCGTCGCTGCCCTCGGGCTTTGCAGACCAGATACGGGCACCATCCTCTACGAAATGGGGACGATTGTCCGTAGACGCCTGGTTTACAGCCAGAACCGCGCGGTTGGTCAGCAGCGCCAGCGTCGGTGCGTCAAGGTTACGCAGATCGCCGCCCATGATGAGTGGCGAACGCGCGATCGACCACAAGGTCATCAGTGTCCGCTGTTCGTCAACGGTGAATTTCGTATCACGCTTGCCAAGCGCCAGACGGCCGAGCGGCAACATGTCGGCATCGGGCCACGCGCCCGGGCGGCGCCACTGGTTCCAGTTCTCCAGCCGGGTGAACTGCGCCTCCAGCATCGCCCACTCGTCCCAGAAGTCGTCTGAAATGCGCCACATCTGCGCATGTCGGCGTACATGCTCGCCGCGGGTCACGGGCGTCTCTCCCGGCGACAGACTGAGCATCATCGGGCGACTCGTGTTGCCGATCGCCCGGTGCGCAGCTTCGATCTCGAGCGCATGCGCGTCGTAGGGGCGGCTCATGTCATCCATCTTGACGAAGTCAACGCCCCAGTCGGCGTAGAGCTTGAAGACGCTGTCGTAATAGGCCTGTGCACCCGGCTTCGTCATGTCGACACCATACATGTCAGGATTCCAGGTGCAGATGCTGGTCATGTCGGCGATGTCGCCCGCCCGGTACCTTGTCCCAAACACGGGGAGATTGCGTTTGACGGCAAGTCTCGGGATGCCGCGCATCAGGTGGATGCCGAACTTCATGCCCATCGCGTGAACGTCTGCGGCGAGCGGCGCAAACCCCTTGCCGCCGGCTGCTGAAGGGAAGCGGTTGGGGGCGGGAAGCAACCGGCCGTAGTCGTCGATCGTCGGCAGCGGGTTGCGGTTGTATTCGTAGCTCGATGCTTCGGGCTCGTACCATTGGATATCGACGGTAAAGACGTCGTAACCGAAGGGGAGCAGTCGATCGGCCATGATCTTCGCCGTTTCGCGTGCCTGCGCTTCCGTTATGGTCGTGGCGAAGCTGTTCCAGCTATTCCATCCCATCGGCGGACGCGGCGCAAGCGCTGCGGTACCGGATGCGGCAGTCTGCCCACCCGCAGCGCTCGACAGCATCATCGACGTGGCCGCTCCGGCCACGCCCGATGCCAGAATGCCCCGGCGACTTACGTTCATGCTCCGCATCATCATCTCCCTGTGTTCCATCGCTGCGTCTCATACGCATGTCGTATTGCCAGCGCGCATACCGTTGGTCCTGCTACGGCTACATCATTGCTCAGAGTATTGTCGATTATATTTGCCAGAAGCCTCAGAGCGGGTAAGCACCCATAAAACGGTGCTTCCCGATAAGTTAAGCGTATAAACATCGCTAACATCCGCTACCGATATGGTAGGAACTCGTCCTAGCATATTTCAGCTTAGGATATGGCCGAAACGTAACTTCTTGATATTGAAATGCTCGGACAAGTTAATGAGCGGACGGTCAGTCAGAAGGGCATAATGGAAGGAGGTATGAGAGCACATCGGCTTGCGGGTTCGACTGTGCTCGCATTCTGCTCGGTGCCGGTTTTTGCTCAATCAAAGGCGGATTCGGTAGCGCCGACCGGTACGCCGCAGGCGGTTACGCCGATGGAGCCGATGGGCCCGTCAGAGGTTGCGCGAACCGATCAGGACGTCGTCGTTACGGGTATTCGCAGCAGCCTGCGATCCTCGGTCGCGACCAAGCGCAATGCAGCCGACATAGATGATTCCAATTCGGCTGAAGATACCGGAATTTTGTCGACAACAACGTAGCCGAATCGCTGCGGAGGATAATCGGCGTCGCAATCGATCGGTCCGGTGGTGAGAGACCGTGTGCGAGCCCGTGACCCGAAACAGAAGCAACGGCAGCGCCAGGTCGGAAGAAGAGCTCTTCAATGAAAGCTGCTTTTAGACTCAGCAACAGCGCGAGCACGGCTTCCCGGCGGTTTTGGGGTATCAGGGCTTGGGCAGGGCCCACTCGCGGCGATAGGCTTTCTGGAGGCGGCGCCACTGGATGGCGAGGGAGAGCGCGATACCGGCCGAAAGCCCCCGTGCGATTGGCAGCCATTGATCCGTGGAAATCTTCTCGTCGGACTGCAGCAGCCGGTTCGCTGGTTCGAACGCCGAGGGGAATCCGTCGAAGGGCCACAGCGCGTGCGCCAGCCAAAGGCTGACAGCACTTGCACCGGCGAGAACCACGAAGCTTTCGGGCAACCATCGGCGGTAGAGATGCTGCCGCTCGAATGTGTCGGATTGCGTCTGGAACTATGCGTTTGCCGCTACATCACGCCGCAGCCATCATGCACCGGCCACACGCATGGTCGCGATCCAAGCCAAGGTAGGCACCATGTTCATTCCGACTGGCTCATTTTCCAAACTGGAAAATGATCATTGCTTTCCATATCGTCAAGTCGTAACTTGCCGGTTGAGAAAGCGGGCGGAGGGCTCGCGGGAGAATGACCCATGGACAAAGCAGAGGCGGCGCGTTCGCTGGAGATGATGCGGACGTCGCGCGACGCGTTGGCCGGGCGGATGAAATGGTCCTTCGGTCGCCACGCCGTGGTCGGACTGTTGCTGGGCGGACTAATCGCCGGGTATGCGCTCCCCGGTGCATGGCCGGTGATCGTTTCTTCCGCTTGCATGGCCGCTACCGCTATGGTCGTTGCACGCGATCGGCGCCGGGATGGGTTCGTCGTTAGCGGCTATCGAGCTGGGCAAACGCGATGGGTGACATTCGCGATGCTGGCGGTCGCATTCGGTGCGCTGGTGGGCGCCCTCGTCCTCAAGACACGCTATGGTCTGACCTGGGCGCCGGTCGCGATGGGGAGCGGCATGGCAGTGTTCGCAACGACTCTCAGTATCGTATGGGAACGTGTCTACCGGCGGGAGCTAGGTGGAGCGCGACATGGGCGTTGAGAGGCTGGATCCATTGATTCACCCTCCAGCGCGGCTGCAGCTCATGGCGTTGTTGGCCGATGTGAGCGAGATGGAGTTCGGGACCGCACGCAACGTTCTCGGTGTCAGCGACTCGGTTCTGTCCAAGCACCTCGCACAGCTCAGCGACGGCGGGTACATCGAGTTGCGAAAGGCAACAGTCAACACACGGCAAAGGACCTGGATCGCAGCTACGGGCGCGGGCCGAAAAGCCTTCAAAAACCATGTGGCCGCGTTGCAAACCCTTGCATCCGGTCGAGCGCTTTCGCAGAGGTAGTCAGGAGCGTCAGGCGTTCAGGTCGTGCTAAGCGGATTTTGAAGGAATGGCCGCATCGTCTGCGCCAGAAAGCTGCCGTGCCGCTTTCCTCCCACCCCGGACGTTCAGGCTGGCGATCCGGATCCCGATGACGGTCATTCGTCAAGCGCGATCGCCGGGGCGACTCCCGCTATGAGATCCCACGCGCGGAAGCTCACCCAGACCAGAGTCATCTAATGACTTCGATGACAAGGAACGGGACGCGCACAGCAGAAAGGCTGAATAGCCGATAGCCTCCATGAAGGAGCCGATAAATGAAACTGCTGGACGGTAAGGTCGCGATTATCACGGGAGCTAGTTCTGGCATCGGCAAGGCGGCTGCAAAATTGTTTGCCGCGCACGGAGCGTCCGTGGTGCTCGTTGCCCGGCGGAAAGCGTCGTTGGAACTGGCTGTTGATAAAATCGAGGATCGAGGTGGTCGCGCGCGCGCCATCATTGGTGACGTCACGAAAGCGCGCACGCACGATGAGGCGGTTGCCGCAGCACATAATACGTTTGGCGGCTTGCACATCGCCTTCAACAATGCTGGCTCGGTTGGGACCATTTGGGCCACTTGCCGAGATTGAGCCTCGCCAATGGTCGGACGTGCTGGCAGTGAATCTGACTGCGGCCTTTCTTGGCGCCCGAGCGCAGATCCCTGCCATGATCGAGCAAGGGGGCGGCGCGCTTGGTTTCACAGGCAGCTTCGTTAGCAATAGCGTGGGTCTGCCTGGCATGGGCGCGTATGGGGCAGCCAAGGCTGGGATTATGGGCCTGGTGCGTGGCATCACAGCCGATTATGCCGCAGTCGGCATTCGCGCCAACGCGCTCCTGCCGGGGGGGCACAGCGACCGACATGGCCGGCGATGACGGCCAGCGCGAATGGGCTGCCGGCCTCCATGCGATGAAGCGGATCGCTCACCCCGAGGAGATCGCCCAGGCAGCGCTGTTCCTGGCCAGCAATATGTCGAGTTTCGTCACGGGATCGGCGCTTTGGGCGGATGGCGGCAACGCGGCCGTAAAACTTTAGCAAGTTCTGACGATCGGTGGCTTCGAGTGCATGGTCTGGAAGCCGCAACCGTCCCCAATCAGCAGTCTTTTCGAGTTGCTTAGCAGTCTCGCCCACTTTTGGACGTTCAGGCTGGCAATCGGGGCGCCCATAATGGCCATTCGTCGAGCGCGATCCTTCCTGTTCCCCGTCTCCGATTGGCTAGTCGGGAAATGCCAATCGGGAACGGATTTTGGGCAGCAAGCTGCGCCAGATCGCTATCGGCGTGATCGCCGGGGCAACTGTCCCACTCTGGAGGCGTCTTTGGGAAGTTTTCTATAGTCATCCCGCCTCCATCACTTATCTGATTGCGCCCCTCGCAGATCGGCACCGATCAGGGCCGCAACGTCGGTGACCGAAAGACCCTGCCGATCATTGAACGTGCCTGTCTTCGGCCACGACACACCGCGACCGATCGCGAATGCGGCGCGGTACTTGCGCATCATGTTTGTCGGATCGTTCGCTAGCTCTTCCATCAGGAAAGGCACGGTCCAAACCGACCGCTTGAAGGCCCGGCCCAGTGCCACCTCCAATTTGTCCGCGACCTCGCCATAGGTGACGGTGTCACCGGCCAGGAAGACGATCTCGTTGCGGATCGTCGGCTCGAAGAATACGATCTCGGCGGTCAGCACGCCGATGTCATCCGGCGTCGTCAGCGTCACAGCGGTATCGAGGCTGCCGAGCGCGTGAACCTCGCTCTTCTCCAGATCGACGACACCAAAGTCCGGCTCGAACAGGTAGCTCATGAACATGCCCGTGGAGATGATGACCCACTCGGTCTTGTCCTGCGAGCGCAGCAGCTCGCGCACGTCGAGCTGGGCATCGAAGATGTCCTGCGGCCCGCCGCGGCCGATCGCCTCGAAGTCGACGCCGAACTGCCACGGAAAATAGCGCGGGATACCGGATTGCAGCGCCGCCTTGGCGAGCTTCATCGGCGTGTTGATCCCGGCTGCGTAGCCCGCGCAGCCGATCACCGTATCGTAGTCCGAAAAGAGCGATGCCAGCTCCTCGATCGTGTCGTTCACCAGGTCGCCGAGCACGATCTCGATCCCGGCTTCGCGGATTTCGGCGATGTCACGCTGCCTGGAGGGATCGCCCGACTCGACGGCACTCTCGCGGAGAAGGACGCTGATCTTGGCACCGTCGATGCCCTTGGCGCGACGCGCCAGATTGCGGAGCACAGGCATCCCAAGCTCGCCGGCACCCAGAACGAGGATATTGCGGGATTTCACATTGGAGACTGTATCGTTCATCGTTCTAACTCGTTTCACCTTGGATGCCGGTGATCTGGCAAGCCACGGGCAAGCGTGAAAGATGGGTACATGCGTGATACTGCCGTTCAATCTCTAAGCGAGGAGGACATCCTCCGATATTCGCAAACGGTGTGCGATGGCCTGCGGGACGATGACGACGGGGTTCGCCGTGAGGTGTTGGCCCATGCCGGCAACCGCTGGTCGCTTGGCGTCATCCATACGCTCGGCGTGTACGGCCAGCTTCGCCATGCGGAAATCGGGCGACGGATGCACGGTATCACGCAGCGGATGCTGACGCGCACGCTGCGCCATCTGGAGCGCGATGGATTGGTGGTGCGTCACGACTTCGAGGAGGTCGTTCCTCACGTAGAATATGCTCTGTCCGAAACCGGACTGAAGCTGCTGCTCATGATGGTCCCCCTGTGGACGTGGATCGTCGAGAACGTCGACAGCTTTCGGACGTCACGCGAGATGTTTGATCGACAACACACGGCAGAATAACCCTGAAGGTGAGATAGGCTTACAGGCTTAGCCGTCCAGAAATAGCATCGTCTTCGGAAAGGCCGCATCCCACTATGTCTGCTATCTGAATAAATCGCACCGTAAGCGGACCGTCCGCTTTCCAATTATCCCAGACATTTGTGATGCAAAACCAAAAGTTTTGGATCAGCGTCAATACCCTACTTCCAGCGTCGCGATCGTCAGTCGACCTCTGATTTTACCGACCAACGTGACATTGCCACTAGGGGAGTCAGGGCTGCTCATTGCCATGATGGCGGTGGACGTCATTTGAGCCGTGAAAAGAGGTTTGAAGATTGCTGTTCCCGGCGCGGTAACGATGGTGACCTTCGCCCGATCATCAACCCAAGCGCTGTAGCCCCATGCTGCCCCTATGAACCGTAGTGAGCGGTTGGCCGGTGCCGGAGGAGCGGCCGGTTCATACAACGATCGCGGCCCCTCACATCCTGTTTTGCTCAACCGGCCATTGGAGAGTGTGCCTCCCTCATAATCAGCTTCGAGCACGTAGCAGCGACCGTCACTCAATGAGACAGTAACGGGCAGAAAACCCGTGGACCATGCGGCTACGACATGCGATTTGCTCGTTTCGGCTATCGCAAATGCGCCAACAACCTTGGCATGGCCTACAGCCGAGCCGCGCGTGTAGGCCGGATCGACGCGGAACACGTTTGATACCGTCGTATCAGGGATGCGGGTAAGTGCCGGCGCGCTCAGATCTGACGGCACCGCGACGCCCGGTCGCGATCCATTACCGCTGTATCCAGCGGACGGGACGAACTGCGCATGAGCGCTGATCGCTGCGACGGCTACGCTAATTCCCGTGGTTGTACGGGCCCATGCTGATGCCTTGTTATTCATCTGCTACTCCTCGATCGAAGCAACTTACGACAGTGCTGGAAAAGAGCCAGCTGACATGTTCGCAGTCGGCCTGACGCAAAGAGAGTTTGCATCGCACAATGCATGGTGGGAAACCGAGAAAATTTCGCCGACGCAAAAGAATGACGCATCCGAAACGCCCGTTTCAATAACCGTTTTCCTGGGGTGCGGCCCTCAAGGCCGACCAAGGTCGTTTGCAGCGTGGCGGCGAGGGTGCCGTGGCGGGAGAGGCGGTAGCGCGATTCAGGATCGTGCTGGGGGTCGGTGATCACGCTGGCGGCATGATGCGGCGGATGGCTTCGGCGATACGGCCGATACGGCAGCCAGAGCGACAAGGGGGCAAAGTCAATCCCGCCGTCGACGCGGCCGATCACGTTTGGATGGCCGTCAATCGTCTCGTGCTACAGCGATCCCTGCCAGGCGACCAGCCATCCGCCGAGCCCGATCAGCACGGGAAGCGGACCCTGCGCGTGAACCGCGATAAGCGCGAACGCGCCGGCGTAGATCAGGACGGCGATGGCGAGCGTGGGTAACGCGTTGACGGGCATCCTCGCGACGAGATTTCGGATATCCACCTTCTTTGCTGCGCCAAAACCCGCTCGATAGAAGGGAATCAAAGCAAGCAAAGGTGCGCCGTCGGGATACGTTTGCTTCTTCACGATGATCCGCGAGCGTCGCCCCAGATATGAAGTCTGGCGATCTCCGACAGGGCGCTCGCATGGTCCGAGCATCGGCTGCTCTCACGAGAGGGCCGGCGTCCAGCTAGGCGTCGCCGATCGCCTGGATGATGCGGTACGCGGCATCGACGTCACGCTCGACGACGGCGGAAGTGAAGCGTTCGATGATGGCGCGCAGGCGATTGGTCGGTGCCGTTGCCGCGCTAAGGAGCGGGCCATCGATGAGGCGACTGCCCCATTCCACGCCCAGGCGCTGCGCTTCGTCATCGGCGCCGACGACGATCGACGGGAAGGGCAGGCCGATTTTCGGCGCCGCAAAATGACGGTTATGCGAGCTGGTGCCTTCGGGCGCGACCAGCAAGGCACCGGCGACGTTTGCGGTATAGGCTTTCGGTGACAGTCGCGCCCACCATGCGGCCGCCGCACAGGCACTACCCTGCGCCAGGAGCATGACAGCTCGATCGGACGCCGATACGGCGGCATCGATCCGCGCGGCCAGCGCCGTGCGCTCAGCGGCAGTACGATTGCGCACCGCGATATGCTGCGCTTCGCCAAACCGCGGAAACTCCCGGAACCGCTCGAAGATGGAAATGGCCTGGTCGGGGACGAGTGCGATGAGCGTCAGCCGATGGCTATCCAGGACAGCAACAGACACAATCCGGTCTCCCTTTTGCGTGGACGCGCAAGCTGCCTGCTTCCGGTCGGCGGCGCAATGCAGCTGTTCAGATACGCGCCAGATCGTTCTATCCTGGGTCCCGACCGAGATCAGGGCGATTTGATTGCGTGCAATAGGTCATCAGGTCATGCCACGCAGCGCTTTCCCCGTCCGACTCAGCGAGGTCCGTTGGCCTGAGACGACTTTTCCGGGTGCATGAAGAACGACAGACCGGCGCCGACCAGGAGTAGCGCTAGCGAAGCAAAGAACGGGATCGACCAGCTTCCCGTCATGTTTACCGCCGCGCCGAACACCAGCGGAGAGAGGATACCAGCTATCCCGAAGCCGAAATTCATCATGCCGCTGGCGGTGCCGGCATAGTACGGCACGATATCCATCGGGACGGCCCAGATCGGCGCCACCACAAGCTCGGAGAAGAAGAACGCGAGCGACAGGCATATTGCGACCGTGGTCAGATCATGGGTGAGGACAATGGGCACGAGGAACACGAACGCGCCGACCATCCCGACGATGATCAGGTTGCGCCGCGCTGCCTGCAGGCTGCCAGCCCTGCGGTAGATATAATCGCTCACCGCTGCGCCGACCCCGTCGCCGACGACGCCACCCAATAGCACGCCGCCCAAGAACGGCGCTGTATGTTTCAGGTCAAGCCCGAAATTCTTGAAAAGACACGCGATCAGTGGCAGCAGCTTGCGGCGCGTATAGGCAAGAAAGTTCGTTGAAACGTGATTTGCTACGCCGGCTCGTCTACGCGAACGAATCGTTCGCCATTCGCAGCCGGCATTTAGGCCGATCTGGATCATTCTCTGATTCAAACGGCGAATGTACTTACTAGACTATGACGCAGCAGCTTTTGTACCGTACACCCGTACACCCGTACACCCGTACACTCGGGTCTGGCCTCCTTTTTTATCACCACGACGGATCGTCTGGGTCGGCTGTCCGTCGCGCGACTGCGTTATCAGCCTCTATGATCGACGGCATCACTTTCCCGGACCTACGGGAATCTACGCAAGGCCACCGGCGCATTTGGCTGTCATTGCTGGTGCAAGGAGAAGTGATCATGCTCAAGAGCGTTCTGGCCGTCGTCGACAATGGCGATGTCGCTGCCCCCTTCCTCCGGACGGTCGCTCGGTTTGCGGAAGCGAGCGGCGCCCATCTGGAGGTCGCCGTTCTTACGCCGGCACCGATGACCTCCCCGGCTCTGGCCCCCTTCGGCGCGCTGTACGTGCCCGAGGTCGTCCTGATGGGCGACGATGCCGCCAACGTTGCGCAGGTGCAGGGCGCATTGCGGGATTTCGGCGCCGCCAGGGATGTCTTCGGCTTTCACGACGATGTGGCATGGCTCGCGGGAGATCTGCGGCGGAGCCGGCAGGTGGCGGATATCATCGTCTTGGGCGCGCTCGAAACATGGGCGACACCATGGCTGCGACGGCGTGTCGCGCAGACGCTGATCCGGGCGAGCGGTACACCGCTGCTGATCCTGCCCTTCGACGCCGACATCACCCGGGTTCATCGGGCGATACTCGGCTGGACGCCATCGCCCGAAGCCACACGCGCGCTGCACGCGCTGATTCAGCTGGCGGAACCCGACGCGGTCATCGATATCGTGACGGTCGGCGACAAGCTGCATCAATGCGAGCGAGAGAAGGATGCGCATGGCGAGGTGAAGCGGCATCTGTCCCGGCACGGCTTCACAGCGCAGGGGCACTGGATCGTCAACGCGGAGAAACCCCCCGCCGAAACGCTGACGCTCTATGCCAAGGAGCAGAACGCCGATCTGCTCGTGATCGGCGGGTTCGCGCATACGCGCGTCCGCGACATCGTGCTGGGGGGAGTAACCCGCGACTTCGTAGAGTCCAGCACGGTCCCCATCCTGATCGTGGGCTGAGCGAAATCCTGTCTCGCCAGGCCCCAAGTCTCGCGGACGAACACGTGCGATACGCGGTGGACGGTAGATCATGCATGACATCGCGCTGACGCTAGGCCCGATAGCGCTCCCGACGCTGTTGCGATTCACCGCCACGGCGCTGCTGATCGAACTGACGCCCGGGCCGAACATGGGCTATCTTGCCATCGTCGCCGCGCAGCGGGGACGATCCGCGGGACTGACAGTCATCGCCGGCGTGACGCTCGGCCTGGCATTCTATCTCGCGGCAACCGTTGCCGGAGTCGCGCAGGGCGCGCTCGACAACCGGTACGTCTACCAGACGTTGCGCTGGTCCGGCGTGGTCTACATGGTCTGGCTGGCGTGCGATGCGTGGCATCCAGCAACGATGACCGATATGCGCGCGCTGCCGTTGCGAAGAGCGCGGCTTTTCTTGCGCGGGCTGCTTGCCAACCTGTTAAATGTGAAGGCCGCGATTCTCTACGCCGTTCTCTTGCCGGGCTTCTTCGACGGTACGCGCGGCAGCTTGCCATTGCAGGCGTTGATCCTGGGATCAGTGCATCTCGTCATCGCCACCACGGTCCATTGCGGCATCGTCGCGCTCGCGTCACGGTCGCAGAGATTGGTTGAGAACCGCACCTCAGAATGGCTGGGCCGGAGTTACGCGGTCGCACTCTTGGCCGTGGCGGGTTGGCTCGCATGGAGCACGCGCGCGTCCGCTTGACCGCCAGCCCCGGGCAGCACGGCTGCGCGGGGCATCTGTATAACTACGCATATCTCGCGCCTGCGTCACGGGCGATGATGTGGCCGGCTCAATCATGCTGGGGCGTGACGAGGACTCCGACCATGAACACCGCTGTTCCCGAACTGCAGACCGCGCGAGCGACGCACCTCGTCATCGGCGCCAACCCGTCGTCCACAAGTTTCGACAGCGCGATCGTCGATGCCTATTCGGTCGCCGTCCGCGAGTGCGGTCACCAGGCGGTGGTCCGCGACCTCTATGCGCTGGGATTCGATCCGGTGCTGAAGGACGACGAGCGCCCCGGCCACGCCGGATGGGCGCCACGCGCCGACGTCGCCGAGGAACTGGGTCATGTCCGCGACGCCGACGTGATCGTGCTGGTATATCCGATCTGGTACGGCCTGCCGCCGGCGATCCTGAAAGGGTATATCGATCGCGTCCTCGGCGCGAACTACTCGTTCCGTGCGGTCCACGACCGGCGCGGACAGCCGGGACTGGCAGGTAAGCCGCTCCTGTCGTTCAGCACGTCGGGTCTGCCGCTCGACTGGCTGAGCGAGCGCGGGCAGGTGCTGTCTTTGCGCGAGATCCTCGATGTTTATCTGTGGCGGGGCTTCGGCATGAAGCAGAGCGAGCACGTCATGATCGAGTCCGTCGTGCCGAACATGAGCACCGCATACGCGACCGCACAACTCGATCGCGTCCGCCATACCGCTGCACGAACATGCGCCATGGTGGACGATAGCCTTCTCGTAGAGGTGGATGAGTCATGATGCGCGCGACGTCGGTGCGCGGGGGGCCTCCCCCACCGATCCGAACCTCGCCAAGCAAGGCTATCTCGGACGGCGCGACGCGGATGAGATCAAGCGGGCCGATGCGGCACCGTCCGTGCCGCCGCGGCCCCGGATATCTGGGACGCTGCGTCGATCGACCCTGGCTCGCGTCTCGTACCCATGCCACGCAACCCATGAAAGGAGACGACCGATGAAGACCATCCTTTCGCTGATCCACGACGATGAGGGCCAGGAGGCGCGCTATCAGGCCGCGCTGGATGTCGCCCGTGGGGTGGGTGGCCATCTCGCGTGTCTCGACCTGACCATCGTTCCCGAATATGTCGGCGACTATTCCGTACCAATGACGGCGGGTGGATTGCTTCTCGCCGAGGACACCGCGGTCGAGGCGGCGCATGCCAGCCGGATGCGTAGCAGGATCGAGCGCGAGGACGTGCCGTTCGACTGGACCAGCACGACCGGTTTCCTGTCGCAGACGCTGGAGGCGCGGGCTGGACTGATCGACCTCATCGTCGTCAGCACCGATCATACCGGGGCGTTTTTTGCACACATGACGCACGTTATCGGCGACCTTTTTGTCCATACCGGCAAGCCGGTTTTGGCGGTCCCACCCGCGAACTGCGGTTTCACGGCCCAGGGCCGCGCAGTGGTTGCGTGGGACGGCTCACAGGATGCCGAGGCGGCACTGTGTTCGGCGCTGCCGCTGCTTCGGATTGCCAAGTCGGTGACGCTGTTCCATGCCGATACCGGCGCGATGACGACCGACGTGGACGAGGCCGCACGCTACCTGTCACGTCACGGGATCAAGAGCACGGTCAAGAACGAACCGATCGGCCTCGAGCGAGTAAGCGAGGCGTTGGTGCGTGAGGTGGCGAGCGAAGGGTACGACTTCGTAGTCATGGGCGGCTTCGGTCATACCCGGACGATCGAGGCGATCTTCGGTGGGGCAACACGGACCATGCTGCTGAAATGCGACGTACCGATGCTGCTGGTCCACCGGCGCTAGCGGGTTGGCGGCCAAGGCAGTCCACGGAGAGCCCCCACGACGGCGGTCGTGGACGCTTTCGTCGTCGGGATTTGCGGGGGGACTATTTGCGTGCCCGACGTTGGGGAGCGGCGAAGGGGGCGCGGCGGTCGGGGTTTGGATCTTTGTCTGGCGTATCGTCGCAGGACCGATCGTCCATAAGTGCTGCCGGGGCCGCAAATCCCGAGCCGGGTGGTGGTAGGACATCCGGGATCACGGCAGCGCCGTTGATGTCGACGGATTCTGTCATCGAGTCGTGACTTTCAACGTCCCGCCGAGGAGCAGATCGGCATGCTGGACGCGAAAGTTCGGCAGGGACCGTCCGTTCAAGGTCGCGCGCGTCATCCTGCCGTGCGCCGGTCCGGCGCGCTGGATCGTCAGTTTATGGCCATTGCCGAGATCGATCGCGCTTTGCTTGAACGCCGGGGTCGTGACCACGTACCATGGTTCGCCCGGGACCAGCGGGTACAGGCCAAGCGTGGCGAACACGTACCATGCCGTCATTCCGCCGGCATCATCGTCCATCCCGTCGGCAAAGCCCTGCGGCGACAGCGCGAAGCTGCGACCGACGAACGGGACCGGCAGTTTGCCGTTGTTGGTATAGGGATGCGCGATCGGCGTGGTCAGGATCGTCCGCACGAGGTTCGCTGTGGCTTGCGGCTGGCCCAGCGCGGTGAACATCCACGGTACCTGGATGTCGGGCTCGTTAGTCATGTTGAACAGCCCGGCATCGAAGAAATGATGCAGTTCGCCGAGCAGCTGCTCGCGCCCGACCGTTGCGGTCATCCACGGCAGGTCGAAGATCGGCGCCCAGCGATATTGCCACAAAGTGCCCTGATACAGCCCACGCGCCTTGACCACGTCACCGTCCGCGCCCGGCGTCTGGAACACCGATCGCCACATCGGGCGGTAGTTTTGCGCCTTGGCGGTGAAGGTCCGCGCGATGTCGGTTCGGCCGAGGTCGCGCGCAAGTTCGGCGGTTGCCCAATCGTCATACGCTGCCTCGATCTGCTCGTCGGGCGTGCCACGGTGGAGCGTGTGGCTGTCCGCGGCCATCCCCGCCAGCGCAGCGTCCGCATCGAACGCAATGCCCTTGCGGTGCATGTCGAGCAGCGCGATCCCGGCATGCTCGGTGCGGACCGTCAGAAATGGCTCGTGCGGGGTCGACCATTGCGCCTTGCCGTCCGCGTAGAGCGCGACCAGCGACTGCGCGATATCGGCGCTGCGCTCGGGCTGGAGGAGGGCGAGCAACGGCATCTGTGAACGGTAATTGTCCCATAGCGACCAGTTGGCGTAGCGCGTCTGTCCGTCGGGTGAGGTCTGTACCACGCCCTTATTGTCGCGGTGGCGGTGATCGGGATCGTCGATCGCGACCGGGGTTTCCATGACGCGGTAAAGCGACGTGTAGAACAGCGAGCGCTGGTCTCGCGAGCCGCTCGGCGTCACACCGCCGAGGATGCGGTTCCAGGCTCTGCGCGTCTCGATCGCGACGGCGGCGAAAGGCTTGCTGCCGACTTCGGTGTCCCGAACCAATGCGGCCCCGCGTCCATCGACGGTCGACATGCCTGTGCGAATTTCGATCGCATCGCCCGCTTTGCCGGCGATTTGCAGCGTCGCCGCATCGTTCGCGCCGACAGTCAGAGTCCGGTGGATCGGCCGTCCGTTGACGAGGATCCGGCTGGCGGTGTGAAGATGATAGGCACCCTGGTCGCAAACCGTGCCCGCGACGAGGTCGGCGCGGAAGTCATCGCTCGCAAGGTTTGCCCAACGGGCTGCCAAGCGTTTCGAATAGCTGTGTCGCGGATCAATCCGCAGGTCGACGGTGCCGGCGCGGGGCAGGGTGAAGCGCAGCACGCCTGCACCCCGCGTCGCTGCCATCTCGGCATAGATGCCGCCGTCGTAGCGGACACGGTAGGTGCCGGCCCGCGCCGTCTCGCTGGATTTGTCGATCAGCGCCGGGCCGCTCTGCGCGGTATAGCGCAGCGAGATCATCAGGTCGCCACCCGCGCCGCTGCAGCCTACGCCGACGCCACGAGTGTGCGAAAAGCCGAGCAAGGTGGTCGCGGCATGGTCGTAGCCGGCGTGATTGGCGGGGCTGGTATCGGGGCCAAGCTGCATCATTCCGAACGGTGCGACTGCGGCGGGGGAGAGCTGGCCGAAATCGGCGAGCGTGCCGACGAACGGGTCGACAAGGTCTGCGGGTGTGTCCTGCGCGGGGGCAGCCGCGGGGGTAGCGAGCAGCGCGAGGAGCAGCGGATAGCTCAACCGCCGCGGCGACCGCCGGGGTACGCTGGGAACGGTCGGGGTGACGGCGCGCGATGCTTCGCTAAGCCCGTCCCCCGATCGGGCCCCGGCGTTTGCCGAGGCTAAACCGGCGATGTGGGGCATGCTGGACAGCGCGTGCGTCAGATATCGGCTCATGGGTCGAGAGGATCGCGCGGATCGTGGCGCAGCGATAGCCGGGACGGCTGAAATTCGAGATCATATACCGAAAGCCGCCGACCGACCGCACCCGGCAAATAGCCCAGCTCTTGGCGATTGCGGTCGGTAAAGGTCGGGCTTTCGATGTATTTGCTTTGCTCGGCGTCGGTCACGATTAGCGTCGATCGGTCGAGCGGGATGCCGAGCGCCACCATCCGGCGCGTCGCGTTACGCAGATTGGTGGTAGTGTGCCGCGCATATGGCTCTAGGATCACGCGGTTGGCGGGGATGCCATAGCGCTCAATCAGGGCACGGCGAATCTCGACTGCCTCGACGTACCGCGTACCGCGCGGATGTACGGCGCTGCCCGACACGAGGATGAACGGTGCGAGACCCTGACGATAGCGTTGTGCGGCAAGCAGCGCGTGGAGCTTGCTGCGCGGGCTGAGCGCGGTGCCGATGTCCTCCGGACCGACGCCGGGCACGATCAGCAGCGCATAGCGGAAGGCGTTCCAGTCGGTCCGGTGCGCCAGCGCGCGCGCACCTGCATTCTCGCGCTGGTCGAGCGGGTCGAACCGCGTTGCCGCCGTCGCGTCGTTCACATCCAGCAGCGCCACCGCCAGCCGTACGCTCGCGGCGATCGTCTCGGGCGGCGCATCGGACGCGGCGCGCGCAGTATTGATCGCGACCTTTACGCTGTCGGCGAAGAACGGCGTGTTCGTTGCGAAGACCGGACCGTCGATCTTCGGATAACGTCCCGGCAGCCCCAATCCGTAAACGCGCAGGACGACGTCCAGCGCCTCGAGCTCCTGGTCGACGCCCGCCGCCACCGACAGGTCCGCATTCGCCAGCGGGGCCTTCTTTCCCAGCCGCCCAACGGCTGCAGCGACCGCCGCCCGGTCTTGATCGGTCCATATCGTCGCCTCGACCACGCAGGCCGGGGCCTCGCCACACGCGGCAATCCGCGCCGCCCGCGCTCGCAAATCGAGCGCCGGCGACCGGCCGAGCGCGCCGAGCATCGGGAACAGCCGCTGCGACACGCCGTCGACGACGCTGTCCGCCACCGCCACCGGTACAGGCGCCTGTGCCCAAACCGGTACGGCGGCCGTCATCGCCAGCGCGGCAAGCGTTAAACGCAACGCCGTCACCAGGACTTGCTGACCACGAGGCGGACGTTGCGACCAAAGATCGGCCGGCCGTAGATCGCGTCGGCAGTGCCCTGGCCGCTCAACTGGTCGGTGCGCGTATTGCCCTCGGTCAGGCCCTTGGCGTTGAACAGGTTGTCGCCGACCACCTGCATCTGCCACGTGTCGTGCGTCAGCGTCATGCCCGCGCCGACCGTCTGGTAGGAGGGCAGGGCGGTATTGTTGAAGAAGTCGACATAGCGTTTGCCGGTATATTCGTAGCGGCCATAGAGCTGGACGGCATTGCCCGCGACGTCGAAGTCGACCGACGGACGGATATTGCCATAGACCTTGGGCTCGCGGACGATCTGGTTGCCCTCGACGTCGCCCGCACTCGCGCCGTTGGCGTTGACGAGGCTCTTATACTGCGGATCGCTGATCGTCAGCGCACCGGTCAACGCAAAGCCGTGCGGCAGCGCAAGGTTGCCGTCGATCTCGATGCCCTTGATCTCTGCCTTGCCGACGAACGGCACCGACTGGTCATTGCGGCCGGTGACCGGGTCGAGCGCGACGAACGAAGCATTGAGGGGATTGTAGCGCGTGTAGAAGCCGATCAAGTACAGATAGGACCGGCCGAACGCGGCCTTGAGGCCGACCTCGTATTGGTTCGCCTTCGAGGTGATGATCGTCGGGGCGATCTGGTACGTGACTTGCGTCGACGGTGGCGTTTCGAGATGCGAGGCGCGCGCATACGCACCGAGGTGCTGCGTGACGTCGTAGTTAATGCCGCCGGTCCAGTTGGTGATGCTCGGGCTCAGCTTGGCATTGATGATCTGCCCGGTGAACGCGCGCACCGCGTTGTCGGCGAGCGTGGACGGATCGCCGAGGTTGGCGGCGGTGGTCGCGAACGCATAGCCGTTGAAGCTGTAGCGCTCGTGGCGAACACCGCCGTCGAGGGTCAGGCCCTTTGTCAGTTCCCACGTGTCGTTCGCGTAGAGCGCGTACATCTTGGCATCGGTGTTGCCGCGGTTGAGCGTTGTCGTGTAGCGTAGAACGCCGTTGTCGGTGACCGAACCGACCGCCTGCCCCGCGGCGTTGTACGCGATCAGATCGAGCGTCCGCGGCTTGCCCTTCACCTCGAGCAGATAGTCCTGATACGCAACTTCGTTGGTCTCGCCGTAAAGGCTGCCATAGACGCCTATGCGCAGATCGTGCGTGCCCAAGCCGGTCGCGATCGAGCGCGTGACACTGAGGTCACCCTGCGTCGAATAATATTTCGAGACGACGTCGCGGAACTGGGCGGGGACGACCAGCCCGGACGCGGTGCCGGGGTCGTAGAGTTCGGCGCCGTTGGTGCCCGCGATCGCATAGCCTAGCCGGGTCACACCGGTGCCGAACGCCTTGCGCGCGTTATCGAGGTTGGTCGGGGTGCCGATCCCATTGCTGGTCGCGTTGGCATAGGCGTTGGCGTCCGACGGGTTGCTGGTCGAATACAGCGCGTCGAAATGGAGCTTGCCGATGCTGACGCCGCCCTTGGCTGCGACCTTCCAGCCATCGTAATCGGCGTCGTACTGGACGCCGACATTGCCGAACTGCGTGTGGCGACCATTGCCGAGATCGGCGGCGACGTTGCGCGTCGTGCCGTCGGCCTCGCGGAAGCGGATGTTCGCGTTGCGCAGCGCGGGCGAGTTCATCGTGCCGCTGAAGAAGTCGATATACCGGTTGAGCGACTTGGTTGGATCGCGCGGGTCGGCGGTCGGGATCGGCAGGTAGAACACGTTGTGGTCGTTCAGATAGTTACCCGACAGACGCAGCGAGCCGTTGCTGAAGTCGTGCTTGATGTTGGCGCGGATCTGGCCGCCGCGATCGTTCGGGAAGCCGTTGTCGCGGTAGCCGTCGTGACGGCGCAGGAACCCGCCAATCGCGTAATAGGTCGACTCGTCGATCGGACCCGCCTGATAGGCGTCGAGCCGGTAGAGGCCGGTGTCGCCGAGCGTGACCTGCGCCTTGCCACGCGTCACGTCGGTGCCTGACACGGTGATGTTGTTGACGATCGCCGCGGCATAGCTCGCATAGACCGGGGCAGGGCCGCCGCGCACGACCTCAACGCGCTGCATCATCAGGTCGAACCGGTTGATGCTGTCGCCGCGGAAAAAATTGCCGTCATTCTCATGGAACAGCGGCAGTCCGTCCTGCTGGAACGTGACCAGGCCGCCGTCGCTCGGCAGGCCGCGCAGACGGATAATGTTCTGGACCTCACCGCCGGTGTTCTCGACCGCGAACCCCGGCAGCTTGCCGAGCAGGTCGGCGAAGTTGATCGGCGCCAGCTTCTGGATGTCGGCATTGCTCAGCGAATTAACCGCGTAGGAGACGTCGAAACGGCGCTGCTGCCGGGCGGAACCGGTGACGATGATGTCGCCGCCGGTGTCCGATATCGCCACGTCGGGCGCGGTCGCGTCCGGGGCTGTCTCGATGGGCGGCGTCGCGGGGGCGGTCTGCGCCGATGTCGGCGACTGCGCCGCGATGCTCAGCGCGATAAAAGCGCAACCCGTGCGCAATCCAAATTTCGTCATTAAGTCGTCCCAGCCCTGTTCGATGAAGGGCCGTTGGACGCGCAAAGTGACAGTTTTATTAAGCGGATGAAATAACGCGATGAAGTAGTCGACCTAGTCGGTCGTGTAACGACGGGGGCGATCGCGGAGAACTGAACATAGGGTTTGCTGCGAAAACTGCTTCTGTAGCCATCCCCATTCCGCTTCGTAGCTTGCCGTGAGCGGTGCAGCAGTCGAGCGCGGCTTGGCCTATCTGACCAAATCTCCGGCTTTGGTACGGTGAGGGACGGGCGGAATGACCGCTTCCGGGTCTGCGCATCGCAAAAATCCGAGCGCTGTGGGTAGGATGACTTTGCCCGCAGTCGTGTCTGCCGTTACCCACGGGGCTGAGGCAAAAGGACATGCGGTGGCAAGCGTCGAAATCAGCGGACTGTTCAAGCGTTTCGGTGATACGACGGTGCTCCAGCCGACGGACCTGACGATCGAGGCGGGTGAGTTCGTCGTGCTTGTCGGGCCATCGGGGTGCGGCAAGTCGACGCTGTTGCGGATGATCGCCGGGCTTGAGATGCCGAGCGCGGGACGCGTGATGATCGACGGACGCGACGTGACGGACGCGGCGCCATCCGATCGTGGGCTGGCGATGGTGTTCCAGTCCTACGCGCTCTACCCGCATCTGACGGTCGCGGAGAATATCGCATTTCCGTTGAAGGTCGCGAAGATCGCCAGGCGCGAGGTCGCAGAGCGGGTCGCGGAGGTCGCGGCGATGCTCGATCTGTCGGACTTGCTCGACCGACGGCCGCGGGCCTTGTCGGGTGGTCAGCGCCAGCGCGTATCGATCGCCCGCGCTGTGGTGCGCCAGCCAAAAGTGCTGCTGCTCGACGAGCCTTTGTCGAACCTCGATGCCAATCTGCGCGCGCGCATGCGACACGAGTTCGCGCGGCTGCATCAGCAGCTTGGCGCAACGATGATCTACGTCACGCATGACCAGCTCGAGGCAATGACACTCGCCAACCGGATCGTCGTGATGAGCGAGGGGCGCGTCGAGCAGGTCGGTCCGCCGATCGAGGTGTACCGCCGGCCAGCGAGCCTGGCCGTCGCGGCGGCGATTGGATCGCCTGGCATGAACCTGCTACCGGCGACGGTCGCGGGGGTCGGCTCCGATGGTGCGACCGTCAGGCTGGCGGGGGGCGGGACGGTAAACACCGGCGCGATCGTCCCGGCGGGTGCGGTCGGCGCGGCGGTCACGCTCGGCGTTCGGCCTGAACATCTGCACGTGGATGATGCGGGGCCGTTCGTCGGCGCGGTCGAGCTGTTCGAGCGTCTCGGGCCGCTGTCGTTCGCGCATCTTGGGGCCCGGGGCGCGGCAAATACGATTGTCGCGCAGCTCCCCGGGGAGCGCTCGGTAACGTTGGGCGAAGTCCTACGCGTCGGCGTTGCGCCCAAGGACGCGCATGTGTTCGGCGCCGATGGCCGCGCCTATCCCTTCACGCTGCCGCCGAGCAATCCGGTCAGATAATAACGCTGCAACGCGAGGAAGAGCAGCAGCACTGGCATCGTCGTGACGACGGCCGCCGCCATCATCAGTTCGCCGTCCGCCGAATGCTCGCGCGCGATCGCCGCGACGGCGACGGGCAGCGTGTAGAGATGCTGGTCGGCCAGCACGATCAACGGCCACAGGAAGTCGTTCCACGAGCCCAGGAACAGGAACAGCGCCAGCGTCACGACGATCGGCGTCAGCAGCGGGAGCACGATCGTCACGAAAATCCGCGTTTCGCTGGCGCCGTCGATCCGCGCCGCGTCGATCATCTCGTCGGGGATCGCCAGCGTCGCCTGCCGCACGAACAGGATTGCGAAGATGCCCGCAAGGCTTGGCAAGATGACGCCTGCGTAGCTGTTGACGAGGCCGAGCTGCTTGAAGATCAGGAACAGCGGTAGCATCGCGACCTGGCCGGGTACGACCAGCGACGCGATCAGGATCTTCAGCAGCCGCTCGCGTCCGCGGAACCGCAGCTTGGCGAACGCGTAGCCGGCGGGGACCGTCAGCAGCAAGCCGAGCAGCGTCGAGATCGCGGCGATCGCGATGCTGTTGAACAGCGCGGGGACGATCCGGTAGTCGAACCACGCCCCGTCGATCAGCCGCCGGACGAGCAGCTCGTGGTAATTCTCCAACGACCAACGCGACGGCCAGAGCGGCGTCGGGAGGGTGCTCGATTCTCCACGGGGCATGAACGACACGATCACCATGTAGAGCAGCGGCGCGATCGTCAGTGCGGTCAGCAGCAGCACCGCCACATTGGCGAGGACCGCGCGAGGTTTCAAAGCCATTCGTAGCGCCTCCCAATCCGCGTCTGGATCATCGTCAGCGCCAGGATCATCAGGAACAGGACGAACGCGACCGCGCTGGCCTGGCCGAGGTTCCACCATTTGAAGCCCTCGTCGAACATGAAATACAGGATCGTCGTGGTGCTCTGGGCAGGGCCGCCGAGCGTCATGACATAGGGCTCGGCGAAGATCTGGAGGAAGCCAGCGACGCTCATCACCGCGGCGAGCAGCAACGTCGGACCGATCGCGGGGAGGGTGACGTGGCGAAAGCGGCTCCAGCGCCCGGCGCCGTCGAGCCGCGCCGCCTCCATCAGATCCTGCGGCACCGCGGACAGCGCAGCGGTGAAGACGATCATGTTGTAGCCGAAGATCTTCCAGGTGACGAAGATCAGGATCGCCGGGATCGAGGTGTGCGGGTCGCCCAACCAGTCGACCGGCGCGAGGCCGACCGTCGCGAGTACGCGGTTGATAAGCCCCGAGCGTTCGTTGAACAGGAACCGCCACACGACCGCGGTCGCGACGATGCTGGTGACGTAGGGCGCGAACAACAGCACGCGCCACAGCGGCTTCCACCGCACCGTCGCGTCGTTCAGCAGCATCGCGACGGCGAGCGACGTACCGATCGCCATCGGCACGCCGAGCAGCGCGAACAGGGCGGTGTTGGCCATCGCGCGACAGAACAGCGGTGTCGAAAACAGATCGACGAAATTGCCGAGCCCGACGAAGCGCAAATTCGCCCAGTCCGCGAGCGCGTAGATCGAGTAATCGGTGACCGACAGCGCCATCGCGAGCGTGGTCGGCAGAACGAAGACCAGCGCGATGATCGCGAGGACCGGCGCGGAGAAGAGCCAGGCGGTGCGTTCCTGACGCGTCATGCGAGCGTCCCTGCCTCGATGAGGGCGCGCCGCTTGGCAAGCAACTGGTCGACGCGCGTGTCCAGGCCTGCCAGCGCCTGCGGGATCGTCTGGACGCCTCGCACGACGCGCTCGGCGGCGAACTGGACCTCGAGCTTGATCCGCTCCCATTCGATCACTTTCGGCGCGGTGGCGGGAAACCGCATCTGCTCCTTGAACGGGGCGAGAATTGGCGCGCGGAGTTGCGGCGACGACCACGCGCTCAGGCGAGCCGGCAGATTGCCGATCAGGCGCTGGTAGCGGAGTTCGCTCACCGGCGAGCTGAGGTGGCGAACCAGCGCCCAGGCGTCCGCCGCGCGCGGCGTCGCGGCGGATACGCACAGGCTGGTGCTCAGCGCCGACACGGCGCCAAGACCGTGCGGGCCGGCGAGCCGCGCGGTTCCCCAACGCTCGGCGGGGAGCTCCGCGGCGCGACGGTGAAGGTCGAGCAACGTCGTCGGACCGGTCGGCCAGATCGCGAAATACCCCTGCGCAAAAGCCGCGACGGGGTCCTGTATTTCGGTCGAGAGCGCGATGGGTGCGAGCCTTTCGGCAAAGATCTGGGCGTAATAGGCGAATGCCGCCCGTGCTTCCGGCGTCGCAAAGTTCCCGCGCGTGTCATGGTCGCGCAGCATCGTCGTACCCGTTTGCATCAGCATCGTGATGAGCATGTCCGGCCAGTTGAGCAGAAGCATGAAGACGAAATCGTCGGGCCGCTGTCGCTTGATCGCGCGGCCCATGCGGAGCCAGCCGTCCCAATCGTCGGCGGGCGCGGCATAGCCCGCCTTGGCGAGAATATCGCGGCGGTAGAACTGAACCTGCGGTGCCACCGACCATGGCACTGCAAAGTCCCGGCCACTGACCTTGGTGGCATCCAACACACCGGGAAACATATCTGCGGTCAGCGTCGGGTAAGCGACCGGGGCGATCGCGCCGATCGTCGCGAACTCCTGGACCCAGCCGTTGTACAGCATCAGTACGTCGGGCATCGCGCCACCCGCCTGCGCCGTTAGCAGCTTTTCATGGCTCGCGGTCGCCGGGAGCGATTGGACATCGACCGCGATCCCCGTCGCAGCTGCAAATGCGGGCATCAGCATCGGCGAATAGTCGCCTTCGTAGCTCATCGCCCAAAATCTCAGCGGTTCGGGCTCGCGCCTGCCGCCGCAAGCCACCAGACCCAGCGTCGGCACGAGTCCCAATGCGGCTCTTCGCGTCCAGTCGTGTGCCTGCTCCCCCATCATCAGATCGTGGCGCATTGCGACCGTCCACGCCACCCCCTGTACAAACCAGTAACGCGCAGAATTTTGCGCTAGGTTAATAGCTTGGCGGGGTTTGCGCAGGTAGCCTCCTTGCTCAGTAACCGGCGGTTCGGTTAAGCCAGACGCAACAACGTCGGCAGGGGGCAATGCCGTCGAGCAGGGAGAGAAGTCATGCGTATCCTTCGCCGCCGTCATCTGTTGTCCGGCGCTGTGCTGCTTGCGGCGACTTCGGTACAGGCGCAGATTGGCCCGCAGGGCGCCGATATGCCCGTGTCAGCCGCTACCGATCCGGCCCCCGATTTAGCTGCCAATCCCGTCGCCGATCCAGCGGGCGAGATCGTCGTCACCGGTTCGCGTATCGCTCGCCCCGATTATGCGGCGCCGAACCCGATCGTCTCGTTCAGCGCGGCTGACCTGCAGAAGTCGGGCAATACCAATGTCACCACCTTCCTGCAGCGTGTGCCGGCGCTGACAAACTCGCGCGACAGCACGCGGACCGCGGGCAATGCGCAGGCCGATGGCAGTTTCGGGCAAGTCGGGCTCAACCTGCTCGACCTTCGCGGTCTCGGGCCGAACCGGACGCTGGTCCTCGTCAACGGCCGCCGCCACGTCGCCGGCCAGCCTGACACAGCGGCGGTCGACATCAACGCGATCCCGACCGACCTGATCGAGCGGGTCGACGTGCTCACCGGGGCGGCATCGGCTGTGTACGGTGCCGACGGCGTCTCCGGGGTGGTGAACTTCGTGCTGAAGCGCGACTTCGACGGCGTCGCAGCCCGCAGCCAGTTCGGCATCTCGGAGCGCGGCGACGCCGCCAACCGCTTCGCCTCGCTGATCGCGGGCCGCAACTTCGCCGACGGTCGCGGCAATCTGACGCTTGCCTATGAGTATAATGCCGACCAGCCGCTCGCGAACGACGATCGTCGGTATCTCGCACCGGGCGACCGCCAGTATTTCGTTAACCTCGACACTTATGATCCGACGCGCGCTGGCAGCTACAAGATCGGACCGGTCGGCGACCTGCGCTATCCGTACAGCTCGAACCAAGGCATCGTGTATATCGGCGACCAGACGTTCCGCGGCGACGGCGCGCTCTATACGCCCGGCCGTTTCCTCCAGAACGATGGCTATTCGGTCGGCGGCGACGATACGCCGGTCGCGGGGTATATCGGCGACATCTTCCCGCGCACCCGCCGCCACGCGGTCAACGCGCTGACGCATTACGACGCCTCGGAGGCGTTCAAGATCAGCCTCGAGGGCAAGTTCGTCCAGTCGACCGTGACCAGCCTCGGTGGCTATGGCGGCAATTACCCGGCGACCATCGCGCTCGACAATCCGTACATCCCGGCAAGCATCCTGGCTGCCGCGACCGCAGCCGGCCTCGGCTCGGTGGAGGTCAACCGCAACAATTTCGACATCCCGCGGCGCGGCGAAGAGGACCGCCGCCGCACCTATCGCGGCGTCATCGACGTCACCGGCCGTATCTCGGAGCACGCCAGCTACGACGTGTCCTACACCTACGGCCAGACCGATGTCCGCGCGACCAAGCTCAACGACCGTCTGAACGACCGCTTCCTGAACGCGCTCGATGCGGTGCGCGCGCCGGGGGGAACGATCGTCTGCCGTTCGGCCGAGGCCCGCGCGGCCGGCTGCGTCCCGGTCAACACGTTCGGCGGCAACACCGTGGACCCGGCCTCGTTCGGCTATTTCCTGAGCAACCCGGCCAGCAATGCGCGACTGACTCAGCACGTCGCTGCCGCCTCGCTGAACGGCGACTTCGGACAGTTTTTTACCCTCCCCGGCGGCCCGGTCGCATTTGCTGTCGGTGGCGAATATCGCCGCGAGTCGAGCAGCTTCCGTCCGGCGCAGGCGATCACTGACAATCTGTTCTACCAGTATGACGAATACATCCTGCCGACCCCGTCGAGCGGCCATTTCGATGTCTGGGAAGCATTCGGCGAATTGAACGCGCCGATCCTGAAGGACGTACCGTTCGCCAGCCTGCTCTCGGTCGGTGCCGCGGGACGCTATTCGGATTATTCGACGGTCGGCTCGACCCGTGCGTACCAGTTCAACGGTATCTACGCGCCGATCCGCGAGATCAGCTTCCGCGGCTCCTACGGCCGCTCGGTCCGCGCGCCCAACATCGGCGAGATATTCCGTCCGCAGACCGGCAGCAGCAACTTCTTCTCCGATCCCTGCTACCTCGGCAACCGCACGCTCGGGACGCAGTTCCGCACCGCGAACTGCCAGACGCTGATCACCGGCGCAGGGGGCAATCCCACCACCTTCACCGCGCAGAACAACCCGAACGCGACGATCTTTATCCCCGGCACGCAGCAGGGCAATCGGGAGCTGCGCGCCGAAGTCGCGCGCACCTGGACCGCCGGCGTCGTGGTACGGCCGATCGCGGGGCTGTCGATCGGGCTCGACTGGTACGACATCCGGTTGCGCGATGCGATCAACACGCCCGATGCGAACACGATCGCCTCGCTGTGCGTCGACCAGCCGACGCTCGACAACGCCTATTGCAACGCGATCAGCCGTGAGCGCGGCACCGGGTTCATCAACGGCTATGTCGTCCAGCCGCAGAACGTCGCGGCGTTCCGCACCGCTGGCGCCGAACTCAACATTGCCTATCGCTTCCGGACGGCGCGCGCGGGGGCGTTCGATATCCGCCTGGTCGGGGGGTATCTCGACAAGCTCGAACAGGTCGCGACGCCCGGCGCGATCACCGAGAACAATGTCGACCAGCCCTTCCGGCCGAAATACACCTTCACCTTCTCGCCGAGCTGGACCGCGGGTGCGCTCACATTGAGCTACAATCTGCGCTGGCAGGACGGTGTCCGTCGTTTTGCCAAGGCCGATACCGACGCAAACCCCAGCCTCGTCGATCCACGCTATTTCCGCTACAAGGAACTTTGGCAGCATGATGTGCAGGCTGAGGTCGCCGTCGACACGCGGTTCTCGGTCTACGGCGGCATCAACAACCTCGCGGACCAGAAGCCCGACATCGGTTTCGAGACCAACGTGCCGATCTCGCCGGTGGGTCGCTACTTCTACGCGGGGGCCAGGGTTCGGTACTGAGACAGACCCTTGACCGGGAGCGACGTGTCAACAACGGATGGCAAAATGCCGAATTTGGGAGCCGAACCCCGTGCTGACCGAAGACATGATGACACGCATCACGATGGAGGAAGGGGCCTTTATCGATCCGAGCTGCACGGTTATCGATCCGCATCGCCTGACGCTGCGCAAGGGTGCGTTCGTCGGCCCGGAGGGACTGATCGACGCCGGCGGTGGCGTCGAGATCGGCGAAGCGGTGCGGATCAGTTACCGGTGCACGATCATCTCGCTGACCCACCACATCACACGCTCGGTCTGGCGACGGGGCGTGGACGGGGATCGACTTCGGCCTGTCCTGATCGAACGCGGCTGCTGGGTAGGTGCCAACGTCACGATTTACCCGGGCGTGATCGTGAGGGAGGGGTGCGTCATCAACGCCGGATCGGTCGTGGCGAAATCTACCGAAGCACATGGACTCTACTGTCCGCCATATGCCGTGCGTATCAAGAATCTGGACTTCGAGTGAGGGCATGAGGGCGACGCCTGGGCCGTTGCTCGGCATTCGCCGCGGCAACCCGTAAAGGATCTGATCGGGCGTGCCGCAACTGGCGGCCGGATACACGAATGGCTGATAGCGGCTTGCAGCCATGAGACCCCGAATAGCCGCGTACTGGGTCTTGCTGGGCCTGCGCTGGCTGGGCGTTCCACCCGGTCCCGACACGCGAGCGCGCCGGAATATTTTTGAGCGCGATGCTTCCTGCAGGCAGCCGCTCATCACCTGCAGAAATGGTTCGATGCGGCTTGAACGCGTACGCGACCGATGGCCGGGTATGGTGGACGAGGACGTGATTGACGCCTAGCGTTGGCGACGGATTGCGGAGTCTTGGCGATGGTCATAGGGCGTTGGTTGGTTGCAGGCAGCGTGTTGGCCGCCGCCCCTCTGCCCGGCCAGGGTACGCCGCCGCCACCGTCCGCAGAGGCGGCACCGGCTCGCGATATCGTTGTCGTCGGCAGCCGTATCCCGGATTTTGAAAAGGTCTTGGACGCCTGCCTTGCGGAGCATTGCGCGCCTGACAAGGACATCGCCGCGACACTTGCGCTGGCCCAGGCGCAGTTTGAAGCCGGCACATATGATGCCGCGCGTGCGTCGCTGCTGGCAGCACGGCGTCGCAACGCCCGGTTCGCAAAGCAATATCCGGTGGCGGTGGCCAATCTTCACCATGCCAATGGCGTGATCGCGGGGCATCTCGGCCTAGCCGACGCCGAATGGTCGAGCGCTCTCGATACCGTCAGCGCGATCAAGGCCGGCACTGCTGAAGACGATCCGCGTGTGTTCCTGGAGCGGATCGAGCTTGGCGATGCCTATGCTCGCGCCGGCCGGTTCAAAGGCAGCGAGATGCAATATGCGGGCATCGCCCGACGCGCACACAAGCTCGGCCTTGTCGAGATCGAAGGGCTTGCTCTGCTACGCATAGCGACGCTGAACACCCGCCTCGCCGAACAGAATCACGCGATGTTCGCCTCCTCGGCACGCCAGGCGATCGATGCGCTGCTCGCCCGGCGTGAACCGGCGTTGCAGCCTTATCAAGTGGCCGCCGGGCAACTTAGCTTTTTGCTGGCTGCGCAGACGACCCCCGGGCCAGAGCTGGATCGCCTGGTTGCGCAATATCCAAGGCAGCCTGCCGGAGCGCCTGCACGGATGTTATACGCCCCCGCCATTGCGCTGACCGCGTCTCCCCAGGGAGTGCGTAACGGCTTCGGCTCGAACTCCGGCGCGATTGGCCTGTTCAACGCCGGAATGCCGGCCACGGGGATGGATAGCTATGTCGGGCAATGGATCGATGTGGCCTTTACGATTGGCGCCGATGGCCGAATCAGCGACGCGCACATCTCGCGGAGTGGCGATCGTGTGGCGTTGAAGAAGGGCTGGGCCGAACAGGTGGTCCGCGCGATATCGGTCCGTCGCTATGCCCCGCAAGCGCAGCCAAGCTATGGACGCGAACGCTATACTTTTACCGCGAACCTTGTTGCGGTGACGGGGTCGCGGCTGCAGGCCCGCGACCCGACGCCGCGTCTCGTTCGCGCGGATCTCGGCCCAGAGACGACCGCATCACCGACGGCGTCCGATCTCGCACCAGCATCCTGAAGTCGTATCGGTTTCGTTCGACGGTTTCGGTCGGCTTCCAGCGCGGCGGAAGCGCCGCGATAGCCTGCAGCCTTCAATGGAAAACGCAGCCGTCGCAGTTCCGCCATTTCGGCTTTACGCGCTGCAAACCTGCAAAACCGCCGGTACGAAATCTGCTGCGTTCGGGACGCCCTTTTGGTCGTGTCTTGCCCGCGATGGCGCGCGATGTACGCCAGACTTTCATATCCGCGGTGCCGATGTCGCCCAAATTGGGGCACGCAGGTCCGAAATCCGAGACACGGCAAGCAGGCATCTGTTGCATATCATCGGCCCCGTTTCTGCAATTTTGGTCAGCGGATAAGCCGTAACGCATCGCGATCGGCGACAGCGGCAGCCAATTCGGCACGCGCGGACGCGATCCGCGCCTGCGCGTCTATAAGACGCACGCGCGCATCGGTGGCGGTTTCCTCACGTTGGTTCACCAGGAAGAAATCGGCGGATCCCAATTCGAAACGACGACGCTCGGCCGCCGCCAGACGGTCGGCCAGTTGCCGCTCCTCGTCGGCGATCGCGGCCAGCCGCTCCGCAGCGCCGACCGCGATGACGATACCCTGGACCTCGACGGAAATTTGGTCGCGTAGAAAGCGACCGCGCTGGCCAAGCGCGTCGATCTCGGCACGCGCCTCTGCGACGCGGCCCTTGGCGGCGCGGTTTTGCAGCGGCACGCTGAAGCGGAAACCGATCGCAGCCTCGAGCGGGGTCCGGTTGGGGCCACCCAGGCCGACCGCACCGACATCCTTGCCGACCTCGCCGCGCAGGTCGAGCCGGGGCGACAGGTCGTTCTCCGCCAGCGCCAGTCGCGACGTCGCCTGCTCGATCCGCGCGAGCACCGCGCGATAGTCGGGGCGCTCGACTGGCCCCGCCCGCGTCGCCGCGACGGACAGCGCGGCGAGCGCACCGGCACCCGCGGGCATGCGATCGTCCGATACCGTCACGGGCGCACCCGCCTCGTCGCGCAGATAGAGCGACAGCGCATTGGCGGCACCAGCGACATCCTGCTCGGCGCGCACCGCCAGCGCTCGACGCCGGACGAGGTTCTGGTCGTTCTCGACGAGCAGGATCTCGGGGCGTGCGCCGAGCGTCACGAGCCGGCCGATCGCGCTGCGACGCCGCTCCGCGAGGTTCAGCAGGTCGCGATAGGCGCGCAGGCGGAGGCCCGCCGCGACCCAGGCCTGATAGGCGTCGACCGCGCGCCGCTGCACGCCGACCGCGACCATCTCCGCCTCGAACCGCGCGACGTCGATCTCGGTACCGGCGATGGTCCGTCGCGTGCGGCGTTCGTCAATCACCCGGTCGCGCAGCAGCGCGAACAGCGCGCCGACCTTCGCCTCGCCCAGCTTGTTGGTATAGGCCTGGTCCTCATAGACCGGGAACGTCCCGCGCGACGCACGGTAGCCGCCATAGACATAGCCGCCATTGCCGGTGAGCGGTCGCGTCGCTCGCCCCTCGACGACGGTGCCGTCATAATAGCCCGCTACGCGCGACTTCGAGTCGACGTCGAACACGGTGTCGAACGCCCCCTCCGCGGACAGCGCGCGGCCATCCGCCTGCCGCACCTTGGCGAGCGCCTCGACGATCTGCGGCGCGGACCGCGCGGACGAACGCAGCACCTCGTCGAGCGTCAGCGGCGTGGTTTGCGCGGACGCGGCGGCGGGTGCCATCAGGACGAGCAGGAAAGCGACGCTAAGAAGAGGGGGGACCCGCGTCATTTCTTGGCGTCCCCGTCCTTGCCGGTTTCGTCCGCGCTGGGCTTGGCGGGCGGCTTGGGCTGCGCCTTGGATGTCGCGCCGCGCTGGCCGAATTCGAGCGGGAAGTCGTTGAGCTGGCGCCACAGTTCGTAGCCGACAAGGACGGTTTCGCCCTGCACCCAGCCGCGCACCTTGCCGCCCGGGCGGACGAAGTTGGCGGTCGGCCAGCCCGGCTTGCCCGGCCGCGGTTCGACCAGGATGCGGAAGGTGCCGTCGGGGGCGGCATTGGGGTCGATCATCCGGACGCGCGCGTCGAACATGCCTTGCGCGACCGACGGCCAGCCGCTGAACTGGATCGCGGGCCAGCCCTCGAACTCGAGCCGCACCGGGCGACCGGGACGGATCAGCGGCATGTCGCGGCCATCGACGTACAGCTCGACCACGCGCTCGACGCGCTCGGGCGCGATCACCGCGAGCACCGTACCGGGCGACACCAGCGCGCTGCCGCTCGCCGCATTCAGTTGCTGGACGCGGCCGTCGCGCGGCGCGCGCACCAGCTGGGCCGACTGGCGGTTGAGCTGGATGTCGATCCGGTTGAGTTTCGCGCGCGCCTCGGCGAGCTTGGCACCCGCGTCGGCGACCTTGATCTGCGTCTGCTCGTAATCGCGGCGGGCAGCGAGCCCTTCGGCGAGCAACTGCCCGGTGCGCGCGACGTCGATTCCGGCGACCGCGCGGCTTTGCTGGATCGCGGCGATTTCCGCCTGCACCTGCGCGCGCTCGGCCCCCAGCCGCGAGAGCAGGTCGGGGTCGAGATCGACGACGCGCGCGATCGGATCGCCGCGCGCGACATGCTGGCCGTCCTGGACGTACCAGCGCTCGACCTTGCCCGGCACCAGCGCGGTCACCTGCTGCTGGCGGTCGCCGGGATCGAGCGCGATAACCTGCCCTGTGCCGCTGGCGGTCTGCACCCAGGGGACCAGCGCCATGATCGCCGCGGCGATCGCGATGCCCAGCACGAGCATCCACGCCACCGCCGACGCCACCCGTGGTGCCCGCATCGCGGTGAGCGTCCGGAAATGCGCGAGGCGATCGGGCTTATACGGCATGGCCGCCTCCCTGCTGAGTCGCGGCGACCAGCGCCGCGCAACTGTCGAAGCGGCGTTGGCGATCGGGTTCGAGATGGAACCACCCGTCGAGCACGATATCCTCGGGGCGACCGGTGCACAGCAGGACCGTCGTACCCGCTGCCTTGAGCTGGCGCAGCACCTCGGCAAGGCGGCTGGTCGGGATCAGATCGTAGAGCTGCGACAGCATCAGCACGTGCGGGCGCACCAGCAGCGCATTGGCCAGCTTCAGCGCCATGACCTCGCCGATCGACAGCGGATAGCCGGAGGCTGCCAGCGGCGTGTCGAGGCCGTGCGGCAAGCCGACGACGCGGTCGCGCAAGCCGACCGTCTCGAGCGCGTCGAGCATCACCGTGGAGGTCGATGCGGCGGCGGCGAGCGTCAGATATTCGCGGATCGTGACCTCGACGATGCTCGGCCGGTCGAGCACCATCACCTCGGATCGCAGCAGATACATGTCGAACGTCGCCATGTCGGCGCCGCCGACCAGGACCAGCCCGCGCTCGGGCATGACATGGCGCTTGAGCACCAGCGCCAGCAGCCGCTCGGCCCCGCCGTCCGCGCGCGTGACGAGCTGTTCGCCCGCCGCGAGTTGGAAATCGAAACGTGCGCCCTCGGTCACGACACGGTCGAGCCGCACCGCGCCATCGCCAGGGGATTGTCCTTCAGCGGCGACCGCGCTCTCCTGCGGGATCGCGTAGAGCAGCGACAATTCCTCCGCGCTGGCGACCATGTCGTAGAGCGAATCGAGATACCAGCCGAGCTGCGACACACCGTAGAAGACGCCGCCGAGGATCAGTTCGGCCGCGACCAGCTGTCCGATCGACAATTCACCGCTCAGGATCAGGTTGCCGCCCAGCGCCAGCAGCGCGGCGCTCGCAAAGGCGTAGAGCAGCAGGAAGGCGACCGTCTGCGTGAAGCTGTAACGGAAATAGCGCTGGTGGCGCTCGACATAGGTGGCAGTGACGGCTTCGGACCGGTCCATCGCGAAATCGAAATGGCGGCTCGACTTGTAGAAGCCGTTCGACGCGCCGACGCTTTCCAGCCAGTGCGCGGCCTCGTGCTTGGCGTGGCTCAGCGCGACCGCCGAGCGGATCGAGCCGCGCGACCAGATCAGCCAGATCACGAGGATGACGAGCAGCAGGATCGCGTTGAAGGCGAGGAAGAGGGGATGGTAGAAGCTGGTGACGATCAGCCCCACCGCGGATTGCAGGATGATCGTGAACGCGCCGATGACGAGACTCGGCACCGCCTTCTGCACGACGACAAGGTCGAAATAGCGATTGAACAGGTCGCCGCGATTCTGGTCGGCGAAGAACGGGTTTTGCGCATGGACCGCGCGGACGGTGATCTCGGCGACGATGCGCGCGAACAGCCGCCGCTCGAACAGCGCCATCATCCAGAACCGCATCGCGCTCAGCCCCGCGACCACCAGCAACAGCCCGAGCAACAGGCCCGCGAGCGTCCATAACGGGGCTGGCATCGCGGTGTTGGCGACGCTGTTGATCAGCAGCTGCACCGAGATCGGCGTGGCGAGCGACAACAGGCTGATCGCGACGCCGTAGACCATCGTCAGCCGGACATAGGGCATGTCGGGCCCGACGGTCTCCGCCAGCCACCCGGCCGCTGAACGCCATCCGATGTGCTCGCCTGCCATATGCCCCTCGTGTCTGATCGAAGATAAGTATCTCCCATCCAGGCCATTAGGACAATGCAGCGGGCCTTATGCGACCGATAGGAAAATCCTATGCAAAAACAGTGCGTAGCAACCCTGCGATCAAGCCATAGGCCGGCGCGCGCCCGGCACCCTGTCGCCACAGCAATCCGATGTCCCGGTAATAGCGGCTGCCCTTGATCGGCCGCACGACGACGTCGTCGCCCTCGCGCACTTCCTGCCGGACGTAGAGTTCGGGGAGCAGGGCAAGCCCCATGCCCATGCCCGCCATCTGGCGGATCGCATCAAGGCTGGTCCCTTCATAGTCGCGCATCACGCTGGCGCCGACATCGACCGCGATCGCCGCGACCTGTTCGGCCAGTCGATATTCGGGCTGCAGCGTCAACAGGCTGGTGCCGCGCAGATCGGATGGCGCGATGATCGTCTTCGCCACCAGCGGATGATCGGACGCCATCGCGAGATAGAGCGGTTCGCGAAACAGCCGCTCGCTGTGAAACGCGCCGCCCGTCACGGGCAGTTGTGCGAGGATCAGATCGTGGATGCCGGTGGCGAGCCCGGACGCGAGGGCGGGCGGCAGGCCTTCGCGGACATGGACGCGCAGCGTGGGATGCTCGCGGTGCAATCGCGCGACCAGCGCTGGCATCAGATACGCGCCGAGCGTCGGCGAGACGCCCAGCCGGATCGTACCAACCAAGGGATCTGCCGAAGTCGCCCTGAAATCCTCGAGATCGACGACATCGAGCAGGATGCGCCGTGCCCGGTCGAGCAGGTCGCGGCCCAGCGGGGTCAGGATCGCGGGGCCGCCGCGCTCGAACAGAGCCGCGCCGACGATGGTTTCCAGCGCGCGGATCTGTTGCGAGAGCGACGGCTGCGAAACCCCCATACGCTCGGCCGCGCGCGTGAAGCTGCCCGCTTCGGCCAGCGCGACGAAATAGCTGAGGTGACGAATCGTGGTTTTGGGGAAAGGCATCACCCACGCTACCGCGTAAGCATGCGTCCATGCACGCGTTGCCCGTTGAACGGGACGAATGCGCAGCTTTCGGAACCGCGCAGAAAGCGGGCTGAGACGTAAAAGCGCATTGCGTGTTGAGCATCGCGCTGCCCGAGAGCATGGCGCGCCAGGGCCACCATAGTATCGCCCGGAAAACAGGTACGAAGGCCACGGGCTCGCGCACTTTTGGTCCATTTCGCTCGGCCAGCCGGCCCGGTTTAGCTCGGCACGCCGACGGTGTCGGACATCGTGGACCCATGCCTGTTCGAAGACGGTTCGTGCACAATCCTAATCGTCTTGGCGAAAGCAGCCGCGCGATGCTGGCTATCGCCCCGATTTTCCTGCCAGCAGATCGGCCGCTTTCCTCGCCATCCTAGTCATTTCCAAGCTTTGACCGTTTGCGGGAGGACCCGTATCCGCGCAGGTTTTTGCGGTCAGCGTCGGCAGCCGAGGACGCGGCGCCGGACGACGCGGACTTTGGCTGGCCTGACCCGGATCGCGCTGCGCCGTTTCGCGCGATCTTGACGCTAAGGCTGGATATCGTCGAGCCCTGGCTAACGCGCGACGACCGTGACGGTCACCTGCCGGCAAGCGCGAACGCCCGCTCTTCGGACGGGGCGTCGCGGGCAGCTGAGAGGGGGCGCGACCCGGCCGCCGCGTCTCCCTCCGTTTCGTCAGCCTTATCCGAGCGCGCGCGTGAACAAGCGCGCGAGACGCGCGGAGAACGCACGCGCGTCGACCGGGCGCTCGCCGTCGGCGATCTGCGCTTCGTCGAACAGGAGATGCGCGGCGTCTTCGCGCAGATCGGCCTCGTCCCCGCCCAGCGCCGCCAGCTTGGCGATCAACGCCGAGCGCGGGTTGATCTCGAGCACCGGCTTGGCGGCGGGCATCGCCTGACCGCTTGCCGCCAGGATGCGTTCAAGCTGACGGTCCATCCCGCTGTCCGCAGCGACGAGGCAGACCGCGCTGTCGGTGAGCCGTTCGGACGCGCGAACGTCGGATACCGCGTCGCCGAGCGTGGTCTTCACGAAGGTGATGAAGTCCGCGACTTCGGGTGTGGCGTCCGCGGTCGGTGCGGCCGCGCCATCGACGAGTGGGATCAGCCCAAGATCGGCGGCGCCCTGCGTGACCGACTTGAAGGGTTTGCCGTCATGATCGATTCCTGCCGTCACCCAGAATCCGTCGACCGAGTCCGGTAGCAGCAGCACTTCGATCCCGCGCGCACGGAACCCTTCGAGTTGTGGCGAGGCTTCGAGGCGGTCGAGGTCGGTGCCGACCGCATAATAGATCGCGGTCTGGTTCTCCTTCATCGCCGCGACATAGTCCGCGACCGAACGCCATGCACCGGCCGACGTGGTGGTTTTGAAACGGGCGAGCTTGAGCAGCGTATCGCGGCGTTCAAAGTCTTCGTAGAGCCCCTCCTTCAGGACCGCGCCGAAATTCTCCCAGATCTTCGCATACGCTTCTGGATCGCGGGTCGCGAGCTTGTCGAGTTCGCCGAGCACGCGCCCGGTCACGCCCTTGCGGATCGCGGCGAGCATCGGGCTTTCCTGGATCATCTCGCGCGAGACGTTAAGCGGCAGATCGGACGAATCGACGAGCCCGCGCATGAAGCGGAGATAACGCGGCAGGACCTCGGCATCGTCGGTGATGAAGACTCGCTTGACGTACAGCTTCATCCGGCCGTTGCGGTCGGGATCGAACAGGTCGAACGGTTTGGCGCCCGGCACGAACGCGAGCACCGAATATTCATGCAAGCCTTCTGCACGGTAGTGGAGTGTTACCGCAGGTTCGTCGAACTGGCCGGAGACGCTGCGATAGAAATCGGCATAGTCCTCGGGCGTGATGTCGGTCTTGGGCTTGGTCCACAAGGCTGCGCCATCGGCGATTTCGACGGGCTCGGCATCGGGGGTCTCGCGCATGACGATGGGGACGGGGACATGCCCTGACTGGTCCTTTATCAGCCGCTCAACGGTGTAGCGGTCGGTGAACGTCGTCGCGTCTTCGAGCAGGTGAAGAACGACCCGGG
Source organism: Sphingomonas sp. Leaf34 (assembly GCF_001421805.1). Taxonomy (GTDB): domain Bacteria; phylum Pseudomonadota; class Alphaproteobacteria; order Sphingomonadales; family Sphingomonadaceae; genus Sphingomonas. Next base: position 445,466 of record NZ_LMLC01000002.1, on the reverse strand, counting down.
TCCCACGCGGCGGTGCGTCCGCGGTATCGACGATCGCGATCCTGTAGGTACCCAGCCCGTCCGACGACCAGACCGACGCGGTGTCGGCGCCGGCGCGGCGCGAAACGACGTCGACTGTTTCGGCAACCATGAACACGGAGTAGAAGCCGACGCCAAACTGGCCGATGAGCTGTGCGCCATCGCTGCCGGTATTTGCGCTGCCGCTGCTGGCGGCGATCCGGTCCATGAACGCCTTCGTGCCCGAGCGTGCTATCGTACCGAGCGCCTCGGCCATGTCGTCGGCGGTCATGCCGATGCCATTGTCCTCGACCGTCAGCGTGCGCGCACTGGGATCGAGCGTTATCGTGATCTGCGTGCGGGACTCGTCGGCCATCAATTCGGGCGCACTCAACGCTTCATAGCGCAGCTTTTCGCACGCATCGGCGGCGTTCGAGATCAGTTCGCGCAGGAATACGGTCTTATCCGAATAGACCGAGTGGACCATCATGTGCAGCAAGCGCGCGACGTCCGCCTCGAACGCGTGCGTTGCAGCAGGGGCAGGGGCAGGGGCAGGGGCAGGGGTAGGAGCGTGCGTTTCGGGTTCGATCGGCGTGTCGGTGGTCATGATGCGGAACGGCTTTCGCTGGAATTTATGATCGGGAGTTGGACGGGCACCGAAATGATTTCAAGGGGAGACGGGTTTGGCAGTCGATTGCGCCACGATCGCACTCCCCAGCGCCGGGTTTCGCGATTATGGGCTAAAGCATGACGACGTCCTCCAACTCACCGCACGGCCACGAGTTTTCGACGGCCGAGTTTCTGAACGGGGGCGGCGAGGCGGCGGCAATGATCCGCGCACGCGATTGGCATGCGCACCCGCTCGGCGATCCGTCGGGCTGGTCGGACGCGCTGTGTACCGCGCTCAGCCTGGTGCTCAACTCACCCGAATCGATGATCCTGTGCTGGGGGCCGGAGCTCTTCTTTTTCTTCAACGACGCGTATTTTCCCCTGCTTGGCCCGCGCTTGCCGTGGGCGATGGGCGAGCGGTTCGATCGGGTCTGGGCTGATGGGCTCGATCAGGCGACGCCGATCATTGACGCGGCGTTGGCGGGAAACAGTACGCGCTATGTCGATCTGCCGTGGAAGCTGGCGACCGATCGCGGGGCTGAGGATACGTGGTGGAGCTTCTCCTACTCGCGCATCCTCGATCGCGATGGTGGTGTCGCCGGGCTGTTCATCTTCACCAACGAGACGACTGCGCGGGTGCTGTCCGATGCAGCGCTGGCGCAGAGCCAGGCGGATCTGACCGCGGCGCTGACAGAAGTGCGTGCGCTCAACGAGACTCTCGAACGCCGCGTCGAAGAGCGCACCGCCGAGCGGAACCTGTTCGCCAGCATCTTCGAGACGACCGACGCGTTCGTCCACGTCGTCGGGCCGGACTATCGGTGGCTCGCGCTGAACCAGGCGGGCGCCGCCGAATTTTTACGGATTTTCGGTGTGATACCCAAAGTGGGCGACCACCTCCTCGATGTTCTCGGCGAAGGTTCTGAGGAACGCGCCGGGGTCGAAGCAATCTGGTCGCGCGCGCTGGCCGGCGAGGAATTTACGACGACTGCCGCATTCGGCACGCCGCGCAGCCATTATCAGATTAAGTTCAACACGTTGTACGACGAGTCCGGCGCGCGGATCGGCGCGTTCCAGGTCGTTACGGACGTTACTGCCCGCGTGCGGGCAGACGAAGAACTCGAGCAGGTTCGCGAGGCGTTGCGGCAGAGTCAGAAGATGGAGGCCGTCGGCCAATTGACCGGCGGATTGGCGCATGATTTCAACAATCTGCTGACCGCAGTTAGCGGTGGACTGGAACTGCTGAAGCTGCGTCTGCAGCAAGGCCGCTACGATCAGCTCGATCGCTATTTCGAGATGGCGCAGTCGGGCGCGACGCGCGCAGCGGCCTTGACGCAGCGTCTGCTCGCGTTCTCGCGGCGTCAGACGCTAGCGCCGAAGTCAGTCGATGCGGCCGCGCTGATCGCTGGGATGACGGACATCATCGACCGCACGCTGGGCCCGGCGATCGCGGTGCAGGTCGCGACCGCGGCCGATCTCTGGGAGGTGCTCGCGGATGCGCCGCAACTCGAGAATGCGCTGCTCAACCTGTGCATCAACGCGCGCGACGCGATGCCTGAAGGCGGGCGGCTCACGATCGCGGCGAGCAACGTCACCCTCGACGCCAGCGCGACGGTCGAGGATCTGCCGCCGGGCGATTACGTGACGATGGCTGTCACAGACACCGGCACCGGCATGTCCGACGCGGTGATCGCGCGCGTGTTCGAACCGTTCTTCACGACCAAGCCGATCGGGCAGGGTACCGGGCTCGGCCTCTCGATGATCTATGGCTTCATCCGACAATCTGGCGGGCAGGTGCGGATTCGCTCTGCGGTCGGCGCGGGCACGACCGTCTGTCTCTATTTGCCGCGGTATCTGGGCGTCGCAGCGCCGATCGAAACCTCTGACGACGCGATGTCGGCTACGCTCGTCGAGCCCGACGCGCTGCATGACAAGACCGTGCTCGTCGTCGAGGACGAACCCGCGGTGCGCGCGCTGATTACCGACATTCTCGGCGATATGGGCTATCGCACGATCGCGGTCGAAGATGGCCCAGCGGGACTCCACGCAATGCAGTACGCGGCCAGTCAGACCGAGCGGATCGATCTGTTGATCACCGATGTCGGGCTGCCCGGTGGACTGAACGGCCGCCAAGTTGCCGATGCATGCCGGGACATCCGCGCCGACCTGCCGGTGCTGTTCGTCACCGGTTATGCCGCCAACGCCGCGGTCGGCGCTGGGCAATTGGCGCACGGAATGCAGGTGCTGACCAAGCCGTTTACCGCCGCCGAGTTCGCCGCGCGCGTCAATGCCGCGACGAGCTAGGAGATATGCTCGGTTGACGGATTGTCGCTGACCGGCCGAGAAAGACGGCCAAGGTGCGGACCGTTCCATCGGACGGGACGGGTCCATAGTCAGGAATAGCCCGATGCGCCGATTCGTTGCCGCCCTTTGCCTTTGCACGATCGTTGTGCTTACCGCGCCGGCGGCGTCGATCGCAAAGGTGGCGCCGGCCAGGCGGCTGGTGCTGATCGACGATGACGTCGTCGGGTTGAATGGCGTGCCGGCGCTGCTGCTGCAGGCGCCCGACGTCGATGTGCTTGGGATTACCACGACCAGCGGATCGGTATGGCGCGATACCGCCACAGCGTATGCGTTGCGGACGGTCGAGATCCTCAACCGGTCCGATGTCCCGGTGGTGCCCGGTGCGACCTATCCGCTGCTCAACAACGAAGCCGCGACCGCGCGGTGGGAGGGGCTGTACGGCCGCCTCGAGTTCAAGGGACCCTGGACCGACCCAGCGCCGGCGGTTGCGCGCGGGTCGGGATTGGGCGTGCCGTCGCCCGCGGTCGTGCCGAGCCTGTCGATCGGCAATCCCGTCATCAAGCCCAGCAGCGAGATCGCCGCGGCGTTTCTCGTCCGGATGGTGCGCGCGCATCCGCACGAGATTACGCTGTTCGCGACCGGGCCGATGACCAACATCGCGATCGCGCAAAGCCTCGACCCGAGCTTTGCCGCGAACGTGAAGGAGCTGGTGTATATGGGGGGCAGTCTCAGCCCGCAGCAGGCGCTCGACACGCCGGCAGCCGCTGCGTTCGCGCGTGGTTTTCTCGACACGCCGCGGCGTGAGTTCAACATCCGCTGGGATCCCGAGGCGGCGCGGATCATGGCGCATGGTGCCTGGCCGAAGGTCACGATGGTCCCGATCGATCCGTCGACCGGGACGCAGTGGACTCGGGGCTTCCTCGACAGCCTGAAGCCTGCGCACAGCACGCTCACCGATACGTTCCAGAGCGGGCTCGAACCGGGGTTTCCGATGTGGGACGAGATCGCGGCGATGGTCTGGCTTGAGCCCGCGATCGTCACGCGCGCCGAGACGCTCTACATCGATTTCGACACCAGCCAGACCGCGGGATATGGCGACACGTTGTCGTGGCAGGAGGCGTACCGGCCACATCTGGGCGAACGCGCGCAGACCGTCGTGCTGCGCGTCGACCGGGCAAAGATGGAGACGGCGATGCGCACGTTCTACATGCGGCGCGTCGGGCGCTGAGGCGACCGTCGCGGAGTGGCGCAAAGATGTCGCGGTGGCCGGTAAAAGCACACCCAGCCTGATCCCGCCTATTGCAGCGCGTTACAGCGGTGTTACCGATCCACGACAGATCCGGGGCACACGGATCGACGCCGGAGGATGTTCGAAACCCAAGGGGGGACCATCCATGATTCGCTTGCCCGTTCGTACGTCTGCCATCGCCCGCCTGCTCGCCGCCAGCGCGCCGCTGCTCGTCTTCGCCGCGCCTGCCGCCGCCCAGGATCAGGGGGGGCAGGATCAAGTGGCGGCTGGCCAGGCCGTCGCCGATCCCGTCGCCGAGCAGGGCGTAGGTGAGATCGTCGTCACCGCGACCCGCCGGCAGGAATCGTCGAAGGACGTGCCGCTGGCGGTCACCGCGATCAGCGGCGAGAAGCTCGACGTACTCAACTCGAGCGGTCTCGACATCCGGTTCCTCGCCGGCCGCACGCCGAGCCTCCAGGTCGAGTCGTCGTTCGGCCGCACCTTCCCGCGCTTCTACATCCGTGGGCTCGGCAACACCGATTTCGATCCGAACGCCGCACAGCCGGTGTCGGTGGTGTATGACGATGTCGCGCTCGAAAATCCGATGCTGAAGTCGTTCCCCGTGTTCGATCTGCAGAGCGTCGAGGTCCTTCGCGGCCCACAGGGGACGTTGTTCGGGCGCAACACGCCGGCGGGCGTCGTGAAGATCGATTCCGCCAAGCCGAACCCGGACAAGGTGTCGGGCTACGCGACGGGATCCTGGGCGACCTACAACACGATCAACGGCGAGGCGGCGATCAATCTGCCGATCGGCAACGGCTTCGCGTTCCGCGCATCGGGCCTGATCCAGTCGCGCGACGACTGGGTCACCAACGATTCCACGACGGGCAATGCCGACCGCAAGCTCGAAGGCTATCGCGACGTCGCCGGCCGCTTCCAGCTCGGCTATACCAGCAGCGATTTCAATGCGTTGCTGAACGTGCACGTCCGTGACCTGACGGGCTCGCCGCGTATCTTCCGCGCAGGACTGTTCAAGCCGGGCACCAACGACTTCAACACCGGCTTCGACCCCAAGCACGCCACGCTCGACGGCTATACCAGCCAGAGCCTGACGCAATGGGGCACCAACCTGCGGCTCGACTATCATCTCGACGGCATCGGCACCTTCTATTCGGTCACCGGCTATGAACAGGCCAAGGTCGAGAGCACCGGCGATGTCGACGGCGGCAACAGCTATCCGTTCACCGGCGGGACGATCGGCGCGATCGGCGTCGGGCTGTTCCCCTCGAACACCGGCGGCCTCACCAAGCCCAAGGAGTTCAGCCAGGAGCTGCGCTATGCCAGCGAGGACATGAACGGCATCCGGCTCCAGGGCGGGCTGTATTATTTCCACCAGACGCTGCGCTATCACCAATATGACTATGCGTTCGGCGGCACCGGATCGCGTGCGACCGACCTGACGCAGGACGTTTTCCACGACAATCGCAACGAGAATTACGGCGCCTTCGCGTCCATCGAGGCCAAGCCGACCGAAGTGCTGACGTTGCGCGCGGGCGTCCGCTACTCGCATGACTATCGCAACGACCTGGTCACCGCACCGATCCCCGGCACGGGGATCAGCGACACGCTGCCGGCACGCGCGGTGGTCCGCGGCTCGAACGTGACCTGGGACGCGAGCGCGACCTATGAGCTGACTCCGGCGATCAACGTCTATACGCGGCTCGCGACCGGCTATCAGGGCCCGGCGATCCAGGACCGCGTGACGTTCGGCAGCGTCCAGAGCACCGCGCCCAAGCAGACGACCTTCTCGGGCGAGAGTGGGTTCAAGGGCACGCTGCTCGATCGAAAGGTGAACTTTTCGCTCGACGCCTATTGGTACAGCACCAAGGATCTGCAGATCACCGCCGTCGGCGGCAACAGCAATTCGGCACGTCTGATCAGCGCGAACAAGGCAATCGGCTATGGCGTCGAGGGCGAGTTCGAGGCGCGGCCGGTGCCCGAATTGTCGCTGACCGCGAGCGGCAGCTACAACTTCACCGAAATCCGCGATCGTTCGATCGGCGTGGGGTTCTGCGCGACCTGCACCGTGCGCGATCCGATCGTGAACGGGTTTGCAGTGATCGACGGCAACGACCTGCCGCAGGCGCCGCGCTGGATCGCCAACTGGACCGCGCGCTACGGGATCCCGCTGGCCAATGGCGGCGAAGTCTATGCCTATACCGACTGGGTGTATCGCAGCCGCGTCAACTTCTTCCTGTACGAAGCGGTCGAGTTCAGGGGCAAGTCGTCGCTCGAGGGCGGTCTGAAGATCGGCTATAAATCGCCGCAGGGGTATGAGGTCGGCGCGTTCGTGCGCAACATCACCAACCAGTATCGCAGCATCAGCGCGATCGATTTCAACAACCTGACGGGCATGATCAACGAGCCGCGGATCATCGGCGGCCAGTTTAAGGTCGCCTTCTGAGCCGACGGGGGCGGATCGTCGGGCGCATCAGCGTTCGATGATCCGGTCGGCAATGGGTTCGCGGCACTGCCAGTCGCGTCGTTCGAGTTCCGGCACGATTGACGGATGCTCGGGATAGCCGAGGCACAGGACCGCGATCAGCGTCCAGTCTTGCGGGACGTCGAGCATCGCGGCGACCGCGGTCGGATCGACGATCGAGACCCAGCCAAGGCCGATCCCGCGGAGTCTGGCGGCGAGCCACAGTGTGTGGATCGCCATCACCGTGGAATAGCGCAGTGTCTCGTGCATCGTCGCGCGGCCGAGCGTGTGGCCGGCGATCGGCGATTCGTCGGAGAAGACGGCTACGATCTCGGGGGCTTCGCGGAGGCCATGAAGTTTCAGGCTGTCATAGCGCGCACGACGATCCTCGTCGGGCTGCGCCGCGGCCGCGCGTGCGTTGACGGCCTCGACATGATCGGTGAGGCCTGTGCGCAGGCATGCCGAGCGGACGCGGACGAAGCGCCATGGCTGCGCATTGCCGACCGACGGCGCCAGCGCAGCGGTGTCGAACAAGGCCTCCAGATCGGCGTCGGCGATCGGGCTCGGCAGGAAATGGCGGACGTCGCGGCGCCAGCGGAGCAGTGTGTCGAACTGCGTGGCGAAGTCGGCCTCGAACACCGGCGGCGTGTCGGCGGTCATTCGCAGATCGGCGTTCTGCGCAGCAGATAGGTGTCCATTATCCAGCCGTGTGTGGCCCGCAACCTTGCGCGCGTGCCTACGATCCGCGCCGCGACCTCTGCTAACGGACCGGTGGCGAGCGCTTCGTGCGGCATACCAAGATAGGCTCCCCACCAGATCGTCACGCCGACCGGGTCCAACTTTTGAAACGCGCATGCCCCGTCGAGCATCACCGCGAGCGTATCGATCCCGTCGGGCCAACCGCCCTCGCGCAGGCGCCGGCCGGTCGTGATGAGCACGGGGGCGGCGAGGTCGTTGAGCGGGATCGAATGGGCGGCGGTCAGCACCTGGAGGCTGGTGATGCCGGGGACGACCGTCACCGTCATCGGCAGGCCGTCCGCACGCAGCCGAGCGGCGATCCGCAGCGTGCTGTCATAGAGCGAAGGATCGCCCCAGACGAGCAGCGCGAGGCAGCCGCCGTTCGGAAGATGCCGCGTGATCTGGTCGGCCCAGGCGGTGGCGATCGCGTCGTGCCATCGGTCGACGGCGTCAAGATAGGACGCGTCGACGTCGCGCTCGGGGAGGTCGAATTCGACGACGTGTATCGCGTTGATCAACACGTCGGCGCAGATCGTCCGGCGCAGATCGATCAGGTCGGACTTCGCATCGCCCTTACGCGGGAGGAGGATCAGGTCAGCGGCATTCATTGCGGCGATCGCCGCGCGCGTGAGGTGATCGGGGTTGCCGGTGCCGATTCCGATCAGCTGGAGGTCGATCATTCGGCGTCCATCAGCGGACCATACAGGATGAGCGCCGGCTTGCCGGAGAAGCCAGCCTGCAACCGAATGGCCAGCTCGGCGACCGTCGATCGGGTCAGCGCCTGGTCGGGGTGGCCGACATTCTCGGCGATCAGCGCAGGCGTATCGGGCGACAGGCCGTGCGCGATCAGCGAGGCGGCCAGCGCGGGGAAGGTGCGCTTGGGCATGAACACGACCGTGGTCGCGTCGGGATCGGCGAGCGCGGTCATGTTGCGCTGTTCGGGCAGGTCCCCGGTGACGTCGTGGCCGGTCAGGAACTGGACGCGGCGGGCGCTCAGGCGCCGGGTGAGCGGGATATTGGCGGCGGCGGCGGCGGCACTCGCCGCGCTGATGCCGGGAATGATCTCGAACGGGATACCCGCGGCACGGAGCGCTACGATCTCCTCCTCGAGGCGACCGAAGATGCCCGCGTCGCCAGACTTGAGGCGTACCACGCGGATACCCGACTGCGCGTACTCGACCAGCAAGTGCGAGACATGCGCCTGGGTTGGCGAGGGACGCCCGGCACGCTTGCCGACCGCGACCAGATCTGCCCCGGCGTGCGTGTGTCCAAGCACCGCGGACGACAGATCGTCGAACAGCACCGCATCCGCCGCCTGTAGCCGCGCGACCGCCTTCAGCGTCAGCAGTTCGGGATCGCCCGGTCCCGACCCGACGAACGAGACGAACCCGGTCACGAGGCGGCGGCGATCATGTGGAAGAAGCTGCCGGTGACTCGATTGCGATACGAGCCGGTTTCGGGGACCGCATTGTCCTCCGCATCGGTCACGTGTGCGAGTGGCGCATCGGGTTGCTCGATGATCGTCGAGTAATGGAATTCGTGTCCGGTGAGTGCTGCGCCCGCCGCGAAGCTGCCCATCGACGCGTGCAGCGTCGCGTAGCGATAGCCGAGATGCATCTTCCGCTGCGCGTAGCTGGTCACGAGGCCGAGCAGTCCCGCCATCTGGTGACGCGTGCCATCGGCGTCGATCAAGCCTTCGCCGAGCGTCATATAGCCGCCGCACTCGCCGTGGACGGGGCGCGTGCGCGCGTGCTCGGCAAGCCCCGCGCGGAACGTGGCGGCGGCGGCAAGTTTGCCGGCGTGGAGCTCGGGATAGCCGCCGGGGAGCCAGACCAGGTCGGCGTCCGCGGCGGGGGTTTCGTCGGCGAGCGGCGAGAACGGCAGGATTACGGCACCGGCATTGCGCCAGCCATCGAGGACGTGTGCGTAGGTGAACGAGAAGGCTGCGTCCTGGGCGAGCGCAATCCGCTGGGCCGGCGGTCGGATCCAGGTCTGAGCGTCGGGTTTGCGCGCGACGGCCGTTGCAGCATCGCGCAGCGCAGCTATGTCGACATGCGCGCGCAGGAACGTCGCATATTCGTCGATCCGCGCGTCGAGGTCGGGATGCTCGGCCGCCTGCACCAGTCCGAGATGGCGTTCCGGCAGTTTGAGGTCGCCGCGCCGGGGGAGCGAGCCGAACACGCGGATCCCGACCGCCTCCATGCCGCTGCGCGCCAGCCGTTCGTGACGTGGGCTGGCGACGCGGTTGAGGATAACCCCTGCGATCGACACGCTGGGATCGTAGCGGCTGAACCCGAGCGCGGTGGCGGCGGCGGACTGTGCCTGGCCCGAGACGTCGATCACCAGCACGATCGGCCATGCCATCCGGCGGGCGATATCGGCGCTGGCACCGTTGCCGGTCGCACCGACCTTCGCGACGCCGTCGAACAGCCCCATCGAGCCTTCGGCGAGCGCGAAGTCGGCGTCGTCGGCTTTGGCGGCGAGCGTGTCGAGCATCTCCAGCGACATCGACCAGCTGTCGAGGTTGAACGACGCGCGGCCACTGGCGGCGCGGTGGAACGCGGGATCGATATAGTCCGGCCCGCTCTTGAACGGCTGAACCGCAAGACCGTCGTCGCGAAGCGCGCGAAGCAGTCCGAGCACGACGGTGGTCTTTCCGGTGCCCGAGGCGGGGGCGGCGATCAGGAGACCTGGGGTCATACGTTTTGTCCTGCGAACTTCGAGTCTGCCGATTGCGGTCGGAAGCGGCGGTCGTACCCCGCCGCGTAGAGGCTGCTCTCCGCAAAGTCTCGTGCGCCAAGTGCTTGACCGACGAGGATCAGCGCGGTGCGGTCGGGCTTGTCTGCTATCACCTCCGCAATCGTCGCGAGCGTGGCGCGCGCGATCTGCTGGTCGGGCCAGCTCGCACGCCAGACGATCGCCACTGGGCAGCCTGAACCGTAGTGCGGCGTCACATCTGCCACCACCTTGGCAAGATTGTGGACCGATAGATGGATTGCGAGCGTCGCGCCGGTGGCAGCGAACGCGGTCAGCGTCTCGGCGGGCGGCATCGCGCTGGCACGGCCTGGCGTGCGGGTCAGCACCACCGACTGCACGAGTTCGGGAAGCGTTAGTTCGACCTCCAGCGCGGCGGCGGCGGCGGCGAAGGCGGGGACGCCCGGGGTGATCGTGAAGGGGATGCCGAGCGAGCGCAGGCGCCGCAGCTGCTCGCCCATCGCTGACCAAATCGACAGGTCTCCCGAATGAAGCCGCGCGACGTCGTGGCCGGCATCGTGCGCGGTGACGATCTCGGTGATGATCGCGTCGAGCGACAAGGTTGCGGTGTTTACGATCCGCGCGCCGGGCGGGCAGTGATCAAGCATCGCCGCCGGGATCAGCGACCCGGCGTAGAGGCAGACCGGCGATCCCGCGATGCGATCGCGCCCGCGCAGTGTGAGCAGGTCTGGCGCACCGGGGCCTGCACCGATGAAATGGACGGTCATGCTTCGAGTCCTTCGGCGCCCGATCGAGCAATGGCGCAGGTCGCCATCCGATCGGGCGAGATATGGCGGGGTGCCAGCAACTGCGCGCCCGGGCCGGCGGCGGCAAGCGCACATGCTTCGGCGACACTGCCGGTCGCGCGCGCGGACAGGCTGGCAATCGACTGGGTCGGTGTTCGCGGGGCTTGCACCGCGTCCGGCGATACCGCGATCGCGGGCACGGCCATCGCTTCGGCGAGCGCCGCGACCAATGCCAGCTTGTCGTCCGGCGCCGCCAGCGCCGTCACCAGAGGGTGCCCAGCCTGCGCCCGGGCGAGCGCGGCCCGCAGCGCGGCGAGGTTTGCCGCGCCGCGAAATCCAAAGCCGGCGACGATCATAGCATCACGCTCCAGTGCATGACGGGATAACTCGCTCGCCAGCCGCGCCGCGTGCCGAGCGGCACGGCCTCGGAAAGGTCGATGCGCAGGAGCGTGCCGCCCTTCATGCCGTGCCAGCGGGTCAGCAGCGCCTCGGACTCGAGCGTGACCGCGTTGGCGACTAGGCGGGTGCCGGACCCGCGCTCCGACCAGAGCCGTTCAAGTAGAGCATCCGACAGCCCGCCGCCGATGAAGATCGCATCGGGCTCGGCTTGGCCCTCGAGGACGTCAAGCGCACGGCCTTCAACGATCCGCAGGCGGTCGGCACCAAGCGCGGCGGCATTGCCTTGGATGCGGGCGGCCCTAACGGGATCGGCTTCGAACGCGGTAGCTTGCGTCGACGGGTGGGCGAGCAGCCATTCGATGCCGATCGAGCCGGAGCCAGCGCCAATATCCCACAGCGTTTCGCCCGGTTTTGGTGCGAGCGCGGACAGCGTCAGGGCGCGGATCGGGCGTTTGGTGATCTGGCCGTCATGCTCGAACCATGCATCGGGCAGGCCCGACGCCTGGGGCAGAACCGCGCCAGTGCCTGCGAAGGCTATGCCGACGGCCACCGGATGTGCGATATCGCCGAAGGCGCGACCAGCGGCGGTCATCTCGCGAACCCGTTCGCGGGGGCCGCCGAGCGCTTCGAGGATGTGCAGCCGCGATCCGCCGAAGCCGAGGTCGGTCAGATAGCGTGCCAGTGCGGCAACTGCTTCGCCGTCGCGAACGAGGACGAGGGCATGGCGGGTTGGGGCGATGTGTCGGCGGAGTCGTGCGAGTGGCGCGGCATGGAGCCCGAGGCAGGCGGTGTCGTCGAGCGGCCAGCCGAGCCGTGCCGCAGCGAGGGCGAAGGTCGATGGCACAGGGTGCGCGATCCACTCGAAAGCGTCGAGATGGCGGGTGATGGACGTGCCCGCGCCGAACCAGAACGGATCGCCGGACACGAGCATGACGGTTTTCCGGCCACGGTGACCGAGCAGGCCGGGGATGCCCGCATCGAACGGGACTGGCCACGGGACGACCTCGCCCGTAAGTCGAGGGAGCAGCGCCAGATGCCGGGTGGCGCCGCTCACGACGTCGGCGTCCGCAAGCGCCGCCTTTGCCGATGCGGACAGGCCGGCCGCGCCGTCTTCGCCTATTCCGACGATCGTTAGCCAGGGAGTATCAGCCATGTCGAACGTCCTGGTGTTGGGGGGCACGACCGAAGCGAGCGGGCTCGCGGCATTGCTGGCGGCGCGAGGAACAGCGGCGGTGCTGAGCTATGCCGGGCGTGTGGCGAGCCCGAAGGTGCAGCCGATCCCGGTACGGATCGGTGGCTTTGGCGGTCTCGAAGGGCTGGTCGGATATTTGCGCGATCACGCGGTGACGCATCTGGTCGACGCAACGCACCCGTTCGCGGCGCGGATGAGCGCGACCGCCGTCGTCGCCGCGGCACATACTGGCGTCGCTTACATCGCGTTGACGCGACCGGCCTGGACGCCCGTCGCGGGCGATCGGTGGACGATGCTGGCCGATATCGACGCTGCGGTCGCGGCGCTGGCTGGACCATCGCGGCGCGTGATGCTCGCGCTCGGACGGATGCACGTCGATGCGTTCTCGGTTCAGCCGCAGCATGACTATCTGCTGCGGTTCGTCGATACGCCTGATCGTCCGCCGGGATTGCCGCGTCATCATCTGGTCGTCGATCGCGGACCTTTCGATGTCGAGGATGAGCGCTGTTTGATGGAAGCGCACGGGACCGAGATCATGGTCTGCAAGAATGCCGGTGGCACTGGCGCGCAGGCCAAGATCGTTGCCGCCCGCGCGCTTGGGCTGCCGGTGATCATGATCGCACGGCCGGTCCCGCCGCCTCGGCTCGAGGTGCATGCGGCCGAGGACGTGCTGCACTGGCTCGATCATGCTGCCGATCGCGGCGTGTAGAGGAGTGGGCCTGACGGACGCTCGATGATCCGGGTGAGACTGGAACCGATGATGATCATCGTCCGCATGTCGGCCATCTCCGCGCGCGCCTCCGGTAGCGGGATGATGCGGAGCGTTTCTTCAGGCGTGGAGACGGCGCGGGCAAACAGGACCGGGCGCTCGTCGCAGCAGGTCGCACGGAGAATCTCGAAAACACGGATCAGCGCGTCGGGACGTGCCTTGGAGCGAGGGTTGTAGAAGGCGATCGCGAAGTCCGCGTCGGCGGCGAGACGTACGCGGCGCTCGATAAGTGGCCAGGGCTTGAGATTGTCAGACAGGTTGATCGCGCAGAAATCATGGCCGAGTGGCGCGCCGACGCGCGCGCTGGCGGCAAGCATTGCTGTGATGCCGGGGAGGACGCGGATGTCGAGCGCGCGCCATTCGGGCGGGCCGGCTTCGAGCGCCTCGAACACCGCCGCGGCCATCGCGAACACGCCTGGATCGCCAGAGGATACGACGACCACGCGGTGGCCCTCCGCCGCGAGTTGGAGCGCGTGCGCGGCGCGGTCGAGTTCGACGCGGTTGTCGCTCGGGTGAAGCGTGAGGCCGTCGCGCGGCGCGACCCGCGCGACATAGGGGATGTAGCCGATGACGTCGGTCGCATCGGCGAGCGCGGCGGTGACCTCCGGCGTCACGAGCGCGGTATCGCCGGGGCCGAGGCCGGCGATGACGAGCCAGCCGGTCATGGGCGCCGCCCCTGGCCGTGAATCAGCAGGATCGAGAAATAGGGCGTGATCGCGTCGGCATCGCACAGCCGCGTGACCCGCTGATCTGCCATCGCAGCGTATTCGACCAGCCATGCCTCGTCCTCGCGCCCGGCAGCGGCGACCGCCCGGCGGAGCTTGTCGAGGTGGCGGCCGATCTTCATCACCACCAGCGCGTCGGTGTCGCGGATGCGGCGGACCAGATCCGCCTCGGGGAGCGTGCCCATCAGCACCGTGAGAACGTCGTCGCCCCAGGTGATCGGCGCGCCGCTCGCGGTCCATGCGCCCGACATCCCGGTGATGCCGGGGACGACCGCGACCGGCGCGATCGTCTGGAGGCGCGTATAGAGGTGCATGAACGAGCCGTAGAAGAACGGATCGCCTTCGCAGAGCACGACGACATCCTCGCCCGCGCGCGCGAGGGACGCGAGATGGTCGATGCAGCGGCTGTAGAACGCCGACAGGCAATCATTGTAGCGTGGGTCCGAAACCGGAATTTCGGTTGTCACCGGATATTCCATCGGGAATTCGATTACGTCCGCGCGGAGCATGCCGTCGACGATCTTGCGTGCTTGCCCAGGTCGCCCGGCCTTGCGAAAATAGGCGACGTGGCGCGCAGTCCGGACGAGGCGATCCGAACGGACGCTCATCAGGTCCTGCGCGCCCGGGCCGAGCCCGACGCCGTGGATCATGCCACCCGGTCGCATCGCGGTCATTCGGTGCCGCTCGCCAGCGCGTTGATCGCCGCCACGGTGATCGCGCTGCCGCCCATCCGGCCCTCGACGACGACGCAGGGGACGGGCTGGTCGGTCCACAGCGCCGCCTTCGATTCGACCGCACCGACAAAGCCGACCGGGCAGCCGATGATCGCGGCAGGCCGCGGGCAATCCGGGTCCTCGAGCATGTTGAGCAGGTGGAACAGCGCGGTCGGCGCGTTGCCGATCGCGACGACCGCGCCGGCCAGACGCGGGCGCCAGAATTCGAGCGCGGCGGCCGATCGCGTGTTGCCCATCGCGCGCGCGAGATCGGGCGTCTCGGGGGCATGGAGCGTGCAGACGATGCGGTTGTCCGCGGGTAATCTGGCACGCGTGATGCCCTCGGTGACCATGCGGGCGTCGCACAGGATCGGCGCGCCCGCCTGCAGCGCGCGGCGCGCATCGACCGCGAAGGCCGGCGAGAACCGGATATGTTTCGCGAGGCCGACCAGCCCGGCGGCGTGGATCATGCGGACGGCGACCGGTTCTTCTTCTGGCGAAAACCGGGCGAGATCGGCTTCTGCGCGGATCATCGCGAACGACTGGCGATAGATCGCCGCGCCGTCGGTTTCATAGGCGTACGGCATTCAGGCGGCTCCGAACTGGGCGAGGATCTGCGCGGTATCGAGCCCCGCGCGGGAAGGGGGGGCGCCGGCGCGCGCATCGAACGCGAGGTCGTAGCGGCCGTCGCGACCCGTCAGCGTGACGTCCGCCGGGCCACCGCGCGCGCACCCCTTGGCGCATCCGGAAACGTGGAGGCGGCCGGCGACGTGCGGCGCGAGACGGCGGGCTAGGGTCCGGGTCTCGACCGTGGCTTGCGGGCAGGCGGGCGCGCCGACACAGGCGTCGGTGCGGAGCAGCGCCGTGGACGGCGTGGTGATGAAGGCGGAGGGATCGGGTGTAGCCGCGAGCGGCGACTCCGTTTCGAGGACCGCGATATGCCACGGCGTCAGGCGGATCGTGCGGATCGCGGGCTCGGCCTCGAGCAGGCGGGTCAGCGCTGGCGCTTCGATGCGACCGAAGGGCAGGCCGAGCGCGTGCGGGCCGGGCCCGAGCCGCGGTGCGCAAGCCGCGGGGGCGAGCGTTGCGGCGGCCCATTCGGGTAGCGGTGCGTGGTGCCGTGCCATGCGGCCGCTGGCGGTGCCGCCGCTGTCGACGAACCAGCGGGCCAGAGCGATCAGTCGGTCGACTTCGGTGCCGGGCGACAGCGGCATGCCGTGATCCCGGCCGTCGGCGCGGAGGATCAGGTGGCCGCTTGCGGCGCGTTCGATGCGGAAGTCCGCGGATGCGTCCGCGAGCATCGGCGCGACGCCGGCGTCAATCGCGAAGCCGACCTTGCCGGGAAGCTCCGGCAGCTCGTGCAGACGGGTGCGCAATTCGGATGCGATGCGGTGCGTGTCGTCGCCTTCGCGCCAATCGGGGGCGACGAGGATGTTGGCGCGGGCCTCACGCACCGGATCGGGGTCGATCAGGCCGAGTTCGAGCATGGCGTCGATCAACGGGCGCCAGGACTCATCGTGGACGCCACGGATCTGGAGGTTGGCGCGGCTGGTGACGTCGATCTGGCCGTTGCCGTGGTGTGCTGCAGCGGCGCACAGGCCGATGGTTTGCGCCCGGGTCAGGCGGCCCAGCGGCGGGCGAATGCGGACGAGCAGGCCGTCGCCGGCCATCATCGGGCGCCACGCATCGGGGCACCAGCCCTTGACGACGAACGCGCTCATGCCGGCAGGTCGAGCCGCGCGAGGATCGAGTTGCGGCGGGTCGGCCATAGACCGGCGGCGTGGAGCGCCGCAAAGCGCGCCTGCATCGCCGCGAGCGCGTCGGGGTTGGCCTGGGCGAGGAACGCCCGGACATCGTCACGGCCGAGCGTCGCATTGTGATAGAGGTCGATCAGTTCGGGGCGGACTGCGCCGGCTAGATGCGCGAACGCACCGAGATGGTCGAGCGTCGCGGCGATCTCCGCACCGCCGCGAAAGCCGTGGCGCATCATGCCATCCACCCAGCCGGGATGCGCGCGGGCGTGGACGACGCGGGCGATCTCTTCCTTCAGCGGGCGGGCCCCGGCCTGGCTCGGGTCGCGCGCGTCGAGATGGTAGAGCGTGGCGTTTCCGCCCGCGACCGATTGCGCGGCGGCGAAGCCCGCTTCGTGCGCGGCATAGTCTGCCGCGAGGAGCAGGTCGGTCTCGGGCAGGTCCTGCACGTGGACGAACGCATCGGCGGCGGCGACGCGGTCGCGGATGCCGATAGGGTCGAAGGTGTCGTTGCCGTCGTCGAACGCGTGGGCGGAGGCCGACAGCCACGCCTTGCCGGCAGCAAGGCGCGCCTCGGGCGTGTAGGTCTCGGCGGCGTCGCCCATGCTCAGGCCGTAGCGGCCCGGTTCGGGACCATAGATGCGCGGCGTTGACGGTTTGCCGACGAACGGGTTCCAGTCCGCGGGTTCGTCGCGTGCGCCGAGCGCGCGCACGGCCTGGCCGAACATCGTACACAGCGTCGGGAAGGCGTCGCGGAACAGGCCGGATATGCGCAGCGTGACGTCGATGCGGGGCCGGTCGAACGTGGCGAGCGGGAGGATCTCGATGCCCGTCACGCGGTCGGACTGCATGTCCCAGACGGGCTCCGCACCGAGCAAATGGAGTGCCATCGCGAACTCCTCGCCCGCGGTGCGCATCGTCGCCGACGCCCAGAGGTCGACGACGAGCGTGCGGGGATAGTCGCCATGGTCCTGCAAATGGCGGCGGACGAGTTCGTCGGCGAGCGTCACGCCCTGGCGATGCGCGGCGCGCGACGGGACGGCCCGCGGATCGGTGGTGTACAGGTTGCGGCCGGTCGGGAGGATGTCGGATCGCCCGCGCCACGGCGAACCGGACGGGCCCGAGGCGATGCGTTTCCCCTGGAGCGCCGACAGCAAGCCGGCGCGTTCCGCCGCGCCGTGCTCGCCGCGGCCATAGATGTGCAGGCCGTCGCCATATTGGCTTTCCTTCACGTCGCACACGAACGTGTCGATGCGGGTAATCGCGTCCGCTGGCGACTGCGCGGCGTCGAGCCCCAGCGTCGCGGCGAGGCCGGTGGCGGTTGCTTCGTCGCGAATGTCGCGCTGCAGCCGATCACGCCGCGCGGGATCGAGCCCGTCGGCGTTGGAGAATTCGTCGAGCAGCGCTTCGAGGCGGCCAAGCCCGGCGCCGGTTCGCGTCCGTTCGAGCGGCGGCGGGACATGGCCGAGCGTGACCGCGCCGATGCGGCGTTTGGCTTGGGCTGCCTCGCCGGGATCGTTGACGATGAACGGGTAGATGACGGGCATCGCCGCCGTCAGCGCCTCGGGCCAGCAGCCGTCGGACAGCGCGACCGACTTGCCGGGCAGCCATTCGAGCGTGCCGTGCGCGCCGACATGGACCAACGCGTCGACCCCGCGGTCGCGCAGCCAGAGGTAGAAGGCGACATAGGCGTGCGACGGACAGCGCGAGAGGTCGTGATACTCGTCCGCGCGGTCTTCGCTGCGGCCGCGTTCGGGTTGTAGCGCGATCAGCGCGCCGCCCCCGTCGATCGCGGTGAAGGCGAAGTCTTCGCCAGGCTCGCCCCAAACGTCGTGAAGCTCCTGGCGGAGCGCTGCGGGGAGCTTTGCGAGTGCCGTGCGATACGCGGCAAGCGGCCAGTGAATCCGCGCCGTCGCCAAGTCGCGGTCGTCGGGCGTGATCGCATAGCCGGCGGCGGTGAGATCGGCGAGGATCGCCTGCGTCGACGCCAGCGCGTCGAGCCCGACCGCGTGGGCCATCTGGTACGCCTTGCCGGGGTAGGTCGACAGGACGATCGCGATGCGGTGATCGGCAACGGGCTTGCTGGCGAGGCTGGTCCATGCTGCGATCCGCGCGGCGATCGCTGTGATGCGATCCGGGTCGGCGTGGTGTTCGCGGCGGGTATATTCGAGATCGCCGTCCCGGGATGCGGCTTCCTTGAAGCTGGCGACGCCGGCAAACACGCGGCCGTCCACTTCGGGCAGGACGACGTGCATGGCGAGGTCGGCGGGCGACAGGCCGCGCGTCGCGCCCGCCCAGGCGGCGCGGTCGGAGGTCGCCAGCGCGATCTGGAACACCGGGACTTCGGCGCCGTCGAGCGGCGTGGCTTCGGTCGCCCCGCGCGCGGAGAAGGCGGTGGCGTTGACGATCGCAGCCGGCGCCAGCGGGCCCACCCAGCGCGCCAGCCAGCCGGCTGCGTCGGGCGCTTTCAGCGAGGGCGCGAACAGCCCGATCACGTCGAAGCCCCGTCCGGTCAGTGCGGCGTGGAGCGCCTCGATCGGGTGGAGATCGGCCGCGGTGAGATACGAACGGTAGAAGACGATCAGCACGCGCGGGCGCTTCGCGGTCAGCGCGAACGCGGCGGGGCAGGTCACGCCGTCCTGCGGCTGCCATCCCCCCACATCGGCGATCGCGCGGACCCCGGCGACCGGGCCGGCATAGCAGCCCGCGGCGAGCGCGAACTGCGCCAGCGCCGCGTGCGCCGCGACCGCGCCGCCGGTATCGCACAGCTTCGCGAGGTGGCGAAGCGTCGAGAGCGGGATCGTCGAGGCGGCATCGAGCCGCGCATCGATCCGGCCGTCCGCGGCCAAGACCGCCAGCGCGATGCCTTTTTCCCGCGCGAGATGTTCGACCTGTTGCAGGCCGTAACTCCAATAGGAGCGCCCGCCGATCAGCCGGATCAGGATCCCCTTCGCGCCCGCCAGCGTCTGCTCGACATAGGTATCGACCGACAGCGGGTGCTGGAGCGCCGCCAGGTTCGCGAGCCGCAGCGACGGCAGGCGACGCCCGGCGGCGTCCGCACGCCGCCAGCCCGCGGCGAACGCGCCGAGGTCGCCGTCGGAAAAGGACAGGACGACGAGGTCTGCGGGGGATTGCGCGAGATCCTGCGGGACCGCGTTCTCCTCCAGCCCGTGGGTCTCGCGGAAGACGACGTGCATCGTGGCGCCTCAGGCGTCCAGCGCGGCCTTGATGCGGGCCTCGTCGATGCGATTATGCTCGGCGATGACCACCAGTTGCGTGCGGCGGGGCTCGTCGGCGCGCCAGGGGCGGTCATATTGCGTGCGGACGCGTGCGCCGACTGCCTGGACGAGCAGGCGCATCGGCTTGCCGATGACCGCGGCATAGCCCTTCACGCGCAGGATGTCGGCGCTGCGGGCGAGCGCCTCGATCCTGGCGGCAAGCTCGGCCGGATCGGCGATCTCGCCCAGCGCGACGACGACGCTGTCGAAATCGTCATGCTCGTGATCGTCCTCGCCGTCGTGATGCGAGGGGCGGGCGGCGATGTCGTCCTCGGCAGCGGCGTTCAGGCCGAGGATCACGCGCGGGTCGATGATGCCGTCGGTCAGGTCGATCACCGGAAGCGGGCGGGCGGACTCGGCGGCGATGACCGCCCGCGCCTTGGCGACGCCCTCGGGACCGGCGAGATCGACCTTGGTGAGCAGGACGAGATCGGCGCAGGCGAGCTGGTCCTCGAACACTTCCGAGAGCGGCGTCTCGTGATCGACGCTCGGATCGGCCGCGCGCTGCGCATCGAGCGCGGCGATGTCGGGCGCGAACCGGCCGGCGGCGACCGCCTCCGCATCGGCAAGCGCGATGACGCCGTCGACGGTGATGCGCGAGCGGATCGCGGGCCAGTCGAACGCCTTAAGCAGCGGCTTGGGGAGCGCGAGGCCCGACGTCTCGATCAGGATGTGATCGGGGCGCGGGTCGAGTGCGAGCAAAGTCTCGACGGTCGGGATGAAATCGTCGGCGACGGTGCAGCAGATGCAGCCATTGGCCAGTTCGACGACGTTCTCCGCGGGGCAATCGGGGATCGCGCAACCCTTGAGGATGTCGCCATCGATGCCGAGCGTGCCGAATTCGTTCACCACGACCGCCAGCCGGCGGCCGCCCGCGTTACGGATCAGGTGGCTGATGAGCGTCGTCTTGCCCGCGCCGAGAAAGCCGGTGACGATGGTGACGGGGACTTTTGCCAAAGTGGGCGAGCGGTCCGACATTCTTGTTCTCCTTCGAGCATACGCAGGCACGCACGACCTTTCGGCCGCACGCGTTCGTCGCTCAGACGGAGTACCGTGCCGCGACCATCCCCTGGATCAAGGCAAGAGCGACCGTTACGCTGGCAGGTCTCCTGGCTCACGGGTCAAAGCTCGACACACGCCTTCCCAGGTCTTGGACCCAGTGGCTGCCCTCCTCGCGAAGGGCCTGTGCGTCTCGCTCACCGCTTACAGTTGCAGGGACAGCCGCGGCATTGGGAGGACATCCTCCCGCACCGCATTCCCTTTCAAGCCCCGAAGGGCACCGGCGCGATCTGTTGAAGTTCGGTAAAACCGAGCCTCGGGGTGGGACCTAAAGGACTTTTCACCGGGCCGCCAGCTATCCGTGCACGACCTCGATCTCGTCGAAGCGTTTCCAGCGATAGATCGCAAAGCTCAGCACCCAGCACAACACGAACAGGCCGATGATCGCAAAGCCGAGGCCGTTGAAATTCTCGCCCAGCGCGGCCGCCAGGTCCCACACGCCCCCCGACAGGCCGAGCTTGGCACCCAGCAGCGCCAGCGTCTCGATCCCGCCGATCGCGATCGCGACGATTGCCGAGATCAGCGTGATCGTGATGTTGTAGTAGAGCTTGCGGATCGGCTTCACGAACGCCCATTCATACGCGCCGAGCATGACGACACCGTCCGCCGTGTCGACCAGCGCCATGCCGGTGGCGAACAGGATCGGGAGCACGAGGATGGTGCCGATCGACAGACCGTCCGCGGCCTGGCTTGCGGACAGGCCGAGGATCGCGACCTCGGTTGCGGTATCGAAGCCGAGCCCGAACAGGAATCCGAGCGGCGCCATATGCCAGCTGCGCGTAACGAGCCGGAACATCGGCCGGAATAGGCGCGCCAGCAGGCCGCGGTTGCCGAGCAGCAGATCGAGGTCTTCCTCGACATAGACGCCGCCGCTGCGGACATGGCCGAAGGTCCGCCAGACCGAGCGCAGGATGACGAGGTTCATCGCCGCGATCGTGAACAGGAACACCGCGGAGATGACGGTGGCGATCACGCCGCCGACCTGTTTGAACGCCTCGAACTGCGCCAGTGCGCTGGCGGTGAGCGCGATGGCGACCGCGGCGATCAGCACGATCCCCGAATGGCCGATCGCGAACCAGAAGCCGACCGTGATCGGGCGCTGGCCGTCCTGCATGAGCTTGCGCGTCACATTGTCGATCGCGGCGATATGATCCGCATCGACTGCGTGGCGCAGGCCCAGCCCCCAGGCGAGCAACGCGGTGCCGAGCATCAGCGGCTGCGCATGGAACAGCGAGAACGCCCAGCCCCAGGCGGTGATATTGGCCGCGACCAGGCTTGCGAACATCCAGCCGATGCGTTTGCGCGTGGCCACCCGTGCCGGCTTGCCGGACGTCTTCTTGGCGGGCTTATCGATCGTCATCGTCGTCATGCAGAACTCCCCGGCGTCCGACGAGGACGGGGACCTGCCGCATGCGGCCGGGACGCAGGAAGACCGGACGCCATGAGCGGCCGACGCGCGTCGTCGATGCGGCCCCCGCCACAAGGTCGTCGCTCAGACGGCGTTCACCGTGCCTCGGCCACCCCCTGGGCCGGGACGAGAGCGACCAGACGCCGGCAGGTCTCCTGGCTCGCGGGTCACGGCTCCACGCCACACCTTCCCAGGTCGTCGACCCAGTGGCTGCCCCTCGTCGCGAAGGGCGTGTGCGTTTCGCTCGCCGCTTACAGTTGCAGGGACAGCTGCGGCATTGGATGGCGAACCCTCCGCACCGCATTCCCCTTCAAGCCCCGAAGGGCACCGACGCGATCTAGCGAGCCTCCGGTCGAACCGGCTGCTCGCGCGTCGTGCTAGCCGGGTTCGCCGCGAGTGCCAATCGTCCTTTGCGGCGTGCGGCGCTCGCGACGACGCTGCCACCGGAGCAGGCCGGTCACGAACAGCGCGATCGGCACGAGGCCTGCGACGAAGGCCAGGATGCGCCCCGTCAGCCCCAGCGCCTCGCCGCCGTGGAGCGGGTGGAGCCAGTTCATCACGACGTCGCCGCCTGTATCGGCAAGACCGTCGCGCGTCGCGAGGACGGCGCCGGTATAGGGATCGAGCCAGACATTGGTGCGCGGGAAACGGCGGCTGGGCTCGCCGGCCTGCGCGAGGTTGATCCGCGTGGCGCCGGTCCGCGAGGCGGGAGTCTCGATCCAGGCGAGCGCGGCCCCGGGGAAGACGTGTTCGGCTATGGCGACCAAGCGATCGATCGGCAGGGGCGCGCCGCGTGCCACCACGGCCAGCGGCGGCGTCCGGTAGAGCGGCGAGGCGCGCGCAATCACGAACCGGGTCTGATCGGGCAGGTCGAGCATCACCCCGGTAGCGGTGACGACGAGCACGAGGAGCGCGCCGCCCAGACCAATCAGCTTGTGCCAGTCATACAGACGGCGGAGCGGCGCGGCGTCGCGCTTGAAACGGAGCGCGCGCCACCAGCTGCCGGGGCGGGGCCACCATGCCCAGATCCCGCTGGCGATCATGGCCAGCATGACGATGCCTGCGATCCCCATGACGAACCCCCCGGGCTTTTCCAGCAGCAGCCGGTAATGGAGATCGTAGATCCAGGTGACGACCGTATCGCCCCAGAATCCGGTGCGGATCGTTATTAGGCGGACCGGGTCGACCCAGGCCAGCAACGGCGCGAAGTCGTGGTCCGCGGTTTCCCTCGGCCGGTAATAGCGAACCGGCACCGCACCGCCGTCCACGGTCACCTCGATCCGCCATGCGCCGGTCCTGGTGGGATGCTCGCGGTGGAGCGTGTCGACGATTGCCTGCCAGGAGCGGGCGCGCGCATCGTCCGGCACCGCGCGCAACGCGGGGTTCAACGCTGCGTCAATCTCCGGATAGAAGACGAGTATGCTGCCGGTCAGCCCGGCGAACGCGAACAGCGCGCCGATCGACAGGCCAAGCGAGAGATGCACGCGCCGGACGATGGCGCGTAGCGGTGGGCGGCGGTGCATCAGAGCGTCAACCGGACCGCACCGAACAGCGACCGCGAATCGGCGGGCGCGTGAAGCCGCTGCGTACCGTCGTACCAGACATACTCGTAACGCTCGTTCGCGAGGTTCTTCAGTTGCGCGGATATCTCGATCTTCGGCGTCAGCTTGTACGCGACCTCGGCATTGAGGACGACGTAATCGCCGTAGCGGCCCTGCGTGTTGGCGGGATCGAGTTCGTAGCTCGACTGGCCGTTGCCCCATAAGGACAGCCGGACCTTGTGGTCGGGCGTGACGTCGAGCCCGCCCGAGAAGACGTTCTGCGGGACATGGTCGATCGCGTTGCCGGCCTGCGACGGGGTGGCGGGATCGGGCGTGACGATCCGCGCGGTCTGGTGCGAATAGCTGCCCCATAGCGCGACGGTGCGGACCGGCTTCAGGTCGAGCTGCAGATCGATCCCGCGGCGCCGTGTCCGGCCGAGATTGTCGACATCGCCGGACGGATCGTTCAGCCGTCGCTTGAGCTCGCCGCTCGCGGTCTGCTGCCACAATGCGACGCGCGCTTCGAGCCAGCGCCCGCGCGTGAGCTTGACGCCTGCTTCATAGCCTTCGTTGATCGAGGGTGCGACGTCGGTCGTCCGTGGTGGCACCAGATACGAGGCCGAGCCTGCGCCGATCTGGAAGGTGCGTCCGTAATTCGCATAGGCGGTGACGCCGGTCACGGGCTTGACCGCGACGCTCAGCTTGGGCTGGCTGATCGTGCCATAGTCGTTGATCGGCGCGGTCGTGCCCGCCAGGCGATTGGTGAAATCGCCCGCGACTCGGTCGATCCGCCAGGCGGGGGTGATCTTGAGCCAGTCGGTCGGCTCGATCACCGCCTGGAGATAGCCGCCATAGACGGTCAGCCCGAAATTCTGGTCGCGCGTCTGGCTGGTGAGCGTGCGCCGGTCGGTCAGCCAGCGCAGGCTCTTATTGTCCTGCACCTGCACGTCGCCGCCAGCCTCGATCATCAGCGCGTGGAGGAAGTCGACGCGGGGGTGGTAATGCAGCGCGGCGGTCGCGCCATATTGCCATTCCTCGGTCAGGCGCCGCTGTTGCGGGACGCCTGCGGAGTAGCGGACGTAGCGGTCGTCGTGCAGGCTGTTGGCATAGCCCTTGACGCTGAGCGCGAGCGGGTCGGCGAGATCGGCGTCGAGATGCAGGCTGTACTGGCCGATCCGTCGCGTGCCGCCATCGGTAGCCGACACCGCATAGGATCGGGTGCGGTCGGTATCGGCGTCGGCATCGGTCAGATAGCCCGGCTCCTGCGCGTGCGCGACCGAATGGCGGACGATCGCGCCGATCCGGGTGGATCCGAAATCATAGAACCATTTGCCCGCGAGATTCAGGCGATCGAGGTCGGCATGGTCGCGATACGCGTCGGTCCGCCGGTAGCCGATCAGGTAGTTCTGGCTGAACCCGCCGCGCTCCAGTCCAGCCGAGGCCTGTGCGTCGACCGTTCCGAACGCACCGCCGATCAGGCGCGCGTCGAGATAATTGCCGCCGATCCGCGTCAGGATATTGGCGTTGCCAGCGATATTGTTCAGCCCCCAGCGCGGATCGGACGTGCCGCGCACCAGTTCGATCCCGGCGACGTCGAGCGGGGAGATCATGTCGATACCGGTCATGCCGCCGGCATTGTCGTTGCTGGGTATGCCGTCGATCGTCAGCTTGACCGCGTTGATCTCGCCTTCGCCGTTGAACCCGCGGATCGAGAAGCGGCCGGACGTGGTGCCCTGGTTGAAGTCGGTCAGCACGACGCCGGGAAGGCGGGCGAACAGCTCCCACGCATTGTCGACCGACTGGCGTTGCGCGATGTCGCCGCCGAGCATGTCGACCGAGGTCAGGATGGTTTCGGTCGAGCGCGCCATGCTGCGCGCGGTGACGACGACGTCGCCGATCATGAAGCGCGTATCGGACTCGGCCCCGGTGAAGGAGGGGGCGGGGGCGGGGGTCTGCGCGGTGGCGGGCGAGGCGACGACGCAGGCGGGAACGGCGAGGGCAATGGCCATCGCCGCCCGGAACGGAGGCGGAGTAGCAAACATTATAAGTGGCTTT
This sequence comes from Sphingomonas sp. Leaf34, assembly GCF_001421805.1. Classification (GTDB taxonomy): domain Bacteria; phylum Pseudomonadota; class Alphaproteobacteria; order Sphingomonadales; family Sphingomonadaceae; genus Sphingomonas. The sequence goes on along the minus strand of NZ_LMLC01000002.1, from coordinate 419,721 downwards.
CGACAGGCGCGCGGCCACACAGACGCGCGTCGACAGAGGTGGCGAACCGCGCGCCCAGCGACGCGCGGTTCAGATCAGACAGTCGAAAGCAAGGTCGGTGGGCCCCGCAGCGGCGGACGCAGATGCGGCGCGCTGGGGTGGACGGGGGGACGGATCGGGCGCACGCCGGTCGCCACGACGAACGCGATCGCCGCGATCAGCAGGATCGCATCGACGCTGGCCAGCGCCTGCGCCGACAGCCCCGAGAATGCGCAGGGAAGCTCTGTCTTGCCGTGGCTGGTGGACGGATCATGGTCCGGCATCGCATGGCCGGACATGGCATGGTCGGGTGTTGTCATGTGCATGCCGCCAGACGTGGCGGTCGTGGGAGCAACGCCCGGACACAGCGTGATCGCGATATGGCCGCTCTGGTTCGCGATCATGTACCCCGTCGGCACCAGCAGCTTCATCGCCAACGCCGCCACGCACAGCCAGCGCACGAACAACGGGCAGGACCGGAAGAGGCGGCGTATAGCGAACACGGCGCACGGGTAGACTGCATTGCTGGCGGTGTCACTGAGACATCCCGTCCACCGCCCCGCCCGCCAGCTTGCGCAAGGACCCCTAATTCTTTCGCGCGCGTGGGACCCAGCCGCAGACCAAGATCGTTCACTATTTGGAACTCTGATTACTGACAAGGATTTGCAATGAGCGACCCCGCAGAGCGCAATCCCGGCAATGGTGGCGAAACGCACCAGCGCGCCGGTGGCGATGTGCCCGTTCTTACGACGAACCACGGCGTACCCGTCTCCGACAACCAGAACAGCCTGAAATCGGGCGTGCGCGGCCCCACGCTGCTCGAAGACTTCGTGTTGCGCGAGAAGATCTTCCACTTCGATCACGAGCGCATCCCCGAGCGGATCGTCCACGCCCGCGGTTCGGGCGCGCATGGCTATTTCGAGGCGACCGACGATATCTCCGACCTGACCAAAGCGGCGGTGTTCAAGAAGGGCACCAAGACCGAGCTGTTCACGCGCTTCTCGACCGTAGCCGGCGGTGCAGGCTCGGTGGACACGCCGCGCGACGTTCGCGGGTTCGCGGTCAAATTCTATACGACCGAGGGCAACTGGGATCTCGTCGGCAACAACATTCCCGTGTTCTTCATCCAGGACGCGATCAAGTTCCCCGACCTGATCCATTCGGTGAAGATGGAAGCAGACCGCGCCTATCCGCAGGCGGGTTCGGCGCATGACACATTCTGGGACTGGGCCTCGCTGACGCCGGAATCGACGCACATGCAGATGTGGGCCATGTCGGACCGCACGCTGCCGCGCTCGCTGCGCATGATGGAAGGCTTTGGCGTCCACACGTTCCAGCTCGTCAACGACGAAGGCAAGTCGAGCTTCGTGAAGTTCCACTGGAAGCCGAAGCTCGGTCTTCAGTCGACGATCTGGGACGAGACGCTCAAGCTTCAGGCCGCCGACAACGACTATCATCGTCGCGACCTGTGGGAAGCAATCGATACCGGCGACTTCCCCGAGTGGGAGCTGGGCATCCAGGTGTTCGACAAGGCTTTTGCCGAAGCGCAGCCCTATGATGTGCTCGATTCGACCAAGCTGATCCCCGAGGAGGACGTGCCCGTCCGGATCATCGGCCGGATGGTGCTCGACCGGAACCCGGACAATTTCTTCGCCGAGACCGAGCAGGTGGCGTTCCTGCCGACCAATGTCGTGCCGGGGATCGATTTCTCGAACGATCCGCTGCTCCAGGGCCGCCTGTTCAGCTACCTCGACACGCAGAAGTCGCGTCTGGGGACAACCAACTTCCATCAGATCCCGGTCAATGCGCCGCGCAACAACGCACAGAACTTCCAGCGCGACGGGATGATGCAGACCAAGGTGCCGAAGGGTCGGGCGAACTACGAGCCCAACAGCCTGTCGGTCGTCGGCGAGGACGGTGGTCCGCGCGAGTCGCCGAACGGGTTCGTCACGACGACCAACCCGACCGGTGCGGACGAGCAGGGCGAGAAGCTGCGGATGCGCGCCGAACTGTTCGGCGATCACTACAGTCAGGCGCGGCTGTTCTGGGTATCTGCGACGGACAATGAAAAGGCGCATATCGCATCGGCGTTCACGTTCGAACTGTCGAAGGTTGGCCTCGCCCATGTTCAGGCGCGCACCGTCGCCAACCTGCGCAACGTGAACGAGGAATTGGCCAAGCGCATCGCTGACGGTCTCGGTATCGAGTTGCCCGCGGCGAACCCCGCCTACCGCGAGCCGGTCGACATGCCAGCCAGCGACGCGCTGTCGATCCAAAAGTCGATGAAGGAGACGCTCGAGGGTCGCCAGGTCGGTATCCTGATCGCGGACGGATCCGACGGCGGCGAGATCGATGCGGTCGTCAAGTCGGTCGAGGCGGCCGGCGGCAAGGCCGTTCTGGTCGCGCCCAAGGTCGGCGGTGCCAAGCTCGCCGATGGCAGCAAGAAGAAGGCGCACGGGCAGCTTGCCGGCAGCCCCTCGCAAATCTTCGACGCCGTTGCGGTGGTGCTTTCGGAAGAGGGCTGCAAGGCGCTGCTCAAGGAAGGCGCAGCCGTCCAGTGGGTCATGGACGCGTTCGGACATCTCAAGGCGGTCGCAGCCAATGCGGCAGCCAAGCCGTTGCTCGACAAGGCTGGCGTCGAGCCCGATGCCGGTGTCGTCGATCTCGGCCAGATCGCGACCGCCGGCACCAAGCGCTATTGGGACCGCGAAGCCAGCGTCCGCACGCTGGCCTGATCGCCGGTTCAAATCCGGCGTGAACAAGAATGGCCGGGGGCGCAGTCGATGCGCCTCCGGTATTTTTTTGTCTCGTCGCATCGGCGAGGGTGACGGCGCTATGGTGGCGGCACGCGGCTTCGGATAAACCGCCGGCAATCAAGAGATACACGCTACAGGAGATCGCGATGTCGATGACCATCAACGGGATCACGGCCGACCCGCCCGCCGATCCGCGTGTCTCGCTGCTCGATTTCCTGCGCGAGCATCTCAATCTGACCGGCACCAAGAAGGGCTGCAACCAGGGCGCGTGCGGGGCGTGTACCGTGCTTGTCGATGGCGAGCGGATCGTGTCCTGCCTCGCGCTGGCGGTGCAATATACCGGGCGGAGCGTTACCACGATCGAGGGCCTCGCGACCGATAGCGTGCTGCACCCGCTGCAGCAGGCGTTCATCGATCATGACGGGTTCCAGTGCGGCTATTGCACGCCTGGGCAGATCTGCTCGGCGATCGGCATGGCCAGCGAGGCAAAACGCGGGCTGCCGAGCAACGTCACCGCGGATCTGTCCGCATTCGTCACCCTGACCCGCGAGGAGCTTCAGGAGCGGATGAGCGGCAATCTGTGCCGCTGCGGCGCGCATAACGGCATCATCGACGCGATCAGCCAAACCCTCGACGCGGAGCGCGTGGCATGACGCCGTTTACCTACGCCCGTGCCGACGGTGTCGCCGATGCGATCCGGCTCGGTGCGGAGCCGGCGACCGCCTATCTGGGGGGCGGCACCAACCTGGTCGATCTGATGCGCGAGACGATCGCGCGCCCCGATTGCGTGGTCGACGTCACCGGCCTGTCCGCAGAGATCGCCGAAACCGCGGACGGCGGGCTGCTGATCGGCGCCTCGGTCCGCAATACCGCGCTTGCCGAGCATCCCGCGGTGCGGATGCGCTATCCGGTGTTGGCGCGCGCGATCCTGGCGGGTGCGTCCCCGCAGATCCGCAACATGGCGACGGTCGGTGGCAATCTGCTGCAGCGGACGCGGTGCACCTATTTCTACGATACCGATGGCGCGAACTGCAACAAGCGCATGCCGGGCACAGGATGCGATGCAGCCGAGGGGTTCAACCGGATTCACGCTATCCTCGGCGCGTCGCCCGCTTGCGTGGCGACGCATCCGTCGGACATGTGCGTCGCGTTCGCCGCGCTCGATGCGACGGTGCATATCGACGGGGTCGGTGGCGCGCGGACGCTGCCCTTCGGCGATCTCCACCGGCTGCCGGGTGACCGTCCCGACCAGGATACGGTGCTGGCGCCGGGCGAGCTGATCACCGCGATCAGCCTGCCGGCTCTGCCGCTCGCGCGGCATTCGACGTATCGCAAGGTGCGCGACCGGGCGAGCTATGCGTTTGCGCTGGTGTCGGTGGCAGCGGCGCTGCGCGTCGATGACGGACGGATCGGCGACGTCCGGATCGCGCTGGGCGGCGTGGCGCACAAGCCGTGGCGCGCACTGAAGGCCGAAGCGGTCCTGCGCGGGGCGGTGCCAAGCGACGCGCTGTTCGGCGAGGCGGCGCTGGCCGAACTCGCGGACGCCCACCCGCTGCGCGACAACGGGTTCAAGATCGAACTCGTCAAGCGAACCCTCGTCGCCGTGCTGGGCGATCTTGCAGGAGCACACGCATGAGCATCGTCGATAGCGTCAAGGGTGTTGTGCAGGGCGCGGTGCAGGGCGCGATGGAGAAACTGGTACCGCTGGCGCCCGACAGCTGGATCCCGGGCGGCGTTCCCGATCCGCTGATCCGCCGCCAGCACGGCCTGATCGGGACGCCCGTCTCGCGGCTGGACGGGGCGGCGAAGGTTCAGGGTGCCGCGCGCTTTGCGGCCGAAGTGCCGCTGGCGGGCATGGTCTATGCCGCGCTCACTTATTCCACGATACCGCGCGGCCGGATCGCGACGCTCGACACCGACGCCGCCGAGGCCGCGCCGGGCGTCGTGCTGGTGATGACCCACCGCAATGCGCCCCGGATGAACACGCCCGCGGTGTTCGGGTCGTCGCCGACCGCGGCAGCGCCTGCCGACCTGCCGATCATGCAGGACGACCGGATCCACTGGAATGGCCAGCCGATCGCCGTCGTGCTCGCCGACACGCAGGAGCAGGCGGATCACGCCGCCTCGCTGGTCGTCGCCGACTATGCCGCCGAGCCGGCGCTGACATCGTTCGCCGAGGCCAAGGCCGCGGGCACCGAACCCGGTGCGTTCATGGGGCAGGCACTGAAGGTCGAGGTCGGCGATGCCGAGGCCGCGCTGAAGGCGGCGCCGCACGCGGTCGACAACGTGTACCGGACACCGCGCCACAACCACAACGCGATCGAGCCGCATGCCGCGACCGTGGTGTGGGAAGGCGACCGCCTGACGATCCACGACGCGAGCCAGCTGGTGACCGCGGCGGCGGCGACGATCGCCGACGTCTTCGACCTGGCCGCCGACCAGGTGCACGTCCTGTCGCCCTATGTGGGCGGGGGGTTTGGGGGCAAGTGCCTTTGGGACCACCAGATCCTCGGCGCGGCGGCGGCGAAGCTGGCGACGCGGCCGGTGCGGATCGCGCTGAGCCGCGAGGGCGTCTATCGGATCGTCGGCGGGCGTACGCTGACCGAACAGCGCGTGGCGATCGGTGCGGCGGCAGACGGGCACTTCCAGGCCATGATCCACGCGGGCACCACCGCGACCACGCCGCACAACGACATGCCCGAGCCGTTTATCGTCGGCTCCAAATCGGGCTATGCCGCCGACAGCGTGACGCTGTCCGTCGACGTCGTCCGGCTGAACATGCTGGCCAACACGTTCATGCGCGCACCAGGCGAGTCTGTGGGCACGTTCGCGCTGGAATCGGGGATTGACGAACTTGCGGTGGAGTTGGGGATTGATCCCATCGCGCTGCGCGTCCGCAACGAGCCCGAGACCGATCCGCTCTCCGGTCTGCCCTTCTCGTCGCGAAACATCGTCGAGGCGTGGCGCGCTGGGGCGGAGGCGTTCGGATGGGACCAGCGCCCGACCGAGCCGTGCACGCGCCGCGACGGCGAGTGGCTGATCGGGATGGGCTGCGCGACCGCGACCTACCCCTATTACCGGATGCCCGGCGGGGCTGCGCGTATCACGCTGTCGTCGTCATCGGCGGCGGCCCCCATCACCGCGATCGTCGAAGTCTCCGCACAGGAGATGGGGATGGGCACCGCGACGACGACGGCGATGGTCGCGGCCGAGCGGCTCGGACTGCCGATGGATGCGGTCGAGGTTCGCTATGGCGATTCGATCATTCCCGGCGCGATCCTCGCGGGTGGATCGCAGCAGACCGCGGCGATCGGCGCGGCGGTGATCGCCGCGCATAACGCGCTGGTGGCGGAACTGCTCAAGCTCGCGGGCAACGACTCGCCGCTCGCCGGCCTCTCCGCCGATGATGTCGGCAGCGACGATGCAGGGCTCGCCAAGCTCGACGATCCGTCGCGGCGCGAAAGCTATGCGTCGATCCTGGCGCGCGCGCAGCGCGACAGCGTCACGGTCACGCAGGAGGCGTCACAGCCGCTCGAACTGATGCACTGGTCGATGCATTCCTACGGCGCGATGTTCTGCGAGGTGCGCGTCAACAGCGTTACCGGGGAAACGCGCGTCAGCCGCTTTCTCGGGTCGTTCGATACCGGGCGCATCCTGAATCCAAAGACGGCGCGGAGCCAGTTTCGCGGCGGGATCATCATGGGGCTCGGCATGGCGTTGATGGAGGAGACGCAGTTCGACGAACGCAACGGCCGGATCATGAACCCCAGTCTCGCCGAATATCACATCCCGGTGCATCTCGACGTGCCCGAGATCGATGTGATCTGGACCGACATCGCCGACCCGCACACGCCGATGGGCGCGCACGGGATCGGCGAGATCGGCATCACCGGCGTGGCGGCAGCGGTGGCCAACGCGGTCTACAACGCCTGCGGCAAGCGCGTGCGCGACCTGCCGATCACGCTCGACAAGCTGTTGTGATACCAGGCCGTGGCGGCTCGTCCGGCCAGCGGGACGACGGTAGCGGCGATGGCATAGGCTAAGCGGGGACCGGCTCGACCCGGCTCGACAATCGACTCCGGCCTGGCGTCGCGCATCGCATGGTCGCCGCCCATCCGGATTGGCGCTATGTCTTCCGCGACCCTGCGCTGCGGCGCCAGACTGGAGCGCCTCCATCACCCGTCCGATGATCATCCTCGCCATTCTCGGGTACGGCGCGACGCTGTTCGGGATTGCGTGGGTGGTGGACCGGCGGGGCCTGTCGCGGCGCCTCGGACGAATCGCATATCCGCTGTCGCTGGCGGTCTATTGCAGCAGCTGGACGTTCTTTGGCGGGGTCGGCACCGCGGCGACGCGCGGCTGGGACTATCTCGCCATCTATCTCGGGCCGGCGCTGGTGTTCCTGCTGGCGCCCAAGTTCCTTGCGCGGCTGGTCCGGCTGGCGCGCGAGGAGGGGTCGAGCTCGATCTCGGACTTCATCTCCGCGCGCTATGGGCGCAGCCGGGGAACCGCGGCGATCGTCGCGGGGACGGCGTTGCTCGCGTCGGTGCCCTATATCGCGCTCCAGTTGCGCTCGGTTACGCTCAGCTTCGGCGCGATCGCGGGCGTCTGGAGTTCGGCGGAGGTCGGCACCTTCGTCGCGTTGCTGCTGGCGGTGTTCGCGATCCTGTTCGGTGCGCGACGGTACGAGGTGGCGGGGCGCAACCCGGGCGTGGTGGCGGCGATCGCGGCGGAATCGCTGATCAAGCTGCTCTGCTTCGTCGTGCTGGGCGTAGTGACGTTGGCGATACTCGTCGACGTGCCCGCCGCGACGCTGGCGGCACCTTTGGCCAGACTTCGGTCCGGTTTCACCTGGGGCGCGCTGACGTCCGACTTCTGGGTACGGACATTGTTGTCGGCGCTCGCGATCCTGTGCCTGCCGCGGCAATTCTATGTGGGCGTGATCGAGGCGCGCGGGCCCGACGCGGTGGCGCGGGGGCGCTGGCCGTTCATCGCCTACATGGTTGCAATATCGCTGCTGGTGCTGCCGCTGGCGCTGGCGGGGATGACGCTGTTGCCGGGCGATGCCGAGCCCGATCTCTACGTGCTGACGGTGCCGTTGCAGCGTGGCGAAAATCTGGTCGCGCTGCTCGCGTTCCTCGGCGGGTTCTCGGCGGCGACGGCGATGGTGGTAGTCGAGACGATCGCGCTGTCGACGATGGCGGCCAACGACCTGCTCGCGCCTATGCTGCTCCGGCGGCACGGCGAGGCGGGCGAGGGCGAGCTGGGCCGGCGGATGCTGCGCGTGCGGCGCGTCATTATCGCGGCGATCGTCGCGGTCGCGCTGGTGTATGGCCGCAGCCTCGGCGCGGACCTGCCGCTGGCGTCGATCGGGCTGATCGCCTTTGCGGGCGTCGCGCAGTTCGCGCCTGCGCTGATCGCGACGGTCGCGTGGAACTTCGCCAACCATAGCGCGGCGCGCGCCGGGCTGATCGGTGGCGTGGTCGTCTGGATCTACTGCCTGTTGCTGCCGTCGATCGGCGAGGGCGTCGGTCCGGCCCTGGCGCACTTCACGCAAGGGTGGCTCGATCCCGACGCGTTGCTTGGCTGGCGGATCGGCTCGCCTTTGGTCAACGGCACGGTGTGGAGCCTGGGCGTCAACGTCACGCTGATGGCCGGGCTGCATGTGATCGAACGGCATCGCGGGAACAGCGCGCTCGACCATGTCACCACGCTCGGCGAGTTGCGGATGCTGGTCGCGCGGTTCGTCGGCGATGGCGAGGCGGAGGCGATCGGTTTGGGGTCGCCGGACCTGCGGGCGCCGATCGATGGCCCGGCGGCGCGTACCGCCGAGCGGCTGATCGCGGGGGTGATCGGTGCTCCATCGGCGCGCAAGATCGTCGCGTCGAGCATTGCCGGATCGGCGATCGACGTCAGCGACGTGGTCCGGCTGCTCGACCAGCGCGGGCGCTCGCTGCGGTTCTCGCGCACACTGCTTTCGGCGACGCTGGAGACGATCGATCCGGGGGTCAGCGTGATCGATGCGGACCTGCGGCTGGTCGCGTGGAATCCGCGTTATGTCGAGATGTTCGACTATCCCGAGGGCTATGTCGTGGTCGGGCGCTCGATCGCCGACCTGATCCGCTACAATGCCGAGCGCGAGGGGGTCGGCGACATCGCGGCGCATGTCGGTCGGCGGATGGGGCATCTTGCGCGCGGAACGCCGCATAGTTTCGAGCGGCAACGGCCGTCGGGGCGGTGGATCAAGATGGTCGGGCGGCCGATGCCGGGCGGCGGGTACGTGCAGAGCTTCACCGACATCACCGCGGAGAAAGCGGCGCAGGCCGATCTCGAGGCGCGGGTGGCAGCGCGGACTCAGGATTTGGCGCAGTCGAACGCGATGCTCGGCGAGGCGCGCGCGGTGGCGGAGACCGCGACGCGCGACAAGACGCGCTTCCTGGCGGCGGCGAGCCACGATCTGCTGCAGCCGTTGCATGCCGCGCGGCTGTTCTGCGCGGCGCTCGACGAGGGCAAGGCGCCGCATCAGGCGGAGCTGGTGCGCGCGATCGACGGCGCGATCGGATCGGCGGACACGTTGTTGCGCGCGCTGCTCGACGTGTCGCGGCTCGATGCGGGAGGCGTGGTGCCTAAGGTCGAGCGGTTTGCGCTCGGCTCGCTGATCGAGGAACTGGCGACGCAGTTCCGGCCGCTTGCAGGCGAGCGGGGACTGGTACTGGCGTCGCATCCCGGTTCGTTCAGCGTCGCGACCGATCGCTCGCTGCTGCGGTCGATCCTGCAGAACTTCCTGTCGAACGCGGTGCGCTATTCCGCAGACGGGCGGATCTGGATCGGTGCGCGGCGGCGGGGCGATGATGCGTTGATCGAGGTGCGTGACAACGGGCCCGGCATCGCCGCGGCGGACCGCGAGCGGATCTTCGAGGAGTTCGAGCGGCTCGAAAGCAAGGGGAGCGCGGGTGGCGGTGTCGGTCTGGGACTAGCGATCGTCCGGCGGATCGCGCGCTTGCTGGGGGCGGCCGTGGAATTGCGGTCGGCGCCGGGGCAAGGGACGACATTTGCAGTGCGCGTGCCGATTGCGCCTGCGGGGCTTGACGTACCGCTGCCGACGCCGACCGCCACACGCGCGCTAATGCCGGGCCTGCGCGTGCTATGCCTCGACAATGACGTGACGATATTGGCGGCGCTCGACGCGGCGTTGCGTGCGCGGCGGTGCGTGCCGCTACTGGCGCGGACGATCGCCGCGGCGCTCGAGCTGGCGGCGGACGAGGAGCCCGATGTCGCGCTGGTCGACTATCATCTCGACGAGGCGGACGACGGGCTGGACGTGATCGCGCGGTTGCAGGCGATGACGCCCGCGCCGACAATCGCGCTGGTGACCGCGGACCGCGGCATTGCGGATGATCCGCGATGCACTGCGCTGGTGGTGCTGACGAAGCCGGTGGTGCCGGCGGATTTGTGGCGGTTCATCGAGAATGCGGCGGCGGCTGCGGCGGCGCGGGGGAGTTGAACCTGCGATCCTCCCCCGCCGGGGGGATGTGGCAGGCGTATGCCTGACGGAGGGGCGGAAAGGGAAACGGCCGTCGCGTATCCTCCCCCCTCCGACGCCTCCGGCGCCGACTCATCCTGGCAGGGAAGGATCGTGCGGGGGCGATCCGACACGTCATCCTGACGGAAATCAGGATCCAGGATACCGCCCTCAGCGAGTGTAGCGCCAGGTCCTGACGTTCGTCAGGACGACGGACAGGGTGCGGGTGGCGCGCTTTTAATCCGCAAAGTGGATGTCCATCGCCCGCGCCGCCAGCACCGCCTGGGTCCGGTTCTGCACCCCGAGCTTGCGCAGGATCGCGGTCATGTGGCCCTTTACCGTGCCTTCGGAGATGCCGAGATCGAACGCGACCTGCTTGTTCAGGCGACCGGCGAGCACGCCGAGCAGGACCCTCAGTTCGGTCGGCGTCAGGCTCGCGACGCGCGCGGCCATGTCGTCGACCGGCGTGCCCTCGATCGGCGCGTCGCGGTCGCCGGCCAGTGCGCGAGCGACGGCGTCTTCCAGCGTTGCGAGGTCTGCGGTCTTCGAAACGAAACCCACAGCACCATAAGCCCGCGCACGCGGTGCCGCTTCGGCCGCGTCTGCCGAGGAGATCACCAGGATCGGCGTATCGGGCCGTTCGGCATTAAGCAGCGCGACGCCTGCGAACCCTTCCGACCCCGGCATCCGCAGGTCGAGCAGGATCAGGTCCAGCCGCGCCGCGGTGCGCACCGCGGCCACCGCCTCGCACAGCTGCCCCGCCTCGATCACCACCGCGTCGGGCGCGGCGCGGCTGACCGCCAGCTTGAGCGCCTGGCGGAACAGCGGGTGATCGTCGGCGATGAGGATTGTGCGCGTCATGCCGGGACGAGTGTGGCCTCCTCGCGGCCTGCGATCAAGGCGTCGACCACCGCGGGATCGGCGAGCGTCGAGGTGTCGCCGAGCTGGTCGAGCTGGTTCTCCGCGATCTTGCGCAGGATGCGGCGCATGATCTTGCCCGAGCGCGTCTTGGGGAGCGCGGGCGCGAACTGGAGGATGTCCGGCGTCGCGATCGGGCCGATCTCGCGGCGGACCCACTGGACGAGTTCCTTGCGGAGGTTCGCGCTCGGCTCGGCGTTCGCGTTGAGCGTCACATAGGCATAGATGCCCTGGCCCTTCAGATCGTGCGGCATGCCGACGACCGCAGCTTCGGCGACCTTCGAATGCGCGACGAGCGCGCTCTCGACCTCGGCGGTGCCCATGCGGTGGCCGCTGACGTTGATGACGTCGTCGACGCGACCGGTGATCCAGTAATAGCCGTCCGCGTCGCGGCGGCAGCCGTCGCCGGTGAAATACTTGCCCGGATAGGTCGAGAAATAGGTCTGGAAGAAGCGGTCGTGATCGTTCCACACGGTGCGCATCTGGCCGGGCCAGCTGTCGGCGATGACGAGATTGCCCTCGACCGCTCCGTCGAGGACCTTGCCGTCCGCATCGACCAGCTCGGGCATAACGCCGAACAGCGGCTTCGTTGCGCTGCCGGGTTTCAGCGCGGTCGCGCCGGGGAGGGGGCTGATCATGTGACCGCCCGTCTCGGTCTGCCACCAAGTATCGACGATCGGGCAGCGGCCGTCGCCGACGACGTTATGGTACCAGTTCCACGCCTCCGGATTGATCGGCTCGCCGACCGAGCCGATCAGGCGGAGCGACTTGCGGCTGGTCCGCGTCACCCAGTCGTCGCCCTCGCGCATCAGCGAGCGCAGCGCGGTCGGCGCGGTGTAGAGGATATTGACCTGATATTTGTCGACGATCTGCCAGAAGCGGCTGTGATCGGGATAGTTGGGCACGCCCTCGAACATCACCGTCGTCGCGCCGTTCGCAAGCGCGCCGTAGAGCGAATAGGTGTGGCCGGTGACCCAGCCGACGTCGGCTGCGCACCAGAAGATCTCGCCGGGGCGGTAGTTGAAGACGTATTCGTGCGTCATCGACGCCCAGACCAGATAGCCGCCGCTGGTGTGCAGCACGCCCTTGGGCTGGCCGGTGGAGCCGCTGGTGTAGAGGATGAACAGCGGGTCCTCGGCGTTCATCGGTTCGGGTGTGCAGTCGGTCGACTGGTCGGCGACACAATCGTGATACCAGCAGTCGCGACCCTCGGTCATCGTGACCGTGCCGCCGGTGCGGCGGACGACGATGACCGCCTCGACGCCGAGATCGCCGTGGTCGAGCGCGGCGTCGACATTGGCCTTGAGCGGCACGGTCTTGCCCCCGCGCAGGCCTTCGTCGGCGGTGATGACGACACGGCTGTCGCAGTCGTGGATGCGGTTGCACAGGCTCTCGGGCGAGAAGCCGCCGAAGACGACCGAGTGGATCGCGCCGATCCGCGCGCAGGCGAGCATCGCGAACGCCGCCTCGGGAATCATCGGCAGGTAGATCGTGACGCGGTCACCCTTTTTGACGCCGCGTGACTTCAGGCAGTTGGCAAGCTTCGAGACCTCGTCGCGCAGCTCGGCATAGCTGATCTTGCGGGATTCGTCCGGGTTGTCGCCTTCCCAGAGGATCGCGGTCGCGTCGGGGCGGGCGTCGGCGTGGCGATCGACGCAGTTGGCGGCGACGTTGAGCTGGCCGTCCGCAAACCAGCGGATGCGGAAATCGCTCTCGTCGAACGACGTGTCCTTGATCTTGGTCGGGGCGACGATCCAGTCGAGGCGCTTGGCTTCCTTGGCCCAGAACGCGTCGGGATCGGTCGCGGCCTCGGCATACATCCGGTCATAGGCGGCGGCGTCGATCAGGGCGTCCTTCGCCCATTCCGCGGGGACGGGATAGCTTGCCTCGGTCATCTGGCTCTCCTTTTGCCGCGCTATACGCGGTCGTGTCGGGCAGATCATCCCGCACCAAAGTCAGGGATGGCCAGGCGCGCGCGGTGCGCCATGATCACGACGCTTATTCCACGCGCAAGACCAGTGGAAGAGCACGGAGACGGGGATGACACGGATGGCGTTCAGGACGCGACTGGCTTTCACGGCATTGCTTGGCAGTACCGCGCTGGTACCGGGCATGGCACAGGCCCAGACGGCGCGCGAGATCGAGCTCGAGACGCGGTTGAAGGCCCTTGAAGCGGCGGTGCAGGATTTGCGCGGCGAGCTGACTGCGGCGCGCGCGACGGCCGCGGCGCCGATCGCCCCGACGTCCATGAACCCGACTCCCATGAACACCAATCCCATGACCGCGTCTTCGATGAGCGCGGCACCCGCGTCGCCAGGCAGATCGCCCGGCGCGACCAATGTGGCGCAGGCCAAGCCTGTCGCGGCAAATTCGGCACCGACCGACGGTTTTCGCGTTGGGAACACGACGGTCAAGCTGGGCGGCTTCGTTCGCCTCAACGCCATTGCCAGCCGCTACAGCGGTGGCGAGATCGCGGTCGGGGGGCTCGGCAAGGAGTTCTTCCTGCCGCAGCAGATTCCGGTCGGCGGCGGGTTCTCCAGCCAGGACCTGTTGCTTTCCGCGCGCCAGACCCGCCTGCAGTTCAGCACCGCGACCCCGATGAACGGCACCGACATAAAGACTCTGGTGGAGTTCGATTTCGCGCTCGCGACGGCGCCGGTCGGCGCGCAGCGCGCGACCAATCCCTACACGCCGACCTTCCGCCGCGGCTTCATTGAATATGGCAATCTGCTGGTCGGGCAGGAATGGTCGACCTTCCAGAACATCGCGGTGCTGCCGGAGACGACGGATTTCGTCGGACCGCTGGACGGCACGGTGTTCAACCGCCAGGCGCTGATCCGCTACTCCATCCCCTTGCGAACCGGGCTGACGTTGCAGGTCGCGGTCGAGAATCCCGAAACGGAAACCGCGCTGCCGGGCAACGCCGCGCTGGTCGACACGGATGACGACCGCCTGCCCGACGTGGTGGCGCGGGTGAACTGGAAGTCGGCGTTCGGCGATTTTGCGCTGGCCGGTATCGCGCGCGAACTGCGCACCGATACGCTGGGCAGCGGCGATACCGCCTTCGGGTGGGGCGTTTCCGGGTCGGGCAAGATTCCGATCGGCAAGCGTCACGACCTGCGCTTCATGGCGACCTACGGGCAGGGCATCGGCCGGTATCTGGGATTGGGATACGTCCCCGACGCGATCTACGGCGGCACCGCGACGCAGCTGGAGCGGATCGACAATTTCGCGGGCTTCGCGGCGCTGCGGATCGGCTGGACCGATGCGATTCACTCGACCGTCATGGGCAGCTACCAATCGGCCGATTATCCGGCCGGCGTGATCGTCACGGGGCTGGCCAATGCCAAGTCCTATGGCGGCGCGGCCAACCTGTTCTGGTCGCCGGGCAAGGGCTTCGACATCGGCGTCGAGTATCGCCACGCCGTCCGCGAGCTGGTCTCGGGCGACACCGGCGCGCTCGACCGCCTCGAATTCGCATTCAAATACGGGTTCTGATTGCCCAACGCTGCAGAATTCCCATCGATCCACTTGAGAGGATACCGCCATGGCAACGACAACCGGGGACGCATCGCCCCTTGGTCACGTGAAGCAAAGTCAGCCGCTGATCATCATCGCGTCGTCGCTCGGCGCGGTGTTCGAATGGTATGATTTCTACCTCTACGGCCTGCTCGCGACGATCATCACCGCGCAGTTCTTCTCGGGCGTCAACGAGACGACCGGGTTCATCTTCGCGCTCGCGGCGTTTGCGGCCGGGTTCGCGGTGCGGCCGTTCGGCGCGCTCGTCTTCGGGCGGATCGGCGATGTCGTCGGCCGCAAGAACACCTTCCTCGTCACCATGGCGATCATGGGGCTGTCGACGTTCCTGGTCGGCCTGCTGCCGAGCTACGCGTCGGTCGGCGTCGCCGCGCCGATCGCGCTGGTCGTGCTGCGGCTGTTGCAGGGCCTGGCGCTCGGCGGCGAATATGGTGGCGCTGCGACCTATGTCGCCGAGCATGCGCCCGACAAGAAGCGCGGGCTGTTCACCAGCTTCATCCAGACGACTGCGTCGCTCGGGCTGTTCGCGGCGCTGCTGATCGTCATCGGCGTGCGCACGCTGGTCGGCGAAGAGGCGTTCGCCGCCTGGGGCTGGCGTATTCCGTTCATCGTCTCGATCGCGTTGCTCGCGGTGTCGCTGTGGATCCGCATGCAGCTCGAAGAGAGCCCGGTGTTCCAGAAGATGAAGGACGAGGGCAAGACGTCGAAGGCACCGCTGACCGAGGCGTTCGGGCAGTGGAGCAATCTGAAGATCGTCCTCATCGCGCTGTTCGGGGCGGTCGTCGGCCAGGGCGTCGTGTTCTACACCAGCCAGTTCTACGCGTTGTTCTTCCTCGAGAAGAACCTGCGTGTCGACGGGCCGACCACCAACATCCTGATCGCGATCGCGCTGCTGATCGCGACGCCGGCGTTCATTTTCTTCGGCTGGCTGTCGGACAAGATCGGGCGGAAATACATCATTCTGACCGGCTGCGCGCTTGCCGCGCTGACCTACATGCCGCTGTTCCACGCACTGTCGAAGGCGGCTAACCCGGCACTCTATGCGGCGCAGGCCAATTCGCCGGTGAGCGTCGTCGCCAATCCCGACGAATGCTCGGTCCAGTTCGATCCGGTCGGCAAGAACAAGTTCGACAGCAGCTCGTGCGATATCGCCAAGGCGTATCTTGCAAAGGCGGGCATCTCCTACGCTAACGTCATTGCTCCCGCGGGCACCGTCGCGCAGATCCATATTGGCGGCGCGACCATCCCGGTCGTCAACCCGGCGGTCGTGTCGGGTCCTGACAAGGCTGCGGCGATCAAGGCGTTCGGTACCGAGGTGAAGACCGCACTGACCGCGGTCGGCTACCCCGAAAAGGCGGATCCGGCGCAGATCAACAAGCCGCTGGTCATCGCGATCCTCGTCATCCTCGTGCTGTACGTGACGATGGTCTACGGGCCGATCGCGGCGCTGCTGGTCGAGCTGTTCCCGACCAAGATCCGCTACACGTCGATGTCACTGCCCTATCATATCGGCAATGGCTGGTTCGGCGGGTTCCTGCCGACCGCGGCGTTCGCGATGGTCGCGGCGACCGGGGACATCTATTACGGGCTCTGGTATCCGATCCTCGCGTGCGCGGTGACCGCGCTGGTCGGGCTGGTGTTCCTGCCTGAGACGTTCCGCCGGTCGCTGCACAGCTGAGCGACAGCGGTCCCGACGAGATCTGATAGGGCCCGAGGCGCTTAGGGGCGCCTCGGGCCCGAAGCGTTCTGGGCGTCAGGGTCGAAGCACGACCGCCACGACGTCGAGCGGGCGCGGTGACCTGCGCCATGTCGATGCCGCGCTTGACGAAGCATTGCCGCGGGACGATCACCTGCCGCCAGTCGCCGGCCTTGGCCGTAGCGAGTGTCCTCGTGATCGGGACGGTGACCGGCTTGCCGTCGGTGCAGACCATGCCGATCGCGACCGGCCTGTCGCGGGATAGTGCCCGTGTTGCCACCCGCGACGAGGATGGTGGCCGACGGTTTCGGCGGGAGAAGCCCGCCTTCGTTCTTGGGCAACATCATCGATTCGCGAACGGCGCGCCGGGCGATTGCGCGGTGGCCGGCGGCACCGATCAGGGTCATCTTGCCCACGAGCGCGCGCGACGACGCGCGACCGCGATCGAAACTGCCCGCGTGGATTTTCAAGCGCAGGATTCCGCGGACCGCGTCGTCGAGGCGCGCGGCGGGGATCTTGCCCGACTGCGCCTGTCTGAGGTGTTGGTATCGAGCGGCTTCCAGCCGCTGCAGGAATAGATGACCATGTCGAGCCCGGCGTTGATCGCGGCCGCGCTGCTCTCGTTCGGACAGCCGTCGACCTGGCCGTGGCCGTTCCCGTCGCTGACGGCGAGGCCGTCGAAATGGATTTGCGACGGCGCCCGACACGGAGGCGCCACGTTGCGCTACCGGCGTTGCCACCGATTACAGCAGCAGTGCGATCGTGACGCTGGCAAAACTGACTGCATCATCATTCCCCCGGACGATATGCGATGTCGGCCCGTACCTTGGCCGTTCCGCTACCGGGTGTCGCTAGCGATGTGCGAAACATTTGCGTACTTCTGCCGAGATTTCGCGATGCGCGTCGATATAGGTCGATAGCGCTGCGGTGATACGGCGATCGTCTGCGGTCGTAGGATGCGCGTGGCAGCCGGTGAGGGCAAGACCGGTCGTAGCGACGAACGTGACGTCGTGCTGGCCTTCGAGGCTGAGGCGCGCGACGACCTTGCGACTTCGGCACCCCCGCCATCGTCAGACCCCCGCCATCAATCTTAAGCCGGGTCCGCTGCACGTCCTACTGTATCTACCCCCGAAACCCGAAATCCATCCGGATCGTCGGCAAACCCCTAACTTATTTGACCAAGCCCTTGCGACGCGCCGTCGTCACGGCACGAACAATCAATTTTTGCGCGGGCCAAAGGTTAAAATGCTCCAATATCCCATGCGATTGATAGATATTGATTGCGAAAGGCGGGGTCGATGCAGAGGCGATGGACGAACGACATCGGGCGCGGATGATGCGGTTTGCGTGCTGCCGGAGCGATGACGGGCCGATCAAGCCGGTGATCGAAGTATTATGCTGTAACGAGATCACCGATCGCCCGATCCAGGCGGTCGCGACGCGGTTCGTCGAGCCGCTGGTCCAGTATGCCGGCGCGACCGTCCTTCTGGTGCCCGCCGTCGCGGACGCAATGGACACGCGCGCGCTGGCGGGGCGGCTCGACGCGCTGCTGCTGACCGGATCGCGATCCAACGTCGCCGGCGCTCGCTATGGCAAAACCGATGCGGCGGGTGATGCGCTCGATCTCGACCGCGATGCGGTGGCGATGGAGCTGGCGGGGCGGATGATCGAAGCGGGGCGGCCGGTGTTCGGGATCTGTCGCGGATTGCAGGAACTCAACGTGCTGTTCGGCGGAACGCTGACCGATACGCTCGACGCCGGACACCACCGCGTCACCGAAGACGCGACTGCGTATGAAACGCTGTTCGACCATGTCCACGACGTCGACCTTCAGGCGGGTGGGATGCTCGCGACGGTCACGGCACGGCGCAGCCTGTCGGTCACCTCGGTGCATCGCCAGGGGATCGAACGGCTGGGATCCGGGCTCAGCATCGAGGCGCGGGCGACGTCGGACGGTCTGGTCGAGGCGTTCTCTGCGCGGCCGTGCGGCGGCGACGTTCTGGCGGTGCAATGGCATCCCGAATGGAACGTCGCCGCAAGCGCGTCCGGCCAGGCCTTTTTCTCGCTCGTCGGGCAATCGCTAGGGACCCGTCGGGACCATTGAGCGCGTCCGTTCGTTTTACTTGCACCAAGATCGTCGCCGAACGATCCACTATCAGGGACCATGACATGACTGCCTATCGTACCGCGTTGGCGCTCGCCGCGTCGACCATTGCCTTTGTCGGCGCGCACTCGGCTTTCGCCCAGACCGTACCGGCCGAACCCGCTGCCACCCCCCCTGCCGCGGCCGCAATGCCCGACACCCAGGACGACATCATCGTCACCGGAACGCGCACGGTCGGCCGGTCCCGGCTCGACAGTGCGTCGCCGGTCGACGTGCTGAGCTCGGCCGCGCTTCAGCGCCAGGGAACCACCGAGCTTGGCGCAGCGCTCGCGGCGATCGCGCCCTCGATCGACTTCCCGCGCCCCTCTGCGGTCGATGGCACCGATGCGATCCGCCCGGCGACGTTGCGCGGCCTGTCGCCCGACCAGACGCTCGTGCTGGTCAACGGCGTGCGCGGCCATACGTCGGCGCTGCTCAATGTCGGTGGTTCGGTCGGGCGTGGCTCGGCAGCGGTCGATCTGAACACCATTCCGACCGTCGCGCTCGACCGGATCGAAGTGCTCCGGGATGGTGCATCGGCGCAATATGGCTCCGATGCGATCGCCGGGGTCGTCAACCTTCGCCTGCGGGAGGCGCGGTCGGGCGGCGGCGCGACGGTCAATTACGGCTTCTACAACACCGATATCGATACCGCGCACGGCAGTCGCAGCAGGACCGGCGAGCATGCCGTCACCGTCTCCGGCTGGCAGGGGCTCGGGTTCGGCGAAGACGGCTTCCTGACGATTTCGGGCGAATATCTGAACCGTCAGGCGACCAATCGCGCCGATTTCGATCCGCGCGTCGCGGGGCAACGCGTCACGGGCCGTTTCGGTGATCCGGCGGTCGAACAGTACAGCATCTTCGCCAATGCCGGCACGACACTGACGGGGACGTGGAAGCTGTATGGCTGGCTTGGCTATCAGGATCGCGACACGCGCAGCGCGGCGTTTCCACGTCTGGCGAGCGCGACGACGGCGCTGGCCGGTTACCGGGACGGCTTCCTGCCGCTGATCAATACTAAGTCGCGCGACATCAATTCGGCGGTCGGCATCAAGGGCGTCGTCGCCGACTGGAACGTCGATCTGAACGCCAGCTACGGTCGCAACAAGATCGGCTTCCGCACGCTCAATTCGGCCAATTACGCGTTTGGCAGTGCCACGCCGCGGGACTTCTCCGATGGCGCGCTGATCTACGACCAGTACATCGTCGGGCTCGACGTCGATCGCAAGTTCGACCTGTTGCAGGGTGTCAACGTTGCGTTCGGTCTCGAAGGACGCCGCGAAGGGTTCAAGATACAGTCGGGCGAGCTTGCGTCCTACGGCTATCCCGCGGCCGGGACGGTGACGGGCGCCGCCACGACCGCTGCGCCGGGCGCGCAAGGGTTTGGCGGCTTCTCGCCCGCCAACGCGATCGAGCGCAGCCGTCGCAACGGCAGTGTCTATCTCGATGTCGAGACGCAGGTGACCGACAAGTTCCTGGTCGGCCTGGCTGGACGCGGCGAGGATTATTCCGATTTCGGCTCGACCGCGACCGGCAAGATCTCCGCCCGCTATGATTTTGCGCGTTGGTTCGCGTTGCGCGGCACCGCCTCGACCGGCTTCCGTGCACCCGCACTGCAACAACAGTATTTTACCTCGATCGCGACCGTCATCCAGAACGGCAATCCGATTCAGACCGGCACCTTCCCGTCGATCAGCCCGGTCGCGACCCGGCTCGGCGGACTGCCGCTGGAGCCGGAAAAGTCGACCAATCTTTCGGTCGGGACTGTCTTCCGGTTCGGCGGGTTCGATCTGACCGTCGATGCATACCGCATCCGTATTCGCAACCAGATCGGCCTGTCGGAGAATATCACGACGTCGTCGACCCAGTCGGCCGCCGTCAACGCGCAGATCGCCACCCTGTTGGCGGGCTCTGGCGCCACCGCCGCGCGGTTCTTCCTGAACGGTCTGGCTTCCACGACCAAGGGTATCGACGCCGTTGCGCATTACCGCATGCCGACCGATACGGTGGGCACGTTCGACTTCACGATCGCGGGCAACGTCAACGACACGAAGGTGACGCGCGTGCCGACCTCGACATCGACGCTCAATCCCGCGCCGACGCTGTTCGCACGCAGCCGCATCCTGACGCTCGAAGACGGCACCCCCGGCGAGAAGGTGACCGGGTCGATCGACTGGTCGCTCGACCAGTTCGGCGCGCTCGCGCGCGTGACCTATTATGGCGACGTCAACCAGCCGGGTACGACGCAGGCCGCCGACGTTCGCAGCGGCAAGCACGTCATCACCGATCTCGAACTGCGCTATCAGGCGACCAGGGGCGCACAGTTCGGGTTCGGCGTCAGCAACCTGTTCGACGTCTATCCCGACGCGACTATCCCGGCGAACAACAGCACCGGGGTCATCGGCTTCCCTTATTACTCGCCGTTCGGGTTCAACGGCCGCTATCTCTACGCGCGCGCTGGCCTGAGCTGGTAGTCCGCAGACGTTCGGCGATCCTCCCCGTGGCGGGGGAGGATCGGGACGGGATATCGTTCGGATCGCCCGTCCGGACGCAGAGCGATTGACGCGGATCGTATCGCCGCGTCAGCGCGTCGCGGACAAGCCGATCGCGTCCCGCGGCGCGGCGTCGTTGCAGACTGTGCCAGCATATGCGTCTTCCCCGCCTGTTCAGCCGCCCCTCCAGCGACATGGCGATCGATCTCGGCACGGTGAACACCGTCGTCTATCTGCGCGGGCAGGGGATCGTGCTCAACGAACCGTCGGTGGTCGCCATCGAGACGCGCGGCGGCGTGAAACAGGTCCGCGCAGTCGGCGCCGAGGCCAAGCTGATGATGGGCAAGACCCCCGACGGGATCGAGACGATCCGGCCGATGCGCGACGGCGTGATCGCCGATCTCGACGTCGCGGAGCAGATGATCAAGTTCTTCATCGACAAGGCGCATGGCGGGCACAGCCGCATGCCGCGCTATCCCGAGATCGCGATCTGCATCCCGTCTGGCGCGACGCTGGTCGAGCGTCGCGCGATCCGCCAGGCCGCGTCCAACGCGGGCGCACGCAAGGTCTTCCTGATCGAGGAGCCGATGGCGGCGGCGATCGGCGCCGGGCTGCCGGTGACCGAGCCGGTCGGCGCGATGGTCGTCGATATCGGCGGCGGCACCACCGAGGTCGCGGTGCTGTCGTTGCGCGGGCTTGCCTACAGCACGTCGGCGCGGGTCGGTGGCGACAAGATGGACGATGCGATCGCCTCGATGATCCGACGCAAGCATAACCTGATGATCGGTGAGGCGACCGCCGAGCGAGTCAAGCTGGCGGTCGGGATGGCGCGGATGCCCGAGGACGGCGTCGGCGAGATGATGCGCGTGAAGGGGCGCGACCTGCGCGCCGGCGTGCCGCGCGAGATCGAGGTGACGCAGGCTGACATCGCCGCATCGCTGGGCGACCTGATCGGCCAGATCGTCGAAACCGTGCTGACCGCGCTCGAGAAGACCGAACCCGAACTGGCCGCGGACATCTGCGATCAGGGTATCGTGATGACGGGCGGTGGCTCACTGCTGGCGCGGATCGACGAGGTGCTTTCGGAGGCTACGGGGCTGCCGGTTATCGTCGCGGAGAACGCGCTGACCTGCGTCGCGATCGGCGCGGGCCGCGCGATGGAAGAGCCGATCTATCAGGGCGTCATGACCGAAGTCTGATGCGCGTCGATGGCTGCGTCGTAAGTCTCGAGAGCACTTACGAAATATCGCGATCACGCAGTGGGAGAATTTCGCTTTAGCCCGGCTGGGGGATGGTCGTAGGGCACAGGTACGTATGCGTCTCTGACCTACTGTCGAACGCACGACTGACACCGGGAGAAGCGACTTGGCGACCAAACGTCCAGAGGGCATTGCGGACTATACCGGCCCGGCAGGGGGCTGGGGCGCGTTGAAGGCGGTCGCCGCCTCGTTGAAGGCGCAGCAGATCGTCGTGCGCGGCGGCCAGACTCTGCTCAAGTCGAACCAGCCCGACGGCTTCGATTGCCCGAGCTGCGCGTGGCCCGACCCGAAGCACACCTCGTCGTTCGAATTCTGCGAGAACGGCGCCAAGGCGGTCGCGTGGGAATCGACCGCGAAGACGATCGGCGCGGACTTCTTCGCCAAGCACAGCGTGTCGGACATCTGGCAGCAGAGCGATCACTGGATCGAGGACCAGGGCCGCGTCACCGAGCCGCTTCGCTACAATGCCGCCACCGATCATTACGAGGTCGTGAGCTGGGCGGAGGCGATGCGCGAGATCGGCGCAGGGCTCGCTGCGGTGCCGAACCCGAACCAGGCCGAATTCTACACCTCCGGGCGCTGCTCGAACGAGGCGGCGTTCCTGTTCCAGCTGTTTGTCCGGTTGTACGGTACCAACAACTTCCCCGACTGCTCGAACATGTGCCACGAGGCGACCTCGGTCGGGCTGCCGAAGTCGATCGGTATCGGCAAGGGGACCGTCAGCCTCGAGGATTTCGATCACGCCGACCTGATCCTGTCGATCGGGCACAACCCCGGCACCAACCATCCGCGGATGATGGCGACCTTGCGCGAAGTGTCGAAGCGCGGCGGCAAGATCATCGTCTTCAACCCGCTGAAAGAGCGCTCGCTCGAGCGCTTCGAATCGCCGCAGTCGGTGGTCGAGATGGCGACGATGTCGGCGACCCCGATCGCCAGCAGCTATTATCAGGTGAAGGTCGGCGGCGACGCGGCCGCGCTGAAGGGCATCGCCAAGGCGCTGGTGGCGCTCGATGACGCCGCCAAGCAGTCGGGCGGCGAACCCGCGCTGGATCATGCGTTCATTGCCGAGCATACCGCCGGGCTCGACGACTATATCGCCGACCTGGCGACCAGCGAGTGGGCGGATATCGAGCGCTCCAGCGGCCTTTCGCGCAGCGATCTGGAAGAGGTGGCGCTCGCCTATTCGAAGTCGAAGTCTACGATCTGCTGCTACGGGATGGGCGTTACGCAGCACCGCACCGGCACTACCAACGTCCAGCAGATCGCCAACCTGCTCCTGTTGCGCGGCAACATGGGCAAGCCGGGTGCGGGCATCTGTCCCTTACGCGGGCACAGCAACGTGCAGGGCGACCGTACCGTCGGGATCACCGAGCGGCCGATGCCGGTGTTGCTCGACGCGATGCGCGACGTGTTCGGGTTCGAACCGCCGCGCGAGCATGGTCATTCCGTCGTCGAGAGCATCGCGGCGATGCGCGACGGCGACGCCAAGGCGATCGTGTGCCTCGGTGGCAATCTCGCCATCGCCTCGTCCGATCCGCAGGCCTGTGCGGAAGGGTTCCGCAATCTCGATCTGGCGGTCCACATCACGACCAAGCTCAACCGCACGATGCTGTTGATGGCCAAGTCGACCTACATCCTGCCGTGTCTCGGTCGGACCGAGCTCGATATGCAGGCGACCGGCCAGCAATCGGTGACGGTCGAGGATTCGATGTCGATGGTCCACGCCTCACGCGGCTTCCTGATGCCGCCGGGCGACAATGTGAAGTCCGAGATCTGGATCGTCGGCGAGATCGCCAAGGCGACGCTGGCGGTCAGGGGATCGCCGGTCGCGATCGACTGGGACGCGTATGTCGGCGACTACAGCCTGATCCGCGACAAGATCGAGGCGGTGTTCCCGGCGTTCGCCGATTACAACGCGCGCATCCGCAAGCCGGGCGGCTTCCACCTGCCCAATTCCGCGGCGATGCGGCAGTGGAACACCGACAGCGGCAAGGCCAACTTCCTCGTCACCAAGGGCGTCGCGGAGGATGAGGGTACGGGCGATCCGACCGTGCTGCGTCTGACCACGCTGCGCGCGCACGACCAGTACAACACCACCGTCTACAGCCTCGACGATCGCTATCGCGGCGTGTTTGGGCGCCGCGATATCCTGTTCATGAACGAGCGCGACATGGCGCGGCTCGGGCACAAGGAAGGCGATGTCGTCGATATCGCGACGGCCCTCCAGTTCGCGCGGGCCGACCGCGTCGTCCAGAAGCTGATGCTGGTCCGCTATGCGCTGCCCGATGGCTGCGTCGCCTCCTATTACCCCGAGACGCAGCCGTTGATCGCGCTCGAAGATCACGATCCGCAGAGTTTTACTCCCTCCTATAAATCCATCCCGGTGACCGTCCGTCCCGCCGCTGCCGACCTGGGGTCGGATCGCGGCGTGGTGCGCGCGGGGATCGTCGGCCACGAGAGCAAAGTCCACGCATGAGCACCGGGTATTCGTCGACCATCGACACCTACGCGACCCTCGCCGCCACCAAGGCGGAGGCATTGCGGCGCTCGCCTGCGGGTTTCTTTGCGGGCGCTATTCTGGCGGGCACGTATATCGGCATCGCGATGATCCTCGCGCTCAGCACTGCGTCGGGGCTCGAACCCGGCGTCCGCCCGTTGGTGATGGGCGCGACCTTCGGGCTCGGGCTGATCCTGACGGTGTTTGCGGGCGCGGAGCTGTTCACCGGCTATGTGATGTATATCGGCTTTGGCCTCGCGCGACGGACCATTACGATCGCGGACGCCCTTAAGCTGGCGGTCGTGGTGTGGATCGGCAATCTCGTCGGCGGCGTCATATTGTCGCTGGTGTTCGCCGCAGGCGGTGGCGGCGCGATTTTCGCCAACGCCGATTCGATGTTCCACGCGTATGTGCTGCACAAGGTATCGGTCGACGCGACCGCG
Source organism: Sphingomonas sp. Leaf34 (assembly GCF_001421805.1). GTDB lineage: Bacteria > Pseudomonadota > Alphaproteobacteria > Sphingomonadales > Sphingomonadaceae > Sphingomonas. Next base: position 394,440 of record NZ_LMLC01000002.1, on the reverse strand, counting down.
CTGCTGGCCCGCGCGATTCTCTGCAACTGGCTGGTCTGCCTCGCGATCTGGACTGCGGCGCGGATGACGGGCGATGCCGCCAAGTGCATTGCGATGGCCTGGATCCTGCTCGCGTTCGTCGCTGCAGGGTTCGAGCATTCGGTCGCGAATATGACCGCCCTCACGCTCGGCCTGCTGGTGCCGCAATCGTCGATCGATCTTGCGGGCATGGTTCGCAACCTCGCGATCGTGACGGTCGGCAACACGATCGGCGCGCTGGTCTTCGTCGTCGGCGGCTATCTCGCGGCGTCGAAGACCGACGCGGCCGTCGCGCCCGCCAATCGTGGTTGATGCGATCCCCCTCCTGATAGGGGAGGACGTCGCGGCTCAGATCACATCGCGCCGTCGCGGATCGTTTCCATCGCGACGAAGGTCGATGTGCTCGCGACATGCGGCAGGCTCGATATCCGCTCGCCCAGCACCTCGCGATAGCGGCGGATATCGGGCGTGCGGACTTTGAGCAGATAATCGAAGCTGCTGGCGATCATGTGACATTCCTCGACCTCGCGGATCGCGAGCACCGCGCGGCGGAACGCGTCGAGCGCGGCCTCCCGCGTGTCGGACAGCTTGACCTCGGTAAAGGCGATATGATCGAGCCCGAGCTTGACCGGATCGAGCACCGCCCGGAACCCGCGGATATACCCTTGGTCGAGCAGGCGTTTCAGCCGGACCTGGCACGGTGTCTTGGACAGGCCGACCCGCCGCGCGAGCTCGGCAACCGACATCCGGCCATCGTCGCGCAGCAGGTCGATCATCCGCCTGTCGAACTGGTCGATCGCACCGATATGATCGATCTTGTTAGCCATTCCGCCTCTCCTGACCTCGAAAAATGGTCGGTCGAACTGTTACTTGGCGATCGATAAGGCGGATCGCCATGCGCGTCCATGCTACGTTCTGGTCAGGTTCCAGACGAGGCTCGCCGCATGTCGCACACTTCTTCGCTTCCCCCGCTCTTTGCCGACTTCGCTCCGCCGATCCGCGATCAGAGCGCCCTGCGCCGCGCGATCACCGCCGCCTATCGTCGCCCGGAAGCTGAATGCCTTGCGCCGCTGCTCGATCAGGCGACGCTCGACGACGCGACGGCAGCAGAGGCGATGCGCACCGCGTCCGCGTTGATCACCGCGCTGCGGGCGAAAAAGCGCGGCGGCGGGGTCGAGGGGATCGTTCAGGAATATGCGCTGTCGAGCCAGGAAGGCGTCGCGCTGATGTGCCTGGCCGAGGCGATGCTGCGGATTCCGGATGCGGAGACGCGTGACGCGTTGATCCGTGACAAGATCGCAGGCGGCGATTGGAAATCGCATCTGGCGGAAGGACGCTCCTTGTTCGTCAATGCGGCGACCTGGGGGTTGGCCTTGACGGGCAAGCTGACCGGAAGCGTCGACGACAAGGGGCTTGGCGCGGCGCTCACCCGGTTGATCGCGCGCGCGGGCGAGCCCGTCATCCGTGGCGGCGTGGCGATGGCGATGCGGATGATGGGCGAACAATTCGTCGCCGGGCAGACCATCGGTGAAGCGCTCAAGCATGCGCGTGGTCCCGAGGCGGAGGGTTTCCAGTACAGCTATGACATGCTTGGCGAGGCAGCGACGACGGCGGAGGATGCGCGGCGCTATCATGGGGATTACGTTGCGGCGATCCATGCCATCGGCAAGGCGTCGGCGGGGCGCGGGATCTATGGCGGGCCGGGAATATCGATCAAGCTGTCCGCGCTGCACCCACGCTATGCCCGGTCGCAGGCGGACCGCGTGATGGCCGAACTGCTGCCCGACGTGAAAGCGCTCGCGCTGCTGGCGAAGCGCTACGATATCGGCCTGAACATCGACGCGGAGGAGGCGGATCGTCTCGAACTGTCGCTCGACCTGCTCGAAAGCCTGGCGACCGACCCCGATCTGCGCGGCTGGAACGGGCTCGGCTTCGTGGTGCAGGCCTACGGCAAACGCTGCCCGTTCGTGCTCGACTGGATCGTCGATCTCGCGCGGCGTGCCGACCGGCGGATCATGGTCCGACTGGTCAAGGGCGCCTATTGGGACGCGGAGATCAAACGCGCGCAGGTCGACGGGCTCGCCGACTTCCCGGTCTACACGCGCAAGGTCCACACCGACGTCGCCTATCTCGCCTGCGCGCGTAAGCTGCTGACGGCGGGGGATGCGGTGTTCCCTCAATTTGCGACGCACAATGCGCAGACGCTCGCGACCATCCACGCGATGGCCGGGCCCGCGTTCGCGATCGGCGATTACGAGTTCCAGTGCCTCTACGGGATGGGCGAGCCGCTGTACGAGGAGGTCGTCGGCGGCAATCGGCTGAACCGGCCGTGTCGGATCTACGCGCCGGTCGGAACGCACGAAACGCTGCTCGCCTATCTCGTCCGGCGGCTGCTCGAGAACGGCGCGAACTCGTCGTTCGTCAACCGGATCGCGGACCCGGCGGTGGGGATCGCCGAGCTTGTCGCGGACCCGGTCGCGACGGTTCGCGCGATGCCGGTGCCGGGCGCGCCGCATCCGGTGATCGCCTTGCCGCGCGACCTGTACGGGACGCGTCGCAACTCCGACGGACTCGATGCGAGCGACGAGGGCGTGCTGGCGACCTTGAGTGACACGTTCCGCGGGGCGCTGGCGCCGGTGCAGGCCGGAACCGACGGCGAACCGCGGCCGGTGCTGAACCCGGCGGATCACCGCGACGTCGTCGGCACCGTGCGCGAAGTCTTGCCGGATGCTGTGCTGGCACTGGCGCGGACGGCGGCCGAGGCCGCACCGCGCTGGGCTGCGGTGACGGTGACGGAGCGCGCGGCGTGCCTGGACCGGGCGGCCGACCTCATGCAAGCACGGATGCCCGCGTTGCTGCCGCTCGTCATGCGCGAGGCGGGCAAGTCGCTCGCCAACGCTGTCGCCGAGGTGCGTGAGGCGATCGATTTCCTGCGCTATTATGCGCAACAGGCGCGCGTGCTGCCGGCGGGGCAACGTCCGCTCGGGGTGGTGACGTGCATCAGCCCGTGGAACTTCCCACTCGCGATCTTCGCCGGCCAGGTCGCCGCCGCGCTGGTCGCCGGCAATGCGGTGCTGGCCAAGCCCGCCGAGGAAACGCCGCTGATCGCCGCGCAGGGTGTCGCGATCCTCCACGATGCCGGGATCCCGGCTGACGTGCTGCATCTGGTGGCGGGGGACGGCGCGGTCGGCGCGGCCCTGGTCGCTGCGCCCGAGACGATGGGCGTGATGTTCACGGGCTCGACCGACGTCGCGCGGCTGATCCAGGCCGAACTCGCCAAGCGGGTATCGCCCGCCGGTGCGCCGATCCCGCTGGTGGCCGAGACCGGTGGCCAGAATGCGATGATCGTCGATTCCTCGGCGCTGGCCGAACAGGTGGTCGCGGACGTGGTGGCATCGGCGTTCGACAGCGCCGGCCAGCGCTGTTCGGCACTTCGCATCCTGTGCTTGCAGGAGGACGTCGCCGACCGGACGTTGGCGATGCTGAAGGGCGCCCTGCGCGAGTTACGGATCGGCCGGACCGATACGCTGGCGACCGATATCGGCCCGGTGATCTCGGCCGAGGCCAAGACCATGATCGAAGGGCATATCGCGCGGATGCGATCGCTCGGCCGCCCGGTCGAGCAGATCGCGCCCGTAGGTGACACGACGCATGGGACGTTCGTGTCGCCGACGATCATCGAGCTCGACGATCTTGCCGATCTGGAGCGCGAAGTGTTCGGGCCGGTGCTGCACGTCATCCGCTTCCGGCGCGCGGAGCTCGGAACGCTGATCGACCGGATCAACGCGACCGGATACGGCCTGACGTTCGGGCTGCACACGCGGCTCGACGAGACGATCGCATTCGTCACCGGGCTGGTCCGAGCCGGCAATCTGTACATCAACCGCAACGTGATCGGCGCGGTGGTCGGCGTCCAGCCATTCGGTGGGCGTGGGCTGTCGGGGACTGGGCCGAAGGCGGGCGGGCCGTTGTATCTCGGACGGCTGGTGACGGGAGCGGATGTCGGGACGCCCGGATCGGGTGACGCCGCAGTCGGCGCACTGGCATCCTGGCTCGACGATGCCGGCGACACGGCTGCGGCGGCGATGGTGCGGGACCGCGCGCGCGCGTCGTCGCTGGGGGGCACGACCGAACTGGCTGGGCCGGTCGGCGAGACCAACCTGTACGCGATTCATCCGCGCGGGACTGTGCTGCTGCTGCCCGAGACGCGGGAGGGTTTGATCGCCCAACTGGCCGCAGGGCTTGCGACGGGTAACGATCTCGTCGTTGGTGGGGCTTCAGCGCTCGCGCTCGATCTGCCAAAGCCGGTCGCCGCCCGGGTGCGCTGGACGGACGATTGGGCTGCCGCCGGGCCGTATGCGGGCGCACTGATCGAGGGCGATGCCGCGCGCGTTCGCAGTCTCAACCAGGCGATTGCCGCGCTGCCTGGGCCGATTGTCCTGACGCAGGCCGGTGGCGCAGGCTATCGCCTCGACTGGCTGGTCGAGGAGGTATCGACCTCGATCAACACCACCGCCGCCGGGGGCAATGCGAGCCTGATGGCGATGGCCTGATGGCGATGGCCTGAGCCAGCGAGCCGATTGGCATCAAGCGCGATCGAAACTCTCCCCCGTGGCGGGGGAGGATTACGCGGAGCGGCTGGCGGCGATCGCCTTCAGCGCATCGCTGGCGATGATCCGGATCGGTGCACCCTCTGCCCGCAGCGCTTGCGCCCGCAGGTAAGCGACGCTCGAGCGGGTCGCGCGGCCGAACGGCTCGCGACCGGCGACCACCAGCAGCGTCGTCGAGCTGCCGACCCCGGTCATCACGCGCGCGCCGAGCCCGGCGGCGATGTGCGCAAGCCGGCCATCGCGCGGCTCGCCCAAAATTACGACGCGGTCCTCCTTCAGCGGACCGTCGGGCGCGGCGCGCGGCGCAGCGCCGGCGACGCGGGGCGGGGCGAGCCAGTCGTGGAGCGACAGCCCGGTATGTTCGCTCGCCTTGACGATCACCCAGCCTGCTGCGCGCGCATCGCTCAGCGCGTCGTGATGCTTGTGCGCGATCCCGAGATATCGCGCGAGCAGCCCGAGCCGGTGGCTTTCGAGATCGGGCCAGGCGCGCTTGGCAACGCGCACGCTGTCGAGCCAGGTCGTCTCGATCATCGCGCGGTCATGAACGCGGCAGGCGGCGGCCAGCGCGCCTTTGTCGAAATAGGAATGCGCGACCGTCGTCCGCCCCGACAAATGGCCGTGGACGGTCGCGTGGACATCGGCAAAGGTCGGTCGGCCGACGACGTGATGCGCGGCAATTCCGTGGATCCGTGTGTTGAACACCTCGAACACGTCACGCGGGTCGATCAGCGTTTCATATTCGAAGATCTCGCGCCCGCCCTTGAAACCCACGATCCCGATCTGGCAGATGCTGCTGACGCGCGAGCACGCCGTCTCGACGTCGATGACGACGAAATCGGGGGCGTCGTCGGGCGGGGCAGGGGTGTGCGTCACGTCGCTCATGGGTCTGCCCTGACGATCAAGCGAAGCCAAGTAAAGCTCGCGAAGCGACCACGATCCTTCGTCCTCAAGGAGATACGGTAGGCTCCCGCGTCACGCAGTGGAAGCATGCGGTATCCGGGGTTGCCCGCGCGTCCGTCATCTCGCCCTGCAATCCAGCCTTTCCGAGCCGGAAATCACACGATGCCGTCACCGCCCTTGGGTCACCGAAGCTGGCTGTCCTTGCTCCCGCGGCGGTTGAACAGTGCGGAGGCGGGGCGATCGCGGCTGCTCTGGCACGCGACACAGGTGCGCACACCGGGGATTGCCACGCGTCGTCCTTCCGGGATGTCGTCGCCGCATTGTGCGCAATATGTCTCGCTCTCACCCGTCGGCATCCTTGCACGCGCCGCCAACACGGCATCCATCACCGTGTCGTCGATCTGATCCTGCACCGCGCCATCGCGAGTCCAGCCGCCAGCCATTGCTCGTTCCTTTGGTCAACCTCTTCGAGAATATGGGTAATCATGCTGTCCTTTTCCAGGGATGGACCAGCCCGCATCGCGCCTGCGGGCTTGTGGATCGATCACATCCGGGCCACGCTGGCGTCAGCCCATTCCGAAAGGTCGACGATGAACCGCTCTGTCCGTTTCTTGCTCTGCGCTGCCCCCGCTTTGCTCGCTGTGAGCGCACCGATTGCCGCGAGCGCGCAACGCGTGCCTGCGCCGATCGCTGCCGCTGTCGCAGGGGCGACGCGCACGCCATCCAACGTCGCGCGCGACCGCTATCGCCACCCGGCGCAGACGCTCGCCTTTTTCGGTGTCAAGCCGACCGATACGGTGGTCGAGATCTGGCCGTCGGGCGGCTGGTATACCGAGATCCTCGCGCCGCTGACCGCGCGGAATGGTGCGTACTACGCGGCAGGACCGTGGGAGAAGGGCCTGAACGGCGTGCGAGCGATGCAAGCGAAGAATGCCACGACCTATGGCAAGGTCCGGCTTGCGGCGTTCCCCGCCGAGGCCGGCCAGCCAAGCGTCCCCGATGGCAGCGCCGACGTCGTGCTGACGTTCCGCAACGTCCACAACTGGCGGTTTGGCGGCGCGGATCGCGCACGCGCGATGTTTGCGGCGATGTTCAAGATGCTGAAGCCGGGCGGCACGCTTGGTGTCGTCGAGCATCGCCTGCCCGAAGCACGCGATGTCGCAGCCGAGGAAAAGAGCGGCTATATGAAGCCGAGCTCGGTGATCGGCTTCGCGACCGCGGCCGGGTTCAAGCTGGCGGGCACGTCCGAGGTCAACGCGAACCCGAAGGACACGGCGGACTGGCAGGGTGGCGTCTGGACGCTGCCGCCGAGCTATGCGCTGAAGGACGTCGATCGCGCCAAATACACCGCGATCGGGGAGAGTGACCGGATGACGCTGAAGTTCGTCAAACCGCGGTAAGGCGTCGCTTGCAGCAGGTGGGTCTCCGGCCTACTCCCTCTCGATAGCCGCGTCTTTGCGGAGGGGGAATTTGCCGGTGTCGATCAAGCTGCTGCTCGCTGCGTTTCTTGCAACTGCCGGCGCAACTGCCGGCGCGACGGCGGCGGTCGGCCAGGCCTTGCCGCCGCCAACCGCCCAGCCGGGCGATAGCGCCGAGGATACCAAGCTCAAGGCGCTGTTCTACGCCAGCGACGAGGCGAGCCTGAAGCGCAACCCGGTATCGGCGATCTTTCGCGGCGACCTGCGATATGCGGATCGTCTCGGTGCGTATCTGACAGACGCCTATACCGCAGCCGAGCGCGCGGCCGCGGAGGCCGATCTCGCCGCGCTTGCCCGGATCGATCGCGCGAAACTCTCCGCGGTCGACCAGATCGCGTATGACGTGTTCGGGACAAGTACGCGGATCACGCTACGTGGCTATGCCCCCGATCTGCTCAAAATCCAGCGCGACCTCCCGATCGATCACATGTCGGGTTTCCAGACCTTCTATCCCGATTTCGCATCGGGGGAGGGGGCGGCGCCGTTCAAGACACTCGCCGATTACGAGAACAACCTAAAGCGCAACGCCGAATATGCGGCTGTCCTCGACCGCGCGATCGGGTTGTTCCGCGAGGGCATGGCGGACGGCATCGTCCAGCCACGGCTGGTGGTCGACAACATGATCGGCCAGTTCGACAATCTGATCAAGGAAGGCGTCGAGCGTTCGACCTTTGCAGGCCCGCTCAAAACGTTTCCGGCGACCGTTTCGGCGGCGGATCAGGTACGGCTGCGCATCGCCTATGCCACGCAGATTCGCGACGTGATCCTGCCTGCGGAACAGCGGATGCGCGATTTTCTTGCCAACACCTATCGCGCCAAAGCGCGCGACAGCGTCGGGCTGTCCGCCATTCCGGGCGGGGCCAAGCTGTACACGTACCTGATCGAGCAGAACACGACGTTGCCGCTGTCCGCCGACGACGTCCACACTCTCGGTCTGGCAGAGGTCGCGCGGCTGCTGAAGGACATGGGCGTGCAGAAGCAGGCGGTCGGCTTCAAGGGGACGCTGCCTGAGTTCTTCACCTATCTGCGGACCGATCCCAAGTTCGCGCCGGTCTCCGCCGAGGCGCTGCGCGAGGGGTATAAGGCGATCGAGACGAAGATCTATCGCCGGATCCCGGAGCAGTTCTCGCTGCTGCCCAGGACCAAGCTCGAGATCCGCGCGGTGCCCGCGTTCAAGGAGAAGACCGAGGCGGGCGGCTCGTACCAGGGGGGCACGCCCGACGGGACGCGTCCGGGCGTCTTCTATTATAACACCTATGACCTGCCGTCGCGTTACACCTGGGAGATGGAGACGCTGTTCCTTCACGAGGGCGTGCCGGGGCATCATTTCCAGATCAGCCTCGCGCAGGAGAACGAGGCGTTGCCCGCGTTCATGCGGTTCGGCGGGAACACCGCCTATGTCGAAGGCTGGGCGCTGTATGCGGAAAGCCTGTGGAAAGAGCTTGGCGTCGAGACCGATCCGTATCAGCGGATGGGCGGGCTGAACGACGAGATGCTGCGCGCGATGCGGCTGGTGGTCGACAGCGGGATCCACGCCAAGAATTGGACGCGCGACCAGGCGATTGCGTATATGCTCGCCAATTCGCCGATGGCGCGCACCGATGCGACCGCCGAGGTCGAGCGCTACATCGCGATTCCGGGGCAGGCGCTGGCGTACAAGATCGGCCAGCTGACGATCGCGCGGACCAAGGCAAAGGCGAAGGCGGCGCTGGGTACGCGCTTCGATCCGCGCGGTTTCCATGCGCAGGTTCTCGACACCGGCGCGCTGCCGATGCCCGTGCTCGAGACGAAGATCGATCGCTGGATCGCGGCAGGTGGACGCGCGGGATGACGACGCGCGCGGTGAGTACCAAAATAAATCTGTGAATGTTGACCCGCGGGTATCGCTGGGGGGACGATGAGCAATACCAAAATATGATCTCTCAAGATTGCTGGAGGGATAAGGTTGAATTTTTCGGATTTCGAGCCGTCGGTCCACAGCGGTGTCACTGCGGACGAGCGTGCGGTGCGATTGGGGCCCAGCCTGTCGGGGACCAACCTCGAGCGCGCAGGCGACTATAACCAGCGCGTCGTCCTGCAGGTGATCCGGCGTCATCCGGACATCACCCGCAGCGAAATCGCGACGATGACCAATCTGACGTCACCGACCATCGCCAACATCACCGCGCGGCTGTTCGATGCCGAGCTGATCGTCGACGCCGGTCGTCGCACCGGCGTCCGCGGGCAGCCCGCGGTACAGTTGCGGATCAATCCCGACGGCTGTTTCGCGATCGGCCTGAACATCGACCGTGATCATGTGACGCTGGTATCGCTCGATCTGGCGGGCACCGTCCGGTCGCGGTTCACGCGGCACATCGCGTTCGCGATGCCCGAAGACGTCGTCGCGATCGTCCGGACCGGTATCGCCGAGATCCACCAGAGCGGCGTGATCCGCACCGACCGCGTACTCGGCGTCGGCGTCGCCCTGCCCGACGATCTCGGTCGCGTCGTCCTGCCGCACCGGCCCGAGGGCTATGAGCGGTGGGGCGAGGTCGATCTCCAGGCGCTGCTCGCCGACGTCGTTCCCTGGTCGATCCATATCGACAACGACGCCGCCGCCGCCGCGATCGGCGAGGCGCAGTTCGGCAGCGGGCTCGACCATGCCAGCTTCTTCTACATCTTGATCAGTGCCGGGCTCGGCGGCGGAATCGTGATCGACGGCACCTATTATCGCGGGGCCGATGCGCGCAGCGGGGAAATCGGTTTCCTGCCGCTGACCGGCGATCCGTCGCGGGTGTTGCAGGACATCGTGTCGTTGTCGGCGCTGGCCGAACGGCTCGAAGCCGCGGGGCAGTCGATCGACGGGCTCGATCCCACGCTGGCGTTTCCCGAGGCGCATGCACCGCATCTCGTCGCCTGGCTTGACGAGGCGTCGTGCGCACTGGTGCCCGCGCTGACCGCGATCAACTGCCTGATCAACCCGGCGGCGATCCTGCTCGGCGGCCGTCTGCCCGATGTGATCCTCGATCGGCTGGCGGCCGAGACGCTGGGCAAATTGTCCGCCGCGATGTCCAATATCCCCGCGTCGGCGCCGATCGGCCGCGCCACGCTCTCGCGCGATGCGCCCGCAGTCGGCGCGGCGATCCTGCCGTTTCTCGATCGAATGCTCCCCTCCGATGCTATCCTCATCAAGCCCTGAAAACCTATCATGGGGCGGGGCGTCAGTCGCAGATCGCCCCTTTGAAGATCGGCATGTGCGGCCGGGCGAGCGATGCGGAGAAGCGCGCCTGCGACCACTGGCCGCGTCCAGACACGCTGTTGGACGGTCTCGCCGGGCGACGGGCGAACCTGTACCGGCCAGTCCGGGCCGCCGTTCCGATACAGCGTTGTCGCAGCCGTGGCACCGCACAAAGCCAGCGTCGAGATCGTGTTTGCGAACGGACCGTTGCGCAGTCTTATCGGCCTGAAAGCGGGTCTTGGTCGCTTCGCCGAACTGATCCGCATCAGGGACGGTCCCTGGTAAGGGTCAGTTTGCATTACATCAGGCGTTTGTAAGCCACCGGTCGACCTGACAGCAAATTCATTTGCACCGCGGCGCGGTTAAGCGCTTGCCGCGGATCGAGAAAACAGCCGTCGGGGATTGGCATGCTTGAATATCGGGTCGCGATCGTCACGGGCGGGGAATCGGGCATCGGCGCCGCCTGTGCCAAGGCGCTGGGCGATGCCGGCGCGCGCGTCGTCATCACCTATTATACGGACGTCGCGGCGGCGAATGCGGTCTGCGCGTCGATCGGCGGGGATGACCGCGCGATCGCCGTCCAGACCGATGTCGGTGACGAGTCCGCGGTCGAACAGCTGTTTGCAGTGGCCGAAAAGACGTTCGGCACGGTCGACCTGCTCGTCAATTCGGCAGGGCTCAACATGACCGGGGTCGATCTGGTCGACATGAAGCTCTCGCAATTCGACCGGGTCATCCGCTCGGATCTTTACGGGCCGTTCCTGACATGCCGGCGGATGGTGCGGGCGCTGGAGGCGAAGGCGGCGAAGGGGCGGATCGTCAACATCTCGTCGATCCACGAGCGCGCGCCGCGGCCCGGCGGGGTCGATTACGATTCGGCCAAGGGCGGCCTGGCGCAGCTGACCGCGACTCTTGCGCTCGAACTTGCGCCGAGGGGGATCGCGGTCAACGGCGTCGCGCCGGGGATGATCCTGACGCCGATGAACCAGTCTGCGCTTGATCGTCCCACCGAACTGGCGGCGAAGGAAGCGGCGATCCCGTGGAAGCGTGCTGGGCGGCCCGACGAGGTCGCCGCGCTTGTCCTATTCCTGCTGTCGCCGGCGGCGGAGTACATCACCGGCACGACGGTGACGATCGACGGCGCGCTGTCGCTGACCGTTGCGCAAGGGGCGTGATCCGATGCTGAGCTATGTCGTCGAGCACCTCGACACCGTCACGATCTCGGCCGCGTCGCCGATCGACGGAATGGACCTGATGAGCCCGTTCGTCTGGAAGGAAGGCGATCTGTACCGCTTGATGATCCGCGGCGTGCCGCATCCGCTCGGGCCGCATGATCCGACCGGCATCATCGCCGGCGGGGCAAGTACGGACGGGCTGCACTTCCGAATGGATCCGGGGCTGGCGATCGTGCCGGGGCCGGGGCCTGCCGATCTTGGCGGGTGCGAGGATCCGACCGTGCTGGTGATCGATCGCGAGTATCTGGTCTATTATACCGGTGTCGACGCGGCGCGCGTGCAAGGATCGATGATCCTGGCGGCGGGGCGCGAGCTGAGCGCGCTGGTGAAGCAGGACCTAGTGCTTAAGGCGCCACCGAGCGAGGGCAACATCAAGGAGGCGACGCTCGCGCAGACCGCGGCGGGGGATTGGCGGCTGTTCTACGAATATGCCGCGCACGGGGCATCGCGGATCGGCATGGCGCGCGGACCGACCGCCAAGGGGCCGTGGGCCGTGATGCCCAATCCGTTCGGAATCCGCGAGGACAGCTGGGACAATTGGCACCTATCGACCGGGCCGATCATCCGGATCGCGGGGCAGGATCCGGTGATGTTCTACAATGGCGCGACGCACGACGCGCGGTGGCGGATCGGCTGGATCAGCTTCGATCCCGATTTCACGCGGGTGACCGGCCGCGGGATCGAGCCGATGCTGGTGCCGCCGCCCGCGGTAAGCCGCGAGGCAACCGATATCGCGTTCGCCGCATCGACCGTGATCGAGGGCGACAGGATCGCGCTCTATCATTCGCTCGAGGACCGGATGCTGCGGCGTGCGCTGATCGGTGTCTATTCGCGCTGAAGATTGGGGTGCGTCGGAAATAAATTGCGCCACGCGGGCAGGCGCGGGGGTATCGGGGCTGGCCGTCATCGTTCCCGGGGGCATCGCCGAAGGATAGAGACGATCTTCCAGCTGATCTTTTCGCTGCCGTGCCTGTACGTGATCCTGCGCTGGCTGTGGCCGCTGTCGTTGACGGTGCCGGTCAAGCTGGTCGTCGCGGTGCTGCTGCTGCTGGCGTCGCAATATCATTCGTGGAGCCGGCTCTCGTCGGGATCGGTGTTCGCGCCCGAATTTCCTCGCGCCGTCGTGATCGCGTTCAACTGGGCGTTCGGCGCGATCCTGTTGCTCGCCATCCTGCAGATGCTGGTCGATCTCGGAACGCTGACGACGATGCTGGTGCGACGTGGTGCGGTGGTGCCCGACGCGGTGCGCTATGCGACTGCGGGACTTGCCGCGGTGCTGGCGGCGATCGGCGTCGCCAACGCGATCCGCGTACCGGTCGTCAAGGACGTCGAGGTCACGATCCGTGACCTGCCGCCGCAGTTCGACGGATACCGCGTGCTGCAGCTGACCGACCTGCATATCAGCCGGCTGTTTCCCGCGAACTGGGCGCGGGCGGTGGTGACGCGCGCCAATGCGTCGGGCGCGGACCTGATCGTGGTGACCGGAGACTTTATCGACGGGTCGGTGGCGATGCGGCAGGCGGACGTCGCCCCGCTGCGCGACCTGCGCGCGCCGGACGGCGTCTATGCGATCCCCGGCAACCATGAGTATTTCTTCGATTATGCGGCATGGATGCGGCATCTTCAGGCGCTGGGCATCCGCATGTTGCCCAACGCGCATACGCTGCTCACGCGCGGCGATGCGCGGCTGGTTCTCGCGGGCGTGACCGATCTCTCCGCGCCCGCGGTCGGGCAGGCGGGGCCGGATCTTGCCGCGGCGCTGGCCGGTGCGCCGGCTGGGGTGCCGGTCCTGCTGCTCGACCACCAGCCCAAGGCGGCGCGGCAGTCGGCGGCGCGCGGGGTCGCGCTGCAGTTGTCCGGGCATACGCATGGGGGCATGATCATGGGCTTCGACCGGATCTTTGCGCTCGCCAATGGCGGGTTCGTCTCGGGACGCTACGATGTCGACGGGATGACGCTGTATGTGAGCAACGGCACCGGCCTGTGGCCAGGCTTCGCGCTGCGGCTTGGGCGATGGGCGGAAATGACGCGGATCACGCTGCGGTCGAAGCGCGCCTAGCCTGGTCCGCAACGGCCGGGTGGACGCGGTAATCAGGCGTTGTGGCGGGTTGACGGTCCATGCAAGAAGAGCGTCATCACTCCTGCCATAGAGAACCATCGATGCTGCGTTCCACCCTGCTTCGTTCCGCCGCGCTTCTCTGCTGCCTTGCCGGTGCCACCACGGTCCAGGCGGCGCGCGTCAATCCGCTGACCGTGCCCAGCACGCTGCCGTTCCAGGCGCCGCGGTTCGACCAGATTACCGACGCCGATTACCAGCCCGCGCTCGAACAGGGGATGGCCGAGCAGATCGCCGAGATGAAGGCGATCGCCGACAATCCCGCGGCACCGACCTTTGCCAACACGATCGAGGCGATGGAGCGCTCCGGCCGGACGCTCGACCGCGCCAGCCAGGCGTTCTTCGGGGTGTCGCAGGCGAACACCAACGACGTGCTGGACAAGGTCCGCAGCATCGAGGCGCCCAAGCTCGCGCAGCATAGCGACGCGATCTATCTCGATCCCAAGCTCTTCGCGCGCGTGCAGGCGCTGTATGCGAAGAAGAATACGCTCGGTCTCGATGCCGAGCAGCGCCAGGTGCTGGAGATCTATCACAGCGATTTCCTCCATGCTGGCGCGCAGCTGAACGACGTCGACAAGGCCAGGCTGCGGTTGCTGAACACGCAGATCTCGACCGCGACGACCGACTTCCAGCAGAAGCTGCTCGCGGGCACGAAGGCGGGCGCGCTGGTGATCGACGACAAGGCCAAGCTCGCCGGGCTGAGCGACGCCGAGATCGCCGCCGCGGCGGAAGGCGCCAAGGAGCGGGGGATGCCGGGCAAATATGTCCTGTCGCTGCAGAACACGACGCAGCAGCCGGCGCTCGCGTCGCTGAGCGATCGTGCGACCCGCGCCGCGCTGTTCGAGAAGAGCTGGAACCGGTCGCAGCGCGGCGACGCGACCGATACGCGTGCGCTGATTTCGAAGATCGCGCAGTTGCGGGCGCAGAAGGCCAGGCTGCTCGGCTATCCGAACTATGCCGCCTATTCGCTGTACGACCAGATGGCCAAGACCCCGGCGGCGGCCAAGGGCTTCATGACGCAGCTCGTGCCCGCGACAGCCGCGGAGCAGCGGCGTGAGGCCGCCGAGTTGCAGAAGACGATCGACGCGACCGGCGCTTCGTTCCCGCTCGCGCCGTCGGACTGGGATTTCTATTCGGACAAGGTGCGCAAGGCTAAGTACGACCTCGACCAGAACGAGCTGAAGCCGTATTTCGAGATCGGTCGCGTGTTGCAGGACGGCGTGTTCTTCGCCGCCAATGAGCTCTACGGCGTCAGCTTCAAGGAACGCCGCGACATCCCGACCTATCAGCCGGACATCCGGGTGTTCACTGTCTACGACAAGGACGGCTCCGAGCTCGGGCTGATGTATTTCGATTACTGGAAGCGCGACAACAAGGCGGGCGGCGCGTGGATGTCGAACTTCGTCGGCCAGTCGAAGCTGCTGAAAACCAAGCCGGTCGTCTACAACGTCGGCAATTTCACCAAGCCGGCGCCGGGCCAGCCCGCTTTGATCACGTTCGACGACGTGACGACGATGTTCCACGAGTTCGGGCATGCGCTGCACGGGCTTTTCGCGAACCAGACCTATCCGCTGGTGTCGGGCACCAACACCGCGCGCGACTGGGTCGAGTTCCCGTCGCAGTTCAACGAGCATTGGGCGCTCGATCCCAAGGTGTTCGCCAACTATGCCAAGGATTACCGCACCGGCGCGGTGATGCCGCAGGCGCTGGTCACGAAGATCAAGAACGCGGCGAAGTTCAACCAGGGCTATGAGCTCGGCGAGCTGGTCGCCGCAGCCACGCTCGATCAGGACTGGCATTCGTTGCCGGCCACGGCGGGGCCGCAGGACGTCGATGCGTTCGAGACGAAGGCGCTCAACACGATGGGGCTCGACACGAAGGATGTCCCGCCGCGCTATCGCACCAGCTATTTCGCGCACATCTGGGCGGGTGGCTATGCCGCGGGATATTACGCGTATCTATGGACGCAGATGCTCGATAACGATGCCTATGCGTGGTTCATGGCGCATGGTGGGCTGACGCGCGCGAACGGGCAGCGCTTCCGCGACATGATTCTGTCGAAGGGCCACACGCAGGAATACGCCCCGATGTTCAAGGCGTTCTACGGCAAGGATCCCGATATCGGCCCGATGCTCGAGGATCGCGGCCTGAAGGCGACTGCCGAGTAATGCGGTGAATGCGCATGGCGGCGCTGCTCGTCATCGTCTCGCCGGTGTCGAGTCCGCGTCGCCGACGCATACGGGAATCGTCGTGCGGCGCGTGGCGGCATCGTGTCGACGATCGATCCGTGCCCGACCTTAGGCTATGGCGCACCCTGTCGTGACATGATCCGCGTGGCGATCCACGGCAGCTTGCTCGATTTTCAACGATCTTGGCGTCGTCTCCGGCAGGGTGCCTAGCGCGGCACGGCGCGGGCCGCAGTCCAACGGTGCCGGCATCGTCGAGGGCGTCGGCAGGGCGTTACCGACTAGCGATCGGGGATGACGTCTTGCCGTACTTCCTTCCCGGCCGATAGGACGGGCCGCCGACGATCGGCGACAGCCGGGCGACGGGATCGACGGCTTTGCGCAGCGCCATGCCGTGCACCCCGCGACCACGTTCATGCACGCGCCACCGGGCTATGACTTGGTGGTCGGGGCAGCAACGATCACGACTGCGGGGCTGACCGGCTGGCACGCGCAGGTGGTCCATGTCGGATCGAACGCGGGCGACCCCGGGTTGCTGCTCAGCACCGGCGGCGTGTCGATCCGGGCATTGTAGATCGTCACGGTGATGGGAGCGATCGTTGCGATCACCTCGTCGTCGGCTGCCAAGCTGACGCCGCCAAGGCGCTCGGTGCCGATTTACACGCAACGGCGAGGGCAAGACCGGTCATCGATCCCTCGAATGAGGTCGTGCGGTACTGCTTCGAATGATCAATTCGTGCCGCAGCGTGACCTGCCGTGAAGCACTGTCGACGCCGCGCAGGATATCGACGAGCAGATCGACGGTGCGGCGGCCAATCATGCTCTTGGGCTGCGCGATCGTGGTCAGCGGCGGCTGGAAATAGCGCGCGAGCGGCAGATCGTCGAAGCCGATCACCGAGATATCAGCCGGGCAGGACAGCCCCGCGTCGCCGATCGCGCTAAGGGCGCCCATCGCCATTTCGTCGCTGAAGCAGAAGATCGCCGTCATCGCCTGCGCAAGCAGGTCGCGGGCGTGGTCGACGGCCGAGCGCGCGGAATAATCGCCGATGCGGATGTGCAGGCTGTCGCGCAGGCCAGCGCGGGTCGCGGCGTCGATCGCGCCCGCCAGGCGATCGCGGCTGATCGGGCTGACCTCGGGCCCGGTGACCACGCCTATCCTGCGATGGCCAAGTCCGATCAGATGCTTGATCGCGTCGGCGCTCGCTGCGGCGTTGTCGATATGGACGCTCGGGACGCCGAGATCGGGGCTGTATTCACAACCGTTGACGATCGGCGCGGCCGCCCCTTTGCGCGCCAACAAAGACGCGAGGCGGGCGGGCAAGCGGTGGCCTAGGAAGATCAGTCCATCGACTTCGCGGCGCGAGAGCATGTCGGCATATTGATCCTCGACCTCGGGATCGTGCCGCGTGTCGCCGACGACGACCGAATAGCCCGCGTCGCGTGCAGCCTCTTCGGCGCCGCGGATGACGCTGGCGAAGAAGGCGTTCGAGATGTCAGGCACGGTGAGCAGGATCTTGGCGGCGCGCAATGTGCGCAGGCTCCGCGCGGCGACGTTGGGCGCGTACCCGGACTCGCGGACGACCGCGAGCACGCGCGTGCGCGTGTCTTCGGACACCTGTTCGGGGCGGCTGAGCACTCGCGACACGGTGGCGGTGGAAACCCCCGCAAGCGCGGCCACTTCGATGATCGTCGGCATAGGGGCGTCATGGATCCGGTCGTCGGCACTGTCGATATATATCCGATGTAATCCTTTACATTCGTTGCCAGGCTCCGTAGCCTTGGCGTCGACAAGCAGGCAAACTGCGATCGGAGAGGTAGCGAATGGCGCTTGCAAGCGAGGGATCCCAAGTCACGACGAGCGGTCTTCTGACCGGCCGCCTGAGCGCGATGATGTTCATGCAGTTTTTCGTCTGGGGCGCCTGGACCGTCACCCTTGGTCTCGTGATGCAGACGGTCGGGATCGGTACTCTGATCGGTAACGCCTTTTCTGTCGGGCCGATCGCCTCGATCGTCGGGTCGTTCCTGCTCGGGATGGCGGCGGCGCGCTATGTAAGCCCGCGGATGCTGATGGTGATCCTGCACCTAGTCGGCGGCGTGCTGCTGTTCGTGCTGCCGTCGTTGGTGACGCCGGAGGGCGGGCAGACCTTCGTCTGGCTGCTGCTCTGCTACATGATCCTCTATATGCCGACGGTCGGCCTCGCCAACACGATCGCGCTGAAGAGCTTTGGCGAGCGCACCGACAAGTTCCCGTTCGTCCGCGCGTTCGGGACGCTCGGCTGGATCGCCGCCGGCCTTATCATTGGCTGGGCCGGCCTGTCCGCAAGCCCGCAGATCTTCCGCGTCGCGGCGGTCGTGTCGATTGCACTGGGGCTCTATAGCATCACGTTGCCCAACGTCGCGTCGGACGCGCCGCGCGACGAGAGCGTCCTTCGCCAGGTGTTCTGCGTCGAGGCGTTCGGGCTGCTCAAGCAGCGCTCGTTCCTGATCTTCATCACGTGCGCGACGCTCATCTCGATCCCGCTGGCGATGTATTACGCCTATGCCTCGCCCTATATCGGCGCGACGGGGATCAGCAATGTGGGGGGCACGCTGGCGATCGGGCAGATGTCCGAACTGGTTTTCATGTTCTCGATGCCATGGTTGTATCGGCGGTTCGGTGTGAAGCCGCTGCTGCTGGTCGGCATGGCAGCCTGGGCGTTGCGATACGCGCTGTTCGCGATCGGCGACGGCGGTTCGTCCTTGTGGGCGGTGTATCTCGGCGTCGCGCTGCACGGCGTGTGCTACGACTTCTTCTTCGTCGCCGGCGCGATCTATACCGGTACGATCGCGACCCCCAAGGGTGTCAACGCGCAAGCTCAAGGCATGCTGACGCTGTTCACCTACGGCGTCGGGATGCTGCTCGGCTCGCAAATCGGCGCGCTGCTCTACGCGCAGCTCCCCGCGTCGCCGAGCATCGTCGACTGGCAGCATATGTGGTGGTATCCCGCGATTGCCGCGGCGGTGATCGCGCTGTTGTTCCAGGTCACGTTCCGCGACGACACCAGGGCGCGCGGAGCATGACCGGCATGAAGGGACCTGGAATATTCCTCGCCCAGTTCCTCGGGAATGAGGCTCCGTTCGACACGCTCGACGGGCTGGCGAAATGGGCGGCCGGGCTCGGCTATGTCGGGGTGCAGATCCCATGCAACGCGCAGTTGATCGACCTCAAGCTTGCCGCCGAGAGCGTAACCTATTGCGACGAGATCCGCGGCGGGTTGGCCAGATACGGCATCGAAATCACCGAATTGTCGACCCATCTGCAAGGCCAGCTGGTCGCGGTCCATCCCGCCTACGATACGCTCTTCGACGGATTCGCCCCGCCCGAGGTCCACGGCAAGCCGGCCGAGCGGCAGGTATGGGCGATCGAACAGGTCAAGCTCGCCGCACGCGCGAGTGCCAATCTTGGGTTGTCTGCGCATGCGACCTTCTCGGGCGCGCTGGCATGGCCCTATGTCTATCCCTGGCCGCAACGCCCCGCCGGGCTGATCGAGGAGGCCTTCGCCGAACTCGCGCGCCGCTGGACCCCGATCCTCGACGTGTTCGAGGACGCCGGCGTCGATTGTGCGTTCGAAGTCCATCCGGGCGAGGACGTCCATGACGGTGCGACCTGGGAGCGGTTCCTCGCCGCAGTCGACAATCATGCGCGCGCGCGCCTGTTGTTCGATCCGTCGCACTTCGTGTTGCAGCAGCTCGATTATCTCGACTTCATCGATCGCTATCACGACCGGATCTCGTGTTTCCACGTCAAGGATGCCGAGTTCAACCCGACCGGGCGAACCGGCGTGTATGGCGGCTATGAGAACTGGGTCGACCGCGCGGGCCGGTTCCGCTCGCTCGGCGACGGGCAGGTCGATTTCGCCGCGATCTTCAGCAAAATGGCGCACTATGGCTATGACGGCTGGGCGGTGCTCGAATGGGAGTGTGCGCTGAAACGGTCGGAAGACGGCGCCCGTGAAGGCGCGCCATTCATCCGCGATCACATCATCCGCCGGGGTGACCGCGCGTTCGACGACTTCGCCGCCAGCGGCGTCGATCGCACCGCGATCCGCGCGCTGCTCGGTCTGTCGGAGGACCGGTCGTGAGCCGGCTGCGGCTCGGCATGGTCGGCGGCGGGGAGGGGGCGTTCATCGGCGCGGTCCATCGCATGGCGGCCGCGCTCGACGGCGATTGGGACGTGGTGGCGGGCGCGTTCAGCACCGATGGAGGGCGCAACGCGCGGACCGGCGAGCTGCTAGGGCTCGATCCGCAGCGCGTTTATCCTTCGCTCGACGCGCTGATCGAGCGCGAACGCGCCTTGCCGGAGAGCGAGAAAATCGATGCGCTCGCGATCGTGACGCCGAACCATCTGCACGCGCCGATGGCGATCGCCGCGCTCGACGCGGGGTTCCACGTCTTCTGCGAAAAGCCGATGGCGATGAGTGTCGTCGAGGCCGAGGCGATCGCGGCCGCCGCCAGGGCCAGCCGCCGACGGTTCGCGCTGGCATTCACCTATAGCGGCTACCCGATGATCGAAGAGGCGCGCGCGCGTACCGCCCGCGGCGATTTCGGCGCGATCCGGCTCGTCCAGGTCGAATATCTACAGGGCTGGCTCAGCCAACCGATCGATACCGACGGCAACAAGCAGGCCGAATGGCGGACCGATCCCGCGCGCGCCGGGCTTGGCGGGTGTCTTGGCGACATCGGCACACACGCGTTCCAGCTCGCCGAGCATGTCTCGGGGCTGGCCGTGCAATCGGTATCCGCCGATCTGACGACACATGTCGAGGGTCGACGGCTCGACGACGACGTCAGCGCGTTGCTACGGTTCGAGGGCGGCGCGCGCGGCGTGCTCAAGGCGAGCCAGGTCGCGGCGGGCGAGGAGAACGGGCTGCGATTGCGCATCCACGGCGAGCGCGGCGGGCTCGACTGGGCGCAGATGGAGCCCAATACGCTGACGTTACGCTGGCTCGATCGTCCCGCCGAGATCGTTCGGACCGGTGGCCCCGGACTGCACGACGGCGTGGCCGCGTTGATGCGTACACCCGCGGGACATCCCGAGGGCTATATTGAGGCATTCGCCAACTTGTACCGCGCCTTCGCCTCGGCGATTCGCGGTGACGCTGGCAATTGCTGGTGTCCGGGCGTGATCGATGGCCTGCGCACGATGCGCTTCATCGAGGCGGTGATCGCCAACGCAGGATCGGACCAGAAATGGACTTTAGTGACGTCGGG
Organism: Sphingomonas sp. Leaf34; assembly: GCF_001421805.1. Classification (GTDB taxonomy): domain Bacteria; phylum Pseudomonadota; class Alphaproteobacteria; order Sphingomonadales; family Sphingomonadaceae; genus Sphingomonas. The sequence goes on along the minus strand of NZ_LMLC01000002.1, from coordinate 373,430 downwards.
AGAGAATGAATGAAGCTGCTCATGGCTATGGTTGCGGGAAGTATCGCGGCGGTTGCGGCGGTCACGGCCTCCGCGCCGACCACCGCACAGTCGACCCCGGCCTCACCACCGGCGTTCGCCGCGTGCCGCGCCTGTCACACCGTCGTGAAGGGCGGCCGCAACGGCATCGGCCCCAATCTTTACCGCGTGGTCGGTCGTGCTGCTGCGGCGATGCCCGGCTTCAACTATTCGGCCGCGATGAAGGCCTCGAAGCTGCGTTGGGACGAGCAGACGCTGAACGAGTATCTCGCGGCTCCGCAGAAGAAGGTGCCCGGCACGCGCATGCCGATCGCGACACCCGATCCGGCCAAGCGCGCGGCGATCATCGCGTATCTCAAGTCCGAGGGGTCGAAATGATGGGGCGCACCGCATGACGCTCTCGCGCAGAACGCTACTTGGCGCGGCCGCCGCGGCGTCGCTGGTGCCTGGGATGGCCGCGGGGCAACGCCGCAGCAGCAATGCGGCACGCTTCTCGCTCGCCTATGCGCCGCACGAGGGCAGTTTCGCCAGTCGCGGGAGACGGATCGAGCAGATCGCCTATGCCGCCGATCAGGGCTTCACCGCCTGGGAGGACAACGAGGCGGCGACGCGATCGGTGGCCGAGCAGGAGGAGATGGCAAAGGCGCTCGCGCAGCGCGGCATGACGATGGGCGTGTTCGTCGCCAGCATGCCCAAATGGTCGAAGTCGCGACCGTTGCTCGGCGCGACCGACGGCGCCGAGCGCGAGGCATTTCTTGCCGACATCCGCGCTTCGCTTGACGTTGCCAAGCGGTTGAACGCTAGGCGGATGACCGTCGTCACCGGCTTCATGGATCCAAAGGTGCCGGTCGATATCCAGACCGCGCGCGTGATCGACGTGATGCGGCGCGCGGGCGATATCGTTGCGCCGTCAGGCGCGGCGATGGTGATGGAGCCGCTCAACACGCGGACCAACCATCCCGGCGTCTATATGCAGACGGTGTCGCAGGGCTACGCGGTCGCGCGCGGCGCCAACAGCCCCGCGGTCAAGGTCCTCGCCGACCTGTATCACGAGCAGATCCAGTCGGGGAACCTGATCCCGACGCTCGACACCTGCTGGAACGAGATCGGCTATATCCAGTTCGGCGACAATCCAGGCCGCAACGAACCGTCGACCGGCGAGATCAACTTCGCCTCGATCGTGAAGTGGCTGAAGGCGAAACGCTATACCGGCGTGATCGGGATGGAACACGGCAATTCGATCGCTGGCCGCGCGGGTGAGGATCGCCTGATCGCCGCCTATCGCGAGATCGACGCGGCATGAGGGGGATGAGGATGAAGACGGGTGTGATGGCGGGAGTCATCGCGGCGATGGGGCTGACGACGGCAGGGCCGGTCGCGGCGCAGGAGAAGCCGGGGTTCAAGGACACGCCGATGCTGCCCGGCGGACAATGGCGCGTCCATGATGCCGACCGGCCCGCGCCGATCGTCGTCGCACCGGCCACCATGCCCGGCGGCGCGCCTGCGGATGCGATCGTGCTGTTCGACGGCCGTTCGCTCGATGCCTGGAAGGCCGATCGCATCGCATGGCCGATCGCAAACGGCGCGCTGACGATCCCGTCGCGCGCGGCAAGCGGCGGCGAGAACAACCTCGTTTCGAAACAGAGCTTCGGCGACGTTCAGATGCATCTCGAATTCCGCTCGCCGTATCCGCCGACCAAAAACTCGCAGGATCGCGGCAACAGCGGCATCTGGTTCATGCAACGCTACGAATTGCAGATCCTCGATGGGTCGCAGAACCCGACCTATGCCGATGGCACAGTCGGCGCGGTCTATGGCTGGAAGCCACCGCTCGTGAACGCCGCGCGCAAGCCGGGCGAGTGGCAGACCTATGACATCGTGTTCGAACGGCCGCGCTTTGCCGCGAACGGCAGTCTGGTTCGCCCCGCGTATGTCACCGCGCTGCTGAACGGCGTGCTCGTGCAGAATCACCAGGCGATGCTCGGCACGACGATCTGGCGCAAGGTCGCGAGCTACGCTGCACACGCGGACGCCGCGCCGATCCAGTTGCAGGATCACGATTCACCAGTGTCGTTTCGCAATATCTGGGTCCGTCCGCTGACCGAGGCGGCGATCGCGCAAGATCTGAAGAAGGACGGTAAATGATCGATCGCAGAACTGCGCTCGCCGGCGTCGTCGGCATGTTCGGCAGTGCCCTTTTCGCCCCGATCGCGCGCGCCGCCGGCGTCGGGCAAGCGCCAGGCTCGGCCGCCGGCATCCCGGCGATCAGCGAAGGTCCGCCGAGTGTCGCGGTATTCACGGCCTCCCAGCGTGCGCTCATGACTGCGCTCAGCGAACGCGTCGTTCCGACCACTGATACGCCGGGAGCGATTGCCGCCGGTGTTCCGGCTTACATCGAAAAGCTGCTCGCCGACTGGGCTGCACCCGCCGATCGGGTGCCGATCCTCGCCGGGCTCGACGCGATCGAGGCGCGCTGCCTGAAGGACTATAAGGTGCCCGGCGCAGGCGCGACCGCGGCGCAGCACGACGCGCTGCTGACGCTGGCGATGACCGACAAGATGCCGTCGGGCGGCGTGTTCTTCGAAGCGTTCCGGCAGCTCGTGATCACCGGCTATTACACGTCGGAAATCGGCATGACGCAGGAGCGCGAATATCTGCCGGTGCCGGGCGAGTATAACGGCGCATTCCCCTATTCTCAGGTCAACAAGGTATATTCCGCATGATCCTCAGCCGTCGCAACCTGCTCGCCGGCTCGGGCGCCGCCGCGGCGCTCGCGTTCGTGCCCACCGCCTCCGCCGCGCAGCTGAAGGCGATCGGCCTGCAGCTCTACACGATCCGCGACATCTTCTCGAAGGACCCGTTCGGGACGCTCAAGCAGGTCGCGCAGATCGGCTATCGCGAAGTCGAGTTCGGCGGTGGCGGCTATGAGGGCATGGACCATGCGAAGCTGCGCCGGACGATGGACACGCTCGGTTTGACAGCGCCGTCGGTGCATATCGGTTATGACGCGCTGCTCCAGCGGTTCGACCAGTCGGTCGCGATGGCCAAGACGCTCGGCGCGACCACCGTCGTGCTGCCGTACATGACCGACGAGCATCGCAACGAGCAGGGTTGGAGCGCAGCACTGCCGAACTTCAACCGGTTCGCCAAAGACCTGAAAAGGGCCGGGCTCGGCTTCGCGTATCACAACCACGATTTTGAATTCACGATCAAACCGGGCGGCGTCAGCCTGTACGAGCGGCTGCTGAAGGAGACCGATCCGACGCTCGTGAAGCTCGAACTCGACCTGTACTGGGCGTTGCATGCGGGTGAAAACCTGACGACGCTGATCGAACGCCTGTCGCAGCGGCTCTACGCCTATCACGTCAAGGACATGCGGCCCGATCGCAGCATGGCCGCGGTCGGTGCAGGCACGGTCGATTTCGCCGCGCTCTTCAAACTGAAGGCCAGCGCCGGCGTCCGGCATTTCTACGTCGAGAATGATCAGGCCCCCGCGCCGTATCTTCCCGACATCACAACGAGCTTCCGGACACTGCGCGCCCTCCGCTTTTAAACGGGGGTGATCTTGAAGCGTGTGTTTCTGACTGAGAATTAGGAGAGGAAGATCATGGCTGAGACCAACAGGTTCGACGCGATCGTCATTGGTTCGGGCGTAAGCGGCGGTTTCGCCGCAAAGGAACTGACCGAAAAGGGATTACGCGTCCTGATGCTGGACCGCGGTAAGATGGTTGAGCACGGCGAGGGCTACACCTACGACGGCAAGCCGGCTTACGAGGTGCCCGCGCGCAACATCATGCCCAAGGCATTGATGGACAGCGATTATTTCATTGCCAAGCATGGCTATGTCTCACCGAGCAACCGGGAATTCTACAATGACGACCGGTTGAACCCCTATGCCTATGACGAGGGCGAAAAATTCTATTGGATCCGCCCCGCTGCGGTGGGCGGCAAGTCGATCATCTGGGGGCGCTGGTGCTTCCGTTGGAGCCCGGAGGATTTCGAGGCGAACAAGCGGGACGGCATCGATGGCGACTGGCCGATCCGCTATGACGACGTCGCGCCGTGGTACAGCTATGTCGAGAAATACATCGGCGTATCCGGCTCGCGCGAGAACCTCGCCCATCTTCCGGATAGCGAGTTTCAACCGCCGATGCCGATGAACATCGCCGAGAAGTGGTTGAAGCAGGGGCTCGAAACGAAGTTCCCCGGCCGGAAGCTGATCAATACGCGGCTGTCGAATATGACCGAGGACAAGCCCGATCAGAACCGCACCAAGTGCCAGTTCCGCAATCAATGCAGCAACGGCTGTTCGTTCGGTGCCTATTTCTCGACCCAGGCGGTGACGCTGCCCGCGGCGCGCGCGACCGGTCGCCTGACGCTGAAGTCCGACGCGGTCGTCACCAATCTCGCCTATGACGCGGCGCGCAAGAAGGTTACCGGCGTCCGCTATATCGATGCGAAGACAGGGCAGGTGGAAACGGTGCAGGCCGATCTCGTCTTCCTCTGCGCTTCCGCGATCGCCTCGACGCAGATCCTGCTCAACTCGCGCGCACCGGGCAGCGATCGCAGCTATTTCGACGCCAGCGGCACGCTTGGGCGCTACGTGATGGATCACATCTTCCGCGTCGGGGTCGAAGGCGACATTCCCGGCATGGATGAATTCATCGAGTTCGGTCGCCGTCCCGGCGGTGTCTATATCCCGCGCTTTCGCAACGTCGGTGGCGACGAGGGTGTCGGCTTCAAGCGCGGCTATGGCTATCAGGGCAGCGCTTTCCGTAGCCCCGCCGCCCCGGTCGGATTCGGCGCATCGATGAAGCAGGGCATGCGCAAATATGCGCCGTGGCGGTTCAGCATGGGCGCGTTCGGCGAGTGCCTTCCCTATGCCGACAACCGCGTGTCGCTCCATCAGAATAAGGTCGACCGGTTCGGCGTGCCGCTGGTCCGCTTCGACGTGACCTTCCGCGACAATGAGCTGAAGATGATGTCCGACGCGCGGACGCAGGGCGAGGCGATGCTCAAGGCCGCGGGCCTGACCAACGTCAAGAGCACGGAACGCGAGCATGTCCCCGGCGATGCGATCCACGAGATGGGCGGCGCCCGGATGGGTCGCGACCCGCGCACGTCGGTGCTCAACGAGTGGAGCCAGGCGCATGCGGCGTCCAACCTGTACGTCACCGACGGCGCGCAGATGGCATCGATCTCCTGTGTGAACCCGTCGCTGACCTTCATGGCGCTCACTGCCCGCGCGGCCGACCATGCGGTCAAGCAGATGAAGAAAGCCTAGGCCGGTCGGGCGTTTGCGATATGCGCCGACGCCCGCCCCGCATGTGTGTCGCGTTCACGCAGCGGGGCGTTCTCGTCGATCGGCGACAACGAAGGATCGTAGTGGCCGATAGTCGCGACCAGGAACTCCATCCTGAACGTACCGTCGATCACGACGATATCGGCGCGCTGCGCTTCGTGCAGACCGTCCGGGATGATCGCCGCCCGCGTCGTGCCCGTGTCGTGCCCGCTTCGCGCGCCCGTCGATGATCGCGATCCGCATGACGCGGTTTTATGCGGTGTCGTCGGGGCTGGTCAGCGGCTGCGGGAAGCGCAGGATGACGGTCGTGCCAACGCCCGCGTCGCCAAACCCGACGGTGGCGTCCAGCCGTGCCGCGGCCGAGCGGACGATTGCGAGACCCAGGCCACTGCCTTCCGGGCCGTTGATGTCGCCGAACCGGACGAAACGGTCGAACGCCGTGTCGCGGTGCGCAGCGGCGATGCCGGGACCATCGTCGGCGATGGTGACCGACGTCCCGGAAGGCTCGACCGCGATCGTGACCGTCACCGTGCCGCCCGGTCGGTTGTAGCGGATCGCATTGTCGATCAGGTTGGCGAGTATTTCGAAAATCAGCGTGCGGTGGCCGGGTACCATCGGGACAACCTGCGCGTCGCCCTCGAGCGTCAGGTCGATACCGGCCTCGATCGCCTGAGTGACGTGTCGGGTGATGACCGCCGCGGCCACCTCGCGCAGGTTCACCGCCTCCAGCGGAGCGGACACGCCGGCTTCTTCGGCACGCGCGAGCGCGAGGAGCTGGGTCACCAGCCGTTCGAGGCGGACAATCGCGTCGGCGATCTCGTCGAGGGCCTCGATGCGCTGGGCATCCGATCCGCGGCGGGCGAGCGCGACCTGCACTTTCAGTACCGACAGCGGCGTGCGCATCTGATGCGAAGCATCGGCGGTGAAGCGACGGACGCCGACGGTGGCGGTGTCGAGCTGAGCCAGGAGCCGATCGAACGCGCCGGAGAGCGGCCGCAATTCGCTCGGGAGCGGCCCCGTATCGAGCGGTGAGAAATCGGGGCGCGCACGCTCGTCGCGCGCCTCGACCGCGCCGCGCAGGCGCGCGAGCGGGCGCAGCGACCAGCCGAGCGCGGGACGCAACAACAGCGCGGCGGCGCCGACCAGGACGCATTCGCCGATCAGCAGCGCGAGCATTAGACGCCGGGTGAGCGCGCCCCGATTGTCGAGCGTTTCGGCAATCTGGACGATGACCGGCTGGTCGATCCGGGGGAGCGAGCGGCGGACCTCGGCGATGCGGATCTGCTGGTCGCGGTAGCGCGCGAACCGATAGCGCGGCACGTCGACCGCGAGCGTCGCGGGGTCTGGTGCGGGCAGGTCGGCATAGCCTGTCAGCAGATCGTTCCCTACGGCGACGCGGTAGTAGACGTTGTCGCGCTCAGTGTTCTCCAGCATTCCGAACGCCGCGGCGGGAAGGTCTAGCGTCACCTCGTTGCGCTCCACCTGCACCGTCTCCGCGATAGCGCCGAGTGCGCCGCCGAGCACGCGGTCGTTGGTACGGCGGACGACGTCGGCGATCAGCGTCGCGCCGACGACGCCGATCAGGATCGCGGCGGCGAGCAACGGCCCGAGCACCGCCACCAGCAGCCGCGTCCGCAGCGCCGGCGCGCGCTCAGCCGGCATCGAGCATATAGCCGACGCCGCGCACCGTGCGGATACCGGGGCCGTCGGGCGCGAGCTTCGTCCGCAGCCGCGTGACATGGACCTCGATCGCGTTGTCGCCGACCGGCTCGTCGAACCCGAACACCTCGCCGATCAGCAGCTCGCGCGGCATCACGCGGCCGGCACGCGTCGCCAGCGCCTCCAGCACCGCGCGTTCGCGGCGACGCAGGTCGAGCGCGCGGCCGGCGATATCAGCGTCGCCGGACGACCGGTTGATCGTCAGCGTCCCGACCACGAGCACTGGCAGCGGATCGCCGCCACGCCGCCGGCCGAGCGCCCGCACGCGCGCCTCCAGCTCTTCGGGCTCGAACGGCTTGCGCAGATAATCGTCGGCGCCGAGATCGAGCCCGCGCACGCGGTCGTCGAGCGCATCGCGCGCGGTGAGCATCAGCACGGGCACGCGCTCGCCGCGCCGCCGCAGCGTTTCGAGCACCGAGAACCCGTCGATACCCGGCAGCCCGACGTCGAGAATGACGAGCGCATAGGGCTCGCCGGCGACCACCGACAGCGCCTCCTCGCCGGTCGCGACGTGATCGACCGCGTTGCCGCCGGCACGCAATAGCGCGGCGATACTGCGTGCGAGCGCCGCGTCGTCCTCGATCAGCAGGATGCGCACAACGGCTCGTCCTTCGCCTGATCGGCGTGAAAGGTTGGTGACAGGTTCACTTCGTACGCCATCGATGCAGTCTATCCGAACACAGAGACGGAAGGCGAGGAGAGTGATGATGGCCCGAATTTTTCTGACGATCGCAATGCTGGCTACGAGTGTCACCGCGACGGCTGTCGTGGCGCAGCGTCCGGCCGGCTATCCGCGCTCCTACGACCAGATCATCGCCGACGCGCGCGCCGAGCGGCAGGTGCGGATCTACGGCAATGCCGATCGCGCCGAGCTGCTGCCGGTGGTCGCCGCGTTCCGGAAGCGGTATCCGGGGATCACCGTGCTGTACGCCGATCTCGGCTCGACCGAGATGTATCGCCGCTTCGTCACCGAGACCCGCGCCGGCCGGCTGTCGGCGGATCTCGTCTGGTCGTCGGCGATGGACTTGCAGATCAAGCTGATCAACGACGGCTTCGCGCAAGGCTATGCCAGCCCGGAAAAGCCGGCGCTGCCGCCGCAGTCGGTGTGGAAGAACATGGGTTTCGGCGTCACCGCCGAGCCGATCGGGATCGTCTACAACACGCGGCTGATCCCCGCCGCGCGCGTGCCGCGCACGCATGCCGCGCTCGAGGCGTTGCTGCGGCAGAACGCGCGCGCGTTCGCGGGCAAGGTGACCACGTTCGACCCCGCGCGGTCGAACACCGGCTATCTGTATCTGACGCAGGACATGGCGACGACGCGCGACACGCGGTCGCTGCTGGAGGCGATCGCCGCCACGAAGCCCGTCCTGTCGCTGACCACCGAGCCGATGCTGCGCGGTGTCGCCGAGGGGCGGCAGGCGATCGCGTACAACGTCATCGGCTCCTACGCGCTTGAACGCGCGCGCACCGACCGCCGCATCGGCGTGGTGTTTCCACAGGACTATACGCTGGTCACGTCGCGGATCGCGTTTATCGCGCGCGAGGCCGCGCACCCGGCGGCGGCGAAACTCTTCCTCGATTTCCTGCTCTCGCGCGAGGGGCAGTCGCTGCTCGCCAGGCGCAGCCTGTGGCCGGTCCGTACCGATGTCGCGGCACGTCGTCTTCCCACCGCGCAGGCCCGACCGATCCGCGTCGGACCGCAACTTCTCGTCAACCTCGACCGCGTCAAGCGCCAGCGTTTCCTGCGCGACTGGACCGCGATTCTCGCCACCGGAGCCCAAGCCCAATGACCCTCTTCCGTACCGGGTGCGCCGCACTCGCGCTGATCGCGGCGACGCCCGCGCTAGCGCAGACTCCGAGCGACGCCGACCTTGCCGCGCTGGTCCGCGCGCAGGCGGCCGAGATCGCGGCGTTGAAATCGCGGCTCGATCGGCTTGAGAATGTCACTGCCGTCGCGCAGGCGACCGCGCCGGTCGCGCCCGTGCAGGTGGCGCCGCAGGCCGTCGCGCAAAATAACGAGCCACGTCGAACCGTTCCATTCGCGCCGCAGCTTGCGCCCCCGGGGCCGGCCGATCGCAGCGTCGCCCAGGCGTTGGCCGCTCGCGACAATCCCTCGGGCGTCACGACCGAATGGGGCGCCGGGCTGCCCGTCTTCCACTCGGCGGACGGCGTGTACACGTTCAAGCCGCGCGGGCGCATCCTGACCGATGTGAGTTCCAGCTTCGGCTCTAAATATGATGGTCGCAATATCACGACGACGGGCATGCGCGCGCTCCGCCTTGGCCTCGAAGGCGGCGTCGGCCCGCATTTCTTCTACCAGTTCGAGAGCGACTTCTCGGAGAACGAGGTCGACGTCGTCACCGCGTTCGTCGGCTGGCGCAACAAGATCAAACCGGGCCTCGATTACGATGTCCGCGCCGGCCATCTGTTCAACGACCGCAGCTTCGAGGGCTCGACGGGCTCGGATTCGACGCCGTTCCTGGAGAGAAGCACGGTTTCGACCGCGATCATCCCGCAGCGCGGGTTCTACGGGATCGGCGTGATGCCGCGCGTGTTCTGGAAGACCGGCCACGCGTCGCTCACCGTCACCGGCGACCGGATCGACGGGACGCAGACCGTCGGCGACAGCCGCACCGTGCTCGGCCGCGCGCACTGGAACCCAATCAAGTCGGATACCGGCGTGCTCCATCTCGGCGCCTGGGGCTTCGACGAGTCGCTGTCGTCGGTCGCGGGCACGCTGACGCGCAACACGGTGATCGGCGGCCGCTTCAACGGCGCGCTGCGCGTGTCGACCGGACCGCTGATCGGCGGCACGGGTACGACCGGCTACGGCGTCGAGCTCGGCGGCTATCGTGGGCCCTTGTGGGTGATGGGCGAAGCGGGCCGCCGCAACGCAAGGCTCGACGGCGGGCGTCCCGATTTCGTCAGCAAGGCATGGAGCGTCTCGGGCGGGCTGTTCCTGACCGGCGATCTGCCGCCGTACAACCCGCGGCTCGGCAGCTTCGGCCAGCCCAAGGTGTTGAAGCCGACGTTCGACGGCGGCGTCGGCGCGATCGAGCTCACCGCGCGCTACGAAAGCCTCGACTTCGACAATCTGCTGACCGGCGGCGACGGCTGGGCGGCAACCGTCGGCGTCAACTGGTACCTCAATTCCTTCACCCGCTTCCAGGTGAACGCGATCCAGTGGAATACCGACAACCGCGCCGGCGACTATGTCGGCAACGACAGCGGCCAGACGCTCAGCGCGCGCGTCGGTGTTACGTTCTGATGCTGGCTGGAGTGCGAGGTGGCTCATTCCACCGTTCCGTTGCGGACACTCCAACCTTCTCTTTCACGCCCTTTCCTAGGACGATGCGATGAACCTTGCCCTGCTCGGCTTCCTGATGGTGGCCACGTTCATGACCTTGATCATGACCAAGAAGATGACGCCGCTAGTCGCGCTCATCGTGATTCCGTCGATCTTCGGCGTGTTCGCGGGCGAGGCCGCCGGTCTCGGCCCGATGATGATCGATGGCATCAAAAATCTCGCGCCGACCGGCGTCATGCTGCTGTTCGCGATCCTGTTCTTCTCGACGATGACCGACACAGGGCTGTTTGATCCGCTGGTCGGTCGACTGATCCGGATGGTCCACGGCGATCCGATGCGGATCCTGATCGGGACGGTCGTGCTGTGCGCGCTCGTCAGCCTCGATGGCGACGGGTCGACCACCTACATCATCACGATCGCCGCGCTATTGCCGCTCTACAAGCGCTTCAACATGAACCGGCTGTACCTCGTCTGCCTGTTGATGACGACGAGCGGGATCATGAACCTGACGCCGTGGGGCGGGCCGACCGCGCGCGCCGCGAGTGCGCTGAAGATCGATCCGGCGACGTTGTTCCTGCCGCTTATCCCTGGCATGATCGCCGGCCTTGCGTTCCTGATCGGGCTCGCCGTGTATTTTGGTCGCAAGGAGCGCGTGCGGATGGGTGACGCGGGGATCACCGCGGACACCGAGTTCACCGGCATGGCGGTCTCGCAATATCCCGAGGCTCGCCGCCCCAAGCTGATCTGGTTCAATGCGGCGCTCGTCGTCACGCTGCTGACGTTGCTGGTGTGGGGCATCCTCCCCTTGTCGGTGCTGATGATGCTGGCGTTCGCGATCGCGATGATCGTCAACTATCCCGGCGTCGCCGACCAGAAGGAGCGCATCTCCGCGCATGCCGGCAACGTGCTGGCGGTCGTCTCGCTGATCTTCGCGGCGGGCATCTTCACCGGCATTTTGGGGGGCACCGGCATGGTCGAGGCGATGAGCAAGGCCGTCGTCGGCGTGATCCCGCCTGTGCTGGGGCCCTATATGGCGCCGATCACCGCGCTGCTCAGCATGCCGTTCACCTTCTTCATCTCGAACGACGCGTTCTATTTCGGGATGCTGCCGATCCTCGCCGAGGCCGGCGCGCATTACGGCGTCGCACCCGAGGCGATCGCGCGCGCGTCGCTGATGGGCCAGCCGGTCCATCTGCTCAGCCCGCTGGTGCCGTCCACCTACCTGCTGGTCAGCCTGGTCGGGATAGATCTGGCCGATCACCAGCGCTTCACGCTCGTCCCCGCGATTGCCGTCTGCGTCGTCATGACGCTGGTCGGCATGATCGCACTCGCCTTCCCGTTCGTCGCCTGAGGTGAGCATCCCCGCAACCCGCCGTTCCCGGAGATTTCGCATGGTTCGATCGCGTACGCCGCTGATGCTTCTCCCCGCGATGGGCTGCGACGGGCAGCTCTGGGCGCGGCAGATCGTCGATCTCGGCGGTCTCGCGCAGGTCGAGTTCGGCGACCTGTCGCAGGACGATACGCTGTCGGCCATGGCGGCGCGTGTGCTCGCCGACGCACCGCCGCGGTTCGCGGTCGCAGGCGTCAGCCTGGGCGGCTACGTCGCGATGGAGATGGTCCGCCAGGCGCCCGAACGGATCGAGCGCATCGCGTTGTTCGGTACGCGCGGATCGATGGACGTCCGCCCGCGCACCGTCGCGGGGCAGGGGATGCTCGCCACCGCGCCGCACGCCGACCCGCATCTGTCCGCGAACGTCAGCGGCCCCGCGCAGGCGATGGCGGACCGCGTCGGGCCGGTCGTGTTCGAACGCCAGCAGCGCGCGCTGCTCGCCCGTCCCGACATCAGCGAGGCGATCGCCGCGATCCACGTGCCCACACTGGTTGCAGTCGGCGATCGCGACCGGATCTGCACGCCCGACGATGCGCTGTCATTGAGCCTGCGTATCCCAGGCGCGCGCTTCCACTTGGTCCGCGGCTGTGGCCACCTTGCACCGATGGAACGTCCCGGCGAGGTCACGGCGGTCCTCCGTCAATGGTTGCGAACCGGATGACGGCAGCCGCGCGGGCGAGAGTGGTCCGATCGGGGCGCTGCGCGAGCTATGGTATCACTATGCGGAATGCCGGGATGGATCTCGAAACGCTATTCGGTGCGGCATAGATCGTCGCTACGGGCAACACCGCTCGTATCGATTGCGAGGATACACCAGACATGCCGTCGGCACCCGATCCGGAATGCGATCAACCGGCCATCATCATCTCTGTCGGCCAGGACAAGGCCGGGCATTGGCTCGTTCAGGATAATGCCAGCCGTCTCGAAGGGCGGTTTGTCTCGTTTGCCGCGGCGATGAGCTATGCGCGGGCCCAGCGGGATCTCTACCACGCCGCCGTTGAGGTCGCCATTGCACCCTTGATCGCGCTCGTGTCGTTCGTCCCGGCTGCAGGGTCCGAAACGGCAATGTCGCGTGCTGCTTGAGGGGGTCGCGATGAGACACGATATCCGGCGCGCGCGCGCTTCCGGTACAGTTGCAACGCTTCGATCGCCAGGCTCGCGATCGATGATCCGAGCCTTGCCAACCACGCAGCCCGGGAGCCGCGCAGCGCGTCACGATGCACGATGGCCCGCCATAGCAGCGGCTTTGGCGGATCTGCGTGAACGGGGGCGCTTCGCCGTCCGCATCGTCGAGGCCGATTGCGGCGCGGGATCGTTGTTACTCCATGCGGTGCAGCATGCGCGGAGATTGGGCTTCACGGCGATCGAAGGGCGCGGGATCGATCGTTCACCGGCATTAATTGTCCGGGCCAGAGCAGCTGCCAAAGCGCTGCGTGATCCGGCGATCGGGGTGATTTTCGACAGCGCGGACGTTACGGACGCGCTGCGCGACGAACATGATCTGCCCGCGGATCTGATCATCTGGAACGGCCGGTGGCACGGAGACGTCGCTGCGGCGTTGTCGCGCGCGGGCGATCGCGTCATCCCAAGCCCGTGTACCGCGCCCCCGCGATCGAAGCGCGGCGAAACGGGCCTCTCATGACGAAGCGCGTTTTTGTATGGCGCAGCGCCGGGGTCATGCTCGGGCTAGCCGCGGGCGTCACCGCGATAACGGTCGAGGATTCTTCATTGGTCGTCTTGCTGCTGCCCCTTGTTCTCATCGGGCTGACGCTGATGATCAACGGCAAACGCGTCGCGATCGCCTTCCAGGCCGAACGTCGCGGTCACTGGCATACGGCAGAGGTGATCCATGCCGAGCGCCTCCGTCGTCACCGCCGCCGAATCAGTTAATCGCTTGTCGATATCGCCGACGACGTCGGCACCCCGGTCCATGTCTATTCGGCAGAGGCTTTGCGGCATGCTGCAGACACCTTCGCACAGCCGTATCTGGTTTCCATGGGGCGAGAATCGCCTTCGCGGTGAAAGCCAATGCCAACACCGCCGTCCTGACTCTGCTCGTTAATCGCGGTTAGGCGCCGATATCGTGTCGGGCGGCGAGTTACGCCGCGCACTGCTCGCCGGGATGCGGTCCGAGGACATCGTGTTTTCGGGTGTCGGCAAGACCGATGCCGAGATGGCCGCACCGGCCGTATTGCGGGTGAACCCGATATCGATGTCGGCACGCATGCCAAAATCTCGATTGGCAAGCAGGAAAACAAATTCGGCGTCGCGATCGCCGACGTGCCTGACATCTACGATCGTCTGTCGGTGCTTGACGGTCTGGAATTGTACGGGCTTGCGGTCCACATTGGCAGCCAGCTGCGCGATCTTGCCCCGCTGGAACAGGGGTATTGCCGGATCGGCGCTCTGATCGCTACGCTGCGTGCACGTGGTCACACGGTCTCGCGGGTCGACCCCGGCGGCGGACTGGGTATCGGCTATGCACCTGGTGAGATCGCGCCATCGGTTGCCGCGTATGCGACCATGGTCGCGCGCGTAACTGTCGATTGGGACGTCGGCCTGACGTTCGAACCGGGGGCGGGTGATCGTTAGCGCCGCAGTCGTGCTGCTAACCCGCGTAATTTGGGTCAAGACGGGCACAACGCATCCGTTCGCGATCGTCGACGCGGCGATGAACGATCTCGCTCGACCGGCGATGTACGGTGCCTATCACCGCTGCGAGCCGGTCGTGCCGCGGGGAGAGCGCATCCGTGCAAACATCGCCGGACCGGTGTGCGAAACCGGCGACACGTCCGGTCTTGGCCGCGACATCGACGCAGTCGTCCGCGGCGACCTCGCGGTATCCATACGACCGGCGCATATGGCGCTGCGATGGCCTCGACCTATAACGGCCGTGCGATCAGCCCGCAGATACTGGTCGATGGTTACGGTCATATCGTCGTCGGCGACCGACCAAGCCCCCCGGGCGATAAGGGCCTGAGGTGGGTGACCGCAACAGCAAGCATTTGGCTACGGGGCGATCAATCGCCGCGATGCAGAAGCCCCCCAACGCCGCTGACAGGCATTCGCCCCGAATTTGCCAGCTCTTTATCCGGGCTGATGGCCACATATGCTCGCGGCCATCACGGGTTCGGCATCACAGGCCGACGGAGTCAGCGTGCTGCCGGCGCGGCGCAATAGGTGGCGATCATCGTTCGGATATCGACGCGTGCCTTCAGCCGGGCGGCGAGCAGGGCGGTCCCGCTGATCTTGCGCTGGACGAACAGCGTGTCGATCGGTGGGAGATGCCATGTCTCGCGATCCCGTGCGATTTCGGTCCCCTGTTCGCGAAGAACGCCGACGAACGCACGGTCGCCGAAGTCGAACGGGCCGGGTTTGGCGAGCTCGCCTAGGATGACGTCGATCATCCGGTCGATCAGCGCGCGGTGTCGGACAACCGCGGCCTCGCCAAGGAAGCCCGCGGCGATGGCCGCCTCGCGAACTTCATCTCGGTCGCCCGCGAGCGCCGCGGTGAGCAGGCGACGATAGCCTTCGCCGGTTGCGGCGGGGAGGGGGCGGGCCGCGCCAAAATCGAGCAGGACGAGTTTCTTTGTGTCGGGCTGCCAGCGGTAATTGGCGAAATTCGGATCGGTCTGCATCAACCGCCAGTCGAACAGCTCGCGCAGGACCAACGATATCAGGTCGTGCATCACATGGTCGCGAATCTCTTGCGGCGCGGTTTCAAGCGTCTCGACGGGAACGCCGGTAACGAAGCTCATCGCCAGCACGCGCGGCGTCGTCAGATCGGCGACCAGCGACGGCACGACGAACGCGCTCTCACCGGCCAGCAGTGCGCCGTAGCGGACGAGCATCGTCGCCTCACGCAGATAGTCGGCTTCCTCGTGCAGTTGGCGCTTTGCCTCGTTGAGCAGCGGTGTGACGTCGAGCGACTTGGGCAACAAACCCGAAACGCGCAACAGCGTTGCGACGTTGTCGACATCAGCGTCGATACTGTCCTTCACGCCAGGATATTGGACCTTGATCGCCAGCTCCGACCCATCGGGGAGGCGTGCGCGGTGGACCTGGCCGATCGACGCGGCGGCGACGGGGTGTGCCTGGAAATGTGCGAACCGTCGCCGCCAGTCCTTGCCCCATTCGGTGACAAGCAGCCGGTCGAGCTGCTGCGGTGGCATGTGGTGGGCGTTGTTACGCAGCTTGGCGAGTATCGTCGCGAGCTCGGGCGGGAGCATGTCGCCTGCGTCCATCGAGATCATCTGGCCGAGCTTCATCGCCGCGCCACGCAAGTGAGAGAGCTGATCCGCGACCCGCGTGGCATTGGCGGGCGTCAAGAGCAGGTCGCCCATGCTGGGGCGTTCACCGCTGGCAAGACGCCGCGCACCTTCGGCAACGACGCCACCCGCTACACCGCCGGCGAGACGTCCGAAGACGCCAAGTCGGGCAAGCCTGCCGCTGGGGATCGCGCGTCCTGCGCTGGCCTTGGGGCCGCGATCATCGGTCAAATCAGATCCTCTGGTCGCGGGAGCGCAACCTTCGGCTCGGATATGGGGCGGACGCGCTGGCGATCAATCGGCCCGCCGACGTGCAGTCTCGATCTCGCTCCGCCAGGCAAGACAGCGCCGACACGCGAAGGCGGTTTTATCGGCCCATGCCTTCTCCAGGCTGTGTTCTTGACCTTATCCCAGTCGGGGATATCGCGTGGATGCGCTACTCGACGTCCGTCAGGCGGTTCGCGGGGATCGTCGCCTGAAGCGGATCGGCAAGCGCGGTTTCGCCGAGCGACGCCAGTACCGCGGCGGCCAGCGCGTCGAGCCCGTACGGCTTCTCCACCATGATCGCGTCGGTCTGATCCGCCACCGATGCGGCATCCCCGGTCGCGAAGACGATGCCGACGCCAGGCCGCAACGTGCGCGCCGTCCGCGCGAAGTCGGGGCCGGATATGCCCGGCAGGTTCACATCGGTCACCAGCGCGTCGATCGGGACGGTCTGGAGCGCGGTCATCGCATCCTCCGCGCTCGCCGCGTCGACCACGACGAAGCCGCTGCCCTGCAGCATCTCGGCGGTATTGGCGCGGATCAGCGCGTCGTCCTCGACCAGAAGCACGGTGCGGCGGGCAGGCGTGTCGAGCCGGCGATCGGCCTCGATCCGCGCATCTCGCGCGGCCTTGGCGGCGGGGCCGCCCGAACGCTGGCGATTGGCGAGGACCTGGCGGAATTTCCGCGCGAGGGCTTCTCGCGTGTACGGCTTCGACAGCAGATCGAGCCCCGCATCGAGCTTGCCGCCATGGACGATAGAATTCTCGGTATAGCCAGAGGTGAACAGCACCGCGAGATCGGGGAGGCGCTCCTTGGCTTTTCGCGCAAGTTCGGGGCTTTTCAGCGTGCCGGGCATCACGACGTCGGTGAACAGGATATCGATCGGCACGCCGCTCTCGACGACGTTCAGTGCGCTCGCCGCGTCGACAGCTTTCAGCACGCTATAGCCAAGATCGGTGAGCAGCTCGACGACCGTGCCGCGCACCTCGTCGTCGTCCTCGACGACCAGCACGGTCTCGGTGCCGCCGCAGATCGGGCTGGCATCGGCGACGACCTCGACGTCCTCGCTCTCCATCGCGCGTGGCAGATAGAGCTTGATCGTGGTGCCTTCGCCGACCTCGGAATAGATCTTCACATGGCCGCCAGACTGTTTGACGAAGCCGTAGACCATCGACAGCCCCAGCCCCGACCCCTTGCCCTCGCTCTTGGTCGAGAAGAACGGTTCGAAGACCTTTTCGATGATCTCCGGGGTCATGCCGGTGCCGGTGTCGGACACGGCGAGCATCACATATTGCCCGGCCTCGACCTCGTCATGGCCCTGTGCATAGGCGTCGTCGAGATGCGCGTTGCCGAGTTCGATCGTCAGCTTGCCCTGGCCCTCCATCGCATCGCGCGCGTTGATCGCGAGATTCAGGAGCGCGTTCTCGATCTGCGCGGGGTCGATGAAGGTGTTCCAGAGGCCACCGCCGACCACGGTCTCGATCTCGATGCCTTCGCCGATCGCGCGGCGCAGCATGTCGTCCATCCCGCGCACGAACCGCGTGACGTTGACGACCTTTGGCTCGAGCGCCTGGCGACGCCCGAACGCGAGCAGCTGTGCGGCGAGCTTCGATCCGCGCGAGACGCCCGCCATCGCATTCTCGACCCAGCGTTCGGCGCGTGCGTTGCCGGCGAGGTTCTTGCCGAGCAACTGGAGATTGCCCGACACGACCTGCAGCAGGTTGTTGAAGTCATGCGCGACGCCGCCGGTGAGCTTGCCGACGGTCTCCATCTTCTGCGACTGGGCGAGCTTGGCTTCGGCCTGACGACGTTCGTCGATCTCGCGGATGACGCGCGCTTCGAGCGTCTCGTTGAGCTGGCGAAGCTGGTCCTCGGCGCGCTCGCGGTGACGGACCTGCCGCGCGAGTGCCTCGGCCTGGTCGCGCAAGGCGGCTTCGGCGGCGCGCTGATGCGTGATGTCGGTGTGGACGCCGACCCATTCGATCACCTCGCCGGCGTCGTCGAACATCGGCAGGCCGCGCACCGCGAACGTGCGCCACGTGCCGCAATGACGGCGGACGCGGTGTTCGAAGACGAACATAGACTTGCTGAGGACAGCGGCGGTCCAAGCCTTGATCGTTGACGCGACGTCGTCGGGGTGGATCGCGTCGGCCCAGCCGAAATTCTGATATTCGTCGATCGACTGGCCGGTCAGTGCCGCCCAGCCAGGTTGCTCGCCGATCATCCGGCCATCCGGACTGTTGGTCCAGAGCACGCCGTGGACGGCGTCCATCGCCGTGCGGAAGCGGCCATTGCTGATGCCGAGCGCCGCCTCGCGCTCGGCGCGCTCCTCGACATCGATGCCGAGGATATAGATGCCGGGGATCGATCCGTCGGCCGCGACATGTGGAACGTAGCGGAACTCGGACCGGCGGTAGCGACCGTCGTGATGGGGAAAGATCGCCTGCGACGTGAAGCTCTCGCCGGCAAAGGCGCGATCGAACGACGGGCGGCGATCCGCATAGGCCGAGTCGCCGAGCACCTCGCGGACGGGTTTGCCAGTCATCGCCGCTGGGTCGGCGCCGAGCCATTCCTCATATTGCGCGTTGGCGAGGCGATAGACGTGATCGCGGTCGACATACGCAATCAGCATCGGCACGGCGTCGGTAACGCGGCGCAGTTCGGCTTCGCTGGCGGCGAGGCGGTGCTCGGCTTCGACCCGACCGCTATTGTCGACCATCGTGCAAAGGACGCCGCCGACGCCGGCGTGCGACCGGTAGACGGGCGTGTAGAATAGGTCGAGCGTCAGCGTCTCTGGACCGGTCGGGCGCTCGAACAGGATTGGCTGGTCGCGATAGGCGATGGTCTCGCCGCGGAAGCCCGCCTCAAGGACGGTGCGGTTCCAGTCCCACACTTCGGGGAATGCGGTCGCGACCGGGCTGCCGAGCGCGGCGGGGTGGCGGTCGCCGGCGACGGCGCGATAGCTGTCGTTGTAGAGCATGATGTGCTCGGGCCCCCACATCACGACCTTCGCCACCGGCGAGTTGAGGATGTTGGCAAGCGTGACGCGGAGTTCGGCAGGCCATGAGTCAATTGGCCCGAGCGACGTCGTGCTCCAGTCGCGCTGGCGGACCAGCATGCCGCATTCGCCGCCCCCGATCAGGGCCCCGCTCGTGGGGGCGTTCGTCGCCGTCGCGGCGCCGTCACGCATCCGTTCAAGCGCAGTGCGCAGGATCGCGGTGGCGTCGCCGTGTCCGGCGGTCGCGAGATCGTCGATATAGCCGGCCAAGTCGGATGGCAGGGAAATGGTGCGCGACGAGGTGGCCGACGACACTGGCGACGGAACTGCGGTGGTCATGCCGGACTAGTGGGTATGCGGTGCCTAGCTGTCAATGAATACGCGTTTTGGCGGTTGGGAATCAGATCGCATATTCCCCCAGCGCGATCCGGTTTCTACCCCGGTGCGGACCGGCGCCCAAATGGAGAGGCGGCAATGATGCACGGCCGCGCTCCCCAGCAACGTCACCCGTTTGGCCCCGGCCTTTGCCGGGGTGGTAAGGGAGGCGCGTGGCGCAGAACGGGATACGCGCTCGCAATGCGCTTTGGCTGATGGTGGGAGCGGTGCCGGGCAAGCGTACGGTGGATTGCTGCTAGCGCCGGCTCGTGTCCCAAGACAAACTTATACCAACCCACGCCCTTCGAGCTTCAGTACAGGCACGAACTTGCCGTGCGTGTTCGCGGGCATCGTCACGTGCAGTCCCTTCGCATCCTGCCGGTGATCGATCATCCCGCCACCCAGCAGCGTCACGCGCTCGACCACGCCGCCATTGACCGTCCGCGCCAGCGATCCGATCGTTGCCGCCGCCTCGGGCCAGCCCAGGAACAGCGCATACAGTGCCCCCCGGTTCGTCGTGAACCGAACATCCCGCGCGGTGAACGGCTTCATCGCTTCGTTCATCATCCCCGTCGGCACGATCGTCGGCCCCTCGCCATAGCGTCGCCATGGGCGCGAACCGAAGATTGCCTCGCCGTTGATCGCGACCCAGTCGGTCATCCCGTCGAGGATATGCTCGACCTCGCTGTCGATCGAGCCGTCGCCCGGTTGCGGTACCGACAGCAGCAGGTTGCCGTTCTTCGACACCACGTCTGCCAACCGCTGGATCACCTCGGGCGCGCTCTTGTAGCTTTTGTCGCGGAGGCGGGCGATGTTGTAGAACCAGTCGCCGAGGCACGTGTCGGTCTGCCATGGTTCGGCCCAGAGATGGTCGGTGAAACCGCGCTCGACGTCCTCGACCAGCCCGAGGCGATGCCCCGGCTCGATCTTCTTCGCGTTCAGGACGACGTCGATCTTGCCGTGCCACGCGATCGAGCGATTATAGTAATCCGCCGCGGCCTCCAGCCCGACCGGACCGAACGGCAGCTCGGTATCGTCGAAATACAGCAGGTCGGGCTTGTACTTGTCGATCAGGTCGGTCTGGCGCAACAGCCATTTCGTGACATAGGCCGGATCGTTGGGCGGGCCGTTCTCGACCCATTCGCCGTCATGGACGTCGTGCCACTTGTGCAGCGCGGCCATCGTCTCGATACCCTCCGGCGCGACGATGTGCGCGCCGGTATAGAGCTCCTGTGGATCGAGGCCATCCCACCATTTGCCCTTGCCGTCCGCCTTGCGCAGCGTTGCCGCGTCGTAGCGGATTCCCTTCAGCGGACCCTCGGCGTCATAGCCATAGGCGGTCTGAAACCAGTGCCAGGCATGCGCGGCATGGTTCGAGACGCCGAACTTGAGTCCGGCCTTCCGCGCCGCCTTCGCCCATGTGCCGACGACGTCGCGCTTCGGGCCGACGCGCAGCGAGTTCCATGCGTGGTAGCGGCTGTCGTAGCAGTCCAGATTGTCGTGATGGCAGGCGAGCGACACGAAGTATTTGGCGCCAGCCTTCTTGTAGCGGGCGATCAGCGCGTCGGGATCCCAGCGGTCCGCGGTCCAGCGGTTCTGGATGTCGATCATCCCGGTCTTGGTCGGGTGGCCGTAGGTCTTGACGTGATGATCATAGACCGAATGGCCCTGGATATACATCAGCCGGCCGTACCAGTCGCCCTGCTCGGGCACCGCCTGCGGCCCCCAATGCGACCACAGCCCGAGCTTCGCGTCGCGAAACCAGTCGGGATAGCGGTAGTTCGCGACCAGCGATGGCCAGGTCGGCTGCACCGGGCCTGCGCTAAGCCCCATTGGGCTTTGCGCCACCGCTCCGCGGGCCGTGCCGAGCGCCGCCATGCCGGCCAAAACCGACCGTCTGTTGAAATCCATGATCTGTCCTTACCGGCCTAGAGTGTTCGTGATCGCGGCCAGCGCGAGCGGTTTCATCGCCGCATAGCCCTGCGGCGTCGGGTGGACGCCGTCACTGGCATAGCCCGGCTTCATCCCGCCATCCGGGCCGGCGAGCGTGGCGTGATAGTCGACATAGGTGAAGCCGTTCCTCGCGGCATAGCCACGCAGCCACGCGTTGAGCGCGATGATCTGCGGCGCCGGCTTCATCTTTGGGCTCCACGGGAACGCGGCGGCGGGCGGAATCGAGGCGAGGATCACCTTGATACCGTGCGCGCGGGCGAGATCGGTCATCGTCGCGATGTTGCCCTGCACGGTTGCCATCGTCGCGGCGCCGGTATTGCCGGCGATGTCGTTGGTTCCGGCCATGATGTGCACCGCCTGCGGGTGCAGTGCGAGCACGTCGGCGCGGAAGCGGACCAGCATCTGCGGCGTGGTCTGTCCGCCGATCCCGCGATCGACGAGCCCGTTGGTGAACAGCGCGGCGTCCGCATCGATCCAATTGTCGGTGATCGAATCGCCCATGAACACGACGCGCACACGCGCGCCTGTCGCGGCCAGTTCGGCATTCTGCGCGGCGTACCGACAAAGCTGTCCGAAATCCCGCGTGAGCATGTGCAGCCGCCATGTTTCCCACGCCAATCCGGTCGCCGGCTTGGGGTGGATCGGGCAGGGATCGGCGACGATTCCAACGCGATCCGCGGCATAGGGATCGCTCATCGCCGCGGTCTGCGTCGGCGCGCTACGCCCGGCAACCGCCATGGCAAGTGTCGATGCGACTATTGCAGCCCAGTTCATGTCCTGCACTCCCGCGAGACGTTTCATGTCCGACTAATAAAATCATACTCCTCGCGGATCGGCCACAAAAACATTGCGCCTTCCGGCTTTTCCGGCAGCGTTTTTAGTGGCAACGAAATCCGGCACCATCGCTTCGACTGGCGCGCAAGCCCGGCGTAACCTTGCGTTAGCTTGGCAAGACTGTCATGTAGAGGTTGGACAGTCGCAGTTTATCAATGGCATGGCGACGTCCCAAAAATCCCAACGGATTAGGCGAGGACTTTGAGCAGCGGTTGCGCTCGGTCGTGGGCGCGCCGCGTCGGTCCGAATGCAGCGCGCACTCGCAACGATAATCCGGTGATGGATCGTCGCCCTCCAACCATCTGCGATGGTCGGACGCGCGCGACGCCAGACCGCAACGAGAAGGTATGACGGTGCCCCGCGATTCGAACGACAATATCCTTTCCGAAACACGCACGGGCGTGACCCGGCGTGGCGTGCTCGGCTCCGCGATCGGCGCGGGCGTCGTCGGCGGCGCCTCGATGCTGCCGATGGCGCAAGCCGATGCCGCCCCCGCCGAGCGCAACGTCGACGTGCTGCTCGTGGGCGGCGGCATCATGAGCGCGACGCTCGCGGTACTGCTTCACCAGCTCGAACCGACCTGGACGATCGAACTGGTGGAACGCCTCGACAAGGTCGCCGAGGAGAGCTCGAACGGCTGGAACAACGCCGGCACCGGCCATTCGGCGCTATGCGAGTTGAACTACACGCCGGTCAACGCGGCGGACGGTCTGGTCGAGATCAAGAAGGCGATCGAGATTAACGAGCAGTTCCAGGTGACGCGCCAGTTCCTGAGCCATCAGGTCAACGCCGGTATGCTCGCCAATCCGCGCTCGTTCATCAACTCGACGCCGCACATGAACTTGGTGTGGGGCGACGCCAACGTCGAGTTCCTGCGCAAGCGTCATGCCGCGCTGCAGGCGAGTCCGCTGTTCTCGGGGATGGAATTCTCGACCGATCCCAAGCAGATCGCACAGTGGGTGCCGCTGATGATGCAGGGCCGCGACCCGGCGATGAAGCTCGCCGCGACGCGCTCGCCGCTCGGCACCGATTGCAACTGGGGCGAAGTGACGCGCCAGTATATCACGACGATGACCGCGCAGCCCGGCTTCACGCTGACGACCGGGCACGAGGTGCGGTCGCTCGAACGCAGTGCCGACAAACGCTGGCGGGTGACCGCCCGCGACATGAAGAGCGACGAGAAGCAGATCATCAACGCGCGCTTCGTGTTTGCGGGCGCGGGTGGCGGCGCGTTGCCGATCCTGCAGAAGTCGGGGATCCCCGAGGCCGACGATTATGCCGGTTTCCCGGTCGGCGGCTCGTTCCTGGTCACCGAGAAGCCCGCAGTCGCGCAGGCGCACCTCGCCAAGGTCTACGGCAAGGCTGCCGTCGGTTCGCCGCCAATGTCGGTGCCCCATCTCGACACGCGCTACCTCGACGGCAAGCAGGCGCTGCTGTTCGGCCCGTTCGCGACCTTCTCGACCAAATTCCTCAAGGAAGGGTCGTACTTCGATCTGCCGGCGTCAGTGACGCTCGACAATTTCCGGCCGATGATCGCAGTCGGCTGGGATGATTTCGATCTGGTCGAGTATCTCGCAGGTCAGCTCATCATGTCGGATGCCGACCGGATGACCGCGCTGCGCGAATATTTCCCCGGCGCGAAGGACGGCGACTGGCGCTTGTGGCAGGCAGGCCAGCGTGTCCAGATCATCAAGCGCGATCCCGAGAAGGGTGGTGTGCTGAAGCTGGGGACCGAGATCGTCGCATCTAAGGACGGCTCGATCGCGGCACTGCTGGGCGCGTCGCCGGGTGCGTCGACCGCGCCGTCGATCATGCTCGACCTGTTGAAGAAGGTGTTTCCGAACCATCTCGCGACGGCGGCATGGCAGGGCAAGATTCGCGAGATCGTGCCGAGCTATGGTACCACGCTGAACGACAACCCCGAGGCGATCGCGCAGACTTGGGCGTCAACCGCCGAGACGCTGCAACTGACGGTGGCGTCGCCCGCGGTCTTCGTCACGACCCAACCGAAACCGGCAGCGACGCGCGTGAAGGTGGACCGGAGCCCCGACCTGGCGCTGTAAAGCCGTGATCGCGATGACGGTCGCGATCTGACGATCCTCTCTCGGCATCGGGAGGTGTCGCCGAAGCTGACGAAAGCGAAGCACGCGGACCAGGCAAGTGTCCATTCCGCGGCTTCCGTCCGGCAAATGTCCGCCCCCCCGTCGCGGGGGAGGACTGGACAGCGTCCGCCGATTGGCAGCGGGGCTCGGCGTTCGACCGATCGACCATGCTGGCGGTTTGCTGAACCGCACAAAAAAAAGGGCGCTGCCGGGTCCACCCGGCAGCGCCCTTTCTCATGTCGGACGCGGCTGATGTTCAGCCGCGTCCGAGCGAGCTCACACGCGGCGACGGGTTGCCGCGGTTGCGCCGAATGCGGCAGCGGCTGCACCGATCAGGAGTGCAATCACGACCGTGAAGGACGTCCCTGCAGCGGCACCGGCGGCCGTGTCGGTTGCCGACTTGGCGGTTTCGATCGCCTTGTTCTTGCTCTGGATGAACTGCGCCTTGGCGCGGCTCACCTGGGCCTGGGCTTCAGGACGGCTGATCTTGCGCTGGGCGGCGATGATGTCGACGATCCGGTTCTCGGCACGTACACCGTCCTGTCCACCGGCGGCGAGCGCTGGCAGTTCCTGGGCGATTTCCTTCTGCGCCTGCTCCGACGTCATCTGCGCGGGATCAGACGGTGCCGTCGAGAAATACTGCGCGGCTTCGTTGCGCACGTCGCTGACGTCGACACCGGCTACGTCCGCGACCTTGGGAGCGGCTGCACCGATGCCGGTACCGGCTGCCGATGCGACCGAACCGACAGTGCGGAAGGCGCCACCGACGATACCGCCGACTGCCGAGGTGAGCAGGTACAGCGTCAGGATCAGCGTCACGCCCCAGACGACCAAGCCATGGACCAGGCCATCGAACCGATCATGGACACCGGCGACACGCGCTGCGGCGTAGCCGCCCGCGCCGAGCGCGATAACCGTGGTAATCAGCCAGTAGATGCCCGCGCCGATACCGAACCCGGCCGCCCCCGGCGTCGTGCCCTCGACCGGATCGACCATGCTCAGGCCGATGCCGGTGCCGAGGATGCCGAGCACGAGTTGCACGGCGATCGCGATGACGACGCCTGCGAAGATCGCGCCCCACGATACGCGCGTGACGGTCTTCGGATAGCGAACGTCGTCCGCCGGCACGTAGCCGCTATTGGTATTGTTGATCATAAACACTCCTGTTGAACGGAAATCTCTCAATCGGCGTCAGCGTTCACGGTTCTTTCGACCGCCGCGCGCGCCGCCTGGCGTCGGACCGGAACCGGGTCTCGACTGAGCGGATGATGTGCTGCGCGGGGGTTTCGCCTTTGTATCCGCCGCGTCGGCTTCGCGCGCACCGGCCTCGCTTTCATCAGCGCCGCACTGCTCGACATGGGCGTCGCCGATCAGTTTGCCGATCGCCTCCTGCACCGAGCCCCTGGCTTGACGGACGCGGCCTTTGTCGGTGTCGCCGGTCACGCCGCAGCCTCCTTCATACTGGAAATGACGACCGAATCCCCATCGAACCCGCGTGCGCGAGCCCAGGCGGCGGCGGCGTTGCGGCGGTTCACGCCGATCTTGGAATAAATCCGCGCAACATGATTTCGGACCGTGTTGGCCGAGACATCCAGGGTCCGTGCGATCGACTTGTCGTCCAACCCGCGACAGATCAGCGCCAGAACCTCGCGCTCCCGCTGCGTCAGCTCACCGAGGCCGACCCCCGTCGTCTCGACCTGTGGCGCGCGAATACGTGCAAGCTTCTCCATGATCGAGCGGCTGAGCCAGCTGGTATCCTGCATCACCGCCTCGATGGCGTTGACGAGCTCGCGTTCGGACGTTTTCCGCGTGGTGATATCGCGCATTGCCCAAAGCACGCATTTCTCGTTCTCAAGCATGATCGGCTCGGTCGAGACGATGCCGTCGATGACCGTGCCGTCCTTCAGCTTGATCCGCACCTCGCGGTCGCGGATCGGGCGACCCGTAGCGATCTCGTCCTCGAGTTCATGGCGCTGCGCCGCGGTCTCCCACAGCTCGACCTCGCCGAGCGGCCTGTCGGTGATGTCCGATGCGGCATAGCCGGTCAGCTCGGCAAACGCCGCATTGACGTCGCACAGGCGATGGCCGTCGAGCGTGCCGATCGCCAGCGCGACCGGAGCCAGCGAAAAGGTCCGCATGAAGCGTTCTTCGCTTTGCCGTAACGCGGTCTCGGCTTTCCGGCGCGGCTCGAGATCGGCGAAGGTGAACAGCATGCAGGGCTGGTTGCCCATATCGATGGGCTGACCGGCGACGATGACCAGCTTCGATGTCCCGTCCGGCAGCGCCAGCTCCGCCTCCATCTGGGGGATCGTGCGCCCTTCTGCGAGGCGCTCCTTCGCCAGATCACGCCGCTCCGCGCGTTCGAGCACGTCGATGTCATAGACCGTCCGCGCCAGAACCACGTCGCGCGCGTGACCGGTCATGTCGACGAACCCCTGGTTCACCTTCACGAACCGAAGATCGCATAGCCGGCAGATTACGGCGGGTGCGGGGTTGGCATTGAACGATTGCTCGAAACGATCTTCGGCTTCGAACCGTGCCGAGACATCCTGGATGATCATCACCAGACATTCCGGCTCGTCATTGTCGTCGGTCAGGACCAGACTGCGAACCTGATGAACCCAACGCGGTTCAGCCTCGCCCGCAACCGCCACCTCGACGACGACTTCCGAAAAAGCCTCTCCCGAGACAACCCGCTCGATCGGATAATCGGCGGTGTCGAGGTGATGGTTGTTGCGGTAGCGTAGCTGGAACCGCGCGCGGTACGCATCGACGGTTTCCCCAAGATCGGCCATCGATTCGACGCCGTGCATCTCCAGGGCGGCGGTGTTCGCCCACAGGATGCTCTGATCGGGATCGATCAGGATGACGCCCTCATCGAGCCCTGCAATGATCTGACGAAGATGCATCAGATCGGCAGAGTCGCGCAGCGACTTCAAGGCGGTCCGGGTCGCCAACGCCTCAGTCGCGCGAACCGTGGACGAACCACGCAAGGCCGTAACCGACCGCTGCTGCGCCAAGCGCCCAGAGGACTGGCGTGTCCTTTGCCGAATCCTGCGCGGTCCGGGCCCCGCGGCGTGCGGCCTCGGAAGCGCGATCCGCCACGTCCCGTGCCTCATGGCTCAGCTTGTCTGCAAGCTCGGGGGCGCCGTCGACGATGTCACCGACCGCCGACTTGGCACGACCGTACAGATTCTGCGCGCCGCCCGCGACCTGATCGACGATGCCGTCGACCTGCCAATCGCGGCTGCCGACGACATCGCCCACACCCTTTTCGACCTTGCCGCCAACGTAGCGTGCGCCGCCTTGGAATTCGTCCTTGTTCACGGTCATTACCTCTGTTTGAGCTCGTATCGACACACACCATCGGTCCCGCCGCAACCGATGCGCCGCGGGCCGATGACGGACTTCTGATAAAGCTTCGTCAACCTTGCCAGGACCGGCGTTGCGATACGGCCGGTGTGGACGGATAAACCCCGCTTTAGCTACTAGGTTCCTGGTATTTCTAACGAATTTCCTGAGCGGAATGTACCAGTTCAGGCCAGCGCGCGCGCGTGATACAGCTTGGCGAAACGCAGATGGAGCGATCGCATGCTATCGTCGGTCGCGTGCTGCGCACGATGTTCATGCCACTGCGCGCGGCTGATGAAATAGGGCCTGTCCGCCTCGCCAGTAGCCTGCGTGTAGTTGGTTTCGTCTTGCGTCACGGTTCGCACCCATCTCGATTTTCGCGCATCTATACGTCATCGGACGCGATGCGCATGATCGGGAAGGACTAGGACATAGGGTGTTTTGGACAGTGCGCGCGGGCGGTGTCTCGCCTGCGAAAGGCGGTTGGCGCGCCCGGAGGGGTTCGAACCCCCGACCGAGGAGGTAGAAGCTCCTTGCTCTATCCAGCTGAGCTACGGGCGCGCGCTGCGGCGAGGACTAGCGCGGATTGTGCGGGCTTGGAACCTCGATCATAAAGCGCGGATGAAAATCGGAACGGAACAGCGGCAGGGCCTCGAACCGGTCGCCGCGAGTGCGGTGCGCGGCGCGCAGTTTCGCTATTTCGACTTCGTGATGGCGGCGTTCGTCACGATCCTGCTGCTGTCGAACGTGATCGGCGCGGGCAAGCGCGCGGTGATCGACCTGCCGTTCATCGGCGCGTGGCCGTTCGGCGCGGGGATCCTGTTCTTCCCGGTCAGCTATGTGATCGGCGACATCCTGACCGAGGTTTACGGCTACGCGCGCGCGCGGCGCTGCATCTGGGCGGGGTTCGGCGCGATGCTGTTCATGGTCTTCATGTCCGCGGTCGTCGTCGCGTTGCCACCCGACCAGGGCTGGACCGGCCAGGCGGCATACGAGTCCGTGTTCGGGCAGGTGCCGCGGATCGTTCTTGCGTCGATCTGCGCGTTCTGGGTGGGGGAGTTCGCCAACAGCTTCGTGCTGGCGCGGATGAAGATCTGGACCAGGGGCCGCATGCTGTGGACGCGCACGATCGGCAGCACCGTGGTGGGGCAGGCGTTCGACAGCCTGATCTTCTATCCGCTCGCCTTTTACGGCGCGCCAGACTGGCCGGTCGAGGCGATGCTGATGGTGATGGTCAGCCAGTTCCTGCTGAAGGTGTCGTGGGAGGTGCTGCTCACGCCGCTGACCTATCTGGTCGTGGGGTGGCTCAAGCGCGCCGAGGGCGTCGACGTGTATGACGAGGGGACGGACTTTTCGCCGTTCCGGACGCGGGTTTGAGCCTCGCGCAGTCCGTTCTCCCGCGAACGCGGGAGTCCAGGGTTCCGGGCGCTGGGGGTGGTATCCTGGGCCCCCGCTTTCGCGGGAAAACGGTTACGATTTAGGCGCTGACCGCTTCCATCAGGCCTTCGAACAGGCGCCGACCATCGGTGCCGCCGTGCGCAGCTTCGATGCGGCGTTCGGGGTGCGGCATCATGCCGAGTACGTTGCCCTTGTCGTTGAGCAGGCCGGCGATGTTGCGTGCTGAGCCGTTGACGCTGTCCGCATAACGGAACGCGACGCGGCCTTCGCCCTCGAGGCGGTCGAGCGTCTCGGTGTCGGCGAAATAATTGCCGTCGTGATGCGCGACCGGGAAGGACACGCGCTCGCCGGCCTTGTAACCCGAGGTGAAGGTCGACTGTGCGGTCTCGACGGTCAGCGCGACGTCGCGGCAGACAAAGTTGAGCCCCTCGTTGCGCATCAGCGCGCCGGGGAGCAGTCCCGCTTCGGTCAACACCTGGAAGCCGTTGCAGATGCCGAGCACGGGCAGGCCCTTGCCGGCCTGCTCGACGACCGCGCGCATGATCGGCGAGCGCGCGGCGATCGCGCCCGAGCGCAGGTAATCGCCGTAGGAGAAGCCACCGGGCACCGCGACCAGCCCGACATCCGCGGGCAGATCCGCGTCGCCATGCCAGACCATGAGCGGCTTGACGCCGGTCACCGCCTCCAGCGCGACGGCGATGTCGCGGTCGCAGTTGGAGCCGGGGAACACGATGACCGCAGTCTTCATGACAATACCACCTTCATGCCTTTTCGACCCGGTAGTTCTCGATCACCGTGTTGGCGAGGAGCTTGCGGCACATGCCGTCGATCGTCGCGTCGTCGGTATCGTCGGCGACCTCGAGTTCGATCAGCTTGCCCTGGCGGACGTCCTGCACGCCGTCGAAGCCGAGGCTGCCGAGTGCATGATGGATGGCGCGGCCCTGCGGATCGAGCACGCCGGGCTTGAGTGTCACGAAAACCTTCAGTTTCATTTACTTGCCCCGGTTCTTGCGATGCTTTTCGAGGTCGAGGACCGAATTGTCGCCACCTTCGGGCAGCAGGCCAAGACGGCGTGCAACCTCCTGATAGGCCTCGACTTCGCCGCCGAGATCGCGACGGAAGCGGTCCTTGTCCATCTTCTCGTTGGTTTCCATGTCCCACAGACGGCAGCCGTCGGGGCTGATCTCGTCCGCGAGGATGATGCGGCCAAAGTCGTTGTCGAAGATGCGACCGAATTCGAGCTTGAAGTCGACGAGGCGGATGCCGACGCCGGCGAACAGCCCGCACAGGAAATCGTTCACGCGGATCGCGAGGTCGGCGATGTCGTGCATCTCCTCCTGGCTCGCCCAGCCGAACGCGGCGATGTGTTCGTCGGAGATCATCGGATCGCCGAGCGCATCGTCCTTATAGTAATATTCGATGATCGTGCGGGGCAGCTTGGTGCCCTCCTCGATCCCGAGCCGCGTCGAGATCGAGCCGGCGGCGACGTTGCGCACGACGACTTCGATCGGGACGATCTCGACCTGGCGGATCAGCTGCTCGCGCATGTTGAGCCGGCGGATGAAGTGCGTCGGCACGCCGATATGATCGAGCAGCGTGAAGATGTGCTCGGAAATCCGGTTGTTGAGCACGCCCTTGCCGTTGATCGTGCCCTTCTTCTGGGCATTGAACGCGGTCGCGTCATCCTTGAAATACTGGATCAGCGTGCCGGGCTCCGGACCCTCATAGAGGATCTTGGCCTTGCCTTCGTAGATCTGGCGGCGGCGAGCCATGCGCGGTCCCCTGGAAATCGAGCGGTGAAAATCGAGCGGCCCCAGCCTACGTGACATGCGTCGCGAAGCCGAGGCCGGAATAGGCCGCGCCTATAGGCGAAGGGTGCGGGGGGTGCAATCGGATCGGTGCTGTCGGCGAAACGCGTGCGCAAACCCGCGCGATACGGTGCCGGACAGGGCTGCAGGCCGGTGCGGTCGACGTCCGCGCTTTCCTCCGTTCGGTCGAGGCGATAGGGGCCGGTGGATGGAGCCACTCATTCGCGATCGCCAAGACGAGCAGACCCGCGCACGCCCGGATTGCCACCAGGCTATCTCTATCCTCGATCTGTTCACGATCGGGATCGGGCCGTCGAGTTCGCACACGGTCGGGCCGATGCGCGCGGCGTGGCTGTTCGCGGATTTGGTCGCGGACGAGACGCCCGTCGCGGTGCGAGTCGATCTGTACGGGTCGCTGGCGCTGACCGGGCGGGGGCATGCGACCGACAGCGCGGTGATGCTGGGGCTCAGCGGTGCGCAGCCCGAGACGATCGATCCCGACCTGATCCCGGTGCGCTTGGCCGCGATCCGGTCGAGCGGGCGGCTGATGCTCGCCGAGCGGGTCGAGATCGGCTTTGAGGAAAGCCAGCATCTGCTGTTCCACGCGCAGACCTTCTTGCCAGGGCATCCGAACGCGGTGACCTTCACCGCGACGTTCGTCGACGGACGCAGCGTCGAGCGAACCTATTTCTCGATCGGTGGCGGTGCGATCGTCGAGGCGGGGTCGGGGCCGGTGAAGGCGAACATCCTGTTGCCGCGGCCGTTCTCGTCTGGCGCCGAGCTGCTCGCGACGGGCGACGCCACGGGGATGACGATCGCCGAGATCGTCCGCGAGAACGAGATCGCGTGGCGGCCTGACAGCGAGACCGACGCATTCCTCGACGCGGTGCGCGTCGCGATGTTCGCGTCGATCGATCGCGGGTGTCGGCAGGGGGGAATCCTCCCGGGCGGCCTAAAGGTGCCGCGGCGGGCGAAGGCGTTGTTCGAGGGGCTGCAGGCGCGCGACACCGCGGCGGATCCGTCCGCGGTGTTCGAATGGGTGAGCCTGTACGCGCTGGCGGTGAACGAGGAGAATGCCGCGGGGGGGCGCGTCGTGACCGCGCCGACCAATGGCGCGGCGGGTGTGCTGCCCGCGGTGCTGCGATTCTACGAGACCTTCACCAAGGACCCCACGGCGAAGGGTGCGCATGATTTCCTGCTCACCGCAGCGGCGATCGGGTTTCTCTACAAGAAGCGCGCGTCGATCTCGGCGGCGGAGATGGGGTGCCAAGGCGAGGTCGGCGTCGCGTGCTCGATGGCGGCGGGGGCGCTGGTCGCGGCACTCGGTGGGACGAACGAACAGATCGAGAATGCCGCCGAGATCGGCATGGAACATAATCTCGGGCTTACCTGCGATCCGATCGGTGGGCTGGTCCAGATTCCCTGCATCGAGCGCAATACGATGGGTGCGATCAAGGCGATCAACGCCGCCTATCTGGCGCTGCGGGGGGACGGTCGCCATATCGTCAGCCTCGATGCGGTGATCGAGACGATGCGCCAGACCGGTGAGGACATGCGCTCGCAATATAAGGAGACGTCGCTTGGTGGCCTGGCCGTCAACGTCGTCGAATGCTGAAGGATTTCCGATGACTGCCCCGACGAACCCGCTTCTCGATACGCTGTCGCTGCCTCGTTTCGCCGAACTGTCACCCGACCAGATCGCGCCTGCGCTCGACGAGGCGATCGCGCGGCATGAGGCGATGGTCGAGGCGCTGACGACCGCGCGGCCTACCGATTTCGCAGGCGCGTGGCTGCCCTATGAGCGCGCCAATACCGAGATCGGCGCGATCTGGTCGGCGGTGTCGCATCTGCACGGCGTGGCGGACACGCCCGAACTGCGCGCGGCCTATTCGGAGGGGCAGAAGCGGCTCGTCGAGAACGACATGAAGGTCGGGCAGAATCGCGATCTGTACGAGGTGTTCGTCGCGCTCAGCGTCTCGCCTGCGTTCGCGAGCCTGCCGGATGCGGACCGCGTCGCGGTCGAGCATGCGATCCGTGATTTCACGCTGTCGGGCGTCGCGCTTGAGCCCGAGGCGCGCGATCGGTTCAGCGCGATTTCGGTCGAGCTGTCGGGCCTGTCGAACGAGTTCGGCAGTGCGGTGCTCGACGCGACCGACGCGTGGTCCGAACTGGTGACCGACGAGGCGGACCTCGCCGGGATTTCGGACGCGGACAAGGCGATGTTCGCGGATGCCGCCAAGGCGAAGGGGCACGCGGGCTGGCTCGTCACGCTGCAACAGCCGAGCGTCAACGCGGTACTCACCTTTGCCGAGAACCGCGACCTGCGTGCGCGCATGTATCGCGCGTTCGCGACGCGCGCGTCGGACCAGGGGCCGAACGCGGGCGAATTCGACAACAGCGCCCGGATCGCGCGCATCCTCGAACTGCGGCATGAGGGCGCCAAGCTGCTCGGGTTCGCGGACCCGGTCGCGTGGTCGCTCGAAACCAAGATGGCCCCCAATGGCGCCGAGGTGATCGCATTCCTGCGCGACCTCGCGCGGCGCGCGAAGCCCGCGGCGGAGCGCGATCTCGCCGAGCTGAAGACGTTCGCCGCCGAGCAGCTCGGCATCGCCGATTTCGAGCCGTGGGACGCAGGCTTCGTCTCGAACCGGCTGCGGCAGGATCGCTATGCGGTCGATGCGCAGGTGGTGAAGGCGTATTTCCCCGTCGAACGCGTGATGGAAGGCTGGCAGACGCTGATGCAGCGCTTGTTCGGCATTAAGCTCGTCGAGCGCGACGACGTGTCGCTCTACCACGACGATGCGCGGTTCTTCGACGTGGTGGACGAGAGCGGGGCGGTGTTCGCCGGGCTGTATCTCGATCTCCACGCGCGCACCGGCAAGCGCGGCGGCGCGTGGATGGCGCAGGCGCGGCCGCGGTTGCAGGACGGCAACACGATCGCGGTACCGGTCGCGTATCTCGTCTGCAACTTCGCACCGGATGGCGGCGAGACGCCGTCTTTGCTGTCGCACAATGACGTCACGACGCTGCTGCACGAGACCGGCCACTGCATCCACCTGCTGTTCACCAAGGTGAACCGGCCGAGCATCGCCGGCACCAATGGCTTCGAGTGGGACGCGATCGAGCTGCCGAGCCAGCTGATGGAGGATTTCGCCTGGGACAAGGACGTGCTGACCGGCATGTCGGGGCATTACAAGACGGGCGAGACGCTCCCGGCCGACCTGTTCGAGCGGATGGTGAAGGCGCGGCATTTCCAGGCGGGGATGTTCATCCTGCGCCAGGTCGAGTTCGCGCTGTTCGACCTGCTGCTGCATCTCGGCACGATGGGCAGCGACCCGATCGAGGTGATCGAGGCGGTGCGCGACGAGGTCGCGGTGATCCTCCCGCCCGCATGGCACCGCTTCCCGCACGCGTTCAGCCACATTTTCGCAGGCGGGTACGCCTCGGGCTATTACAGCTATCTCTATGCCGAGTTGCTGGCGGCCGATGGCTTCGAGGCGTTTGCCGAGGCGGGGCTCGTCGATCGTGCGACCGGCGACCGGTTCCGCGAGGAAGTGCTCGCGCGCGGCGCGACGCGGCCCGCAGCGGACAGCTTCCGCGCGTTCCGCGGGCGCGATCCCGAGCCGACCGCGATGCTGATCCGGCACGGGCTTCAATAATGCCGAAGCGGGTCGACCGGCGCTGGTTGTCGGAGGCGGTGCGGCGGATCGAGGCCGACTATAACCGATCCGCCGACACGCATCTGATCCGCGTCGACCTGCCGCGCTATCCCGGCATCGTGCTGTACCTCAAGGACGAGAGCTCGCACCCGACCGGCAGCCTCAAGCACCGGCTCGCGCGCTCGCTGTTCCTGTACGCGCTGTGCAACGAATGGATCGGCCCCGAGACGACGGTCATCGAATCCTCGTCGGGGTCGACCGCGGTGTCGGAGGCGTATTTCGCCAGGATGCTGGGCTTGCGCTTCATCGCCGTGGTGCCCGCGACGACCGCGGCGCCGAAGCTCGACGCGATCCGCTTCCACGGCGGCGAGATCCACATGGTCGACGATCCGCGGACCGTCTACGCGGTCTCGCACCGCCTCGCCGCGGAGACCGGCGGGCATTATCTCGACCAGTTCACCTATGCCGAGCGCGCGACCGACTGGCGCGGCAACAACAACATCGCCGAGAGCATCTTCGCGCAGATGGCCGAGGAGGAGCATCCGTGCCCGTCCTGGATCGTCTGCGGCGCCGGCACCGGGGGGACGTCGGCGACGATCGGGCGCTTCATCCGCTATTGCCGGCACGACACCAGATTGTGCGTCGCGGACCCGGCGCATTCGGTGTTCCACCGGCATTTCGAGGATCGTTCGGTCACCGCGCTGCCCGAAGGCTGCGCGTCGCGGATCGAGGGGATCGGGCGGCCGCGCGTCGAGCCGAGCTTCGTCCCCTCGGTGATCGACCGGATGATCGCGGTCGAGGACGGCGACAGCATCGGCGCGATGCGCGCGCTGTCGGACCGGCTCGGGCGGCGGGTCGGCGGGTCTACCGGCACCAATCTCTGGGCGTGTGCGCAACTGATCGCGGAGATGGCGGCGGCGGGCGAGAGCGGCAGCGTCGTCACGTTGCTGTGCGACGGCGGCGACCGCTATGGCTGTACCTATTACGACGATGCGTGGCTCGACGAGCGCCAGGTGGCGTGGACCGATGCCGCCGCACGGATGACCGCTTTTCTGGGCTGATTGACCGATGACCGCATGGCAGTTCTGGATCGATCGCGGCGGTACGTTCACCGACGTCGTGGCGCGGCAACCGGACGGGCGGATCGTCACGGCCAAGCTGCTGTCGGAGGATCCCGAACGCTATAGTGACGCGGCCGTCGAGGCGATTCGGCGGCTGACCGACGGGGCGGACGTGCCCCTCGAACTGCGGATCGGGACGACGGTCGCGACCAACGCGCTGCTCGAGCGCAAGGGCGAGCCGACCGCCCTCGCGATCACGCGCGGGTTCGGCGATGCGCTGCTGATCGGCCACCAGGAACGGTCCGATATCTTCGCGCGCGACGTGAATCGCCCGCCGCCGCTGTTCGCGCAGGTCGTCGAGATCGACGAGCGGGTCGGGGCGGCGGGCGATTTGCTCCGTCCGCTCGACGTCGACTCGGCCCGGGCAGGGTTACAGGGGGCATTCGATAGAGGGCTTCGCGCCGTCGCGATTGTCCTAATGCACGGCTATCGCTTCACTGCGCACGAGGAGGCTCTGGCGGAGATCGCCGCCGACATCGGCTTCACGCAGATTTCGGTCAGCCACCGGGTCGCGCCGCTGATCAAGCTGATCGGGCGCGGCGATACTACCGTCGTCGACGCATATCTGTCGCCGGTCGTCGATCGCTATGTCGCGGGGTTGAGCGACGCGCTGGGACAGGGGGCGCTGTTCATGCAGTCGTCGGGCGGGCTGGTCGACGGCGCAGGCTTTCGCGGCAAGGACGCGATACTGTCGGGGCCAGCGGGCGGCATCGTCGGCATGGCTGCGACCGCACTCGAGACCGGGTTCGCGCACGTAATCGGCTTCGATATGGGCGGCACCTCGACCGACGTGTCGCATTATGCCGGCACCTATGAACGCGACACCGAAACGCTGATCGCGGGCGCCCGCATCCGCGCGCCGATGCTGCGGATCCACACGGTGGCGGCAGGCGGCGGATCGATCTGCCGGTATGACGGGGAAAGGCTGATCGTCGGCCCGGAGAGCGCGGGCGCGGTGCCGGGGCCCGCCTGCTATCGCCGCGGCGGGCCGCTGACGGTGACCGACTGCAACGTGATGCTGGGGAAAGTGCGCCCCGAATTCTTCCCCGCGCTGTTCGGACCGACTGGCGATGCGCCGCTCGATGCCGAGGCGGTCGCCGCGCGGTTTGCGGAATTGCCGCTTGATCCGCAGGCGGCGGCGGAAGGGTTCGTCGCGGTCGCGGTCGCTAACATGGCGAATGCGATCCGCACGATCTCTGTCGCGCGTGGGCATGACGTGACGCGCTACACGCTGGCGTGCTTCGGCGGGGCGGGGGGGCAGCATGCATGCCTGGTCGCCGATGCGCTGGCGATGGACCGGGTGATGATCCACCCGCTCGCCGGCGTGCTGTCGGCCTATGGCATGGGGCTCGCCGATCGCCGCGTCCTGCGCGAGGCGACCTCGGGCGCGGCGTTTGCGGACTATGCCGCGATCACACAGGCGCTCGATGGCTTGGCGGAGGCGGCACGCGATGCCCTCGTGGCGCAGGGCGTTGCGGCGGACACGGTGCGGATCGAGCGCCGCGTGCATCTGCGTCGCGGCCAGACCGATCACACGATCGAGCGCGATCTCGACGACCCGGCCGCGATGATCGCCGCCTTCGATGCCGCGCACATCGCGCAGTTCGGGTTCGCCAGCGACGCGCCGTTGATCGCCGACCGGATCGTCGCGGAAGCGATCGCCGATAGCCCGCCTATCGACGCCGCGCTGGTCACCTTCCCGGACGCACCCGCGGCCCCCCTCGCGACCCCGCCCGTCTACATGGCAGGCGCGTGGCACAACACGCCGGTCCTCGCGCGCGAAGGCCTCCCCGTCGGGCACGGCGTCGACGGCCCCGCGCTGATCCTCGACAGCGTTTCGACCACGATCGTCGAACCCGGCTGGCGCGCGCGCGTCGATCCGATCGGCAACCTCATCCTCGACCGTATCGCACCGCGCGTTGGTGCGAGCATCGGCACCGAGTCCGATCCCGTCCGGCTCGCGATCTTCGCCGGCTTGTTCATGAGCATCGCCGAGGAAATGGGTGCGGCCCTCCAGCGCTCCGCCGCCTCGGTCAACATCCGCGAACGCCTCGACTTCAGCTGCGCGCTGTTCGACGCGCACGGCAACCTCGTCGCCAACGCGCCACACATCCCGGTCCATCTGGGCTCCATGGGCGAGAGCATCCGCACGATCATCGACGCGCGCGGGAGCAGCGCTGACGGGCGCGGTATACGCCGCGGCGACGCCTATGCGCTCAACGCGCCCTATCGTGGCGGCACGCACCTACCCGACATCACGGTCATTATGCCGGTCTTCGCGGAGGACGGCAATACGCCTGCGTTCTTCGTCGCCGCGCGCGGCCATCACGCAGACGTCGGCGGGATCACCCCCGGATCGATGCCGCCCGAAAGCCGCTCGGTCGAGGAGGAGGGCGTGCTGCTCGACGACGTGCTGGTTGTTGATGAGGGGCGGTTCCTCGAAGCAGAGCTGCGCGCCGTGTTCGTGTCCGGCCGCTATCCCGCCCGCAACATCGACCAGAACATCGCCGACCTGTCCGCCCAGCTCGCCGCCTGCACCCGCGGCGCGACAGGGCTCGTGCGGCTGGCCGACGAATACGGCACCGACGTCGTCGCGGCGTATATGGAACACGTCCAGGCCAATGCCGACGCCGCCGTCCGCCGTCTGATCGCGACGCTCGATGACGGCGATTTCGCGTACGAGATGGATGACGGCGCCGTCGTCCGCGTGGCCGTCCGCGTCGATCCCGCGGCCGCGACGATAGAGGTCGACTTCGCCGGCACCAGCGCGCAGCGTCCGACCAACTTCAACGCCCCCGTCTCGATCGTCCGCGCTGCCGTGCTCTACGTCGTCCGCGCGCTGATCGACGAGGCCGTGCCGCTCAACGACGGCTGCCTGCGCGGTGTCACGATCCGCGTGCCCGAAGGCTCGATGCTCAACCCGCGCTATCCGGCCGCGGTCGTCGCGGGCAATGTCGAGACGAGCCAGGTGGTCACCGACGCGCTGTTCGGTGCGCTCAGCGCGATGGCCGCGAGCCAGGGGACGATGAACAACTTCACCTTCGGCAACGCCGTGCACCAATATTACGAGACGATCGCCGGCGGCGCGGGCGCAGGCCCCGGCTTCGACGGCGCGTCGGTGATCCAGACGCACATGACCAACAGCCGGCTGACCGACCCCGAGATCTTCGAGACGCGCTTCCCAGTGCTGATCGAGGAATTCTCGATCCGGCGCGGCTCGGGCGGAGCAGGCGCGCACCATGGCGGCGACGGCGGTACGCGACGCGTCCGCTTCCTTGCTGACATGACGGCCTGTATCCTCGCCAACCGCCGCCGCATCGCGCCGTTCGGCATGGCCGGCGGCGAGCGCGGCGGGCTGGGCTCGGCGAGCGTCGAGCGGGCCGATGGCAGCGTCGAACGGCTCGGCTCGACCGCGCGCGTCGACATGCACGCGGGCGACGTGTTCGTGATCGAGACGCCCGGCGGCGGCGGGTTTGGGGGAGTCGAATGACGCACGCACTGGATCAGGCGACCGCGGGGCGGTTCGCCGCGCTGACGCTGGGGCATCTCACGCGCGAGTGGCCGTACAAGCTCGACCAGACGTTGGGCGGGCCGGATGATCTTGCGCTGCCCAGGACGCTGCATCCGATCTTTCATGGCAGCTATGACTGGCATAGCTGCGTGCATGGCTGGTGGCAGGTGATGCGGCTGGCCCGGCTGTACCCCGCGATGCCCGAGGTGGCCGCGGTCGAGGCGTTGGCGGACCGGATGCTGGTGGCGGACCGCGCGGCAGGCGAGCTCGCCTATCTGGCACGGCCGACGACGGGGAGCTTCGAGCGCCCTTATGGGTGGGGCTGGCTGCTGGCGCTGCACGACGAGCTGGCGTTGCGACCCGATCGCGGCTGGGCGGCGGCGATCGAGCCGCTCGCGCGCGCGTTCGCGGCGCGGTTCGCCGGCTATCTGCCGAAGCTCGTCTATCCGGTCCGGAGCGGCAAGCATGACTGTACCGCGTTCGCGCTGGTTCATGCGCTGCGCTGGGCGCGCACGCACGACA
Source organism: Sphingomonas sp. Leaf34 (assembly GCF_001421805.1). Lineage (GTDB taxonomy): Bacteria > Pseudomonadota > Alphaproteobacteria > Sphingomonadales > Sphingomonadaceae > Sphingomonas. The sequence goes on along the minus strand of NZ_LMLC01000002.1, from coordinate 333,530 downwards.
CCGCGCTGGCGATGCTGATCGAGGCGCGCGCGCGCGCCTGGTTCGGGGCGGATCGCGATTGCCGGCCATGGGAGCCGAGCGGCGAGGATTTCCTGTCGGCGACCCTGTGCGAGGCGGTATTGATGCGCGACGTGGTGGGGGCGTCGTTCGAGGGGTGGCTGAGCGCGTTCCTGCCCGAGCCTTTCGGGCCGGCGACCGCGTGTCTGCAGGCACCGGCGATCGTCAGCGATCGTTCGGACGGGCGGCTCGCGCATCTCGATGGGGTAAACCTGTCGCGCGCGTGGGGTTGGCGGTCGATCGCCGAAGCGCTGCCGGATCCGGCGCGGGCGCACGCAATCGCCGATGCGCATCTGGCGGAAGCGCTGCCGCATCTCGCCGACGATTATATGGGCGAACATTGGCTGGCGACGTTCGCGTTGCTGGCGCTCGATGCGTAAACTGGACCGAATCGCCGACGTGGAGCGACCATCAAACTTCTTGGGATACCGTTACGGATCGGGAATGGATCGATCTCCCGGGTGATCGTGTGACGCGCCGGAAGTGGACTGCGACGATTTCGAACCCTGATTCACGAGCTTGCGGGCGTGCGAGATGTGCCACGCGCGCAACGGCTTGTCCGTAGCGGCGCTGGCGGCAACCCGGCGGCGGGCTCCCCTGATGGTCGACCGGCCCGGTCAGGTGGGCGCGATCGCGGATTGACCGGGTAGCGCGCGCGTGAAAGCGTCCTTCAGACACTGGATGCAGGAGACGGCCATGCTTGTTCTCGCGCTCGTCATCGGCATCGTCGCAGGGATGCGGGCGATGATGGCGCCTGCCGCGATCGCCTGGGCCGCCGCGATTGGCATCGTGCCGTTGCAGGGGACGTGGCTGGCTGTTCTTGGGTGGCGGTTCACACCTTGGATCTTGTCGGCGCTCGCGGCGGGCGAACTCGTCACCGACCAATTGCCATCGACACCGAGCCGCCTGGTGCCACCGCAGTTCGGGGTCCGGATCGTGACCGGTGGCATTTCCGGCGCCGCGGTCGGCTATCCGCTGGGTTCGCCGCTGGTCGGGTCGGCACTCGGTGGGATCGGAGCGGTGCTTGGAACTTTGGGGGGAGCAAGATTGCGGACGAGGCTCGCGGCGACGTTCGGTCGCGATCAACCCGCCGCGGTGATTGAGGACCTGTCGGCGATCGCGCTCGCCACGCTGGTCGTGGCCCTGCTGTGATGCGGCGGTTCGATGCGATCATCGTCGGGGCAGGGCAGGCGGGACCACCGCTGGCCGGGCGGCTGACGGCCGCCGGCATGAGCGTGGCGCTGATCGAGCGCAAGCTGATCGGGGGGACCTGCGTCAATACCGGGTGCATGCCGACCAAGACGCTCGTCGCCAGCGCCTATGCGGCGCATCTCGCGCGGCGTGCGACTGAGTTCGGCATACGGACCGGCGATGTCGTCGTCGACATGCCCGCCGTCGCCGCGCGTGCGCGCAAGGTGGTCACGGACGCGCGGACTGGCAACGAAACCTGGCTGGAGGGGATGGCGGGGCTCACTCTTCTGCGTGGCCATGCGCGGTTTACCGGTCCCGGGACGATCGCGGTCGATGATGAGATTCTGACCGCGCCGCGCATCTTCCTCAACGTCGGTGGGCGCGCGAGCATCCCCGACATGACCGGCGTCGGCGACGTACCGCATCTCGACAATACCGACATGGTCGCGCTGGATGCGGTGCCCGAGCATCTCGTCGTCGTCGGGGGGAGCTATGTCGGGCTCGAATTCGCGCAGATGTATCGCCGGTTCGGCGCCGCCGTCACCGTGGTCGAGCGCGGTGAGCGGCTGATCGCACACGAGGACGCCGACGTGTCCGACGCGGTGCGCGAGATCCTGGAGGACGAAGGAGTCGTGGTGCGGACCGGGGCGAACTGCATCGCTTTCGCCGCGCACGAAGCCGGCGTCGCGGTATCGGTCGATTGCGCGGCAGGCGATCCGGTCGTGGTCGGAAGCCATGTGCTGCTCGCGGTCGGACGGCGGCCGAACACCGACGATCTCGGACTCGACCTCGCGGGCATCACCACCGACGCAAAGGGGTACGTCTTGGTCGACGACCTGCTCCAGACCGACGTGCCGGGCGTCTGGGCGCTCGGCGACTGCAACGGCCGCGGCGCGTTCACGCATACCGCCTATAACGACTTCGAGATCGTCGCGGCGAACCTTCTCGACGGCGATGAGCGGAGCGTGAGCCAGCGGTTGGTCGGCTATGCGCTGTACACCGACCCGCCGCTCGGCCGGGTCGGGATGACGCAGACCGAAGCCGAAAAGACCGGGCGGCCGATCCTCGTGTCGAAGCGGCTGATGACGCGGGTCGGGCGGGCGATCGAGAAGGGTGAGACACGCGGTTTCATGAAGATCGTTGCGGATGCGGAGACGCAACGGATCCTCGGCGCGGCGATCCTCGGTGTCGGGGGCGACGAGGCGATCCACGGTATCCTCGACATGATGACCGCGGATCAGCCGGTGTCGGCGCTCCGCTGGGCGGTGCCGATCCATCCGACCGTGTCCGAGCTGATCCCGACGTTGGTGTCCGATCTCGCACCGGTGACGCCGCGATGACCCCGACCGACAGCGTCACCTCGCGCGAGCATCAGATGTTCCCGGTGCTCGACGCCGATCAGATCGAGACGGCCAAGCGGTTCGCGAGCGGGCCGGCGCGCAAATTCACCGCGGGCGAACAGGTCTATGCGATCGGTGAGCTCGGCGCGCCTGCATGGCTGGTGCTGGCGGGCGCGATCAAGGTTATCCGCCGCGACGGGCTGACGCACGAGGCCCCGATTACTTCGCACGGAGTGGGACAGATCACGGGCGAGGTAAACCAGCTTGCCGGCCGCCCGTCGACCGCGGGTGGCCGCGCCGGCGCCGATGGCTGCACCGCGCTGCCGTTCGATCCTGCACATCTTCGGGCTTTGATGGTCGGCTCGGCGGACGTCGGCGAGATCGTGATGCGTGCGCTGATCCTTCGCCGCGTCGGGCTGATCGAGCAGGGCAGCGGCGGTACGGTCATCGTCGGGGTCCCGGGCAGCGCCGATATCGTCCGGCTGCAAGGCTTCCTCACGCGGTCGGGCTATCCCAATATCGTGCTCGACGCCGCCTCCGACGACGAAGGGCGGGCGCTGGTCGAGCGGATCGGCGTGTTGCGCGCCGACCTGCCACTGGTGGTCTGTCCGAACGGGACGGTCCTGAAGCGACCGTCGGACGTCGAGGTGGCAGCATGCATCGGGATCACCCCCGACCTCGATCCGGATGCGGTGTACGACGTGGCGATCGTCGGTGCGGGACCGGCGGGGCTCGCGGCGGCGGTGTATGCGGCGTCCGAGGGGCTGTCGGTGGTCGTCCTCGACGAACGCGCGATCGGCGGGCAGGCGGGCGCGTCGGCGCGGATCGAGAATTATCTGGGGTTCCCGACGGGAATTTCAGGCCAGGCGCTGGCGGGCCGCGCGTTCAACCAGGCACTCAAGTTCGGAGCGGAGATCGCCGTGCCGCTGGCGATCGCGCGGCTCGACGACGACGCGGGGCGCGCGGACGAACCGCTGATACTCGCGCTGCCGGATAACAAGCGGGTCAGGTCGCGGGCCGTAATCGTCGCGTCGGGCGCGCGCTATCGTCGCCCCGACATTCCCGATCTGGCGCTGTTCGAGGGCGCGGGCGTGTCGTATTGGGCGTCACCGATCGAGGCGCGACTGTGCGAGGGCGAGGTGGTCGCGCTGGTCGGCGGTGGCAATTCGGCGGGGCAGGCAGTGGTCTTCCTGGCGCCTCGGGTGAAACATCTGCATTTGATCGTCCGACGGCCGCTGGCAGCGACGATGTCGAGATACCTGATCGACCGGATCTCGGCGTTGCCCAACGTGACGTTGCACGTCGGCACGGAGATCGTCGGCCTCGAGGGCGATCGCGCGACCGGGCTCACGGCGGCTACCTTCCGCCAGCCGGACGGCTCGACGACGTCCTTTGCGATGCGGCATTTGTTCCTGTTCATCGGTGCCGAGCCCAATGCAGGTTGGCTGCGCGGCTGCGTCGATACCGACGACAAGGGGTTCATCGTCACCGGCCGGGCGACGCTTTCGTTGCAGACGAGCCGCCCGCGCGTTTTCGCGATCGGCGACGTACGCGCGGGATCGACCAAGCGCGTCGCGGCCGCGGTCGGCGAGGGGGCCGCGGTGGTCGCGCAGGTCCATATCGCGCTGGCCGACATGGTCAGACGGGAGACGTCATGAGCGATCGCTGGCGCATTCCCCCGGCCAAGACCGGGGCCGGCGTGGCAAGACGTTGGTAACACCCCGCCTGACTTCGGTATTGCCGCCCTGCAACCGGGGCGTGGCCGCCGTCGGAGGTTGAGACGCGGGTGGTCCGCTCGATCGCGCTTGCTTGCTTCGTTGCAAATCGATCGCTAGCCGAAACCGATCGGTAAAGGCGTGAGAGATCCAGGATGCGGCGAGTGATGATGGGGCTGCTGGCGGTTGCAACGGTCGCCAGCGCAGGCGGCGCGCAATCGGCGGCGCCAGCAGGTCCCAAGCCGGGGATCGTCCGCGTTCGGATCGTGACCTCGGAGGGCCCGATCCTGCTTGCACTCGATACGCGACATGCGCCCAAGACGACCAAAAACTTCCTCGCCTATGTCGATGACGGGCGGTTCGACGGGACCGATTTCTACCGCGCGAGCCGGCAGAAATCGTCGCCAAAATCGGGCTTCATCCAGGCGGGTATTCGTACCGACGCACGGCGTATCCTGCCGCCGTTTCCGCTCGAGACCACGGCGATGACCGGGATCAAGCATCTCGACGGGACGATATCGATGGCGCGCGGCATGACGCCGGCGTCGGCGGGCGGCAATTTCTTCATTGCCGTAGGGCCAGCGCCGGCGATGGACGCGCGGCCGGGCTACCCCGGCTATGCCGCCTTCGGCCACGTCGTCGCGGGGATGGACGTCGTCAAGCGCATCCTCGCCAAGCCGACCGGCGGCGGGATGGACGCGTTCAAGGACCAGATGATCCTGAAGCGCGTGGCGCTGGTCAGCGCGCGGCGACTCGACGGCGTGGCGAAGCCGACCGGACTGCCACGAGCCTGGCTGATCAAGACGGGCCCTGACAGGAAGAAGTGAGCTTCCGGCTTCTACTCGTGGTGATCAGGCCGTCAGGTTGAGCGCGACCGCCTCCGCGACCTTTATGCCATCGACCGCCGCGGAGAGGATGCCGCCCGCATAGCCCGCGCCTTCGCCCGCCGGGAACAGACCGGCGGTGTTGAGGCTCACGAAATCGTCGCCGCGCGTGATCCGGACGGGCGACGAGGTGCGCGTCTCGACCCCCGTCAGCACCGCGTCGGGATGATCGTAGCCGGGGATCTCACGGCCGAAGGCGGGCAATGCCTCGCGCAACGCGGTGATCGCGAAGTCGGGCAGGCATTCGGCCAGGTCGGTCATGTGCACGCCCGGCTTGTACGACGGGATCACCGAGCCGAGCGCGGTCGAGGGGCGGCCGGCGAGCAGGTCGCCGATGCGCTGCGCGGGCGCCTTGTAGTTCGAGCCGCCCGCGACATAGGCGCGCGATTCCCAGTGGCGCTGCAGCGCGATCCCGGCGAGCGGGTGGCCCGGATAGTCGCGCGCGGGATCGATGCCGATCACGATCCCCGAATTCGCGTTGCGTTCGTTGCGCGAATATTGGCTCATGCCGTTGGTGGCGACGCGGCCCTCCTCGGAGGTCGCGGCGACGACGGTGCCGCCGGGGCACATGCAGAAGCTGTAGACGGTGCGGTCGTTCTTGCAGTGATGCGACAGGCTGTACGCCGCCGCGCCGAGATCGGGGTGGCCGGCGCACGGGCCGAACCGTGCTTCGTCGATCCACGATTGCGGATGCTCGATGCGGACGCCGATCGAGAAGGGTTTCGCCTCGACATGGACGCCCGTGGCGTGGAGCATCTCGAACGTGTCGCGCGCGCTGTGACCGACCGCGAAGACGACATGGTTGGCTTCGAGATAGTCGCCGGTGCTGAGATGGAGTCCGCGGAGCTGGCGCGTGCCGGCCTCCTCCGCAACGTCGAGGCCGTCGACGCGGGTCGAGAAGCGATATTCGCCGCCAAGCGCCTCGATCGTCTCGCGCATGCTCTCGACCATCGTGACGAGGCGGAACGTGCCGATATGCGGATGCGCTTCGGTGAGGATTTCGGGTGGCGCGCCGGCCTTGACGAACTCGGTCAGGACCTTGCGGCCGAGATGGCGCGGGTCCTTGATCTGGCTCCAGAGCTTGCCGTCGGAGAAGGTGCCGGCGCCGCCTTCGCCGAACTGGACGTTGGATTCGGGGTTGAGGACGCTCTTGCGCCAGAGGCCCCAGGTGTCCTTGGTCCGCTCGCGGACGACCTTGCCGCGGTCGAGGATGATCGGGCGGAACCCCATCTGCGCGAGGATCAGGCCTGCGAAGAGACCGCAGGGGCCTGCGCCGACGACGACCGGGCGCGGGCCGGTGTAGCTCGGGCCGCTTTTGGTGACGAAGCGATAGCCGGTGTCGGGGGTACGCTGGACGTGGCGGTCCTTACGGAAGCGGGTGAGGACGGTATCCTCGTTCTTCAGCGTGACGTCGACCGAATAGACGAGCTGGATGTCCATCTTGTCGCGCGCGTCGTGCGCCCGCCTGGCGATCGTGTAACGGATCAGGTCGCGCGGGGTGACGCGCAGGCGATCGCGGATCGCGGCGGGGAGCGCCTCGTCGGCGTGGTTGAGCGGGAGCTTGAGATCGGTGATGCGGAGCATGAAGCAGGCTCTAGCGCCGCGCGGCGCGATCCGCCATCGGGAGCGCGAGAGGACAGGATCATGCCGACCGATGACGAGCAGAATGCCAAGAGCGCCAAGCGCAAGGAGGTCCATGACCGGATCGTCGCGACCAAGACGATCGAGAAGGGGCTGATCATCGTCCACACCGGCAAGGGCAAGGGCAAGTCGACCGCCGCGTTCGGCATGGCGGTGCGGATGATCGGGCATGGGCGGAAAGTCGGCGTCGTCCAGTTCGTCAAGGGCGCGATGGCGACCGGCGAGAAGGCGGTCTTCGACGCGTTCCCCGCGCTGTGCGAATTCAAGCCGATGGGCGAGGGGTTCACCTGGGACACGCAGGACCGCGCCCGCGACATCGCGGTGGCGCGGGAGGCGTGGGACGAGGTCAAGCGGATGATCGCTGATCCGTCCTATGCGATGGTGGTCGCCGACGAGCTCAACATCGTGTTGCGCTATGACTATCTGCCGGTCGACGAGGTTCTCGCGGCGTTGGCGGCGAAGCCTGAGATGACGCATGTCGTCATCACCGGGCGGAACGCGCCCGAGGCGGTGATCGAGGTCGCGGATCTGGTGACGGACATGACGCAGGTGAAGCATCCGTTCCGGTCGGGCGTGAAGGCGCAGTTGGGCGTGGAGTTTTAGCGGCGCGGCCGACACGGATAACGGAAGGCGACGGGTTGCGGGGGAGCGCGCGGAACGCACTTGCCCGTGTCTTGCGTCCCCTCGTCCGCCCGCGTATCGCTCGTCCTGCGACAGGTTCCCCCGACGCTAGCGCCGAGGGGGATGAAAATGGGAACGGGAAACACCCGGCTGCCCCTGCAACTGTACGCGGCGAGCCACCGTGCCTCATGCCATTGGGATCGTCCCGAGAAGGCGGCGCGGACGGCGTTGACCCGCGAGCCAGGAGACCTGCCCGTCGCGGTCGTCTTTCGTCCGGCCAGGGTGCGCCGAACGGACGGGTACTACCCCGAGCGACGACATCGCTTCGCGTTGCGCGGAGGCTGGAGGCGTGCGCCTTTAGCCCTCGCGCGGGGCGGGATCGACTGTCCGAAGGGGTCACCATGCCTGTATTTTATCGTTTTTCGTATCCGCACGCCCGGGCCTCCGCATGTTGAAGCCGGTCGATGACGGCGTCGCGGTCGTCGCGTGCACCACCTGCCGCCATTCCGCCGACGCGCGCGACGATGCCGAGGGGCAGCGCGGTGGGGCACGGCTCGCCAGCGCGCTGAAAGCGGTGCAGGCGAGCGACCCGGCCTATGCCGACGTCGCGGTGCAGGAGATGCCGTGCCTGTTCGCGTGCCAGGATTTCTGCACGATCCACCTGCGCGCGCCCGCCAAGGTCGGCTATGTCCTTGGCCGGTTCGAGCCCTGCGAGGACGCAGCGCGCGCGATCCTCGATTACGCCAAGCTCTACGGCGAGAGCGCGTTCGGTCAGGTGCCGTTCAAGCAATGGCCGCAGGGCGTGAAGGGGCATTTCATCACGCGCACCCCGCCCGCCGGGTTCCTCGTGGAATGACGGCGTTTGCGACGCCTGCCGCGTTTCTGGCGGCCTTGCGCGGGTTGCCGCAGGCCGACGCTGCGGCGCGATCCGCGGCGGTGGCGCGACAAGGCGAGCTGACCAAGCCACCGGGGTCGCTCGGGCGGCTGGAGGATATCGCGGTGTTCATGGCGGGCTGGCAGGGCAACCCGCTGCCCCGGCTCGATCGCGGCAGCGCGGTCGTGTTCGCGGGCAATCACGGCGTCGTCGCGCGCGGCGTGAGCGCGTTTCCAGCCTCGGTCACAGCGCAGATGGTGGCCAATTTCGAGGCCGGCGGCGCGGCGATCAACGCGCTGTCGCACGCCGCGGGGCTCGACCTCAAGATCGTGCCGCTCGACCTTGATCGGCCGACCGCGGATTTCACGCAGGCGCCGGCGATGAGCGAGGAGGAATGCCTGGCCGCGATCAACGCGGGCGCCGCGGCGGTCGCGGATGCGCCGAACCTGATCGTGCTGGGCGAGATGGGGATCGGCAATACGACGAGCGCGGCGGCATTGTGTCTGGCGAGCTTCGGCGGATCGGCAAGTGACTGGGTGGGACCTGGCACCGGGGTCGATGGCGACGGGATCGCGCGCAAGATCGCGGTCGTCGAGGCCGGGTTCGCGCTGCACCGCGACGCGCTGACCACGCCGTTCGAGATTCTGCGGCGGCTTGGCGGACGCGAATTGGCGGCGATCGCTGGCGCGGTGGTCGCGGCGCGGCTGGCGGGCGTCCCGGTGATGCTCGACGGGTTCATCTGTTGCGCGGCGATCGCGCCATTGGCGGCTGCATGCCCCGACATCGTCGCGCACTGCCTGGCCGGACATGTTTCGGCCGAGCCGGGTCACCGCGCGTTGCTCGAGCGGATCGAACTCGAGCCGTTGCTGTCAATGGGGATGCGGCTGGGTGAGGCGAGCGGTGCGGCGACCGCGACGCTGCTCGTCCGGGCGGCGCTGGCCACGCATGCCGAGATGGCGACGTTCGCCGAGGCGGGCGTCTCGGCAGCGTGAGCGCGTACATGCTGTATCTGATGCGGCATGGTGCGCCCGCGGTGACGGGGCGATTGCTCGGGCGGACCGACGATCCGGCGACCGAAGCGGGGATCGCCGCCTGCGTCGCGCGCGCCGACGGGCTCGACGTCGCGCGGATCGAGGCGTCCGACCTGATCCGCGCGCGGGCCTGCGCGGAGGCGGTCGCTGGCCCGCGCGGTCTCCCGGTCGCGGTGAATCCACGCTGGCGCGAGCTTGATTTTGGCGCGTGGGACGGGTTGGCGCCGGCGGTGATCGATCCCGCTGCGCTGGGCGCCTTTTATGACGATCCGGACGCTGCGCCGCCGCCGGGGGGCGAACGCTGGTCTTCGCTGCACGATCGTGTCGCGTCCGCGCTGGCGGCGATGCCGCCGGTCCCGACGCTGGTCGTGACGCATGGCGGTGCGATCCGGGCCGCTCTTGCAGACCTTTGCGGGTTCGATTCTCGGCAGATCTGGGCGTTCGACCTGCCCTATGCCGCGCTGGTGTCGCTCCGGGTGTGGCCGGGACTGACGCGGACCGTGCAGATCGTCGGGCTGGCGACATGACGCGGCTGATCGTCGCGTTCGGTTTCCTGACCCGGCTGCCGATGCCGCGCTTGGCAATGGAGGCGGATGATTTCGCCGCGGCGATCCGGGTCTACCCGCTGGTCGGGCTCGCGATCGGCGTGCTCGTCGCGCTGGCAGGCTGGCTCGGCGCGCAAGTTGACCCGTGGACCGGCGCGTGTGCCGCGCTGCTGGCGTGGATCGCGGTGACGGGGGCGCTGCATCTCGACGGGCTCGCCGACCTGGCGGACGGGCTCGGCGCGGCGCATGGCGATCGGACGCGGCTGCTCGCGGTCATGGCCGATCCGCATATCGGCAGCTTCGGCGTCGTCGCGATCGCGGGCCAGATGATCGCCAAGCTCGTGCTGTTGCACGTTGCGGGGCTGGCGGGCTGGTGGGCGTTGGTGCTCGTACCGTTCGCGGCACGGATGGGCCCGCTCGTCTGGGCGAGGCTCTTGCCGCCGCTGCGGGCCGGCGGCCTTGGCGCGGCGGTGGCTGGCGCGGTGCGCAACCGCGACCTGCTCGGATGGGCGCTGATGCTCGCGCTCGCGGCGGTGGCAGTGCCCGCGCTCGTCGTGCTGCCGGTGCTCGTGCTCGGCGTTGCGGCATGGTTACGGCGGACGCTGGGCGGCGTGACCGGCGATGCGCATGGGGCTGGGATCGAGATCGTCGAGACGGGGCTGTTAGTCGCGATCGTGGTGGCCGGCGCTATCGCCTAACGCAAGCAGCGCGTCGAGATCGACGTGACGTTCGAGCGTGGCGGCGATCGCGTCGAGCGCGGCGTCGATCGACGCGCCGTGATCGGGGCCGCTTGCCGCGACGCCGAGCCGGGCCAGCCACGCGGCGCGTTGCTCGGCGAGCGCGAGCAGGCCGTGGACATAGCTGCCCGACACGAGCCCGTCCGCACTCGTCGCGCCCTCCGCGCTGCCGTCGGCGCGGTGACCGACGGGGCGGGCGGTCGCCGGGCCGGTCGTCACGCCCATGTGCATCTCATACCCGTCAAAGGCCGCGCCCTGCGCCTGGCCGGAGACCCGGTCGAGCGTCTTGCGCCCGGTGAGGACCGTGTCGACGTCGAGCAGGCCGAGCCCCTCGACCCGGCACGCCGGGCCCTCGATCCCATCGGGGTCGGCGATGCTGCGGCCGAGCATCTGATAGCCGCCGCAGAGCCCCAGCACCGGCTTGCCGCGGCGATGATGCGCGCGGATGTCGATGTCCCAGCCTTGCGCGCGGACGAAGGCGAGATCGGGAATCGTTGCCTTCGACCCGGCGAGCACGATCATGTCGGCGTCGGGGATCGGCGTGCCGGGCGGCACCATCACCAGCGCGACGCCGGGCTCCAGCCGAAGCGGGTCGAGGTCGTCGAAATTGGCGATCCGCGGCGTGATCGGGCAGGCGATCGTGATACGGCTGTGCGCACTGGCGGCGGGGCGTTCGAGGATCACCGCATCCTCGCTGGGCAGCCGCACCGCGTCGGCGAGCCACGGCACGACGCCGTAGCCGCGCCATCCGCTCCGCGTCTCGATCGCGCGGTAGCCGTCGTCGAACAGCGCGGGATCGCCGCGGAACTTGTTGATCAGGAAGCCGTGGATCATCGCCGCGTCGGCGGGGTCGATCACCGCGCGGGTGCCGACGACCGCCGCGATCACGCCGCCGCGGTCGATATCGCCGACCAGGATCACGGGGACGTCGGCGGCGCGCGCGAAGCCCATGTTGGCGATGTCGCCCGCGCGCAGGTTGATTTCGGCCGGACTGCCAGCGCCTTCGACAACGACAAGGTCGCAGCCGACCGACAGCCGTTCGAAGCTGTCGAGCACGTCGACCAGCAACCCGTCGCGCCCCTCGCGCCAACGCGCGGCGGCGAGCGTGCCGCGCACCTGGCCGCGGACGATGAGTTGCGACGTGCGGTCGCCCTGCGGCTTGAGCAGGACCGGGTTCATGTCGACGCTGGGCGCGACGCGACAGGCGATCGCCTGAGTCGCCTGCGCGCGGCCGATCTCGCCACCGTCGGCGGTGACGGCGGCGTTGTTCGACATGTTCTGCGGCTTGAACGGGCGCACCGACAGCCCGCGATTGGCGAACGCGCGGCACAGACCCGCAACGAGCACCGATTTGCCGACGTCGGAGCCGGTCCCCTGCAGCATCAGAGCGCGCATGCGAGTCCTCCGGCGATGACGAGCAGCAGCACGCACGCGCGGCGGTAGAGGCCGAGTGCGGTGCGAAGGTCGGCTGCGGTCGCGTCCGCGCGGCCGTCGCCTATATAGGGTTTTGCGACGCTGACGCCGTCATAGGCGATCGGTCCCGCGAGCGTCAGGCCAAGCGCGCCGGCCATCGCGGCCTCGGGCCAGCCGGCGTTGGGTGAAGCATGGTTGCCGGCGTCACGCCACATCGTCTGCCATCCCCCAAACCCGGCCATGCACAGCAGCACACCGCTCAGCCGTGCCGGGAGCAGGTTGGCGACGTCGTCGGTGCGCGCCGCAGCCCAGCCGAACGCGCGCCAACGCTCCTCGCGGTGGCCGATCAGGCTGTCGGCGGTGTTGATCGCCTTGTACGCCCAGAGACCGGGCAGCCCCCCGATCAACAGCCAGAACAGCGGCGCAACGACGCCGTCGCAGACGCTCTCGGCAAGGCTCTCGATCGCCGCGCGCGCCACACCGGCTTCGTCTAACGCCGCCACATCTCGTCCGACGATCATCGCCACCCGGGTCCGCGCAGCCGGGAGATCCCCGCACTCGAGCGCGCGCGCGATCGGGACGACGTGATCGTAGAGGCTGCGGATCGCCAGTCCGGGCGCTGCGGCCAATCCAATCGCGATCCATGCCGCGGACCCCAGCCAGCGATAAAGGACCGCCGACAGCATGGCGGCAACGAGGATCGCGACACCGCCCATCAGGACTATGGTCACGATGCCTGCCCCACGTCGGCGGGCGAACGACGAGGTCGGCGCGTTCCAGCGCGCCTCCGCCCAGCCGATCATCCGCGCGAAGCCGCCGACCGGGTGGCCTATGCGCGCATACACCCAGGCGGGCCAGCCGATCACGCTATCGACGAGTATCGCGACCGCCGCGACCGGTTCAATCACGCCCGAGCGCCCGGTCCAGTCGTTCGAACGCCATATCATCGCCCGGCACACCGAATCGTAGCCAGCGCGGATCGTGATCGAACGCGCGAGTCAGGATGCCGGCGCGCGCCATCCGCTCGAAGAGCGCGGGTGCGTCGTCGGTTTCGATGAGACGGAACGACGGGCAATCGCCGATCGCGTCCAGGCCATGCCGGGCCAGCACGGCGTCCAGTCGTGCGGCGCGATCGACAATCGCCGCGCGTGTCGCATTCAGCCACGTGGTGTCGCGGTAGGCCGCGGTGCCATACGCCGTCGCGTGCGCCGATATCGGCCACGCTCCCAGCCGGGCGCGCAGCATCGCGATCTGCAGGGGCGGCCCGATCATGAATCCGAGGCGGACGCCGGGAAGCCCAAACGTCTTGCCGAACGAGCGGAATACGATCACGCGGTCGGACGTCTCGAGATGCGGCACCACGCTGTAGGACGGCAGCAGATCGACGAATGCCTCGTCGACGATGACCCATGCCCCGCGCCGCGCGATCGCCAGCAGCCGCGCCGGTGGATCGAGCAGGCCGTCGGGGTTGTTCGGGTTCGCGAGCAAAAGCGTCCCCGCATCCACCGCGTCGATCACTGCGCGCACGATCGGGATCGCCGCCGCAAACACGTCGCCATGCGTCGCATAGCTTGGCACGACGACCCGCAGCGGGTGTGGCAGGTCCAGACACGAGAGCATCCGCAGGCCGATCTCGCTGCCGGGCAGCGCCACGACGCGGTCCGCATCGATCCCGAACACGGCAGCGGCGGCGCTTTCCAGTGCGGCGATCGACGCAGGCGAGGGCAAGACCGTCAGGTCGACCGCCGGCATCGGGTCCGACGCCCAGGCACGCGGATTGATCCCGGTCGAAAGGTCCAGCCACGGCACCGGCGCCTCCGGATAGAGGCTGGCGGCGAGATCGATCCTCCCGCCATGCGCGCGCAACCCCGTCATGCTATCCCTTCGCGTGATCTTGCGCCGCTCATCGTCATTCCGGCGATCAGCCGCAAGCATGAAGGAGACAGCGTGGCATCATTCGAAGCAGACCCGGCGTTCGGAAAGAGCCTGTTCGTGCTCGGCGGCGCGCGTTCGGGCAAGAGCCGTCATGCCCAGGCGATGGCGGAGGCAGCAGCGGTGCCGCCGGTACGCCTGGTCTATGTCGCAACGGCGCAGGCGTTCGACGGTGAGATGCACGACCGGATCGCGCGCCACCGTGCCGATCGCGATGCGCGGTGGCGTACCGTCGAGGCGCCGCTCGGCCTCCCCGCCGCGTTGCGGACGGTAGGGGAGGCGGGCCATGTCGTGCTGGTCGATTGCCTGACCTTGTGGCTGTCCAACCTGTTGCTCGCCGACGCGGATATCGACACGGAGGTCGAAGCCCTGCTGGCGACGATAAGGACGCTGGAGGCGCGCATCATCCTGGTCTCGAACGAGGTCGGACTCGGCATCGTCCCCGACAACGCGCTCGCGCGTCGCTTTCGCGATGCGGCGGGCCTGTTGCATCAGCGGATCGCCGCTCAGGTGGATTCGGTCGACATGGTTATGGCGGGCCTCGTCCAATGCTGGAAGCGTCCAACGACTCCGTGATCCGATCAGAAGGCTTGGCGTCGGACGTGGGATAGCGAGGCCCGTCCAAGACAACCCGGCTTGCATGGCGGGCTGGGGATTTGGTACGCACGGATCTCTATGCCGACCGCCGTCATCACGACAATCACAGGGGAGGGGGGTGTCGATACGCAGAGCGAAGCGCAGGCGATCGCGCGCTTGAATTCGAACCTCTTCCTGATCCAGGAAGCGTCACGGATCGCCGACGAAGGCGACTAGCGACTGGTCGGCCCTCTAGTCGCCACGAAGCTCAGCGATTGCGTCGATTGCCTGAAAGATGCACTTGCGGAAATCAAGCGCGGCGCCGCGACCCTTTGGTGAGCCTGTCTACCGGTAAGAAACACCGATTGCGCGGGCGTTGCGCAGGACTGCTACTATTTAGCCAGTTTCCACGAGCATCTTATCCAGAACATACGGACTTATCGCGGCATTTCCTAGGATTCCCGAGATAAAACTTAATATAGATTTATTAGTTCTCTCGATCATATGTTGGAATAAAATCGTTCTGGCTATGTTATCGTTGCGCCTTGAGAGCCAATACTTGGACGCTGGCGGCCGAGAGAGACGTATGCTCCCGTCCTGATCTGTGCGGGAGAACGCAGTTGAACGATATCGTGATGGATGATGGGGTAGTGACGTCGCCTCTCGCACCGCTCTCACCTCTCGCGTTGATGGTGCGCAAGCTAGAGACCCATGCAATTCTCGACGAGGACGATCGGCGCGCGCTGTTGGCGCTGCCCCATACGCTGCGTACGTACGAGCCTTCGTCGTACCTCGTCCGCGAAGGGGATGCGCCCGAGCAATGTGCGGTTTTGCTGTCGGGGTTCGCATATCGCCAGAAGCTGACCGGATCGGGGATGCGCCAGATCGTGTCGCTTCACGTGCCTGGGGAGGCGCTGGACTTTCAGCATCTCTTTCTCGATGTTGCCGATCACAACGTGCAGACGCTGACCCGTGCCAACGTGGCGACGATCTCGCGGATGGCGCTGCGCGATCTTGCGCAGACGCGCGCATCGATCGGCAACGCGATCTTCGTCAATACGCTGGTCGAGGCGTCGATTTTCCGCGAATGGATCCTCAACGTCGGCCGACGCGATGCGCGGTCCCGGCTGGCGCATTTCCTGTGTGAATTCGCGATCCGGCTCGACATGCAGGGGCTGGTCGACGAAACCGGCTATGAACTGCCGATGAGTCAGGAACAGCTCGGCGACGCGCTCGGGCTAACCGCGGTCCATGTCAACCGGACGATCAAGTCGCTCGAAGCAGACGGTCTGATCTCGCGCAACCGTAGGCGGATCAGCTTTCCGCGCTGGGATGCACTACGCGAGGTGGCCGACTTCTCCAGCCGCTACCTGCATCTGTCGCCACGGAAGCCCTGAAGGTTCAACGGTCTCGGCCGTGTTCGAGTGAATCGATGATCCCCCCGCCCGCCATGAATACCGCGATCGGGCAGGCGGCGAACAGCATCCAGCCGCCATAGCCGGGATATTGCTGCAGATAATGGACGCCGCGTTCGACCGCGCCGAGACCGAGCCCGTAGATGACGAGGAACGCTTCGAATTTGGTCTTGATGACGAAGAGGCGGGCGAAGCGAGTCCACATGACTGCAACTTAGCAAGACCGGTGCCAATGGCAGAAATCTGCGGATTATCGCACCGGATATATGGTTAAGTGTAAATTAACCCGACAAGATCAAGTGCGCGCAGAAGCGCGGTTCGCGCGGCCTCGATGTCCGCGATCAGACCAGGGGCGGCGATCGACACCGGATCGATCGCCTCGGGCCAGTGAGCGCCGACGATCGCGGCGATCCGGTCGAGTTTGGCGTGATCGACGAGGAAGCGTGGATCGACCTGTGACGGATCGGCGACGACGCGCAGACGCAGGCAGGCAGGACCGCCGCCGTTGCTCATCGACTCACGGACGTCGACGACATGCAAATGGCGGATCGGCCCGTTTCCGGCGACGTGCGCCTGAAGCCAGGACCAGACCGCGGCATTCGCGCGTGCCTCCTCGGGCAGGATCAATGCCATGCCATCCGCCAGCGAGACGAGTTGCGCGTTGAACAGATAGGACGCGATCGCATCGGCGAGGCTAACGCAGTCGGCCGGAACCTCGACGATCTCGACCTCGGGCAGGACGCGACGCAGATCGGCGTAAAAGTCTTCCTTGTCCTCGAACGCGTGCTCGTGGGTGAATAGAACGCGTTCGTTGGCGACCGCGACGACGTCGTTATGAAAGGCTCCCGCGGCGATCGCGATGCCGGATTGCTGGACGAACAGCGTCCGCGCAGGATCGAGGCCATGCGCGCGCGCGATGGCTTCGCTTGCGTCACGGTGCTGGCGCGCGGGAAAGCGTCCGCCGGGTTTGCCGTAGACGAAGACCTCGACGCCGGGCGAAGCGTGGTCGGCGCAGAGCCGCATGTGGTTCGCCGCGCCCTCGTCGCCAAATGGGGCGGGAACGGGAGGATGAACGACGAACGCAGGGTCTGCGAACGCCGTCTGCAATTGTGCGAGCGTACCCGGCCATTCGTGGCTGCGGTGCGGCATCGTCACCAGGTTCGCGACGGTCAGGTGACAGCGGCGATCGCGCGTATCGGACGCGGGCGAGACCGTCGCCGCGTTCGCTGCCCACATCGCCGACGCCGACAAGGCCTGCGCGCGAAGATGGTCGGGCGCCTCCACATAGGTTGTGGCAAGCGTTTCGAGCCAGCGATGGTCGGGACGGGCGAGCGGCATCAGCACGCCCTGCACGAGCCCGAGATCGAGGTTCACGCGCATCTTGGCGATGCCCTGCAACGCGGCCGCACGCGGATGCGCGATCTGCCCGGCATGATGCGTCGCGGCCAGATTGCCGGGGCTCAGCCCTGCGAAATTATGGCTGGGGCCGATCAGCCCGTCGAAGTTGATCTCGACCATGGTCATAGCCGTGCGACATGGGTCACGAGTGCGCCTTCGGAGACCGCGAGCGCCGCGGCGCTGCGCGGGGAGAGGACGACCCCGTTGCCGGCCGCGCGTACATGGCCGAAGGCACAGCGGAAATCGGCGAGATTGCCGGTTGCGACCAGCGCCTCGGTGCCACCATCCTGATCGATCGCGACGACCCTGCTTTCCCGCGCGTCGGCGATCGAGCGGACTCGGTCGGTGCGCGCGGTCATGGTCGGGCCGCCGTCGAAGATGTCGACGTAATTCTCGAACGCGAAGCCTTCGTTTTCCAGCATCCGCATCGCCGCGCGACCCGAGGGGTGCGGCAGGCCGATCGCCGCGCGTGCGCTCTCGGTCAGCATCGCCGTGTAGATCGGGTGCTTGGGCATCAGGTCGGCGATGAACTGGTGGCCGTTGATCGCATTGAACTGATCCGCGTCCTGGAAATTCATCCCGAAGAAGCGGCCGGCGAGGCCGTCCCAGAACGGCGAGCCGCCCGCTTCGTCGATCACGCCGCGCAGTTCGGCAAGGATGCGGTCGGCAAAACGCGCACGGTGCATTTTGATGAAGAGATAGCGGCTGCGGGCAAGCAACAGGCCCAGACCGCCCGCGCGTTCGCCGGGATGGAGGAACAGCCCGCCGACTTCGCTCGCGCCTTCAAGATCGGTCGCGAGGGACAGCATGTCGGCGCGGAAGGTGCGGTTGAGCTCCTTGCTGTGCTGGGTGAGCTGGCCGATCCGGTAGCTGTAGAACGGATAGCTTTGACCGACCTGCGTGAAGATCTGGCAGGTGCCGCGGACTTCGCGCGTCTCGGTGTTCTCGAGGATCAAGACGAACAGTTCGTCCTGGACCGGGCCGTCGCCGCGCGCGAACGCCGCGTGGCTGCGTTCGAGCTTGGCGGTGAGGGCACGACGATCGGGTGGCAGGTTGGTGAAGCCGCCGCCGGTCAGCTTGGCCATTTCGTAGAGATGCTGAAGATCGTCGTCGACCGCTGCGCGGATCCTGAAACTCACAACCGGCCCTCCGCGATACGCAATATGGTGACGGCCGACAGCGCTGCGCGCTCGGCAAGGCTGTCGGGGATCATGAACTCGTCGGTGGAATGGATCGCACCGCCACGCACGCCCATCGTGTCGACCACCGGGACGCCAGCAGCCGCGATATTGTTGCCGTCGCACACGCCGCCGGTCGCCTTCCAGGCGATATCGAGGCCCAGATCGCTGCCCGACGCCTTGACGAGGTCGAACAGGCGCGCGGCGCCGTCGTCGATCGGTTTGGGCGGGCGGTTGAAGCTGCCATGGACCTCGATGCGGACGTCATGCTCGGCGGCGACGATCGCGACCGCGGAGTCGATGTGCGATTGCGCGCGTGCGATGTCGTCGAGCGTGGCCGGGCGGAAATTGATCCGCAGGATCGCCAGGTCGGGGACGACGTTGTTCGGCCCGCCACCCTCGATCCGCGCCGGGTTCACTGCGAGCCGTGGACCGCGGACCTTCGACAGCCGGACGGCGATATCCGCGGCGGCGACGATCGCGTTGCGGCCCTCTTCGGGGTTGCGCCCGGCGTGTGCGCTACGGCCGCGAACGATGATCGAGAAATTGCCGGTGCCGCCGCGGGCGCCGGCCAGCGTTCCGTCGGCGAGCGCCGGTTCGTACGTCAGCGCGGCGACCTTGCCCTTGGCGGCGCTAGCCAGCAGCGCGGCAGAAGAAAAGGAGCCGGTTTCCTCGTCGGAGTTGATGACGACGTCATAGCCGATCCGGGCAGCGAGGGGGCTCGCTTCGACCGACCGAAGTGCAGCGAGCATCACGACAAGTCCGCCCTTCATGTCGGCGACGCCAGGGCCGTTCAGCCGGCCGTCGTCGAGCCATCGCAGCGATTGGAACGCGTGATCGACCGGATAGACCGTGTCCATATGCCCGGTAAACAGCATCCGCACCGGCGCTTCCGGCCGAACGACAAGATGGAGATGCCGCCCGTGCTCGATCGTCGATACGACGCCGTCGGATCCGACGGTCTCGACCGGGGTCGGCGCGATCAAGGCGATCTCGCCGGGCAGGACCGCGAATGCATCCCCCAGCAGGCCGGCCATCGTTGCTAGCCCCGCAAGGTTGCGCGTGCCGCTGTTGATCGCGGCCCAGGCCTCGACCTGCGCCAGCATCGGCTGCGCGTGCGCCTTGTCGACGGCATCGCGCTCTATCGGTGAAAGTCCCCTCATGGTGCGACCCTAGCGAGGCCGGGCGCATGTGGGAACAGCGTCAGAAGCTGTAGACGAGCGAGGCGCGGCTGGTGGTGTCGGTCGAGACAGAGCCCACCGGCGGTTCGCTCTCATATTGAACGCTGTATGACAGCGCCGCGGAGAGTGGCCCGATCAGCTTGGCGTTGAGCGAGGTCGTGCCGCTGAGCGTACTGTTGTAGCGCTGGACATAGGCCGACGCGACCTGGCTGACCGACAGCCCGCTGAGAATACGCACGCTGAAGTTCGCCGTGCCGCGCGCGGCGAGGCTGCTCTGCACGGTGTCATCGGTGAATTCCGTGTGACGATATGCCGGCCCAATCTCGAGATCGAGCTTGGTACCCGCGGCCTTGATCACGCTGTAGCCGGCACCGACCGAGGTCGAATAGCGGTTGTAATAGCCTAGGAACCGATCACCCTCATACTGCCCGACCCCATAGATATAGGCACGATCGTCGATCTTGTAGTTGGGTTCGTACGAAGCGAGATAATGTTCGCGAGTCGTGATGTTCAAATTCGACTGATAATCGGCCTGGGCATGAAACTTGTGGCGCCATCGCAGACCTTCGCGGTTGAGGTCGAGCACCGCGGTGCCGCCTGCTGTGTCGGAATTCCCGGTGGTCAGATAGCCGCCGATCTCCGCCCTGCCGCTCCACAAATCAAGGAAGCTGGCCTGGCGGATTACCTGCGTGCGCTGCGCTACGCGGTCGGCCTTCCACTTCTCGGCAATCGCCAGCACGGCGTCGCCGCTGAGCGGATCGGCGGCGCGTGCGTATTTGGCGACCGTATTGACGTCGGCTTCGTTACCCGATTCCAGCGCCGCGTCGAGCATCGCCCGGATCGTCTCGGGGATCATCACCGATTGCGGATCGGGCGCGTTCGCCACCAGCAACGGAGCGAGGAAGAGAAGGGGTAAGCGTCGCACAGCCGTTCCGTAGCGGCAGTACAGCCTATTGGGAACTGCTCAGCGCGTCCCGGTTGCGCCGAGATGTGGCGCGAAGGCGGCGAGCACCTGTTCGTACAGCGCCGTCTTGAACGGCACGACGAGGCGCGGCAGTTCCGCAAGCTCGCTCCAGCGCCAGGCGCGAAACTCCTGATGTTCCGTGGCGATATCGATATCCGCGTCGGTGCCGTTGAACCGGTACAGGAACCAGCGCTGCGTCTGTCCACGCCATTTGCCCTTCCACACCTTGCCGAGCAGTTCGGGGGGGAGGTCGTAGACGAACGCGCCTGGCGCCTCGGCGACCAGGCAGACCTTGTCGGGCATCACCCCGGTTTCCTCGCCGAGTTCACGCAGCGCGGCGGCTTCGGCATCCTCGCCCGGATCGATCCCGCCCTGCGGCATCTGCCAGGCCTCGGACGGCGAATCGTTGCGCTGGCCGACGAAGACCTTGCCCTCGGCGTTGACGAGCATGACCCCGGCGCAGGGGCGGTAGGGCAGGGTCGAGTAATCGGTCACGAAAGTCTCCGGAATGCAGGCGCTTGTGCGGTGGCCCGCTTGGGCTGCCGGCAGCGCGCACCTACCTAAGGACCATGATCCATGTCGTCCACCACCCCGACTATGTCACGCCGGCCCCTGCGCGCTCGACCTATCGCTGGAACAAGAACGGGCTGATCCGGGACCTGTTGCTCGACAAGGGCGATGCGGTGACGTGGCACCGCGCCGAGTCGACGCCGACCGCATGGCTGGAGGCGGTGCATGACGAGGATTACGTCGCCGAGGTGCTTGGCGCGCAGGTGCCAAGGGAGAAGGAGCGGCGGATCGGATTTCCGGTGACCGCGGCGGTGGCGTCGCGCGCGGCGATCGTGCCGCACGGCACATGGCTGGCGGCGTGCCTCGCGCTGGAGCACGGGTTTGCGGCGAATACGGCGGGCGGGAGCCATCATGCGCTGGCGAACACGGGCGCAGGGTTTTGCGTGTTCAACGATCTGGCGGTGGCGGCGGCGCGGTTGATCGAGGAGGGCAGGGTGACGCGCGTGCTGATCGTCGATTGCGACGTGCATCAGGGCGACGGGACCGCGGCGTTGCTGGCCGGACAGCCCGATATCGCAACCTACTCGATCCATGCGGAGAAGAATTTCCCGGTGCGCAAGGCGCGGTCGACGCTCGACGTGCCCTTGGCGGACGGGATCGGCGATGCGGCGTACCTCGCGACGCTCGAGCAGACGCTGGTGCCATTGCTCGATGCGTTTCGGCCCGAGCTGATCCTGTATCAGGCGGGGGTCGATCCGTTCGAGGGGGACCGGCTCGGACGGTTGTCTCTGACGCTCGACGGTCTGGCGCGGCGGGAGCGGCTGGTTGCCGGCCTGGCGATCGCCCGGGGGGTGCCGCTCGCGAGCACGGTCGGCGGCGGCTATGGCGAGGATGCGATGGAGATCGCCGAGCGCCATGTCGCCGCGATTCTGACGCTGGGGGAAACTTTTGCCGCCGCGGGTGACGCCGGACGCTAGGTTCGTGCATTGAACGCGCGATGACTAAACCTTGCCTGCTCTGGCTTCGCCAGGACCTTCGCCTTCACGATCACCCCGCGCTGATCGCGGCTGCGCACGCGGGGCCGGTAATCCCGGTCTATGTGCTGGACGACGATGCGCCGGGGGACTGGGCGATCGGTGGCGCACAGCGCTGGTGGCTGCACCACACGCTCGACGCGTTCGGCACGTCGCTGGAAAAGAAGCACTCGAAGTTGATCCTGCGGCGCGGCGATGCGGTCGAGGTACTGACGGCGCTGATGGAGGAAACCGAGGCCGAGCAGATCCATGCAATCCGGCATTACGAGCCGTGGTGGCGCAAGGCCGAAGCGGCGCTGGGCGATCGGCTGTGCCTCCACGATGGCAATCACCTCGCGCGGGTCGAGGATGTGAAGACGGGCTCGGGCGGGCAGTTCAAGGTCTATTCGTCGTTCTGGAAGGCGCTCAACCAGATGATGCCGCCGGGTGACCCCGAGCCCGCGCCGCGGACGATCCCGGCGCCGGAGCATTGGCCTAAGAGCGAAACGGTTGCCGACTGGGACCTGCTGCCGACCAAGCCCGACTGGTCCGCCGGGTTCGACGACTGGACGCCGGGCGAGGCGCAGGCGCTGAAGGCCGCGAAGGCGATGGCGCCGATCGTCGAGGCCTATGACATTGATCGCAACATGCCGTCGGTCGAGGGAACCTCGCGCCTGTCGCCGCATCTGCATTTCGGCGAGATTTCGCCGCGAACGGTGTGGCATGCGGTCGACGGGCACGGCGATGCGACGACGTTCCGCAAGGAACTGGCGTGGCGCGATTTCACCGATGGCGTGGTGCTGACGATGCCCGATTACGGCAAGACCAATGGGCGGCCGAAATTCGATGCCTTGCCGTGGCGGACCGGAAAGGCGGCGCAGGCCGATCTCAAGGCTTGGCAGACGGGCAGGACGGGCTATCCGATCGTCGACGCCGGGATGCGCCAGCTGTGGGCGACCGGGTGGATGCACAACCGTGTCCGGATGATCACCGCGAGCTTCCTGGTGAAGCATCTGCTGATCGACTGGCGCGCAGGTGAGCGCTGGTTCTGGGACTGCTTGGTCGATGCGGATTACGGGAATAATGCGGTGAACTGGCAATGGGTCGCCGGGACCGGGGTGGATTCGAACATGTTCGGACGGATCATGGCGCCGTTGTCGCAGTCGGAGAAGTTCGACGCGGGGGACTATATCCGGCAATGGGTGCCCGAACTGGCGAAGGTGTCGGGCGAGGCGATCCATGATCCGGACGAGTCCGGCTGTCGACCGCGCGACTATCCAGCGAAGATCGTCGGGCACCGCGAAGGCCGCGAACGCGCGCTCGAGGCCGGGCGGCACGCGCGGTGATCGACTGTTAAACGCCCATTCGTCATCCTGACGAAAGTCAGGACCCAGAGCCAGGGACGTCAGCCCCTCTTACCCTGTGTCCTGACTTTCGTCAGGCTGACGATACGGGGGGCGTCGGTTGTGGGCTGTCGATCGACCGTCATGATCGGCCGTTTGACGCGTGCCTCTTTCCTCGCTCGCGCCCGTGTTGCATGGAGCGCCGCGATGACTGCCGTTCCCGCTTTCGACGATCGTCCTGCCGCGCAGGTGTCCCCGGTCGCGCGCCTCGTCGCGCCGGTCTTTCACCGGTTGCTCGACCGGATCGACGCGGGGCTCGCGAGCGGCGGGATCGAGGCGCGGCTGCCCGATGGCACGCGGCGGCTGATCGGCGGCCGCGCGCCCGGACCGCTACCGGTGGTGATCGTCCACCGGTGGCGCGCGCTGGTGCGACTGGCGACGGCGGGGTCGGTCGGCTGGTACGAGGGCTGGGTGGCCGGCGACTGGTCGAGCCCCGATCCGGTGCCGCTGTTCGATCTGTTCATGCGCAACCGTCATACGCTCGGGAGCGCGGCGCGGTCGGGCGGCGTGGTGCGGCTGGCGGCGCGTGCCTGGCACCGGATGCGACGCAACGATCCGACCGGCTCGCGGCGGAACATCGCGGCGCATTACGACCTCGGCAATGATTTCTACGAGACGTGGCTCGATCCCAGCCTGACCTATTCGAGCGCGATCTTCGCCGAACCGATCGACGATGCCGAAGCGCACGAGGCGGCGCAGACGACCAAGCTACGCGCGATCCTCGATCGGACCGGCGCACGGGCAGGCGATACGATCCTGGAGATCGGCTGCGGCTGGGGATCGTTCGCGGAGATGGCGGCGCGTGCGGGCGTTGGCGTCCATGCGCTCACGCTGTCGACCGAGCAGAAACGGCAGGTCGACGACCGGATCGCGGCGGCGGGGCTCGACGGCGTTCGCGTGGCCCTGACAGACTATCGCCACGTTACGGGAACGTACGATGCGGTCGCGAGCATCGAGATGGTCGAGGCGGTCGGCGAGGAATATTGGCCAGTCTATCTCGACGCGATCGCGCGTGCGTTGAAGCCGGGCGGTCGCGCGGCGTTGCAATATATCTCGATCGACGATGCGATCTTCGACTCCTATTCGCGGAGCGTCGATTTCATCCAGCGCTATGTGTTTCCGGGCGGGATGCTGCTGTCCGAGCCGCGGTTTCGCGCGCTGGCGGAGGCGCGGGGGTTGGCATGGGAGGACCGGCGCGGGTTCGGGCTGCATTATGCCGAGACGCTGCGGCGGTGGCGGGTGGCGTTCGACGCCGCGGTTGCCGAGGGGCGGTTGCCGGCGCGGTTCGACGCGCGGTTCGTGGCGTTGTGGCGCTACTATCTGATGTATTGCGAGGGCGGGTTCCTCGGCGGAGGGATCGATGTCGCACAAGTTACGCTGGTGAAGCGCTAGAGCTTGCCACGCACACGCCGTCATCCCCGCGAAGGCGGGGATCCAGATCGGCGAACTTTGGCGATTGCGCGGCGACGCTAGCCAGTATGGGTTCCCGCCTCCGCGGGAATGACGGAGGTGGGGCTTACGCGACCCGCTCGAAGTGGCCGGGCTCAAAGCCCTCGATTGCCAGCGCGACTATGCGATCGGCCACGACGGTCGGTTCCTTGACCGAGTTCGGATCCTCGCCCGGATAGGCGCGGGCGCGCATTTTGGTGCGCGTGGCGCCCGGATCGACGATCGCGGTACGGATCGCGCTGATCTCGGCCATCTCGTCGCCATAGGCGCCGAGCAATGTCTCGAACGCGGCCTTCGAGGCGCCGTACAGGCCCCAATAGGCGCGGGGCTTGCGGCCGACGCTCGACGTCACGCCGATCACCCGGGCGGACCTGGCCTTTTTCAGCATCAAATCGAACGCCGCGATCAGCGCGGCCTGCGCGCTGACGTTGAGCGTCAGGACCTGCGCCATTTCCTTGGGATCGATCGCCGGGACCGAGGACAGCGAGCCGAGCATGCCCGCATTGAGCACGAGGATGTCGAGCGCATCCCATCTATCGCCGATCGCGGTCGCCAGCCGGGCGATCGCTTCGCTTTCCGCCAGATCGAGCGGCGCGATCGTCGCCGAGCCGCCGGCCGCGTGGATCGTGGCCTCGACCTCTTCGAGACCGCCGGGGGTCCGCGCGGTCAGGACGACATGCGCGCCATTTGCCGCGAGTGCGATCGCGGTGGCGGCGCCGATACCGCGGCTGGCACCGGTGACCAGCGCCAGCCGGCCTTCGAGGGGCTTGTCGGTCATTATCACTCCGGGAGTATCAGATGACACGTTCGGCGAGCATCGCGAACTGGTCGACTTCGGCGCCCTCGTCATGATCGGTCAGCGTGGTCGGATAGTCGCCGGTGAAGCACGCATCACAATATTTCGGGCGGACATCCGCGCGCTTCGCCTCGCCCAGCGCCTTGTAGAGGCCGTCGATCGAGATGAAGTTGAGGCTGTCGGCATGGATGAAGCCGGTCATCCCGCCAAGATCGAGCTTGGCCGCGAGCAGCTTCTCGCGCTCGGGCGTGTCGACGCCGTAGAAGCACGAGTGCCGCGTCGGCGGGCTGGCGATCCGCATATGGACTTCGGCGGCCCCCGCCTCGCGCATCATCTCGACGATCTTGAGCGAGGTCGTGCCGCGGACGATCGAGTCGTCGACGAGGATGACGCGCTTGCCCTTGATGAGCGCGCGGTTGGCGTTGTGCTTGAGCTTCACGCCGAGATGGCGGACCTTGTCGCCGGGCGAGATGAAGGTGCGGCCGACATAATGCGAGCGGATGATGCCGAGCTCGAACGGGATGCCCGATTGCTGCGCATAACCGATCGCGGCAGGCGTGCCCGAATCGGGAACCGGAATGACCAGATCGGCCTCGACCGGTGATTCGATCGCGAGCTGCGCGCCGATCGCCTTCCGCACCGAATAGATCGAGTGATCGCCGACGATCGAATCGGGCCGCGAGAAATACACCCATTCGAAGATGCAGGGCCGCGCCGCCATCGGCGCGAACGGGCGGATCGAGCGGATCTCCGCGCCCTGGACGATGACCAGCTCGCCGGGTTCGATCGCACGGACGAAGGTGGCGCCGACGACGTCGAGCGCGACCGTCTCCGAGGCGAAGATCACCGCGTCGCCGAGCTTGCCCATGACGAGCGGACGGATGCCTAACGGATCGCGGCAGGCGATCATGCCCTCTGGCGTCATCACGATCAGCGAGTACGCGCCTTCGATCTGCTTGAGCGCATCGATGAAGCGATCGAGCAGCGTGCGATAGTTCGACGTCGCGACGAGATGGATGATCGTCTCGGTATCGCTGGTCGACTGGAAGATCGAGCCGCGGCGGACGAGCTCGCGCCGCAGCCGCATCGCGTTGGAAATATTGCCGTTATGCGCGATCGCGAAGCCGCCGGTCGACAGCTCGGCATAGAGCGGCTGGACGTTGCGCAGCGCGGTCTCGCCGGTCGTCGAATAGCGGACATGGCCGCAGGCGACGGTGCCAGGGAGCGCGCGGATCACGTCGTCGCGGTCGAAATTGCCCGCGACATGCCCCATCGCGCGGTGCGTGTGGAAATTGGCACCGTCGAAAGTGGTTATCCCGGCAGCTTCCTGCCCACGATGTTGCAAAGCGTGCAGGCCGAGCGCGACGAGCGCAGCCGCGCCCTCGGTGGCCGAGACGCCAAACACCCCGCACTCTTCGCGAAGTTTGTCGTCGTCATAAGGGTTTGTCGTCAGCATGCCGGATCTCACGTCGTGCGGAGGCTGCCCTATACGAGCGCTTCCCGCGTTTGTCGCCTGTTTGTAATAAGCTTGCGCGGATCGTTTCGCGCGGGGCGGTCGCATCGGCGCCGGTTTCGGGTATATCCGTGGCATGACACACAGCCGCGACACGGGCCTCACGCTCGATCCCAAATTCGACTCCGCCGGGCTTTTGACCGCGGTCGTCACCGATCGCGTATCGGGCGACGTGCTGATGGTCGCACATATGAACGCGGAGGCGCTGGCGCAGACGCAGGCGTCCGGCGAGGCGCATTTCTGGTCACGGAGCCGCGAAACGCTGTGGAAGAAGGGCGAGACGTCGGGGAACGTGCTGCGCGTCGCCGAACTGCGGATCGATTGCGATCAGGACGCGGTGTGGGTGATCGCGGATGCGGCGGGGCCGGCGTGCCATACCGGCGAGCGGACGTGCTTCTTCCGGCGGATCGAGGGCGACAGGCTGGTGCCCGCCGAATGAGGCGTGCGCTGCTGCTCGCCCTCGCGCTGGGCGGTTGCGGAACGGAGCCGTCGAACGCGGTCGCGGACAGTCCGGGTGCGCGGCTCGAGGCGGCGGCGCAGACGGCGGGGATCGTGCCCGATCCGGACGCGCCTCTGCAGGGATCCTGGTCGCGCGATACCGACCGCGTGTGTGTCGTGGGTACCGGCAGGACGAGCCGGATCGGCGTCAGCGTCGAGTATGGCGAGGATCAGGCCTGCGCGGCGTCGGGGACCGTGGAGCGGTCGGGCGCCGTGCTCAGGCTCGCCTTTGGCGCCTGCACCTTCGACGCGCGGTTCGACGGCGATCGGATGGTGTTTCCCGCCGACGTGCCCGAGGCTTGCGAGTCGCTGTGCACCGGGCGCGCCTCGCTGGCGGCGGTCACCGTCGAACGGCTGAGCGAATCGCGATCGGAGGCCGCGACGCTACGGTCATCGGGCGGAAAGTTGCTTTGCGGCAATTGACGTTGACGTAAACGAGAGTTACGTATTCGGGGATGGCGACACGAGCATCTCCTCACTCCCGGGTCTCTCCTGAATCCTACGCGGTGATCGAACCGCGGCACGACCGTGAGAGCTTCACGATTTCCGACCTGTCGGCCGAGTTCGACGTGACCGCGCGCGCGTTGCGGTTCTACGAGGATGAGGGGCTGATCGGCCCCGAGCGTCGTGGCACGCAGCGCATCTATTCGCATCGCGATCGCGCGCGGCTCGCCTGGATCCTGCGCGGCAAGCGGGTCGGGTTCAGCCTTGGCGAGATCCGCGAGATGATCGATCTCTACGATCTCGGC
Source organism: Sphingomonas sp. Leaf34 (assembly GCF_001421805.1). GTDB lineage: Bacteria > Pseudomonadota > Alphaproteobacteria > Sphingomonadales > Sphingomonadaceae > Sphingomonas. The sequence continues at coordinate 304,906 of NZ_LMLC01000002.1, read as the reverse complement.
GACGGCCGCCGTGCGCAGCGCCAGGTCGTGATCGAGCGCAGCCAGGCCCGGATCGCGCTGCTGACCGCGCAGAAGCGCGACATCGATCTCGCCATCGACGAACTCACCAGTTTCGTGGCCCTTCTCGAAGTCAGCCGCGCCCAGGACAACCAAGGATAAACCATGCCCCAGTATACGCCCCCCGTCCGTGACACGCGTTTCGTCTTCGAGCATGTCGTCGGCCTGCCACGCTATTCCAATCTGCCCGGCTTCGATGGAGCCTCGCCCGACGTCGTCGATGCCGTGCTGGAAGAGGGCGGCAAGTTCGTCGCCGAGGTGCTGTTCCCGCTGAACCTGTCGGGCGACCAGCAGGGGTGCACGCGGCACGAGGACGGGTCGGTCACGACACCCGACGGCTTCAAGGAAGCGTACAAGCAATATGTCGAGAGCGGCTGGGCGACGCTCGGCAACCAGCCCGAATATGGCGGGCAGGGGATGCCGCACGTCGTGTCGACTGCGTTCCAGGAATACATGATCTCGTCGAACATGGCGTTCGCGATGTATCCCGGGCTGACGCACGGCGCGATCGCCGCGCTGATCGCCAAGGGCTCGGACGCGCAGAAGGCGATGTACGTGCCGAAGATGGTGTCGGGCGAATGGGGCGGCACGATGAACCTCACCGAGCCGCAGTGCGGCACCGATCTGGGTCTGATCCGCACCAAGGCCGAGCCGCAGGCGGATGGTTCGTACGCGATCACCGGCACCAAGATCTTCATCTCGAGCGGTGAGCATGACCTGACCGAGAACATCATCCACCTCGTGCTGGCGAAGACCCCCGGCGCGCCGGACAGCTCGAAGGGCATTTCGCTGTTCGTGGTGCCCAAGATGCTGGTGAACGAGGACGGCTCGCTCGGCGCGCGCAACGGCGTCACCTGTGGCTCGATCGAGCACAAGATGGGCATCCACGCGAACTCGACCTGCGTGATGAACTATGATTCGGCGACCGGCTGGCTGGTTGGCGAGGAGATGAAGGGTCTCGCGGCGATGTTCATCATGATGAACGCCGCGCGGCTCGGCGTCGGGCTCCAGGGCCTCGGCGTGGCCGAGGTCGCCTATCAGAACGCGGTCCAGTACGCGCACGACCGTCGCCAGGGCCGCGCGCTGACCGGCGCCAAGGAGCCGCAGGAGAAGGCCGACACGCTGTTCGTCCACCCGGACATCCGCCGCATGCTGATGGAGGGCAAGTCGCTGACCGAGGGCCTGCGCGCGCTGATCCTGTGGACCGCGCTGCAGGCCGATCTCGAGCATAGCGCCGAGACCGAGGAAGAGCGCCAGCTGGCGGGCGACATCATCAGCCTGCTGACCCCGGTCATCAAGGGCTACGGCACCGACATGGGCTATGCGATCGCGACCAATGCGCAGCAGGTCTATGGCGGCCATGGCTACATCGCCGAATGGGGCATGGAGCAATATGTCCGCGATGCGCGGATCGCGATGATCTACGAAGGCACCAACGGCGTGCAGGCGATGGACCTGGTCGGCCGCAAGCTGGCGCAGAATGGCGGACGCGGGATCCAGGCGTTCTTCAAGCTGGTCGCGGACGACGTCGCGGCGGCAAAGGCCGATCCGGCAACGGCGGCGTTCGCCGAGGCGCTGGAGAAGGCGAACGGCCAGCTTCAGGCGGCGACGATGTGGTTCATGGCGAACGGCATGAAGAACCCCGAGAATGTCGGCGCGGGCGCGGTCAGCTACATGCACCTGATGGGCATCGTCGCGGTCGGCGTGATGTGGCTGCGGATGGCGGTCGCTGCGACCACGCTGAAGGCGGCGGGCGAAGGCGAGGCCGCGTTCCTCGACGCCAAGCTGGTGACCGCACGTTTCTACGCCGAGCGGATCCTGCCGGATGCGGGCGCGCTGCGTCGGAAGATCGAGGGTGGTGCGGAATCGCTGATGGCGCTGCCGCCCGAGATGTTCATGGCCGCGTGATCGGGGGCGGATTGCCGAGGTGATCCGCCGCAGACGTCCTTCTCCCCTGCCGGTCAGGACGGGGAGAAGGTCGGATCTACGATTTCGGAATGACTGCTACCGGTGCTGTCGCAGGCGTGGCTCGCGTCGCGGCATCCTGCTTTCGCCGCACGCCGTTCAATTCGGGGATCGGCCCCGCCACCGGCTGTTCCGGCACCGCGACTACCGGCGCGGCCACTGGCGTGGCGCGCATAACCTGTCGCTTCATGCATTGCGCCGGGATTTTGCGGGGAAACTCGGCACAGTTCCACAACGTCTTTTCTAGTTTTGCGTCGCGGTCGCGAAGATAGCTGAACGACAGCGCGGCAATCTGTTCGTCGTTGAGCGGTAGCGCGAAGCCCATCGCGCCGGGCTCGCTCCAGCCCATCACCTTGCAGCGAGGACGGTCGCCGCACGCCTTCAACGCGAGCGCCTGAAAGCTCTCGGGTGGCTGGCGCGGATCGATCGTCGTCAGGAAGCTGTTCGGATCGGTCGGGAGCGGTGCGAGCCCGCGGGTGTTTAGCGACATCGCGGCCAGCGTGGCATTGGCCTCGTCTGCCGCCGCAACCGCCGTGGCCAGACCATGCGCGTCGGATAAGCCGGCAAGCTTTGCGATCACCGGTTCGCCGCTGAGGACGTGACGGTTGAACGCGGGCGGCGTGCCCCACCAGCCGGTCCAGCGAAAGAACAGGTGCGTGTGGACCGCGGCGACCTTGTCGAGGCTCGACTGCCAATACGGCACGACCCAGTCGGTATGGTAATGGGTCGCATAGCCGACCGGTTTGTAGACCGAGCCCGACAATGCGGCGGCGGCGATTTCGCGGGCGCGGATCCAGCCGGGCTCGGACGGGCGCCGGATGAGCGCGCCATCACAGGCAAAGGTGAACTGGCAGCCGGTGGTGCGCTCCGAACCCTCGAACACCACGCCGCAGACCGTCTTTGGAAAAGCGGGGTGGTGCAGGCGGTTGAGGATGACTTGCGCGACTGCCTTTTCGCCGACCGCATCGTCGCCCGCTTCGTACAGGACCGCGGCGGCCAGGCAGTCGGTGGCACGTGCAAGATCGTCCGCCGGACCTTCGAACGTGAACGGGCGGGCCGCCGGGTTCGGCTCGGTCGAGAACGGCACGGTCGCGTTGAACGCTCGGGCGTCCTGCGGCGCCAGATCGACGAATGCGACCGGCTCGACCGGGGGAAGTTCGGCTTTCGGCACGACCCGTTGCCGGGGGGCAGCGACCTTCGGAGCCGGCTCTATGATCGGCGCGTTGGCGATGACCAGCGCCGGCCCGAGGATCGCGCAGCCAGCGATGGCGGCGAGAACGCCGTTGAGGATCGTGGTGCCGCGCCCATGGGACGCGGCGGAGGAGTGGTGCTTCACTGTTCTGGCAGGAAGTCCGGCACCGACAGATAACGCTCGCCGGTGTCGTAGTTGAAGCCCAGGACGCGGACGTCGTCGGGCAGGTCGGGCAGCTTCTGGAGGATCGCGGCGAGCGTCGCGCCCGAACTGATGCCGACCAGCATGCCCTCTTCGGTGGCCGAACGACGCGCCATGTCCTTGGCCACCGCGGCGTCGACCTCGATGACGCCGTCGAGCGCCTGGGTGTGCAGGTTCACCGGGATGAAGCCTGCGCCGATGCCCTGGATCGGGTGCGGGCCGGGCTGGCCGCCAGCAATGACCGGGGAGGCGGCGGGCTCGACCGCATAGACCTTGAGCGACGGCCATTCCGCCTTCAGTGCCTCGGCGACGCCGGTGATATGGCCACCGGTGCCGACACCCGTGATGATCACGTCGATCGGCGTGTCACGGAAGTCTGCGAGAATTTCCTGTGCCGTTGTCGCGACATGCACGGCGATGTTCGCAGGGTTTTCGAACTGCTGCGGCATCCAGGATCCGGGCGTCTGCTCGACGAGTTCCTTCGCACGCTCGATCGCGCCCTTCATGCCCTTTTCGCGCGGGGTCAGGTCGAACGTCGCGCCATACGCCAGCATCAGCCGGCGGCGCTCGATCGACATGCTCTCTGGCATGACTAAGACGATCTTGTAGCCCTTCACCGCGGCGACGAGCGCGAGGCCGATCCCGGTGTTGCCGCTGGTCGGTTCGATAATCGTGCCGCCGGGCTTGAGGTGGCCGTCCTTCTCCGCCGCCTCGATCATCGCGAGCGCGATGCGGTCCTTGATCGAACCGCCGGGGTTCGACCGCTCGGACTTCACCCAGACTTCGGAGTCTGGGAACAGCTTCGTCAGGCGGACGTGCGGGGTGTTGCCGATCGTCTCGAGGATCGAGTTGGCCTTCATGGCTTGGCTTCTCCGTGCTGGGGTTCGGTCTCTAACATCTCGGGGGGATCAAAGGTTCGCGCCCGTCCGAGTTCCGGGAACAGCCGCGCCCAGCCGATCGTGACGGCGATAGCACCGACGCCGCCGAATACCACCGCACCGACCGGACCGAGCAGCGACGCCATGACGCCACTCTCGAATTCGCCGAGCTCGTTCGAGGCGGAGATGGTGAGCTGCGACACTGCGCTGACGCGACCGCGCATCGCGTCGGGGGTGTGGAGCTGGATCAGCGACTGGCGGACATAGACCGAGATCATGTCCGCCCCACCGGCGACGATCAACGCGACCAGGCTGAGGACGAACGCGGGGTGAATAGGAAGCCCGGCGATGTTGCCGGGTGTCAGGCCGAGCAGATTGACGATCGGGGTCGCGACGCCGAAGGTGAGGATCGCGAGGCCGAAGACGACGACCGCGATCAGCATCTTCACGCCGACATTGGTGCTCATCGGCCGAACCGAGAACCAGATTGCCGTCACCGCCGCGCCGATTCCCATACCCGCGGCAAGGACGCCGAGGCCCTGCGAGCCGACATGGAGGATGTCGCGCGAGTAGACCGGGAGCAGCGAGGTCGCACCCGCGAGCAGCACCGCGAAGAGATCCAGCGTGATCGTCGCGAGGACGAGCCGGTTGCGGCGGACATAGGTGAAGCCCTCGATGATCCGGGCGAGCGGGCGATGATCGGTCTGCGCGGCGGGCTGCGGTACCGGGCCGATCAGGAACATGAAGACGAGCGCGACGAGGAAGAGGATCGTGGCGACCCCGTAGGCGACCTCGGGGTGGATCGCGTACAGGAGACCGCCAACGCTGGGCCCCGCGATCGTGCCGACCTGCCACGCGATCGAACTGATTGCGATCGCGGTTGGCAGGACGGCGCGGGGGACGAGGTTGGGGGCGAGGGCTGAATAGGCGGGCCCGGAAAAGGCGCGGGCGACCCCGAAAGCAACCGCAGCGATGAAGAGCACGCCGAGCGTGAGGTGGCCGGTCCAGGTCAGCAACCACAGCGTCGCCGCGGTAAGCACCAGGAGCGTGGTCGTGCCCCGCACGATCCAGCGCCGGTCGAAACTGTCCGCGACCAGCCCGGTGATCGGGGTCAGCAGGAACAGCGGCACGAACTGCGCGAACCCGATCATGCCGAGCATGAACGCCGCCTGGCGGATGTCCATCGTCTCGCGCGCGATGTTGTAGACCTGCCATCCGATCACGATCGACATCGCGCTGACCGCGATCGTGCCCGTGAAGCGGGAGAGCCAATAGGCACGGAAATTGGCGATCCGTAAGGGATGCTGGTGCGGGTCTGTCGTGGGAGCCATCCGTTGAGGCTTTAGGCTGCGGCGAACGGGGAGGGCAACCGGAGCTTTGCTTGGGGTGGGGATAGTGGCTGCGTCGAACCAGGCCTGTGTCCTCGCAAAGGCGGGGACACAAACCGGGCTCTCACCTTCGCGGGAAAACAAGGAAGCGGGGAACACCATCCCCGGCCCACCACCCCGGCGAAGGCCGGGGCCCGATTGGGGGACGTCGCCAATTGAGCGATGCGGATCGTTACTGCGACCTCGCAACTTGGGCCCCGGCCTTCGCCGGGGTGGTTTGCTTATGGGAAAGGGCTCGCACAGCACGCCTCGACCCCATCCCGCACCCGTCAAACCGACATACCCCAGACGGGAATTGATGTTCGGCCCTGTCCGCGCCTATAGGCTGCCTCAACTCCCCTACGGAAAACGAGGTTTCCCACATCGTGGCCAAGACCCCCCCACCAGTACGCGCCATCGCCGAACCGCCGATCACCAACCGTGAACGGCCGGCCGAACCGAAACCGTACGAGGCGTCGAAGGACGAACTGCTCGAGATGTACCGGCAGATGCTGCTGATCCGCCGTTTCGAGGAAAAAGCCGGCCAGCTCTATGGCTTGGGCCTGATCGGCGGCTTCTGCCACCTCTACATCGGCCAGGAAGCCGTCGCCGTGGGCCTGCAGTCCGCGCTCAACGGCGAGACCGATTCGGTCATCACCGGCTACCGCGATCACGGCCACATGCTCGCCTATGGGATCGACCCGAAGGTGATCATGGCCGAGCTGACCGGGCGCAATTCGGGGATCTCGAAGGGCAAGGGCGGGTCGATGCACATGTTCTCGACCGAGCATAAATTCTATGGCGGCCACGGCATCGTCGGTGCGCAGGTGTCGCTCGGTACCGGCCTCGCGTTCAAGCACAAATATTCGAACGACGGCGGCATCTGCATGGCCTATTTCGGCGACGGCGCCGCGAACCAGGGCCAGGTGTATGAGAGCTTCAACATGGCCGAGCTGTGGAAGCTCCCGATCATCTTCGTGATCGAGAACAACCAGTACGCGATGGGCACGAGCGTCAATCGCGCCTCGGCCGAAGACCAGCTGTATCGCCGCGGCGAGAGCTTCCGCATTCCCGGCATCCAGGTCGACGGCATGGACGTGCTGGCTTGCCGCGGTGCTGCCGAAGAGGCGATCGCCTGGGTCCGCGCGGGCAAGGGTCCGGTCATCCTCGAGATGAAGACCTATCGCTATCGTGGCCACTCGATGTCCGATCCGGCAAAGTATCGTACGCGTGACGAGGTCCAGGCGGTCCGCGACAAGTCGGATCCGATCGATCACATGAAGAAGCTGCTCGACGCGCAGGGCGTGACCGAGGCGGACCTCAAGTCCCTTGAACAGGAAATCAGGAAAATCGTGAACGAAGCCGCCGATTTCGCCGAGCAGACCCCGGAGCCGGATGCTGCCGAGCTCTACACCGACGTTCTGGTGGAGAAGTACTGATGGCGATCGAAATCAAGATGCCCGCGCTCTCCCCGACGATGGAAGAGGGCACGCTGGCCAAGTGGCTGGTCAAGGAAGGCGATAGCGTCAAGTCGGGCGACATCCTCGCCGAGATCGAGACCGACAAGGCGACGATGGAGTTCGAGGCGATCGACGAAGGTACGATCGGTTCGATCGCCGTGCCTGAGGGTACCGACAACGTGAAGGTCGGCACCGTCATCGCGACGATCCTCGAGGACGGCGAGAGCGCAAGCGACAGCAAGCCAACCGAGGCACGCTCGGGCGATGCGGCCAATGCCGCGCCGAAGGAAACGCCGTCGGACGACAAGGCACCCCCGGTTCCCGAAGGCGCTTCGCCTGCCAAGGCCGAGAGCGGCACTCAGCTGCTCGTCGCGTCCGCCGAGAAGGTCGGCATCTCCGACCCGGCGATCCCCGAGGGCACAGAGATGGTCAAGACGACCGTCCGCGAAGCCCTGCGCGATGCGATGGCCGAGGAAATGCGCGAGGACGACCGCGTCTTCGTGATGGGCGAGGAAGTCGCGCAGTATCAGGGCGCGTACAAGGTCACGCAGGGGCTGCTCGACGAGTTCGGCGAGCGTCGCGTCATCGACACGCCGATCACCGAATATGGCTTTGCCGGCATCGGTGCGGGCGCGGCGATGGGCGGGCTTCGTCCGATCGTCGAGTTCATGACCTTCAACTTCGCGTTGCAGGCGATCGACCACATCATCAACTCGGCGGCCAAGACCAACTACATGTCGGGTGGCCAGATGCGCTGCCCGATCGTGTTCCGCGGTCCCAACGGCGCCGCGTCGCGCGTCGGTGCGCAGCATTCGCACAACTTCGCGGCGTGGTATGCAAGTGTCCCCGGCCTTATCGTAATCGCGCCCTATGACGCGGCGGATGCCAAGGGCCTGCTCAAGGCGGCGATCCGTACGGAGGACCCAGTCGTGTTCCTCGAGAACGAGCTGATGTACGGTCGCAGCTTCGACGTGCCCAAGCTCGACAACCACGTCCTGCCGATCGGCAAGGCGCGGATCGTCCGCGAGGGCAAGGACGTCACGATCGTCAGCTACTCGATCGGCGTCGGCATTTCGCTCGAAGCCGCCGAGAAGCTCGCCGAAGAGGGCATCGACGCGGAGGTCATCGACCTGCGCACGCTGCGTCCGCTCGACACCGAGACGGTGCTGAAGAGCCTCGCCAAGACCAACCGCATGATCATCGTCGAAGAGAATTGGGCGACCTGCTCGATCGCGTCGGAGATCGTGTCGGTGGTGATGGAACACGGCTTCGACGACCTCGACGCACCGGTGCTGCGCGTCGCCAACGAAGACGTGCCAATGCCGTACGCCGCGAACCTCGAAAAGCTGATGCTGGTGAATGTCGACAAGGTGATCGCCGGGGTGAAGAAGGTGACCTACCGCTAGGTCGCCGAAAGATGAGCCGTGTCGCACAGGCGCTGGGCACTGGCCGGAAGGCTTGTGGTGTTCGTCAGCGTCTGTTGCGCGCGGTCGCGGACGGTAAAGGCCTGGATGGCCGATAATTCCTGATTGGCCATGAAGGCCGACACGACCACGGGACGATAGGTGTACCTGATCTCTGCGAAGATCAGGGCACTGTTCGGCACGGGGACTATTTTTTGCGCGGCCGGTCCCATGCCCGCAGCCAGCGACGCATCATTGGTCCCGGCACCTTGCACACCGTAGCTCGACGTGACGTTCTTGGCGCCGAAGCAACGCTGCCATGTGATCTTGTTACCGGTTCTGGGTGACGGCTGGCCGTTGCCTTCCAGGCTCGAGATGATCACCCGCCCATTCGCGCCGAACCCGATCCCACTGCCGGCAAACCGGATACCGGCCATGATTTCGTTGACGTCCTGCTCGTCGATCGAGCTGCGCACGCGGCCGGCATTGTCAGATGCCATCATCGCCAATTGATTGACCCGGAGCACGGCGATCGCAAGATTAGCCGTCTCGATTCCCGTCAGCGTGAGCGTCAGCAGGACGGGCAATGCCAGGCAGAACTCGATCAGCGCCACGCCCGAACGGTCTCGACGGAAACGTTTGAGCCTATCTGCTACCTTACGGCCCGGGCGCGACGTCAGGAGCATCGGATTAGTACCGTTTGTTGCCCATAAGGCTGGTTGCGGATCAGGGTCTTGGTCCCGATCGTCATCGTCGGAGACGCGCCGAACAGCGCGACGACCGGAAACAGCCGGGTGATCGTTACGGTTACGTTATAATAGACGATATCGTCCGCCGCCCCCAATCCGTCCGCGCCGCCAGCGGTCGCATCGTAACGCCCGTTGTTGTTTCGATCCTCGTAACAGTCGGTCGAGTTATAGGTCCCGACCGGAGCGGTATCGCCCGTGATCCGTTCGCCGCCGCCGACGCTGGAAAAATTATAATAGTTCGTCTTGAACACCTTGACGGCGTCGGGGTCGGTTCGTTCCGGTGACGGCAGGATCGTACGCACTTCCTCCGTAATGGCATCCGTGATCTGCGCACTGGTCAGGCCGCCCACGGTGGCCCGCCTGGCAGCGCGTTCTACCGCCCCGGTGGTCAAGGCGCGCAGATATACCTGATAGCCCAGATCGAGCGACCCCATGATCAGCGTCATGACCGGGAGAAGGATCAGCGCGAATTCGACGACCGTCGCGCCTTCGCGGGCGCGGAGGAGCGTGCGGATCGGGCGGGGAGGGGCGACGCCTATCACTGCGAGAGCCGCAGCCCGCCGATCGTCTGCGCGATCTTCTGAAACTCGGTCCGCAGCGTCGCGGAGTCGCTTGCCAGCGCCCAATGGGCGCTATCGGTCGCGCAGTCCTGCAGTTCGGTCGGCATCGTCGATAACCCGAACCCGACCACCCAGATGGTAAAGCCCTTCCCCTTCATGGCATTGCAGATGATGCTCGTCCTTCGCCGGTGGATCGCCTCCAGGTCCGTTTCGTTCGTGCTCACCGGCGCGATCTTGGCCTGAAGGTCGTTGATGCCCCACGGATCGTTGGCGTACGGCCGGATATCGAGCGTGCCGTCGGTCATGAAGACGATATGCCTGGACACCTGGAAGCCGCCTGGCGCCACGGCGTCGCTGTTCGTCGCGCGGAAGATACCGTCGGGAGACAGGAAGCGCGCACCCCAGATCATGCCAATGTCATGATAGGTGCCGCCAACCGCACTCAGCGAATCGACATAGGCATTGAATCGGACCGAGCTTTTGGTCAGCGCAATATAATCGGACGCATATCTGTCGAGCGCACTGGCCTCGCGCGGGCACACGGCGAAGCCATTCGAGATCCAGCCCGACTGCCGACCCAGCCAGTCGCGGTTATCGGACCGGAACTGGATTGCGGGCAGGAACGGCTTCCAGCGTTTTTCGGCGCTGTCGGGTATAAGGTCGGGATCGAGGTCATAGGCGCCCGAGGGCGCGGTCAGCGACGCGGTCGCCGTGATCGTGTTGAGCGTATTCGCCTCTTCGATGCATCCGTCCCAAGTGATCGTCAGCGGTGTCGGTACGGAACCCGGGTCGTTGAAGTTCGGCGCGGTGCTGCCGACCAATCCCGTCCAATAGGTGGGATTGGTTGCCGCGCCTTTCTGTACGACCGTTGAGACGTCGATCGGCCATTGGCCGTAGTTCCAGGAGGCGAACTGCTTCTCCGTCCTCCAGGTGACGGGCGTATTGGTGGTCCAGGTCGACGTCGTGGTCGTCGTCCGCGTTTGCGACTGCAGCTGGCAGAACCGGTTCCGGTTCCACAGGATGCCCGTCTCGCGGTAATCATATCGATATTGGGTCTGCACGGTCTGCTGCTGGGACGAGTATGGCGTGGAGACAGACGTGTTTGGATAGCTGGCGGTCCCCCGCGCTCCCGGTGTCGTGACCGTCGGGCTCGCGACGCTGCCACCGCTTGGCAACGGCTTGGTATCGCAGTTCGTCTGGCTTGTTCCCGCGACGGTGCCGCCGGTGTCGGCCCAATAGCTCCACGGCGACGTGTTCGACGTTGGCGACACGCCTGTCGGCCCCGATTCCGTTCCGTAGGTGGGGATGTGAATGTCGACGGTATTGGCCTTGCGCGTCCGATATTCGACATTTTCGACGCCCGTTCCGCCAGCGATATAGGCGGGGTTCAGCGCGTAGACGATCTTGCCGACATTGACGTTGCTGGAATACGGCATGAAGCCGTAGCGAACGCGGCCGGCCCCGTCGCTGGTACCCGGCCCCAAGGCAGCGTAGAAATCCTTCACGGCCTGTTTCAGTCCGTCGATCTTGCTCTGCGTATCGCCAGTGGGGATGTCGAGCATCGAACCGGTCACGTCGAGGACGAACATCACGTCGGTATTGGGGATCGACAGCGTGGATTCGCATGTCACGGCCATCGGGACCGTGCCGTAACCAAAGAATTGCATTATCGTGGTCGGCATGACGATCGAAGCCGTGCCGGCAACCGTTCCTATACTCGGCCCGCGCACGAAATTCGAGACGATGTCGCTCGCGCCATAGGTCGATGTCGGGAAGTTGAACCGGAAGAAACTCTTGGCAACGTTCTTCTCCGCGGTCGTCAACACGTTCTGGTCCGCCATCGCCTTGCGGCCCGCCAGCGCGCCTGCATCGCAGGCCTGCTGGAGCCGGGTGCGGGCCATGTACAGCCGGCTGGCATCGATCGCGCCGCCGATCATGGCAAGCATCGGGATGATCGCGACGGCGGAAATGATCAGCACGTTGCCGCGTTCGTCGCGTGCAAGCCGACCGATCACCGACCGCGCGCCTCGTCCGATCACTGCTGTCACCCGCATGAAATCGATCCTGTTCAATCCCGTGGCCTTCTGCGGCACGACGCGATAAATCCGATTGGACCCACATGATTAAAATCCCGTCTCCTTCACCCGCCAATCCCGAATGGGCTTTGGCTCTCACCTACGCCGCGGCGACGCAGAGGCCAGCGCTCACGGCGCTGTTCGCGCTCGACGATACGCTTGGCGCGATCGTGCGATCGACGCGTGAGCCGATCGTCGGGCAGATGCGGTTGACCTGGTGGTATGAGGCACTCCGCAAACTTGACGAGGCACCGCCGCCGCCGGAACCGATCTTGCGGGCGCTCTATGCCGATGTCATCTCGGCCGGTGTTTCGGGTGCCGATCTCGCGGCGATGACCGACGGTTGGGAGATATTGCTCGAACACGTGCTCGACGAAGCCGCGATCGATCGGTTCGCGGTTGCTAGGGGGGGGCGGCTTTTCGTCGCAGCCGGCCGATTATTGTCGGTGGACGATCCACGAATAGAAGCGGCAGGACGAATATGGGCACTCGCGGATCTGTCGTCGCGCCTTAGTGATCCGATCGCTCGCACAGTAGCGCGCGATGCAGCCGCCAGACTGTTCGACCGTATGTCGGGGGGACGCTGGCCGAAACAGGCACGGGTGCTCGGGGCGATGGCACTGACCGCGCGGTTCGATGTCTCGACGTCATCGCCGCCACCGGGCAGCCCCAAGCGGGTCGGACGCCTCGCCTGGCATAGATTGACCGGATACTGACCAATCGGATGGGGATCGTCGCGTCGCAGGCTTAGCGTATGCGCTTGGCAGGCGGGGGCGGCAATGATGTGGCGATATCTGGCGGGCGGGATCGCGGTGATCGCGGTGATCGTCGCGGGGTTCATGATGTTCAGCGGGACCGCGCGGCCGGGAACGCTGCTGCCCGCACAGCCGGTTTCGCAGGTCGGCGAGGCAGCGGTCGCCAGGGACCCACTGCCCGATGCAGCACCCGAAGCGACCGAGAAGACGCGCGAGCAGAAGCGTTTCGATCGCTACGACAAGGATCGCGATGCCAAGATCACGCGCGACGAATATCTCGTCCAGCGGCGCAAGGCCTATGCCCGCCTCGACGTCAATAATGACGGGACGCTGTCGTTCGACGAATGGGCGGTAAAGGCGACCACCAAGTTCGCCGAGGCGGACCGCGACAGATCCGGGGCGATGACAGCCCCGGAATTCGCCACGACCGCGGTCAAGCGGAAGGGGCCCATTCGGGCGAAATGTCCGCCGGCTCAGGCTGTTGCGGAGGAGAGTTGAGCCACTGTGCGAGCGCTGCGCGACCGCGATCGGTGTACATCTTCTTGCGGTCGGTCTTCTTGGTCCGGCCGGGGATCGGCGGGAACAGGCCGAAATTGACGTTCATCGGCTGATAGGTCTCGGCCTCCGCACCGCCGGTGATGTGCCCCAGCAACGCGCCGAGCGCGGTCGCATAGGGTGGCGGGGTCAGCGTCTTGCCGGTCAGTTCGGCCGCGGCGAACAACCCGGCCAGCATGCCGATCCCGCAGCTCTCGATATAGCCCTCGCAGCCGGTGATCTGCCCGGCGAAGCGGATGTTCGGGCGCGATTTCAGCCGCAGCGTCTCGTCGAGGAGTTCGGGCGAGCGGATGAACGTGTTGCGGTGCAGCCCGCCCAGCCGTGCGAACTCGGCATTCTCGAGGCCGGGGATGGTACGGAACAGCCGCACCTGATCGGCATGCTTTAGCTTGGTCTGGAAGCCGACGATGTTCCAAAGAGTCCCTTGCGCATTGTCCTGCCTCAGCTGGACGACGGCATGCGGCCAGCGCCCGGTCTTGGGGTTGTCGAGGCCCACGGGCTTCATCGGACCATAGCGCAGCGTGTCGACGCCGCGTTCGGCCATGACCTCGATCGGCATGCAGCCGTCGAAATAGGGTGTGTCCTTCTCCCAGTCCTTGAACGGCGTCTTCTCGCCATCGACCAGACCCTGGTGGAAGGCGAGATACTGGTCCTTGTCCATCGGGCAGTTGATGTAATCCTTGCCCTCACCCTTGTCCCAGCGCGACGCGAACCACGCGGTGTCCATGTCGATCGAATCGCGGTGGACGATCGGCGCGAGCGCGTCGAAGAAGGCGAGCGCCTCGCGCCCGGTTTCCGCGCCGATCCCGGCGGCGAGCGATGCGCCGGTGAGCGGGCCGGTGGCGATGATCGTCGGGCCGTCGGGCAGCGCGTCGATGCGCTCGCGGACGAGCGTAATGTTCGGGTGCTGGTCGATCGCCTCGGTGACGCTGTTCGAGAAATTGTCGCGGTCGACCGCGAGCGCGGAGCCCGCGGGGACGCGGTGGATGTCCGCCTGGCGCATGATCAGCGAGCCGAGCGTGCGCAGTTCCTGGTGGAGCAGGCCGACCGCGTTGCTCTCGGCATCGTCCGAGCGGAAGCTGTTCGAGCAGACGAGTTCGGCGAGGCCGTCAGTCTGGTGCGCGGGCGTGGCTTCGCCGCTGCCGCGCATTTCGGAGAGGCGCACCTTGAGGCCGGCCTCGGCGAGCTGCCAGGCGGCTTCGGAACCGGCGAGGCCGCCGCCGATAACATGGATATCGTGGGTCATTCCGGTCAGATAGCGCGGGACGCCTGTCGTGTCAGTGCCTGTCGTGTTGGCGGTTGTCGCGTCGGCGGGGCAATCCCACTTCGTCCCGATGAAGATCTTCACGATCGGCTATGAAGCCACCACGATGACGGACTTTCTCTCGGCGCTGACGCGGGCCGGGGTGGAGCGCGTGATCGACGTCCGCGCGCTCCCCCTGTCGCGCCGGCCGGGGTTCTCGAAGACCTCGCTCGCGGCGTCGCTGCGTGAGGCGGGGATCGATTACACGCATCTGAAGGCGTTGGGCACGCCGAAGCGCGGGCGCGATGCGGCGAAGAAGGGCGACGTCGCGACGCTGACCGCGGTGTACGACGAGCAACTCGAACTCCCCGAGGCACAGGCGCAGGCGGCGATCATGCTGGGGCTCGCGGCGGAGAAGCCGAGCGCGTTGCTCTGCTACGAACGCGATCCCTGTCATTGCCACCGGACATTGCTGTTGCAGGCGGTAGGCGAGGGGGCCGAGGTCGTGGATTTGTTCACTTGAGCCGTACTCACCTCCCGTCATCCTGACGAACGTCAGGACCCAGAGCCGGGAGCGACGCGTCCTGTAACTCTGGATCCTGACTTTCATCAGGATGACGGAGGCGTAGGAGGAGGCTTTCCCGTCGATTATGAGACGTCGCTGATGCAGGCAACGATGAAGGCGCCGAGGTCGTGGATCGGTCCAACAGGCCGCGCTTCCCTCCCGTCATCCTGACGAACGTCAGGACCCAGAGCCAAGAGTGGCGCGTCCTGTAACCCTGGGTCCTGACTGTCGTCAGGATGACGGCCGACAGGAATAAGCAGCTGGTGATGTTGCAATGCAGCACCAATGAAGCTAATCGGCACGCACTCGCTTGGACCCGGTGCAATTCCGGGTGGCTATTCCGGCCGCCGATCCGCCGGACAACGCACCGACGCCTTTGTTACAGAACCGCCCGCGCACTCGCCGCGGTTCTTGCGTCCTTTGCGGATACACATATGACATCACTTTCTCGTTACCGGGCCGAATGGTTCAGCGGCCCGACGGCTGCGCGCCGTGACGTTCTCGCCGGCATGGTGGGCACGTTTGCGCTGATCCCCGAAGTCATCGCCTTCTCCTTCGTCGCCGGAATCGATCCCGAGGTCGGCCTGTTCGCCTCGTTCGTGATCGGCATCGTCATCGCCTTTGCCGGCGGACGCCCCGCCATGATCTCCGGCGCGGCAGGCTCCGTCGCGCTCGTCGCCGCCGCGCTCGTCCACGCGCACGGGCTGCAATATCTGCTCGTCGCGACGATGCTCGCGGGCGCGCTCCAGATCGCGTTCGGGCTCGCCAAGCTCGACGTGCTGATGCGGTTCGTCTCGAAGTCGGTCCATGCCGGCTTCGTCAACGCGCTCGCGATCCTGATCTTCTCGGCGCAGGTGCCGCAGATGGTCGGCGTCAGCTGGCAGGCCTATGCGATGATCGCCGGGGGCCTCGCGATCATCTACCTCGTGCCGCGCATCTCCAGCGCGATACCGTCGCCGCTGATCTGCATCGTCGTGCTGACCGCGATCGCGATGTGGTTCCCGATGCCGCTCAAGACCGTCGGCGATCTCGGCCGCTTGCCGGATTCGCTACCGTCGTTCGGCCTGCCGGACGTCCCGCTGTCGTGGGACACGCTGCGGATCGTCGCGCCCTATGCGTTCGCAATGGCACCGGTCGGGCTGCTCGAATCGATGATGACCGCGAGCGTGGTCGACGAACTGACCGAGACGACCAGCTCGAAGGCGCGCGAGTGCACCGGGCTCGGCCTTGCCAACATCGCGGCGGGCGCGTTCGGCGGCATCGCCGGGTGCGGGATGATCGGCCAGACGGTCGGCAACGTCCGCTATGGCGGCACCGGGCGGATCTCGACGATGGTCGCGGGCATGTTCCTGCTCGTCGTCATGGTGCCGCTGCGGCCGTGGGTCGCGCAGGTGCCCGTCGCGGCGCTCGTCGCGATCATGATCATGGTGTCGATCAGCACCTTCTCCTGGGGCTCGCTGCGCGATCTCGCGCGGCACCCGAAGATGTCGAGCGTGGTAATGGTCGCCACCGTCGTCGTCACCGTCGCGACGCACGACCTGTCGCTCGGCGTCGGCGTCGGCGTCCTGCTCAGCGGCGTGTTCTTCGCATGGAAGGTCACGCGGCTGATGGACGTCGACATCGATCACGACGTGGCAAGCGACACGCGTATCTACCGGGTAAGCGGCCAGATCTTCTTCGCCAGCGCCGATATCTTCGCCGACCGGTTCGACCTGCGCGAAACGGCGCGCGCCGTCCGGATCGACCTGACCGCCGCGCATCTCTGGGACGTCACTGCAGTGGCGGCGTTGCAGGACGTGGTCGCCAAGCTGCGCCGCCACGGCCGCGAGGTCGAGGTGATCGGCCTCAATGCCGCCAGCACGACGCTGGTCGATCGACACGCCCCGCTGATGATGGATCCGGCAGGGGGGTGATGCCCGATCTTGGGGGCGGGCGAGAAATACGATGCTGTACGCGCCGCCCCGACCCCCTACCTTCGACGGGATGACGAACTCCGAACAAGCCCCGCCCGTGTCGCTCACGCACCTCCAGCGGCTCGAGGCGGAGAGCATTCATATCCTGCGCGAGGTGGTCGCCGAGTGCGAGCGCCCGGTGATGCTGTACAGCGTCGGCAAGGATTCCGCGGTGATGCTGCATCTCGCGCGGAAGGCCTTCTACCCGTCGCCCCCGCCATTCCCGCTGCTCCACGTCGACACGACGTGGAAGTTCAAGGCGATGTACGACCTGCGTGACCGGATGGCGGCGGAGAGCGGCATGGAACTGCTCGTCTACAAGAACCCCGAGGCCGAGGCGCGCGGGATCAACCCGTTCGACCATGGCGCGCTGCACACCGATATGTGGAAGACCGAGGGGCTGAAGCAGGCGCTCGATCTGCACGGGTTCGATGCGGCGTTCGGCGGCGCGCGACGCGACGAGGAGAAGAGCCGTGCGAAGGAGCGCGTCTTCTCGTTCCGCGCGGCACATCACCGCTGGGACCCGAAGCAGCAGCGTCCCGAACTCTGGAACCTCTACAACGCGCGCAAGGCGAAGGGCGAGAGCATCCGCGTCTTCCCGATCTCGAACTGGACCGAACTCGACGTCTGGCAATATATCCAGCTCGAGGACATTCCGATCGTCCCGCTCTATTTCGCGGCGCCGCGCCCGACCGTCGAGCGCGACGGGATGCTGCTGATGGTCGACGACGATCGCTTCCGACTTGAGCCGGGCGAGGTGCCAGTCGAACGCTCAATCCGCTTCCGCACGCTCGGCTGCTACCCGCTGACGGGCGCGGTCGAGAGCGAGGCGGCGAGCCTGTCGTCGGTGATTCAGGAGATGCTGCTGACCACCACCAGCGAACGCCAGGGCCGCGCGATCGACCGCGACGCGGGCTCGGCCAGCATGGAGAAGAAGAAGCAGGAGGGCTATTTCTGATGGCAACGCGCGCGCACGAGTCCGCCTATCAGGTGCAGGACATCATCGCCGAGGACATCGACGGCTATCTGCTCCAGCATCAACACAAGAGCCTGTTGCGGTTCATCACCTGTGGATCGGTGGACGACGGAAAGTCGACGCTTATCGGGCGGTTGCTTTACGATTCTAAGATGATCTTCGAGGATCAGCTCGCCGCGCTGGAGAGCGATTCGAAGAAGCTCGGCACGCAAGGCGGCGAGATCGACTTCGCGCTGCTGGTCGACGGGCTTGCCGCCGAGCGCGAACAGGGCATCACGATCGACGTCGCGTACCGCTATTTCTCGACCGAGAAGCGCAAGTTCATCGTCGCCGATACGCCCGGGCATGAGCAGTATACGCGCAACATGATCACCGGCGCGTCGACCGCGGATCTCGCGGTGATCCTGGTCGATGCGCGCAAGGGCATCCTGACGCAGACCAAGCGGCACAGCTATCTCGCGCACCTGATCGGCATCCGACACCTAGTGCTCGCGGTGAACAAGATGGACCTCGTCGGCTACGACCAGGCGACCTACGACCGGATCGTCGCGGACTATGCGGCGTTTGCGGAGTCGATCGGGATCGCGGCGTTCACGCCGATGCCGATCTCGGGGTTCAAGGGCGACAACATCACGGCGTCGAGCGCGCAGACGCCCTGGTATGACGGGCCGACGTTGATCGACCATCTCGACACGGTGACGCTCGACGTCAGCGAGGATCAGGCGGGCGCGTTCCGAATGCCCGTCCAGTGGGTGAACCGCCCCAATCTCGACTTCCGCGGATTCTCGGGGCTCGTCGCGAGCGGGTCCATCGCGCCCGGCGATGCGGTGCGCATCCTGCCCGGCGGCCGGACGTCGACGATCGCGCGCGTCGTCGCGTTCGGTGGCGACCTGCCGCGCGCGGTGGCAGGGCAATCGGTGACGGTGACGCTGGCGGACGAGATCGACTGTTCACGCGGCGACGTGATCGTCGCCGCGGAGTCGCCGCCCGAGGCGGCCGATCAGTTCGAGGCGACGATCGTCTGGATGGCCGATGACGCCATGCTGCCGGGGCGCCCCTATTGGCTGAAGCTCGCGACGCAGACCGTGACGGCGACCGTCCAGCAGCCAAAATACCAGATTAATGTCAACACGATGGAGCGGCTTGCTGCCAAGACGCTCGAACTGAATGCGATCGGCGTCGGCAACATCTCGACCGACCGGCCGCTGGTGTTCGAGCCCTATGCCGACAACCGCCAACTCGGTGGCTTCATCCTCGTCGACAAGATCACCAACACGACGGTCGCGGCGGGGATGCTGCATTTCTCGCTCCGGCGCGCGCAGAACGTGCACTGGCAGGCGACCGATATCGGTCGTGAGGCGCATGCGGGGCTCAAGAACCAGAAGGCGGCGGTGCTGTGGTTCACCGGTCTGTCCGGCGCGGGCAAGTCGACGATCGCCAATCTGGTCGAGATGAAGCTCGCCCGGATGAACCGGCACACGTTCCTACTCGACGGCGATAATGTCCGCCACGGTCTCAACCGCGATCTCGGCTTTACCGATGCCGACCGGGTGGAGAATATCCGCCGTGTCGGCGAGGTCGCCAAGCTGATGACCGATGCGGGGCTGATCGTGATCACCGCGTTCATCTCGCCGTTCCGCGCGGAACGCGAGATGGTGCGGCAGATGATGGCACCCGGTGAGTTCATCGAGGTGCATATCGACACGCCGCTGGCGGAGGCCGAACGGCGCGACGTTAAGGGGCTGTATGCCAAGGCGCGCGCGGGCAAGCTCGCCAACTTCACCGGGATCGACTCCCCCTATGAGGCGCCGGCGAACCCGGAGATCCGGATCGATACGACGGGGATGACCCCCGACGAGGCGGCTGACGCGATCGTTGCGATGCTCATCCCATGAGCGCGATGACGGACGGCGAACTCGCCGCGCATCTGGCTGAGACGGCGGGGCGGTTGCTGCTCGAAGTACGGCGGTCGGGCGTGTTTTCGCCGGGGGCGCTGGGCAAGGCTGGCGACGAGACGGCCAACGCGTTCCTTGTCCACGCGCTTCGCGATGCGCGGCCACATGATGGTTTGTTGTCCGAAGAGCGCAAATGCGACGGCACGCGGACCGATATGTCGCGCGTATGGATCGTTGATCCGGTCGACGGCACGCGCGAATATGGCGAGGCGCGCGACGACTGGGCGGTGCATGTCGCGCTCGCGATCGACGGTGTCGCGACGGTCGGCGCGGTCGCATTGCCGGGGCTGGGTCTGGTCCTGCGCTCCGACCGGCCCGCACCGGTGCCACCACCGGGCGATCCGCTGCGGATGGTCGTCAGCCGCACGCGCCCGGCGCCCGAGGCGGTGAAGGTCGCCGAGGTCTTGGGTGCGACGCTGATCCCGATGGGGTCGGCGGGTGCGAAGGCGATGGCGGTGATCCGCGGCGAGGCGGACATCTACCTCCACTCGGGCGGCCAATATGAGTGGGACTCGGCCGCCCCGGTCGCGGTCGCCGCGGCGTACGGCCTGCATTGCAGCCGGATCGATGGCTCGCCGCTCGTGTATAATTGTCGGGATGTCTACATGCCCGACCTGCTGATCTGCCCGGTCGAACTGCGCGACCGGGTGATGGCAGCGATGACCGCATAATCTTCCGATCCTCCCCCGCACGGGGGAGGTGGCACCGAAGGTGACGGAGGGGGAGGATACGGAACAGCGGTTTCCCTTACCGCCCCCTCCGTCAGGCTGCGCCTGCCACCTCCCCCTGGCGGGGGAGGATTCTAGGGTCAATTACTGTTGCGGCTCGGCTTCGACCTCGTTCTCGGCCGGTGCCTCATCCCGCGTCACACGCGCAGTCATGCCCGTCGCATCGGCATCGTCGAGCATCTGCTCGTCCGGCGCAATCGGCTTTTCGACCGGCGGTTCGACCACCGCGGGCGCAGCCGGCGCCGCTTCAACCGGCGCTGCCTCGACCGGGGCAGGGGCCGCCTCGGTCTCGGTCACGCCGGTATCCTCGACCATGTTGACGTCCGTGGGCGGCTGTTCAGGCTCGGAGCGCGAGCAGCCGGCCAGCGCCATTGCGGCGAGCAGTGCACCGGCGATGGCAGTGCGGGTACGGGTGGAAATCGTCATGTCGTATCCTCTCAGCGAGCAGCGAGCGTCTGGCGTGCGGTGCGCGCCTCGATCTTGGAGGCGAGGATGCCGTCCCAGTCATAGGGATCGGCGCGGAAGTTCATCTGGCCGTTGCCGCTGGCGAACGCGGTCCAGTAGAGCAGATAGACCGACACCGGCTTGACCAGTTGCGCCCGGACCGTGTCGCCCTTAGCAACCGCGGCATCGACCATTTCGGGGGTCCAGGTCGGATCGCCCTTCAGCAGCAGGTCGGCTAGTTCCGCAGGCTTTTCAAGGCGTACGCAGCCATGGCTCGAAAGCCGGCTGAAGCTGGCGAATTTCGCGCGGCTCGGCGTGTCATGCAGATACACCGAATAGTCGTTCGGGAAGTCGAACTTGAACCGGCCGAGCGCGCTTTGGTCGCCCGCCTGTTGCTGCAACCGCGTGCCGCCAATCACCTTGAAGCCGTTGCGCTTGAAATAGCCTGGGTTGGCGCGCTCCTTGGGCCACAGCTCCTTGGTGGCGATCGAGGTCGGCACGTTCCAGGGCGGGTTGATGACGATGCTGTGGATCGTCGACGACAGCATCGGCGTCTCGTCGCCCGGCCGCCCGGTGACCGCGCGCATCGACTGCACGGGCGTGTCACCGTCGAACACGGTGAGCACGGCTGCCGCGATGTTCACCTGGATCCGGTCGCGCGGCAGGTCCTGCGGCAGCCAGCGCCAGCGCTCCATGTTCGCCATGATCTGGCGTACGCGATCGGTCGCTGATACGTTCAGCGCCGCGAGCGTCTGCGTCGAGACGATCCCGCTGGGGTTCAGGCCATAGCGTCGCTGCGCACGACGGACTGCGTCGAGCAGCGCGGCATCGAACGTGTCGCCGCTGGTCGAGACGTCCTTGTCCTCGACCGCAAGCCGCTTGCGCAGCGCCAGAACGCGCGCGCCGCTTGCGCCGATCGTGAAATCGGGGCCGGAAGCCAGCGGCGACCAGCCCCCGGCCGCCGCGATCGAGCGGTAGTTCTGCAGGCCCTTTCGTAGGCCATCATAGCCGGCATAGGGGGGCGGCAACGATGCGAACCACGCCGCGATCCGATCGAGCCGGACCGCATCGGCGAACGCCGGGGTCGGGTCATACGTCGGTGGGCGCAGGCCCCAATCCTTCTGGAAATCAGCCTCGCTGAGACGGCCCGCATGGACGGCGCGCGCATGGTCAAGCGCGGCGCGAACGAGCTCCTGCTTGGTCGGCGCGGTGGTCGATGCGGTCGCGGCGGACTTGAGGCCCTGCGCGACGATGTCGCCGTTGAGCAGCTTGTCGAGCAGCGTTGCCTGCGCGTCGCTCAGCGGCGGCACGGTGATGACTGGCGGCGCAAGCGTCGGCACGGCCATCGGCACCGTCGGCGTCACCGCCGGTGGGGTAACCTGTTGTGCGAACAGCGGCGTTGCCATCAGCAGCGGCGTCGCGGCAGCCGTGATCGCCGACCGGATCATGCCGGTCTTCACTCGTCCATCGTCCAAACCGCGCGCCATACTCATCCTGTCTTACAGTAACTCGCCGACGCTCTCGCACGCCGCAGCTCTCTCTTAGCTGAACCGGAGTCGCTAAGCATCGCCAATCGGGCGTGATTCGACGGTTCAGGCCGACGTTGTGGATTTTTCCTGCCGGGCCAGCACTTCATAGGCCATCACCGCTGTCGCGACCGCCGCGTTCAGGCTGTCCGCCTTGCCGAGCATCGGGATCTTGACCAGCACGTCGCACGCCTCGGCCATTTCGGGCGGCATGCCCTGGGCTTCGTTGCCGGTGAGCAGGAAGGTCGGGCCGGTATAGGTGGCGGCGCGGTAATCGGTATCGGTATCGAGGCTCAACCCGACCAGCTGGCCCGGGCCGGCGCGCAGCCAGTTCTGGAACGGTGCCCATTCGGTCTTCACGACGGGAATCGTGAACAGCGCGCCCATGCTCGCGCGGACCGCCTCGACCGAGAACGGATCGACCGACTCGCCGATCAGGATCAGCCCGCCGGCACCGACCGCATCGCCGGTCCGCAGGATCGTGCCCAGATTACCCGGATCGCGCAGCCGCTCGGCGACCAGCCAGATGCCCGCGCTGTTCCGGTCTAGGTCTTCGAGTCTGGCGTCGAACTCGTCGAACACGCCGACCACGGCCTGCGGGTTGTCCTTGCCCGACAGCTTCGAGAGGATATCCGGCGTGGTCTGGATCGACTCGCCGCCGGCCTCCTCGACGTCCATCGACAGCGCGTGGACGAGCGGGTGGTTGGCGCTGGCGGCGGCATAGAACAGCGTGCGGGGCAGGCGGCCGGTCTCGCGCGCTTCGGTGAGGATCCGCAGACCCTCGGCGAGGAACTGCCTTGCGGCGCGCCGATGTCGCTTGTCGCGCAGGTCGCGGACATATTTGATCAGCGGGTTGGAAAAGGCGGTGATCTCGCGGGGCATCTAGGCCGGCGTCCGCGTGGCATATGGATTTGTAAGCACGGGGTCGCTCATGCCCGCCCCAGACCCCTCCCGCAAGCGGCAGGGGGAAGATCGTCACTCCTCGCCGAACTTCGCCTCGACCAGTTCGGCCAGCGCTGCGACCGTATGCTCGGCACCATCGCCGTTCGCGCTGATCGTGATGGCGTCGCCCATTGCCGCACCGAGCATCATCAGACCCATGATCGACGTGCCGGTGACGTGGTCGGATCCGTCCTTCGTCACGCTCACCTCGACTGCGTGCGACGAGGCAAGCGTGACGAACTTGGCGCTGGCACGCGCGTGCAGCCCACGCCGATTGGTGATCTGGACGGTGCGCGAGACCGCGCTCACGCGGCCGCCTCGCCAAGAACCTCGGACGCGACCGAGATATATTTGCGACCCGCCTCGCGCGCCGCCGCCACGGCTGCAACGACGGTCATCGCCTTGCGCGCGGAGCCGAGCCGGATCAGCATCGGCAGGTTCATCCCCGCGATCACCTCGATCCGGCCGCGCTCCATCAGCGAGATGGCGAGATTGGACGGGGTGCCGCCAAACAGGTCCGTCAGCACGATCACGCCGCGGCCGACATCGACCTCCTGGATCGCGGCGGCGATGTCCGCGCGGCGGCTCTCCATGTCGTCGTCGGGACCGATCGAGATCGTCGCGACGCGCTCTTGCGGGCCAACCACGTGAATCATCGCGCGAACGAATTCCTCGGCCAATCGGCCGTGCGTTACCAGAACAAGGCCGATCATATCAGCGTTTCATACTCATAAGACGACTGGCGATCCCTCGAGCGCATCCTGCGGTGCGGCCCCGAGGTCGCGGTGCATGATAGTGGGCGAAAATCCGGCCTCGCGCAACCGTCGGGCAACACGGTCGGCGACATGGACCGACCGGTGTCTCCCTCCGGTACATCCGAATGCGACCGTGACGTAGGACTTGCCCTCCGCCCGATAGCGCGGGAGCAACAGCATCAGCAGCTCCTCGATCCGGCTCACCGCGGCTTCATAGGCGGGATCGTCGATGATGTAGGCGGCAACGTCGGCGTCGAGCCCGGTACCGGGACGGAGCGCCGCGTCCCAGTGCGGGTTGCGGAGGAAGCGCATGTCGAACACCAGGTCGGCGTTGCGCGGCAGCCCGCGGGCGAACCCGAACGAGCGGATCGACAACGTCGGCTCGCCAAGTCCATCGCCGGCAAAGCTCGCGCGGATCTGTTGCGCGAGTTCGTTCGCCGCCATGTCGGTGGTGTCGATCAGCCGGTTCGCCCAGTCGCGCAACGGCGCGAGCAATTCGCGCTCGCGGCCGATGCCGTCGTTCGCGGGACGATCAAGCGCGAGCGGGTGGCGACGGCGCGTCTCGGAATAACGGCGTTCGAGTTCGGCCCCCGAACAATCGAGGAACAGCATGCCGATCTCAAGACCGTGGCGATCGCGCAGGTCGCGGATCCGCCGGACGATGCGTTCGGGATCGAAATCGCGCGTCCTGGCGCCGATGCCGATTGCCAGCGGTTGCGAATCGTCGGTCGACCCTTCGGGAAGCGGCGCGTCGAGCAGGCGGTCGAGCAACAGCAGCGGGAGATTGTCGACGACCTCCCAGCCGATATCCTCCAGCGTCTTGAGGACGGTCGACTTGCCTGCCCCCGACATGCCGGTGACGAGCAGGATGTCCTTGGGCCGGATCATGGCAAACAGGTCATGCTAGGGGCTCCGGATTGCGTAATGCCAGCTCGACCTTGATCGGTGCGGAGGCGTGAAACGGGTCGATCGCGACCTGGCGAACGTCGATCCCGGCGATGCGTCGCAGGCGACGCTCGGGCATGCGGTCGATCGCGGCGTCCACGCGGACGAGCAGGCCGACGGGGACGTCCTCGACGTGCGGCATGGCAAGGATACCCAACCCGCGGACTTCGATCCGGCCGGCGATCGTCGCTGGCGCCCGCGCGAGCAGGATTTTGCCCGATCGCACCACGAGCGTCTGGTCGTCGCTGACCAGCGACGCGCCACGGTCGATCAGGCGCAGCGCGAGATCCGACTTCCCCGACCCGGAGACACCCTCGATCATCACCGCCATACCGTCGATCGCGACGGTGGTGGCGTGGAGCCGGTCGGAGGAGGGGATAACCACGTCCGGTCCTTACAACGGCAGATCGGCGAGCGGTAGCCGCACGACGAACCGCGCGCCACCAAGCCGGTCTTCGCGCGACTCGACGAAGATGGACCCCTGATGCCCGTCGACGATGGTCCGTGCGATCGCCAGGCCCAGCCCTGAATGCTGGCCGAACGTCTCGCTGTCCGGACGGACCGAGTGGAACCGCTTGAACACGTCCTCGCGCGCGTCCTCGGGAACGCCCGGGCCTTCGTCCTCGACGCGGACGACGAGATCGTCTCGGTCGGGGATCGCCGAGATCGCGATCAGCCCGCGGTCGGGTGAGAAGGACAAGGCGTTGTCGATCAGATTCTCGAACACACGTTCGAGTCGCGCGCCTTCGCCCAACACGATAGTCCGGTCATCGGGGTTCCGATCGAATTTGAGGCGGATCCCGCGCTCGATACCGCGCGCGTCGCGTTGCGCGACCAGTCCTTCGATCATCGCGGTGATATCGACCGGCTCGAACTTGGCGCGGCTGAGCTGCGCATCGAGCCGCGAGGCTTCGGAGATGTCCGACAGCAGTCGGTCGAGCCGATGGACGTCGTCGCGGACGATCGCAAGCAACTGCGCCTGGAGCGCCGGGTCCTTGACGCGCGACAGTCCCTCGACCGCGGACCGGAGCGAGGCGAGCGGGTTCTTCATCTCGTGCGTGACGTCGGCCGCGAACGCCTCGGTCGCGTCGATCCGCGCCCGAAGCGCAAGGCTCATGTCGGAGAGCGCGCGGGCGAGCATGCCAAGTTCGTCGCGGCGTGACGGGAGGCGGGGGACCACCACTTCGCGCGCGCGCCCAAGCCGCACGCGGACCGCCGCACGGGCCAGCCGGCGCAGAGGCCGCACGATCGTCCGCGCGAGGAACAGCGACAGCAGGACCGAGACGATCGATACGACCAGCAGCACCATGCTGAGCCGGAACCGCTCGATCCGAACCGTCTTCGTGATGTCGCGCGCGTTCACCGTGGTCATCACGACGCCGCCCGCGGGTAGCGGCGCCGCGGCAGTGATCACCGGTGTTCGATCGGGCGCGCGCCACACGGTGGTCGCCACGATGCTTCGTCCGCGGACTGCGGTCACGTCGGGCCATTGCTGCGTACCGCTACGCTCGCGGTAGAGCGGGGGACGCGGTGCCATCACGATGACGTCGATCGCCGCGTCCAGGAACCGGGCGACCGTCTGGTCCCAATCCTCCTTGTCCGGGTCCATCAGCACGAAGTTGCGCAGGCCTAAGCCACGGCTGTCGACGATCGTCCGTCCTGCGCCGTCGAACAGCCGGATACGCGACCCCGTATCTCGCGCAAGTCTCAGCGCCAGCGGATCGCGCCACGCGGGATCGACCGCGCCGATCGCTTCCCCGATCAGGCGGGCTTCGCGCGCGGTCTGCGCAACGCGGTTGTCGACGACGCGGCTGCGATACGAGTCGAGATAGAAGAACCCGCCTGCCAGCAGCAGCAGCGCGAAGATGTTGACCGCGAGGATGCGCCGCGTGAGCGAGATCTGTCCCGACCAGCGCAACGTGAGGTCACGCCCGTCGACGCCCAGCTCATTCCTCAGAAAATCGATACCCGGCACCATATAAAGTCTCGATAGCGTCGAAGGCGGGATCGACCTGCCTGAATTTTCGGCGAAGGCGTTTTATGTGGCTGTCGATCGTCCGGTCGTCGACATAGATGTCGTCCTGATACGCCGCATCCATCAGCTGGTTGCGCGTCTTGACGATTCCCGGGCGCTGCGCGAGCGTTTCGAGGATCATGAACTCTGTGACGGTCAATGTCACAGGCTCCCCCCCCCATAGCGTCCGATGCCGTGCCGGATCCATGCTGAGGCGCCCTCGATCGAGCGGCCCGACCGTGTCAGCCTCGGTCTCGGTACCCGGTGACTGCGTGAGCTCGGTCCGCCGCAGGATCGCACGGATACGGGCGATCAACAGTCGTTGCGAGAATGGCTTGGCGATATAGTCGTCAGCGCCCATCGCAAGACCTAGCGCCTCGTCGAGCTCATCGTCCTTGCTGGTGAGGAAGATGACCGGGATCTGGCTTTTCTCGCGTAGCCGGCGGAGGAGTTCGAGTCCGTCCATTCGCGGCATCTTGATGTCGAAGACCGCGAGGTCGGGCGGATTATCGGTCAGTGCCTTGAGCGCGGTCTCGCCGTCCGAATATAGGCGCGTGGTGAAGCCCTCGGTCTGCAGCGCGATCGACACGGAGGTGAGGATGTTACGGTCGTCATCGACCAGCGCGATCGTTGCCGTCATTTCTGGGTCGCTTGCCTTGGTCGTTGGCGTGTCGGCGTAGGGCAAACCAGGCCTTCACTCAACCAGGACCGTATCGGGACCGCGTTGTAGTTTAGGGCATTTGACCGCTGGAAACGGGCCCCGTACAGCCCGACACAACGACATACATACGTATGCGAGAAATCTGAGGAGAGAGATGCCGTGTCGAACGAGCGTATTCCGGCCGTCGGCCTAGACGCGCAGGGGATCCAGACCCGCGCCAATCTGCACTGGAACCTGGTCACGGCGCAGCTCGTCGAGGCGGCGCTGGCGCGCGACGAAGGTCGTCTGTCCGCCGACGGCCCGCTGGTGGTCGAGACCGGCGCGCATACCGGTCGATCCGCGCAGGACAAGTTCATCGTCCGCGATGCCGAGACCGAGGCGACGGTCTGGTGGGGCAAGAGCAACAAGGCGATGGAGCCTGCGCACTTCGCCGCGCTGAAGGACGATTTCTTCGCCGCGCTCGCCGCCAAGGACGAGCTGTTCGTGCAGGACCTGTACGGCGGGTCGCAGGCCGATCACCGCGTCACGGTCCGCGTCGTCACCGAGCTGGCGTGGCACAATCTGTTCATCCGGACGATGCTGGTGCGGCCCGAAGAAGCGGCGCTGAAGGACTTCGTCGCGGACTACACGATCGTCGACCTGCCGAGCTTCCGCGCCGATCCCGTGCGCCACGGGTGCCGCAGCGAAACGGTGATCGCGGTCAATTTCACCGAAAAGCTGATCCTGATCGGCGGCACGAAATATGCCGGCGAGATGAAGAAGTCGGTGTTCGGCCTGCTCAACTATCTGCTCCCGCCGACCGGGGTGATGCCGATGCATTGCTCGGCGAACATGGGTGCGAACGGCGACACGGCAGTGTTCTTCGGGCTGTCGGGCACGGGCAAGACGACGCTCAGTGCCGACGCCAGCCGGACGCTGATCGGCGACGACGAGCATGGCTGGTCAGACACCGCGGTCTTCAATTTCGAGGGCGGCTGCTATGCCAAGATGATCCGTCTGTCTGAGGATGCCGAACCCGAAATCTTCGCGACCACCAAGCGGTTCGGCACGGTGCTCGAGAACGTCGTGATGAACGCCGAGACACGGCGGCTGGATCTCAACGACCATACGCTCGCCGAGAACAGCCGTGGGGCGTATCCGATCGACTTCATTCCCAATGCGTCGGCCGAGAATATGGGGCCGGTGCCACGCAATATCGTGATGCTCACTGCGGACGCGTATGGCGTGCTGCCGCCGATCGCCAGGCTGACGCCCGATCAGGCGATGTATCACTTCCTCTCGGGCTACACCGCGCGGGTCGCCGGCACGGAGATCGGCGTGACCGAGCCCGACGCGACCTTCTCGACCTGTTTCGGCGCGCCGTTCATGCCGCGCCATCCGTCGGTTTACGGCAATCTGCTCAAGGAGCGGATCGCCAAAGGCGGGGTGGATTGCTGGCTGGTCAATACCGGCTGGACCGGCGGCAAATACGGCGTCGGCAACCGCATGCCGATCAAGGCGACGCGGGCGTTGCTCAACGCCGCGCTCGACGGCAGCCTGAACGATGCCGAGTTCCGGACCGATCCGAATTTCGGGTTCCAGGTGCCCGTCAGCGTGCCGGGCGTCGACAGCGCGATTCTCGACCCGCGGACGACCTGGACGGATACGGACGCGTACGACGCGACGGCCGCGAAGCTCGTTGATCTGTTTGTGGAAAACTTCGCGCAGTTCGCCGACCATGTCGACGAAGGCGTCCGCCAGGCCGCACCAAAAGCCCGCGAGACAGCCTAAACTCCTCTCCCCTCGGGGGAGAGGAAGGGGCCCGCACGGCGCAGCCGGGTGGGAAGGTGAGGGCACGGTCCTGCTGGGCGTGCCCTCACCCGCGCCGCTCCGCGGCTTTCCCTCTCCCCAAGGGAGAAGGTTTCAGAGAAGCTCGACCACCAATGCGCCATCGAACACGGCGGTCACTCGGACGCGCGTCCCGACCGCCGCATCCGCCCCGCGCGCAGGCCAGCTCCCGTCGCCGACAAGCACGCGGCCATGCCCGCCGACCAGCGCGGTCTCGACCACCACCACCTGACCGATGAGGCGCGCCGAGCGATCGTTCAGCATCGGATCGCCGCCCTCGACCGGATAGTCGCGGTACCAGCGTTTCCCGATCAGCACCGTCACCGCGCTCCAGACCGCAAACGCCCCAAGTTGCGCCGCGACGGGCAGATCGGGCAACACGAACACTGCCACCCCGGTCACCGCGGCGGCGATTGCGAGGAACACCAGGAACACCCCCGGCACCGCCAGTTCCGCGATCCCCAGCACCAGCGCGGCGATCAGCCACGCACCGGCCGCGCCCACCGCGTCCATCAGCTGCTCGGAACCTCGGCCGACTTCGACAGTTCGAACGGCCCCCGCGGCTTAGGCGTTGGCTGGACCTGGGGCGGCGAAGCGGTCGCATCCCGCAACGCGTCCTTCGCCAGCTCGCCGATCCCGCCCAGCGTCCCCATCAGCTGCGTCGCCTCGACCGGGAACAGGATCGTCTTGGCGTTGGGCGAGGTCGCGAACTTACCGATCGCCTCGACATATTTCTGCGCGATGAAGTAGTTGATCGCCTGCGCGCCACCCTCCTCGATCGCCTGCGACACCGCGCGCGTCGCCGACGCCTCGGCAACGGCAGCGCGCTCGCGCGCCTCCGCGTCTCGGAACGCCGATTCCTTGCGCCCCTCCGACTCAAGGATGCGGGCCTGCTTCTGACCTTCCGCGCGCAGGATCTCGGAAGCACGCGATCCCTCCGCGTCGAGGATGTTCGCACGCTTCTCGCGCTCGGCCTTCATCTGCCGCCCCATCGCGTTGACGATATCGGCGGGTGGGCGGATGTCCTTGATCTCGACTCGCGTGATCTTCACCCCCCACGGCGTCGTCGCATGATCGACCACGTTCAGCAGCCGCGCATTGATCTCGTCGCGCTTCGACAGCGTCTCGTCGAGGTCCATCGACCCCATGACCGTGCGCAAATTGGTCGTCGTGAGCTGCAGCAGCGCCTGGTACAGGTCCGACACCTCATACGCGGCCTTGGCCGAGTCGAGCACCTGGAAGAACACGACCCCATCGGTCGAGATCATCGCATTGTCCTTGGTGATGATCTCCTGGCCGGGGATGTCGATCACCTGCTCCATCATGTTCACCTTGCGGCCGACACGATAGAAGAAGGCGGGGTAGAAATTGAAGCCGGGCCGCGCGACCGTCGTGAAGCGGCCGAAATGTTCGATCGTGTATTGATAGCCTTGGTGGACGATTTTGATGCTCGTGAAGAGATACAGCAGCACCAGCGCCAATAAGAGCGCGGCAACGATCAGGCCCATCGAACAATCCCCCATCCGTGTATGACGCCGCTATAGCACGTCGTGCGCGAGAGGGCCTAGCCGGATGCGCCGCCTTTGGTTACATGGCGCGCCACCTCACACCCAGGATCGGCAGCTTCAATGGATATCCGCCTCGGCCTCACCTTCGACGACGTCCTCCTGTATCCGGGGGAATCGGACGTGCTGCCCAGCCAGGCCGATACCCGGACTCAGGTGACGCGCGGCATCGCACTCAACATCCCGATCCTCTCGTCCGCGATGGACACCGTGACGGAAGCCGACATGGCGATCGTCATGGCGCAGCTCGGCGGCATCGGCGTGCTTCACCGCAACCTCACTATCGAGGAGCAGGTGGTCGCGGTGCGCCAGGTCAAGCGCTTCGAGTCGGGCATGGTGGTCAACCCGATCACGATCAAGCCGACCGCGACCCTCGGCGAGGCGCAGGCGTTGATGTCCGGCCACCGGATCAGCGGCATCCCCGTGGTCGAGGCGGACGGCAAGCTCGTCGGCATCCTGACCAACCGCGACGTGCGCTTCGCGGGCAACCCGCAACAGCCGGTCAGCGAGCTGATGACGCACGAGAATCTCGCCACCGTCTCGACCGAGGTCGGCAAGGAGGAGGCGCGTCGCCTGCTCCACGCGCGTCGTATCGAGAAGCTGCTGGTGGTCGACGCGCAGTATCGCTGCGTCGGTCTGATCACCGTCAAGGACATCGAGAAGGCGGTGATGTTCCCCGATGCGACCAAGGACGAGGCGGGCCGCTTGCGCGTGGCCGCGGCGACGACGGTCGGCGACAAGGGCTTCGACCGAACCGAACAGCTGGTCGACGCGGGCTGCGACCTGATCGTGATCGACACCGCGCACGGCCATAACCGCGACGTCGGCCGCGCAGTCGAGCGCGTGAAGAAGCTGTCGAATTCGGTCCAGGTCGTCGCGGGCAACGTCGCTACCGGCGAGGCGACGCGCGCATTGATCGGGGCGGGCGCGGACGGGATCAAGGTCGGCATCGGCCCCGGCTCGATCTGCACCACGCGCGTCGTCGCCGGCGTCGGCGTGCCGCAGCTGACCGCAGTGATGGATTGCGCGGAGGCCGGCCACAAGGCGGGCGTACCGGTGATCGCCGACGGCGGCATCCGCACCTCGGGCGACATGGCCAAGGCGCTCGCGGCGGGTGCGTCGACCGTGATGATCGGCTCGCTGCTCGCCGGCACCGACGAGGCACCGGGCGAGACGTTCCTGTACCAGGGGCGCGCGTACAAGTCGTACCGCGGCATGGGCTCGGTCGGCGCGATGGGCCGCGGGTCTGCGGATCGCTATTTCCAGGGCGATATCAAGGACCAACTTAAGCTCGTGCCAGAGGGCATCGAGGGGCAGGTCGCGTATAAGGGCCCGGCGAAGGACGTGATCCATCAGCTCGTCGGCGGGATCAAGGCGGCGATGGGCTATACCGGCTCGGCAACGATTCCGGATCTTCAGGCACGGGCGGAATTCGTGCAGATCACGGGCGCGGGCCTCATGGAGAGCCATGTCCACGACGTGACGATCACCCGCGAAGCGCCGAACTACCCGACGCGGGGGTGACGGAAGGGGCCGGGCGGGACGGACCCACTCCATCCCTCCGTCATCCCGGCGAACGCCGGGACCCATGGTTGCGGTCCGGGTGATGATTGCTCGCAACCGCCGAGTCTGCCGTGTCCATGGGTCCCGGCGTTCGCCGGGATGACGGCAACAGGGGGCACCAAAGCGCACCCCTGAAATTATTCCCCGCCCGCGGGCCAGAGACGCTAGGGGAGGGGATGATGATGCATTCCCCGTACCAAGCCTTTCCCGAAACATCCCCGACCGCGGGAGGCCGCAAGTGACTCCCTCCGCCCGCACCCAGGCCGCGATCGAACTGCTCGACCAGATCATCGCCGCCGCGCGCGAATCCGGTGCCGCCGCCGACACGCTGATCGCCCGCTATTTCCAGACCCGCCGCTATGCCGGCTCGAAGGACCGCCGCGCCGTCCGCGAGCTCGTCTATGCCGCGATCCGCAAGGCTGGCGACCGCCCCGAAACCGGGCGAGCCGCCATGCTCCTCGTCGCGGACGCGGACCCCGACGTCGCCGCGACCTTCGATGGCTCCACCCATGCCCCAGCCCCGATCGCCAAGGACGAGCCGCGCGCCCGCGCCGGCGTTGCCCCGCAGTGGCTGAGTAAGGCACTCCGCGCCTCAGGCCTCGACGGCGCCGCGCTGACCGATCTCGCCGGCCGCGCCACGCTCGATCTGCGCGTCAACACGCTGACCTCCGACCGCGCGACCGTACTCGCCGCGCTGCCCGAGGCCGAAGCCACCCCGCATGCGCCCGACGGCATCCGCCTGCCCACCGGCACTAACGTCGAGGCGCTCCCGCTCTTCAACGAAGGCGCGCTCGAGGTACAGGACGAGGGCAGCCAGATCGTCGGCCTCGCGATGCAGGCAAAACCGGGCGAGCGGATCGTCGATCTCTGCGCGGGCGCGGGCGGCAAGACGCTGGCGCTCGCCGCGACGATGGAGAACCAGGGCGTGATCCTCGCCTGCGACACCGATCGCAACCGACTCTCGCGTCTCGCCCCGCGCGCGACCCGCGCGGGCGCGACGATCGTCGAAAGCCGCCTGCTCAATCCCACCCGTGAGATCGAGGCGCTGAGCGAATGGGCCGGGCGCGCCGATGGCGTGCTGGTCGATGCGCCGTGCTCGGGCACCGGCACGTGGCGGCGCAATCCCGAGGCGCGATGGCGGCTGACGCCCGACCGCGTGTCGCGCCTGCAATCGACGCAGCAGCAAGTCCTCTCGGTCGCGGCGACTTTGGTTAAGCCCGGCGGTGCGCTCGTCTATATCGTCTGCTCGTTGCTCGACGCCGAGGGGACCGATCAGGTCAGCTGGTTCCTGAACGCGCATCCCGGCTGGACCACGGAAGCGTTGTCGCTGCCCGCCGGCGCCAAGCATGGCCACGGCGTACGGCTGGAGCCGGGTCGCGACGGTACCGACGGCTTTTTTGTCGCGCGCCTTCGGGCTGCGTGCTAGCCAGCCGATCAATGACCCGCCTGGAGACGATCATGCGTTTTTCGTCCGTTGCCGTTGCCGCCGCGCTGACCGTCGTGTGCGTATCGACCTCGCTCAGCGGGCAGCGCCCCGACAGCCAGATCGACGCGCGCTCGATGCAGCTTCTGGCGCAGGGGCGGTCGCTGGTCGCGGCGGGCAATCTCGACGGTGCGACCGACGCGCTGGAGACCTCGGTCGCGGTCGATCCGCGCAATCGGGGTGCGTTTCTGCTGCTCGCGCAGGTCGCGGAGTCGCGCGACCTGCCCGGCAAGGCGATCCGGCTCTACCGCGAAGCGCTGCTGCTCGAGCCCAACGACGTCGCGGCGTTGAAGGGGCAGGGCGAGGCGCTCGTGGCCAAGGGGGCCGTGGTCCGCGCGAAGGACAATCTCGTCAAGATCCGCACGCTCTGCAAGGGTGCATGCCCTGAGGCGACCCAGCTGGCGGCGGTGATTGCCAAGGGGCCGCCGGTCGCGACGGCGCAGGTCGAGAAGACGCCGGTGGCGGCCAAGGACTGAGGTTCGAAACCCCGTCCCCATTCTACCACCCCGGCGGAGGCCGGGGTGGTAGAATGGGGAAACGGCGCTAACTGGGGTCGACGTCAGATTACCGAGACCTTGCCAATTGGGCCCCGGCCTTCGCCGGGGGGGGGCGCCCTGAAGTCTTAGATTTGAGTTCTAGGTCAGGCCGTAGCGGGCGAACCGACCGCCTTTGCCAGCGCCGTGAAATCCGCGACCGACAGCGTCTCCGCGCGGCGCGTAGCCTCGACGCCGATCCGCTCGAGCGCGTCGAGCGCGCCGGGTACGCCCTTCAGGCTCTGCCGCAGCATCTTGCGCCGCTGGCCGAACGCCGAACCCGTCAAGCGCTCCAGCACCGCGAAGTTCACCCCCTCGGGCGCCTCGACCGGCGTCAGGTGGACGACCGCCGACATCACCTTGGGCGGCGGCGTGAACGCAGACCGGTGCACCGGCATCGCGATCCGCGCCGTGGAGCGCCACTGGGCGAGGACCGCGAGCCGGCCGTAATGATCGTCGTTCGTCCTGGCGACGATCCGCTCGGCGACTTCCTTCTGGAACATCAGCGTGCATGACTGCCACCAGGGCAGCCACGGCGTCGACAGCCAGCCGACCAGCAACGCCGTGCCGATATTGTATGGCAGGTTCGACACGATGTGCGGCTTGCCCTCGAACAGCGTGCGCGCGTCGATCTCCATCGCGTCGCCCTCGATGACGCGCAGCTGTCCCGGATAGGCCTCGCTTAATTCGGCCAGTGCCGGGATACAGCGACGGTCTCGTTCGATCGCGGTGACCCGCGCACCGGCGGCGAGCAGCGCGCGCGTCAGGCCACCGGGGCCGGGGCCGACTTCGAGCACCTCGGCATCCTTGAGATCGCCCGGAACCGCGGCGATGCGTTTGAGCAACTGCCCGTCGAAGAGGAAGTTCTGCCCGAGTGCCTTGCTCGCGTTCAGGCCATAGCGCGCGATCACCTCGCGCAGCGGGGGAAGGTCCGTCATGCTTGTCCTGTCAGGCCTGCGCGGCGGCCAGCGCACGCCGGTCGGCGGCTTCGCCCGCCATCGCGATCGCGGCGATCATCGCGCCAGGCTCGGCAAGGTTCTTGCCCGCGATTGCGAATGCGGTGCCGTGATCGGGCGAGGTGCGCACGATCGGCAACCCGAGCGTCATGTTGACGCCCTCGTCGAAATGGATCGTCTTGAGCGGCACCAGTGCCTGATCGTGATAGCAGCACATGACGACGTCATAGGTCGCGCGCGCGCGGGGATGGAACATCGTGTCGGCCGCGAACGGACCGGTCGCGTCGATACCCTCGTCGCGCAGGATCGCGATCGCGGGCGCGATGACGTCGATCTCCTCGCGGCCGAGCGCGCCTTGCTCGCCCGCATGCGGGTTGAACCCCGCAAAGGCGAGCCGCGGCTTTTTGATCCCGAAGTTCCGAAGCAGCCCCCGTGCGGTCGCGCGGGCCTTGGCGACGATCAGATCGACCGTCAGCAGCGCGGAGACGTCCTTCAGCGGCACGTGCGTCGTGATCGGCACCACCTTCAACGACGGCCCGGCGAGCATCATGACCGCATTGTCGCCGGCTACGCCGTAGCGTTCCGCGACGAACTCGGTCTGCCCGGGGTGGGTGAAGCCGATCGCGTACAGCTGCGACTTCGAGACGGGGCCGGTCACCAGCGCGCGCGCGGCGCCGGTGCGGACCAGTCCCACCGCCATCTCCAGCGCGTGCAGCGCGCAGCGCGCGCCATCCGCGTCGGGCGCGCCGGGGACGATCGCCCCGGCATCACCCACGGTCAGCACCGGCAGCGCGGTGGCAAACGCCGCGCCCGCCGCGCTCATGTCCGCGACCCGCGCGATCGGTCCCTGCCAGACGCGTTCGATCGCGCGGGCGTCACCGATCGCCACGAACGGCGGCAGACGATGTGTGACGCGCGCATCCCAGGCCTTGGCGATGATCTCGGGTCCGATCCCCGCAGGATCGCCCATCGATACGGCCAGCGGCTGCGCGCGCGTCATGCTCGGATCACCGATATTCGACGACGGCGTCGCGCCGCAGATCGCGCAGCTTCTGCTGGGCGCGCAGGTTGACGCGCTGCTGTTCGAGCTGACCCTGAATCTGCTCCGAATTCGGCAGCGAGCCGCCAGCGGCTTCGTCGCGACCGCACAGCACCAGCGCACGGACGCCCTGCTCGGCGGAGCCGAACGGCGGGCTGGATTCGCCGACCTGAAGCTTCAGCATCACTTCCTGGAGCTGCGGCGGCAGGTCGCGGATGCGGACCGTGTCGTTGTCGACCACGTCGGCGCCGATCCCGGCCGCGACCTTCTCGACGGTGCCGCAGCCGCGCAGCTCCTGCGTGGCCTTGGCGAACGCCTGGGCGCGCGCCGAGGCCTGCGCCTGGTTGGTATTCGGCGGGAAGCGGAGCGTCAGCTGCTTGAGGCTGAGCTTGGCGTCGCGCGGGTCCGCGGTCAGCACCTGGCGCTTGTCGGTCAGATACAGGATCGAGTAGCCACCCGACACCTCGATCGGACCGGCGACCTGGCCAACCTGCATCGTCGTTGCAGCCTCGGCCAGCTGAGCGGGCAACGTCGCCGCGCGGATCCAGCCGAGATCGCCGCCGACCGCGCGCGTCGACGCTTCGGAGAACTGGTGCGCATAATATTCGAACGGTTGCGCGCCCTTCTGGATCTCCGCCAGGATCTGCTTGGCGTTCGTATAGACCTGCTGGCTGTTCGCCGGCGTCGCCGCGAGGTAGATTTCCTTGAGGTTGAACTCGTCGGTGCCCTTGGCCGCCTGGAGACGGTCGATGATCGACTTGACCTCCTCGTCGCCGACATTGACGAACGGCTCGACGCGGCGACGCAGATAGCGCTGCCAGGCGAGTTCGCCCTCGATCTGGCGCTTGAGCGAGCGCTCGGACGAGCCCGACTCGCGCAGATAGGTGCGCATCGCGACCGGCGTGCGGTTGAAACGCTTCGATACGGCGTCGTAGCTCTGCGTCAGCTCGGCGGGCGTGATCGTGATGTCAGCGGTCTTGGCCTCCTGGATCTGGAGAGTCTCGTCGATCAGCTGGCGCAGTACCTGCAACTTCAGCCGTTCGCGGTCCTCCGCCGACAGCTTGGCCTCGTTCGCCATCGCCACCAGTGCCACGCGCTGGTCGACGTCGGTGCCTGTGATCACCGTATCGTTGACGATCGCGGTCGGCTTGCGGACGTTGGGGTCGAGCTTGCCGAAGATCTGGAGATTGGTCGGAATATCGAGGCCGGTATTGTCGGGCAGGCTCTGATCCTGGACGGTCTGACCGGTCCCGTTTTGACCAGCTTGCGGGGCGGGGCTCTGCGGCGGGGGCGCAGTTTGCGCGATCGCACTTGCCGTCAGTGCGGCTAGGACAACCGCCCCGATCACACGGCCGCCACGCGCCGCCAGTCGAACATCATGCTTCAAGTGTCGGTATCCCATCATCACACGCCAGATCCATGCCGTCGTTGCCGCGACCGCACCTATACCGCGTGGGTTGCCCCAGAGTAGCTGAACGCGGGCTTAGCGGCCGAGATTGGTGAAGGCCAGCGTCAACAGGAAGCTGTTGCCCTTCCGCGCGTCGCCGGTGTCGTTGTACGTGCGCCGCCACGTTCCGCCGAGCCGGAGGCAATCATCCTCATACTGGATGCCGAGGCGATGGCGGATCGGCGTGAAGCCGTCGCTGCGCGAGAGCGGATCCTCGGCCGTATTGGTCAGATCGACCACGCCCGAGCCGAACGCCGACCAGAACCGCGCAAACTGCACGCGGCCCGCGACGCGCACTTCCTCGCGATCGCGCAGATCCTCGATCGACGGATCGATGTTGCGGTTCAGTTTCAGGTAGCCGACCAGCACATAGGTCGCGCGCGAGCCGATCGTCGCGTCGAGTTCGTTGCGGCGGATCGCAAAGCCGTCCTTGTCGAGCCGGTACCGGTGGACGATCGAGACGAAGTCGCGGAAGCGCAGTTCGCTGCGGCCGACGATGTCGGAAAACCGGTCGCTGAGGCCGGTGCCGTCGGGCAGGATCGTCGGCCGCTTGTCGACGCGGTAGCTCTGGCCGACATTGGTGGTGAAGGCGATGCCGGGCAGGTCGAGCGCCCATTCACCGCCATAGGTGACGCGCGACGAATCCTCGAACCGGTCGTAGCCGGCGAACCGGTTCAGCGAGAACAGGTTGGTATCGTCGAGATCGACCGCGCGCGAATCCTCGTTGGGCAGCGAGAGGTTGGCGACCTTCGGCGCGGCGACGAGCTGGACGCGCGGCGTGAACCGCTGCGTACCGCCGAGAAACGTGCCGATGAACGGCCATTTCACGTCCACCGCCGCCGCACCGATGACCCGCTGGTGGAAGCCCTCGAGCCCGCGATAGCTGATGTTGGTCGTCGCGAGCGTGTCGTTGGTGTTGTACAGGTCCCCGCGCGCAAACCCGGTGAAGGTGACTTCCTGCCCCCAGTTGGTCAGGCGCCGCAGATCCCATTGCAGGCTGGCGAACGCGCGCTGCGTATCCTGCCCGTCGGTCCGCGTGAGCGCGAGCGTGTTGAGCTGAACCTGGAATCTGCCGCCGACGAGGCCGTCGTCGAACCGCTTGCGATAGTCGATCTCGGGCAGCGCGATCGGCTGCTGGCCCTGGCTGTCATTGACACGCAACGTCTGCGCATACCAGCCGCTGATCGCCAGATAGCTGGTATCGTCGATCCGCTCGACGCTGGCGGTGGTGCGCAGCCGGTCATCGCGCGAGATGTCGTAGCGGCGCAGGAAGGTGCGGTCGGTCGTCAGGCGGAGCGAACCGCTCGCGCTCCAGTTGGGCGACAATTGGTAGCGCGCCATCCCGTCGATATAGCCGCGGAACGCCATGCTGGTGTCGGTCGGGACCGCAGTGGTCAGATCGTCGCTGCGACGGCTTTCGGTGGCATAGGCGCGGACGCTGAACGCACCCTTCGAACTGAGCGCGGAATAATCCACCTGCGCCATCGGGAGCACGCTGCTGTAGATGTGCGGCGTGATGACCAGCCCCTGGTTCGGGGCGAGCTTCCAGTAATAGGGGACGCTGACTTCGAGGCCGTTGACCCGGCTATACCCGCCGTTGGGCGAAAGCAGGCCGCTGTCGCTGCCGCCGCCGACGGGATTGGAGAATTTGGGCAGCGGCAGGCTCGGCAGCCCGAACAGGTGCAGCCGCGCGCCGGAGTAATAGATGCGCTTGCGTTCGGGGCGGTAGGTGACGCGAACCGCGGTGATCTT
The DNA here is from genome assembly GCF_001421805.1 of Sphingomonas sp. Leaf34. Lineage (GTDB taxonomy): Bacteria > Pseudomonadota > Alphaproteobacteria > Sphingomonadales > Sphingomonadaceae > Sphingomonas. The sequence continues at coordinate 264,818 of NZ_LMLC01000002.1, read as the reverse complement.
CCACGTCGGCTCCTTGGGGCAGCCCGCCGCGTTCGTGACGCCGCACGGCGTGTAGGCGGCGCTCTTCAGATTGACGGTGCCGTCGGCTTCGCGCGTGCCCTGCTTGGCCGCCAGCCGGCCGCCCTGCTCGAGCACGACGAGCATGTTGTCGACCACGCCGTCCTTCAGCGAATCGGTCAGGTTGATCTCGTCGCCATAGGCGATGTCGCCCTGCGGGTTCGTGACCGCGATGTTGCCCGTCGCGAGCACCTTGCCGGTCTTGCGGTTCCACACGACCTTGTCGGCGCGCAGGCGATCGCCCTGGCGAAACATCCGGACTTCGCCGGTGGCGGTCACGACCTCGGTATTGGTGTCGTATTCCAGGCCGTTGGCGCTGAACTGCACCTGATCCTCGGCGGGAGTCGCGGTCGGTGCGTTGGCGACGGGCGCGTCGGGCACCGGTGGCGCGACTGGGCGGTTCTGGAAATCCTGGGCCAGAGCCGGGGTCGCAGCCAGTCCGGTCGCCAGCGCGAGCGAAAAGGCGCAACCCGTCAAAAGGTCGATACGCAACACGATCCGAACCAACCCCTTTGGCATTGAGCAGCCGTTTGCCGCCATATCGCCCGCCTATCGCATCACCGGGGCTTCGCTGCAATCACCGTGCGTTGACCGACCATATACCGGGGCCACCTTGCTTTGCCGGCCCCGCGTCATCAACTTAAGGGCTATATCCGTTCAAACGCTTCCCGAGGGTTCTTCATGCAGATCGTCTTCGCCTCCACCGTCCCCACCAATGCACCAATCCTCGCCATCCCGGTCGCGAAGGACGGCGTATCGCAGGTGACGTGGAGCGCGATCGGTGGCGATGTCGAGGCGATCGCGACGCGCGCAGCCGGTGCGGCGCGCTTCGCAGGCGAAGCGGGCTCGGTCGTCGAGCTGTTCGTGCCGGTCGACAGCGCGGTTCGCCAGGTTCTGCTCGTCGGCGTGGGCGCCGGGGAGAATGCCGACTGGGAGAAGGCCGGGGGGGCGATCACCGCACGCCTGCTGACGTCGGGGGCGACCGCCGTCACGGTGGACCTGTCTGCCGGCGCTACGCCGACCGCAGAAGTCGCCGCGCGCCTCGCTGCCGCTGCCGTGCAGCGTGCATGGCGGTACGATACGTACCGCACCAAGCTCGCCGACAAGTCGAAGCCGACGCTGACCGAGATCACCATCGTCGGCGCACCCGAGGGCACCGATGCCGCCTGGGCCGAGCAGGCCGCGGTTACCGGTGGTCTCGACCTGACGCGCTGGCTCGTCACGTCGCCGCCGAACGTCGTGTATCCCGAGAGCTTCGTCGAGAAGGTGACCAAGGAGGTCGAGGGGCTCGGGCTCGAGATCACCGTGCTCGACGAGGCGCAGATGACCGAGCTCGGCATGGGCTCGCTGCTCGGCGTCAGCCAGGGTTCGCGGCGTGAGGCGCGCATCCTCGCGCTCAAGTGGAACGGGGCAGGCGCCGATGCGCCGACGCTCGCGTTCGTCGGCAAGGGCGTGACGTTCGATTCGGGCGGCATCTCGATCAAGCCCGGCGCGGGCATGGAAGACATGAAGTGGGACATGGGCGGTGCCGGCGCGGTCGCGGGCGCGATGAAGGCGATCGCCTCGCGGAAGGCCAAGGCCAACGTCGTCGGCGTGATGGGCCTGGTCGAGAACATGCCCGACGGCGCCGCGCTGCGCCCGAGCGACGTCATCACCTCGATGTCGGGCCAGACGATCGAGGTGCTCAACACCGACGCCGAGGGGCGCCTCGTGCTCTGCGACTGCGTCACCTGGGTGCAGCAGGCGCACAAGCCGACGACGATCGTCGATCTCGCCACGCTGACCGGCGCGATGATCGTCGCGCTCGGGACCGAGAATGGCGGCATCTTCGCCAATGACGACGCACTCGCCGATCAGCTGATCGCGGCGGGCAAGGCCACCGGCGACACGCTCTGGCGCTTTCCGCTGTCGCCCGCCTATGACAAGCTGATCGACTCGCCAATCGCCGACATGAAGAACGTCGGCCCGCGCGGCGCCGGTTCGATCACCGCGGCGCAGTTCATCAAGCGCTTCGTCGACGAAGGCGTGAAGTGGGCGCATCTCGACATCGCCGGCATGGTCTGGTCGGACAAGCCGGGCACGAACCACGACAAGGGCGCGACCGGCTACGGCGTGCGTCTTCTCGACCAATTCGTCGCGGACAATTTCGAGAGCTGACCTTCCGATCCTCCCCCGCCAGGGGAAGGTGGCAGCCATAGGCTGACGGAGGGGGAGGACACGGAGCAGGCGTTGCGTATCCTCCCCCTCCGTCGCGGTTGCACCGCGCCACCTCCCCCTGGCGGGGGAGGAATGCTAAGGGGGGGCGTATGCAGGTCGATTTCTACCACCTCACCAGCCCGCTCGACCGGGTCCTCCCGCGGATTGCCGAGCGCGTCGTTTCAAGCGGCGGACGCCTGCTGATCGTCGCCGAACCCGAGGCGCAGCGTACCACGCTCGACCGGCTGCTCTGGTCCTATGCGCCCGAAAGCTTCCTCCCGCATGCGCAGGCGGGTGCTGGCGACGACTCCGTCCAGCCGATCCTCATCGCCGCCGACATCACGCCCGCCAACGCCGCGCGCAACGTCGCGATCGTCGACGGCCAATGGCGCGACGATGCCCTAACCTTCGACCGCGCGTTCCACTTCTTCGACGACGACGCGATCCGCGAGGCCCGCCTCGCCTGGAAAGCCCTCGCCGACCGCGACGGAGTCGAGCGCCGCTACTGGAAGCAGTCCGAGTCCGGGAAGTGGGAACAGGCCGCATAGGTTGCTTTAGGACCGATCCGCGCCTAAGCGCCGCGCATCCTATTACCGTCAACACAGGAGCCCGTGACCATCATGGCCGCGAACCGTACCTTTTCGATCATCAAGCCCGACGCAACCCGCCGCAACCTGACCGGTGCGGTCACCAAGATGCTCGAGGAAGCCGGCCTGCGCGTCGTCGCTTCGAAGCGCATCCAGATGACCCGCGAGCAGGCCGAGGGCTTCTATGCGGTCCACAAGGAGCGTCCGTTCTTCGGCGAGCTCGTCTCGTTCATGATCTCGGGCCCGGTCGTGGTCCAGGTTCTCGAAGGCGAGAACGCGATGCAGCGCAACCGCGACATCATGGGCGCCACCAACCCCGCCAACGCGGAGCCCGGCACGATCCGCAAGGAACTGGCCGAGTCGATCGAGGCGAACTCGGTACATGGGTCGGATTCGGACGAGAATGCCGAAATCGAGATCGCCTACTTCTTCAAGCCCGAAGAAATCGTCGGCTGATGACCTGGCGGATGCGACGCGCAAACCCGGGCGATGCGCCCGCGCTGTCGCTCGTCGCATCCGCCACGTTTCTCGATACCTATGCGACCGTGCTGACCGGGGCCGACATCGTCGCCCACTGCACGACGAAGAACAACATCGCCACGTTCGAGGCGTGGCTCGACGATCCCGCGACGATCGTCACCATCGCGGAGCAGGAGCCCGGCCACGCGCCGATCGGCTACACCGTGCTGACCGCGCCGGACTTTCCGGTTCCGATCGGCCCCGCCGATATCGAACTCCGCCGCATCTACCTGATGAAGCAGGCGCACGGCACCGGCCTCGGCGCCGCGCTGATGACGCAGGCGCTGGAGGCTGCCGCTGCCGCCGGCCGCAACCGAGTCCTGCTCGGCGTGTGGGAAGGCAACACGCGCGCTCGCGCCTTCTACGACCGTCACGGGTTCGCGGTGATTGGCGCGCGCCAGTTCACGGTCGGCACCACGCTCCACGAAGACCCGGTCTACGCGCGCTCGGTTTGAGCTGCTCAGATGACACGCAGTCCGGCGCAACTACCACCACCCCGGCGAAGGCCGGGGGCCAATTGGCAAGGCCGTCGTGACGGCGCGCCGTACTCCGTTGGCATCGTCCCCCTATTGGGCCCCGGCCTTCGCCGGGGTGGTCCCACAGGAGGGTGATCGATCAAACCGCCGGCTTCTCCCGCGCCCAGATCGCGTCGATCTTGGCCTGATCGCCACCGCGCTGGCGAACGCGCAAACCTTCGAGCTTCAATGACCGACCCGCAAAGGGTATCGACCCGGCTTCGGTTTTCCAGATCACGTCGTAGATCCCGCTCGCCGAGCGGGTCGTGTCGCCATCGAAATAGTGGAGGCTGACGAGAACCGGCAAGCGTCCTGATCGATTGTCAGCGCCACCATCGGTTAGCTTCAGAAGCGGTTTCAAGAACCACGATTTTTCGATGACCGGTTCCGCCGGCGGCCGCTGCGGCGATACGCCGAGCGCGCGCGGGAAGGTGATCGTCACATCCTGAAGATCGTGCCGCGCATCCTTCAGCAACAGAGTGTCGCCGCCATCCTGCACGATCGCCGAGAGATCGATCTTCGTCCGCTCGCGTGCTTCGCTCGACTGTGCCGCGATCTTGTCGGCCTCGGCGGCGCGATGTTCGGACCAGTTCGTCCACAGCGTCAGCGCCGCGATCAAGACACCCGCCACCGCGACGACCTCGGCCAGCGTCACCCAGCGCCGGCGCGTGGCGGCGGCTTCGCGGCGCTCGGTCGGAGTCTCGCTGCTCATCGTCCGCCGGCTTCGAGCAGGCGGGCAGGGGCCGCCAGTTCCCAACTCCGCGCGATCCGGTCCTCGACCAGCGCCCAGTCGGGATCGCCGGTGAGCGTCATGCCGACCCAGCCGGACGCGCCAAGATAGGCGGGGCTCGAATAGACCGCGGGGTTTGCCTCGATCAGCATCGCCTGTTCGTCGCTGCCACCGGTCTTCACGCATACCATAGTCAGCCCATCGCCGTGATGGTCGGCGCGGAACTGCGCGAACTGCTTGCCCGCGACGAAGAAGGTCGGCTGGCCGTGCGAGACGGTTTCCTCGGTCTCGGGCAGCGCGAGCGCAGCCGCGCGGACGCGGTCGAGGGGGGACATATCGGTCATCGCGTCACGAACTCCGCCAAGATCTTAGGGTACAATGCATGTTCGGCCGCCAGCACGCGCTCCGCAAGCGTATCCGCATCGTCGCCAGCAAGGATCGGGACCTCCGCTTGGCCCAGCACGACTCCGCCATCCAGTTCCTCGGTCACGACATGCACCGAGCAGCCGCCTACCGCATCGCCCGCCGCGATCGCCCGCGCGTGCGTATCGAGCCCCTTGTACTCGGGGAGCAGCGACGGATGGATATTGACGATCCGATCGCGCCACGCGGCGACGAAGCCGTCGGACAGCAACCGCATATAGCCCGCCAGCGCGATCACCTCGACGCCAGCCTCGCGCAGCGCCGCATCGATCGCCGCCTCGTAGGCGGGCTTGCCGAGCCCATTGGGCGACAGCGCGAACGTCGCCAGCCCCTGCGCCCTCGCCCATTCGAGTCCGGCCGCATCGGGTTTGTCCGAGGCGACCAGCGCGATCGCATAGGGGCAGTCGGCCGCGCGCGACGCTTCGACCAGCGCCATCATGTTCGATCCGCGCCCGGAGATGAGCACGCCGACGCGCGTCTTGTCAGCCATGCGTAGCGGTCCAGTTTTCGCGTGCGCTCCACGTACCGGCCGAGCCGCGCACGGTGCAGCCATGCGCGCCGGCTTCGATCGACCCGATCGTGAACACCGTCTCGTTCGCAGCTTCGAGCGCGGCGGTCACCGCCTCGGCCTCGTCGGCGCTGACGATCACGACCATGCCGATCCCGCAGTTGAACGTGCGCGCCATCTCCTCCGGCTCGATCGCGCCCTGCGCCTGCAGGAACGCCATCAGCCGCGACTGCTCCCACGCATCCGCATCGACCACCGCATGCACGCCCTCGGGCAGCACGCGCGGAATGTTCTCGAGCAGGCCGCCGCCCGTGATGTGCGCCAGCCCCTTGATCCGCCGCTCGCGCAGCAATGGCAGCAGGCTGGCGACATAGATGCGAGTCGGCGCCATCAAATGATCGATCAGCAACCGGTCCTGATCGAACAACGCCGGACGATCGAGCTTCCACCCGCGGTCCGTCGCCAGCCCACGAACCAGCGAGAAACCGTTCGAATGCACCCCCGACGAGGCGAGCCCGAGCATGACGTCGCCCGCCGCGATCTCACGCCCGGTCAGCACGTTCGTCCGCTCGACCGCGCCGACGCAGAAGCCCGCCAGATCATAATCGCCGTCCGCATACATGCCCGGCATCTCGGCGGTCTCGCCACCGATCAGCGCGCAGCCGGCGGTCTTGCAGCCCTCGGCGATCGAAGCGACGACGCGCTCGGCGACCGTCGCATCGAGCTTGCCGCTGGCGTAATAATCGAGGAAAAACAGCGGCTCGGCACCCTGCACGATCAGGTCGTTGACGCACATCGCGACCAGGTCGACGCCGACGCCTTCATGCCGGTCCCATTCGATCGCCAGCTTCAGCTTGGTGCCGACGCCATCGTTCGCCGCCACCAGCAGCGGATCGACAAACCCCGCCGCCTTCAGGTCGAACATGCCGCCGAACCCGCCGAGGTCGGCGTCCGCCCCCGGTCGCCGCGTCGAGCGCGCGAGCGGCGCGATCGCGCGCACCAGCGCGTTACCCGCGGCGATCGAAACGCCAGCCTGGGCGTAAGTATAAGGGCCCGAAGTGGGGGTGTAAGGGCCCGAAGCGGGGGTGGCGGAGTCTGGCGTATCGGTCATGATCGGTGCTGCTAGCCACATCGCGCTTGGATTTCCACGTCTGCTTCGCCAAAAGGCCCGCGTGATCCGTATTCGTGCCCTTCCCACAGCGCTTGCTGGCGCCGCCCTCTTGTTGAGCGGTGGAGCCGTGCTTGCGCAGATCGAGGGCGGCAGCCGCGGCGCCGCGCCGGTCGACAGCGGCAGCGCCTATGAGGTGAGCGGCGTCACGGTCGACGTCGCCGGCAAGACCGCCGACGCCGCGCGTTATGCCGGATGGCGGCTCGCCCAGCGCAAGGCATGGGTGCAATTGTCGAACCGGTTGGGTGGCGGTGGTGGCCTCGTCTCCGATGGCACGCTCGATTCGCTCGTGTCCGGCATCGTCGTCGAGAACGAACAGATCGGCCCGGACCGCTATATCGCCAAGCTCGGCGTGCTGTTCGACCGCACCCGCGCCGGATCGATCCTCGGCATATCGACCTATGCCGATCGTTCGCAGCCGATGCTGGTCATCCCGATCCAGTGGTCGGGCGGCGTCGGCCAGGCGTTCGAGCAAAGCACGCAGTGGCAGCAGGCCTGGGCGCGCTATCGCACCGGCAACAGCAGCATCGATTACGTCCGCCCGTCGGGCTCCGGTCCCGACGCGCTCCTGCTCAACGTCGGCCAGACGCAGCGCCCCGGGCGCGGCTGGTGGCGGACGATCCTCGACCAATATGGCGCGAGCGACGTGCTGATGCCGGTCGTGAAGCTCTATCGCCAATGGCCCGGCGGTCCGGTGATCGGTGTGTTCGAAGCGCGCCACGGCCCCGACAACGACCTGATTGGCAGCTTCACGCTGCGTGTCGGCACGTCGGATGGCATCGCGCAACTGCTCGATACCGGCGTGAAGCGGATCGACGACCTGTACCAGCAGGCGCGGCGCAACGGGTCGCTGCGCGTCGACTATAGCCTGTCGCCACCACCGGCCCCCGAGGCGGCGGTGATCGAGGACCTGCCGACCGACGAGACCGCAGACGCCAACACTGCGGTACTGACCGGCGGTGAGGGGATTTCGGTCATCGTCCAGTTCGACACGCCGGCCGCGACCGCGGTGTCCTCGACGGAGGCAGCCCTTCGCGCAATCCCCGGCGTCCGCTCGGCCGCGACGACGAGCCTCGCGCTCGGTGGCGTGTCGTTGATGCGCGTCGCCTATGACGGCGATCCGGCGGCGCTCAAGACCGCACTCGAAGCGCGCGGCTATCAGGTCTTCGGATCTGGCCAGACGATCCGGATTCGCCGGGTTTCCCAACTTCTTCCGCCGGATCTTCCTGCGGATACCGTGACGACAGGGTGAGCGCGACCAAGATGACTCAAATCGCGCTGCCACTCGGTTGGCCGGCGGACCCTCGCGACGACGCCTTCCTGGTTACCCCCTCCAACGCGCGGGCCGTCCACACGCTGGAGCATACCGCGACGTGGCCCGTCATGACCGCCATCCTCACCGGTCCGCGCAAATCGGGCCGCAGCCTGCTCGCGCGCATCTTCGCGGCGAAGAGCGGCGGCACGATCATCGACGATGCCGAGCGCGTGCCCGAGGCGCAGCTGTTCCACGCCTGGAATCGCGCGCAGGAGGAGCACCGGCCGCTGCTGATCGTCGCCGACGCAGCCCCGCCCGAATGGAAGGTAAAGCTCCCCGATCTCCGCTCGCGTCTGGCGGCAAGCCCGATCGCGGCGATCGGCGCGCCCGACGACGAACTCATGCGGCTGCTGCTCGCGCATCTGTTCGAGCGGCGGAGCCTCGATGCGCGGCCCGATCTGATCGACTGGCTCGCCACCCGAATTGAGCGTAGTCATATTACCGTAACGCGAACCGTCGATGCGCTGGATCAGGAGGCAATGGAACGTCGCAAGCGCTTGTCCATTCCTCTGGCACGAACCACACTCACCGAGGCCGGGCTGATCCTGCGACCACAGCTTGCCCTGGATCTGCCGCTCTTTACGTCACCATAAGACCCCAAGAGGACCGATGAACCGTCCAGCGCATATCGTCCGCCAAGCGGAAGACGACGACGATCCCATCGGCGCAGAGCCGAACGACCGGTTCTTCAATCGCGAGCTCTCCTGGCTGGCGTTTAACCGTCGCGTGCTGGAGGAGGCGTGCAACCCCGCGCATCCGCTGCTCGAGCGGCTTCGCTTCCTGTCGATCTCGGGCTCGAACCTCGACGAGTTCTTCATGGTCCGCGTCGCCGGCCTGAAGGGCCAGCAGACGCAGGACGTCGATCGCCGCTCTGCAGACGGGCTCACCGCGGGCCAGCAGCTGACCGGGATCGTCCGCGAGGCCGATGCGCTGATGGCAAGCCAGCAGGCGGTATGGGGCGACCTGCGCGTGCTCCTCGACGAGGCCGGGCTGTTCGTCCTGCGCCGCGAGGCGATCGAAGGCGAGGCCGACGAGTGGCTCGAAACACATTTCCGCGATCAGATTTTTCCGATCCTGACGCCGCAGGCGCTCGACCCCGCGCATCCGTTCCCGTTCATCCCGAACCGCGGACTGTCGGTCATCTTCGACCTCGTCCGGATCTCGGATAACGAGCCGGTGCGCGAACTGGTGATGCTGCCGCACACGATGACGCGCTTCGTCCGCCTGCCCGGCGAGCCCGCGCGCTACATCGCGATCGAGACGCTGCTCAAGCGCTTCGCGCCAGTCCTGTTCCCCGGCTACGAGGTCCTCGCCGCGGCGAGCTTCCGCGTGCTGCGCGACAGCGACATGGAGATCGAGGAGGAGGCCGAAGACCTCGTCCGCTACTTTGCCAACGCGATCAAGCGCCGCCGCCGCGGCCGCGTGATCCGCCTGGAACTCGAGACGGGGATTCCCGACGTGCTCGCGGCCGTTCTCAAGGACGAACTCGGCGGCGCGGATGCGATCATCACCGAGAGCGGCAACCTGCTCGGCATCGTCGATCTCGACGGGCTGGTCGACGAGGATCGTCCCGACCTCAAATTCCCGCCCTTCACGCCGCGCTTCCCCGAGCGGATCCGCGAGTTCGGCGGCGATTGCTTTGCGGCGATCAAGGCCAAGGATATCGTCGTCCACCATCCGTACGAGACGTTCGAGGTGGTGCTCGCCTTCCTGAAACAGGCGGCGAACGATCCCGACGTCGTCGCGATCAAGCAGACGCTCTACCGCGCCGGCAAGCAGCCCGCGGTCATCAACGCACTCATCACTGCCGCCGAAGCCGGCAAGTCGGTCACCGCGGTCGTCGAGCTGAAGGCGCGCTTCGACGAGGAGCAGAACATGGTCTGGGCCTCCGCGCTGGAGCGTGCGGGCGTGCAGGTGGTGTACGGCTTCATCGACTGGAAGACGCACGCGAAGGTGTCGCTGGTCGTCCGCCGCGAAGGCTCCGCGTTCCGCACCTACTGCCATTTCGGCACGGGCAATTATCACCCCGTTACCGCCAAGATCTATACCGACCTCAGCTTCTTCACCGCCGACGCGGCGGTGGGGCGCGATGCGGCGCAAATGTTCAACTACATCACCGGCTATGTCGAACCGACCGACATGGCGCGGGTCAGCCTCTCGCCGCGCGACCTGCGCCAGAACCTGATGAACCTGATCGACGTCGAGATCGCCAATGCGCGCGCCGGCAAGCCTGCGGGCGTCTGGGCCAAGATGAACTCGCTGGTCGACCCCGCGGTGATCGAGAAGCTGTACGAGGCGAGCGGGGCAGGGGTCGAGATCGACCTGATCATCCGCGGCATCTGCTGCCTGCGTCCCGGCGTGCCCGGCCTCTCCGAGACGATCCGCGTCAAATCGGTGATCGGCCGCTTCCTTGAGCACAGCCGGATCTGGGCGTTCGGCAACGGCAAGGCGCTGCCCAATGACGGCGCCAAGCTGTTCATCTCGTCGGCCGACTGGATGCCGCGCAACTTCGATCGTCGCGTCGAATACATGCTGCCGATCCTCAACCCGACCGTCCACGACCAGATCCTCGACCAGGTGATGGTCGCGAACCTGATCGACAACGAGCAGAGCTGGGAACTGCAACCCGATGGCGAGTATAATCGCGTCGATCCCGGCGACCGCCCCTTCAACCTGCATCGGTATTTCATGACCAATCCGTCGCTCTCCGGCCGTGGTGCCTCGCTTGCGACCAGCAATGCCGTGCCGACCCTGTCGCTCCGTCGGAAACGATGAGCGTCGCACACCGCCTGTTCGGCAACGCGCCGCCCAAGGCCGAAACCGATGATCACCCGCGCACGGGGATCATCGACATCGGCTCGAACTCGATCCGCCTGGTCGTGTATCAGGGGCCGCCGCGGCTTCCTGCGATCCGGTTCAACGAAAAGGTGCTGGCGGGGCTCGGTCGAGGACTGGCTGCGACCGGATCGATCGAGAAGTCCGCGCTAAAGACAGCGCGGATCGCCCTGGCCCGGTTCGCGGCCGTAGCGCGCGAGATGGAATGCTCGACGCTCCGTACGGTCGCGACGGCGGCGGTACGCGATGCGAAGAACGGCGGCGAACTCATTGCAGCCGCAGAACAACTCGGCCTCACCGTCGAGACGTTGTCGGGCGAGCAGGAGGCGAGCGCGGCGGGGTACGGTGTGCTCTCGGCGATCCCCGATGCGGACGGCATCGTCGGCGATCTCGGCGGCGGCAGCCTGGAACTCGTCCGCGTCCGCCACGGCAGGATCGAGGATCGCGTCTCGTTTCCGCTCGGAGTCCTGCGCATCGGTCCGATCCGCGCCAAACGCGGCAAAGTGCTTGAACGGCTCGTCGCCCGCCTGATCCGCGAAGCGGGCTGGGCCGCGCGCGGGCAGGGGCTTCCGCTGTATCTCGTTGGTGGATCGTGGCGGGCGCTGGCGCGTCTCGACATGGAGCTGTCGGACTATCCGCTGCCGATCATCCATCAATATTCGATGACCGCCGCAACGATCACGCGTCTCAGCCGCACGATTCCGCAGCTTTCCAAGCCGCGGTTGAAGGCCATTCCGGGGTTATCATCGGGCCGGTCGGCAACGCTTGCCGACGCCGCGGCCCTGCTGGGCGTGCTGATGCGGCAACTCGGCAGCCGGACGACGATCGTCTCCGCCTACGGCTTGCGTGAGGGTCTGCTCTACGAAGATCTGAACCGCACAGACCGCACGCTAGATCCGCTGATCGTCGCTGCGCGCGAAGAGGGGCGGCTGCTCGGCCGGTTTCCCGAGCATGGCGATCTGCTCGATCGCTGGATCGCACCGCTGTTCGTCGGCGAGCCGGCGGCGATGGCGCGGATACGGCACACCGCCTGCCTGCTCGCCGATGTCGGCTGGCGCGCCAATCCGGAGTTCCGCGCCGAACGCGGCGTCGAGGTCGCACTGCACGGGAACTGGGTCGCGATCGACGCGCCCGGCCGGGGCATGCTGGCCCAAGCGCTCTATGCGAGTCTCGGCGGCGATCTCGCAGCGGCCGATCCGGTCGGCCGACTGGCGTCGCCCGCGGCGATAAAAAGTGCGACGGCGTGGGGACTTGCGATGAGACTTGGCCAGCGGATGAGCGGCGGGCTCGCGGGTCCGCTCCAGCGCTCGCAGCTTACCGATGACGGCGTCACGCTGACGCTGAAGCTGCGTCCCGCGGACAAGGGGCTGTACGGCGAGGCCGTCGAACGTCGCCACAACGCGCTGGCCACCGCGCTCGGCCGCAAGGCGCTGCTGACGATAGGGTAGCGACGCCCTCGCGAATCCTCCCCCGCCAGGGGGAGGTGGCAGGCGTCAGCCTGACGGAGGGGGCGGGAGGAGGAACGGCCGTTGCGTGCCTCCCCCTCCGTCGCCTCCGTCGCCACCCCCCCTGGCGGGGGAGGATTCAGGAGCGCGCCCTCAAGCGCAGGTAAAGCGTTCGATCCGGCCCTTGGCATCGACATAGACGTTCAGCCGGTCGACGCGGAAATCCTTCGTCGTCGCGGTGTTCGGCGCGATCCAGCGCAGCGTCCGTGCGCCCGACCGCGTTTGCATCACGTCCGCCCGCGCATCGCTCGCGCGCTTGCCGACAAGATCGCCCAGCGAGTCTGCATTGCACGCGGATTGGGTGGGGGCCGCAGCGGGCGCCTCGCCACGCATCTCGACCGGCGTGCACGCCGCAGACGCCAGCAGGGCGACAACCAGAACGATCTTCATGCGGCATCCTCCGTACGCGTCATCTTGAGCTTACCGCCGATCACCGCAAACGCCAGTCGGCCTTCGACCAGATCGAGCGCGTCGCGGCCGAACTGGTCGAACCGCCAGCCTTCGAGCATCGGCAACCCGACGCGCACGCCAGCGGCAAGCGCCTCCAGCTCATCGGTCCGCGCGAGCAATTTCGACGCGACATCAATATCTCGCGAGCGGATCTTCAGCAGCAGCTTGAGAAGATCCGCGACCAGTGACCCCTCCTTGCCGAGCCCCGGCTTGCGATCGTCGCGCGGCGGCAGTTCGTCCTCGCCGAGCGGTTGCGCGCCCTCGATCGCCGCCATCAGCCGGCCCCCAATGTCGTTCCCCGCCCAGCTCGCCGACAAGCCGCGGACCCGGGCGAGATCGGCCTGCTTCTTGGGCGGATGGCCTGCCATGTCGCCGAGCGTCTCGTCCTTGACGATCCGCCCGCGCGGCAGGTCCTTCGCCTGCGCCTCCAGTTCACGCCAGCGCGCGAGTGCCTTCAGTCGCCCGAGCACCTCAGGCTTGCGCCCCGAAATCCGCACGCGCTTCCAAGCCAGATCGGGATCGTTCGCATAATTGGCGGTATCGCCGAGCCGCTCCATCTCCTGGTCGAGCCACACGCCGCGCCCCGTCTTGCGGAGGCGTTCGAGCATCTTAGGAAAGATCTTCGACAGATGCGTCACGTCGCCGATCGCATATTCGATCTGCCGCGCGTCGAGTGGGCGGCGCGCCCAGTCGGTGAAGCGCGCGCCCTTGTCGACTGCGATGCCGAGCCAGCTGTCGACGAGGTTCGAATAACCGATCTGTTCGCCCTGACCGAGCGCCATCGCCGCGACCTGCGTATCGAACAGCGGGAAGGGCGTCTTGCCCGTGAGGTTGTAGACGATCTCGATATCCTGCCCGCCGGCATGGACGACCTTGAGTACGTCGTGATTCTCGACGAGCAGGTCGAGCAACGGCTTCAGGTCGATCCCCGGCGCCATCGGGTCGATCGCGGCGGCTTCCTTGTCGTCGGCGATCTGGATCAGGCAGAGCTCCGGGTAATAGGTGCTTTCGCGCATGAATTCGGTGTCGACGCACACATAGTCGGCGTCGGCCATGCGCGCGCAGAGATTGGCGAGCGTGGCACTGTCGGAGATAAGCGGGTGGATATGCATGGCGTTTCCATAGCGAGGGTCGTCCGGGTTGACAAAGGCGGGTGAGGAAGGGAAGCGCGAGACACCTGTTTATCGTCCGAGAAGACCCATCATGCACGCCTATCGCACCCATAACTGCGCCGCCCTCCGCCCCGAACAGGTCGGCGAGGAGGTCCGCGTGTCGGGCTGGGTCCACAAGAAGCGCGATCATGGCGACCTCGTCTTCATCGATCTGCGCGATCATTACGGCATCACGCAGATCGTCACCGACGTCAGCGGCCCCGTCTTCAAGGTCATCGAAGGCCTGAAGAGCGAGAGCGTCGTCACGATCACCGGCAAGGTCACCGCACGCGCACCCGAGGCGGTGAACCCGAACCTGCCGACCGGCGGGATCGAAGTCCGCGCGACCGCCGCGACGGTCCAGTCGATGGCGGGCGAACTGCCGATGCCGGTCGCGGGCGAGGCCGAGTATCCCGAGGATATCCGCCTGCGCTATCGCTATCTCGATCTGCGTCGCGAACGGCTCCACGCGAACATCATGCTGCGCTCGAAGGTCATCACCTCGCTGCGCAACCGGATGAACGATCAGGGCTTCACCGAATTCCAGACGCCGATCCTGACCGCGTCGTCGCCAGAGGGCGCGCGCGACTATCTGGTGCCGAGCCGCGTGCATCCGGGCAAGTTCTACGCGCTGCCGCAGGCGCCGCAGATGTTCAAGCAGCTGCTGATGGTGGCGGGCTTCGACCGTTATTTCCAGATCGCCCCCTGCTTCCGCGACGAAGACGCGCGCGCCGATCGTTCGCCGGGTGAGTTCTACCAGCTCGATTTCGAGATGAGCTTCGTCACGCAGGACGACGTGTTCAACGCGATCGAGCCCGTCCTGCACGGCGTGTTCGAGGAGTTCGCCGACTGGCAGGGCAAGGGACGCCAGGTCTCCGCACTTCCCTTCAAGCGCATCCCCTACCGCGAATCGATGCTGAAATACGGCAGCGACAAGCCCGATCTGCGCAACCCGATCCTCATCCACGACGTCGGCCATCACTTCGTCGATTCGGGCTTCGGCCTGTTCGCGGGCATCGTCGCCGGCGGTGACGTGGTCCGCGCGATCCCCGCGCCAAACACGGCCGAGAAGAGCCGCAAGTTCTTCACCGACATGAACGACTGGGCCCGCGCCGAAGGTCATGCCGGCCTCGGCTACATCACGCAGAAGAACGGCGAACTCGGCGGCCCGATCGCCAAGAACCACGGCGAGGAAGCAACCCGGAAACTGATCGCCGAGATGGGCCTCGGCCCCAACGACGGCATCTTCTTCGCCGCCGGCAAGGAGCTCGCCGCCGCCAAACTCGCCGGCGCCGCGCGTGCGCGGATCGGCGCCGACCTCGGCCTGATCGACGAGAACCGCTTCGAATTCTGCTGGATCGTCGACTTCCCGATGTTCGAATATGACGAGGACGCCAAGAAGGTCGACTTCAGCCACAACCCGTTCTCGATGCCGCAGGGCGAGATGGACGCGCTCGAGAACAAGGATCCGCTCGATATCCTGGCGTACCAGTACGACATCGTCTGCAACGGCGTCGAACTGTCGTCGGGCGCGATCCGGAACCACCGGCCCGAGATCATGTACAAGGCGTTCGAGATCGCCGGCTACACGCAGGCCGATGTCGACACGAACTTTGCGGGCATGATCAACGCGTTCAAGGTCGGCGCGCCGCCGCATGGCGGCTCGGCACCGGGGATCGACCGCATGGTCATGCTGCTCGCGGGCGAGCCGAACATCCGCGAGGTCGTGCTGTTCCCGATGAACCAGAAGGCCGAGGATCTGATGATGGGCGCGCCGAGCCCGGTCAGCGCCAAGCAGCTGAAGGAGCTCAACATCCGCCTGACGGTCGATGGTCCGAAGGATCCGGCCAAGGTGGTCGCGCCGAACGCCGGCTGATCCGACCGTCCCTCGCCCCTACGGGGAGAGGGAAGGAGGAGCCTCTTGGCGACGGGAGGGTGAGGGGAGGTTGGCGCAAATGAACCGCCCCTCACCCTCCCACCCGCAAGTGCGGGCGGGCCCCTCCCTCTCCCCGGAAGGGCGAGGGGAGCAAATGAACTTCCTCCAACCCCGTTAACCATGCAAATACCCGTGCACGATAAGGGGATGGCATGCGCGACGATCAGATGACACCGGCGCCGATCCCCGGCCGCAGTCTCGTCCGCAGCCTCGGCGTCATCGGCGTCCTGTTCCTCACGCTCTCCGTCGCGACGCCGGCCTCGTCGGTGTTCGTCATCGTCCCCGGGATGCTTCAGGTCGCGGGCACCGGCGCGGTCTGGGCGACGCTGCTCGCCGGGCTCGTGTGCGTCGCCACCGCCTTCGTCTATGCCGAACTCTCGTCCGCGTGGCCGGTCGCAGGCGGCGAGTATGTCGCGGTCGCGCAGACGCTCGGGCCGATGGCGGGCTTCGCGATGCTCGGCGTAAACGTCTTCAACAACCTGCTCTTCCCGCCGGTCGCCGGGCTGGGGGTCAGCGCGGTGCTCGGCACGCTCGTCCCAGGCCTGCCGCAAATTCCCATCGCCGTCGCGGTGGTCGCGGGATCGACGCTGGTCGCGATCCTTCAGATCCGCGTCAACGCCTGGCTGACGGGGCTCTTCCTGCTGGTCGAGATGCTCGCGATCGGCGCGGTCGTCTGGCTCGGATTCGCCGATGCCGTGCGCCCGTTCGGCGACCTCTTGCTCCACCCGGTGATGCCGCAAGCCGGCGCGCTCGTCCCCGCGTCCGCCGCCTCGATCGGACTCGCCACCTCGATCGCGATCTTCGCGCTCAACGGCTATGGCGCGGCGGTGTATTTCGGTGAAGAGATGCTCGACGCCCCCCGGCTGATCGCGCGCGCGATCATGGCGTCGCTCGCGTTGACTCTGCTGTTCGAGGGTATCCCGATCGTCGCGCTTCTCGTCGGCGCACCGGACCTCCACGCCACGCTCTCCGCCAGCGACCCGTTCGGGCTCATCGTCGTCCTCCGTAGCGGCTCGGCGATGGCCGACTGGATCTCGATCGGCGTCGTCGTCGCGATCGTCAACGCGGTGATCGCGTGCATTCTGGCCTGCGCACGGTTCTTCTATGGGACTGCACGTGACGGATCGTGGGGGCGCCCGATCGACCGGTGGTTGGTGCAGGTCCACCCTCGCTTCGGATCCCCCTGGGTCGGCACGCTGCTGGTCGGCGGGTTCGGGATCGTGGCATGCTTCCTACCGCTTCCGCTGCTGCTCGTGCTCAGCGGCACCGGCCTCGTCGCGATCTATGCGGGAATCTGCGTCGCAGCGATGGTCGGCAGACGCTCTGGCAAGACCGCGCATGCGCCTTACCAGATGCCGCTCTACCCGCTTGCGCCCGTGGTGACGCTGCTCGCGCTCGGCTATGTCTGTTGGACAAGCTGGTTCGATCTGGAGGAGGGCCGCCCCGGCCTGATCATGACCGCGGCCGAAATCCTGCTCTCGATCGCCTATTATTGGTTCGTCTTGCGTCGTCGTGGCCCCTGGAACGTTCATATTGCCACAGCGACGGAGAGAGATGCATGACGATCCATCTGGCCGATTACGAAAGTGGCGACGCCTACGACGGCAAATACAAGCGCGACCTCGCCAAACTTCAGGAGCGTCTCGAGCATATCCAGGTCGCGCACATCGTCGGGGGTACGCGCGCGATCGTCATGTTCGAGGGCTGGGACGCGGCGGGCAAGGGCGGGATCATCCAGCGGCTGTCGGCCGAATGGGACCCGCGCAACTACAAGGTCTGGCCGATCGCCGCGCCGACCGCCGACGAGAAAGCGCATCATTTCCTCTGGCGCTTCTGGAACCGGTTGCCCGCCAACGGCCATATCGCGGTGTTCGATCGCAGCTGGTACGGTCGCGTGCTCGTCGAGCGCGTCGAAGGGTTTGCGAGCGATGCCGAATGGCACCACGGCTATGACGAGATCAACGCGTTCGAGGCGCAGCAGGTCGAGAGCGGCACGACGCTGATCAAGCTGTTCGTCCATACCACGCAGAAGGAGCAGGACCGACGGCTCAAGGCACGGCTCGACGATCCGTGGAAGCATTGGAAGACCGGACTCGACGATTATCACAACCGGTCGAAGCGCGGTGACTATCTGGAGGCGATGGCGGAGATGTTCGCGCGCACCGATACCGCGACCGCGCCATGGTCGGTGATCGACGGTAACGACAAGAAGGCGGCCCGAATCGCAGCGCTGACGCTGATCGCGGACCGCCTTGAAGCGAGTGTGTCGATGGTTCCGCCACCACTCGACCCGAAGGTCGAGAAGGTGGCGAAGAAGGCGTTAGGCCTTCGCTGACCCGTTACGCTTTCGCGGATTTGGCCTCTGGTGCATCGGCCTGGATGAACTCGTCGTCCGCGTTGAGCAGCAGCATCTGGCCCTTGTCGATGCCGAAATAGGCGCCGCGGAGCGCCAGCGTGCCGGCGGCCTCGGCCCTTCTGACGAACGGGAAGGTGCGCAGATTGGCGATCGAGGTGCGAACGGACTCGAGTTCCATCTCACGGCCCGCCTGGTCGCTGTCGCCAAACTTGGCGATGACCTTCTCACGCGCGCCGTCGAGCAAGCTCACCCAGTCGGACACGAAGCCGCCGGCGCCATGGTCCGCGTCGGCAAAAGCCTGCGTCAGCGCGGCCTTGCAGCCGCCGCACTTCTCATGGCCCATCACGACGATCTCTTCGACCTTCAGCTGCGTAACGGCGAACTCGATGGCCGCCGACACGCCGTGATGGCCGCCACCAGTTTCGTAGGGCGGGACCAGATTGGCGACGTTGCGGACGACGAACACCTCACCGGGGAGCGTGTCGAAGATCTGCGCGGGTTCGACGCGGCTGTCGGAACACGCGATGATCATCACCTTCGGGCTCTGGCCTTCCTGCAGTTCCTTCCAGCGCTCGCGCTGCGCCTCCCAGGGGCCGTCCTTGAAGCGATGATAGCCTTCGATCATTTCCGGAAAATGAGTGGGCACGGTTAGCCTTTCGTCGATGGTTGCATTGCAACATGACAAACCTGTCATGTTGGAACTGGTTCCCGGGGAAGGTTTTATCCGCGCCGAACGGTGATTCCAAGCCGCCGAGGCGATCGGCCGCCATTGTCTCAAGGGCAGGGCGGGGCTATCTGGCGTCCATGAACGACATGACCCCGATGGCTGCGCCGGTTCGTGCGCGCAAGCCCGACTGGATCCGCGTCAAGGCGCCGACCTCCGCTGGCTTTGCAAAAACCCGCGAGCTGATGCGCTCCAAAAGCCTCACGACGGTGTGCGAAGAGGCAGCGTGCCCGAACATCGGCGAATGCTGGTCGAAGAAGCATGCGACCGTCATGATCCTCGGCGACACCTGCACGCGGGCGTGCGCGTTCTGCAACGTGAAGACGGGCATGCCGCGCGCGGTCGACGCGATGGAGCCGCAGAACGTGGCCGATGCGGCCGCGCAGATGGGCCTGAACCATATCGTCATCACCTCGGTCGATCGTGACGATCTGCCCGATGGCGGCGCCTCGCAGTTCGTGAAGGTTATCCAGGCGATCCGCGCGTCGAACCCGACCACGACGATCGAGATCCTGACGCCCGATTTTCGCAACAAGGCGCAGGCGGCGATCGAGTCGATCGTCGAGGCGCGTCCCGACGTCTACAACCACAATCTCGAGACGGTGCCGCGGCTCTATCCGACGATCCGCCCGGGCGCGCGCTATTATGCGTCGTTGCGGCTGCTGGAGAGCGTGAAGCGCCATGATCCGTCGATCTTCACCAAGTCGGGCGTGATGCTCGGGCTCGGCGAGGAGCGTCTGGAGATCCATCAGGTGATGGACGATATGCGCTGCGCCGACATCGATTTCCTGACGATGGGCCAGTATCTCCAGCCGACCCCGCGCCATGCGAAGGTTGCCGAGTTCGTGCCGCCCAAGGCGTTCGACGCCTATGCCTCGATCGCGCGCGCCAAGGGCTTCCTGCTGGTCGCATCGTCGCCGCTGACGCGGTCGAGCTATCACGCGGGTGATGATTTCGAGCAGTTGCGTGCCAACCGTGATGCCAAGCTGGGCGTTGTGCGCATCTGATGCCCAAGCATTCGGAAACGCGTCATTTGCCGTACACGCCTGAGCAGATGTTCGACCTGGTTGCCGATGTCGGCCGCTACGCCGAGTTCCTGCCCTGGGTCAGCGCGATGCGGGTGCGCTCGAACAGCGAGACCGAGACGCTTGCGGATATGATCGTCGGCTTCAAGGGCCTGCGCGAGACGTTCACCTCGCGCGTCGAGAAGGTCCGGCCGAGCGAACTCACCGTCGATTATGTCGACGGTCCGCTCAAGTATCTGCGCAACGAGTGGCATTTCCGGCCCGAGCCGCAGGGCTGCGCGGTCGATTTCACCGTCGACTTCGCGTTCAAGAACCGGATGTTCGAGATGATCGCCGGGCAGGTCTTTGGTGCCGCACTGCGCAAGATGATCGGCGCGTTCGAAACGCGCGCCGCCGAACTTTACGGCGCCGACGCGTCGGGCAGCAAGAGTTCGAGCGCCCACAACGCCGCCTGAAGCCGGATTCCGCCGCGTCCCAGATCGCCAAAGTCTTTGCGGTCGGCATGGACGTCGGACGGATCGCCGCCCTTTTCCGCGCGGCCGAACACGACCGTACCGACCGGCTTCTTGAGCGATCCGCCACCCGGACCGGCAACGCCGGTGATCGCGACGGCGATGTCCGCGCCCGATTGCTTGAGTGCGGCCTGCGCCATGCTCCAGGCGACCGCGATCGACACTGCGCCGAATGTCTCCAGCACATCCGAGCTGATCTTGAGTACGCCGAGCTTCGCGGCGTTCGAATAGGTGACGAAGCCGACCTCGAACACATCCGACGAGCCGGGGATCTCGGTCAGCGCCGCGGCGACCAGCCCGCCGGTGCAGCTTTCGGCAACCGCGACGCGGCGCCCGATCGCCCGGTTCTGTTCGATGACTTTCCGCGCGGCGTCGACCAGTTCGGCGGGAAGGATGGTATCCATCAGCGAGTCTCCACCGGGCACAGGGGCAGCGAAGCGACCGAGATAGCACCCCCACGCGTCTTTTGCGATTTGAGGTAGCGCAGCGTCTCGACGACGATGCCGGCGGTATTGCGCGGGGGCAGCGGGTCGAGCAGCGCGACGAGACGGTCGATCGTCGCGCAATCGCGCAGCGCGATCCGCCCGACGATCTGCGGCACAAGCAACGTCGTCAGCAGGGGGCGGGCGAAGTCCGAATCGAGCAACGCGTCGACCGCCGGGTCGCTCAGCTTGACGATCGCCGCGCGCGCCGCCGGCCATGCGCGCTCGGCTTCGGTCTCGTACCGTCCGATCAGCGTGCTCGACTGGCGCCGGATCAGGCTGGCCGCGGGTAACTGCGCCGCACAGACGCGTCCTGTCTCGCGGAGAATGTCGGGCATCGCGACCAGCGTCAGCGATTCGGCCTCCGCGCCGGTCAGGCAACGCGGTTGCGCCACCGCCGGGCTCGCGAGAAGCGCTGTCGCGACGAGTGCGGCGATGATCTTCATGCGGGCGCACCGGGAACGCGGACGGTCGCGACTGCTTGCGCCGCGATTCCCTCGCCGCGGCCCGTGAAGCCGAGCCGCTCGGTGGTCGTCGCCTTGACGCTGACACGGTCGAGCGTGAGCCCGAGCAGATCGGCGATCCGCGCGGTCATCGCCGCGCGGTGCGGGCCGATCTTGGGCGCCTCGCACATGATCGTGAGGTCGACGAAATCGATTCGGCCATGCTTGTCGGCGATCAGCTTGGCGGCGTGCTGGAGGAACTGCGCGGAGTCTGCCCCCTTCCACTGCGGGTCGCTCGGCGGGAAATGCGTGCCGATATCGCCCGCCGCGATCGTGCCGAGCAGCGCGTCGGTCAGCGCGTGGAGCGCGACGTCCGCATCGCTATGCCCCGACAGCCCCTTGTCGTGCGGGATCAGGACGCCGCCGAGCCAGAGCTCTTCGCCGGTTTCGAGCCGGTGGACGTCGAAGCCCATCGCGGTGCGGGTCTCGTACGAGGTCTTGGCGGCGACGCGCGCTTCGGCGGCCGCGAAATCTTCGGGGTGGGTGACTTTCTCGAGCATCGCCGAGCCCTGCACCAACGCGACGCCGACGCCAAGCCGTCGCACCATCTGCGCGTCGTCGGTCGCCTCTTCGTCCGCGGGCCAGACGGCATGGGCGGCGCGCAGCCCCTCGACCGCGAAAGCCTGGGGAGTCTGGACGCGGTTGAGGTCCGCGCGCGGCACGATGTCGCCGAGCAGGACGCTGCCGCGCGCGAGCGTATCGGTCACCGGGAGAACGGGGATGGCCGCATCCCTGGTCTTCAGGGCGACGACGAGCGAATCGATGACCGCGGCAGACAGGAACGGGCGCGCCGCATCGTGGATCAGCACATGCGTCGCCGCGCCGACCGCTGCGACGCCGTTTGCGACCGACTCGCGCCGCGTCGCACCGCCGACGACGATCGTCGCATCGCCCCCGAGTGCGTCGACCGCCATGTCCTGCTGTCCGTCGGCCACCACGACGATCGTCTCGACGATCGCCGGATGCGCGGCGAATGCGTCATACGAATAGGCGATCATCGGTCGTCCGCCGATGCGTGCATATTGCTTGGGAACCGCGCCCCCGGCGCGCACGCCGGTTCCCGCGGCGACGATGATCGCGACGATACGCTGTCCATGTGCCATCCCCGCGCCCTAGCGGTTCGTCCCGATACTCGCCAGTCTTGCGGCAAACCGCAGGACAGGGTAGGGCGTTGCCTCTTTTTCAGGCACATCCATGCGTAACTTGACCCCTATCCAGATCGGTCCCGTCCGGATCGAAAGTCCCGTCGTGCTCGCGCCGATGACCGGCGTCACCGACATGCCGTTCCGCACGCTGGTGCGACGCTATGGCTCGGGCCTCAACGTCACCGAGATGGTCGCGAGCCAGGCGGCGATCCGCGAGACACGCCAGTCGCTGCAGAAGGCCGCGTGGGATCGGCTCGAGGAGCCGGTGTCGATGCAGCTTATCGGCTGCACGCCGTACGAAATGGGCGAGGCGGCCAAGCTCAGTCAGGATCGCGGCGCGGCGATCATCGACATCAATATGGGCTGTCCGGTGCGCAAGGTCGTCAACGGCGATGCGGGCTCGGCGCTGATGCGCGACACCAAGCTCGCCAGCGCCATCATTGAGGCGACCGTCAAGGCGGTCGACGTCCCCGTGACGCTGAAAATGCGGATGGGCTGGTGCCACGACAGCCTCAACGCCCCGGATCTCGCGCGGATCGCCGAAGACCTCGGAATCAAGCTGATCACCGTCCACGGTCGCACGCGCAACCAGATGTACAAGGGCAGCGCGGACTGGGGCTTCGTCCGCACGGTCAAGGACGCGGTGAGCGTGCCCGTGATCGTCAACGGCGATATCTGCACGATCGAGGATGCCGAAGCGGCGATGGACCAGTCGGGCGCCGACGGCCTGATGATCGGCCGCGGCAGCTATGGCCGCCCGTGGGTGCTCGGCCAGGTGATGGAATGGTTCGCCACTGGCCGCCGCATCGAAGACCCGTCGATCACGGAACAATATGACGCGATCGCCGGGCATTACGAGGCGATGCTCGAACATTATGGCATCGAGACCGGCGTCAACATGGCGCGGAAACATATCGGCTGGTACACCAAGGGGCTGCCGGGTTCGGCCGAGTTCCGCAACAAGGTGAACCAGGTGCCCGACCCCAGGCAGGTCAAGGCGATGCTGGCCGAGTTCTACGCTCCCTGGCGCGATCTTGCCGCAGCGTGACACCAGTCCACGCGGACGGCCGGGCTTTGCGGAGCTGTTCGCGGCGCTGCCCGTAGCGGTCGTCGTCGTCGATCCCGATCACCGCGTCGCGCACGCCAACGCGCTCGCCGAGCAGTTGCTGAACCTTTCCGAGCGCTTGATGATCGGGCAGCCGCTCGGCGCGATCATCCCGCCACCCGATGATTCACGCAACCGCGACGGGCATGGCCTGGCCGTCTATGATACGGAGATCGCGACCGCGCGCGGCGTCAAGATCCGCGTCGATTTCGCCGAGACCCAGATCGCCGATTATCCCGGCTGGCGCGCGATCACGCTGCATTCCGCCGCGACCTCGCGCCGCCTCGGCCATTCGGCAGACCGCGCTGCCGGCGCACGGGCCGCGGTCGGCGCCGCGGCGATGCTGGCGCATGAGATCAAGAACCCCTTGTCGGGCATCCGCGGTGCGGCGCAATTGCTCGGTGCGGGCGAACTCACCACGCTGATCGTAACCGAGGTCGACCGCATCGCCGCATTGATCGACCGGATGCAGGATTTCAGCGACACCCGGCCCCTGCCGCTCGCCAGCGAGAACATCTACCCGTTGCTCGGCCATGCCCGCCGGCTCGCGCTGGCCGGATTCGCGCGCGGTATCGCGATCGAGGAACGTTTCGATCCGTCGCTCCCGCCCGCGCAGATCAACCGCGACGCGCTGCTCCAGATCGTCATAAATCTTCTCAAGAATGCGCGCGAAGCGGTTCGCAACGAACGCGAACCGCGCATCGTCATGACCACCGCCTACCGCCACGGGATCACCGTCAGTTCGGCGCCGGGCAAGCCCCGGCTGCCGCTGCCGATCGAGATCTGCATTTTCGACAACGGCCCGGGCGCACCCGCCGACATCGCCGACCATCTGTTCGATCCGTTCGTCTCGGGCCGTCGCGAAGGGCAGGGGCTCGGCCTCGCACTGGTCGACAAGCTCACGCGCGACATGGGTGGCATCGTCCAATACGCCCGCGAAGGAAATCCCGAGATGACCGCGCTCCGCCTGTTGCTCCCCAGAGCCGCGTCATGAGTACCGTTCTGGTCGTCGACGACGACGCCGCGATCCGGACCGTCGTCGCGCAGGCGCTGCGCCGGGCAGGGCACGACGTCACGGTCGCCGACAGCCTCGCGCAACTCGAGCGCGCGTTGGCGGTGTCAGTGCCAGACGTCCTCATCACGGACGTCATCCTCCCCGATGGCGACGGTATCGAGCATGTCCGCAGCGTCGCCGCGCGTTTTCCCTTGCTGCCGATCATCGTCCTCTCCGCGCAGAACACGCTGACCACCGCGGTCCGCGCGGCCGAAGTCGGTGTCTATGAATATCTCCCCAAGCCGTTCGACCTCGACGTGCTGACCCGCGCGGTCGCGGGGGCGCTGGCGCGTGGCGGGATGGTGTCGGAGGACGCGCTCCACGACGCGGACCGCGCGCTGCCGCTGATCGGGCGATCGGCGGCGATGCAGGACGTCTATCGGATCATCGCACGCGTCGTCTCGAACGACCTGACCGTGTTGATCTCGGGCGAATCGGGCACCGGCAAGGAGCTGGTCGCGCGTGCGATCCATGATCTGGGTCCCCGCTGTGCAGCCCCGTTCGTCGCGATCAACATGGCGGCGATCCCGCGCGAACTGATCGAGGCTGACCTGTTCGGGCATGAACGTGGCGCGTTCACGGGCGCGGCAACGCGCAATGCCGGGCGGTTCGAACAGGCATCGGGGGGCACGCTGTTCCTCGACGAGATCGGCGATATGCCGATGGAGGCGCAGACCCGGCTGCTCCGGGTACTCCAGTCGGGCGAGTTCACGAGCGTCGGCGGGGCCCGCACGATTCGTGTCGACGTCCGGATCGTCGCCGCCACGAACCGCGACCTGTCGGCGCAGGTCGCCAACGGCCAGTTCCGGGAGGACCTGTTCTATCGTCTCAATGTCGTACCCATCGCACTCCCGGCGTTGCGCGAGCGTCGGCGGGATATCGCCTTGCTGGCCCGCCACTTTCTCGATCATGCCGCCGTGCAGGGGTTGCCGCGGCGTCAGCTTGCCACCGACGCGATCACGGTACTCGGCGCGCATCATTGGCCTGGGAACGTCCGCGAGCTTGAAAATCTCATGCGCCGTATTGCCGTTCTCGCGCGCGACGAGGTGATCGGCGCGGATGCGATCCGGACGATGATCGGTACGCATGCGGGCCCTGAGGAGACGGTCGATGTCGAAATAGGCCAGGCGGTGCGCGCGATGATCGACCGGATCGCGCGCGAAAATCCCGCCTCCCTTGACGACGGCACGCTGTACGAGCGCGTGATCGGCGAAGTCGAACGCCCGCTGATCGAGGCGATGCTGGCGCGGCATGGCCAGAACCAGCTGCGGGCGGCGCGCGCGCTTGGCATCAATCGCAATACGCTGCGCAAACGGCTCGACACACTTGGCATCGACATCGACAACGGCGCCGATGCGCAGCGTGCCCGGGAAACAGAACGTCGCTGATTCTGTCATTATGTGGTTTCCCGGCAACGGTTGACGTTGTATCGGGGCAACGATGATCGCTTCCGCGACGCTACCATTGGACAATGACGAGCCCGCGCCCCGGTTCGCGGTGACGCCTGCGGTCGAGGCTTTGGTGCTCGGGATCGCGATCGCGATCGCGGCGACCAGCTATTTCGTCATCACCGGATCCGACGCACCACAGCGTGTGCTCGCGCCACCGCTCGTCGCGCTGCTGCTCGTCGCCAATCTCGTGCCGGGGATAGCACTGCTCATGCTGCTCGGGCGGCGCGTGGCGATGCGGCGTGCGGCGCGTTCGCCGGTCGGTGGGGGCGGACGGCTCCACGTGCGCCTCGTCGCGCTGTTTTCGATCGTCGCCGCGGTGCCGATGCTGCTGGTGACGATCTTTGCGTCGTTGCTGTTCCAATATGGTGTCCAGTTCTGGTATTCGGACCAGGCGCGCGGGATGCTCGAGAATGCGACCGCGCTCGCGCAATCCTCCTATGCGCGCCAGCTTAGCCGCTGGGAGGAAGCGACCGTGACGATGGCTGCGGACATGTCCGGCTATCTCGAGGCGAAGTCGCTCCAAAGCCCCGATTTCTCGGGCTATTTCCTGCAGCAAGTCTATTATCGCAGCCTGTCGGAAGCCGCGTTGTTCAAGGTCACGCCGCAGAACGAAATCCAGACCTTTGCGGTGGTCGATCCCTACAAGATCGATTTCGCCCGCCAGGTCACGCCGCAATCGATCGCCCAACTCCGTGCCGGCAAGCCATCGGTCGTCGCGGTGACCGGCGACCGGATCCAGACGATCACGCTGATGCCGGGGTCCGACGAGCTGTTTCTGTACGCGGGTCGCGTCGAGGACACCAAGCTGCTCTCAAGCCAGACCGTGCGCGCCAACGACGTGCTGAAGAGCTACCGGTCGCTGCTCGCCCGCTCGCGCAGCTTGCAACTGCGGTTCAACGCCGCGCTGTTGCTGATCTCGCTGCTCATCGTTGGTTTTGCGGTGTGGATCGCGCTGGCCGTGGCGGATCGTCTCGTACGGCCGGTCGGCGAGCTCGTCGACGCCGCGCGCCGGGTCGCGAGTGGCGATTTGACCGCCCGCGTCCCCGATCCGCGCAGCCGTGACGAGGTCGGCACGCTTGCCAATGCGTTCAACCAGATGACCGGGCAGCTCGAGGCGCAGAACACCGAGCTCGTCACCGCGAACGGTCAGCTCGAAAACCGTCGCGCGCTGATCGAGGCGGTGATGGCGGGCGTCTCCGCGGGCGTCGTCGCGACCGGGCGCGAGCGGACGATTACGATCGCGAACGATTCTGCGACGACGTTGCTCGGCACCGGCGCCGGTGGCCTAGTGGGCCGGCGGCTGGTCGATGTCGCGCCCGAACTCGACGCGATGCTCGATGGCGGCGACCGCGAGGCGATCGTCGAGGTCGGCCAGAGCGGCGACGTCCGCACGTTGGCGGTACGGATCGCGCGCGCCGCGACGGGCCCGATTCTGACCTTCGACGATATCACGCAACAGCTGCTCGATCAGCGTCGCGCGGCTTGGTCCGACGTCGCGCGGCGGATCGCGCACGAGATCAAGAACCCGTTGACCCCGATCCAGCTTGCCGCCGAACGTCTGCAGCGCCGGTACGGCGCCAAGGCCGAGATGCAGGACGGCACGTTCTCGCGGCTGACCGACACGATCATCCGCCAGGTCGGCGATCTGCGCCGGATGGTCGACGAATTCTCGTCGTTCGCGCGCATGCCCAAACCCGTCTTCCGCGACGAATCGCTGGTCGATGCGGCCCGTCAGGCGCTTTTCCTGCACGAGGTGGCGCATCCCGCAATCGGCTTCCATCTCGTCAACGACGATCCCGGGCTGACGCTGGTGTGCGATCGTCGCCAGATCGGGCAGGCGCTGACGAACCTCGTGAAGAACGCCGTCGAAGCCATTGAAGCGACGGGTGAACCCGGCGGGGCGGTGACGATGACGTTAAGCCAGGAGCCGGGCCGCAGCGTGACGATAACGCTGGCGGACACGGGGATCGGCCTGCCTGCCGACCGCGACCGGATCATGGAGCCCTATGTCACCACGCGCGCGCGTGGCACGGGCCTCGGGCTTGCTATCGTCAAAAAGATCATCGAGGAACATTGCGGGACGATCGGATTCTCCGACCGACCGGGTGGCGGCACGTGCGTCACCATGATTTTCGATACCAGGGCGCTGACGGCGCTCGACCAGGGGGGCCTCGATCAAGGCGGGCTCGACGCACGAGGGCCGCTACCCGAGGGGGCAGGGGACGGCCAACTCGCCACCATGACTCGCAACCGGACATGATTTGATGGCGCTCGATATTCTCGTCGTGGATGACGAACGTGACATTCGCGAACTGGTCGCCGGCGTCCTGGAGGACGAAGGCTATGCCACGCGCGACGCTGGCGACAGCGATTCCGCGCTGGAGGCGATTGCCGCCCGGCGACCATCGCTGGTCTTGCTCGACGTGTGGCTGCAGGGCTCGCGGCTCGACGGGCTCGAATTGCTCGACGAGATCAAGCGCCGCGATCCGTCGATCCCGGTGCTGGTGATCTCGGGCCACGGCAATCTCGACACCGCGGTCGCCGCGATCCGCCGCGGCGCCTCCGACTTCATCGAAAAGCCGTTCGAGGCCGAGCGCCTGTTGCTTATGGTCGCGCGCGCGACCGAAACCGAGCGGCTGCGGCGTGAGGTCGCTTCGCTCCGCGCGACGGTCGGTCGCGAGACCGATCTGACGGGCAGCTCGGGATCGATCAACGGCGTCCGCGCCACGCTGAAACGGGTTGCCGCGACCGGCAGCCGCGTGCTCATCATGGGCGGCGCGGGGGTCGGCAAGGAGGTCGCCGCGCGTCTGCTCCACGGTTGGAGCCTGCGCACCGACGCGCCGTTCATCATCGTCAGTGCCGCGCGGATGACTCCGGAGCGCGTTGACGAGGAACTGTTCGGCGTCGAGGAAGCGGGCGATCTCGTTCGTCCCGGTTTGTTCGAGCAGGCGCATGGCGGGACGTTGTTTCTCGACGAGATCGCCGACATGCCGATCACCACGCAGGCCCGGATCCTCCGTGCGCTGACCGACCAGAGTTTCACGCGCGTCGGCGGCACGCGGGTCGTTAAGGTCGACGTCCGTGTCGTCTCGGCGACGGCCCGCGACCTCGTTTTCGAAATCGCCGAAGGACGCTTTCGCGAAGACCTGTATTATCGCCTCAACGTCGTGCCCGTCACGATCCCGCCCTTGTCGGATCGCCGCGAGGACATACCGGCGCTCGTCCAGCACTTCATCGCGCATTATGCATCCGAGCGGCGCGTGCCGACTCCGGAGATCGCGCCGGATGCGATGGTTGCGCTGCAATCCTATGATTGGCCGGGCAACGTCCGCCAGCTCCGCAACGTCGTCGAGCGCACGATCATCCTCGCGCCCGGCGACCGGATCGGCCGCATCGATCTCGATCTGCTTCCCGCTGAAGTACTCGGCGACCAAGGCGAAATGGGCGCGGCTGGTGGCACCGCTATCATGGGATCTCCATTGCGCGAAGCACGCGAGACGTTCGAGCGCGAATATCTCCGCGTCCAGATCCGACGATTTTCGGGCAATATCTCGCGCACCGCCAGCTTCATCGGCATGGAGCGCTCGGCGCTGCACCGCAAATTGAAGCTGCTCGGTATCACCGAAACGCGCGACGAATAGCATGCCGCATTTTCGTCCCCCTCTGGACGTAGGGGGGTGGCGATCATAGATCACTGTCTGTGCCCGGTAATCGGGCGCATCTCCGACGCCGGGAAACGGCGCCTTGCGAGCAAAGTCTCGCCAAAAACAAAGGGTTACCCCATTGGCCGAAAAAGCAGGCTCGCTCCAGGACGTATTCCTGAACGCACTTCGCCGCTCCAAGACACCTGTCACGATGTTTCTCGTCAAGGGCGTGAAGCTACAGGGTATCGTCACTTGGTTCGATAATTTTTCCGTCCTGCTGCGCCGCGATGGCCAGTCCCAATTGATCTACAAGCATGCGATCTCGACAATCATGCCCGCTGGACCGATGGATATCTCGGGCATCGTCGAGACGGTTGGCGAGACGCAGAAGAAACATCCGTTGCTGCAGGACATCTTCCTGAACGCGGTGCGGAAGTCCGAAGACAGCGTGACGATGTTCCTGATCAACGGCGTCATGCTGCAGGGTCAGATCGCGGGTTTCGACCTGTTCTGCATGCTGCTCCAGCGCGAAGGCATGGCGCAGCTCGTTTACAAGCACGCGGTCTCGACGATTCAGCCAGCACGGCCGCTGAACCTTGCCGAAGAACCGACTGACACGGATGATGATGGGGACGATGACGATTGAGTAGTGGTTTCGAGCGCGATCGCGACGAGTTCACCCGGGGCACGCGCGCGATCGTCGTGCTGCCGGACCAAGGCGATGCATCGCGCGATGTCGACGCGCGCCTTGCAGAGACGGCAGGTCTGGCAGCGGCGATCGGCGTCGAAGTCGTCGAACGAATCGCCTACCGCGTCCGCCAACTAAAGCCGGCAACGCTGATCGGCAGCGGTCAGGTCGAGCTTCTCGCCACCCAGGTGCGGATGGAAGAGGCGGGGCTCGTCGTATTTGACGCGAGCCTCAGCCCTATCCAGCAGCGCAATTTGGAGAAGGCGCTCGGCACCAAGGTCATCGACCGCACCGGCCTGATTCTCGAAATCTTTGGCGAGCGGGCTGCGACCGCGGAGGGTCGGCTGCAGGTCGAGCTCGCGCATCTCGATTATCAAGCTGGCCGACTCGTACGCAGCTGGACTCACCTCGAACGCCAGCGCGGTGGCTTCGGCTTTCTCGGCGGCCCGGGCGAAACGCAGATCGAGGCGGATCGCCGCCTGATCCGCGATCGGATGGCACGGTTGAAGCGCGAACTGGAGCAGGTCAGCCGTACCCGTGGTCTGCACCGCGAGCGGCGGCAGCGTGCGCCGTGGCCGGTGATCGCGCTGGTCGGCTATACGAACGCGGGTAAATCCACGTTATTCAATCGCTTGACTGGTGCCGACGTCATGGCGGAGGATCTGCTGTTCGCCACGCTCGACCCGACTCTTCGGCAGATTCAACTGCCTGGTATCGACAAGGCGATCCTGTCGGACACGGTGGGCTTCGTTTCGGACCTGCCGACCCAGCTGGTCGCTGCGTTCAAGGCGACGCTTGAGGAGGTGGTATCCGCCGATCTGCTCGTCCATATTCGCGACATTGCGCATCCCGATACGGAGGCACAGAGGGCCGACGTAGAATCGGTATTGTCCGAGATCGGCGTCGACGAGAACACGCCGCGGTTCGAGGTCTGGAACAAGCTCGACCTGCTCGATGCCGAGACGCATGACGAGATCGCCGCGCAGGCCGCCAATCGCGACGACGTCGTCGCGATCTCGGCGCTGAGCGGGGAAGGGGTGGGCATGCTGATCGCTCAGGTCGCCGCCAAGCTGACCGGCGCGCATCGACGCTACCGGATCACGCTCGATGCGACGGACGGGGCGGGGGCCGCATGGCTGCATGCGCATGGCGAGGTGCTCGACAGCGAAGACGACGAACTCGAGACGACCTACGATGTGCGGTTGTCCGAAACCGATTATGATCGCTTCACCCGCCGCGACGCTTGACCTCCTGCCATAGGCCCTCCTTCTGATCGAGCGTCATGGCGGCGAACGCCTCGCCGCCGCTGACCTCGATCGCCCGGAACCTGGCCTCGAATTTTGCATTTCCGTCGCGTAACGCGGCCTCCGGATCGACACCGAGATGCCGTGCCCAGTTCGTGACGGCAAACAGGAGATCGCCGATCTCTTCTGCCACCGTAGCTGAACTCGCCTCACGAACCTCTTCAATTTCCTCGAAGATCTTCGCGATAGGGCCCTCTGCGTCGGGCCAGTCGAACCCGACGCGCGCTCCGCGCTTCTGCAGTTTCTCGGCGCGCGACAAGGCGGGCAGGCCGATCGCAACGCCGGCGAGCGCGCTTCGATCGCATTTTGTCGCGCGCTCGCTGGCCTTGATCGTTTCCCATCCCGGCGATGACGCTGCATTGCCAAAGATATGCGGATGACGACGCTCCATCTTATCGCTGATCGCCGCGACGACGTCTTCGAGCGTGAAGGCGCCAGATTCCTCGGCAATCCGGCTGTGAAACACGACCTGCAGAAGTAGGTCGCCCAGTTCGTCCTTGAGATCTGTGGGATCGTTGCGCGCGATCGCGTCCGCGACCTCATACGCTTCCTCGATCGTGTAGGGTGCGATCGTTGCCCAGGTCTGCACGCTATCCCACGCACAGCCGTCGACCGGATCGCGCAACCGCGCCATGATGGACACCAACCGCTCGATCATCGGAAACACCTGCACGTCATTAGCCTGTCGCTGGTCCCCATAGCGCAGGGGTGATCGGGAATGCGAGGTTCATTCCGTTATCCGTATCGATGTGCACTCAGGGGAAAGACCAAAAAAATTCGCAGGTAAATTAAGATCGATAATATACATTATGTAAAATAGACATTGGTATCTGGATTGCCTGATCATCAACCGCGCATAACGCCGACAAAGCAATCTACCGCAATTCATCTGCGCTGTCCCGGCTGCCGCACGCGTGGCATGAACGACCCATGATCGACGATGTTCTTCTCCGCGTCACCGGCCTCGCAAAGTCGGTACCCGGCGGCCGTGAACTGTTCCGTGACCTCGACCTTGTCGCGCGATCCGGCCAGCTTATCGCAATCGTAGGCGAAAGCGGTGTCGGCAAATCAACACTTCTCAATATCTTCGCCGGGCTCGACGGTGCCGACGCCGGGCATGTCGCCGTCGAGGACATTGATCTCGGATCGCTCGATGAGCCCGCGCTGACGCGCTTGCGCGCGACCCGGATCGGCTTCGTGTTCCAGGCCTTCCACGTTTTGCCCTATTTGACGCTGCGCCAGAACGTGGCGTTGCCGCTTGCGCTGGTGTCCGCCGATCGTAGCGCGATCGGTGCGCGTGCCGATATTATGCTCGACCGCGTTGGCCTTGGTGAGCGCGGCGACGGCTACGCACGCGATCTCTCGGGCGGCGAATTGCAGCGCGTCGCGATCGCCCGCGCCCTGGTCCATCGCCCGGCGATTATCCTCGCCGACGAACCGACGGGCAATCTCGATCCGGACACAGCCGCCAGGATCTTGGCGCTGTTTTCCGACGCCGTCCGCGAAGACGGCGTAGCAGCGATCATCGTCACGCATTCCGAAGCTGCAGCGGCGATCGCCGATGTCGTCCTGACGCTGACCGCGACCGGCTTGACCGAACGCCGGGGCGTCGAGTGATACTCGCTGCCCGTCTGGCGCTGCGCTGGCTCATCGCTGGTGAGTGGCGTGCGCACCCTGCCCGCCTCGCGCTTACCGCCGTGGCAATCGCGATCGGGGTCGGGCTCGGCTTTGCCGTCCACCTCGTCAACGGCTCGGCGCTGTCGTCTTTCGAAGGCGCGCTGCGCACGGTCAACGGCAGTGCCGACCTCCGCGTGACAGCGACGAGTCCACTCGGCTTCGATGAAGCATTCTACGCCAAGGTCGCAAATGCTCCCGGCGTTGCCGACGCCAGCCCCGTGGTTGTCCTGCGTGCCACGATCGCCAAGACCCGCGTTACGCTGTTGGGGCTCGATGTCCTCCGTGCGGCGCAGGTCACGCCGTCACTGGTCGGGATGACGCCAGTGGGAATCGACCGCCGGACCGACGCTGCCTTCGACGGCCAAGCACTGTTCCTCTCGTCGGCCGCCATGCTGGCGCTGCGCACCAGTCCTGGCAGCATGCTGACCGTCACGGCAAACGGTCGCACCGTGCCGCTGGTGGTTGCCGGTGCGCTACCGGGCATCGCCGAGGATGAGATGATCGGTGTGATCGACATCGCGACCGCGCAGTGGCGTTTCGGCCGGCTCGGTCGACTCGACCGGATCGACGTCAAGCAGCAAGACGATGTGCCGGCGGCGGCGCTCACCGCTATCCTGCCCCGTGACGCTTCAATCGGTACCGCCACCAGCGATGCGACACGCAGTGATGCTCTGTCGCGCGCATACCGCGTCAACCTCGACATGCTCGCGCTCGTGGCGTTGCTGACCGGTGGCTTTCTGGTTTTCTCCGCGCAGTCGCTGTCGGTCGCCCGCCGGCTGCGGGCGTTCGCGCTAATTCGGACATTGGGATTGCCGAAAAGTGGGATCATCGCCGCGGTCGCGCTCGAAGGGCTGATGATCGGCGTGATCGGTGCCGCGCTCGGGCTGATCCTCGGCTATGCGCTGGCCTATGGCGCGTTGACGAGGTTTGGCGGCGACTTCGGGGCAGGGTATTTCGCCGACGGCAGCGTCCGGATGCGTTTCGCCCCGCTCGCCGCGATCGGTTTCTTCATGCTCGGATTGCTCGCGGCGGTCGCGGGTAGCGTCCTCCCTGCCCGCATCGCCGCCCGTGCGGCACCCGCGGCTGCGCTCCGTAATACTGGCGATGTCATCGATCCCCGGACGCCCGTCCCGTGGCGTGCTGCCGCCATCCTCATCGTGTTCGGTGGCGGTGCGGCGCTGCTTCCCCCGATCGGTCGCCTGCCGCTGTTCGGCTATGCGAGCATGGCGCTCATCCTCTCGGGCGGCATCGCCGGCATGCCGTGGTTTGCGCGGACGCTTCTCGCGCCGCTGGCGCGACGACCGGGCCGCGGTATCGCGACCGATCTTGCGGTCCGCCATCTCCACGGTGCCCCTGGTCAGGCGGCGACCGCGTTGTGCGGGATCGTCGCCAGCACCGCGCTGATGATCGCAATGGCAGTGATGGTGACCAGTTTTCGCGGCGCCGTCGATGACTGGCTCGGCCAAATCCTGTCGGACGACCTGTATCTGCGAGTCGACGGCGGCACAGGGTTCGACCCTGCCGCGCAGGCCACATTGCGCGCGACACCCGGCGTTGCGAGCGTTGCATTCAGCCGGCAGATCCCGCTCACGATCAAGCCCGATCGTCCGCCAGTGACGCTGATCGCCCGTCCGGTCGCAAAGGGAGTAGATCCGAGCCTGAAGCTGCTCGACACGACTGATGATTTTCCGGCGGGCACCACGCCTGTATGGATCTCCGAGCCCGCCGCCCGGCTATACGGCTGGACGGTTGGAACGCCGGTCATGCTCCCGCTCGCCGGTCGCTACGCCGTCGCCGGGATCTGGCGTGACTATGCGCGTCAGCAGGGCGCGATCGTCATCCGCGATACCGACTATGCGCGCGTGACGGGCGATCTCACCCGAACGGAGGCTGCGATCACGCTTGCATCGGGCGCGGACCCGAACCGCGTCGCACGTGCGCTGATCACCCGAACGCCCCGCGCGCTCGCCAACCTCGTATCGATTGCCCGGCCGGCTACGCTCCGCCGTTATGCGCTAGAACTCTTCGATCGGAGTTTCGCGGTGACGTATCTGCTCGAGGGCGTGGCGATCCTGGTAGGTCTTGCAGGCGTAGCCGCGACCATGTCCGCACAGACGATCGCCCGCACCCGAGAGTTCGGGATGCTCCGCCATATCGGCGTGTCAAAGCACCAGATCGTCGCGATGCTGGCAAGCGAAGGCGCGCTGCTCGGGCTGGTCGGCGGCGTTGCCGGCATTGCGCTCGGCGGGGTCATGGCGCAGGTTCTGGTACACGTGATCAACCCGCAATCCTTCAACTGGACGATGGCGACGCGTGTCCCCTGGACGATAGTCGCGAGCGTCGCGATCGCGCTCGTCGCCGCGGCGGCGGGCACCGCGACGCTAGCAGGTCGCCGCGCGATCGCCGCCGATGCGGTTCGTATGGTCCGGGAGGATTGGTGATGCGCGGGCCCATGATCCTAACGGCCCTCGCGCTGATCGCCGCGACATCGGCGGGCTCCGATTATTCCGTCGTCCGCCCCGGCGCACGCTTCGTTTTCCCGCGCGAGCATGGCGCGCACCCGGCATTCCGTACCGAATGGTGGTACGTAACCGGCCTGCTCAAGACCCGCGAAGGCCGCGATCTCGGCTTCCAGATCACCTTCTTCCGTACCACGCCCAAGACGAACCCGGCCAACACGAGCCGGTTCGCGCCGGAGCAGGTCCTGTTCGCGCATGCCGCGCTGTCGGACCCGCGTCTCGGCCACCTGCTCCACGGCGAGCGCGCCGCGCGTTCCGGTTTCGGACTTGCCCGGGCGCGGATCGGCGACACCGACGTGCGTTTGCGCGACTGGCGGATCCGTCGCCTTCCCGACGGACGCTTCGTCACGACCGTCTCGACGCCCGATTTCGCGCTGTCGCTAACGCTCACACCACGCCAGCAGCCACTGCTCGAGGGGTCGGATGGATACAGCCAGAAGGGCCCCCGCCCCGAGCAGGCGAGCTATTATTACTCCGTCCCACATCTAGCCGTGTCTGGAAGGCTCACCCGTAAAGGGCAGGTGCAGCCAGTCACCGGTCAGGCCTGGCTTGATCGCGAGTGGTCCTCCGATTACCTCGGCGGCGGCGCGGTCGGTTGGGATTGGACGGGGCTAAATCTCGACGATGGCGGTGCGCTGATGGCGTTTCGGATCCGCGGTCCTGGCAGCAAACAGTTATGGGCCGGCGGCTCGCTCCGCCGTCCCGACGGTCGCGTCATCCGTTTCGCGCCCGGCGACGTCCGCTTCGAGCCGCTCAACCAATGGCGCTCGCCGCGCACCGGGGCGGTCTATCCCGTGACGCAGCGTCTCAGCCTGCGCTTGCCCGAAGGCATTCGCCGGTTCGACCTGAACCCGCTCTTCGCCGATCAAGAGCTCGACGCACGACGTAGCGGAATGCCCGTCTATTGGGAGGGTGCGGTGCGCACGGCCGGCGGCAGCGGGTATCTCGAACTGACGGGTTACGCGGCTCCGCTGAGGATGTGATCGCCGCGCGGCTCGGTCAGGAACAGCGCGAACGCCACGACCGCAAGCCCACCGCCGACCGCCATCGTCGCGGTCCAGCCGCCACGATACAGGCTGACCGAGGCCAGCATCGATCCTGCCGCGCCGCCAAGAAACACGACGGTCATGTAGATCGCGTTGATCCGTCCGCGTGCATCGGGTGCGATCGAATAGATCACGCGCTGCCCGAGCACCTGGTTTAACTGCGTTGCCGCATCCAGCAGGATCGCTGCAGCTGCAAGCATCACCAACAGGTGCGTCGCACCCGCCCACCCGGCGATGAGGCATGCCAGCACCGCGCCGCCGAGTGCGACCCCGGTACCGATCCGAATATAGCCCCGATCGCCCAACCGTCCCGCGATCGGTGCGGCTAGTGCGCCACCCGCCCCTGCCAATGCGAACATGGCGATGCCCCCCTGCCCGAGCGCGAACCGCGTCGCCAGCACCAACGGCACCGCGGTCCAGAACAGGTTGAAGATCGCGAACATCGTCGCCTGATAGGCCGTCCGCCGCCGGATCGCCGGCGTCCGTGCCAGTAGGCGAAAGCTCGAGGCGAGGATCTGTCCATAGCCCAGGCCGGGGCTCGGCCGCCGCTCTGGCAGCATCTTCGCGAGCAACAGCGCAAGCGCGACCATGGCTACCGCTGAAACCGCGAAGATCGCGCGCCATCCGGCGAGCGAGGCAAGCCCGCTCGCCAGCGGACGCGCAAGCATGATCCCGGTGATGAGACCGGCCATGATGTTACCGATCACCTGGCCGCGCTTGGCATCCGGGACAAGGTGCGCGGCGAGCGGCACCATTATCTGCGCACCAACAGAACAGAACCCGGTAACGAACGAAAACACCAGGAAACCCAGCGCCCCTTGTGAGAAGAAGATTCCGATGAGCCCGAGTGTCGTGCCTGCAACCATTGTCAGGATAAGCCGCCGATTCTCGACCAGATCGGCGAGCGACACGATTAGCAATAAGCCGGCGCCATAGCCTAGCTGCGTCAGCGTCACGATGGCGCCGGCCGTGCTGCCATGCAATCCCAACGCAGGCGCAATCTCACCGATCAGTGCTTGCGCGTAATAAAGGTTCGCCACCATTATCCCGCATGCGACCGCGAACACCATCGTCAGAGCGGGGGTCATTCCCGTGAAAGCTTCGGGCTTATTGCTGTCGATATCCGTCATTGCGGCCGCGTTTACGGAGATGGCGTCGTCTGCGCTAGCTTAGCGTCTGGAATCCTGCCGTGTCTCTCGCTAGGCACGCGCGCATGGAAACCGATATCGCCATCGCCCGCAGCGTCGCGCTGCGCCCCATCGCTACTATCGCGGACGGCCTAGGCATTCCCGACGCGGCGATCGAGCCCTACGGCCGCGACAAGGCGAAGATCGCGCTCGACTGGCTCCAGACGCGGCAGAGCGTCGCACAGGGGCGACTGATCCTCGTCACCGCGATCAACCCGACCCCTGCGGGCGAAGGCAAGACGACCACCTCGATCGGCCTCGCCGACGCGTTGCGCCATACCGGGCGCAAGGCGGTGCTGGCACTGCGCGAACCCTCGCTCGGCCCGTGCTTCGGGACCAAGGGCGGCGCGACCGGTGGCGGTCGCGCGCAGGTCGCGCCGATGGAGGATATCAACCTTCATTTCACGGGCGATTTCCACGCAATAACCGCCGCGCATAATCTGCTCGCGGCGATGATCGACAATCACATCCACTGGGGCAACGCGCTCCAGATCGACGTCCGCCGCGTGGTATGGCGCCGCGTGCTCGACATGAACGACCGGGCGCTGCGCGACATCGTCCAGTCGATCGGCGGAGTCGCCAACGGGTATCCGCGCGAATCCGGGTTCGACATCACCGTCGCATCCGAAGTCATGGCGATCTTGTGCCTTGCGAACGATCTGGCCGACATGGAGCGCCGGCTGGGCGACATCGTCGTCGCCTATACGCGCGACCGCCAGCCGGTCACCGCGCGCGACCTGAAGGCGGATGGCGCGATGGCGGTGCTGCTGGCGGAAGCGATCAAGCCTAACCTCGTCCAGTCGCTCGAGGGCACGCCGGCCTTCCTGCACGGCGGGCCGTTCGCCAACATCGCGCATGGCTGCAACTCAGTAATCGCGACGCGTGCAGCGCTGTCGCTCGGCGATTACGTCGTGACCGAGGCCGGATTTGGCGCCGATCTCGGCGCGGAGAAGTTCTTCGACATCAAATGCCGCCAGGCGGGGCTCGCGCCAGACGCAGTCGTGATCGTCGCCACCGCGCGCGCGCTGAAGATGAACGGCGGAGTCGCCAAGGCCGATCTCGCGCACGAAAATGTCGAGGCGGTGCGCAAGGGCGCGGTTAATCTCGTCCGCCACATTGAGAACATCCGCCAGTTCGGCGTCCCAGCGATCGTTGCGATCAACCATTTCTACACCGACAGCGACGCAGAGATTGCCGCGATCGTCGAGGCGGCCGCGCAGCACGGCTCGCGCGCGGTCCTGTGCCGGCATTGGGCGGAGGGCGGCGCAGGCGCGGTCGTGCTGGCCGATGCGGTCGCCGAACTCTGCGAGACGCATGGCGGCGGATTCGCGCCGATCTATGGTGACGAGCTTTCGCTGTTCGAAAAGATTGATACCGTCGCGCGGCGCATCTATCGCGCGGAGCATGCGGTCGCCGATCCGAGCGTGCTGGCGCAACTCAAGCGGTGGGAGGATGCGGGCTATGGCCACCTCCCCGTCTGCCTTGCCAAGACGCAATACAGCTTCTCGACCGACCCCGCGCTGCTCGGTGCGCCGACCGGGCATATCGTGCCCGTCCGGGAAGTGCGGCTTTCTGCCGGTGCCGGCTTCGTGGTGGCGATCTGCGGCGAGATCATGACGATGCCCGGCCTGCCGCGCGTGCCCGCGGCAGAAGCGATCCATCTAAACGACGAAGGCCTGATCGAAGGGCTGTTTTAAGACCCCGGACGCACCCTTGCCCCCCGTCATCCTGACTTCCGTCAGGATGACGGACGGCGGACAGGTCAGTCACGCGTGACGACGAGGTCATCCTCGCCGACGGTTATCGAGAGCCCGACATAATCGACCACCGTCGGATGCGACGTCTTCACCCCGTGCGAGTGCGTCGCGGTAACCACGAGCACATCGGCCCCTGCCGCTTCCCCCGCGGTTATCCCCGCAGCCGCGTCTTCGAACACCAGGCAATCGCCGGCCGCGACGCCCAGCCGCTCGGCGGCAACCAGGAAACAGTCCGGCGCTGGCTTGCCGTTCGGAATGTCGTCGGCGGCGATCATCGTCGCGGGGACCGGAAGCCCCGCGGCCTTCAGGCGGACTTCGGCAAGCGCGCGCGGCGCGGATGTGACGATCGTCCAGCGCTCGGGCGGCAAGCTGGCGAGGAACGCCGCAGCGCCGGCGATCGGCGCGATGTCATCCACATCCTCCATCTCGGCTGCGGTGATCGCCGCAGCTTCGGCGACCGGATCGACACCGGGAAGCCCAAGCCGCCGCACCGTCTCGACCGATTGCACCCCGTGGATCGTCGGCACGAACGTCGCGGCGTCGAGACCGTGTGCGATCGCCCATTTGGTCCAGGTGCGCTCGGCCGACGCGATTGAGGTGAGGATCGTGCCGTCCATGTCGAACAGGAACGCGGCGTAGCTGCGGGTGGGGAAGGTCATGGGGGTGCTCGTGAGAGAGGTTAGCGGGTTGGGCAAGCCATACCATCCGTTCGTCATTCCCGCGGAGGCGGGAACCCATACTGGCTGACGGCGCGGGTCTATCGAGGCGACATAAATGATGGATCCCCGCCAGCGCGGCGATGACGGTGTTAGGTGATACCCTGCGCCCCGACTGATGCGCAAAGAAAAGGCCGCCCCGATTTCCCGGGGCGGCCAATATTCCTGTATCGAGCCAAAGCTTAGATATCGTCGCCGAGTGCGCCCTTGACGCTGCCCTTGACGTTCTGCGCGGTGCCCTTGGCCTGCTGCGCTTCGCCTTCGGCTACCAGACGGTCGTTATCGGTCGCCTTACCAACGGCTTCCTTGACGTTGCCTGCAACCTTGTTGCCTGCCGCTGCGACCTTGTCGGTGAACTCGCCCATGAGATCCTCCACTTGTTTCGCTGGCCCGCCAATCGGGCCGCTTGAACTTGTGAGGGTATAACGGCCGTCTTTACCGTGGGTTCCGTGACGTTTGCGTCATGACCCAGTTTGCTAGGGCACGATCAGATCAAACCGGCCAGCGGGCTCGACGGGTCAGCGTAGCGTCGCTGCCCCATCCGCCCGGCGCGATAGGCCAGCCGCCCCGATTCGACCGCGGCCTTCATCGCCGCCGCCATCATGAGCGGATCCTTCGCTTCGGCGATCGCGGTGTTCATCAGCACGCCGTCGCAACCCAGCTCCATCGCGACCGCTGCATCGGAGGCGGTGCCGACGCCCGCATCGACCAGCACGGGCACCCCTGCCCCCTCGACGATCAGCCGGATCGTCACGCGGTTCTGGATGCCAAGCCCCGAGCCGATCGGCGCGCCCAGCGGCATGATCGCGACCGCGCCCGCATTCTCCAGCCGCTTGGTGGCGATCGGATCGTCGACGCAATAGACCATCGGCTTGAAACCCTCATTCGCCAGAATCTCGGTCGCGCGCAGCGTCTCGACCATGTCGGGATAGAGCGTCTTTGCCTCGCCCAGCACTTCGAGCTTCACCAGCTCCCAGCCGCCCGCCTCGCGCGCCAGCCGCAGCGTGCGAATCGCCGATTCGGCATCGAAGCAGCCCGCGGTGTTGGGCAGGTAAGTGATCTTCTTGGGGTCGATGAAGTCGGTGAGCATCGGTGCGTTGCGATCCGACACATTGACACGGCGCACGGCGACCGTGACGATCTCCGCGCCCGACGCCGCGACGGCGGCGGCGTTCTGCGCGAAATCCTTATATTTGCCGGTACCGACGATCAGTCGTGACGTGAACGTCTGCCCCGCGACGGTCCAGCTGTCGGAATGATCGCCGCCGCCGACGAAATGCACGATCTCAAGGTCGTCGCCGTCCTCGACCATGACGTCTGCCAGCGTCGAGCGCGGCACCACTTCCATGTTGCGCTCGACCGCGATCTTCTCGGGAACGAGGCCGAGTTCGGTAGCGAGTCCAGCCAGCGAAAGCCCGGCGGTGACGCGCTTGTGCTCGCCGTTGACGGTGATCGAGACGGTGCCATCGGAATGGGGCATATGTGTGTGATCCACTATACAGCGAAGGCGCGGCTCGACTTGTCGCGAGACGGGCCTGTAAGGAATGGCGTGACGCGCATATAGAGACCGCTCCCCAGCGCCCGCAAC
Source organism: Sphingomonas sp. Leaf34 (assembly GCF_001421805.1). GTDB lineage: Bacteria > Pseudomonadota > Alphaproteobacteria > Sphingomonadales > Sphingomonadaceae > Sphingomonas. The sequence continues at coordinate 222,440 of NZ_LMLC01000002.1, read as the reverse complement.
CGAAAGGCCACCCTTGCCCGATACGATATTCGTCCTGAACGGCCCCAACCTCAACCTGCTGGGGACGCGCGAGCCGGAGATCTATGGCGACGAGACGCTCGACGATATCGCCGGGATGCTCGAGGACCGCGCGCGCGAACTCGACCTGACGATCGACATGCGCCAGTCGAATCACGAGGGGCACCTCGTCGACTGGATCCAGGAGGCGCAGGCGCGCGGTGCCAAGGCGGTGATTCTCAACGCCGGCGCGTTCACGCACACCTCGGTCGCGGTCCATGACGCGATCAAGGGCGTGAAGACGCCGGTGATCGAAGTGCATCTTTCCAATCCCCACACCCGCGAATCGTTCAGGCATGTGAGCCTGGTCGGGCAGGCGTCGAAGGGTACGATCGCGGGTTTCGGCGCGCTTTCGTATCTGCTCGCGCTTGAAGCCGTCGCACGGTTCTGACAGGAGGCCCCGCCATGACCGATACAACTGAAAATACGGGCGCAATGCAGGTCGATGTGACCCTGGTGCGCCAGCTCGCCGAACTGCTCGACACCACGCAGCTGACCGAGATCGAAGTCGAGGACGGCTCGCGCCGGATCCGCGTCGCGCGCAAGGCCGCCCAGGCCGCGCCCGTCGCGCATTACGCGCCCGCCCCCGCTGCGGCCCCCGTCTCCGCCCCGCTCGCGATCCCGCAGGCCGAGGTCGGCGCGTCGGCCCCTGCGACCAGCGCGAGCGCGGTCAAGTCGCCGATGGTCGGCACCGTCTATCTCGCCGCCAACCCCGAGGCCAAGCCGTTCTCGACCGTCGGCCAGAAGGTCAATGCGGGCGATACGCTGCTGATCATCGAGGCGATGAAGGTGATGAACACGATCGTCGCACCGTCGGCCGGCACGGTCACCGCGATTCTCGTCGAGAACGGCCAGCCGGTCGAATTCGACCAGCCGCTGGTCGTGGTGGAATAATGCCGCAAATCAAGAAGCTGCTCATTGCGAACCGCGGCGAGATCGCGCTGCGGATCCACCGTGCCTGCCATGAGATGGGCATCAAGACGGTGGCGGTCCATTCGACCGCGGACGCCGATGCGATGCACGTCCGGCTCGCGGACGAGGCGATCTGCATCGGACCGCCGTCGGCCACCGACAGCTATCTGAACATCCCCAACATCATCTCGGCGGCCGAGATCAGCGGCGCGGACGCGATCCATCCGGGCTACGGCTTTCTCAGCGAGAACGCGCAGTTCGCCGAGATCGTCGAATTGCACAACATCCTGTTCGTCGGCCCCAAGCCCGAGCATATCCGCACGATGGGCGACAAGGTTCAGGCCAAGCGCACCGCGGGCGCGCTGGGGCTTCCGCTCGTCCCCGGCTCCGACGGCGCGATCAGCGACATCGCCGAAGCTAAGGCGATCGCCGAATCGATCGGCTACCCGGTCATCATCAAGGCCGCGTCGGGCGGTGGTGGTCGCGGCATGAAGGTCGTCAACGACGCCGAAGACCTCGAAACGCAGATGCAGCAGGCCGGCAGCGAGGCGAAGGCCGCGTTCGGCGATGCCACCGTCTACATGGAAAAATACCTCGGCAATCCGCGGCATATCGAATTCCAGATCTTCGGCGACGGCAACGGCAACGCGATCCATCTGGGCGAGCGCGACTGCTCGCTCCAGCGCCGCCACCAGAAGGTGCTTGAGGAAGCCCCCTCGCCGATCATCACCGCCGAAGAGCGCGAGCGGATGGGCGGCATCGTCGCCAAGGCGATGGCCGACATGGGGTATCGCGGCGCGGGGACGATCGAGTTCCTGTGGGAAGCGGGCGAATTCTACTTCATCGAGATGAACACCCGGCTTCAGGTCGAGCATCCGGTGACCGAGATGATCACCGGGCTCGACCTCGTGCGCGAACAGATCCGCGTCGCCGAGGGCCATCCGCTGACACTGCGCCAGGAAGACGTGCAGTTCCGCGGTCACGCGATCGAATGCCGCATCAACGCCGAGGATCCGCGCACCTTCGCGCCGTCGCCGGGGCTGGTGAGGGTCTATCACGCGCCGGGCGGGATGCATGTCCGCGTCGATAGCGGGCTGTATGCCGGCTACCGCGTGCCGCCCTTCTACGACTCGATGATCGCCAAGCTGATCGTCTACGGCACGACCCGCCAAGGCGCGCTGCGGCGGTTGCGGCGTGCGCTCGAGGAGATGGTGATCGAGGGCGTCACGACGACGATCCCCTTGCACCGCGCGCTGCTCGACGATCCCGAGTTCCAGGAAGGCGCGTACACGATCAAGTGGCTGGAAGAGTGGCTCGCCAAGCAGGGGGCGTAAGCTCCTTTGCTACCTAGAGTGTTCTCCCGCGAAGGCGGGAGAACACGAACCGGGCGGGACACGTGTTCTGACAGGGGCGAGTTCGATAACGACGGAGCATGCGTGAAGGCGACGATCTACCACAACCCACGCTGCTCCAAGTCGCGCGAGGCGCTCGCGTTGCTGCAGGATGCCGGCGCGGACGTCACGATCGTCGAATATCTCAAGACGCCGCCCTCCCGCGCGGAGCTAATCCGCCTTTACGACTGCGCCGGCATGACGCCGCGTCAGGGCCTGCGCATGGCGGAAGACGGCGCCAAGGCGGTAAAGCACGGCGATGCCGAGGCGATCCTCGATGCGATGATGATCGATCCGTTGCTGATCGAGCGCCCGCTGGTTGAAACCGACAAGGGCGTCCGTCTCGGCCGCCCGATTGCCCGGCTTCACGAGATCCTGTGATCGCGGCCTCTGCCCTCGCATTGCGCACGCTCCCAGCGATTGCCGCAATTTCGGGCAGTGAAATCAATGCTATTCCGCGGTTGCCCGAGGGCGCCGCGGCTGGCACGTTTGGTGCAAGGCGCCCGGGAGGGCGTACGGCTCGCTCGCTAGGGCGAGGCTTTCAACGACAACCGGGGGCGTACCTGTGAAAAAGATCGAAGCCATCATCAAGCCGTTCAAGCTCGATGAGGTGAAGGAAGCGCTGCACGAGATCGGCGTCAGCGGCATCACCGTGACCGAAGCCAAGGGCTTCGGCCGGCAGAAGGGCCACACCGAGCTGTACCGCGGCGCGGAATATGTCGTCGACTTCCTGCCGAAGGTGAAGCTTGAGGTGGTCGTCGAGGACGGCCTTGCGCAGCGCGTCGTCGAGGCGATCGCCGCGGCCGCGCAGACCGGCCGGATCGGCGACGGCAAGATCTTCGTGATCCCGGTCGAAAGCGCGCTGCGCATCCGCACCGGCGAGCGCGACGACGACGCAATCTAGTTCAGATCCACGCATACGGCGTTGGTCAGTTCCTGTTGACGGGGGGTGACGACATCGTCATTTGACGCAGCGCAACATTGTGTGGAAATCACGTTCCATACCGCAATTAGATTCCCCGCATGACGCGGTGGAAGTCTCAAAACGAAGGGCAAGCATCATGGCGAATTCGGCCTCCGACGTTCTCAATATGATCAAGGACCAGGAGATCGAGTGGGTCGATCTGCGGTTCACCGATCCCAAGGGCAAGTGGCAGCACCTCACGATGGTCGCCAGCCTGATCGGCGAAGACGAGCTGACCGACGGCCTGATGTTCGACGGCTCGTCGATCGAGGGCTGGAAGGCGATCAACGAGAGCGACATGACGCTCAAGCCCGATCTCGATGCGGTCTATGTCGATCCGTTCTCGGCGACGCCGATGATGATCCTGATCTGCGACATCGCCGATCCCTCGACCGGCGAGCTGTACGCGCGCGATCCGCGCTCGACCGCCAAGCGCGCCGAAGCGTATCTGCTGACCACCGGCGTCGGCGACACCGTCTATGTCGGCCCCGAAGCCGAATTCTTCATGTTCGACGACGTCCGTTTCGAGAACAGCTATTCGACCAGCTACTACAAGATCGACGACATCGAGCTGCCGGGCAATTCGGGTCGCGAATATGAGGGCGGCAACCTCGGCCACCGTCCGCGCGCCAAGGGCGGCTATTTTCCGGTCGCGCCGGTCGACAGCGCGGTCGACATCCGCGGCGAAATGGTCTCGACGATGATCGAGATGGGCCTGCCGTGCGACAAGCATCATCACGAGGTCGCGGCCGCGCAGCATGAGCTGGGCCTGACCTTCGGCACGCTGACGCAGACCGCGGATCGCATGCAGATCTACAAGTACGTCGTCCACCAGGTCGCGCATGCGTACGGCAAGACGGCGACGTTCATGCCCAAGCCGATCAAGGAAGATAACGGCTCGGGGATGCACACGCACTTCTCGATCTGGGAAGGCAAGACCCCGCTGTTCGCCGGCAACGGCTATGCGGGCCTGTCCGACATGTGCCTGTATTTCATCGGCGGCATCATCAAGCACGCCAAGGCGGTCAACGCGTTCACCAACCCGACGACCAACAGCTACAAGCGCCTCGTCCCCGGCTACGAAGCGCCCGTGCTGCTCGCCTATTCGGCCCGCAACCGCTCGGCGTCGTGCCGCATTCCGTACGGCACCGGCCCCAAGGCGAAGCGCGTCGAAGTGCGTTTCCCCGACGCGCTGGCCAACCCGTATCTTGCTTATGCGGCGCTCATGATGGCGGGCATGGACGGCATCCTGAACAAGCTCCATCCGGGCGAAGCGATGGACAAGAACCTGTACGACCTGCCGCCGGCAGAACTCGCGCAGGTCCCCACCGTCGCTGGGTCGCTCCGCGAGGCGCTCGACTGCCTGCTCGCCGATCACGACTTCCTGCTGAAGGGCGACGTGTTCTCGAAGGACCAGATCGAGAGCTATGTCGAGATCAAGCGCGCCGAAGTCGCACGCTGGGAAATGACGCCTAGCCCGGTCGAGTATGACATGTACTACAGCGGCTGAGCTGCCGTGCCGGCAGCGGTGCGCGAAGGCGCACAGCCGCTGTCGGCCGGCGTCGCGAGTAGCGACGACCGACGGCGTGGCTTCGCCACGACGCTGACCGACAAGAGGGCGCCCGGAGCAATCCGGACGCCCTTCTTCTTTGTCCCGCTTCCAATCACCGCCCTCTGTAATCTTCTTTACACAACGACATCCACGACATTGCTCAGGTGACATCAACACCTCGTGGCGGAGCGGATTCTCCACCAGAGCCGGTGTCAACAACCCTACACGACGATCAACGCAGCAGCGAAGGATCGCCCATGACCTACCAGACGCATATCACCCGGATGACGACGCTCATCGCCGACCAGAACGGCACATGGGACGCGATCTCGCCCGAATCGGTCGCGCGGATGCGGCTCCAGAACCGCTTCGCCACAGGCCTCGACATCGCGCGCTACACCGCCGCGATCATGCGAAAGGACATGGCCGCCTATGATGCGGATCCGGCGAACTACACCCAGTCGCTCGGCTGCTGGCACGGGTTCATCGCGCAGCAGAAGATGATCAGCATCAAGAAGCATTTCGGCACCACCGACCGCCGCTACCTCTACCTCTCGGGCTGGATGGTCGCCGCGATGCGCAGCGAATTCGGCCCCCTGCCCGACCAGTCGATGCACGAGAAGACCAGCGTCCCGGCGCTGATCGAGGAGCTCTACACCTTCCTTCGCCAGGCCGATGCGCGCGAGCTCGGCATGATGTTCCGCGACGTCGACACCGCCCGCACCGCGGGCAATGCGATCGAGGAACAGCGCCTTCTCAACGCGATCGAGAACCACCAGACGCACGTCGTGCCGATCATCGCCGACATCGACGCGGGCTTCGGCAACGCGGAGGCCACATACCTGCTCGCGCGGAAAATGATCGAGGCGGGGGCCTGCGCGCTCCAGATTGAGAACCAGGTCAGCGACGAGAAGCAGTGCGGCCACCAGGACGGCAAGGTCACAGTCCCGCATGAGGACTTTCTCGCGAAGGTCCGTGCCTGCCGCTACGCGTTTCTGGAACTGGGCGTCGAGGACGGCATCATCGTCACGCGCACCGACTCGCTCGGCGCTGGCCTCACCAAGCAGATCGCGGTCAGCAAGACGGCGGGCGACCTGGGCGACCAGTATAACTCGTATCTCGACTGCGAGGAGATCGACCCCGCCACCGCGCAGAATGGCGACGTCATCCTCAACCGCGACGGCAAGCTGCTGCGTCCGAAGCGCCTTCCGTCGAACCTGTTCCAGTTCCGGGCCGGCACGGGTGAGGATCGATGCGTGATGGATTGCATCGCCAGCCTGCAAAATGGTGCCGACCTGCTCTGGATCGAGACCGAAAAGCCGCACATCGAGCAGATCGCCGGCATGGTCGACCGCATCCGCGCGGTCATTCCGAACGCCAAGCTGGTGTACAACAATTCGCCAAGCTTCAACTGGACGCTAAACTTCCGTCAGCAGGTCTTTGATGCCTGGAGCCAGGTAGGTCAGGATGTGTCGGCCTATGACCGCGCACGCCTGATGAGTGTCGAGTATGACGGCACGCCGCTTAGCGATGAGGCGGACGAGCGCATCCGCACCTTCCAGGCCGATTCGGCAAAACGCGCCGGCATCTTCCACCACCTTATCACGCTGCCGACCTATCATACCGCGGCACTCTCCACCGACAATCTCGCCAAGGAGTATTTCGGCGATGCGGGAATGCTCGGCTATGTGAAGGGCGTCCAGCGCAAGGAGATCCGCGAGGGCATCGCCTGCGTGAAGCACCAGAACATGTCCGGCTCTGACCTTGGCGACGATCACAAGGAATATTTCGCTGGCGAGGCGGCGTTGAAGGCTGGCGGCGCGCATAATACGATGAACCAGTTCGCTGCCTGACAATCTGGCCGGAGCGAAAGCTCCGGCGCTTGACTAGCGTTGTCCGGATGGCGCGACGAAAGGCCCGTCCAGCGACGCGGCCTGGCCGTGTCGCGCCAATGGCTGGTCAGGCTGAACTCGGATCAAAAACATCGATGAAAACCGACTGTTCAGCGAGAATGTCGGCGACGGCCTCCCCCGACCCAAGTACCGTATCGCCCCACCAAGTTCGGCCTTCCACGTTATCAAGATAGCGTTCCGCGCAGCGCAAGGCGACGACGCACCGCAAGGTCGTACGGCTGTTGGACCGCTCAAATGCCAGCACTTGGTCGGAGCGAAGCCCCGTAACGGCGATCGGCGTATAATCCCCCGTCGCAAACAGCGCAGGATGCTTGCGACGCAGCCGTAAAAGGCGCTGGATGATCGCCATCTTATTAGGCGTATCCACGTCCGCAGCCTTGCGGAGCCGTGCATAGTCGACCGGTCGGCGGTTGTCTGGATCGACCAGACTGAGATCAGCGGCTTCCGTACCCTGATACAAATCGGGGACGCCGGGCACCGTGTAGCGCAGTACGACTTGCGCGAGACTATTGGCATCCGCGACGGGCGCAATCTGCACGACGAACGCGACCATGTCATCGAGAAACGCCCGCGACCGATCTGGACTGAGCAGCGCACGCGCGACATCGTGACAATGCGTCTCATAGGCCTCATCGGGTGCTTCCCACGACGAGCGGAGTTTAGCTTCGCGTAACGCTTTTTCCTGCCAGGCTACGACCCGCTCGGCATAGGCGGAAAGACCGTCGGCATCCGACGCGGAGAGCCGCTCGGGCCATGCGCCGAACAGCGTCTGGAGCAGCATATAGGTATCGGCGGGATCGACCCTCTCGGCAAAAGGCGCGGCCAGAGCGAGCCAATGTTCGACCCGACCAAGCCAGAGACCTGGCACCTCGCTCAATACCGCGAGCCGCGCGCGGACGTCTTCGCCCCGCTTGTGGTCGTGCGTGGCCGTCGCGAGCATGGCGGCTGGCCAGTCGCGCGCGCGGCCGATCATCGCGGCGTGAAACTCACCGATAGGAAGCGACATCCGCGCGGCATCGAAGCCGACGTCGTTGCGCGACAACAAGCGACCATAGCGGTAGAAGGCGGTGTCCTCGACCGCCTTGGCGGCGATCGGCGCGGACAGTTGCTGGAAGCGTCGCACGGCGTCGGCCGCGAGCGCGGCGTCGCCCGGACCTCCGCCTGCGAGCCAATCGAGAATCTGGTCGACGACCGCGCCTTCGCCGGGCGGCACGAAGCGCGCGACGCGCTGGCGGACGGTGTCCCGGATCGCTGCGTCTGATGCGGGTGCAGCATCCCCAGTTCCGTAAGTGCGGTAGACCGGAAAAACCCAGAGCAGGCGTTCGATGGCGCGGTGGAGCATCCCGGCGGTGAAGCCGTCGCACTCAGGGGCGGACCGTGCCAACGCGACGAAGGCCTCGACGCAGCGGCGATGTTGCGCGTCGAACTGCCATGCGAGCAGCTCCTGGCGGGCCCGCAGTTCTTCGGGTGCGAAGTCGGCGGAGCGTCCACTGACGTCCGCCCACAGTTGGGCGAGCGGTTCGGCGCCGGCCGGGGCGTGCAGCAACGCGGTGACCTGTTCCATGAAGTCGTAGCCGCTGGTGCCGTCGACGCCCCAGTCGGTGCTGAGCGGTTCGCCATCGGCGAGGATCTTCTCGACGACGATGTAGGCCGGGCCGGGCGGCGCATCGGCGGGACGTTCGATCGCATCGAGCCTCGCGCGGAGCTGACGGCAATAGCCGGCGGGATCGGTCAGGCCGTCGACGTGATCGACGCGGACGCCGTCGATCAGACCCTCGGCATAGAGACGAAAATACAGCGCGTGCGTGGCGTCGAACACCACAGAGTCCTCGGCGCGGAGCCCGGCGAGGTCGTTAATCGTGAAGAAGCGCCGCCAGTTGAGTTCGTCGTTGGCGACGCGCCATGACTCCAGACGGTAGTGCTGGTGGTGGTGGAGTGCGGCGATGTCGTCGGTGGCGGCGGTCGCCTGATCCTCGTCGCGGATCGGCAGGCGGTGCTCGCCATACGCCTCGAGGACGTAGCGGCCGTCGACCTGCTCGACCTTGAGCGCATCGCTCGCGAGCGTTTCGGCGAGCGGATCGCCGAGGATCGGGAGAACCAGCTTCTCGCGCCAGTCGATGTCGAAATAGCGGGCGAAGTCGCTGGCCTGGCCGCGGGCGAGGACGTCGTTCCACCACGCATTCTCGCCGCCGGCGACGCCCATATGGTTCGGGACGATATCGATGATCACGCCCATCCCGCGCGTGCGGAGCGCTGCGACGAGGCTGCGGAAGGCGGGCTCGCCGCCGAGTTCGGGGTTGATCCGGGTCGGGTCGACGACATCGTAGCCGTGGGTGGAGCCGCTGCGGGCGGTGGTGATCGGCGAGGCGTAGAGGTGGCTGATGCCAAGATCGTCGAGATACGGCACCAGCGCCTCCGCGTCGGCGAAGGTGAAGTCCTTGTGGAACTGGAAACGGTAGGTCGCGCGCGGCGTATTGGGGGCAATCATGCGGGTCTCGTGGCGTTGAGCGCGTCGATGCGGGCGGCGACGTCGGGGCGGGTCAGCAGCGCCTCGGTCGTGTCGGGCATGCGGCGGCGCCAATTGGGATGCTCGTCGATCGTGCCGGGGAGATTGGGTTGCTCGATGAGGCCGGCGAGATCTTCGATCGGGATGATCGCGAGCGCGCAGGGCGTGCTGGCGACATGCGCGATCGCGGCGTCGACGACGGGGGCGGTATCGTCGGGCGCGGGCTGCGATGTGTCCGTGTCGATGGCGGACCAGAGCGCGGCGCGATCTTCATTGCGCCTGGCGCGATCGGCTGGTTCATCGGGCGCTTCGGACTTGCGGCCGAGGTCCCAGGTCCAGCCGATATCGCGGCCGCTCCACCAGCCGGCGATCGTCGCAAGGTCGTGGGTGCCAGTCATTGCGACCGCGTCGGTCGACCAATTGGCGGGGGGAACGAAGCCGTCCGCGTCGCGCTCGAACCACAGGACGCGCAAGCCGAGCATGGCGCGCGCGTCCATCGCCTCGCGGAACCCGTCGGGGACGGTGCCGAGGTCTTCGCCGATGACGATCGCCTTCGCGCGCTGCGACTCCATCGCGATGATCCGCATCAGGTCGTCGAACGGCATGTCGAGATACGCGCCGTCCGCAGCGGAGGCGCCTTCGGGGACGACCCACAGGCGGCGGAGGCCGAACGCATGATCGATGCGGATTCCGCCGGCATGCGCGAGCGCGGCGCGGATCGTCGCGATGAAGGGGGCGAAACCGGACTCACTCAGCGCTTGCGGGTCGAAGCCGGTTATACCCCAACTCTGGCCGTCGGGGCCGAGCGGGTCGGGGGGCGCGCCGATCGACAGGCCGGTGAGCAGGTCGCCGCGTCGGCTCCAGCCGTGGCTGCCGCCGGGGTCCATGCCGACCGCGAGGTCGGCGATGAGGCCGATCGCCATCCCGGCCTCCTTGGCCGCCTTTTGCGCGGCATCGAGATCGCGGCGGGCGAGCCACTGGAGGAAGACGTAGAAGGTGACGTCTTCAGCGTGCTCGGTCACGAAGCGACGGACGGCTGGTCCGGCGGGGTCGTGATAGTCGGTCGGCCAGTGCTGCCAGCCCTTGGCGCCGGTGGTGGCGAAGAAATGCGCGTGGAGCGCGTCGAACTCGGCATGGCGTTCGAGGTCGACGCCACCTTCCTCGCGAAATGTCGCCAGCATTTCGGCAAGGTTTGGAGCGGTTTCCCCAAAGACTCTGCGAAGTTGTGCGAGCTTTGCCGGGATCGCGCTCTGCCACGCGATAAGATCGGGGGCAGAGTCGTCGGACACGATGCCGAACGCGGACGGGGCGCCGTACAGGCCGTTGAGGAATTGACGGCTCGAGGGTGCGTAGGGGCTGTACCGGCTGGCGTCGGCGGGGAACAACGCGTGCGTCGGGCTGATCGCAAGCGCGTCGGCACCGCGCGCGCCGAACGCGCGGGCGGCTTCGGCGAGCGAGGCAAAGTCGCCGAACGCGTTTGGCGCGTCGGTGCGGAGGCTCGGAATCTGGACGGCGGGCGCCCAGAGTTTGCGACCCGGTAGCGCGTCGGCGATCGTATAGCAGCGGCGTGGGGCAACGAGCAGGTTTATCACTTCGCCCTGCATTTCAAGACGATGGTAGCCGCTCTTGTTTATCGGTCCCAACGTGCCGCCATTAAAAGCGACCGACTGGGTCGTGCCGTCTTCCAGCGTGAGTTCGGCGATGCCCGATACCTTCGTGGCGATTCGGATCGGATCGCCCATGTCGACCGATACGAAACGCGGACTCCGCGCGTTACGCGCTTCGATCGCGGCAAGGCTGTCGACGATCTGCTTCTCGCTGGCGGACGGATGTCCGAGGCGGTCTAGGATCGCCTGTAGTGCATCGCCGACGACCGTCTGACGCGAGCCTGCCGCGTCCTGCCATTCGGGTTGCAGGCCCGCGGCGATAGCGAGTTCGCGGAGGCGGTTCATCGCTCCAGCCAGACTGCCACGCTAGCAGCATGCCCGGGCTCGCCGTCGCTGAATATCGGCAAGACCTCTATGGCAGGAAAACGAACAGGATCCTTGCCGAGATTGAGCGCGATGGTGAGGATCGCGCCGTCTCCCATCGTCCAGCGCGCGACCACCGCCCCCTCGCCGATCGCTTCGGCGCCGGTCGCGGTCGTGCCGCGTAGACGGGGGATGATCTGCGCGTGGCGGATCGTCAGCAGCGTCCGGTACAGGTCCTGCCAATCGGCCGCATCGGGACCACCGCGCGCGCGCGACCGCTCGAAGGTTGCATGCGCGTTGGGGTCGGGGATCGCCTCGCGCGCCTCCGGGTCGGCGAAGGCAGCGAACTTGGCGAACTCCTTGCGGCGGCCTTCGCGGACGGCGTCGGCGAGGTCGTCGTGGAAGTCGGTGAAGAACAGGAACTGGCTTTCGCTGCCGTGATCGTCGCCGATGAAGAGTAACGGGATTTGCGGGCCGAGCAGCAGCAACGCGGTGGCGGCGCGCAGCGCCTGGCGGTCGGCGAGCAGCGTCAGGCGTTCGCCCATCGCGCGATTGCCGATCTGGTCGTGGTTCTGAAGGAACGCGACGAACGCGGTCGGCGACAGATGCGCGCTGGGCTTGCCGCGCGGCTTGCCGTCGTGGTTGGGGGAGCCCTCCCCCTGGTAGATGAAGCCTTCGCCGAGGCAGCGTGCCAAGCGTTCGGCGGGGCGGTCGGCGAAGTCGGCGTAATAGGCGCTGGTCTCGCCGGTGAGCAGGACGTGGAGGACGTTGTGGAAGTCGTCGTTCCACTGCGCATCGAACGCGGCCGGGTGGAGCCGGTCGGCGTCGTTGCCTTCGTTTTCGAGGACGAGGTGGACGTGGCGCCCCGCGGTCTTCTCGCGCAGTTCGGCCGCCATCGCGTCGAGGAACGCGTCGTTCTCGATCGCGTGGACCGCGTCGAAGCGAAGGCCGTCGACCTTGTAGTCGTTGAGCCACATCAGCGCGTTGTCGACGAAATAGCGGTGGACCGGCGCCTGATCGACCGCGACCGCGCCGCCCCAGGGGGTGTCGACGTCGGCGTGGAAGAAACCCTTCGCATAGGCGCCGAGATAGTTTCCGTCGGGCCCGAAGTGATTGTAGACGACGTCGAGGAACACCGCGAGCCCGAGCGCGTGCGCGCGGTCGACCAGCGCCTTCAGCTCGTCGGGCGTGCCGTAACTTTCGGCGGGGGCGTAGGGCAGCACGCCGTCATAGCCCCAGTTGCGCGTGCCGCCGAACGCGTTGACGGGCATGAGTTCGATCGCGGTGATGCCGAGCGCGGCGATTGCCGGAAGCTGGTCCGCGACGCCGGCGAAGCCACCGAGCGTGCCGACATGGACCTCCTGGATGACCATCTCTTCCCACGCACGGCCGCGCGACGCCGGCGTGCGCCACGCATAGGCATCGTGATCGACCACGACGCTCCAGCCGTGGACGCCGCCGTCCTGCGCCCGCGCGGCCGGGTCGGGAACCGTCAGATCGTCTGCCAGCCGGAACCGGTAGCGGACGCCGGCGCCCACCGAGGCGGTCACCGCGAACCAGCCTTCCGGATCCCGGGTCATGGGCATCGCGTCGCCGCCGGCGATCTCAAGCGTCACGCGGTCACGGTCCGGCGCCCACAAGCGGAAGGTGGCGCCATCGTCGGCGAGCGTAGGTCCCCAGGCCGTCATGCTGCTGCGATCGTCCAGGACAGCAACGCCGCACCCTGCGGGGGAAGCTCGTAGCTGTCCTTGATCGGCGTGGCAGGCTGCTCGGGTTTGCTGCTGTCGATCAGCACGGTCCGCTCGACCTCTGCCGGAGGTGGCATGTGGAAGGTCAGCGGGCCTTCCGAGGCGTTGAGCAGGAGCGAGATCACCTGCACTTCACCGGACTCCAGCTCGCACGCGCGACGCATGACCAGCGCGCGGCCGTTGGTGTTCTCCCAGTCGTCAGGCGTGAGCTGCAGGCCACGTTCGTCCCACCATTCGATGTCCTTGAGGCCCTCGGCGGGCGTGTCCTCACCGTAGAGGAAGTTGCCCGCGCGGAGCATCGGATAGTCGCGACGCAGCGCGATCAGGCGCGCGGTGAAGTCGATCAGCGCGTTACCCTCGGGGGACTTCGCCTTCTCCCAGTCGAGCCAGCTGATCTCGTTATCCTGGCAATAGGCGTTGTTGTTCCCGTTCTGCGTGCGGCCGAACTCGTCGCCTGCGACCAGCATCGGCGTGCCGAGCGATGCGAACAGCGTGGTCAGCATCGAGCGCATCACGCGCGACCGCGTCTCGAGGATCGCGGCGTCTTCGGTCGGGCCCTCGACGCCCCAGTTGCGCGAGCAATTGTTCGAATGGCCGTCGTTATTGTCCTCGCCGTTCGCCTCGTTGTGGCGCTCTTCGTACGCGACGGTGTCGGCGAGCGTGTAGCCGTCATGCGCGCCAAGCAGGTTGACGCTGGCCCAGGGGCGGCGCGCACGGCGGTCGAACAGATCGGCCGAGCCGGTCAGGCGGGCGGCGAGATCGGCGCGTTGCGCATGATCGCCGCGCCAGAACTTACGCACCGTGTCGCGGTACTTGTCGTTCCACTCGGCAAAGCCGGGGGGGAAGTTGCCGAGCTGATAGCCGCCCGGGCCGATGTCCCACGGCTCGGTGATGAGCTTCAGGCGTCCGAGCACTGGATCCTGGCGCAGCACGTCAAAGAACCCTGCACCGGGATCGAAGCCGGTATCCGTCCGGCCCAGCGTCAGCCCGAGGTCAAAGCGGAAGCCGTCGATGCCGAAGCTGGTCGCCCAGTAGCGCAGCGAATCCGCGACCATCTGGAGCACGCGCGCCTTGGTGAGATTGAGCGTGTTGCCGGTGCCGGTGTCGTTGATCGAGAAGCGCGGATCGTCCTTGACCAGTCGGTAGTAGCTCGCATTGTCGAGCCCGCGCCACGACAGCGTTGGCCCCTGTTCCGAGCCCTCGCAGGTGTGGTTATAGACGACGTCGAGGATCACCTCGATCCCGGCGGCATGCAGGCGGCGGATCGAGCGGCGCAGTTCGTTATGACTATCGGTCGCGAAGAACGAGCGTTCGGGCGTGAAGAAGTTGAGGGTGTTGTACCCCCAGTAATTGCGCAGCCCCTTCTCCTGCAGGAAGCGATCCTGGATGTAGGTGTGGATCGGCAGCAGCTCGATCGCGGTGACGCCGAGCCGTTTGAGGTGATCGATGACCTTGGGGTTGCCGAGTGCCGCGAAGGTGCCGCGTTCGGAGGGCTGGACCTCGTCGAACAGCTTGGTGAGGCCCTTGGTATGCGCCTCGTAGATCACCGTCTCCGACCAGGGCGTGTTTGGCCGAACGTCGCGCGACCAGTCGAAATGGCTGTCGGTTACGACGCCTTTGGGCATCGTCAGCGCGCTGTCGCGCTTGTCGAAGCTTAGGTCTGCGCGGGGCGACTTCACCTGATAGCCGTACATCGCGTCGGTCCAGCGCAGTTCGCCGATCATCTGCTTGGCATAGGGGTCGAGCAGCAGCTTGTTCGGGTTGAAGCGGTGGCCTTCCTCGGGGGCGTAGCGGCCATGCGCGCGATAGCCGTAGACTAGACCGGGCTGCGCGTCGGGGAGGTAGCCGTGCCAGACCTCGTCGGTCCATTCGGGAAGCGCATAGCGTTTCAGCTCGCGGCGGCCGGTCTCGTCATAGACGCACAGCTCGATCTTCTCGGCGTTGGCCGAGTAAACCGCGAAATTGACGCCCAGGCCATCGAAGGTCGCGCCCAGCGGATAGGCGGAGCCGGCGTCGAGCGTGTCGGGCAGTAGATGCAAGGCGAAGACCCCTAGTTTTAGCGCTGCGGTCGCGACTTTATCGCGGTGCAGCATTCCTTGGCGTGAAACCCGTCCGCCGGTTCCTATGTTCCGCACCGGACAGCGAGTTTTCTACGCACTCGCATCACGCATCAAGGGACATCCGCATGCCTTCCACTTTCCGATCGATCGCCGCATGAGCGGGCCCAAACTGTTCGCGCCGCTCAGGGTCGGCAACCTGACGCTGGCCAACCGGATCGTCATCGCGCCGATGTGCCAATATTCGGCGATCAATGGCTGCATGAATGACTGGCACCAGATCCATCTCGGCCAGCTCGCGCTGTCGGGCGCGGCGCTGCTGACGATCGAGGCGAGCGCGGTGCTGCCCGAGGGGCGTATCACGTACGGCGATGTCGGGTTGTACGACGATGCGACCGAGGCGGCGATGGCGGGGGTGATCGAGAGCATCCGGCGCTGGTCGGACATGCCGATCGCGATCCAGCTGTCGCATGCCGGGCGCAAAGCCTCGTGCGAGGTGCCGTGGAAGGGTGGCGCGCAGATCGCGCCGGGCGCGCCGAACGGCTGGCAGACCGAGGGCCCCTCGACGGTGCCGTTCCTGCCGGAGGAGAATGCGCCGGTCGCGCTCGACGCCGAGGGACTGGCGCGGGTGCGCGACGCGTTCGTGGCGGCGGCGGTGCGCGCAGCACGGCTCGGGATCGATGCGGTGCAGTTGCATGCGGCGCATGGCTATCTGCTGCATGCGTTCCTCTCGCCGCTCTCGAACCGCCGCGAGGACGCGTATGGCGGCAGCCTCGAGAACCGGATGCGTTTCCCGCTCGAAGTTTTCGATGCGGTGCGGGCGGCGTTTCCGGCAAAGCGCGCGGTGACGATGCGCGTATCGGGGACCGACTGGGCCGAGGGCGGCTGGGACTCCGACCAGACGGTCGCGTTTGCCAAGGCGCTGGAAGCGCGCGGGTGCAGCGCGATCCATGTGTCGAGCGGCGGGATCACGCCGGCGCAGGAGATCCCGGTCGGGCCGAGCTATCAGGTGCCACTGGCGCGCGCGGTGAAACAGGCGGTGTCGATCCCGGTCGTCGCGGTCGGGCTGATCACCGACTTCGAGCAGGCCGAAGCGATCATCGGGACGGGCGATGCGGACATGATCGCGCTCGCCCGGACCATCCTGTACGACCCGCGCTGGCCCTGGCATGCGGCGGCGCACCTTGGCGGGAAGGTCAAGGCGCCTAACCAATATCTGCGATCGCAGCCGCGGCAATTCAAGGATCTGTTCCAGGCGTAGGCTTTCGAAACAGCCTATTCCCCCGCTGCGGCGGGGGGGCGGGGTTGCAGACGATTTCGTCTGAGATCCCCGCCCCCGCCTTCGCCGGTAATCAGATACGCGTGCTCAGCCCGCGACTGTCATGACCGAGCCGGAATCCACCCGGATATTCGCACCGTTGATAAAGCTGGCGCGCTCCGAGCACAGGAACACAATCGCCGACGCGACCTCTTCCGCCTTGCCACGGCGCTTGAGGGTCATCGCGGGGCGCTCCTCCTCGAGAAACGTCTCGATCGCCTCGTCGAAACTCGTGCCTTTCTCATCGGCGCGCTTCCGCATCATCTTGTCGGTCATCGGCGTGGCGATGAAGGCGGGCGCTACGGTGTTCACCAGCACGTTGTCGCAGCCATACGCCTTCGACAGCCCCTTAGACAGGCTCGAAATGCCTGCCTTAGAGGCGCAATACGCAAGCTCATCCACATAAGGCTGAACCGCGTCTTCGGAGCTCATGAGCACGATGCGGCCCCATTTGTTTGCGCGCATCGCCGGGATCGCCTCGCGACACACGCGCACCGCGCCCATCAGGTTGATGTTGAGCGTCGACTGCCAACCCCCATCATCGACATCGAGGAAATCGCCGGTCGCGCCCGTCACGCCTGCACAATTGACGAGGATGTCGGGTTCGCCGAGTTGCGCCCGGACTTTGGCGAATAGGGTCGTCACGTCGTCCAGCTTGGTGAGGTCCGCCTCGACCGAGATCACCTCGCCATGCGCCTTCAGGTCCTCGACGCTGGAGTCGAGATCACCGCCCGGCTGGTCGGTGATCGCGACCCGAACACCTTCCTGCAATAGCAGCCGGGCGGTTTCCTTGCCCATGCCGCTGTCCGCGCCGGTTACGAGCGCGATCTTGCCTGCGATATCGAGATTCATGATGCCGTCCTTTCGGTGGTGATGAAAATCATGCCCATTCCCGCGGACCGTCGCGGTCGAGCGCGCGATCGAGGTAGAAGGCGGCGCTGATCAGCGCGAGGTGGCTGAAGCCTTGCGGGAAATTGCCGAGGAAGCTGCCGTCCTGTGCGATCTCCTCGGCGAAGAGACCGACATGGTTGGCGTGCGCGAGCAGCTTTTCGAAGTTCAGCCGCGCCTCGTCGAGCCGCCCCGCCCGCGCGAGGCATTCGACATACCAGAACGAACAGGCGACGAACGTCCCCTCCTGCCCCGGCAAGCCGTCGTCGATCCGATACCGATAGACCTGCCCGTCATCAGATAGGTCATCGCCGATCGCCTTCAGTGTCGCGAGCCACTTCGGATCGGTCGCGCCGATGAAGCGGACCAGTGGCATCATCAGCAACGCGCCATCGACTGCCTTGTCCTCGGGTGCATCGCCAAGCGCGCGGACGAAACGGCCGAGGTCGTCGTTCCAGAAATTGGCCCAGATATCGTCATGGATCGCGGTCCGAACTTCCGACCAGCGTACCAGCGGCCCGGGCAACGAGCGCTTCTGCGCCAGCCGCACAGCGCGATCGACTGCAACCCAACTCATCAACCGCGAATGAAGATAATGCTTCTTCGGTCCGCGGACTTCCCAGATGCCTGAATCCGGCGTCGCCCACGTCTTGCAAATCTGATCGACGATCCGAGAGATCGCGACCCAGGAATCGTGCGCGATCGGCTCGCCATACTTGCTGCCGAGATAGGTCGCGTCGAGCAGCGCGCCATAGATGTCATGTTGCGTCTGATCCTTCGCCTCGTTGCCCACGACGATCGGTGACGCAACCTCGAAACCCGCTAGGTCGAGCTTGCGTTCATCCGCGATCTCGCCGCCGTCGAGTGCGTACATCACCCCAATATGGCCCTGCGAACAGGCCTGCGCGCGGTCCATCGCCCAGTGAAGGAAGCCGACGGCCTCACCCTGATAGCCCAGCCGCAGCAAGGCGTAGACAGTGAACGACGAGTCGCGGATCCACGTCGCCCGGTAATCCCAATTACGGACACCACCAGGCGCTTCAGGCAGACCGAATGTAGCCGCTGCGGCGATCGAACCATGCTTGCGAGAAGTGAGCAATTTGAGTGCCATCGCGGAACGCTCAACGGTTTCGCGCCAGCGCCCCCGATAGAGCGACTTGCGGCTCCACGTGCGCCAATAGGCAATGTCCTTCTCGACGACGGCATCAAGCGCAGCGGTGTCAAGCGAGACGTCGTCAGGATTGCTCAAGACCAGCGAAACGGTGTCACCTTCGTTGAGATATATGTCGGCGGTGAGGTCGTAGCCGTCGGCGACGAGCGTACCCGGGCCGTGGAGCGCCAACGCCAATCCGCTCTCATGATCGAACCGGCCACGCGAGACGTTCTCGCCATTCGCGGTGACCGACGCCGTCCGGCCCACGACGCCATAGTCGAACCGCGGCGCGCATCTGACATGGATCCTGGCTGATCCGCGCGTGCAGGTCAGTCGGCGGATCACGCGCGATGGTGTGTCATCCGCCGAGTCCCCAACCGGCATCAGATCGACCAGGTCGACGCTGGCCGCGTTTGCCATCCAGCGGGTGAGCAAGATGTTGGTCTCCGGTAGATACATCTGGACGATGTTCGCATCGGAGAGGTCGGGCTCGACCGCGAAGTGCCCGCCTTTCTTGCCGTCGAGCAGGCGCGCGAAGACCGACGCGCTGTCGAGACAAGGCCAGCAGAGATAGTCGATCGTTCCCGCCGTATCGATCAGCGCGATCGTCTCCAGGTTGCCGATCGCGCCGTGATCCGCGATCAAGATCCGGGGCTCCACCACCCGCTCAGCCATTGTCACGAAAGCCGGGATAGAGCGACATGCCGCCATCGATCGTCAGCGTCGATCCGACGATATAATCCGCCGCGTCCGAGACGAGGAACAGCGCAGCGCGCGCCACGTCCTCCGGGTCGCCGATGCGGCCATATGGGATCAGCTCGAGCAGCTTGTCCTGATCTGCGGTCGCGTCGGCATTGATCTCGGTCGCGATCGCGCCAGGGGCGATGCCGTTCACGCGGATGCGGTCTCCGGCAACCTCCTGCGCAAGCGTCCGCATGAGCATCCCGCTGCCACCCTTCGATGCCGCATAGTTGGCATGGCCTGCCCAGGGGATAACCTCGTGCACCGAACTCATGAACAGGATCTTTCCGATCGATCGGCTGATGCCGCGGTCACCCTGCTTACGGAACCGGCGCACGGCTTCGCGCGCGACGAGGAACTGCCCCGTCAGGTTGACGTCGATGACGCGCTTCCAGTCCTCCAGTGTCAGGTCGGCAAACGCTGCGTCCTTTTGCATGCCGGCATTGGCGAACACAATGTCGACGCCGCCGAAGCGCTCGGTCGTCTCGTCGAAGAGCTTCAATACCGCCGCCTCGTCCGACGTATCCGCCTCGCAGGCGAACGCCTCGCCGCCTGCGTGTTCGATCGCCTCGACCACCTCGCGCGCTTTGTTGGCGCTGCTATTGTAGTTGACCGCAACCTTCGCACCCGCATTGGCAAAGGCGATGGCGGAGGCGCGGCCAAGACCCGAACTTGCGCCGGTGACGATCGCGGCCTGGCCCGTCAGGTCGTTGTGCATAGCTGGTCTTTCGCTTGGGAACAGTGCCGCCTCAACGCGCCCAGCGAACACTTTCTCCCTCGGCGCTCGACGCAAAAGACGTCACCCCGGTGCACAACTCAGGTTTTTCACGCGGTCGCCAATCTTTGGTTAACGGTTCGCGGGCATGATGATCGGCATCGCAAGGGATGTGGATCGATGGCACGTCAACAGGATGTCTTCACGCTGGTCGGTAACCGGATGCGCATCGCGCCGACTCGGTTGGACCTGATGCCGACCGAGTTCGACCGGCCATCAATCTCCGACCTGATCTGTCGGATCGACCGCGCTCTTCAACAGCGCCGCGCCGCCTGATCACGCTTTCTAAGACCGGCCCGAGAATCCCATGAGGTGTGCATAGGCCTCCGCGGCTCGCCGCTCGTGCGCATTCTCGAACGCAACCGCTGGTGCCGGCGCTTCGCCGGTCGCTCGCAGCACCGCCCATAGCGCAAATCGACGCCCGGGCTCCCGCTCGGTCCCGAACGCCAGCGACACCCGGTCCCGCCCGACTTCGAGCGCGTGGGGATCGAGCGTATCAATATCGGTCGTCCCGAAGAAATGCTGCGAGATCGAGTCTAGGTGCATTCGCGCGCTTTGCCGCGGGCGCGGTCCGCATGCAAATGGTTCGGCGGGTTCCCCATTCAGGACCGCCGACGGCAGGTGTTGCGATCATGCCGCGCACCGCCTAGATGCGCTCACCGACTGGCTTGGAAGAGTGTCCGAGTGGTTTAAGGAACTGGTCTTGAAAACCAGCGAGGGTGTAAGCCCTCCGTGGGTTCGAATCCCACCTCTTCCGCCAGCCCCGAGTGCGTGTGTCCGGCGCCGAACACACTAGGCCGGTCACCAAGCTGCCAAGGTACGAGGCGGACCATCGCCTGCGCAAACAGTCGCGACCCGACAAACGCAGCTAGGCGGCGTTGCAGGTTCGCGAGCGCCAACTGTTCGAAATAGCCACTATCGGTTGCTGCGAACTGCCGGACGAACGGCAGGATCGCGATATCGGTGAAACTCGGCCGACCGTCGATTGAGACGCCTTGCCCGGCATACCATGTCTCGAGCTGTTCCAGGATCGCGGTCGCCGCATCGCGGTGTTCTATCGCGTCCTCGGGATACCGCTCGGCATATTTATAGCGATCGAGATGATGCTTGAACGCGGTATCATTGGTTGCGATCAAAGCTTCGGCCGAAGCGTCCAGGGTCTCGACGTTGCCACGCTGCGCATACGCCCAGCGCATGATGTCGAGGCTCTGATCGATCACTCGGCAGTTGGGCAGGATGAATACCGGCACCGTCGCTTTGGGCGAAACCGCGACCATTGCCGCCGGCTTCGCCCGCAGTGAGACCTCACGCAATTCGACCGACAGCCCGTTCGCGAGCAGCGCGAGGCGCGCGCGCATCGCATAGGGGCAGCGGCGAAAGCTGTAGAGGATGGGGAGCGACATCCGTATTCCCTAGCTGATCACCCCGTCCATGTCCGGTGATCTTGTCAGCATGTCATGCGTTACCGCTTAATGACCATCACACCCACGCCAATCGATGAAACCGGAACGCTGATCCGTGAGGACGGTGCGTTCGTATTGCAGCGCGATGATGGGGGCAGATACCAACTTCAATTGGCACGCGTACCGGTCGATCATGTTCATAAGCGCGTGCGTATAATCGGCGTCGCCATAACAGCGGATCTGGTCAGCGTTGATGGTGTATCGAACGCCTGACACAGTGATCGGCCGACAGACTAACGCGCACTTATGCAAGAAGAATATTGTCAAAGATGTCATCTCTTCGCGGGTTTTCATTTCGATGCGCACGTTGTAGTCACCCCCCCGCCGGGGGGCCGTAGAGACAAGGACTGAGTGTGACCGATACAATGAATGCCGTGGAACTGGCCGCGGAACTGACCGCAGCCTGGCTCGCAAACCCGAACACTCGCACGTCGGCCGACGACGTCCCGGCGTTTCTGCTCTCGATGCATGCCGCCGTGGTCAAGCTGACCAACGGCGAGGACAGCGATGCAGAGACGGCACCGGCGCAGAGCTATGAGCCTGCCGTCACGGCGCGCAAATCGCTCGCGTCGCCCGATCACATCATCTCGATGCTGGACGGCAAGAAGTACAAGACGCTACGCCGCCACCTCACCACTAACGGACTGACGCCCGAGCAGTATCGCGAGCGGTTCAACCTCAAGGCAGACTATCCGATGGTCGCCGCGAACTATTCCGAAGCGCGACGCGCGATGGCGAAGTCGATCGGTCTGGGTCGCAAGGCCGGCAGCACGGTCGAGAAGGCTGGGGACGCCGTGGGCAAGACTGTCCGCAAGAGCGGGAAGGCCGCGCTCGACGCTGCCAAGAAGACGCTCGGCAACGAAGAGTAAGCAAGACTGGGGAGGGTCGACGACCTTCCCCACCTTCCCCGCTGGCTCTGTGCAGTCGCCGCACCACCTACCGTAAATTGGTCCGCGCGAGTTCGATCACCTCGTCGCCGCGACCGTTGAGGATCGCCTTTGCCATATACAGGCTGAAGCCTTTCGCTTGCTCGGCCTTGATCGACGGCGGCATCAGCAGTTCATAAGATGCGGTCTTCACCGAAACCAGCGCCGGTCCGTCATGCGCGAAAGCCCGTCGCAGCGATTCCTCGAGATCCGCGGACTCGGTGACATTGATACCCAGGATACCAGAGGCCTGCGCGATCATCGCGAAATCCGGATTCTCCAACTTCACGTTCACGTCGAGAAACCCGCCGGCCTTCTGTTCGAGCGCGACGAACCCAAGTTCGCCGTTATCGACGATCACGATCTTCACCGGGAGGTTGAGCTGTTTCAACGTCAACAGGTCACCCATCGACATCGCGAACCCCCCATCGCCCGATAGCGAGATGACCTGACGCGCGGGATACGCTGCCTGTGCGCCGATCGCCTGCGGCAGTGCGTTCGCCATCGATCCATGATTGGCCGAGAAAAGCAGCCTGCGTCTGCCGTTGACGGTGATGTAGCGACACGCCCAGGCGGTCGGCGTGCCGACATCGGCGGAGATGACCGCATCGTCCGCGGCCACATCGCTCAAGACCTTTGCCAGATACTGCGGATGGATCGGGCGCCCCGGCTTTGACGGCGTCGCGAGGTCGTCGAGGCCCTTGCGGGCGCTGGCATAATGGCTGCGCGCCGCATCGATAAATTTGCGATCGGTCCTTCGCGTCAGCCGAGGCAGTACCGCCGCGAGCGTCTCCCCGACATCGCCGACGATGCCGAGCGTGAGCGCCGCGCGTTTCCCGAGTTGCGATGGATCACGGTCGACCTGGACGATCTTTGCGCCCTTCGGATAGAAGTTGCGATACGGAAAGTCCGTGCCGAGCATCAGCAGTAGCTCGCCGTTTTCCATCGCCTGATAACCCGATGCAAAGCCGATCAGACCGGTCATGCCGACGTCGAACGGGTTGTCCCACTCGACATGCTCCTTGCCGCGCAGCGCGTGGACCACCGGCGCGCCGAGCGTGTCCGCCAGCGCTACGACGGCATCATGCTGTCCTGCACAGCCCGCGCCGGCCAGGATCGTGACCGTTCTGGCCTCGTCGAGCAAGGTTACCAGCGTGTCGATATCGTCAGCATTCGGTACGATCCGCGGCGCATTCAGCCGAGGGAACATCCCGGTCGCTCCCTTCGGCGCATCGAGCAGCGCGACGTCGCCGGGCACCACGATCACCGCAACACCACGTTTGCCGATGGCAGCGCGCATCGCCCGGTGCATCACCTCCGGCATCTGTGCCGGGTTGGTAACAAGCTCGACGAAGTGGCTGCATTCGCGGAACAGTTCTTGCGGATGCGTCTCTTGGAAATACCCAAGGCCGATCTCGGACGACGGGATATGTGCGGCGATAGCCAGCACCGGGACATGGTTCCGATGACAGTCGAACAGACCGTTGATGAGATGCAGATTGCCCGGGCCGCAACTGCCTGCGCATACCGCGAGTTCGCCGGTCAGCGACGCTTCAGCGCCTGCCGCAAACGCCGCGACTTCCTCGTGGCGGCTCATCATCCAGTCGATGCGACCCATCTTTCGCAGCGTCTCGTTCAAACCGTTGAGGCTATCACCGGTGACGCCCCAGATTCGCTTTACACCGGCGTCGGCCAGCGTGAGTGCCATGATGTCGGCGATCGTTTGAGCCATTGCGCGTTCGTTCCCATGTGATGATCCGCCCCCGTGATGCCCCGTCGAAACTTCCGCGACTGTGCGTCGTCGGGCCCATGCGGTATTGACCAATGCAAAGCGTCGCCGACGCGATCGGTTCCGTGCCGGTCCAGAGCCGACCTGCCTCAAGGCGTGCAGCTTTGCTGGCGCCATGTCCGGTGTTGCGGAACGGACACGCCGGAGCCGCCAAATCCGCCTGGCGAAAGGGACCGGCCCGGAATTAACTGATCGACATCGAACCGTCATTGAAACGTCGCTGCCTGGTAACCTGGCGCGCCGATGGGGCTCTGAGAGCGTTGCGTCATGGCAGCGCGGGGGACCAACATGAACCGTCTATCCGGCCTTTTCGCCAGTGTCGCCGTGCTCGCGATCGCCGCACCCGCCGTCGCACAGACCGCCCCGGACACGTCTGCTTCGGTCGCGCAGGCGGACCAGCCTTTGCCAGGCGGTGGCGCCGATGCGTCGCCGGATAGCCCTGCTGACATCGTCGTGCTTGGCTTCGGCCAGAGCCGTCAGGTGCAGAGCGTCAGCGCGGTCGATCTCGCACGGCTCACCCCCGGTTCCAGCCCGTTAAAGGCGATCGAGAAGCTACCCGGCGTCAATTTCCAGGCGTCCGATCCGTTCGGCGCCTATGAATGGGCGGTCCGCATTTCGTTGCGCGGGTTCAACCAGAACCAGCTCGGCTTCACGCTCGACGGCGTCCCGCTCGGCGACATGAGCTATGGCAACGTCAACGGCCTCCACATCAGCCGCGCGATCATCTCCGAGAACGTCGCCCGTACCGAAGTCGCGCAGGGCGCCGGCGCCCTCGGCACCGCCTCGACCAGCAATCTCGGCGGCACGATCCAGTTCTTCAGCGACAAGCCGCGCGACACCGCGAACGTCACCGGCGGCGGCACCTATGGTTCGGACAATACCTATCGCGGCTATGCCCGGCTCGACAGCGGCGATCTCGGCGGCGGCCTCAAGGGCTATCTCAGCTATGGCTACCTGACGACCGACAAATGGAAGGGCGACGGCGTCCAGCGTCAGCATCAGGCGAACGGGAAGATCGTCAAGGACCTTGGTGCGTTCGGCAGCCTGTCGGCTTTCCTCAATTTCTCCGATCGTCGCGAGCAGGACTACCAGGATCTCAGCTACGACATCATCCGTCGTCGCGGGCTGCGCAACGACAATATCGCCAACAATTATCCGCTCGCACTGCAGATCGCGAAGACCTACCAGAATCAGGGCGCGCTGGCGACCTACACCAGGGCCAACAACGGCTCGTCGGTCGGTTTCGCCGCACCGTGGGCGGGCATCGGCACGACCTTTCCAACGGGGTTCGGTACGGTCGACGATGCGTATTTCGATGCCGGTGGCGTGCGCCGCGACTATCTTGGCGGGGTCACGCTGAACGCCAACCTCACGCCCGAATTGACCATGGTCACGACCGGCTATTATCATGACAACAAGGGCCAGGGGTCATGGATCACGCCCTATTCGCCGACGCCGGTAGGGGCGCTGGACCAGGATGGCAGTGCGATCACGGCAGCGAGCCCGCTTGGCTTCCGGACGACCGAATATAGCATCAAGCGCGGTGGTGCGCTCAGCAACATCGCCTATGAGACGGGCGCGAACACCTTCGAGGTGGGTGGCTGGCTCGAAACCAACACCTTCACGCAGGCACGTCGCTTCTACGGGATGACCGACGGCGCCGCGCCCAACCGCGACGTGCTGGAGTTCCAGAAGAACGCCTATGCAACGCAGTGGGACGGCAAGTACGGCACTGACACGATGCAGTATCATGTCGAGGATACGCTGAAGCTGGCGGGTGATCGGCTGATCGTCAACGCCGGGTGGAAGGGGGCGTATGTCGTCAACAGTGCGACGATGCTGCCCGATACGACCGCGCCGCTATCCGTCGGCCGCATCTCAGCAAAGGACTGGTTCCAGCCACAGGCGGGCATCCTGTTCAAGCTGACTCCCGCAGCGGAAATCTTTGCGGACTATACCGAGAACATGCGCGCCTTCGTCTCGTCGGCAACGACCGGGCCGTTCGCGGCGACCCAGGCCGGCTTCAACGCGGTTCGCGGCCGCCTAAAACCCGAGCGTTCGAAGACCGCGGAGGGCGGCGTACGCCTGCATAGCGGGCCGTTCCAGGCCTCGGCGGTCGGTTATTATGTCGACTTCTCGAACCGACTGCTCGCCTTCGCGAACGGCGTCGGCATCCTCGGCAATGCGCCGACGCTCAACAATGCCGGCAGCGTGCGGACCTACGGCGCCGAAGTCTCGGCCAACTACCGCGTGTTCCGGCCATTTTCGCTGTTCGCTAGCTATTCCTACACCAACGCCGAATATCAGGACACGGTCACCGACGCCTCCGGATCGGTCCAGGTCCGCAAGGGCGACACCGTGGTCGATACGCCCAAGCACATGGTCAAGGGTGAGATCGTGCTCGAACAGTCCGGCTTCACCGGCCGGGTCGGGGCGGATTACATGAGCAAGCGCTACTTCACCTATCGCAACGACCAGTCGGTGCCGAGCCGCGTGCTGGTCGACGCCAGCATCGGCTACCGGTTCGACGGCGAAGGCGCACTGCACGGCGTCGCGATCGAGGGCAGCGTCACCAACCTGACCGATAAGAAATATATTGCGACGATCGGCTCGAACGGCTTCACCGCCAGCGGTGACAACCAGACGCTGCTCGCTGGCGCACCACGGCAGTTCTTCGTCTCGCTGAAAAAGGGTTTCTGACGCACCGCTGGGGCTCACCGTCAAGCCTCAGGCGGTGAGCACCAGTCCGTCATAACCGGGTTCGACCCGCGCCGGCAGCTCTGCGCAGAGAGAGGCATAGTCCATGCTCTGGTCCATGTGGATCAGCGCGGCGCGTTTGGGCGCCAGGCGATCGACCCAGGCGAGGACGGCCGGCAATTCCATATGGGTCGGATGCGGTCGCCGGCGCAACGCATCGACGACCCAGACGTCCAAGCCTTCATACAGAATAGCCATATCATCGGTCATCATGTTGAAATCGGTCGCGTATCCGATTGAACGGCCATCCGCCTCGAACCGCAGTCCGGCTGCCTGCGTGTTGCCATGCGGCTGGTCGGTGACACGAATATCGATCCCGCCAATCGTTAGTCGATCGGGCAAGG
Source organism: Sphingomonas sp. Leaf34 (assembly GCF_001421805.1). Taxonomy (GTDB): domain Bacteria; phylum Pseudomonadota; class Alphaproteobacteria; order Sphingomonadales; family Sphingomonadaceae; genus Sphingomonas. Next base: position 195,216 of record NZ_LMLC01000002.1, on the reverse strand, counting down.
GCACCCCGGCGATCGTTGGCGGATACCCTGCCCGGCCGTTAAAGGCATAGGCGAAACGCGCGTCCAGCGCCGCCAGCGTCGCGGGGCGCGCGTACCCACGCACCGGCGTTCCCGTTGCGTGATATAGTTGCCGCAGATCGTCGATGCCGTGGCAATGATCGGCATGGTCGTGCGTCCAGATCACCGCATCGACCCGGTCGATATCCGCCGCGAGCAACTGCTCGCGCATGTCAGGGCTGGTGTCGATCAGGATCCGCGTGCCGTCATGCTCGACCAGCGCGGAGGCGCGCGTGCGACGGTTGCGCGGCTCGCCCGGGTCGCAGTCGCCCCAATCATTGCCGATCCTCGGCACGCCGGAGGATGTGCCGGAGCCGAGAATCGTGATCTTCATACGACCGCCCCGGACACCCTCGTCTTGGCGAACAGCGTGTGGAAGTTCTCCGCGGTACGACGCGACAAATCCTCGACATTCTCCCCGCGCAGGTCGGCGAGAAACTTGGCGGTGTCGGCGACGAAGCCAGGTTCGCCCGTCTTGCCACGATGCGGTACCGGCGCGAGGAACGGCGCATCGGTCTCGATCAGCAGGCGGTTGATCGGCAGGCGCGCCGCGGTCTCCTGGAGGTCGCGCGCGTTCTTGAACGTCACGATCCCCGATATCGAGATATAAAGCCCCATATCCAACGCCTTGTTGGCGAAAGCTCCACTCGCCGTGAAGCAGTGGATGACGCCGGGATAGGCCCCCTTCCCCATTTCTTCGGCCATGATCGCCGCGGTATCGTCCTCGGCATCGCGCGTGTGGACGACGATCGGCAACCCGGTCTCGCGCGACGCCGCGATGTGCGCACGGAAGCTTGCCTGCTGGCGTGCGCGGTCCGAGGTATCGCGGAAATAGTCGAGGCCACTCTCGCCGAGACCGACCACGCGCGGATGTCGTGCGCGCGCGATCAGTTTGGCCGCGTCGACGTCGGGATAGGTGTCGGCCTCGTTCGGGTGGATGCCGATCGTCGCCCAGACGTCTGGCTCACGTTCGGCGGTCGCGACGATATCGTCCCACTCGCTCTCGCGCGTCGAGATGTTGAGCATCGCGGTCACACCACGCGCCCGGGCGCGCTCGAGTACCGCCTGCTGGTCCTCGACAAGGCCCTTGTAGTTCAGATGGCAGTGGCTGTCGGCGAGCATCAGGCCTCCGCGGGCATTTCGAGACGGGGAAATACGGGCGATGGGGGGGCGATCCGGAAGCCCGATGCCGCAGTCCGGTCGTACCAGCCGTCATCGTCGATCGCCGCATGGTCGCGCTCGGTCGCGCCGATCTGATCGAGGACCTTGCCCGCGGACTCGGGCACGACCGGCAGGATCGCGATCGCCAGCATGCGGATCGCGCGAACCAGCGTGCGGAGCACCGCGTGCATCCGCTCGGGATCGGTCTTGCGCAACGCCCAGGGGGCCTGCGCGTCGATATACTGGTTGCACGCGAACACGCCGCGCATCCACGCCTCGATGCCTTGCGACAGCGCGAGATCGGTGAAGCCCGACTTCAACCCGGCGCAGGCGACGACGACCTCTTCGATCAGCATCCCGTCGGCGTCCTGAGCATCACCAGCCGTGGGAAACTCACCGCTCAGGTTCTTGGCGATAAACGACAACGTCCGCTGCGCGAGGTTGCCGAAGCTGTTCGCCAGCTCGGCATTTACCCGCATCACGATCGCCTCGGGCGAATAGCTGCCGTCCTGGCCGAAGCTGACCTCGCGGAGGAAGAAATAGCGCAGCGCGTCGACGCCGAACGCATCCGCCAGCGCCATCGGGTCGACGACGTTACCGACCGATTTCGACATCTTCTCGCCACGCGTCAGCAGGAAGCCATGGCCGAACACGCTTTTCGGCAAGGGAATCCCTGCCGACAGCAGGAACGCCGGCCAGTAGACCGCGTGAAAGCGGACGATGTCCTTGCCGATCAGATGGATATCCGCCGGCCAGTATTTCGCCTTGTCGCCGGTCATGTTGGGATAACCGATCCCGGTCAGATAGTTGGTGAGCGCATCGACCCAGACATACATGACGTGTCCCGGGCTGCCGGGCACCGGCACGCCCCAGTCGAAGCTGGTGCGTGAGACCGACAGATCCTTCAGCCCGCCCTCGACGAAGCGCATCACCTCGTTGCGACGGCTCTCGGGGCGGATGAAATCGGGGTTGGCGGCGAAGAGGTCGAGCAACGGCTGCTGATATTTCGACAGGCGGAAGAACCAGGTCTCCTCGGCGGTCCATTCGACAGGCGTACCCTGCGGCGAGCGGCGATCATCGCCCTCCCCGGTCAGTTCGGATTCGTCGTAGAACGCCTCGTCGCGGACCGAATACCAGCCTTCGTACCGATCAAGATACAGGTCGCCGGCGTCCGCCATCGCCTGCCAGATCGCGGCGCTCGCGGCGTAGTGATCCTCGTCGACGGTGCGGATGAAACGGTCGTACGAGATGCCAAGACGATCCGCCATCTCATGGAAATAGGACGACATTTCGTTAGCAAGGTCGCGCACCGTGATATCGCGCTCGCGCGCGGTCTGGACCATCTTGAGGCCATGCTCGTCGGTGCCGGTCTGGAACAGCACGTCGCACCCGGCCTGACGCTGGAAGCGCGCGATCGCATCCGCGGCGACCATCTCGTACGCGTGGCCGATATGCGGACGGCCGTTGGGATAGTGGATTGCGGTGGTGATATAGAAAGGGTCGGCCATGCCGCGCTCCTAGAGCATCGGCCCGATCAGGTGAAGCCTGTGCAGGCGCTCACTGGCGTAATGTCGCGACGATCCCCGCCATCTCGAACACGGTCGCCTGCGCGTCGAGCGACAGGCCGATCGCAGCCCCCGCCAGCTCGCGCGCAGCGGCGTGCGCATCGAGCGCGGCGCGCAGCGCCGGCCCCGACCGGGTCCGTGCCGCGTCGGCGATAAACGCGGGCGCGCGGTCGAGAAATGCCTCGTAGCGCGGTTGCGCCGCCTTGAGCCCCAGCGCCTTGGCGAGCTTCAACCGGCGTCCGTTATCGCGGTCGCCGTCCTGTGCGATCGCGGCGATGGCATCGTCGATCGCGGCGATGTCGAGCCCGGCATAGCGCAGCGCGCGGCCGGGCGCGCCGTCGCTCGCGCGGACCAGCGCGGCGACCTCGTCCTCGCCAGCGTCGGGCTGCAGCGTCCGGATCGCGGTCGCGACATCGCCGTCGGTGAGCGCCTCGAACCGCAGCAGACGACAGCGCGAACGGATCGTTGGCAGCAACCGCCCCGGCGCGTGGCTGACGAGCAGGAAGATCGTCCCCGCGGGCGGCTCTTCGAGATTCTTGAGTAGCGCATTGGCACCGCCCCGCTCCAGATCGTCGATCGCGTCGATGACGACCACGCGCCGCGGACTCATCGACGGCGTGGTTGCGAACAGCGGTTGCAGCGTACGCACCTGCGCGATCGTGATACTGCGCGCTAGATCCTGATCGGGCTTTTCCGGATCTTTCGGCAATCGCGCGAGTATGCGGAAGTCGGGATGCGACCCGGCCTCCATCAGCGACCGCGTCCGGTTTCCTTCCGGAACCTCCCACCCGGCAGACCCGTCATCGGGTTCGGCCGCATCCGCCAGCATCCGCATCGCCACGGCGCGCGCGAAACTCGCCTTGCCGACGCCCTGCGGCCCAGCGATCAGCCATGCGTGATGCAGCGACCCGCCGCGCATGGCGGCCAGAAAGGCCGCCTGCGCAGCGGTGTTGCCGATGATCGGCGTCATGCCTGCACCACTATAGGCGCCAGGGTCATCAGCCGAAAAAGCCGGTCAGTCCTGCCCATGCTCGACCGAAAAAGCCGGCCTCGCCGACGTCTTTGTCGGCAACCAGCGGCATCGTCTGCTGAAGACCGTCGGACGTGGTAACGACGAGATCGGCGACATGCTGCCCCGCCTTGATCGGCGCCTTGATCGGTCCGTCATAAACGACCTTGGCGGTCATCGCCGGCGAGGTGCCGGCGGGCAGCGTCACGGTCAGCGCCTTGGGCGCGACGAGCCCGACCGACGACGAATCGCCGAGCTGGACAGCGGCGGTCTCGACCATCTTGCCCTTGGCGACGATCGGCTTGGACTGCCAAGCGCGGAAGCCCCATTCCATGAAGCGGACCGATTCCTCGGCGCGCTGACCCGAGCTGGTCAGGCCGGCGACCACCATCACGAGGCGACGGCCATTCTGCACCGCCGAGCCGGTGAAGCCATAGCCCGCCTCCTCGGTGTGACCGGTCTTCAGGCCATCGGCGCCCGCGACGCGACCGAGGATCGGATCGCGGTTCGCCTGGGTGATCGCGCTGCCGCCCATCGTCTTGCCCCAGGTGAAGTCGCGCTTCGAGTAGAACTGCTTGTACAGGTCAGGATAGTTCGTGATCGTCGCCGCCGCGAGCTTGGCAAGATCGTGCGCTGTGACATAGGTGACGCCGTTGTCGGGCCAGCCGTTCGCGGTACCGAAATGGCTGTCCTTCAGGCCCAGTTCGGCCGCCTTGCGGTTCATCCGTTCGGTAAAGGCCTGCTCCGACCCCGAAATGCCCTCGGCGAGCACGATGCACGCGTCGTTGCCCGACAGCGTGACGATGCCGTACAGCAGATTGGCGACGCTGACATTCTCACCCGACGACAGGAACATCGTCGAACCCGCTGACGGACCATGCCATTTCGCCCAGGTTTCGGGCCGTACCGGCATCATCTGGTCGAGCTTCAGCTCGCCCTTCTTCACCATGTCGAACGCGACATAGACCGTCATCATCTTGGCGAGCGACGCCGGCGGCATCCGACGATCGGCATCGCGTGCGAACAGCACGGCACCCGACGACAGGTCCTCCATATACGCGATCGGCGCCGCGGTCTGGAATTGCGGCGCGGCGGCGATGGACGGGTGCGCCAGCGCGAGGGCGACGAGCGGTGCGACGATCAGCTTCTTCATGGGGTATTCCGTGAGCAAAAGGGAACTCGATCCGTGGGCAGGATGTGATGCAGGTCATAGCCCCGCGGCGCGACCGCGTCACGCCCGCGTTGCGCGTAAATTCCGCCTAACGCTCGACCGCGTCCGCCAGCAGCCCGACCGACAGCGCGTAGAAGTTCGAACAGTTATAATCGAGGATCACGCGGTAGTTGCTCGTCAGCAGATACGCGGTCGCCCCCTGCCCGTCCGGCTCGAGCAGCGTCGCCATCACGCTGTCCGCGGGCAGGCTGCGCCCTTGCGGCGTGATGCCGAGCGCACGCCATTCGGCGATCGTGCGCCAGCCGCTATGCCGTTCGAAAACGCGCGGGCAACGGGGCGATACGAGCCGGTTGCGGACCTGCGACCGGTCGAATGCTGCGGGTACGTTGACCGCAACGCCCCAGGGCTGCCCCGCGCGCCAGCCGGCATCGACGAAGTAATTGCCGATCGACGCCAGCGTATCGGCCGCACTTTTCCAGATATCCGCGCGCCCGTCGCCATCGCCGTCCCGCGCGAGACGCAGATAGATCGACGGCAGGAACTGCGGATTGCCGGTCGCGCCTGCCCAGCTTCCCTTGAGCTGCTCGCGCGTCACGCCGCGATCGAGCATCTTAAGCCCGGCGATGAACTCGCCCGCGAACAGCGATCGACGACGCCCCTCATAGGCGAGGCTGGCGAGCGACCGTAGGAGATCGAAATTGCCGGTATAGCTACCGTAATTCGTCTCATGCCCCCAGATCGCGACCATGATCGATTCAGGCACGCCGGTCTGCTGCTCGATCCGCTGCAGACGATAACGCTGCGCCTGATACGTCTGGCGACCGCGCCCAATCCTTGCCGCATCGACATGCTGCGAGCGATACGGCGCGAACGCCGGTACCGCGCTCGGATTGGCTGCACCCGGTTGCTGCCGGTCGAGATCGATGACCCGCTGGTTCAGCGTCAGGCCTGGAAACACCGCATTCACCGTCCGCGTGCTGACGCCTTCGGCAAGCGCCTGTTGCCGGAGTGCGACCATATAGGCCTGAAATCCGGCATCGTCCTGCGCCGCTGCCGGACCACTGCCGGCCAGCATGGCGACGACGCCGATCACGAGATTGCGCAACCGCGCGGTTTTCGATGTCCCACCCATGCGAAGGCTCTGCCACAGCCGCGCCGCGATCGGAACCTCGCATCGTCGCACCCGCCGCACGCACGACCGTACCGCGCGCTCCCCGCTGCCCCCGGCAGCGTCTTTCGGCCCGCGGGATACGAAGCCGCTTGCCATACTGCGAAGGCTGAGGCTAAGGGCCATCGCAGTCGGGGAGTGGCGCAGGCTGGTAGCGCACCTGGTTTGGGACCAGGGGGTCGCAGGTTCGAATCCTGTCTCCCCGACCATCTCGTCTGGCGTTTAAAAAGGCCGGGCGAAGCGAGTTGCTTGACGTTCGCATCGGATGATCGACGTTCGCCATCGAAAGAGCTGGCTACTAGTCGCTCGGATTGAGTCGAGACTCCCCCACGACGCGTCGCGCGCCACCAACCGGACCGGTTGACGACATGACGTTCGTGGTCCGACGACAGCGCCTAACCTCAGACAATCTCAAGCATGTTCTCGACCTTCACCGCACCCGGCGCGGCCCAGGCGGTGCGCTCGGCGACCATCCGGTCGTGCGGCGAATCGACCGACCCCGTCAGCCGCACCGTGCCCCCATCCACCGACACCTTGATCGTGTCGCCGTCGAAGAACCACGAGCGGTGCAGCGCGGTCCGGATATCGTTGCTGACATCGGTCACGTCGACGCGCGGTTTCAGCGTGATGTGGTTGATCACGCCGACCACGCCCGCCAGCGGCCGCACCGCCGCCTCGGCCGCATCCCGCTCGAAATGCCAGCGTACCTCGCCGCGCAGGCTCACCCAGCCATCCTCGACCTGCGCCTTCACGCTGTCGTGCGGGATCGTCGTATCCCAGGACAGCCGCTCCACGATTGCGCTGGCGATCGCCTCGTCTCCGCGCTTGAAGCGGTCCTCTAGTTGCACCTCGATGGCTTCGACCACCGCCTTGACGCCGTCGACGCGCGCCGCGGCGCGTTCGGCGGCATATTTGGCCGCATAGCTGCCCGCATGGCCGCTCAGCGTGACGACGCCGTTGTTCGCGGTCACGCCGATATGCCCGGCGGGGACGCTGGGATCCCAGTTGAGTTCGGCGAGCACGGCCTCTTGCAGTCTTGCGTCGTGCGACATGACACTCTCCCAAAATCGCGGCGCAGGCGGTCCCGTACCGATGCGCGCAATCCTATCGACGCGGCCGTCCGCCGACAGTCTCGGGAACTACGCAGGTCCCGACATTGCGTAATTCCCGATACTTTTGTTCGCCCTCCCCCACGCCGACAACGCGGCAAGGAGGGAGAGCACGCATGACCTATTCGACCCTGATGGTGCACCTCGATGGTGGCCGCCCCAATGCCGCGCTGCTCGATGTCGCGGCCACGCTCGCCGACCAGTATGACGCCGCGGTGATCGGGATCGCGGCCTGCCGGCCGATCCCGATCGCGACGTGCGACGGCTATCTCGGCGGCGAATATGCGGTGATCGAGCGGGAGATCGTCGCCGACGAACTCGCCCGCGCCAAGACCGAATTCCACGCGCACAAACGCCTCGCGCGGCACAGTCTCGAATGGCGATCGATCCCGACGCTGGCCAACATCGCGCACGTCGTCGCACAGCAGGCGCGCGCCGCCGATCTGATCATCACAAGCGCAGGGCCTGGTTTGACCGACCTCGCGACGCATGCCGACACCGGCGACCTGATTCTGCGCGCCGGCCGCCCGGTGCTCGTCGTTCCTGACGGTCCCGCCACAGCGACCTTCTCGACCGTCATGGTCGCGTGGACTGACACGCGCGAATGCCGCCGCGCGATCAGCGATGCGCTGCCGATGCTCCGCACCGCCGACCGCGTCGTCATCGCCGAGGTCGCGATCGACCCGATCGACGCGCGCACACCGATCGACGATGCCGCGGCTTGGCTCGCGCGCCACGGCGTCGATGCGGACAAGGTCGTCGCTCGGATGAAGGGTACCAGCATCGACACGCTCGCAGCCCTCGCCGACGAGGTCGAGGCGGACCTCGTCGTCGCCGGCGCCTACGGTCACAGCCGGATCCGCGAATGGGCATTCGGCGGCATGACGCGAGACCTGTTGCTGCACAGCCGGTGCTGCACTTTGTTGTCGCATTAAGCGATGGCACGCCGCGCAATCCACAAGTATATGGGAACGCTTGCAGTAATAAACCCAAGACTAGGGATTGGCGGAACAATATTGTTTGCGATAACGGCGATCGAAGGAGTATTGGCGTATAGTGGCTAAACCGCCTAGCATGGGTCATGTTGCGATGTCGGCTGTCGATACCTCGACTCCTGGCGGATCGGAACCGTTCGCCGAACAAGGCCCATCGCTCAATGAATTGCCGCATCGCGCCACGAGCAATCGTACCGCCCGCATGATCGCGTCGCAATCTCCGCACGGCCACAACACGCCCGGGTCCGTCGCGGGCGGCGATGCGACGCTGGCGGAGGAGCTCGGTCTGCTGATCGATGGCGCCACGACCTATGCGATCTACATGCTCGATCCGCGGGGCCGCGTGACGATCTGGAACCGCGGCGCCGAGCGGATCAAGGGCTGGGCTGAGGCGGAGATCATCGGCCGCGACTTTTCAATCTTCTATCCCGCCGACGATATCGCCGCAGGCAGGCCGCACGCCGACCTCGCGCGCGCGCACGCCTGCGGACGGATCGAGGAGGAGAGCTGGCGGGTTCGCAAGGACGGCTCCGAATTCCTCGCGCACGTCACGATCACCGCGCTCCACGACGACGCGGGCGCGCTGCGTGGGTTCGGCAAGGTCATCCGCGACATCACGCAGGACAAGGCCGCCGAGGCCGCGATCGTGCGGCGCGAACATCATCTCCGCTCGATCCTGAACACCGTCCCCGATGCGATGATCGTGATGAACGAAAACGGCATCGTCTCGTCGTTCAGCGCGGCGGCCGAACTCGTCTTCGGCTATGCGGCGAGCGACGTCATCGGCCAGAACGTCGCGATGCTGATGCCGCAGACCGAGGCGCGCGATCACGACCAGCATCTGCGCACCTACCGCGAGACGGGCGAGCGCCACGTGATCGGCAACGTCCGTCTCGAGCGCGCGATGCGCAAGGGCGGCGAGACCTTCCCGATCGAGCTCGCGGTCGGCGAGGCGTCGATCGCCGGCGAACGGATCTTCACCGGGTTCATCCGCGATCTGACCAACCGCCGCGCGACCGAACGCCGCCTGAAGGAGCTTCAGTCCGAGCTCGTCCATGTCTCGCGCGTCAGCGCGATGGGCACGATGGCCTCGACGCTGGCGCACGAGATCAACCAGCCGCTGACCGCGATCGCCAATTATCTGGAGGCGGCACGCGCGATGATCGGTGACAGCCCCGACGCGGTACTGGCCCCGTTGCTTTCCGACGTCGCCGAGGCGCTGGAGCTGGCGGCGGCGCAATCGTTGCGGGCGGGGGCGATCGTCCGGCGGGTCCGCGCGTTCGTCGACGGCGGCGATACCGCGTTCCGCGACGAACGGCTCGACCTGCTCGTCGAGGAGGCGACCAGCCTCGGCCTGCTCGGCGCGCGCGAGGCCGGAATTGCCGTCGCCACCCACGTCGCACAGGGCGGCGCGATGGTGCTGGTCGATCGCATTCAGATCCAGCAGGTGCTCGTCAACCTGATCCGCAACGCGATCCAGTCGATGGCGGCTTCACGCGACAAGGTGCTGACGATCGCTACCGCGCCCGAACGCGACGGCTGCATGCAGATCACCGTCGCCGACACCGGCACCGGGATCGACGCCGCGGTGCGCGCCCGCCTGTTCGAGGCGTTCGCGACCACCAAGGAGGACGGCATGGGGCTCGGCCTTTCGATCTGCCGGACGATCGTCGAGGCGCATGGCGGACGGATCTGGGCAGAGGGCATCGCCACCGGTGGCACAGCCTTCCACTTCACCGTGCCGCTCGCCGCCCGCGCGGACGCCTCTGAGACAGCCGACGGAGGCCTACACCGGTGACTGATCCGACCCGCATCGTCCATATCGTCGACGACGACGAGGCGATCCGCCAGTCTATCGGCTTCCTTCTGCGCAAGGGCGGCTACGCGGTCCGCACCTATCCCGCCGGCACGCCGTTCCTGAAGGCGGTCACGCGCGAGACTCGTGGTTGCGTGCTGCTCGACGTCCGAATGCCCGATCTCGACGGACTGGAGGTCCAGGCGCGGCTCGCCCAGTCGGGCATCACGCTGCCGGTGATCATGCTGACCGGGCACGGCGACGTCACGCTGGCGGTCCGCGCGATCAAGGCAGGCGCGATCGAGTTTCTTGAAAAGCCGTTCGAACGCACCGCCTTGCTCGCCGCGATCGAGACCGCGCTCGCACACGCCGCACGGACGAACCGGGAGCAGCTCGCCGCGGTCGAGGCGCGCATCAGGCTCGCCGCGCTCACCCCGCGCGAACGCGACGTGCTCGACGGCATGGTGCTCGGCCGTCCGAACAAGCTGATCGCGTTCGACCTCGACATCGCCACGCGCACGGTCGAAGTCCACCGCGCCAACCTGATGGACAAGCTGGCCGCACGCAGCCTGTCGGACGTCCTCCGCATCGCGTTTGCGGCGGGGTTGGGCGACGACCCTGTCGACCCGGGCTGAGACCCTCGCCTACTACGTACAGACGACTGCGGACACGCATGGCATCCAGGGTCCGACAAGGACGCCTGATGATCCACCATCCAACCCCGCCGCATGACGGCATCGCCGTTTCGCTGGTCGATGGCGATCCCGCGCTCCGCCGCGCACGCCAGATCATGCTGCTCTCCGAACGCTATGACGTGCGCTCCTACGCGACCGGCGCGGCGCTGCTCGCCGATCCCCGCTCGCGCGCGGTCGCCTGCATAGTCGTCGATATCGGCGGCAGTGGCATGGACACGCTCCACGCGATGCGACGATCGGGGTGGCGTGGCGGCGCGATCCTGCTCGGCACCGCCCCCGCGCCCGCGCTGGTCCACGCGGCCGAACGCAATGGCGACCGCCTGCTCGACCGCGCCGCGGGCGACGCCCCCCTCCTCACCGCAATCGCCGCTTCGATCGCGGGTCGCAGGCCCGGAGGCTAGATCAGCTGGCGAGCTTCAGCGTCAAACGAGCCCGCGGCGCCCCGCGGCGCAACGCCGGTGCCAAGACCGGCAAGACCGCGCGGCGCGGGGGCGCGACCGCAGGCTCGGCGATCAGGCATGGCACCGCAGCGGCGAGTGCGCTGAGACGAGCGGCGTACAACCGCGCGAGCGTCTCGTGTGCGGCGCGCGCACACGGCCCTGCCGCCGCATCGGCCATCGCGCGCGTGGCAGCGAGGCGGCGCTGGACATAGAGCATCTCGGTCTGGACGGCGTTCATCGCAAATTCCCCGCTGGTCCGCGCCCGCTGCCGCACGATGCGGGGTCTGGAGAGCTGATCCACATCAAGACAATATCGCGAGCCGGCCACGGAGTCGGGCATCGGAAAACACGTAATCCCCGCGTTGCGTCAGGCGAGCGTGGCGGCGTGACGCGCGATCTGCACATCCTCCTGCGAGGGCAGTATCCGGATGTCCAACCCCGGCACCCATGCCAGCCCCGCCCGGATCGCGCGCGCCGTCGGCGCGTCATGCTCGCCGATTCCGCCGGTCAGCACGAGCATGTCCGCACCCCCGAGCGAGGCGATCATCGCTGCGATCTGCTTGCACACCGATCGCTCGAACATGCGGATCGCGAGGTCGGCCTCATCGGTCGCGGCGGCGCGCAGAATTCGCATGTCCCCCGACACACCCGAAATCCCGGCCATGCCCGATGCATGATCGACCAGCGTCGCCAGCGAAGGTGCGTCCAGCCCCGTCTCGCGCAACAGGTGCAGCAGCACGCCCGGATCGAGATCGCCCGTCCGCGTCGCCATCATCACGCCGCCGGCCGGGGTCAGCCCCATGCTGGTGTCGATCGACCGGCCATCGCGCACCGCCGTCACGCTCGCGCCATTGCCGAGATGCGCGATCACCAGCCGCGCGGGCAGCTCGCCGCCGAGCTGGCTCACGATCGACTCGCACGACATCCCATGGAAGCCATAGCGACGGATCCCGCTTGCCTGGTAGGCGCGCGGGATCGGCAGCGTCGTGGCGATATCGGGCATCCCCGCATGGAACGCGGTATCGAAACACGCGACCTGCGGCACCCCCGGATAGCGCGCCGCCGCCGCGCGGATCAGCGCGAGGGACGCCGGCCCGTGCAGCGGTGCGAACGCGCACGCCGTCGCGAGATCCGCCATCACCGCATCGTCGATCCGGCAATGCGCGTCGCGGTGCGGCCCGCCATGTACGATCCGGTGGCCGATTACCGTCGGTGCCGGCCACCCCTGCACCGTCTTCTCGATCGCGTCGAAGACATGGCCATGGTCGTCGGTCGTCTCGATCGTCCCGCCAACCAGCAGGACTGCCGCCTCGTCGACCGCGTACAGCCCATATTTCAGCGACGACGACCCGCTGTTGAGCGCCAGAACGACCGCGCCCGCCACTAGCGCGACCATTGCCAGTCACGCACCTCCGGCAGATCGTCGCCCTCTTCGGCGATATGCAGCTTGTGCCGCTCCATCGTCGTCCAATAGCGCGCGGTCTCGCGCGGAACATGATCGCGCAGCCGCGGAATCCGCTCGATCGCGTCGAGCGCCAACCGGTAGCGATCGAGATCGTTCAGCACGACCATGTCGAACGGCGTCGTCGTCGTGCCCATCTCCTTATAGCCGCGGACATGGATGTTCGCATGGTTGGTGCGTCGATAGGTCAGCTTGTGGATCATCGCCGGATAGCCGTGGAACGCGAAGATCACCGGCTTGTCGGTCGTGAACAGCGCATCGAACTCGCGCGCGTCGAGCCCGTGCGTATGCTCGGATCGCGGTTGCAGCACCATCAGGTCGACGACGTTCACCACCCGAATCCGGATGTCCGGCACATAGGCCCGCAGCATCGTCACCGCCGCCAGCGTCTCGAGCGTCGGCACGTCGCCCGCACAGGCCATCACCACGTCGGGGTCGGCATCGTCGCCCGCCCAGTCCCAGATCCCCGCGCCCGCGGTGCAGTGTCGGACAGCCGCGTCGATCCCGAGCCATTGCCATTCGGGCTGCTTGCCCGCGACGATCACGTTCACATAGCCGCGGCTGCGCAGGCAGTGATCGCCGACCGACAACAGGCAGTTCGCATCTGGCGGCAGATAGATCCGCGCGACGTCGGCGGTCTTGTTCGCGACATGATCGATGAACCCCGGATCCTGGTGCGACAGCCCGTTATGATCCTGCCGCCAGACATGCGAGGTCAGCAGATAGTTGAGCGACGCGATCGGCCGCCGCCACGGGATGCCGCGCGTGACCTTCAGCCATTTCGCATGCTGGTTGACCATCGAATCGACGATGTGGACGAACGCCTCGTAACACGAGAACAGCCCGTGCCGCCCGGTCAGCAGATATCCCTCGAGCCAGCCCTGGCACAGATGCTCGCTCAGCACCTCCATCACCCGGCCATCGGGGCCGAGATGCTCGTCGACCGGCTCGACCTCCGCCATCCAGACCTTGCCCGACACGTCGTACACGTCGGCGAGCCGGTTCGATGCGGTCTCGTCCGGACCGAAGAGGCGAAAATTCACCGTCGCCAGGTTGAGCTTCATCACGTCGCGCAGATAGCGGCCGAGCACGCGCGTCGCCTCGGCCTTCACCTGGCCCGGTGCCTCGACCGGCACCGCATACGCCCGGAAATCGGGCAGTGACAGCGGCACCATCAGCTCGCCGCCATTGGCATGCGGGTTCGATCCCATCCGCCGATGCCCGGTCGGCGCGAGCGACGCATACTCTGCGAGGAACTTGCCCGACGCGTCGAACAGCTCCTCGGGGCGATAGCTGCGCATCCACTCCTCGAGCTGGCGCAGATGCTCGGGATCCTTGAAATCCGCGATCGGCACCTGGTGCGCGCGCCATGTGCCCTCGACCGGCTTGCCGTCGACGATCTTCGGCCCGGTCCACCCCTTGGGCGTGCGGAACACGATCATCGGCCAGCGCGGCCGCGCCGGCGTCGCGCCCGGCACGCGCGCCGCGGCCTGGATCGCCTGGATCCGCGCCAGCGCCTTGTCGAGCGCCGCGGCGAGCTGCTGGTGGACGGCGGCGGGATCGCTACCCCCGACATAATAGGGCTCATGCCCATAGCCGCGCAGCAACGCGTCGAGCTCATGCCCGTCGATCCGCGCCAGGATCGTCGGGTTGGCGATCTTGAAGCCGTTGAGGTGCAGAATCGGCAGCACCGCGCCGTCGCGCGCGGGGTTCAGGAACTTGTTCGAGTGCCAGCTCGCCGCTAGCGCGCCCGTCTCCGCCTCGCCGTCGCCGACCACGCACGCGACCAGCAGGTCCGGATTGTCGAACGCCGCGCCATAGGCATGCGCCAGCGAATAGCCGAGCTCGCCGCCCTCATGGATCGATCCCGGCGTCTCGGGTGCGACATGGCTCGGGATCCCGCCCGGCCACGAGAATTGCCGGAACAACCGGTGCATGCCGCTGCGGCTCCGCTCGATCGCCGGATAGCGTTCGGTGTACGAGCCCTCCAGATAGGTGTTCGCGACCAGCCCGGGGCCGCCATGCCCCGGCCCGATGATGTTGATCATGTCGAGGTCATGCTCGACGATCAGCCGGTTGAGATGGACGTAGAGGAAATTCAGCCCCGGCGTCGTCCCCCAATGGCCGAGCAGCCGCGGCTTGACGTCGGCGATCGTCAGCGGCCGTTCGAGCAGCGCATTGTCGCGCAGATAGATCTGCCCGACCGACAGATAGCTCGCGGCGCGCCAATAGGCGTCCATCCGGCGCAGCATGTCGGGCGAAAGCGGGTGAGCCCTGGTCGGTGCCGGGACCGACGAATGGGTCGCCAGATCGCTCATGTCTGGCTCCCGAAATCGAGGACAACGCGCGACGCGACTTGGCCGTGTTCGAGCCGGTCGAAGACGGCGTTGATCGCCGACAGCGGCTGCACCTCGATATCCGCCTTGACCTTGCCGTCGGCGGCAAAGGCGAGCGCCTCGGCCATGTCCTTGCGCGTGCCGACGAACGAGCCGCGCACGGTGATGCAGTTCGCCACCACGTCGAACAGCGGCAGCGGGAAGTCGCCTGGCGGCAAGCCGACGAGCACGCACGTCCCACGCCGGCGCGTCATCGCCACGCCCTGGTTGAACGCGGTCAGCGACGGCGCGGTGATCAGGACGCCGTGCGCGCCGCCGCCGGTGCCGTCCTTCAGCGCCGCGATCGCAACGGACTGTCGCGCGTCGACCATCAGGTCCGCGCCCAGCGCCTCGGCATGCGCGAGCTTGCCCGCGTCGACATCGACCGCGGCGACCCGCAACCCCATCGCCTTGGCATATTGCACCGCCAGATGCCCTAGCCCGCCGACGCCTGAGATCGCGATCCACTCGCCCGGCCGTGCCGCGGTCTCCTTGATGCCCTTATACGTGGTGATCCCCGCACAGATGATCGGCGCCGCCTCGACCGCGGACAGGCCTACGGGGATGTGCGCGACGTAATTCGGGTCCGCGAGGATATATTCCGCAAACCCGCCATTGCGCGTATAACCGCCGAATTGCGCCTCGGCGCACACCGTCTCCCAGGCGGACAAGCAGTATTCGCAGTGACCGCAGGCGGAATAGAGCCACGGCACACCGACCCGGTCGCCGCGCTTCACGGTCGTCACGCCCGCGCCGACCTCGACGACGATCCCGATCCCCTCATGGCCGGGAATGAACGGCGGTACCGGTTTGACCGGCCAGTCGCCGCGTGCGGCGTGCAGGTCGGTGTGACACACCCCGCACGCCTCGGTCTTGACGAGGATCTGCCCCGGCCCCGCGCTCGGCACCGGCCACTCGCGCAGGGTCAACGGTTTGCCGAACGCCTCGACGACGGCGGCGTGCATCATATGGGTCATGGATTGTCCTTGAAGATGCGGAGGATTCACCCCGCCATCCGGGTGACGATGGCGGGGTCGGCCAGCAGTGCCTCGTCGCCGAACGCGATCTGCGCGCAGGTCCGCCGCGCCTGTACCGCCACCTCGCGCAGATACTGATCGGCGAAGCGCGCGCTCAGCCCCGGCACGATATGCGCAAAGCGCCGATGCTCCTGCGATCGCATCCCGAACGCATGGACCAGATACTGATCGAACACGCTGTTGAGACCCTGGCCCTGCCCTTGCTCGTCTAGCCAGACCTTGCTCGCGGCGGAGGTTGAGAAACTGAGCAGCCGCTTGCGACCGAGAAGATCGGTGCGGACGCGCCCTTGCACCGCGTCGGGCTGCACGCCTGCACCGAACACGCGTTCAACATAGCCCTTGAGCATCGCCGGCGGGGTCCCGAACCAGATCGGATAGATCAGCACGAACACGTCGCAGCCCCTGATACGCTCGATCTCGTCGAGCACATCTTGGCCGTATGAGGCTGCGATGCGGGTCGGTCGCTCTTCAGCCTTCAGGACCGGATCGAACCCGATCGCATAGAGATCGCGCAGCACGACCGCCTGCCCTGTCGCGCGGACGGCGTCGCAATAGGCGTCCGCGATGGCATGATTGAAGCTAGACGAGTCGGGATGGCACAGGATCACCGCATGCCTGCCGCCTGTCGAAACATGGTCCTTGACCGTCATCGCAAGATCTCCGTCGACGTGCGTTACAGCGGACTCTCGAATTGCGATCGCTCGGTAGCTCGCTGCGCCATTGCCAAAACGGTCTACGGGCTGCGTCGCCGTGCGGAGACCCTCGGGAACTACGCAGATTTCGCATCGGCCGGCATTGCCGGGGTATTTGGGAATGACCAACGCCAGGGGTCAGGATCACTTGGTGGGAAAGGCGCGATCCAATCCCCCCTCCGTGGGGAGGCCGTGAACGACCGTGCCGATACTGGCCGACGGCTGTGCCAATAACGTAGAGAGGCGCCTGAGCCGCAACGAGATCCTGTTCGGCGGCCTGAAGCGCTGGTGAGCCGACTGCGTGGGCTTCGATGCGAGATCAGGCTGACGCGGACCGCGCGGCGCTGCGCCAGCGGCGGTAGCCGATCACGGCGAGCCCGATCATCGCCGCGTACAGCCCTGCGGTCAGCATCAGGCCTTTGACGATGAACATCCCGACATAGAGGATGTCGACGGCGATCCAGAGCAGCCAATTGGCGGTGTAGCGGCGTGCGGTCCAATATTGGGCGACAAGGCTGAAGCTACTGAGCCCGGCGTCCATCCACGGAAGCGCGGCATTGGTGTAGCGGCTCGTGAACGAGCCGATCGCAACCGCACCAAGCGCGCCGGCGACGAGACCTGCGAGCGCGTCCCCAGGACGTAGTGGGGCGACGACGACGTCACCAGCGTCGTCCTTGCCACGGCGCCAGGCGGCCCAGCCGTACAGGATCGCGCATCCGAACAGCGCCTGCAGCACCATGTCGGCGTAGAGCCGGACTTCGAGGAACAGCTTAAAATAGAGCGCGCAGGCGATGAGGTTGACCGGCCAGCACAGCATCCGACGGGTGGCTGTCAGCCAGATGCCGGCAACGCTGACGGCGACCGCGATGATCTCGAACGCGGTCATCGCGAGGCAGCCCCAGCTTCGATCGCACGGATAAGCCCTTGGCCCGGATCGGACAGGAACCACGCGGCATGGCCGATCAGATAGCCGTCCCAGGCGAGCGCGGCCGAGTCCTCGTCTTCGACCACCGCCGTAAAATAATCGATCTCCGACAGAGCGAACTCTATGTGGACCAGCGGCAGGAGGCGGATGATTGCCGCGATATCTTCACCGTCGAGCGGTACGACCGTGGCATAGCCGGCAAGCAGCGCCAGCGCCGCGTCGGGATCGGCAATGTCGTCCGTCCCCTGCCCCAGATCGAGCCAGTGAAGAGCCGTGCGCTCGATTGCGGTAGCGATGTCATGGACCGCGCAGGTGCGGTCGGCGAGCCCAAAGTCGAACACGGTTTCGACACGGCCGTCCCGCCCCCAGAGCAGGTTGGACGGATGCCAGTCGTTGTGAGTCCACAGCGAGACCTGCCCGGCGAGCAACGGGGCGAGCCCCTGCCCCAAGGCGGCGAACAGCCGGGCGAGTTCGCGTCGCCAAGGACGCGGTGCGAGAAACGCCGCCAGAGCAGGGCGTGCAGCGACATAGGTTTCGGCCGCGGCCACCGGGTCGGCGGCGGGGAGGATGGTAAAGCTGGCCACCAGCGGCTGAGCGCGACGCGCCGGTGCGGAGAAACTGCGTGCTGCCTCGTGCAGCGTCGCAAGCGCCACCCCAGCGGCATGCGCATGCGCGTGCGACGCGAACGGCGTCCACGACAGGCTGTCGCGGTACAGGTCCGCGCCTGGTGCCGCACGGTGCAGTTCGTACGACCATGCGACGCTCGCCACCGCCGTCGCGCCGTCCGCGGTTACCATCACCTCGGGCACCGCCAGGCCTGCGCCGGCAAGGTGCGCGATGAACGCATGTTCCTCGGCGAGCCCCTCGGTCGTGCGAACACCGCGCGAATGGCGTTTCAGCAGGAACGCGCCCTGCGTCGTGTGTACCAGCGTCGCGGCGGAGAATGGCCGCGGGGAATGCCAGTGCTGGCCGGTCATCCGCCCCGCCGACGGAAAACGTGCGATCACCGCCGCGGCTTCCTCCGCGGTGATCGCGGGCCAAGTCGGCGCCTCCATCGCGGTGCCCATGCCGTGAACGAGGTGAGCAGGCTCAGTCGCCACCTCAGAATGCCCGCGAGATCGTCGCCATGACCGCCGCACCGCTGCCGACATAATAGGCCGGGGGGGCGCCCGCGATGACCGTACCGTTGCGTCCGATCGTGTCCCGCGCGTTCGAGCTGACCGACTGCACGCCGGCCAGAACGTGCGGATCGGTGACATTGATCGCGTTGACGCGCAGGTCGGTACGCTTCCCGTCGAGCCAGTCGGCGAGATGCATGCCGACCGACAGGTCGAGCGTTGCATACCCCTTGATCGACTCGTCGTTCATGAAGGTCGCATATTGGCTGCCGATATATTTCGATGCGACGCTGCCGAAGAACCGGCCATCGTCATAGGTCCCGCCGGCGCCGAACTGGACGGTCGGGCTCGACACCGCGCGGCGCCCGCTGGTCGGCAGGAAATCCGCACCGACCGGCAGGTCGTCGTTGATCCGGGCGCGCAGATATTCGCCGGAAAGGTAGAGGCTGACACCAGCGACCGGGCGGTAGTCGATCTCCGCATCCACGCCGTACGAGGTCTGTCCGCCAGCATTGATCGTGGCGTTCACCTGCGCCCCGCCCTGGTCGACCACGGTCGCGAGTTGGCGGTTGCGGAATGTGTAATGAAAGCCCGTTACCGAGACGGAGAGCTGCTCGCCGATGAAGCGGTAGCCGATCTCCTGCGAGACCGAATATTCGTTCTTGAGTGCGTTCGTCCCCTGCACGACCACCGCGCCACCGGCGTAGCTGTTGTAGAGCGTGAATTCATTGGGGGTGCGGAAGTTGGTGGTGATGTTGGCGAACAGCTGCTGGCGGTCGTCGAGCCGGTAATGGATCGCCGCGCGGGGCAGCGCCGCGAAGCTGTTGTTGCGCACTCTGTTTTGCGGCCCGGGCAAATAGTTATGCCCATTGCGCAGCACGGTCACGCCCTTGAATCCGGCGTCGACCGTGAGCCGCGGCGTCAGCGCGATGCTGTCGGCAAGGAAGAAGGCCTTCGTCACGGTAACGGTGCGCTGGTTCTCATAGGCAAGCAGGCGGCCATCGGCGGTGCGGATCGCCTTGGCGCGATAGCCCCAGCGATCGACCGGCTGCCCGTCCGCATCGATCGAGGTGTATGATTGCGTGACACGGTCTGTGCCGTAGTCGAACCAGAGCCCGGCCGTGAGCGTGTGCATGCCGCTGTTCAGCGTCAGCTTGCCGACGTTGCCGACGCGCATCTGATCGCCGGTATAATTGCCGAGCACGGTCGCCATGCCATCGACCGCGCCGGGGAGGGTAATCGGCTGGGTCAGTTCATCGGTGCCGAGGAAATTTCCCTCGGTGGTCAGCTGTGTCCCGTAGGGCGAGTTGCCGTAACCAAATTGAAGATAGGTAGTGGTGTCGAGCACCAGCCGGTCGGACAGCACCAGGTGGACCGGCGCGGCCGCGTAGAGATTGCGGAAGGGTGCACGGTACAGACGCCAATAGTTGGTATTCCCGGCGGTGTAGCGCGTGTCGTAGTTAAACTTGCGACCCCGCGCGGTCCATTCGGCAAGCGTCGGGCTGGGGTAACTCGACGAGTTCGCGTCGTTATACGACAGCGCGAGGCTGGCGCGGTTGCCGGCGCCCCATTCGTTGAGCAGCTTCGCGTCGACATGCTGGCGCGTATCGTAGCCGGCGCCGCGCCAATTGTCGGCGCGGGTGTTCGAATAGGACAGGAAGGCTTTCAACCCGGTATTGCCGATGGTGCCGCTATCGACGCGGAAAAAGCCGCGCCGCGCCGCATAGCTACCTAATGACAGGTCGACGAGCGCGCCGGGACGCGCCTTCGGATCGTCGAGCGCGAGCGACAACAGCCCGCCCGCCCCGCCAAGCGTCGGTGAGTCGATATCCACCGAGCCTTGCGCCAGCGAAATACGCTTGAGGTTCTCGGGATCGGCGAACTGCGATGGGTAGGCGTAGTAATAGCCGATGTCGTTCTGCGGCGCGCCCTCCATCAAGACGCCGATCTCGTCCTGGCCAAGGCCGCGCAGCGTCAGGCTGGAGCTGGTCGAGAGGCCGTATGGATCGCTCGACGCGACATTGGCGCCGGGGAGCAGCGTCACTAACTGGAACGCGTTGAGCGTCGGCGCCTGTTTTACGATGAAGTCGGCGGAGATCGCGCTTTGCGCACGCGGCACCTTCTGGTCGGGGAGCAGACCGGCGGGGTCCTGTTTGCCGACGACGCGGATCTCGGTCGGCGCGTCTGGTTCAGCGGCGACCTGCGCTGCGGCCGCGGATGTGATGAGCGTGGCCGAGAGCGCCATAACGACGGCACGCCCCCGCGCCCGATGCTGCGACGCGACGATCAAAACCATAAATCAAAAACGCTCACATCCACTCCAATCGGAGGGACGACGGGCCAGCCGCAGACCCTCCCTACGCCGGTATAAGCCGGATCAGGTTCAGCGGGTCATGGGCTGCAGCCCACCTCTCAGCCGCGCGTCAGCGGCCCCCCGGGGAAGCCATCGCTTAGGCGGTCGATGCGGGCGTGGAAAGCGCTATCAACGCAAGTGGCTGGCGACCGACGGAAATCGATGTCGATATGCCCTTCGGTACACGATGTCGGAACGAGGCGGCAGCAAACGCCCCGCCCCGTTCGCTCGCTCATCAGTTATGTGCGCGAGCCGCAGCCTTTTGCGCGCGGGCCTGCTTGGCATAGTGATGATGCGCGATCACGCAGCCGGCGGCCGCGCCTATCACCGCATGCCCCTTGCCGACGAAATGGCCGCCGACGCCGCCCGCCGCGGCACCGCGAATGCAGCCCTTGGCGAGCACCGGCGAGGCCGACATCACAAGCAGCGGAAGCGCGAACAAAGGGGCAAGACGCATCCCAGTTTTCCTCTTAGACAGGGTTTGGACAGGAGATACCGGCGAGGCCCTGCCTGCGTTCCGTGAGAAATCGTTCATCTTTGGCGCATCCCGATAGCGCCTCGGGGTGAACCCGCATCTCTACAGGAGATTGATCCGCCGAGCCTGACCTTGCGCGGCCGCCGCGGTATCTCATTATTGCGCACGGCGAGCGCGAATGGGTGCCGCCGGCAGAGCGATCGCTGTTCACGGCGAAGAGCGCTGCGCAAATTCGGACCGTGACCCCGGGTCGTGCCCATGCTACGGCAAGGCGGGCGCCGACGCGTCCAGTCCCGCTCAACGCGAAGTCGTGGAGAATGACGAGGATCGACGCGGCGGGTGTGACTGCGCGGTCAGCGTCGACGACACCGTGATGCCAGGCATCTGCGGCATCACCGGAGACGCGACCGCGACCGTCGCCTTGTCCGCAACCCTATCCACAGCACCGCTTCGATTTCTTGCCCGAACCACAACGACAGGGATCGTTCCGGCCGATCCTGGTCGGTATCGTCTTGATCGGCATCGCCAAGGCCGCACTGCCCGCGCGCATTCCGGCGCCGTGCAACCGCGCAATCAGGTCGACCAGATCGGTATGGGCACGCACTTCAAGGTCGTTGATCGCCAAACTGTCGAGCGACGTATCGTTGCGAGCGATGTCGATCAGCACCGACACTTGCGCCAACGCGTCTGCGACGTCGTCTTCGCCAGCGGCCAAGGTCGCCCATATTGCGGGCCGCAATGCCATCGCTTCGGCAAACCCGTCGATCCACAACTCCCAGAGAACGTCGCCATTGCGCTCGTCGATGTCGAATAGGGGCTGAGGCTTGCCGCGGCTGAGATCGCGAACGATCTCGGTGCAGCGGGCGGTGATCGCATCGACGAACCACTGGACATCGAGCGGATCCTCGAATGGCGGACCGCTGCCGTCGTCGATACCCCAGACGCCCTGCAGCCACTCTGCCTGCGGGATTGGCTCTGGGCACAGCAGTACACCGGTCAGGAACCCGTCGAGTTCGGTAAGCAGCATCGGCTCGTCGAACGGCAGGTCGGCGAGCGCATCGTCGAGGCGACGCAAACGGGAAGGCAGCGGTTTCATACGGCGTTGGGAACGATCGCGTCGAGGAACAGATCTCGCCCGATAGCGCAATCGGTCCCGGCTGCCAGCCCTCGTCGGATGCAAACGTCTGCATCCTGTCCGTGCGCTCGGCTCGTGCGGGCCGTCGGCCGCAGACTGCTTCGGCATTTGCCTTCGCCATAGTCGACCACGCCGTGTTATGCGGCACCCTGTGACCACCTCCCGTATGTCTTCGCACCTTGTACAAACCTGCCGTGCGGAGATAGCTGAGTGACGGGTCTCGTTTCTCGGCTGCGACAACTGCGTCGGTCCGATCAGGCGATTGCCGCCGCCGTCCGCGAGACGTTGGTCGAATCGCTCTATGCGTCCCCCCGGTCGCTGGTGATCGGCGCGCTGTCGAGCGGTGCGATCACCGCGATCGTGGCGTTGATGAGTGCCGATCGCCTGATCATGGTGTGTGCAGCGGCGATCGTGCTCGTCGCCGCGATCCGGATTGTCGACGCGGCCCGGGCTCGTGTGGAACCGTCGGTCGAGGCTATCGCGCGCAAGACGACCCGCCGCGAAATACTCTATCGATCGGGTGCGCTCTGCTATTCGGCCTTGCTCGGTATTTTCGGCCTGCTGACGCTGGTGCGCACCGATGATGGCGTGTTGCAGCTCCTCGCGGTAACGACGACGATCGGCTACGCTGCCGGGATCGCCGGACGCAACGCCGGTCGACCGTGGATCGCCCTGTCGCAACTGCTGTTTGCGTCGGTGCCGCTGGCGATCGGGCTGTTCCTGTCGGTCGAGACGCTCAAGATCGTGCTGGCGGTCGTCATCCTGCTGTTCGTGGTGGCGATGATGGATATCACGCTGCAAACCTATGGCGTGATTCTGAAGGCCACTTTGGTGTCGCGTGAAAAGGCGGCGATCGCCGATCACCATGCGGCGGTCGCTCGCCGCGACGACCTGACCGGGGTAGCCAACCGGACCGCGTTTCGCGAACAGTTCGAAGCCCGGATGCAGGCGCTGCACTATAACGATGACCGCCTCGCGCTTCACTGGATCGACCTCGATCGCTTCAAGGAGATCAACGATTCGTTCGGGCATCTTGCCGGCAACGCGCTGCTCGCCGGCGTCGCCCGCCGGCTGAACGACGCATTCGGCACCGAGGGAATCGTGGCACGACTGGGCGGCGACGAGTTTGCCGTGGTCAGTACGGTCCGTGACCATGACAACGCCCTCGCGCTCGGGCGGACGATCCTGACGCTGGTCGAACAACCGGTCCACCATGACGGCCGGATGTTGCGGGTTGGTGCGTCGCTCGGGATCGCGGTGGCGCCGCGCGATGGCACCGATGCGGATACGCTGCTGAAGAACGCCGATCTCGCTCTGTACCGCGCCAAGGACGGCGGCCGCGGCCAGATGTGCGTGTACGAGCCGGTGATGGACGAAAAGATCGAACGCAGCCGCGATCTGGCGGCGGAAATGCAGGACGCGCTCGTACGCGGCGAATTCCATCTGGTGTTCCAGCCGATCTTCGACCTCGCGGGCGACCGCATCGTATCGTGCGAGGCGCTGCTGCGCTGGACCAACCGTCGCTACGGCGCGATCTCGCCTGCCGAATTCATTCCGATCGCCGAGGACAACGGCCTGATCGTCACGATCGGCGGCTGGGTCATCCGCGAGGCATGCCGGATCGCCAGCGCCTGGCCGACGGACGTCCAGATCGCGGTCAATCTCTCGCCGGTGCAATTGCGCTCGGCCAATTTGACGCAACTCATCCTAGGCGCGCTGGCGAGCAGCGGACTGTCCGCGCGACGCCTCGAACTCGAAGTGACCGAATCGGTGCTGCTCGAAGACATCGAGGCATCGCTCGCCGCGCTCGATGCGATCAACCGGCTCGACGTGCAGACGACATTGGACGATTTCGGCACCGGCTATTCGTCGCTCAGCTACCTGACCAAATTCCCGTTCCAGACGCTCAAGATCGACCGGTCGTTTATCGTCGATCTCGACCAGAACCCCGCCTCTGTGGCGATCGTCCAGACGGTGATCGACCTGGCCGCGAAGCTCGGGATGCGAACGGTCGCGGAGGGAATCGAGACGCAGGCGCAGCTCGACCAATTGCGCCGCACGCGGTGCGATGCGGTACAGGGCTATCTCCTCGCGCACCCGATGCCGGCAAGCTCGGTCGGAGCCATGCTTGCCGACGGGGCCGCGGTCAGGACGCGGTCCGGATCCTGACCGCGAGGATCAAGACTGGACCTTGCCGAGCAAGCGGGTCTGCGCCCCGACCAGCCGTCGCATCAGTTTAAGATCGCCGGCACTCAGTCGCAGCGCGGCATCCGCCCAGAGGTCGACGACCGCCTCAAGTTCGCCGAGCGGGAGCGGATTGACCGAGCGCGACGCTTCGTAGATCGCGCAATGCCCGCTGTGACGCCGGCGATTGTGGCGGATATAGCGTTCGACTTCAACGCGCCCCTCGCCCGGCTCGGCCAGCGCGTGGACGATCCCGAGGTCGTAGAGCTCCTCGGCGCTATAGCTGCGCCCGCTCAGAATCATCTGCTCGGCGCGGGCCGACCCGAGCCTGCGCGACAGGAAACAATGCGCACCCATTCCCGGGAACAGCCCGAAATTGGTTTCTGGCAAACCAAAGCTGGTGCCGCGTTCGGCGATGACGACGTTGAACGATAGCAACGCCTCGAACCCGCCGCCCAGCGCGTCGCCCTCGACCAGACCGATGGTGATGATCGGCTGATCGAGACTGAGCATGTTACGGTGCAGGATGCGCACGCAGGCACGCCCATAGCCGACCAGTGCAGCGCGATTGCCGTTGCGGATGTGCGCTGCGAACAGATCCAGATCGCCGCCGAGCGAGAACACCCCTGGGAAACGCGAGCCGAGCACGACATAGCGGATCGGCATATCACCGGTGCGGCGGGCGGCGACGATATCGTCCTGCCACTGGCTGAATTCGGTCAGCAGCCCGGGATTGAAGCTCGGTCGGACGCGTTGCCGCATATAGGTCCAGAGCGTGTCGAGCTCGGGATCGAAGCGCACCTCGAGTTCGGTAAAGGTAAAGCGCGCGCGTAGGGTTGGATCCGGCGCATCGGTGACCGATCGCTGGTGGCGCGGTCGGCTACGGTCGGCGGGGATGACGGGGGGATATTCGAGGGTCATGACGACGTCCTTCTTTACGCACAGCCGATTGCTGCCGAAGGAGCCTAGGTCGCAAATGATGGCGATACCGATGGCATGTCGGTCGATTTGGCACAGCTGCGCCGTCGCGCTCAGCGTTCCCCGAAGAGTTCGCGCTGCGCCTTTTCAAGTTCCTCCGCATAGCGACGACGGACGAAAGATTCGGACAGGATCCCAAGGACCGCACGCGCGTCGTCGAGCACCGCGAGTTCGTCCGCGCCCGAGGCATCGAAGCGGCGCATGACTTCGGCGATGTCCATCGTCGGGACCAATGCGGCATCCGCGACGACCGCGAGCGATCCGACGGGGGCCTGCGGATCAAGCCCCTCGGCATAGGCGGTCGGGGTCTGGACGATCCCGGCATAGCGATCCTCCGCATCGACGAGCACGGTCCGGCTGGTCGCACCGAGCGGCACCCGCCGGCGGAACTCGGCGATCGTGATCGACGCAGGCAACGCCTTGGTCTCGCGGCGCATCATCCGCCCCGCGGTCAGCGTCTTGACCCAGCCGACGTCGCGCGCGCTCTTGATCGTCTCGCCACGCAGGTGCAGCCGCCAGGTCGAGAAGCTGTAGCCGAACGTCTCGCGCACAATCGTTGACGATACGAGCGCCGCCGCGAGCACTGCACCGGTCAGCGCGAAATCCCGCGTCGCCTCCAACACGAGCATCGCCATCGTCATCGGTCCGCCGACGACCGCGACCGCCAAGGCCGCCATCCCGACCAGCGCGGCGTTGCGCGGATCGACCAGATGCTGGCCGGCGATCGCCGCGAGTCCCCCCGCGAACAGATGGCCGACCAGGGTACCTAGAAACAGCGACGCGAAGAACAACCCGCCGCGAAACCCGAACCCCAGCGAGACGATCGACGCCGCGCATTTCGCGAGGAAGATCACGCCGATGAACGCGAGCGGCGCGCCCAGCGCAAGATCGGCGTGGAGCGCGCCATGCCCGGCCGACAGAACTTGCGGGGAGACGAGCGCGATCGGGACCAGCAAGGCGCCACCGATCGCCGGCCGCGACCAGTCGGGCAATCTGGTGCGGCGCGACGCCGTCTCGACCAGCGCAACCGCGCGCATCAGGGCGATGCCGATACCTGCACACAGCGCGCCGAGCACTGCGTAGATCAGATAGTGATGCGTTTCGATGGGCATCGTCGCGACCGCATCGATCACATAGGGCTGCGTGCCGAGGAGGTGCGCGACCAGCGTTCCGGCCAGCGCGGCTGCGACCACCGGGGCGAGCGCGGTCGGTGTGTAGGCGCCGATGACGATCTCGAACGCGTAGAACGCGCCTGCCAGCGGTGCTCCAAAGGCTGCCGCGATCGCCGCGCCGGTGCCCGCACCGACCAGATTGCGCAGATCCGCGCGGCGCAGATTGAACGCCGCCCCCGCGACCGATCCGATCGCACCGCCAAGCTGTGCATAGGCCGCCTCGAGCCCGACCGAGGCGCCGAAGCCATTGGACAGGATCGTCTGCCCCGAGATGACCAGGCTGTCGGGGACCGACATGCGACCGCCATGCAACGCATTCGCTTCGACCGCATCGACCATCCGGCGTCGGCGCGCGCGCGTTGCCAAGGAGAACAGCGCGAGCACGAGCCCGCCGATCGGCAACACGACGAGCGCGGTGAGCGGTAAAACGGGCATGGCGCTGAGCCGTGCGGCGGATGACAGGCCGAACAGCCCATGCTGCATCGTCCGCGCGGCCGCGCCTTGCAAGACGCTGAGTAACCCGGCGCCGGCGCCGACTAGCGTCGCGAGCACGATGAACGCCGTCTCGCTCGCGCGGACACGACGCCGGATCGATTTGAGGACGGACAATGCGCGCAGAATAAAGGCCTAGCCCAAAGAGTCGGACGCCGCGTCTAGCCCGCAGCGCGCAGACCCCGCCAGCGCTTTCGGCCGCATGGGATCACTGCGGTTCGTCGCGTACGCGGGGGGCGAAGGCGGTCGTGCCAGATTGTCGACGCGTCCTATCGCAACCAGCGTTTCGTCAGGCGGTCGGCGTTCGTCTTCTCCTCGACCGCCAGTCGTCGCCAGCGATCGAAGCGTTCCGCCGTCAGCGCACCACTGTCGATCCCGGCGCGCACCGCGCAGCCCGGTTCGACGCCGTGCGAGCAGTCCGAAAAACGGCAATCCTGCGCCGCGAGCGCGAAATCGTCGAACACTTCGGCAATTCCCGCCGCCGCATCCGACAGCTGCAATTCGCGCATGCCGGGCGTATCGAGCAGCCAGCCACCTTGTGGCAGGCGGTGCATCTCGCGGACGGTTGTGGTGTGGCGCCCGGTGCCGTCATGGGCGCGGATCGCCTGCGTCGCGATACTATCCGACCCGCGCAGCGAATTTACGAGAGTCGACTTGCCGACCCCCGATGACCCCAGGAACGCGACGGTCCGGCCTGGACCGCAATAGGCCGCGAGGCGGACGACGTCGCCGGGATCACGGCCGTTTACCGTCTCGACACGCAGTCCCGGCTCGAGCGCGCGCGCCGCGGTGACGAAGAGCTCGGGCGTGTCGGTGAGATCGGCCTTGGTCAGGATCACCACGGGCGTCACTCCGACTTCGCGCGCGAGCACGAGATAGCGCTCCAGTCGCGCGACGCTGAAATCCTGGTTGCACGACGCGACGACGAACACCGTATCCACATTGGCGGCGATCATCTGGTCACGGCGCGGGTCGCCCGGCGAGCGGCGTTTGAACAGGTTCATCCGCGGCAGCACCCTAACGGGAAGCAGGGTGGCATCGTCGACCAGCAGCCAGTCGCCGACGGTAGGGTGATCGTCGGTCGGTAGCGCGCCCTGAATATACGGCGTCATGAAGCGCTGCCCCGCCTCGCCCGACACCGATATCTTGCCGCGGTGGACCGACATCACGCGCACCGGGTGGCAGCGTTCGGCCTCCTCCGCCGAAACCTGATCGCTGAAGAACGTGGTCCAGCCGAGATCCGCAAGTGTCGTCAGGGTCATTGGCGCCGTCACTGATAGTGCGTCGTGTTGGCGAACCCGTCGTTCGTCTTGGTCATCTTGATGAGCTTCTTGATCATCGCGCGGACATGGCGGTCGAAACGCGTGTCGTCATACACGCCGCGCCAGATATACTCGTCGCGATCGAGCAGAGCGCGTAGTGCGGCGGCAAAACCCTCCTGCGTCTCCGGTGCCTGTTTGGCCTGCATCAGCCCGCAGACCATTTCCTCCGCGGTCGCCTTGTCGCAATCGTCGTGTCGATCGCGACCGCCGCGCTCCGCCACGACCTGATCCGACTTCGCGGCGGCGACGCGACGTTCGAGCCACGTCCGGACGATCACACCGTCCCATGCCTTCGCTACCGCCTCGATCATATCCGTTCCTCGTTTCCCGACGTGCTTTAGCGGCACATCGCGGCTGCGTCCCGGACGTTGTTGCACGTGGCGCCCTGGTCCTGACAGCGTTCTGTACCCGGCCGTGATGCTGGGAGACGTTCGCGCTTGATCATCCGCCGCCGGGGCGTAGTGCGCGCACAAGCGATCGACTCATCAGGCGTAGGCGGGGCGCTTCCGCGACGGACTGGAGGATCATATGTCGCCCGAGTTCGCAGCGACGACGCTGCGGACCGTAGCCGAATGGGGCCGCTAGGCCGACCTGTTCGTGTTTGACGACGCCGACGACCGATTCAGCCTCGACCCCCCGGCCTGATCGCGTCGAACCGCAGCTCGGCAACGACCGGGAAGTGATCCGAGGGATAGACCGTCGCCGCGTGATCGGTCCGTACCGCGGCAGCCAGCGGGGTGAAGCCGCGGACGAAGATGTAATCGATCCGGCGATCGGGCGTGCCGGTGAAATCGTGGAAGGTCCGGTCCGGGCCGACGCGGACCGGCGATGCGACCCAGGCGTCGGTCAACCGCCCGGCGAGCAGGCGATAGGCGGCGCTGTCGGGGGTTGCGTTCATGTCGCCGGTCACGACGATCGGGAGCGCGCCGGCGATCGGTGCGAGCTCTGCCATGAGCATCGCAGCCGAGCGTTCGCGCGCGCCGTCATCCTCGTCGCGGTGTGCGAAATGGGTATCGAACACGACAAACCGTCGATGCGTGGCCCGCGCTTCGAAGATTCCCCAAGTGACCATGCGCGGCAGCGTCGCGCCCCACGCCATGCTGCCGATCACCGCCGGCGTATCCGACAGCCAATAGTCGCCGTGGCGGATCAGGCGCAGACGATCGCGACGGTAGAAGATGCCCATATGCTCATCGGCATGCCCGCCGCGCCTATCGCGCCCGAACCAGCTATAGCGGGGCAGTGCATGCACGACGTCTGCGCCTTGCGTGGCGAACAGTTCCTGCGTGCCGATGATGTCGGGGTTCGCCGCCGCAACCGTCTGCACGAACAGCGCCCGCCGGTTGGCCCAGACGTTCACGCCGTCGTCCGGATTGGGGTAGCGGACGTTGAACGTCATCACCCGCAAGCGGGTCGCATCGGACGCGCGCGCCAGGACGGGCCCGGCCAGACACAACAGGAGCAGCGCGGCGAAACGCAGGACAAGGACGGGCATCGGGTATAGTCTCTGTAGATATGACGCGTTCGCGTGGTGCGGCGTCGCACCAGTGTCATATCCAGCGATCATTGCGCGACGATGACGGATTCGACGCCATCGCGGACAGCACTCGATCGACGCTTCTATCATCTCGCTGCAACCGAAACCTGGGAACGGTTTTCGCTGCACGGCGTGAAGGCGCTGCTGACGCTGTATCTGATCGATCATGTGCTGGTCGACGATAGGAACGGTGTCCTCGGATTGGCACCCGCGCGGCATATGCTGGAAGTGCTGTCGGGGCCGCTTACCCCGCTCGCCTTCGCGTCGCAGCTTTATGGGCTCTACGCGGCGCTGTCGTATCTGGTGCTGCCGATCGGCGGCGCGATCGGCGACCGCGTACTGGGTCGGCGGCGCGCGATCATGCTCGGCGCGCTGCTGATCGCCAGCGGGCATTTTTGCCTGATGCGCGAGGCCCTGCTGCTGCCTGCGCTGGCGCTGCTGATCGTTGGCACCGGCTGCATGAAAGCGAACCTGGCGGCGCAGGTCGGTGATCTGTTTCCGGTCGACGATGGAGGGCGCGGGCGGGCATTTGCGGTCTACCTCGCGTTTCTCAACATCGGCGTGATGCTTGGGCCGCTGGTGTGCGGATTGCTCGCGCAGCAGTTCGGATGGCGCTATGGCTTCGGCGCCGCCGCGCTCGGGATGGTGGTCGCGCTTACGATCTATCTGGGCGCGCCGCCAGCCCCTGCCGTCTCGACCGCCCGGCGGACGACTGCGCAGCGATCGGTGAATTGGGGTACCGCGGTCGCGGCGATCGTCATCGTCGTGCTTGCGTTTTGCGCTTATGAGCAGGTGTCGAACATCTTCCTCGTCTGGATCGCCGGGCATGTCCGCCTCGACATAGCGGGCTTCGCGGTACCGCCGGCGTGGTTTGCCGCTGCGGACGGGTTCTTCACCATAATGCTCGTCGCGCTGGTCCGCTGGATCGGCACGGTCCGCGCGCGGCGAGGATATAAGGCGTTAACGCCTGCGACCGTGCTGGCGGTGGGCTGCGGCGCGATCGCTGCCGGGTTCGGCGTGTTGGGCGCTGCGGCGCTGACGGGAAGCGACAGCGCACTCGTTCCGCTCGCCGCGCTCGTCCTGCTCGATCTTGGCGTGGTGTTCGTCTGGCCGGCGGGACTCGCGCTGGTCACCGCGGCTACGCCGGCTGGCAAAAGCGGGACGATGGTCGGACTGTTCTATCTGCACGGCTTCTTTGCCAACCTGTTCGTCGGCTGGGTCGGTCGCTTCTACGAACGCATCGCAATCGCCGAATTCTGGGGCTGGCATGCCGCCATCGCCGGCGTCGCGCTACTGCTCGCGCTCACGCTCCGTCGGAGGATCAACAGATGACCCACTCGAGCGTTTCCATCGCCGCCGCATAGGCCTCGCCCGGCGCACGGTCGGCGACCAGGATATCGACCTCGGTGAAGGTCGCTACCGCTGCGACGCTGCACCGATCGAACTTGGAGGCGTCGACCGCGATCAGCACGCGTTCGGATTGCGCGATCATCTGGCGGCAAAGGGCAGCCTCGCCGACGTGATAATTGGTAAAGCCCGCGACGGGATCGACCGATTCGGTTGAGATGATCGCTAGACGAGGGCGGAACCGCGAGAGATAGGCGCGCGCATCACTATCGAAATAGGCTCGGTAGCGATCGTCAAGTTCGCCGCCCGCCGCATACACCCGGTTGCCGTTGCGCCCGCCAAGCTCCTGCACGACGCCGAGCGCATTGGTGACGATCGTCAGATCGCGCTTCGAGCGCAGCGCCCGGGCGGCGTAATGGCTGGTCGAACTGGCATCGATATAGAGCGACTGACCGTCGTCGACGAGCAGCGAGACCGCCGTGGCGATCCGCTGTTTGGCCGCGGCATTGCGACCGAGACGCACCTCGAACGCGCCCTCCTCCGCGGTCTTCGCAAGCCGCGCACCGCCATGGATGCGCTCTATCGACCCATCGGCTTCCATCTGCCGCAATTCACGCCGGATCGTCTCGTCGGAGACCGCGAGCGCCGTGGCCATTTCTGCGATCGCATGCGCATCGCCGTTGCGCAGCAGGTCGAGGATATCCTGACGACGATCGCTGCGCTTCATCATGCGGGGTGCTTAACGGCTGGCGGTCACGGTTCCAAGCAAATTCCCGGATCATGTTGGATTCAGCGCTGACCCCATCAGTTTCTGATGAGAACGTTGAGATATCACACAAGATCTTACCTGTTTGTCACAAAACCGTATCGAATCGGTCCTAACGAACCCTCGATCGGGCAGTTCAGCCCATGATCATCCCAGGGGGGACCCATGACTTCGACCTTCACGATGCCGGTACGCCGGCAGCGATCGCCTGCGCTTGCCTTGCTGTCCCAAGCCGCCCGCGGCACCCTGGCGATAGCGACCGTCGGCATATCCGGCGTTTGGCTTTTCGGTACCCCGGTGTCCGCCCAGACCATTCCGGCCGACAATCAGACCGTTGCTGCGCCGACCGAGACCGTCAGCGAAGCGTTGACCGGCGACATCGTCGTCAATGGTCGCCGCCAGCAGTCTGCGCTCGCCGAAGAGCATGATGCCGTCGGCGTGATCGACGTCGTCACCACCGGAGACGTCGCGATCCACTCGCAAACCGGGATCGCCGATCTCGCCAAGACGCTGCCGGGAATCTCGGTCAGCCGCGACCAAGGCCGCAACCAGAGCGCGACGGGCGAAGCGCAATATGTCTCGATCCGCGGATTCGACACCAGCTACAACGCCTATACGCTCGATGGTCTGCGCCTGCCGCAGGTCGCGGGCAGCTCGCGCGCGATCTCGCTCAACCTGTTCTCGCCGTTCGCGGTCGGCGCCATCGCGGTCGACAAGACGCCGGGGGCGAACAAGGATACGGACGCGATCGCGGGTATCGTCGATCTGCGTACGCCGACCGCGTTCGACTTCTCGACCGACTTCACGCGCGCCCGCGTTCTCGCCCAAGGCGCCCAACTCGCGCTCGATCGCAAGCAAAAGGGCTTTGGCGGCGCGGTCGGGATCGATGCGGCACGCCGGTTCGGCAGCGATCGCCAGTTTGGCGTATATGTCGCGGGCTATTACGAGGAGCGCGCAAACGCCGCCGAATCGACCGCGGTCCAGAACGACTATAAGACGACCAACTTCAACGTCGGCACCGCGCGCGCCAATGGCGATGCGCTGTCGGCCGACGGCGTCCAGTGGAACTTCTACAATAACGAGATCAAGCGCTACGGCGCGACCGGCTCGCTCGATTTTCACAGCGATCCCGTGGAGCTGTTCGCCCGCGTCAACTATGCGACCTATCTCAACACCAACACGATGAACCAGACCGGCCTGCGCAACGAGCTGACCCGCGGCCAGACGAACGCGAACCCGGTCCGCACGCTTGGCAACGGCAGTACCACGCAGGCGTATAATGCGGCGGGGATCTACACGCCGCTCGGCATCAACCCGGCCAGCTATTTCCGTACCGAGGACGTCGAGCAGGAGCTGTTCTCGGCGCAGCTCGGCGGCAAGGCGCATTGGAACGGGGTCACCGCGTCGCTTGAAGGCAGCTATGCCGATGGCCGGTTCGACCAGCCCCAGCGGATCGAGGCGGCGTTCCGCGGCGTCGCCTATAACGGTGCGGCGAGCAACACCGGGTTGGCAAGCGAAGGCGTCACCGTCGACCTGTCCGACCCACGTTCGCCCCGCCCGGTGCTGTCTTCGGGCGCGAGCGCCTATGTCGGCTCGCTCGACCGTCCGACCCAGCTCTACGTCCAACAGGGCTATGATTATCTGTCGGAGGTCAAGAAGACCGTGAAGGGGAGCCTCGGCTGGGACGGCACCGGATTCCTCGCCAGCGTCGCGGTCGGGGGGCTGTACGAGGATTCCGATCGCGACGGCCGGTCATTGTCGCCCGACGTGACGCGCTATCGGTTCCTGACGCCGTTGCAATCGGGCACCGAACAAGGTCCGACGATCAACCAGTATCTGGGCTATGTTCTGAAGGACTTTCTCGATTACTATCCGGCGCGCGGGATCAAGGTGCTCGATCGCAGCCAGCTCGACTCCCAGGTCAGCAAATATGTGAACCTGGCGACGGTGGCGCCGCAGGTGATCAATCAAGGGGTGCTGAAGGCCAACGAAAAGCGCAAGGCCGTTTACGGCACCGCGACGCTGAAGCTCGGGGCGCTCGAAGTCGTGCCGGGGCTTCGGTATGAGGACAACAGCTTCGACGCGCGCTATTTCTCGACCAATGCCAACGGCGTCGGCGGCAGTTTCGTAAAGGCCGGGCGCAACTATGACCATCTCGATCCGAGCGTGCTGGCGGCGTGGAAGCCCGACGACCGGTTCGTGGTGCGGGGTGCGGTGCGCTCGAGCTATGCGCGGCCGGGGTTCGACCAGATCGCAGGCCCCACCCGGCGCAGCGATGCGGATTCCAACGGTGTCATCACCGTGACCAGGCCGAACCCCGACCTGAAGCCGGTCGAGGCGTGGAGTTATGATGCGGGCGTCGAATATTATGGCGGCGTCGGGCGGTATCTCCAGGTCGCTCTGTATTCCAAGGACTTGAAGAACATCCTGGTGCCGACCGGCACGCGCTCGCTGAGCGAAACCGTGGGGAGCGTCGTCACGATCCAGCCTGCCAACGGTCGCGGCGGCAGTGCGAAGGGGATCGAGGCGTCGGGGCGCTTCACCATCGGCGACATGGTCGGCTCGCGTTTCCTCGGGAATTTTGGGGTCGGCGGCAACATCACCTACCAAAATACCGAGGCGGAGTATCAGATCTCGGCGACCGACATCCGCCGTTCCAGCCTGCCGCAGGCGCCCGACCTGATCTACAATGCCGAAGTCTTCTATGCCGACGGCCAGTTCCGCACCAACCTTTCGTACAATTACACCGGCCGGTTCCTGGCCACGGTGCAAGACAGCCAGCCCGATATCTATGTCCAGCCGGTCGGCGAACTGAACTTCGGGCTGGCATTCGCCGCGACCGACAATCTCGAGATCGGCGTGGCGGCGCGTAACCTGCTTGACCAGCACACCTATTGGGCGACGGTCGGCAAGTCGGAACGGTACATCTCGAACGATCGTAACGGCGGGTATATGAACACCGGGCGCGTGTTCCAGTTCAGCCTGACGATGAAGATGTAGCCCCTCCTCGACCGCCGGTCGCGTGTCTCGCGCGGCCGGCGGATTTCGTTACCCGAACCAGGACAGTTTCCCATGCGCCGTATTCGTATCCTTTCGAGAATCCTCAGAGCCGTCACGTTGGCGGGACTATCGAGCGGGGCGATCGCGGCCCCGCACGGCCTAGAACTCGAACGCGTCGTGATACTGATGCGGCACGGCGTGCGTGCACCGCTGTCGGGGGAAGTGCCTGCCGACACGCGCACCGCCACGGCTTGGCCGAACTGGACGGTGTCCGAGGGGCGCCTTACGCCGCACGGCGCCTCAGCGTTGATCCTGTTGGCGCGCCATGATCGCCGCTGGCTCGCTCCGCTCGGCCTTGCCGGCTGCCCGGCACCCGGCGCCGTGCGGATCTGGACCAACACCGCCGAACGCACGATCGCCAGCGGCGAGGCTTACGCGCAGGGCCTCGCACCGGGTTGCGACGTCCGGGTCGGGCATCTGCCAGGCGATCGGACCGATCCGATCTTCGAACCGCTCAGCGCGGGTGCGACCGCGTTCGATCCACGCCAGGCGATCGCGTCGATCATGCGCTACACGGGAGGCATGGACGCGCTCGTCGCACGCCATCGACCGGCGATCGCTCTGCTAGACCGCGTGCTGAGCTGCAAGGACGGCGCCTGCAGCCCCGACAGCCCGGCGATGCTCACGCCGTCCGCGGACGGTCGTGGCATCGACCTTTCCGGGCCGATCCGGGCAACCTCGGGGATCGCGCAGGTCCTGCTGCTTCAGGAGGCGGAAGGCCTGCCCCGCGCCGCGGTCGGTTGGGGACGCGCCGATCCCGCGACGATCGAACGCCTCGGCGCACTCCACGCGGCGCTGTTCGACGTGTTCACGCGATCGCCGTACATGGCGGCTCACCAAGCGTCGGCGCTCGGCCACCGCATCGTCGAAACGCTCACCGCCCCCACCGCCCCCCGCCTCGACGTGATGGTCGGTCACGACACCAATGTCACCGCGCTTGCGGCGGCGCTGGGTGTCGACCTCGACGCACCGGGCTTTGCGCGCAACGACGTTGCACCGGGCGGGGCCCTTGTCATCGAGCGGTTGCGCGATCGGACTTCGCACGCGCGCTATGTCAGGGTGTTCTACCGCGTTCAGTCGCTCGCCGCGATCCGCGCATTGCGACCCGCTGTCGTCGTCACGCCGATTGCGATCCCGGGATGTACGTCGCTCTGTCCGCTCGACCGGTTCGTCGCGCGCCTCGGATCGCGCATCGCCGCGCTGCGGCCCTAGACGGCCACGAACGGATCGCTGCACGTGGCCCGGCCCGGCGTGTCGACCCGCCCAGCGACACGGCGGCGATACCCGGGCACGGTCGTTGCGGAGAGGCTGACGTCGTACCAGCCGAAGCTGTCACGCAGCGGCCAGCGATACCGTGCTGCCGTCAGGGGCTCCGCCACCGCGCGCACGCCGATCCGTTCGACGTGCGCGGTCAGCCCCAGCGCATGATGCCTGCCTGGGAGGTCCAGCACGAGGGTGTCCGCGGTCACGGTCCAAGCGACGGCCTCCAGCGCTGCCGGATCGTCACGCGTTCCAGCAAAATGTCGGTGGAAACCGTTCGGGCCGAGCACCCACAAATCATAGCGCCCATCGGATTGGAACGCCCAGCGTCCGTCGAGCGACCGCCCCGGTTCGACCGTGAAGCGGCGCGGCGCAGTTCGGAGATCCACACGATCATAGACGTGGAACACGGCGGCTGCCGCACCCGCCGCCTCGAAGTGAAGCTCGACTGCCCGATCGGCGATCGTGTCGTTCACGGTCAGCGCATAGGGAAGCGGGCGCGCGCGACGGATACCGGGCTCCTGCCACGGCGGATCGGTGGCGGTCGGTGCCTGCGGACGGACCTGCTTCGGAATGGCGGCGGCCCGGGCCGCGTCGCGCCGCGGATCGGGCATGGCGGCGAATGGCACGCGATCGGCGGCGGTGAAGTCGAATGCCGAAGTCAGGTCGCCGCATACCGCGCGGCGCCACGGCGAGATATTGTGCTCGTGGAACCCGAACCGGCGTTCGAGGAAGCGGATCACAGAACTATGGTCGAACACCTGCGAATTGACCCAGCCGCCGCGGCTCCAGGGAGACACGACGTACATCGGCACGCGCGGGCCCAGCCCATATGCGCGACCGCGATAGGCCGGGAGGTCGAGCGTCGCATCGCCCTTGCTCGGGACGATATGATAACTGCCCGTCAGATCGACCGTCGACCCGCCGAGCAACGTGCCGTCGGCGGCATGCGACGGTGGCGCAGGCGGCGGAACATGATCGAAGAACCCGTCATTTTCATCGAACATCACCAGCAAGGCGGTCCGCGCCCAGACCGCGGCATCGGCGGTCAGCGCGTCGAGGACGTCGGCGGTATACGCCGCTCCCTGCGCCGGACTCGACGGACCGGGATGCTCCGAGCCCTTCGCCGTGGCGATGACGTACGATACTTGCGGCAGGCGTCCGGCGAGCACGTCGGCGCGCAAGACGTCGAGCCCACGCGTGGTCAGCGCTCGGTCGCGTAAAGCAGCGTCCCCTTCCCCGTCCCCGTCCCCGCGATGCGCATCGCGGAACGCGGCGAAACCGACCAGCGGGTTGTCGGTGAAATTGTCCGCCATGTCCTGGTAGATCCGCCAGTCGACGCCCTTCGCCTGCAACCGCTCGACGACGGTGGTCCAGCGGTAAGGGTCGGGAGCGCCGCCATCCTCGACGAAACTGTCGTGCGAATTGCCGATCGCCGGGCCGCCCTGCGTGCCACCGGGATCGTTGGTCCCGCTCCAAAGGAACAGCCGATTGGTGTTGGTGCCGGTCTGCGCCGAGCAGTGATACGCGTCGCACACCGTGAACGCCTCCGCGAGCGCGAACTGGAACGGGATGTCCTCGCGCCGGTAATGCCCCATAGCGCGCTGGCTCTTGGCCTCGGGCCAATGCGCCATCCGACCCTCGTCCCACCCACGCTGCGCATCGGGCCAGCTATGCGGCGTGCCCTCCCTCCGCATGAGGTCGAAATTCGCGCGCGTGGCGAGATGGAACGGCAGGACGGTACGCGCGCCGCCAGGCGCGGTCCGATCGTGCTGGGCCCAGACCGCCGCGGGCTCCGTCGGCGCGGCCTGCTCCGATACGGGGCCCGCCACGGGTATCGTCAATCGATCGGCGAACCCCCGCACGCCGCGCAGCGACCCGAAATAATGATCGAAGCCGCGATTCTCCTGCATCAGGATGACGACATGCTCGACATCCATGATCGAGCGCGTCCGAACATCGGGGGCGATCGCTGCAGCCCGCGCGATTGCGGCGGGAAGCGCGCTCATGGCCGCCCCGGCGACACCGGCGGACAGCAGCAGGCGACGCGAAACATCTGTCATCGATCAAATCCGAACGAGGCGTGCGGGATGCGGACACGGACCATAGCGGCGCACGCGCCCTGATCCACGCCATCTCGCAAAACGGGACGGATCCGCACGCGCCGACCGGTAATTCCGGCCGGCATGACCCGTCAGTTCGCCGGCCAGATCCGGCGATGACCGGGGTCGAAGAACGTCATCCGACGCGGCGTGATCAAGGCATATAGCCTGCCGATTGGCGACGGCCGCTGCATCGTCACAGTTCGGCGCGACTTCCGACGTCATCCCCAATGATATCGTCCGCGTCTTTCTCCGACGCTTCGTATTTGCTGACTCTGGCGCGCTGGCGCGCTGGCGCGCTGGCGGGCCGCGCTCGAAGCGATCGGGGATCTCCTATCGATTGTCGACCGTCTCGCCCGCGCGCACTGCGGCCTGCCCGACGGGGCGACCGGGCCTGGACGACGGGGCCTGCCGTTCGGGATCGTTCTCGGCAACCGGACCTGGCGTTAGTGTCGGCGTACGCAGCGGTCGCCATGGGCCCGATCGGTGAGACGGTCGTTCTAGCGTCCTGCACCTTTGGAGACGCTGATGAAACCGCATGTGACCTGCCTGATGCTGTCCTCGGTCGACGGACGGTTGCATCCGAGCCGCTATACCGAAAGCCCCGATGGCTCGCGGCAGCAATGGTCGAAGGCATATGAAACGCTGCACGATTCGATGGCGGCAGATGCGTGGATGGTCGGTCGCGTGACGATGGCCGAAATGAGCGCGACCGGCCCGCATGCGCCGCCAAAGCCATGGACGGTAGACCGGGCGGTACATGTCGCAAGCGATGCGAAACGCTTCGCGATCGCGCTTGACCGGTCAGGCAAGCTGCATTTCGAGGGAGGCGCGATCGGCGGCGACCATGTGATCGTGCTACTCGGCGCAGGCGTGTCCGACAGCCATCTCGCCGAGCTCGCGGCGGACGGCGTGTCCTATGTCGTAGCCGACACGGACGAGATCGATATCGTCGCGGCGCTTGAGACGCTGGGGGACGCGTTCGGTATCCGGACGATCCTGCTCGAAGGTGGCGGTGGCATCAACGGCGCGCTGCTCGCAGCGGGTGTAGTGGACGAACTCGGCGTACTGATCACGCCTGCGCTGGATGGCGGCACCGACGTGCAGGGCATCGTCATCGCCGGTCCCGACGGCCTGGCTGGCAAGGCGACGCTGACGCTCAACGGGGCCGACGTGCTCGACCACGGTATCGTCCATCTGCGGTACGGAGTTCAGGCGGCGTAATTTCGACCGCATCGCCAGCGCACGTTCCGGGTTTGCTGGCGATGCGGGTAAGGCGATCGCTTACCCGACCTGTTCGACCTGGTCGAGATAGGCGCCATAGCCCTGCTCGACCATGTCCGCCTGCGGCACGAACCGCAGCGATGCCGAGTTGATGCAATACCGTAAGCCCCCGCGATCCCGCGGGCCATCGGGGAATACGTGCCCGAGATGGCTGTCCCCACCAGCCGAACGGACTTCGATCCGGGTCATGCCGTGGCTGTGATCATGAAGTTCGGCAACGGTGTCGGGTGTGATCGGCTTGGTGAAGCTCGGCCAGCCGCAATGCGAATCGAACTTGTCGGCAGACGCGAACAGCGGCTCGCCCGAAACGATATCGACATAGATGCCGGGCGCCTTGGTGTGCAGATATTCGCCCGTGCCGGCGCGTTCAGTGCCGCTCTGCTGCGTCACGTAAAACTGCTCGGGCGTCAGCTTGGCGAGCGCGTCGTCGGTTTTCCTGTAGTCGGTCATGGTGTCCTCCGGATCTTGAGCAAAATGGCTGGCCGAGCGCGGCGGACAGGCCGCCGTCGACCGGCAGGCTGACCTGGCCTATATAGGGCGCGTGCCCGCCTGCCGAAACGGGTGCGGCTCGCGCGGCGGGTCGCATTGCCGAGGACAGGCCGATCTCCCTTCCGTTTGCGAGCGCTGTCATGATCGTTGCCGACCTCTGCCGATGCCGCTGGGCACAAAGCGATCCGTTGCTCGCGGCCTATCACGATGCCGAATGGGGGGTAGCCGAGCGGGATGCGCGCGCACTGTGGGAAAAGCTGATGCTCGACGGGTTCCAGGCCGGGCTCGCCTGGATCACGATCCTGCGCAAGCGTAAGGCGTTCAGGGCGGCGTTCGCAGGGTTCGATCCGGTGCGTGTCGCACGGTTCGGCGAGCCGGAGATCGCGGCGATGCTCGACAACGCAGGCATCGTCCGCTCGCGCGCGAAGATCGAGGCGACGATCGGCAATGCGCACGCGTATCTCGCGATGCGCGACGCCGGAGAGGATTTTGCCGACTTTGCCTGGCGTTTCGTCGATGGAGTTCCCGTGATCGGGGACGGCGAAAAGGCGTTGACCCAATCGCCCGTGTCCGAGGCACTGTCCGCGGCGCTGAAGGCGCGCGGGTTCAAGTTCGTCGGGCCGGTCATCGTCTATGCCTGGATGCAGGCATGCGGGCTGGTCGACGATCACGAAACCGCCTGTTTTCGACGTCGCCAAGCGATCTCTGCGACGGGACGGTGATCAGTGCCCGAGGCGTGCCGATCCGAACGAGCGCGACCGCGACATCGGCTGCGGCGCCACCGAAATGCGCATCGAGCCGCGTCCTGAAACAGGCGATCGTCGTCGTGCGGGATCCAGCGTCGCAGCGCGCAAGGCAGCGCGGGCATCCGCCGTTCGCCAGATAGCAAGCGCACGAAGACCGTCGCGATAGCCTGCGGACGATCTTGGAAGGCGGGCGTTACGCGACCCCGGTCGGTGACGAACCGTGTCGATGCGCGCGCGGATCGCCCGCGATCTGTTTCCAGATCGTCGCATAGCGGGCCGCCAGCGGATCGCCGGCGATGTGGGCGCAGCGGCGGTGCAGGCGATCCGCGCGGCGAGCCTTGCAAGGTGCAGTGAAGAGCCGCGAACCGCATCGATGCGACGCCGCGGTCATACTTCCGGTTCGCTAACGCCACCTTCATGCCGCATAAGCCGGGACGCCAGTTCCTGCCCCCGGGCTCATCGACGCCGCTGTAGCGCTGGCATCCGCGCTGGGATAGCATTCGGGTGCCTAAGGCGAGGCTGAGGCTCAGGAGATGCGCATGCGGGGATCGACGGTAGTTCGGGGGGTGGCGATCGCAGTGATGGCGATGGCGATGGCGGGTCCGGCGATCGGCGCGTGCAAGGTGAGCAAGCTTGCCGAATTGCCGGTAACGCTGATCGGACGCCGGGCGATGGTGGATGCCAAGTTCGGCACACACGATACGCGGTTCATCGTCGACAGCGGCGCGTTCTACAGCACCTTGTCGCGCGCATCGGCGGCGGAGTTCGGCTTGTCGAGCACGCCCGCCCCATCGTGGTTCAGACTGCGCGGAGTCAATGGCGACGCCTCCGCCTCGATCGCAAGCGCTAAGGATTTTACGCTCGCCGGCATCCCGCTCCCGCGCGTCAGCTTCATCGTCGGTGGCACCGACACGGGCACGGCGGGCCTGCTCGGCCAGAACATTCTCGGGTTGGTCGACGTCGAATACGATCTGCCGCACGGCGCGGTCCGGCTGATGAAGGTCGAGGATTGCGGCAATGTCGGGCTCGCCTATTGGGCGGCAGGCAAGCCATATTCGATGATCCCGCTCGAACGCGGCGACGGTGGACCATGGAAGCCGCACACGATCGGCACCGTGCTGGTCAACGGCGTGAAGATGCGCGCGGTATTTGATTCGGGCGCGCAGACGACGATCATGACGCTTGCCGCGGCCAAGCGCGCGGGGATCACGCCGACGAGCCCGGGGGTGAGGCCGGTCGGCTATAACAGCGGACTGGGCTCAAAACAGCTGACGACCTGGATCGCGCCGTTCGACACCATCGACCTTGGTGGCGAGGTCGTGCCGAAACCCAAATTCAATATCGCCGATATCAAACTCGACGGCGACATGCTGATCGGGTTCGATTTCTTTCTCACGCACCGGATGTTCGTCTCGAACGCGAATCACTTGATGTACATGACCTATGAGGGCGGCACGGTGTTCGGTCTGACGCCGACCGGGGCGCGGACGACGGGGGGCGAGAAGCTTGATCTGACCGACACCGCCGGCGTGCCGACCGATGCGGCAGGCTTTAGCCGGCGTGCCGCGGTGTTCCTGTCGAAGCGGCACTATCCCGAGGGGCTCGCGGATCTCGACAAGGCCGTGGCGATGGCGCCGACCGTGGGCCGCTACGTGTTTCTGCGCGGGCAGGCGCGGCTCGCCAACGGCCAGTTGCTGCTTGCGGCCGCGGACATCGACAAGGCGGCGGCGTTGAGCCCCGACGACAACGAGGTGCGGCTGCTGCGCGCACGGCTTCGGGTCATGAGCCGCGATCCGGCCGGCGCAGCGGAGGATATGAAGGTCGCCGATCGGACGCTGGCTGCCGGATCCGACGACCGGCTCCGGCTCGCCGGTCTGTACGATTCGATCGACCAGCCCGAGGGTTCGATCGCGAATTACGATGCGTGGCTCAAGATGCACGGCGACGATGCCGATCGCGCGACCGCCTATAACGGACGGTGCTGGGCGCGGGCGTTGCTCGACCGTGAGCTTGACCGTGCGCTGTCCGATTGCAACACCGCTCTGAAGCTCCGACCCGGCTCGGCCTCTTATCTTGACAGCCGCGCGCTGGTGCAGCTCCGGCTCGGCAAGCTCGACGCTGCGCTTGCCGACTATGATGCGGCTCTGAAGGCCAACCCGCGCAATGCGTGGTCGCTCTATATGCGCGGCGTGGCCGAGCGCCGAGCGGGCAAGACCGAGGCGGCGGACGCGGACCGCAAGGCGGCGCTGGCGATCAACCCGGACGTTGCCAAACGCGCCGCGCGCTATGGGCTGGACGGCTGATCGAGGACGATGGCCGCCGACGCGAAGATCCGCCCCCCGAGGCTAGGGTAAAGAATCGCCGCAGTCCGTGCGCGCGCTGCGTTTCCCTTAGTCACGCCCCGCCACGTGACGTCACGTTTCGCCTCGGCAAGAGGAAACGCGGTGCGATCGCGGATTGATTAGCGCGGCGCGTTGGCCAAGGAACGGCGGATATGCCGCGCGACGAAACCCCTGCCCCTGTCCCTGCCGTCCCTGCCGCACGAGCCACACTCGTCCTGTTCGGCGCGGGGGACTTCGCCTTCAACCTGTATTGGCAGGCGATCAGCCTGTACCTGTTATTCTATTATATCGACGCGCTGGCGTTGCCGCCGGCAACCGCGGGGCTGGTATTCCTGATCGGCGCGACCTGGGATGGCGCGGCGGATTTCCTCGCCGGCGCGGCGGCGGAGCGGATGCGATTATCGTATCGGCGTCTGGTCGGCTTGGGGGCGTTGCCGCTCGGCCTGACGTTCATCGCGATGTTCGCGGTCCCCGCCGGCGCGGCGACCTGGGCGCTGGCGACGCAGATCGCCTTTCGCACCGTCTATGCCTTCACCAACATCCCCTACGCCGCCTGGACCACGCGGGTGGCGCAGACCGGTCGCGAACGATCGCTCGTTGCGGGACTGCGGATGGGGTTCGGGTCGGCGGCAAGCATATTCGTCGCGCTGGCGCTACCCTGGCTCGTACAGCGGACCGGCAGCTATGATTTCGCCGCGGCGATGCTGGCGGTCGTCGGCGTGCCCTTGCTGGCGATCATGGCATGGCGGGTGCCCGAGCCGTTGCCGCGTGCCGATAGCGCGCGCCGCCCGACGATCCGGTCCGGGCTGGCGGCGCTCGCCCGCAACCGCGCGTTCGTTGCGCTCAATCTCGCAGCCGCGGCGGGCGGTGCGGCCACCGCGCTGACCAGCCAGTCGGTGCTGTACGTCTTTCGCTACGTGCTGGACGACGCCGCTGGCGGTCCGCGCGCGCTGGCGGGCATGGCGGTAAGCAGCCTGATCGCAGTCCCGATCTGGACCGCGCGCGCGCGCGCGAAGGGTCCGCGCGCTGTCTGGTTCAGTGCCGGGATCCTCGCACTGCTGTTGCCCGCGGGTTTCACGATGGTCGCGCATCCCGGTGGCTTCGCGACCGCGGCGTTCCTGCTGGCGATGCAGATGGCC
Source organism: Sphingomonas sp. Leaf34 (assembly GCF_001421805.1). Taxonomy (GTDB): domain Bacteria; phylum Pseudomonadota; class Alphaproteobacteria; order Sphingomonadales; family Sphingomonadaceae; genus Sphingomonas. The sequence continues at coordinate 150,259 of NZ_LMLC01000002.1, read as the reverse complement.
TTCACGGGTTTCGCGCTCGCCGCCTGGACGCTGCTTCCCGATGCGGTCGACTGGGGCGAGGCGCATAGCGGCAAGCGGGTCGAGGCGCTGGCGTTTGGCACCTATGCACTGGTGCAGAAGATCGCGCTCGCGGTGACGGGGTTTGCGATCGGCGCTGTCTATCAGGCGAACGGCTTCGTCGCGGGTACGGTCCAGACCGCGGACAGCCTGTACGCAATCCGCTGGCTGATGCTGGCAGGGCCGGCGGTGCTGATCGCGGCGATGCTGGCGGCGGTGATCGCCATCCCGCGTCGCCGCGATCCGCAAGGCGCCATCAGACCAGCGTGAACGTGCCGGATACGCCCTCGGCTTGCGCAGACGGTGCGATCCAGACCTGGAACCGACCCGGCTCGACGGTCGGCTTGAGATCCCGGCCAATGAACAGCAGGTCGGCCTTGCGCAGTGTGAACGCTACGACCTGTCGTTCGCCGGGCTTGAGCACGACCTTGCGGAACGCCTTCAGTTCGCGGACTGGGCGCGTGACGCTGGCAGCGATATCGCGGATATATAGCTGGACCGTCTCCTCTGCCGCCCGCGGGCCGGTGTTGGCGATGGTCGCGCGAACGACCAGCACGCCCTTGTCGCCGTCGATCCGCGCGGTGCCCAGATCGAGCGCGCTATAGACGATGATGCCATAGGTCAGGCCGTGGCCGAACGGGAACAACGCCGCGTTGACGACCGACCGATAGTGCGTCTTGTATTCCAGCGCCGGTCCCGGTGGGTTCGGGCGCCCCGTACTCTTGTGATCATAGTGATACGGCTCCTGCCCGGTCGCGTGCGGAAACGACACGGGGAGCCGCGCAGACGGTGAGATCCGGCCGAACAGGATGTCGGCGATCGCGGACCCGTCCTGCGATCCGAGAAACCAAGTGACGAGGATCGCCGGCGCATCGAGCACCGGCCCGCTCAACGCCAGCGCGCGGCCGGTGCGCAGCAGGATGACGATCGGTTTGCCGGTCGCCGCAACTGCCGCGACCAGCGCCATCTGCGCGGCGGGGACGACGATGTCGGCCCGTGACTGTGCCTCGCCCGACATCCCCTCGCTTTCGCCGATCGCGAGAACGGCGATATCCGCCGCGTTTGCGGCGGCCACCGCGGCGTCGATTCCGCCAGCGAGCGGCGCGTCGATCGCAGACCCGACCGTGACGCTCAGCATCGACGGATCGGCGACCGCCGCACGCACGCCGGTCGCGAGATCGACGGCCTCGGCATTGCTGCCATAGACGTTCCACGGCCCGATGAGATCGTGCGGCCCGGTCGTGAACGGACCGATCAGCGCGATCCGTTTTCCCGCGCGCGGCAGCGGCAGCAGGTCGCCGTCGTTCTTGAGCAGGACGATCGATTTGGCCCCCGCCTCGCGCGCCAAGGCCAACGTCTCAGGCGTGCGGATGCGTGTCTTCTCGCGGCGCGGGTCGATCCGCCGGAACGGGTCGTCGAACAGTCCGAGTGTCACCTTCAGCGCCAACACGCGCCGCACCGCTTGATCAAGCCGTGCCATCGGCACCTCACCCGCCGCGATCAGGTCGGGGAGATGTTTTAGGTAGAAGCCGCTCTGCATGCTCATGTCGACGCCGGCCATGAAGGCGAGCTTGGTCGCCTCGCGCGCATCGGCGGCGAACCCATGCGCGATCAATTCCTCGTCCGCGGTGTAATCGGAGACGACCAGCCCCTCGAACCCCCATTCGCGCCGCAGCACGCCGGTCAGCAGCCAGTCGTTGGCGGTCGCCGGGACACCGGAGATTTCGTTGAATCCAGCCATGACCGTCGGTGCGCCAGCGCCGAATGCCGCCTCGAACGGCGGGAAGTAGATCTCGCGCAGCGTACGCTCCGATACGTCCACGGTACTGTAGTCGAGCCCCGCCTCTGCCGCGCCATATGCCGCGAAATGCTTGGCGCAGGCGGCGACCGCGTCCGATGCCGATAGACCATGCTCCCCCTGGAACCCGCGCACGCGCGCTGCTGCGATCAGCCGGCCGAGCAGGACATCCTCGCCGGCGCCCTCGACGCCACGCCCCCAGCGCGCATCGCGGGCGATGTCGACCATCGGCGCGAAGGTCCAGTCGATCCCCGACGCGGCGGCCTCGGCGCCCGCCGCGCGCGCGGTGCGGCGGGTCAATTCCGGATCGAAGCTCGCCGCTTCGGCCAGCGGCACGGGGAATACCGTGCGCATGCCGTGGATGACGTCGGCGGCAAACAGCAGCGGGATCTTCAAGCGGGACTCGCGCATTGCGGTGGTCTGCATGCGCTTGGCCATGACCGCGCCATTTCCGTTGAACACGCCGCCGATCCGACCTGCGCGCACATCGGCCAATTGTCCGTCGAAACTCGTCGCGCCACCGGCCGGATTGAGCGTCGTCGCTGCACCGCCAGCCCAGGCGGCTGCCATCAGGCTCAGCTGACCTGCCTTTTCAGCGACGGTCATGTGCGCGATGATCGCCTCGACCGATGCCGGGAGCACTGCACCGCCCCCTACTGCCTGCTGCAACAACGCGCGCGCGGGACTCGCTGCCCAAGCGGTCATCGCACCGACGCCCATCAGCATCGCGCGTCGTGAAATCGTCGTTGTCGCCATTCGCCAGTCCCTCTCGTCCGTGCCTGCTGCGATCGCGCCGGTACGCACCGGCACGGCGATCGTCGCAAGGTTCTTGATCCCCGCTTCTGGATCATGTAACCGGTTACATCAAGAGCAAGATACCGGTCGCAACGCGCAGATCGGTGCCAGAGGGGATCCTGACGCTTCATGCCGCACGCCACTGTTCGTGATATCGCCCGCGAAGCTGCGGTGTCGGTGGCGACGGTGTCGCGTGCGCTGAACGGGCACAGCAACGTGCGCCCCGAAGTGCGCGCGCGCATCGAAAGCGTCGCCGCGCGGCTCGGCTATGTTCCCCATGCTGCGGCGCGCCATTTGAGCTCGGCAAAGTCGGGGATGATCGGTGTTGTGGTGCCCGACCTGCACGGCGAGTTCTTCTCCGAGCTGCTGCGCGGGATGGACCGCGAGGCGTCCGAGCGCGGCCTGTATTGCATGATGATGGTGATGCACGGCGATGCCCGACGCGGCGTCGCGGCGCTGCACGCGATGCGCGGCCGCGTCGACGGGCTGGTGGTGATGGCGCCACAGGTGTCGGCGGACGAGCTGCTGGCGCACCTGCCCGTCGGCATGCCCGCCATCCTGGTGAATTGCGCGCCGGGACGATCGGCGCGCGCCGAACTCCGCATCGACAATGTCGCGGGCGCGTCGGCACTGGTCGAGCATTTGATCGCAACCGGACGCCGACGGCTCGTCCATATCTCGGGGCCCGTGGGTAACATCGATGCCGACGAACGACTGCGCGGCGCGCAAGCGGCGTGTGCGCGTGCCGGGCTGTCGCTCCGTGTGATGGCAGGCGACTTCAGGGAGCCGTCGGGCGCCGCCGCCGCCACGACGCTGATCGAGGACGGAGCGGATTTCGACGCGATCTTCGCGGCCAACGACATGATGGCGATCGGCGCGATGATAACGCTCAAGCGCGCCGGCATCGTCATACCCGACCAGATCGCGATCTGCGGTTTCGACGACATCCCGCTGACCAGGCTGATTTCGCCCTCGCTGACGTCGGCGAGCATCGACATCGCCAGTTTTGGCGCCAGTGCCGTCGCACGGCTCGTGAAGGCGATCGCGGGCGACGATCATAATGGCGTCGAGCAGCGCAAACCGGTCGTGATCGTGCGCGAGTCCACCGGCCCGGCACGCCACGCTTCGCAAGGCCTCCACTCAGGCCACGATCCTTTCAACGTCCACAACAACAAACCCGAACAATCGGGACAAGGGGAACTTTCATGACCAAGATGATGTTGCGCGCGGCGGTCGTCTCGATGACGGCGCTGTCGAGCGGGCTGCTGTTCGCGCCGACGCCGGCGGTGGCGCAGGTCGGCCAGGCGTCGCTGCGCGGCACGATCACCGCACCCGGCGACAATCCGGTCGTCGAGGTTACCGCCGTCGAAATCTCGACCGGCTTGCGCCGTACCGTCCCGGCCGATGCCGGCGGCGCGTACAACTTCGCCTCGCTACGTGCGGGTACGTATCGCCTCGAAATCAAACAGCGCAACGGCACGCGCAACTCGGATGCGTTCACGCTGCGGGTCGGTCAGGTCGCCGGGCTCGACCTCGACCTGTCGGCGGCAACTGCACCCACGGCGACCACCGGGGCCGAACCCGCGGGCACGCCCGATGCCGATGCCCCCGCCACGGGCGCGGCCTCCGGCGGCGACGAAATCGTCGTGACCGGCAACCGCATCCGCTCGCTCGCCGGCGGTCAGGTCGGCAGCGTCATCTCGTCGCGGCTGATCGAACAGCTACCGCAGAACAACCGCAACTTCCTCGCCTTTGCCGATCTGGCACCGGGCGTGCGCTTCATCGAGGACGCAAGCGGCGCATCGCGCATCCAGGGCGGCGGGCAGGACAGCCGCACCGTCAACGTCTTCATCGATGGCGTCAGCCAGAAGGACTACGTCCTCAAGAACGGCATCACCGGCCAGGATTCCTCGCCCGGCAACCCGTTCCCTCAGCTCGGCATCGGCGAGTATCAGGTGCTGTCGTCGAACTACAAGGCTGAGTTCGATCAGGTCAGCTCGGTCGCGATCACCGCGGTGACCAAGTCGGGGACGAACCAGTTCCACGGCGAGGGCTTCTACGACTTCACCAACCAGAATCTGCGCGACCGTCGCCCGAGCGAGATCTTCCCGACGACGATTTCCAAGGTCGAGACCAGCAACAAGCAGTTCGGCGCGGCGCTGGGCGGGCCGATCATCAAGGACAAGGCGCATTTCTTCGCCACCTACGAAGGCAAGCGCATCTCCAGCCCGTATGACGTGCGGCCAGAGAACGGCTATCCGATCTCGTCCATCCCGCAGCAATACCAGGATAATTTCGGCACGTTCGCGCAGCGGTTCAAGGAAGACCTGTATTTCGGCAAGATCGATATCGTGCCGACCGACAATGATTTGATCGAACTGTCGGGCAAGTATCGCAACGAATCCGGGCTGCAGAACGCGACCGGTATCAACGCCGCCAGCACCTCGACCTTGAACAAGGTCGTCGACAAGCGCGGCCTGCTCCGTTGGCAGCATACCGGCGACAAGTGGATCAACGATGCGCGCGTGTCGTACGAGGACGTGGTCTTCTCGCCAAGGCCTTCGACCGACGGCATCACGCAGTTCTACCAGGCGACGCAACGCATCGGCACGGGCACGCAGCGCACCGACCTGCTGCGCGCCGGCGCTGGCGGCAACTTCCAGACCAAGGGCCAGAAGGGCTGGACCGTCCAGGACGATTTCACCTTCACCGGCCTGCAGGGACACACGTTCAAGGTCGGTGCCAAGGCCAAATGGGTTAAGCTCAACACGCTCGAGCAGAACCTGACCAACCCGCAATACACCTACGACGTCAACGCGATCCCCGGCGTCGCGTTCAACGACGCCCTCCCCTATAAACTCGAGTTCGGTGCGCCGGGTGCGTCGGGCAGTGCGAGCGTCCGATCGAACAATTTCCAGATCGGGTTCTACGCACAGGACGATTGGGACGTCACCAGCCACCTGACGCTCAATCTCGGCCTGCGCTGGGATTATGAGCGGACGCCGGCCTATCTGGACTATGCTACGTCGCCAGAGATCGTCGCGGCGGTTTCGCCCGCCAACTATACCAACCTCAGAGGCGCCGATTACGACATCAACGACTATATCTCGACCGGCAACAACCGGAAGGCGTTCAAAAGCGCGTGGCAGCCGCGGCTGGGCTTCACCTATCGCTTCGACGAGGCGGGCCGCTTCTCGATGTTCGGGGGCTATGGCCGGTCGTATGACCGCAACCAGTTCGACTTCCTCCAGCAGGAGGTCAGCCAGGGCGCGTACCAGGTCCGCACGTTCAACTTCATCGGCAACGACTCGCTCAACCCGTGCGTGCCGAGCCAGACCTGCATCGCCTGGAACCCGGTCTATCTGACCGACGCCGGGCGCCAGCAACTGACGAGCTCGGCCGCAGGCGGCGGGCGTGCCATCGTCATGATGAACAACGACCTGAAGCTGCCCTATGCGGACCAGTTCAGCCTCGGGCTACGCGGGCGCTTCTCGCCGGTCGAACTGGAGGTCGGTTTCACGCATATCGCAAGCAACGACGGGTTCGCGTTCCTGCTCGGCAATCGCCGCCCGGACGGCAGCTTCTTCTTCAACGATCCGGCGAGCGTGTCGGACGTCCCGCAATCCCCGTTCACCTACTCGCCGAACGGCTACGGCTCCATCATCCTCGGCACGAATGGCCTGAAGACCAATTCAGATGCGGTCTATTTCAAGCTGACCAAGACCTATTCGGCGGCATCGCCGTGGAGCATCGACGCGACCTACACCTACACGCAGGCGGACGAGAACCGCCAGTTCGGGGAAACCTATGCGCTCGATTTTGCGCAGATCTCGGATTATCCGACGTTGCGGTCGTCGGGCGTGCCGCGTCACCGGTTCGTGATCGCAGGCAGCGTCGATACGCCGATCGGGGTAACGATATCGAGCAAGTTCCAGATCGAATCGCCAAGCTATCTGAAGTCGTTCATCGACAATTCGGATCCGTTCTCGCGGACGCTGGTCGGCCGGCAGGCGGATAGCCTCGGCGACCTCTGGGGTCGGCGACAGCTGGACTTCGCGTTCACCAAATACGTCCCGCTCGGCTTCATCACCGATCAGACGCGGGTCCGCATGCGGCTCGACATCCTGAACGTCATGAACGACCGCAATTACACCGACTACAACAACAGCCCGATCGATCCGAATTACGGTCAGCGATCGACCTACAGCACGGGTGGCAACGCGCCGCGCACGATCAAGCTGTCGGCGGGCTTCTCGTTCTAGCATAATGGCGGGCCGCAGCCCGGCTGCGTCCCGCGTCCTCTCGCGTATCAGTAACCAAAGGACGTCATGATCGATCGTAGGCAGGTGCTGGGCCACACGACGCTGGGCCTGGCGGGACTCATGGCCGGCTGTGCCGTGCCTTCGCGCATCCGGCTCGGCGGCCCGACCGGCAGTACCGGGAGCAGCAGCGGCACCGCGTTGCCCACCGCGCTGCTCGCCGACCTTCACCAGCGTAGTTTCCGGTTCTTCTGGGAAACGACGGACCCGGCGACCGGATTGGCGCCGGATCGCTGGCCGACGCCGTCGTTCGCGTCGATCGCCGCGGTCGGGTTCGCGCTCACCGCCTATCCGATCGGCGTGGTCAATGGCTGGATCACCCGCGACGAGGCGCGCACGCGGACGCTTGCCACGCTCGAATTCTTCGCCGCCGCACCGCAAGGCGACAGCAAGAGCGACGATAGCGGCTATAAGGGGCTGTTCTATCATTTCCTCGGCACAACCAAGGGCCACCGGTTCGCGCGCGCGGAACTGTCGACGATCGACACCGCGCTGCTGATTGGCGGCGTGCTGTTCGCACAGAGCTGGTTCGATGCGGATCACCCGGGCGAGCTTCGGATTCGCACGCTGGCGGACCAGCTCTATGCCGCGATCGACTGGAACTGGATCATGCCGCGGCCGCCATTCCTGTCGATGGGGTGGCACCCGGAAAGCGGGTTCATCCCGCACGACTGGAACACCTATAACGAGGCGCTGCTCTTGTACGTGCTGGCGCTGGGATCGCCGACACATGCGTTGCCGGCAGAAACCTGGGACGCGTGGACCGATCGCTTCGACACGCAGTGGACCGACCGATGGGGCGAGCCGCACGTCCATTTCTCGCCGCTGTTCGTGCATCAATACAGCCATTGCTGGATCGACTTCCGCGGCATCCGCGATCGCTACATGGCGAAGAAGGGCATCGATTATTTCGAGAACAGCCGCCGCGCCGTGCGTGCGCAACGGGCCTATGCGATCGCCAATCCGGGCGGGTGGACGGGCTATGGTCCCGACGTCTGGGGCCTGACCGCGTGCGACGGCCCGGGTGACTTCACCGCCGACATCGGCGGCCGCAAGCGCGAGTTCTTCAGCTATTCCGCACGCGGGCCGGACGACCGCGACGACGGCACGCTGGCGCCGACCGCCGCGGCCGCGTCGATCGCGTTCGAGCCCGAACTGGCACGCCGCGCAATCGAGACGATGCATGGCCGCTACGGCGCGCAGATTTACGGCAAATACGGCTTTCTCGATTCGTTCAACCCGACGTTGATCACGCCATCCGCACCGTTGAAGCATGGCAGCATCGATCCGAAGATGGGCTGGGTCGACGGCGATTATCTTGGCATCGACCAGGGGGCGATCGTCGTGATGATGGAAAACTGGCGGACCGGGCTGGTCTGGTCGACGATGCAGCGCAACCCGCATATCCGTCGCGGGCTGCAACGCGCGGGCTTCACGGGCGGTTGGCTGGCCTGATCGTCCGGAGCAGACGCTCGATCCGACCCTAAACATGCTGAGCAAAAGGACGGATCGAGCATCCTCTTGACCCCCCATCGAGATCGGGGGCGAGGCGGCGGGCCAGCGAGGGAACGCACAGGCTCACCGCGTACAAAGGTACGTATCAATCGCCCCTTAAGCTTCGCCTTGACGTATGTTTATTTATTTGAGGCCCATCCCCGGCTTCAGTCACCCGCGAAGGTCAATGCGGACGTCCGCCGCTCACGGTCGTTGATCAGCAGCGCGCGTCCGGCGGGCGCGATCGACCGCTGCGGGCAATCGCTGCGGAAGCAGGCCCGGCAGCCCAGACCGATCGGCATCGCCCTGCCCGCGAGATCAAGGCCACTCGCGGCAGCCAGCACACCCGCTTGCGATGCCGCGACGCCGAGCCCGATCGCAAACTCGGCATGGACCTCGCCGAAGCGGCTCCCCTGCGGCGTCACCGTCCGCGCCATCGTCAGCCAGCGCGCGCCGTCTTCGAGTTCGACAAGCTGGACCATCAGACTGCCCGGTCGGTCGAACGCGTGGTGCAGGCGCCACAGCGGACAGCGCCCGTCCGCTTCGACCAGCGTCGCGCTGCTCGCGCCGGGATAGCGTTTCGATGCCTGCCCCGCGCGGTCGATCCGGATCATGAAGAAGGACAGCCCGCGCGCGCCGACCCGTTGCAACGTCGTCAGCCGGTGCGCGACCTGCTCGAACCCCGCGCCGAACCGGCGTTGCAGCAGTTCGATGTCGTAGCCCGTGGTTTCGCACCCGCGCAGGAACCGTGCATAAGGCATCATCAGCGCGGCGGCAAAATAGCCGAGCAGATGGCGGCGATAGAGCCGTTCCGCCGCGCGATCGGTAAAGCCGGCCCCGACCGCCAGCGCGTCAATCTCGGCCTTCGCCTCGATCTGCCCGAGCTGGAACGCGACCGCGAACGTCCGCGAGGCGGGGTCGAGCATCTCGCTCAATTGAAGCTGGCGGGCATGAAGATCGAGCCGGCGGAGCGTGTCGGGCAACACATCGGCGGGCAGGACGCGGATCGTCAGGCCATGCTTCGCGCGCAGCCGCTCGGCAATCGCGCCGTAGAGATCGCCCGCGCCCAGCCGCAGTTCGTCCGCCAGCGCCTCCGCCGCCGCGTCGAGATCGGCAAAGTGGTTCCGCCAGCGTTCGATCTCGCGGCGGACAAGCGTGACCGGATCGTCGCCCGCCTCGACCGCGGCACCGCCGCCGATCCGGTCGAACACCCGCGCAAACGCGGCCGCGCCGCCGGGCGCGCTGGCAAGCCATTCCTCGACTTCGTTGCGGTCGATCTCGAGATCGGCGAACATCGGATCCGCCAGCCGCCGCCGGATCGCATCCGCACCGCCGCCCGGCTCGGCCGCGGTCAGCGCGCGCGGGTCGAAGTCGAAGCTCTCCGCTAACTTGATCAGCAACGTTGCCGAGATCGGCCGCTGGTTGCGCTCGACGAGGTTGAGGTAGCTCGGGCTGATCGCGAGCATGTCGGCCATCGCCGCCTGCGTCAGCCCTGCGCCGCGCCGCAAACGACGGATCGCGTGTCCCGCCAGCAATTTACGTTCCGCCATCGCAAACCCTCCTGTCACGATGTTTACAGATCGACACGTCAGGTGCAAGCGCCACGGACATCGCGACGCTGGAGCATGACGGTAGTGCGTTCCAACCCAACGAAAATGTCCGCTATGAACTGTGCATCGCCTTTCTCGATACAGCCACTCTGTAAAGAGAGAGACAAGATCATCGATCACCATCGAAGGAGGCAAGCCATGCAGACGACCACCGAACAACCTCGCGCCCGCGCCGTCTTTTCGACCAACGATTTCGCGCTGATGAAGGAGGTGCTTGGCGAGATGATCAGCCGCACCTCGATCGACGACGCGCGGCTGACGCGGATGAGTGCGCTGTACCACCGCCTCGGCCGACTCGGCTGACGCTGCCAGTTTCCTGGGGAGGAAAGGCGCCCGCCGGTGGTTCGTCCACCGGCGGACATCCCTGTTCTACGGACCCGTGCTCGTCGGCAAGGGGCGCAGGCACTTTCGCCAACCTGTTGCGAAGCCACCCCTTTCCAACCGCCCTCCCTCGTGTAGGACGGCGGCATGGCCAAGACACTGACCGCTCGCATCAAGGACGACATCGTCCTCTACGGTGCCCTCGCCGCCAATCTTGGGATCGGCGTGGCTAAATTCGTTGCCGCCGGGATGACCGGTTCGTCGTCGATGCTGACCGAAGGCGTCCATTCGGTGGTCGACAGCGGCAATCAGGTCCTGCTGCTCTACGGGCAGAAAAAGGCCAAGCGCCCCGCCGATGACGCGCATCCGTTCGGCTATGGTCGCGAACTCTATTTCTGGGCATTCGTCGTCGCGATCCTGATCTTCGCGATCGGCGCGGGCGTGTCGATCTTCGAGGGCTGGCGCCATATCCGCGAACCCGAGCCGATGACCAGCCCGACCGTTGCCTATGTCGTGCTGGCGATCTCGTTCGCGCTCGAGGGCAGCAGTTGGACGATCGCGATGCGGGAATTCGCCAAGGCCAAGGGTGATCTTGGCTGGTGGGACGCGATTCATCGGTCGAAGGACCCGGCCGGGTTCATCGTATTGTTCGAGGATTCGGCCGCGCTGGCCGGACTCGTGATCGCCGGAATCGGCATCTGGGCCAGCCATGCGTTCAACCAGCCCTGGATCGATGGCGCCGCCTCGATCGCGATCGGTGTGATCCTCGCGATGGTCGCGGTCCTGCTCGCTCGTGAGTCGAAGGGCCTGTTGATCGGCGAGCGCGCCGACCCGGCGGTGATCGCGACGATCCGCACAATCGTCGCCGCGCATCCCGCGATCGTCTCGGTGAACCATGTCCGCACGATCCATACCGCCCCAGAAAGCATCTTTGCAGCGATCAGCGCGGACTTCGACGATTCGGTGACGATGGGCGACGGCGAGACCATGATCGAGGCGATGGAAACCGAATTGCGCGCCGCGGTCCCGACCCTGTCGTCGATCTACATCAGGCCCGAGAAGCGCGAGAACGCCGTCCTCGCCCCGGCGCACTCGGCGCGCGCTGCGGATGGAGAGAATACCGCGCCGAACTGATCAAAATCAGCACCAAGACACTGGCAACGCTCGACATTTATTAATAATGGCGGGTCATGAACTCGCTGCTGCGCTTTGTCGCCCTGCTCGCCCTGTGTCTCGGATGTGTCCAACCTGCCCAGGCAGCGGTCACCATTACCTTCTGGAGCCATGAGCTTGGCAACAGCTTTCCGCATGCGTTTTTCACGTTGCGCGGCGTCGCCGACGCCGGTGGCGCGCCCGTCGATGCGAACTTCGGCTTTACCGCCAAGTCGCTGACGCCTGCGCTGTTGTTCAAGCCGGTCGCCGGCAAGCTCGATATTGCCACGCCCTTCTACATCAAGGGCAGCGATGCGCAGTTCTCGGTGGTCATGACCGGTGCGCAATATACCGCGATACTTGGGTTGGTCGACGCATGGAGCGAAGGCAAGCCCGACAGCGTCTATCGCGTCGCCGACCATAATTGCGTCACCTTCGTCAAAGAGGCGGCACGACTGGTGGGGCTATCGGCGCTCGATCAACCCGGTCTGATGAAGAAACCGCGTTCATATCTGAAGGCAGTGGAGGCGGGGAACGCGGGGCGGGTCATTCCGGTCGGGTTGCACGGTAACGCGTATCTGGCGAGCCTAGGCCCGATCACGTCGACTCCGTCGCCCGTGACGTCGCCCGTGACGGCGCCCGCCGTGTCGGGGGCTGCCGCATCTGATCCCGCCGCACTGGGTTCCGCCACGCCGGGATTCGCCGCGGCTGCGCCCGATGCGTCGGGAATGCCGCCTGTGACCACGCCGTCGCCCTTGGCCGCTGCGCCGCTCTAGAGCGGAGCGCATGGTCGCCGGCGCGCGCTTTACGTCGCTGGCACCAGCTCGACCACATCGAGCAACGATTCAAACCGCGGATAGGGCAACACGACGCGCCACCGCTGCGCGCCGATCCGTTCGATGAGCCCCGCCATGTCGCGGTTCGCGTCATGCCCATACCGCATTGCGCGCGTCTCATCGCCGAGTTCCATCGTCCCGAGAAAGATGGCACGCGACGTGGTGTCGGCGAAGATCGTCCCCACCGGCCGCTGCGATCCGTCGAGCTTGACGAGGCTTACTACCGCCTCGCCGCCGGCGGTACCGATCCGGCATGCGAACCATCCCGATGCCGTGAAGGTCGGCCCGATACCGGCCCGCGCGCCCAACTTATAGGTGCGACACCGATACGGCCCCGCCGGCGGCAGCGGATTGACCATCGAACGATCGGGATTGAACAGCGCGGGGTCCTGCACGATCTCCAGCGGATCGACCTGCGCGAGTGCCGCGATCCATGCGCCGCGCCATCCGCGTATCCGCCCACGATCCGCAGAGGTCGCGACGCTGCGCCAATCGACATCGACGTCCGCGCGATCGCGCACGGGTGCCGCCGCCGCGGCCCGCATCCCACTTACGCCTCCCCCAACGGCCAATATGATCATCCATAGCGCCGTGCCGAACGGGGTCCGTATCGTCGACTGTCGCAGTGTTGGGGCTGTTGCCAGGCGGGTATCGCGTCGAGTGCTGGTGGGTTTGGCGATGGGGGCGCGGGCTTGGGTCACGCTGCGGTCCAGCCGCCGTCCATCGATAGGTTGGCGCCGGTGATCGCCTTGGCCTCGTCGCGACACAGAAACAGTGCGAATGCGGCAACCTGTTCAGGGGTGACGAATTCCTTGGTTGGTTGCGCCGCGAGCAGGACGTCGTTCATGACCTGATCGCGCGTCAGGCCGCGTGCCGCCATCGTGTCGGGAATTTGATTCTCGACCAGTGGCGTCCAGACATAGCCGGGCGAGATGCAGTTGACGGTGATGCCGTCTGTCGCGGTTTCCAGCGCGATGGTCTTGGTCAGCCCGGCGATCGCGTGCTTTGCCATGACGTAGGCGGACTTGTTCGGGCTCGCGACCAGCGAATGCGCGGACGCGGTAGAGATGATCCGCCCCCATCCGCTCTGGCGCATCAGCGGGACGGCAGCGCGCATCATGTGCCACGCGGACGACAGGTTGATCGCGATGATCGCGTCGAACCGGTCGATCGGGAAGTCGGCGATCCCGGCGACGTGCTGGATGCCCGCGTTGTTGACGACGATGTCGACGCTGCCGGTCTCGGACGCGGCGCGCGCGACCATCGCAGCGATCTCGTCGGGCTTCGTCATGTCGGCCGGATCGTACAGCGCTACCGCACCGCTGGTCCGCGCCAGTGCCGCGCGATCGGCCTCGATCGCCGCGGCGTCGCCGAAGCCGTTGAGCACCACCGCGGCGCCTTCGGCTGCAAACGCCTTGGCATAGGCCAGTCCGATCCCCGATGTGGATCCGGTGATGACCGCGGTCTTGCCTTTCAGGAACATGCGCACTCCCCATCGCTTTGGCGCAGCTGATCGAGCTGCCGTGCAACTCTAGCGCCACCTTGCGCATTTCGTTCCCAAGCAGAAACGAAAAGGGGCATTTTCATGCGGCTCGACGATTACGATCCGAACATTAACGTCGAGGACCAGCGCGGCTCGGGCGGCGGCGGCGGCGGCGGCTTCGGCGGTGGCGGCGGACTGTTGATGGGCCTGTTGCCGATGATCGGCAGCCGCTTTGGGTGCGGCGGCATCGTCGTCGTGTTGATCCTGATGGCGGTCTTCGGTGGCATGGGCGGGCTCGGCGGCCTGCTCGGTGGCGGCCAGTCCTCCGCCCCGACCACGCAGAGCGGGTCGCCGCGCGCGGGCACCGACACGACGTCGAGCTGCAACCTGACGCCCGAGAGCAAGGCCGCGTGCAACGCGTTCAGCTCGGCCGACAACACCTGGGAAGCGATCTTCCAGAAAAACGGCCAGCGTTTCGAAGCGCCCAAGCTCGTCTTCTTCGACGGCAACGGCCAGTCGGGTTGCGGCGCGGCGCAGTCGGCGATGGGGCCGTTCTATTGCCCGACCGACCAGGGCATCTATCTCGACACCAGCTTCTTCAACGAGCTCTCGACACGGTTCAAGGCCAATGGCGACTTCGCGCAGGATTACGTGATCGCGCATGAGTTCGGCCATCACATCCAGAAGCTGCTCGGCACCAACGCGCAAGTCCAGCAGGCGCAGCGTCAGGCCAGCGAGACCGAGGGCAATGCGCTGTCGGTCCGGCTGGAACTACAGGCCGACTGCTATGCAGGCGTCTGGGCGGCGGCGAACCGGTCGCGGCTCGAGGCGGGCGATATCGAGGAGGGCATGACCGCGGCGCAGGCGATCGGCGACGATACGCTGCAGAAGCAATCGCAGGGTCGCGTGGTGCCCGACAGCTTCACACACGGCTCGTCGGCGCAACGCCAGTCGTGGCTGAAGCGCGGTCTGGACAGTGGCGACCCCGCGCAGTGCGACACGTTCTCGGGCGCGATCTGACTGCAACGCCGCCCCCGCCTCGGCGGGGCGGTTAGCCTTGGTCGATCGGGAAGGAGAAGCGGGTAGGCTTTTCGCGCGTTGTGTCCCCGTGACTTTGCGCCCCCGGTCGCAAGGCAAAGACTTTCAGCGCGTATTCGCCATGACCGGTGCGATACCGCCGCGAGCGCTGATCCCCCCTTCCAAGACTCGCTATACCTGATGATGGGCGCCTCGCGAAATTCGTCCGAAGGACGACACATCACGAGGCTGCACACCTTAGCGGACCGACACACCCTTCCAGAAAGCGTACCGTCCCTTGATCTCGGCGGCGGCGGGCTTGGGATCGGGATAATACCAGATCGCATCGACGTTGCGCTTCCCGTCGACGACCAGCGTCTTGTAGTGCGCCACGCCCTTCCAGGGGCAGCTCGACTGCGTCGCACTATCCTCCAGCAGTGCCGGATCAACGCTGTCCGCGGGGAAATACGGGTTGCCCTCGACGACGACGGTATCGTCCGAGCGTGCGATCTCTTGGCCGTTCCATGTCGCAACAGGCATGCCGATCTCCTTCAGCCGTTCCCCAGTCCCACCGCCTCATACCGCTTTGGATCGAAGCCGGCCAGCAGCGTCTCGCCCGTGTCGAGGATCGGGCGCTTGATCATCGAGGGTTGCGCCAGCATCAGCGCGATCGCCGTGCTGGCGTCCAGGTCGACACGGTCGGCTTCGGGAAGTTTGCGGAACGTGGTGCCCGCGCGGTTGAGCACGGTTTCCCACCCCAGCGTTTCCACCCAGTGCCGCACCAGCGCCGCGTCGGCACCGGTCTTTTTGTAATCGTGGAAGACATAGGAGACGCCGTGGTCGTCGAGCCACCGCCGCGCCTTCTTCATCGTGTCGCAATTGGCAATGCCGTATAGTTGAACCGTCACGCGTTCGTCCCTTGCAGTGCTACGGCGTCGCCCTACCCCGGGCTGTGCGCCGAGGAGAACTGATGCCAGCGCGAAACTGTGCCATCGCCGATGTCATGGCGTTCCCGATCTTTGCTCCAGATTGATGGCTTCGACCGCCCCCTTGGCTCTTCGCAAGAAGATCGCTCAGACCGTAACGATGCCCGATCTTTTCAGATATGCCGCCACCGCGTCGCGCAGCGTTTCGCCGCCGTGGATGCCGAGCTTGGTCCGCCGCCACAGGATGTCGTCGACCGACCGCGCCCATTCCTTCGCGACGAGATAGTCGACTTCGCGGGTCGACAGGCCGTCGCCGAGATCCTCGATACTGGTCGCATCCCCCATCACGTCGCCGATCCGCGTGCCATAAGCGTGCGTCATGCGAAGTGCCGTGGCATCGCCGAGGAACGGCCAACGCCTCGCAACCGTATCCGCGAACGCGGCGATCCCGCCGGGCGGCACGTCCCCGCCGGGGAGCGGTGCGTCGGCGGTCCATTGCGGCCCCATCGGCGGGAGGAACGGTGCCAGTTCGTCCAAGGCGTGTTCGGACAGCCGGCGATAGGTCGTGATCTTGCCGCCGAATGCGGACAGGATCTGCGGGCTTTCACGCGTGCCGAGCTTCAGAACATAGTCGCGCGTGACCTCGGATGCGTTCGCGTTGCCGTCGTCGAACAGCGGCCGCACGCCCGAATAGCTCGTGACCACGTCGGCGGGCGCGGTCTGCCGCGTGAAATAGCGGTTCACGCTGGCGCACAGATACTCGGTCTCGTCGGGATCGATCGTCGGCGCGGAGGGGTCACCGTCGAACGGCTTGTCGGTGGTGCCGACCAGCGTCAGGTCGCCCTGATACGGGATCGCGAAGATCACGCGTTTGTCGGCGTTCTGGAGGATGAAGGCATGGTCGCCCGCGAACAGCTGCGGCACGACGATGTGGCTGCCCTTGACCAGCCGCGGTGGGCGCTCGTGCTGGGCTTCGGGCATGTCACCGAGGACCTGACCGACCCAGGGGCCCGACGTGTTGGCGATCGCACGCGCGCGGACGATGCTGCCATCGCCCAGTCGGCACGCCCAATGGTCGGCTTCGCGCGTCGCCCCTTCGAACTTCACGTGCGTGCGGATATCGGCGCCGCGTTCGGCCGCGTCGAGCGCGTTCAGCACGACCAGCCGCGCATCGTCGACCCAGCCGTCCGAATAGACGAAACCGCGCCGGACCGGCTTCAGTCCCCGGCCCCAGTCGGTGCGATCGAGCCGGACACCGATCGACTTGGGCAGCCGGCTGCGACCGCCGATGTTATCGTACAGGAGAAGGCCGATACGGATCAGCCACGCGGGCCTCATGCCCTTGGCCAGCGGCATCACGAACCGCATGCCACGGATCAGATGCGGTGCGATGTCGAGCAGTTTTTCGCGCTCTTCGAGCGCTTCGCGGACCAGTCGGAATTCGTACATCTCAAGATAGCGCAGACCGCCATGGATCAGCTTCGAGCTTGCCGACGACGTATGCGCGGCCAGGTCGTCTTGCTCGACCAGCATGACCTTCAGCCCGCGACCGGCTGCATCGCGGGCGATCCCGGTGCCGTTGACGCCCCCGCCGATGACGAGGAGGTCGACCTCGTGATGCGTGTCGTGCTCGCTCATGCCGTCTTCCTAGAACGTGTTCGATCCACGGCGTCCTGCCATCCGGCCATCAACGCAGTCCGCTCCTTGGTGTTCATCCCGGGCTCGAAAATGCGGTCTTCCTTCCAGGTGGCCGCAATATCGTCGGGGCCGTTCCAGATCCCAACCGCCATGCCGGCGAGGAAGGCGGCCCCGGCTGCAGTCGTCTCGATATTGGCGGGGCGGACGACGTCGGTGTCGAGCATGTTGGCGAGGAACTGGCAGAACCAATCGTTCGCCGCCATGCCGCCATCGACGCGGATCTGCCGCGCATCGCGCGCGCCGTCGGCGACCATCGCGTTCATCAGGTCGGCCGTCTGGTAGGCAACCGATTCCAGCGCAGCGCGAGCGATGTGGGATCCGGTCGCGGCGAAGGTGAGCCCGGTGATGCTCGCGCGCGCATCGGGGTCCCAGTGTGGTGCGCCGAGGCCGACGAACCCGGGCACCATGTAGACGCCCCCGTTGCCGTCGAGCTTGGTCGCCATGTCGTCGGTATCCGCCGCGCGGTTGATCAGGCCAAGTCCGTCGCGCAGCCATTTGACCGCCGCGCCGGCGACAAAGATCGAGCCCTCGAGCGCATACGTGATCTCGCCGTCGAGCTGATAGGCTATCGTCGTCAGCATACCGTTCTTGCTCGTCACCGCCTCCTTGCCGGTGTTGAGCAGGACGAAACAGCCGGTGCCGTAGGTCGATTTGGCGTCACCACGCTGGAAACAGGCCTGACCGACGACGGCGGCCTGCTGGTCACCCGCCATGCCGCCGATCGGCACCGCCCTGCCGAGCAGGTCGGACGTGGTCTCGCCAAAGATCGTGCTGTTGTTCTTGACCTCGGGGAGCAAGCTCTCGGGGATGTCGAGCATGCGCAGCATGTCCGGATCCCAGGCCCCCTTGTGGATGTCGAACAGCAAGGTGCGCGAGGCGTTGGACGCGTCCGTTGCATGAACCTTCCCGCCGGTCAGCCGCCACAGCAGGAAGCTGTCGATCGTCCCGAATGCGAGTTCGCCGCGGTCGGCACGGGCGCGGACGCCATCGACGTTGTCGAGGATCCATTTGAGCTTGGTGCCCGAGAAATAAGGATCCAGGATCAACCCGGTCCGCTCGCGCACCAGCGGCTCGTTGCCGTCGGCTTTCAACGCCGCGCAGAGCTTGGCGGTGCGCCGGTCCTGCCAGACGATCGCGTTATGGACGGGCTCGCCCGTCCTGCGATCCCATACCACCACCGTCTCACGCTGGTTGGTGATGCCGATCGCGGCGACCTTGCCGCCATCCGCCGCCGCTGCGTCCTTGAGTGTCGCCACGGTGTCGCGCCAGATGTCCTCGGCGTCATGCTCGACCCAGCCCGATTGGGGATAATGCTGCGCGAATTCGCGGCGCACGGT
This sequence comes from Sphingomonas sp. Leaf34, assembly GCF_001421805.1. Lineage (GTDB taxonomy): Bacteria > Pseudomonadota > Alphaproteobacteria > Sphingomonadales > Sphingomonadaceae > Sphingomonas. The sequence continues at coordinate 131,416 of NZ_LMLC01000002.1, read as the reverse complement.
CTCCCGCGGCACGCCGTCGGTGCCGAAGGTCATGCTCCTCGTCGAGGTCGTGCCCTGGTCTATCGCCAGGATGATGGTGTCGGTCACGCCTTACTCTCCTTGATATCTTTGCGCGCGTCAGCCTTGCGGGACGTCTTCATTGGGGACCGGCTAGCGGCCTGTTGCGCGGCAGGAACGGGCGAATCAGCAGATGTTGCAGTCCGCCGCCGATCACCGCCCCGATCAATGGTCCCGCGATCGGCACCCACCAGTAATTGCCGACGCCGGGAAACGCCGCCGCGTCCCATCCCATAAGCCACGCGAAACTCCGCGGGCCTAGGTCGCGCGCCGGGTTGATCGCCCATGCTTCCAGATACCCCGCCGACGCACCGATCACCGCGACCAGAAGCCCGATGACGATCGCCCCGAAATTGGCTTGCGGCGCCATGGTGTTGAACTCGTCGGTGATCGCGAAGATCCCGAAGATCAGGATCGCGGTCAGGATGATCTCGTCGACGAACGCCTTCATCGGCGTCACCGCGAGCCCCGGCGCCGTGAAGAACACGCCCGCCGCACCGCCGCCCGCCCGCGTCAGGTGCTGCGTCGCGTTGAAGTGGTCGATCACGGTGTAATACAGCGCGTAGACGATCGCCGCGCCGAGAAATGCGCCGACGAGTTGCGCGCACCAATAGGGCAGCACCTTCTTCCACGCGAACCCGCGGTACAGCGCCAGCGCGAGCGTCACGCCCGGATTGGCATGCGTCCCCGATACTGCACCGGTGACGTAGATCGAGATCGACACCGCCATGCCCCAGGTGATGCACACGCCCCAATAGGCGGTCTTGTACGGGCTCGGATCGTACAGCGTGTACATCGCGGCGACCGACAGGCCGAACGTCATGACGATGCAGATCGCCACCGCCTCGGAGATCAGCTCGCCGAGAAAGGCTTTCCGTGACGGGGTCAAGACGGCGTCACGACGATGGCGACGAATGCGGTAAGCGGTGAACCGTGCACGGCATACTCCACTTCAATTTCGGGCGAAACGCGCCGGACGCGCGCAGCATCGGTACAGCTGAAAGCAGACGCAAGCATTTTTAAGCTGCACACCCGCCAGCGTCGTTCCCGCCGATCGGTGAGGCGACGCGGTTTGCGGCGCGGCGCGCGGATGTCGCGGTCCGCCGATAACCGATCCGTACAGATGCGCCCGGAAGACACACGATGATGAGGAGCCCAGATGCCGCCCAGGCGGCTGCGAGGCCGTGAGTGGGTTGCATGCGGACGGCGTTCGCACCGAATGGCGCCCGCATCGTCTGCCGCCACGACCGCACCGCCGCACGACACCGCCGACGTCGTCGTTACCGGCGCGCGCCGATCACTCTATCGCGCGATCGGTTTCGCGTGGTCGCCGGTTTCGACGCTCCGAGCACACCCTGTAACAACGTGATTCCGCTCATGACCGGTTCCGCACGTGGCATTGCCGGTCGCTGCCTGTTCGGTCCGATCACGACGCTGCGATCGCAAGGGCGCGCCGTACCATCGGGACAGAATACGTATGTGACCGGGTTGGTGTCGCCGTCGCCAGCCGGCAAGATACCGCCCGAACGTGGCCGTCGACAGACCGGCGAAGCTGCGACGTTCGGGAGGATCTATGTCGAAGCTTGCCACCGGAACAGCGCTCGCGCTGCTGTTCGCCGCGTCTGCCGCCGCCGCGCAGATCCCCGTTCGGACTCCCGTGCATACCACGGTCCAGTCGAGCGCCCGATCAGGGTCCCAGCCCGGCGTTCAGTCGGCCACACATGCCGACGACTACCGCGCACGGTTGCCGCAGGACGAGGTCATATATTTCCTTCTGCCCGACCGGTTCGAGAACGGCGACGTTTCCAATGATCGCGGCGGACTGTCCGGCGGGCCCTTGGTCACCGGCTTCGATCCTGCCGCGAAAGGCTTTTACCACGGTGGCGACCTCAAGGGACTGACCAAGCGGCTTGACTATATTCAGTCGCTCGGCACCACCGCGATCTGGGTCGGCCCGATTTTCAAGAACAAGCCCGTGCAGGGCGGTCCCGGCCGGCAGTCGGCGGGTTATCACGGCTATTGGATCACCAACTTCACGCAGGTCGATCCGCATCTCGGCACCAACGCCGACTTCGCCGCGCTCGTCGCGGCTGCGCATGGCCGCGGGATGAAGGTGTATATGGACATCATCGTCAACCACACTGCCGACGTGATCCAGTACCGCGAATGCGTCGGCAAGACCGAATGCCCGTATCGTAGCCGCGCGGACTATCCGTATCAGCGCCATCTCGGCACCGGCGGCACCGCGATCAATCCCGGCTTCCTGGGTGACGACGTCCAGACGGCCGATAATTTCGCGCGGCTCATGCGGAGCGATTATGCCTATACCCCGTTTGTGCCGGCGGGCGAGCGGACCGTAAAGGTGCCCGCCTGGCTCAACGACGTCCGCTATTATCACAACCGCGGCGACACGACCTATCGTAACGAGAGTTCGACGATGGGCGATTTCGTCGGGCTCGACGACCTGATGACGGAGGACCCGCGGGTTGTCGCGCGCATGATCGACATCTTCGGCGGCTGGATCGATCGCTATGCCGTCGACGGTTTCCGGATCGACACGGCGCGCCACGTCAACCCGGCATTCTGGGCCCAGTTCGTTCCCGCGATGACCGCCCGCGCTGCTGCAAAGGGCATCCCCAACTTCCACATCTTCGGCGAAGTGTCGGATCACGAGGTCCGCCCCGCGGTGCTCGCGCAGCACACGATCGTCGACAAGCTGCCCGCCGTGCTCGACTTCTCGTTCCGCCAGGCGGTTGTCGAGACGGTGGCGGGCTCGCGCGGCACCGAGGCTTTCGAAGCGCTGTTCGACGGCGACGCGCTGTATGCGAAAGGGTTCGACACCGCGGTGACGCTGCCGACCTTCACCGGCAATCACGACGACGGCCGGTTCGCGACATTCGTTCGGAGAGCGTTTCCGCAGGCCAGCGATACAGAGGTAATGGCGCGCGTGATGCTGGCGAACGCCATGCTGCTGACGCTGCGCGGCGTCCCGACGATCTATTCGGGAGACGAACAGGGCTTCGTCAGCGACGGCAACGACCAGGACGCGCGCGAGGACATGTTCGCGAGCAAGGTCGCTGTATATAACGACAATCGCCTGCTCGGCACGGCCAGCACGACCGCGACGGCGCATTTCGGCCATGATAACCCGCTGTTCGCCCAAACCGCGACGCTTGCCCGCCTGCGCACCGCGACCCCTGCGCTCACCCGCGGTCCGCAGACGCTGCGCGCACGCGAGGACAAGCCTGGCCTGCTTGCGATTTCGCGCTTCGATCCCGCCACCAATGCCGAAGTGTTGCTCGCGTTCAACACGGCATCGACGGCATTGACGCGGCAGGTCGAGATCGGCGTCGGCGCCGCGACGGCTACGACGTTGGCGGGCCGGGGCTGTGGCAAGGTCACCGCGCCGGGCAGCATGACCATCACGCTGCCGCCGTTGGGCTACGCGGTGTGCGCGTTACGTAAACCCGGCTGACGGCGACGCTCGCGCCAACGCACGGCCCCGTGCGCGCTAGCCGCAGGTCGCTTGCCAGCGCCCAGTATCGCGACGTGGTAAAGGCGTGACATACGTGTCGCGTTGGCAGCGCTATGCTGGTCGCTATGATCTGCAAGCGCTCGACGTTTCGGTGAAGAAACAAACGCAACCTGCGCCACAATTGCACCGATAGTGCGCTAAAAATGCAACGTCACGATACTTTTGCCGCGTCCAGCGACATTTTCGATTGTCATGCGGGAGCTAGTATGTCGCTCTGTCGCCTGATGACGGCGCATGGAATGACGCGGTCACAACTGCGCAGGGCTGATCAAAAAGCGGTTTCGATACGTCGCGGATAAGCGACGATCGCGATTGGGAACATCCGGACAAGGCTCTTGACGGGCCGGATTTCTTACGGGGGCTTCAGATGATCAGACATACGACTTCGACCGTCGCACTGGCGATTGCATTGCTGTCGAGCTCGGCCGCATATGCGGCCGGCTCCGATGCGGTTCAGGACGCCGTCGCGGCGTCCGCGCAGGATGTGACCCCGCAGGCCGTCGCGCCCGCCGAAGCAGAACCGGCCGGCGACATTCTCGTCCTGGGTACGCGCCGCACCGACCGAACGCTCGCAAACTCGGCGTCGCCGGTCGACATCATCAGTTCGGCCGACCTGACGACGCAGCCCGCCGCGAACATGATCGATGCGCTCAAGAATATCGTCCCGTCCTTCTATGCCGGGCAGAACTCGATCTCGGACGCGTCGACCTTCGTGCGCTCGCCTTCGCTGCGCGGGCTGTCGGGCGACCAGGTCCTCGTTATGCTCAACGGCAAGCGCTACAATCGGTCGGCGCTGGTGCAGGTCTATGGCGGCAGTGACACCGGGCTTGGCCGCGGCGCGCAGGGGCCGGACATCTCGGCGATCCCGTCGCTCGCGATCGGCAATCTCCAGGTGCTGCGCGAAGGCGCGACCGCGCAATACGGCTCTGACGCGATCGCCGGCGTGCTCAACTACGGGCTTCGTGAAGACCAGGGGATCGAACTGGTCGGCCGTGTGGGCCAATATTACGCAGGCGATGGCGAAAGCTACCAGATTGCGGGCAATGCAGGCCTAAAGGGCGACTGGGGGTTCATCAACGCGACCGGTGAATATGTCGACGAGGGGCAGACCAGCCGCGGCCGAACGCGCCCGTCGGCGGCGAACTTCGCGCAGAATTTCCCCGCGCTGGCGTCGCAATTGCCCAATTATCCGCTGCCGGTGCAGATCTGGGGCAATTCGCCCTCGCATGGCTTCAAGTCGGTGCTGAACGCGGCGATCAACGTCACGCCTGACAGCAAGCTGTATTTCTTCGGCAACTTTGCGCAGAGCAAGGGCAACCAGAGCTTCAACTATCGCGCGTCGGTGAGCAGCACCGCGGTCGACACGAACGGCGTCGTCCGCCCTCAGAACGCGAACGGCGCGTTCAACAACACCTTCTTCCTGACCCCCTGCCCCGCCGGCAACGCGACCTGCAAGAGCGGCGGCTTCGTCCGCGACGGCAACACGTTCAAGTTCGGCACGCTATATCCGGCCGGCTTCACGCCGCGCTTCGTCGGCAAGACGCAGGAGCTCTATGGCGTGCTGGGTTACAAGGGCACCAGCGGCGCCTTTAGCTACGATCTGTCGGGGACGCTGGCGCGCAACAAGCTGTCGCTGTCGATGTATAATTCGGCCAACTTCTCCTACGGGCCGGCGACGCAGACGAGCTTCGATTTCGGCGACCTGATCCAGAAGGAAGTGAACTTCAACGCCGACTTCACCTATGCGGCGGAACTTGGACTGGCGGCGCCGCTGACGATCTCGGCAGGCGGCGAATTCCGCAAGGAAACCTACGAACAGACTGCGGGCGATCTGCAATCCTATAGCGCGGGACCCTATGCGGTCGCACAGCAACTCTACACGCTGACCGCGCCGGGCGTATATGTCGACTCCGGCAAGACCGCGGCGCAAGGCGTCGGCGCCAGCGGCTATGCCGGCACCAGCGAGGCAACTGCAGGCAGTTTCGACCAGAAGGCCTATGCCGCCTATGTCGGTCTCGAAACCGATCTGACCGACGCGCTAACGGTCGGCGCAGCGGGCCGGTACGAGCATTACAACACCTTCGGCAGCGCGTGGGTCGGCAAGGTCAACGCACTCTACAAGCTCGTTGAAGGGCTTTCGGTCCGCGGCAGTTTCGGCACCGGCTTCCATGCGCCGTCGCCGGGCCAGTCGAACGTCTCGATCGTCACGACGTCGTTCAACGGCGGCAACGCGTTTCAGGCGGGCACCTATCCCGTCGACAGCGCACCGGCGCAATATTATGGCGCCCAGCCGCTGACGCCGGAAAAATCGACCAACTATGGCGCTGGCGTCATCCTGGAACCGATCCGCGGCATGACGATCACGGTCGATGGGTATCAGATCGATCTGCGCAACCGCATCGGCCTGACATCGCCGTTCATCGTCGACGCGGCGGCGGTCGCCGCACAGCCGGCGCTCCAGGCGGTCGGGGTCGACGGGCAGGTCCAATATTTCACCAACGGATTCAAGACACGGACGCGCGGCATCGACTTCGTCGGCACCTATCGTACAAAGTTTAGCGGCGCGATGCTCAACTTCTCGCTGGCGTACAACTACAACAATACCAAGCTTAAATCGTTCGACCAGCAGGTGATCGGTCTGGCGCAACGGATCGATGCCGAAAACCTGGCACCGAAACACCGCCTCGTCGCGAACGCGAACTGGTCATTGGGCAATCTGAGCTTTAACGTGCGTGAAAACTATTACAGCTCATGGACCAGCGCGCAGGATTACGGCGTGACCGTAACCAGGGCGGCCACCGCCACGACGCCCGCCGAGGGGTATGCCAATCAGCGTTTCGGCGGCAAGTTCACCACCGATCTCGAGCTGAGCTACATCTTCGCCGAAAACTTCACGCTGTCGGTCGGCGCGCAGAACTTTACCGACGAGCATCCCGATCGCCTTGCGGCAAATGCGACGGTGCAGATCTACCCGCTTACCGGCGGCACGTCCGACGGCCAGGTCTATGCGCGGAACGGCGGACCATTCGGGTTTAATGGCGGCTTCTACTATACCCGCCTGCGTGTGAAATATTGATCGTGAGCGGGGACGCGGCCGCGTCCCCGCACTTTTTCGACGCTGACCAGACGCGGATCGCTGGCCGCGTCCGATCCGCCGAGCGTCATGGCAAACGCGCCGTCACCTGCGGTACAGCCGACCCGAATGGCGACCACGCCCTGTAGAATTCCCGCTGGTCCGAAACGGTGGACGGCATTGTCGGCTTTGCGCGGGTCGGCGTGCAGGTTTACGGCTATCACGCCGATCGCATCCCACCGCGCGCGCTCCGGCATTGCCACGGGCGCGCCGACGAACGCTTGTCTGGCGAGCAGAGAATTCGCATTGACGGCCTGGGCTGACGGCAGCAACGCAGCCTCACGCGGTGCCAGCAACGGAGACGACCCATGACCACGCCCTATGACACGACGCTCGGCCTCTACATCGCCGGCGAATGGCTCAGCGGTGACGGACGGGATACGCGCGACGTGCTCAATCCGGCAACCGGAGCGGGCCAGGCGGCGTTGCCGCTTGCCACGGCCGCGGATCTCGATCGGGCGCTGGAGGCGGCGCAGCGCGGCTTCGTGGCGTGGCGGGCGACCCCGCCCGAAAAGCGCGGCGCGATCCTGGTCCGCACCGCACAATTGCTGCGCGAACGCGGCGATCATATCGCACGGATCGCGACGCTCGAGCAGGGCAAGATCCAGGCCGAGGCGAAGGGTGAGATCGCGTTCGCTGCGGGCCTACTCGAATTCCACGCGGCCGAGGCACAGCGGATCTATGGCCGCGTCCTGCCCCGCCCGTCGGGCTCGCGCAGCCTCGTCCTGCACCAGCCGGTCGGCCCGGTCGCGGCGTTCTGTGCATGGAATTTTCCGATCATGAACGTCGTGCGCAAGATCGCGCCGGCGGTCGCCGCAGGCTGCTCGATCATCATCAAACCGTCCGAGGAGACGGCGGGCAGCGCGGTCGAGGTTATGCGCTGCTTCCAGGATGCCGGCCTGCCCGGCGACGTCGCGCAATGCGTATTCGGCGTACCCGACGCGGTCTCGCGCCAGTTGCTCGCGTCGCCGATCACACGGAAACTGAGTTTCACCGGCTCGGTACCGGTCGGGAAGGCGCTGATGAAGCTCGCCGCCGACACGATGATGCGGACAACGATGGAACTTGGCGGCCACGGTCCGGTGCTGGTGTTCGACGATTGCGACCTCGACAAGACACTGGATACCTTGGTCGCGCACAAGTTTCGCAACGCCGGGCAGGTCTGCGTCGCACCGACGCGGTTTCATGTCCAGGACGGGATCTACGACCGCTTTGCCGCAGGGTTTGCCGAGCGCACTCGTGCGCTGCGGATCGGTGACGGGATGGATGCGGCGAGCCAGATGGGCCCGATGGCCAATGCCCGCCGTCCGGCGGCGATCGCTGAACTGGTCGGCGATGCTACCAGCCACGGCGCCAGGCTGCTCGCGGGCGGCGACTATGGCGGGCAAGGCGGATTTTTCTTTCAGCCGACCGTTCTGTCGGACGTACCGCTGTCGGCGCGCGCGATGAATGAGGAGCCGTTCGGCCCGATCGCGCTGCTCAGCCGGTTCGCGACCGACGACGACGCGATCGCCGAAGCCAATCGCCTGTCGTTCGGCCTCGCTGCCTATTGCTTTACCGAGAATGGTCGCCGCCAGAACGTTCTGGGCGACGCGATCGAGGCGGGCATGATCGCGATCAACAATGTCCGCCTCAGCTACGTCGACAGCCCGTTCGGTGGTATCAAGGAGAGTGGCCACGGCTCCGAGGACGGACCCGAGGGCATCGCCGCGCATCTGATCACGAAGACCGTCCACGCCAGTTGACGCTTGAGCGGACGGAGACGGCCGCGCACCGCACGCAATGCCCGGCCGTCACGCCGCCGCCATTCTGACGGTCGACACAATGGCGGGGATGGAGCCCGCCGTCCGTGTGGCACGCGGTTTGAGCAAGGCCGGCTCGACAGCGGTCGTCCTGCGATGAATGGGGACGCAGCAGTCGCAAACCCGTCGGTCACCCCGGGACCGGTTCTGCTGGCGTCTATCGTTGATCTGCCAATAAGGCTCTCAGTGCATCGTCGTACACCCCGGCATGGCAACAAAAGACGTGTTCGCAAAGTCGAATCACAAGCCGATGGTGCTCGTGCAATCGTCATTCTGCGACGACCGGCGGTGCTCGACCCTTCCGCCAAACTGTACGCTTAGCCCGTCGGCCGGACGATGTGCGCGCGATGCTTGACAGACGGCACGCAGCGCCGATGCTGGGGGGATGAAAGCCGTCTTGCCCGCCGCCGCTCGCCCCCTCCTCGAACCGCAACTGCCGCCAACGCTCGAAGCCGCCTGGTTCACGACCCCCGACGAGGCGAAGGCAATGATCGCCGATGCGGAGATCGCCTGGGTCGACATGCAGCCGACGCATCTCGTGGCAGAGGCGATTCGCGCCGCCGGTCCCCGGTTGCGGTGGGTGTCGACGATCTATGCAGGGCTCGACGCATTCCCGCTCGATGTCCTGCGCACCGGTAACGTGACGCTCACCAACGGCGCGGGCATCAACGCTGTCACCGTCGCCGAATATGCCGTGATGGGGGTGCTGGTGGCCGCCAAGCGGTTCGATACCGTCCTGCGGGCGCAGGATCGTCACGAGTGGTTGAGGGATGCACCCGGCAAGGTCGAACTTGCTGGAACCAAGGCGCTGGTGATCGGCTATGGTACGATTGGCCGGATGATCGGCGATCGCCTGATCGCGTTCGGCGTCGATGTGACCGGCGTGACGCGCAGCGGCCGTGACGGGACGATCACGCCGGATGCCTGGCACGATCGACTCGGCGCATTCGACTGGGTCATCCTTGCCGCCCCCTCAACCGATACGACGCAGGCGATGATCGATGGCGCCGCGTTGGCACGGATGAAGCCATCGGCGTGGCTAATCAACATCGCGCGCGGCGACATGATCGACGACGATGCGCTGATCACGGCACTGGAAAACGGGAACATCGCGGGCGCATTCCTCGATCCGACCAGCCCCGAACCGCTGCCGGTCGATCATCCCTTATGGTCGGCGCCGAACGCCATCATAACGATGCACTTGTCGGGCCGCAGCCAGACGACGATGTTCGCCCGCGGTGCGACCCTGTTCATGAAGAACCTGACCGCATTTCTTGCCGGTACGCCGCTGCAGAACGTCGCCGACCTGACGGCGGGTTACTGACCGCTCGACCGCGTGGTGACGGGCGTGACTTGCGGCCGGCGATTATAGCTTTTGACGCCACGCCGCCGCAGTTTGTCGGCGCGCCGGCGACGGCCGAGTATGATCAGCACCGGCACGCCAAGCGCGACGCCGCCGGCGATGATCGAGAACGCAACGATAATTCGCATTGGCATATCCATTTACGGTTCATGCCTAAACGACAGCGAACACGCCATATATTATTTGTGCCACACTGAATGAAAATATCCATCGAAGTGATTGCACACTCGCGGATGCCGGTCTGTACCATGCGGAGCCAAGGTTTACTTCGTTGCGCAAAAACCGGTTTTCGCGCATGGCCAGCCGCACAATTCACTAATCGGACGACATATCATGGCCGTGAACTGGGCCCCCGACAGCTGGACGCAGCACGAAGCTCGCCAGCTCCCGACCTACACCGATCCCGCAGCGCTGACCGCTGCTACCGATCAGCTGGCCACCTTCCCGCCGCTCGTCTTTGCCGGCGAGGCGCGCAACCTGACCGCTGCGCTCGCCGAGGTCGCCGCCGGTAAGGCATTCTTGCTGCAGGGCGGCGATTGCGCGGAGAGCTTCGCAGAGCATAGTGCGAACAACATCCGCGACACGTTCCGCGTCATCCTGCAAATGGCGGTCGTGCTGACGTTTGCGTCGAAGCTTCCGGTGGTGAAGCTCGGGCGCATGGCGGGCCAGTTTGCCAAGCCGCGTTCGACCGATACCGAGACGATCGGTGGCGTCGAACTGCCGTCGTACCGCGGCGATAACGTCAACGACATCGCCTTCACGCCCGAAGCACGTGCGCCCGATCCCCAGCGGATGATCCGGGCGTATTCGCAGTCGGCTGCGACGCTCAACCTGCTGCGCGCGTTCGCGCAAGGAGGCTATGCGAACCTGCATCAGGTCCATCGCTGGACGCACGACTTCATGGGCCGCAGCCCGTGGTCGAGGAAATACGCCGAGACCGCGGACCGGATCGGCGAGGCGCTCGAGTTCATGGCGGCGTGCGGGATCGACCCCGAAACCGTGCCGCAACTCGCGCAGACGCATTTCTACACCAGCCATGAGGCGCTGCTGCTCCAGTATGAGCAGGCGCTGACCCGGCAGGATTCACTGACCGGCGACTGGTACGATACCAGCGCACACTTCCTGTGGATCGGCGACCGCACCCGCTTCGAAGGCTCTTCGCACGTCGAATACCTGCGCGGCATCGGCAATCCGATCGGCATCAAGTGCGGTCCCAGTCTTGAGCCTGAAGCGCTGCTTCGGATGCTCGACACGCTCAACCCTGCCCGAATCCCGGGTCGGATGACGCTGATCACGCGCTACGGCTATGACAAGATAGAGGCAAACCTGCCTCGCCTGGTTCGCGCCGTGACACGCGAAGGCCATCCGGTGGTCTGGAGCTGCGACCCGATGCACGGCAACGTCGTCAAGGCCGCCAACGGCTATAAGACGCGCCCGTTCGACCGCATTCTTGCCGAAGTCCGCGGCTTCTTCGCGGTCCACCGCGCGGAGGGCACGCATGCCGGCGGCATCCATGCCGAGATGACGGGGCAGAATGTGACCGAATGCACCGGCGGCGCGGTCGACGTGACCGAGCAATCGCTGGCGGATCGCTACCACACGCATTGCGACCCGCGCCTCAACGCGAGCCAGAGCCTCGAACTCGCCTTCCTGCTGGCCGAGATGCTGAACGAGGAAATGGCCGAGCGGAAGAAGGTCGCCGCCTGAGAAAAAACAGCGGGCGCCTAAGGAATTTGCGGTAATCGTCTTGACGACTGCCGCCCCCTTCCGTAGACGCCCGCTTCTGCTACACGGCCCCTTCGTCTAGCGGTTAGGACGACGCCCTCTCACGGCGTAAGCACGAGTTCGATTCTCGTAGGGGTCACCATTTCCGACCAACGCTTGGAAATATCCTTACTCACGTGATCTTTGCCCGCGATGTGGACCGCACATGGGTACAGAACGACGTGACAAAGCGCGCGATGGCATCGCCCTCGGCAGATCCCGGCACCGGCCGGCTCTACTTCAGATGCGCTGCCTGACAGGCGCCCCTTGGGGCCTTCGACGGCAAGGCCGTCGTGAAGGTGTCGCTTCTCATCAAGGACCTTTTTGAACGCCAAGTTCGGTTTCGCCCGCGAGTACGCAGCCTGCGAGACTGCGCCCGCCGACGCGCGGCGGTGGATGGCGCTCGTCCCCACCCCCGCAGCCCTGGAGCCCCGCCGGTACGAGGCGCCGGCGACGATGGTGGCCCCACAGGTCCCGAACGACACGCCCTGACGTTCATGGCGCTCGCCGCCGCGACAGTCGCGCGACGTCGACGACCTCTATACCCCGGCCATCATAGGCCCTGGGTCCAACACCGATTGGAGCCTCGTGGCGGGCGACAGGACGAGGTTCGAGAGGGCCGTCGCCGAAGTCCCACAGCGGTGACATCGAGCAGGCTGGCACGAACTGGATTCGCCTGCTCTGGTACCGCGCCGGGCGCGTGGCACCGATGGTCCGGCCCGGCTGCGCGCTTTCGGCGCAAGCGGCGAGCACCCCGTGGACGACCAGATCGCCAAGGCGCTCCTCGGCGCTGGGGTAACCAGCATAGCGGTGACGAGGAGGTCAATCGGGCGTGTCTGGGCCCTGACCGGCCGCGTGCGACTGATATGCGGCTGAGGACGACGTGCTCCCCTACATATTGTTCCCGCCACCGGATCGCTGCACAGCACAGCGCCAACCCACTCGACCGCCAAACGGCGCGATCAAACGAGACACCGGCATCGTCGGCATTTTTCCCATCAAGGATGCCTTACCCGCGTCGCCAGCGCTTTGCCATTGGAGGAGGCCGATAAGCGGGCGGTTTCCCGGGGTCGCTACATGACGCCGGGAAACGCTACGCAATGGGACGATGATACCGCCGTCACGCTGCCATCCGTGACCGCCCGACCAATGCCGGCCAGACCGGCGATCAATACCGCTACGCCGCCAAAGCTACATCACCCGGCGGGACACGATCGACCATTTAGCAATTGCGCTGGTTGCACAAATGAACCGTGCACATCTTTGTAACGCCGCACATGCTCGACAAGCCCGCCATGGCGCCGCTCCAATCGCGATCGGATGGCTCGCTTATGCCGCCTAGGCTGGAACCTGCAAACTGTGGCATCAAGCACCGAGCGCGATCGTTCGAATATCGATCCGATTTCGTCGCAATTAACCCGGAGACTTTCGAACGCCTCTCCCATGGCAGTGATGTGACGGTCGGCATCCCGGGCCAAATCTTGGCGTTCGCCCATGAGGAAATCGAGGGGTATCGCCAACCGGATCATGGTCACTACGAGGCGGTCGCTGCCCAACGCGCGCTGATCGCGGAACTCAACCGCACGCGTCCGCCAAACGGCGCGGCCGGGAAAGCCCGGCGGCGTTCTCGGCTAATGTAAAAGGGCGTCCCGGGATCACGCCAACTCGCCCTTCGCCGTGGCCGCGTGAGAGAGGATTGAGGTCCCGGTCGACCCCCGTAGCGTCAGCGCAATGCCTGCCCATCCTCACCAGCCGCGAATAGGTCGTGACTGTGCTCGGCTCGCGGCGAATGGATCGAAATCGTAACCACGGCGCCGCGGGGGGCGGTCATGTCGACCTGTCCGACATCTGCAGCGGTCGCAGTCCGGTGGCCACGGCGATACGCTTGCACAATTGCGCGGCTCGGACGATAAAGTGGACCGACCAATAACTTCACACTGGTCTGTTATCTTGCGGGATCGATGGCGGTCTGAATCGATGGAGACGAATGACGTGTTGATGACGCAGACGATGCGCTGGTTCGGCCCGGCCGATCCCGTCAGGCTGGAGGGCATTCGCCAGGCGGGCGCAACCGGCATCGTCACCGCCCTGCACGACATCCCGAACGGCGAAGTCTGGCCCCGCTTGGCGATCGCCGAACGCCGTGCACTGATCGAGGCGGCTGGCCTCGAATGGACGGTAGTCGAAAGCCTGCCCGTGCACGACGAGTTGAAGACCGGTGGCCCGCGCGCCCCCGCGTTGATCGAGGCCTATAAAGAATCGCTGAGTCATCTCGCGGCTGAGGGTATCCGCGTCGTCACCTATAACTTCATGCCACTGCTCGACTGGACCCGCACCGATCTTGCCTATGCGTTGCCCGACGGCGCGTTGGCGCTGCGGTTCGAATGGGAAGCGGTCGCCGCCTATGATCTTCATATTCTGTGCCGGCGCGGCGCGGCAGACGATTACGCCCCCGAGATCGTCGAAGCCGCCGGACGCCGCTTTGCTGCGATGGACCAGACCGAGCGCGATCGGCTCGAAGCCACCATTCTCGCGGGTCTGCCCGGCGCGGAGGAGAGCTTCACCTCCGCCAGCTTCCTCGCTGCGATCGCCGATTACGCGACCATCGACGCAGAGCGATTGCGCGCCAATCACGTCGCTTTTCTCGAGGCGGTGTGCCCCCATGCCGACACGCTGGGTATCCGATTGGTGGTCCATCCCGACGACCCCCCGTTTCCGATCTTCGGCCTGCCGCGCATCGTCAGTACCGAGGCCGATCTCGCCACGCTGTTCGCCAGCGTCCCCCATGACTCCAACGGCTTGTGTTTCTGCACCGGATCGCTGGGCGCGCGGGCGGACAACGATCTGCCTGGCATGATCGACCGGCTGGGCGAGCGGATCGGCTTCCTTCATCTCCGCGCGGTCGAACGCGAAGGCGAGACGGCCTTTCACGAGGCAACCCATCTAGGTGGCAGCGCCGACATGCCCGCGATCATCGCCGCCGTGCATCGCCTGTCGACCGCGTCCGGCCGCAGCATCCCGATGCGTCCCGACCACGGCCACCAGATGCTCGACGATCTCGGCCGCGTTACCAATCCCGGCTATTCGCTGATCGGGCGGCTGCGCGGGCTAGCGGAATTGCGCGGGCTTGAACAAGGCATCGCCTATGCCACCGCCCCGCCCGGCGCGACGACGGCGAACCGCCGTGCCTCCTGGTCGCGGCGTGGCCAGCGATGAAACCCTCGCACACCGTTTGGCTGCTCCTGTCGAGCGCCACCCCGCTGTCCGCACAAATGGTGCTGCCGATCCAGCCACAGGTCGACCAGTCCCGACCCGACTGGGAAAATCCGGCAGTCTTCGAACGCGGCAGGTTGCCCGCGCACGCCACCGGTTTTCCATTCGAAACGCGCGCTGCCGCGCTGGTGGGGGACCATAGCCGGTCGCGCCGTTTCCTGTCGCTCGACGGGATGTGGAAATTCGCCTTCTCCGCCGATGCGGACAAGGCGTCGACCGAATTTGCGCGCGCGGAGTACGACGTATCGCGCTGGAAAGCGATAAAGGTACCCGCCGACTGGCAGACGCAAGGCTATGATCAGCCACGATACAACAACATCACCTATCCGTTTCCCGCCAACCGGCCGCTGATCCCCCATGCCACCAATCCGGTCGGTTCCTATCGCCGTGACGTCGACCTACCGACCGACTGGGTGCGAGAAGACGTAATCCTGCATATCGGCGCGGCAGGGTCTGCCTATGACGTGTGGGTCAACGGCCACAAGATCGGCTATGCGGAAGATTCGAAGCTGCCGTCGGAATTCGACGTCACCCGCTTCGTGAAGGCCGGTCGCAACAGCGTGTCGATCCAGATCCACCGCTGGTCCGACGGCAGCTATCTCGAAGACCAGGATTTCTGGCGTGTCTCTGGTATCGAACGCTCGGTCTATCTGATTGCGGCGCCCAAGGCCCGGATCGCGGACATATCCGCGCAAGCCGGCCTGACCAACGCATGGCGCGATGGCACGCTGGCGCTTTCGCTCAAGACGACTCATCCCGCTCGCGGCATGACCGCGCGCGTCACGCTGATTGACGGCACGCGCGCTCTCTTTACCAAGATCGCACCCGCCACGCCGGTTGTCAGCATCACCGGCATCGTTCGGTCGGTAAAGCCGTGGACCGCCGAAACCCCCAACCTTTATACCCTGCTGGTCGAACTGATCGACGCAAAGGGGACGGTGGTTCAGGCGACCGGGCAACGGATCGGCTTTCGCACCGTCGCGATCCGCAACGGGGTCGTCACCGTCAACGGCAAACCGATCACGATCCGTGGCGTCAACCGTCACGAACATGATCCCGAAACCTTCCACGTCATTTCCGAAGCATCGATGCGGCGCGACATCGAACTGATGAAGCGCGCCAACATCAACGCGTTGCGCACCTCGCACTACCCGAATGACGAACGGCTATATGCGTTGGCCGACGAATACGGCTTGTACGTGATGGACGAGGCGGACATCGAGAGCCACGGCTACATGATCAATGCCCGTCGCACCGACGTCGACCGCACGAAGTACGAGATCGGCTATGACCCGGCGTGGCGCGCGGCGCAGGTGTCACGAGTCGTCAACATGGTCGAGCGTGACAAGAACCACCCTTCGATCATCTTCTGGTCGCTCGGCAACGAATCCGGCAACGGCCCCAATTTCGAAGCCGCCGCGGCCGCCGCGCGCGCTCTCGATCCTACCCGCCTGATCTCATATCTCGGCTGGACCCAATTGGAGGATTTCCGCCCAAACCCGTTCTCCGACATTTATGCGCCGATGTATGACAGCCCGGCCAAGATGATCGAGTACGCACGGCGCACCGAATATCGGCAACCGATGATCCAGTGCGAATATGCCCATATGCAGGGGAATTCGGGCGGCAACCTGACCGACTATTGGAACGCGATCTACGCCCATCCCGACCGGTTGCAGGGGGGCTTTGTCTGGGACTGGGTCGATCAGTCGATGTATCGCTATGACAAGGCCGGCCACCGCTATTGGGGCGACGGCAGCGAATATGGACCGAACCCCGGTGGCGAGATCGAATTCGGCGATGGCCTGCTCCAGTCCGATCGCACGCCCAACCCGCATTTCTACGAACTGCAAAAGGTCTATTCACCGATCCAGTTTGCCGCGGCCGATGCCGGATCGGGTCGATTCACGGTCACCAATCACCACGACTTCCAAGACCTGTCGGGGTTTACCCTCGACTGGGAGGTAACCAGGAACGGGGTCGTCGTCGCGCGCGGTGCGGGGCCACGACTCGCGACCAAGGCGCGCACCACGCAGCCGTTCGCGCTGGCGCTGCCGGCATTGTCAGCCACCCCCGGCAGCGAATATCTGGTCACGATCCGCGCCCTTGCAAAGTCCGGCTCGATCCCGCTCGTCCCTGCCAACGCGATCGTTGGGTGGGAGCAGTTTGCGCTGGCCGCCACACCCGCCGTACCGACACCGCGACCCGGTCGCGTCACGCTATCGGAAAAGCCGGGCACGGTGTCGCTGGCGGCCGGCGGCGCCATGTTGACCGTCGACCGCAAGACCGGGCTGATTGCCAGCTACCGCGTCGGTACCACCGATATCCTCAGCGGCGGTGCGCCCAACTTCGCTCGGGCGCTGACCGACAATGATATCGGTACTGATCCGGACAAGAAGCACGCCACATGGCAGGCGATGTCGGATGCCCGCACGATCGACCGCGTTACCGCTGACGGGGCGACCGTCACTGTCGACGCAACAATGGGCGACGGCACGAAGGCGGGCAAGGCGGTCCGTTTCGTCACCCGCTACACTATGGACGGCGACGGATCGGTCGCGGTGGAGGGCATCTTTACCCCGCTGGCGAGCGACTTGCCGGATCCCCTGCGGATCGGTTTCGCCTACGCCATGCCGACCCGGTTCGAGACGGTGGAATGGTATGGCCGCGGGCCGCATGAAAGCTATGTCGACCGCAAGACGAGCGCGATGATCGGGTTGTGGCGCGGGGCGATCGCCGCCCAGGATCATGACTATATTCGCCCGCAGGATACCGGCAACAAGACCGACGTTCGCTGGATGGAACTGACCGGTGGCACCGCGCCCGGCCTGCGCGTCACCGGCCGCGTGCCGCTGGCGATGAACGCGCTAGCCTTCCCCTATGAGGATCTGTCTCGACGGGCACCGGGCACCCGCAAGAGCACCGATATCGTGCCGCACGGCCATGTCACGCTGCTGGTCGATGCTGCCCAGTCCGGGGTCGGCGGCGATACCCAGTGGAACAAGGATGGCCGCCCCCTTCCGCAATACCGCGTCCCCGTCGCGCCTCTTAGGTTCGCGTTCCGGCTGGAACCGTTCACGGGCGCGGGCACGACCATCGCCGCGGCCAGACCGGCGACGGCGGACTGACCCCGGTTTGATCCGTCACCGATCGCATCAGTCGCGTAACCAGCCGGTAGGCTTGGCCGCGACGGTCAGGTCCAGCGTGCCGCCGGCTAAAATATCCGC
Organism: Sphingomonas sp. Leaf34; assembly: GCF_001421805.1. Classification (GTDB taxonomy): domain Bacteria; phylum Pseudomonadota; class Alphaproteobacteria; order Sphingomonadales; family Sphingomonadaceae; genus Sphingomonas. The sequence continues at coordinate 113,262 of NZ_LMLC01000002.1, read as the reverse complement.
CTGGCGGACGAACGGCCTCGTCAGCGGCCGTCCGTTCAGCCGTGCCGACGCGATGTAGATTCGCCCTGGTTTCCAGTTTCGGGTCACGATCGAAAATGTCTTCCCGTCCTCCAGCGTGATCGTCGCCTTGGGCTGATGCGGCGCATGCAGATAGTACAGGTCCGTCGTCAGCTTGGGAAACAGCCCGATCCGGTTGAACACATAGTGCGAACTCATCGCGCCATTGTCCTCGTCGCCCGGATACGCGTCGGCGGTAAAGCGCCGGAAGATACGGTCGGCCCAGTAGCTTGCCAGATCGGGCCGGCCGACGTCGCTGAACAACCACGGCGTCGCGAAGCTCGGCTCGTTGGTGATATCGATCAGGTTGCTCTCCAGCGCGTGCGATAACCGCGCGATGAACCGCGTCCGTCCGCCCATCGCCGCGATCATGCCGGGCAGGTCGTGCAGCATCGCGTAGGAATAGACCCATGCCGTGCCTTCGTAGAACCCGACATTGTCGTATTTCTTGCCGTCCCAGCCAAGCTTCGGGTCGATCGCCTGGAACCGGCCATCGGCATGGCGCGGCATGATGAACCCGGAAAAGCCGTCGCTCGTCGCGTCGTTGTCCCACACCTTGCGCCAGTTGCCCGATCGCGTCGCCAATGCCGCCGCCTCCTCCGGCCGCGCCGCCGCCGCCGCCAGCTTGGCTGCGTAGAAATCGTTGAGCGCGAAGGCGGGTGTCGACGACCCCGACCGGGCGCGTTGGTTGTCCGGCTCGGGGCTGCGATCCCCGACCGCGAACCAGCCGTCAATCTGGTAGCGCGGCCGCCGTTCCTGCCACGCATTGTGCAACGCGACCTCGGCCGCGGCGCGCCAGTCGACCCCCGTCACGCCACGGATCAACCCCTCGCCGAGCACGTTATCGATTTCGTCGCCGCCCTGCCCGACCTGATAGTTGCGACCGCCGATGAAGGCGGTATGTGCCGCCCCGAACTTCCGGAACGTCGAGACGATCGATCGGACATTGCCCGCATAGACGCTTGGCCGGACCAGCGACATCAGCGGAAAGCCGGTGCGGTACGTGTCCCACAACGTATAATAATCGTCCCAATGCGGTGTCGTGCGATCCGCCACGAGCTGGTCGCGGCTCCGGTCGCGCGGCTGGATCACGCTGTGATACAAGGCGGTATAGAAACGACGCTTGTCCGCCTCGCCGACGCCGTCGATCGTTATCCGGGCCAGCTCGCGATTCCACGCCGTCTGGGCACCGGCCCGAACGGCATCGAAGTCCCAGGCCGGGATATCCTCGTCGAGCAATTCCGCCGCGCGCTCCGCGCTGGTGAACGACACCGCGACCTTCATCATCACCGGTTTTCCGGGAGTCGGATCGAACTGCCACCACGCCGCCAGTCTGGTGTCCGCCGGCGTCGAGGCGGTGGTCACGCCCGGTTTGACCGCGGTGCCCGCACGCACTCCCCAGCGCGTCGGTGCCCGGTCGAGCTGCGCCACGAACCATATATCGGTCCGCGCCGGATTCCAGTAATCCTTGGCTCTGACCCGCGCGACGATCCTTCCGCGCGCCGAGTCGATCGTGACGTCCGCGCCATCGCTCGCCAGCTCGCCGCGGATCTTGCGCGTGAGATCGAACACCATCGTGGCGGGCGACCCGGCGGGATAGGCGAACCGGTACAACGCCGCGTTTTCCGCCGGCGTCACCTCGGCCCGGATGCCCCAGCGCGACAGCGTCACCGCATAGGCATCCGCCGCCAGTCGCTCGTCCGCCTTGAGCGAAAGATGCTCGGGCTCATCGAACTGCGGCGCGCCGGTTTGCGGCGAGACGAGGAACGTGCCGTATGTCGTCCGCCCGCCCGACCCTTGCGTATGCAACTGCGCGAAGCCGCTGATCGGTGCATCCTTGTCGTACCCGGCATTGCTGCCGACCAGCGTTTCGGGGCTCGGATGGATCGACCCGGCGGGCCGCGTCGGGCCCGGTACGGTATCACCCTGATCGTCATTGCCGGTGCCGATCCGTGGATCGACGTAGCGATACGCCGGCAAGCCGGCCTGCTGTGACACGGTGTATTGCGCCCCGATACCGGTGGAGCACAGCAACCCTATCAGAGCGGCCATCCCGAACGATGTGCGGACCATGCGTGACATGACAGGCTCTCCCGGATCGTGGCGCCGGTCAGCGCCGGCTTGTCCGTTCGACCTAGCGCGATCATAGTGGCATGACCAGCCACTATGAATTGGCATGACGCCCCTGGGAGAACGCCGATGAGACGCTATGCCGCGATGTCCCTGCTGGCGACAACCGCATGGTATGCCCCGCCCGCCTTCGCCGCGCCGCTAGACCTGACCCGCGCCGGGATCGTTCATGACGGAAGCGGCACTGGTGACGTCACGGCCATCGCCGCCGACATGCTCGCGGGCGATCTGACGGCGCTGGGCGCGCACCGCCCGGGCGTCGCGACCGATCTGGCAACCTGCCCGCAAACCTGCGTCGTCATCGGCCGCTATGATTCCCCACTCGTCGCCCGCCTTGCCAGGGAGGGCGGTGTCGACCTCTCGATGCTGGCCGGAGCATGGGAACGCCATGTCCGGGCGGTGATCCGACGCGGCGACCGGCGCATCGTGTTGATCGCTGGATCGGACCCGCGCGGTACCGTGTACGGGGTAGTCGACCTGTCGCGTGCGCTTGGCATTTCGCCGTGGACCTGGTGGGCCGACGTCACGCCCCGCCGCCGCACGGCCATCACGATCGACGATGCGGCCTTCGTCTCCCGCGCACCCTCGGTGAAGTATCGCGGGATCTTTCTGAACGACGAGGACTGGGGCCTGCTGCCTTGGGCCGCAAAGACCTATGACGCCGCCAAGGGCAATATCGGCCCGCGCACCTATCAGCGCGTGTTCGAACTGATGTGGCGGCTGAAGGCGAACACGCTCTGGCCGGCGATGCATTCCGTCTCGACGCCATTCTACGGCGATCCCGGCAATGCGCCGATGGCGGCACGCTATGCGATCGTCGTCGGTACGAGCCACGCGGAACCGATGATGCGCAACAACCTGCGCGAGTGGGACGAGGCGATTCGCGGGCCGTTCGACTTCACCCGCCGCTCCGACGCGATCCTCGATTACTGGCGTGAGCGTGTCGCCGCGACATCGGGCGTGGACGCGATCTACACGCTCGGCCTGCGCGGTATCCATGACGGCCCGATGCAGGGCGCCACGACGACAGAGGCTCGGCGCGCTATTCTGGAACGCGTGATTGGCCTGCAACAGGGGCTGCTGGCGCAAACGCTGAAGCGGCCGATCGATACGATCCCGCAGGTTTTCGTCGCCTATCACGAGTTGCAGGAGGCGTATGACGCCGGCCTGTTCGTGCCGCCCGACGTCACCCTGATGTGGACGGATGACAATTACGGCTGGCTCCGGCGCCTGAGCACCCCCGCCGAACGCCTGCGACCGGGTGGAGCCGGGATCTATTACCATCTCTCCTATTGGGGGCGGCCGCATGATTATCTTTGGCTCGGCACCACCCATCCCGAAATGATCCGCGAACAGATGGGCCGCGCCTGGGATACGGACGCTCGCCGGATGTGGATCGTCAACGTCGGCGACATCAAGCCGATCGAATATCTATCGCAATATTTCCTCGATCTCGCCTTTGACGACCGGCTGCTTCGCACACCGTCGATCACCCACCTGACCGGCTTCATGGCTGACCAGTTCGGTCTGCCGCTCGCCCCGCGCATTGCCGCAGTCATGCAGCGCTTCTATGCGCTGGCCTGGGAACGAAAGCCCGAGTTTATGGGCTTTGGCGAAACCGAATGGGTGACGTCGAATCGCCCTACCGCCTATGTTCAGAGCGATGGCGAGGAAGCACAGACCCGGCTGGTCGCCTATGCCGATCTGGTTGCGCGAGCCGAGGCGATCGCCGCGCAGCTTCCCGCCGATCGGCGCGATGCGTATTTCGAGCTGGTCCTCTATCCCGTTCGTGGCGCGGCCCGATTGAACGAGCGCATCCTGCGGCTCGACCTGGCGACCCTCTACGCAGGCCAGAACCGCGCAAGCGCAAACTGGTACGTCGCCGCCGCGCGCAGCGCGCATGCCGGGCTGGTTGCCGATACCGCGCGCTACGATGCGCTGGCTCAGGGCAAATGGCGCGGCATGATGGATATGGCCCCACGACGGCTGCCCGTATTCGACGAGCCGCAATGGCCGCATTGGGACGCTTCCGCAAAAACCGGCTGCGATACCGCCTTGTGGGGCGAATGGATCAACGACGAAAATACGCTGACGTTCGTCCAGGGGAAGCCCGATCGCCGCACCGTGACTCTTTACGGTCGCCAGCCGCACGCTCAGCCATGGGCGGTAAAGAGCAGCCCCGGCGGCGTGTCGGTGTCGATCCGATCAGGCATATTGACGGCGACCAACGGCTACGAGCAGCGACTGACCCTATCCTATGACGGCCGTGGCCCGGCCGGCCCCATCGCCCTCACCTGCGGCGGCGCAACTCTGCCGATCCACACGGCGCTGACGTCGACTGCATCCGACGAACGCGAACGCCGCGTGACCTTGCCTGCGGTGGCGGCGACGACCGGAGCGGATTGGGAGCGGGTCGCCGGGCTCGGCAGCCTTGGCGCGGCCATTCGCGCGCGACTGACGCTGCCGACCCGCAAGATCGCCGATCTGGTCGACGTTGTCCCCGTGACCTATCGCTTTTCGACGGTCACGGCGACGGGGGCGGACTTGCGCATTGTCGCGCTGCCTGCGCACCCGATCGACCCCGGCCATCGCCAGCGGATCGCGGTGGGCTTCGATAATGGGCCCCTAGTCGAGATCGATTTTGCGACGGTCGCGCGCAGCGACCGGTGGCGAGCGAATGTCCTGTCCAATACGGCGACCGCCGCGATTCCAATCGCAGCGGTCGCACCCGGCGCCCATCGCCTGCGCATCTTCCCGCTGGACCCCGGCGTGATGCTTGACCGGATCGAACTGACCTTCGACCGCGCCCGCCCGCGCTACGGCGTCGGCGACTGACAAAAAAAACGGTGCCTCTCGCGAGAGAGACACCGCCAGTAGGGGAGGATCGTTTGTCTAGAACGTGGCGCGGGCGGTGACCGTGAACGTCCGACCGTCATAGTCGGCACGACGGATCAGTCTCTCGTCGCCCTCATATTCGATGCGCAACGCGTTGGTCAGGTTGTAGGCATCGAACGACAGCGAGATCGCTTCCGACACGTTGTACGACGCCGACAGATCGAGCTGGCCGCGCGACCGTACCTGCCGCGCCGCGCCGGTCAGCGTACCGGCAGACGCCAGATCATAGTTGCTGCGCACGTTGTAGACGAGGCGCAGGCCGTAACTGGTCGTCTCGTAATAGCCGATAACGTTGGCGTTGTGCCGCGACACGCCCGGGAGCGTCGCCGCGGTGCCATTCGATGCCTTTCCGCTGATGTCGGTAAACGCATAGTTGAAGCCACCTCCCAGATGGCTGAGCACGCCGGGCAGGAAATCGAGCGACTGCTGAAGGTTGAACTCCAAGCCCCGCACGGTGATCGGATTGTCCTGGTTCAGGAATCCCGTCGCTGCCACGATGAACGGCGTCGGTACCGCACCGCCGGTGTAGATCTGGTTGCTCTCGCACCGGTCGCCATTGACCGTCAGCAGACCCAGCCCCAGCGCGGTCGAATCCGCCGGGCACAGCAGCCGTGGATCGTTGACCGTCGCGATCAGCCCCTTGATCCGCTTCTGGAAGCCGGCCAGCGAGATGATCCCATTCGGCCGATTATAATATTCCAGCGACAGATCGAGCGACGTCGAATCATAGGGCTTCAGGTCGGGATTACCCAGCGTCACCGAATAAACCCCGTTCACCGGATTGCCGACGATTGTCGACGGCGTGAACTGGCGTGGCTGCGGCCGGACATAGGTGCGATAGGCGGCGCCGCGCATCAACAGTTTGCTGCTGATGTCGGCCACGGCGATAAACGACGGCAGCAGCTTGCCATAAGTACGCGAATAGGTGTTGGTACGGAAATCGGCGGGCGAGCCGATCGTGCTGGTCAACGAGATCCGGTCGAGCGCATCGATCTTGTTGCGGGCATATTCATACCGCACGCCGCCATTGCCGCGGATGCGGACACCCGCCACCGTGACTTCATACTTGATCTGCCCGTATCCGGCGGCGATGTCGGTCTGGTTGGTGAAGTTGTACAGCGCATAGTTGCTGTCGTTGTACCGGATGTTGAAGCCCAGCGGGGACAGCGCACCGCCTGGAAATACCGTCACTGGTTTCAGCTTGTCGAACGCATAATCCAGTCGCGCCGACTGCCAGTTGGGGCTTGTCGTCCCTGCCTTGCCGCCGAAGAAATCCCCGACTACCGGCGCTGCCTCGAGGAAGGTGCCGTCGATGTTCTGCGTCTGAATGCCGAACGCCTGCGTCCGATACCCTTCCGACGTGAACTTGTTGTGTTCGAACCGGAATCCTGCCTGGATACCGCTAAGCACGCTGTCCTCGAAACTGCGCTCGACGTCCCATTGATAGGCGAGCAGATCGGTCTGTGCATAGCTTTGCGTCCCCGTCAGCTGCAGGCGCTGCGTGCGACCGGCGGCAGTGGGCGAATTATAATATTGCGTGGGATCGGCGACGCCACCCCAGTACCAGCCGTTCGACACCATGCTTGAGACGATCGGGTTCGGCGCCAGCGAATAGAACAGGTCGCCAATCTCTCCGGCACCGGTGCGGATCGTGCCGCTGGCGCCGTTGCCGCTCGCCGTCTGCAGGCGATCGAAATCGAGCGATGTCTCTTCCGACTGGTTGTTCGCCTTCGATGCGGTGAGGATGGTGCTGACACGCCATGCGTCGTCACTCCACTCCGCCTTGCCGTTGATCCCCCACGCCTTCTGGCGCAACGCCAGCCGCCGCGTCGACATGCGCGCATCGGGGTTCGTGAAGTCGTAGTCGGTGACGACATAACGCCCGTCGGCCAGTTTTACCGGCGTACTGGTCGGCGTGACGAAGCTGGCGTCGTTATTGCTGAGGATCGAGAAATACTGATTGGTCTTGGGTAACTTGCGATCGGTGTAGAAACCGGTCACGCCGATCCGGGTCTGCGCGTTCGGCTTCCATTCCGCGCCGGCGGCGCCGGTGTACAGGTCGCCGTTGTTCAGTCGGGCATATTGGCGCAGCTGAGAGTTGTAGAGCACCCCGGCGGTGCCGTTCGAACCCGTGCACGAGGGGCATGCCGCCGAACGCGAATAATAGGAACCCAGCGTCGAGGCATTGGCTTGGGCCTGCGCGGCCGAGAAGGCTGAATAGCTGTTGAATTGCACCGTATCGCGGCGAAAATTCTCCTTCTTATACGCCAGCACGCCGAAAATGGCGAAGCTGTCGGAGAACAGGTGGTTGTATCCCACCGTTCCGGCTGGCGCGAACTTGTCGCCCAACTGGTTATATTCCATTGCGCCCTTGACGAAGCCGCCTTCCTTGCGGCTGAGCGCCGGCGCGATTTGGAGATCGACATTGCCGGACAGGCCGCCCGACTGCGCGTTGGCGAGCGGCGATTTGTCGATCACGATGGCGCTGAAGATGTCGGCATTGAACGCGCCGAGCGGCGCCGCTTCGGTCAGGACGGGTTCGGCAAATGCGACGCCGTTCAAGGTCAGACGTGCATATTCGCCCGGCAGGCCACGCAGGTTGATCGTCGCGTTGCGGCCCTCGGCCTCGCGGTTGATCTGTACACCCGGCACGCGCTGCAACGCCTCGCCTACGTTGAGATCGGGAAAGCGGCCCAGACCGTCCGACGAGATACCGTCGGTGATCGCGATTTCCGACCTCTTCGACCGGATCGCGTCGGCGTAGCTCTGCTTGAAACCGGTGACGACGATGTCCGCGGTCGGCTGTTCCGCTGCCTCTGGTTGCGACTGCGGATCGGCGGCAGTGGTCTGTGACGGATTGGCAGGCGTCGCGACGGTCGGCGTGGCCGGATTGGGCGCGGGCAATGCCGGCGTCACGGTCGGTGCAGGCGTGGCGGGCGCTTGCTGTGCAGCGACCGGTATGGCGGTCAACATTGTCGCACCGAGCAGTGCGGCCAGCGTATTCCGACGAATATTCGCAACGTGCGTCATAGACCTCCCCCTATTCTTCCATCGGTCCGATGGTCCGCCGTGGTATGTCCCCGGTCGGTGCCAGCAGTGCATTGCTTGTCATCAGGGCGGCCAATCCCGGGCATCTCGGCGACGGGCAATTGGCCTCTCCTTTTGGCAAGGCCAATTTGGCCGAATTGGCCTATTGTGTCAATCGGGGTGATGTGGGATCTTCCAAGTAATGAAACAGCGCACTGAAAAGCTTTACCAGCGGGTCGCGTCCGCGATCACCGAAGGTATCGTCCAAGGCCGCTATCGCGTCGGCACGCGCCTGCCTGGCGAACGTGAACTGGCCGAGGACTTTTCGGTCAGCCGCCCGACCGTACGCGAGGCGATGATCGCGCTCGAGATCGGCGGACTGGTCGAGGCTCGCCATGGCTCCGGTCTTTATGTCATTGCGTCGCCGACCGACGTCGCGAACCCGGCGGAGCTGGATGTCGGCGCATTTGAACTGATCGAAGCCCGGATATTGTTCGAGGGCGAGGCAGCCGCGGTCGCTGCGACGGTGATCGACGATGAAACGCTGGCGATATTGGACGGGACACTCGAGGACATGGCATCGGCTCTCCCCGACAGCCCGGAGGCGCTGGACGCCGATCGTCGCTTCCATCTCTCGATCGCGGAAGCGACCGGCAACACAGTCATCAGCACCGTCGTCGAGATGCTCTGGAATCTGCGCGAGCAGTCACCCCTGAGTGTGCATATGTTCGCCGAGGCCCGCCGCGAGGGCATCCACCCGCGCGTCGACGAACATCGCCTGATCGTCGAAGCGCTGCGCGCCCGCGATTCCGCGCAGGCGCGCAAGACGATGCGCGATCATCTCCGCCGCGTAGTCGACGACATGCTGGCCGCAACCGAAGTCGAAGTGCTGGAACGCGCCCGATCCGAAATCGAGTCCCAGCGCGGCAAGGTCACCCAGCGCCTGACCGCCTGATCGCAAGGACCGACGCTTGATATTGCGTGAACGGCCGGTTGGAGAAGGATTGCAGGCAACGCGGAATGTCCGCGACCGGTCGATTATGGCGATAAGCTCACCCTGCAGCAGTCTCGATGGTCTGATTCAATTTTCGTGAGGTGCGCGGAGACGGGCCAATGATAAGCGAGCGGGCGGGAGCGTCGGACGCGCTGTTCGACCGCTTCGGTCTTGAGGGCATGTTTCTGCGAACCCCATGCTGCCCTCGATCGACCGGTTTGCGACCCTGCCGAGCATCCGCGACCGTCTCAAGCCGTTCCAAGTGCACCTGCGAGGTCCCGACCGCGCCAAGAACGAGTGCCTCCCCGCCTCTACTTCCAGAACCTCCGCGAGAGGCCAAGTTGATCCCGATACCGACGTGCATGCCACCCGCTGAGGCGCCGCGCGGACCTGGCTTTGCGCGCGGGCGTCCGGCCAGTAAGCATGGACGCCGCATGACGCATGCCGACACGGATCACGAACGCACGCCACATCGTTGCGGTCCCTACCAGCGGCGATGCGGGCAAGACCTGGCAACGCGTCGATCGAGGCATGGAGGTGTCGGGCTATCACCATGATGTTCGGAGTGACTCCGCCATGCTGCGTCCCGACCTTCACTCGGCGGGTAGCGGAGAGGCATGCTTTCGCGACGTCCGGTACGACGCACTTTGACGGGAAACGGCGTTCCTCAGCCAAAGTCTTGCGCACGCGCCGTTTCTGGCGTCGGTGCATAGAACGGCCCCAGATATGCGCCAAGCGCCGGCCGGTCGGCGCAGGCGGCGCAAAACACTGGTCGCCGCAACGTGGAGATGGAGACCGGTTTTCCCCACATCTGACCACCACATGATGATCATGGAGGGGATGAGCGATCCCTCGCTATGGGGAAAGCCGGTAGGGACGCTAGACCGTGACGTTCGGCTATGGCGATTGCCCGAAGGCATTCGTCAGGATACATCGGCGGCGCTGATCTGCTTTTGAAGCAGGCCGGCATGATCGCGTCGGTGTCCTGAGAGGGACTTAATAGGGAACGCGGTGAAGGTGGTTCGCCGCCTGAATCCGAGGCTGTCCCTGCAACTGTAAGCGGCGAGCGCGATGCATATCGCTTCTTCCTTCATAGGAAGGGGCAGCCACTGGGCCGGACGTAAGTCACGAAGGCCTGGGAAGGCCGTGCATCGTGTGATGACCCGTGAGCCAGGAGACCTGCCGGCGTCTGGTCGCTCTTGCCTGGCCCAGGGGGTGGCCGCGGCACGGTACTCCGTCGAGCGACGACGTGTGCGGTGGGGACCGCACGGACATGCGTGCCGGTCGCGATGGCGTCCGGCTGGCGCGGATGTCGGCCGTTCGCGGAAGGTCCCTGCCGGGTTCGCTCGACGCCCCGGGGATTATCGTAATGCCGTTCCTATTGTCTCGCCTCGCGGTCGCGGGTGCTTTCCTGTCGCCTGTTTTTGCAGCGCCGCTCAATGCGCAGTCTTTGCCTGCCTCCGACAATGAAGACATCCTAGTTGTCGGCCAGCATGCCCGCGACACGCTCACCACTCCAAACGCGACTGGCAGCCGCCTGGGCCTTACGCCGCTCGAGACCCCCGCGACGATCTCGGTCATCGATGGCACCACGATCCGCGCACGTGGCGACCTCTCGGTGATCGACGCGACAAGCCGTGCCCCGGGCATCAGCAACGCCGGCAACCCCGGCAACGGTGGCACCGCGCTCGCCGCACGGGGCTTCAGCGGTCAGGGATCCGTGCTCCAGCTCATCGACGGCATCAGGCTGTTCCCGGCTGCGGGCACGATCACCTTTCCGACCGATCCGTGGATGGTCGAACGGATCGACATCCTGAGTGGCCCGGCCTCGGTGCTCTACGGCCAAGGCGCGCTGGGCGGCGCGGTGAATGTCCTGATGCGCAAACCCAATACGCAGCGGACGCACGTGGAGGGCGAGATCGGCCATGGCTCGCAGGACAGCTTCCATGTGGCAGCTGGCGCAGGGGGGCCGATCACCGAGCGCCTCTCGTACCGCATAGATGGCAGCTATCGCCGATCGGACGGCTATGTCGATCGCGGCCAGTCGCGCAGCTATGCAGTCTCGGGCACATTGCGCTGGGCACCGACCGACACGCTCGTCGTCACCGCGCGGGACGATTACGGCGGCCAGAAGCCGATGCGCTATTTCGGTACGCCGCTGATCGACGGACGGCTCGACGACAGCATCCGGGAGCGAAACTACAACACACGCGACGGCTATATTCGCTACCGCGACAACCGCACCAGCCTGCAGGTCGACTGGACGCCGAACGACATGGTCACCGTCAGCAACCAGGCCTATCGCCTCACCTCCAAACGGTCCTGGCTCAATCTCGAAAGCTATTGCTCGATCGCCGCGGACGGCGTCTGTTCCAACGGCAGCGGCAACGCCGGCACTCCCGGCAGCATCCTCCGCACCGACATGACCGGGATCGTCCACGACCAGACGCAATGGGGCGATCAGGGCAGCGTGACGCTCAGGACGGACGTCGCCGATGGCGTCGGCAACGACCTTATCGTGGGCTTCGACGTCAACCTTATCAAACTGACCTATTCACACAATTTCGGGTCTGATCCCCAGATTTCGGAGGTCGATCCCGCGGCGTTCGATCCCGGTCTGATCGTCGACACACAGGGCATCGCACCACGTTATCGCACACGCACCACTGAATATGCGGTCTTTGCCGAGGACAGACTGAAGCTCGGCACGCATGTCTCGATCGTCGGTGGCGTGCGCTACGAGCGTGACACGATCCGCCGCTGGTCGATCGACTATCCAGGCGGCGCCAGCACCGAGACGTTCGCGCTCGAGAAGCGGCTGCATAACGTGACCTGGCGAGTCGGGAGCGTCTATCAGCCGATCCCGACGGTGTCGCTCTATGCGCAATATGCCACCGGCGTGGACCCGCTGGGGACGCTGACCACCTATTCGACCGGGCAGGTGCGATTTAGCAACGCGGTGGGCGATCAGGTCGAGGCCGGCGCCAAGGCGGCGTTCCTCGACGGGCATGGTACCGCGACGCTCGCCGCCTATCGCATCGTCAAGAAGCGCTTGCTGGCACAGCTAACCCCAGCGAGCCCGGTCGAGCAGGTCGGCCAGCGATCGGCCAGGGGTATCGAGGCTGCGGTGTCGCTCGATCTGCCTTACGGTGTCGGGATCGATGCGAACGGCAGCGTGCTCGACGCGACGTTCGACGACTTCGTCTCCGGCGGCTTGAGCTTCAACGGCAATACCCCGCCGGACGTGCCCGAGACGCTCGCCAATCTCTGGCTGCGCTGGAACGCCACGCGTGCGTTTCAGGCACGCGCCGGGCTGCGCTACGTCGGGCGCCGCTACTCGAACAACGCCAATAGCTTCCGTGTTCCCGGCTACACCACGGTCGATGCTACGCTCTCCTATGCGGTGTCGCGACGCCTCGCGGTCGATATCCACGCCTACAACCTGTTCGACCGGGATTATGCAATCAGCACGTACAACAATCAGCAGTGGGTCCTTGGTCGTCCCCGCTCAATCGACGTGTCGCTTCGTGCCAGCTTTTAACGCCTTCATACGGCCGGCGCTTGGCAAGACTGCCCGGCGCTGGCTGTACCTCGTTCATCGCTGGATCGGCATCGCCAGCTGCCTGTTCTTCGCCATGTGGTTTCTGTCCGGGCTGGTGATGCTCTACGTGCCCTATCCCTCCCTCTCGCCAGCCGAGACGCTGGCTGGGGGCGAGGCAATCGACTGGCCAGCAGTGGACGTGCCGCCTCCGCTGGACGGAGGACGGCTGCCGCAGGCGCTGTTGCTCGAAATGCGCGACGGCACGCCTGTCTGGCGCGTGACCGGATGGAACGGAACGCACACGACGGTCTCGGCCAGTCGCGGCGCCGTCCTGCGACCGGTCGATGCTCATTACGCCGGTCGGATCGCCGGTCGTTTTGGGAACGCACCGACGCAGCACGTCGAACGGCTGACCCGCGATCAGTGGACGGTCGCTGGCGGCTTCGATCGACACCGTCCCCTTTGGAAGGTTGCGCTTGCCAACGCGTCCGGCACGGAGGCCTATGTGTCCTCGACTACGGGCGCCGTCGTTCAAGTAACGACGCGTCGCGAGCGGTTCTGGAACTGGCTCGGTTCGGTGCCGCACTGGCTCTATCCGACGGTCCTGCGACGGGATCAATCGGCCTGGCGTCAGGTCGTGCTGTGGGTATCCGGCCCCTGCATCGCCGCGGCGGTTGCAGGGATGTGGATCGGCATCCTGCGGACCCGCATCGGCGCACGGCGCTTCAAAGGCGCGCGGATGACGCCCTACAAAGGCTGGATGCTCTGGCATCATGTCGCGGGACTAGTGGGTGGCGCCTTCTTAGTCGCCTGGATCTTCAGCGGGTGGCTGTCGGTCGACCCCGGCCATCTGTTTGGCGGGACGAAGCCGGGCGAGGCGGCGATGCGAACATATCAGGCATCCGATCCGATGCCGGGCCTGGCACTCGACCGTCTCCGCATAGCAGGCGCAGGTGCGGTTGTAGCGGAGTTGACCGACCATGCGAGAACTCCGCTTATCCTGCTGTCCTATCACGACGGGCGGCGAATAGTGTTGAATGCGGCAACACTCGCGCCGTCTCAAGCCACCGAGGCTGCCATCGTGAGGGCCGCACGGCATCTGGAGAGCCCCGCGCCGCTACGCTCGGTCGATCGCCTGACGGCGCCCGATGCATATTGGTATGCGGTCGGGATGCTACCGCGTCTGCCAGTGTTGCAGCTCCGTTTCGCCGATCCGGCGCAGACCTGGTTCTATATCGATGCTGCTACCGGGGAAATTCTCCGGACGGTCGATGAACGACAAAGAGCGTACCGCTGGGTATTCGACCTCCTCCACAAATGGGATCTGAACATCCTGACGCTGCACCGCCCGGCCTGGGATGGTCTGATCTGGCTGTTCTCGATCGCCGGTGTGGTGACATCGATAAGCGGCATCTGGCTTGGCTGGAAACGGCTCGCACGGTAACGGTTTCATCGCAGCCAGCTTTCCCGAAACCGACGCCCTGAGTATCAGATATTACCCGCCAGTAGATCGATGAAGCGGCGGACTTTCGGAGCGAGGTGTCGACGACTTGGATAGATCATGCTGATCGGCACGGGGGGCGCGGCATAGGTCGTCAGCACTGCGACGAGACGACCTTCGGACAGATCACGGTCGACGACATAGCTGGGCAGGAATGCCAGTCCCGCCCCCGAGACTACGGCATCGCGTAACGCTTCCCCGCTGTCGAGCGAGAGGCGTGCTCGCGGTTTAACGACGACGGTTTTACCCTCGATGGCGAAACGCCAGCCACGCGTCTGGCCGGCGCTGACGTAATTCAGGCAAGTGTGCCCCAGCAGATCGTCGGGATGTTGCGGTGCCGGAGCGACCGACAGATAGGCCGGACTCGCGACTACCAGGTCATGCTGATGGGTCAGCGTTCTGGTGATGAGGCTGCTGTTTTCGCGGGTCTCGCCAATGCGGATTGCCAGATCGAGACCGTCTTCGATGATGTCGCTGACCCGGTCCGTGAAGCTCACATCCGCCTTCAGCCTGGGCCACGACGCAAGGAAATCATTGAGTAACGGCAGGACCAGAAGGCGTCCAAACGTCATCGGCGCGGTCATTCGGAACAGTCCCTGCGGCTCTCCACCGCCATCGGACATCGACAATTCCGCTTCTTCCAGGTCGGCCAGGATCTGCGTGCAGCGATCCAGGAAAACGCGGCCGTCATCGGTCAGCCCGAGGCTGCGTGTGGTCCGGTGGAACAGCCGAACGCCCAGCCGATCCTCCAGGCGGGCGACGCTCTTGGCGATGCCCGACCGCGTCATCGCGCGCGCGCGCGCGGCGCCTACGAAGCTCCCGGCTTCGGCTGCTGCCACGAAGGCGACGATGTCGTTGATATTGCCCGGTGCCATACGGCGCTCCCGCTCCTTCGCAGTGTCGACGCCCGTTCGCCAATCGATGAACTATATGGAAGTCCTAAACAGATTATCGGCATCAGGAGTAAATGAAATGCCCTTCAACGACATCGTGACACATCGCCTCGACCAATGGGCTGGGAGCCTGCAGGACCTCGGCCCCGTCATCCTCGGCGAGACCACGGACGTGACGATCGACGAGATCCGCCAATCCTACGTTCGCAAAATGGCCGAGCATCCGACGCCTGCAGATGTCCGCATCGAGCAGGTCGACATGGGCGGCGTCCCCGCGACGCTCGTCACCCCGGAAGAGGTCGAGGGCGACCGTGTACTCTTCTACATCCACGGCGGGGCGTACATCGTCGGTGGGCCGGGTGGCTATCACGGGTTGGCGGCTGCGTTCGCAAAGGCGATGAAGGCGCGCGTCTACCTGCCGGACTACCGGCTGGCGCCGGAGCACGCATTCCCCGTTCCGATCGAGGATACGTTCGCCGCCTATCGCTGGCTGATCGACCAAGGGCAGAATCCGAAGTCGGTGACGTTCGCCGGCGACTCCGCGGGCGGTGCGATGGTCGTCTCGGTGATGGTCATGGCGCGCAATGCCGGCGTACCGCTGCCGGCTGGTGGCGCCGCGCTCTCGCCCTGGGCGAACCTCGAGCACACCGGCGCATCGATGTTCAACCGCGAAGGCCTGGATAGGCTGAACACCAAGGCCGGCCTCGACCTGATGGCCAAAACCTTTCTGGGCGGTGCGTTGCCGAACAGCCCCGAGGCATCGCCGGTCTTCGCCGATGTCCGTGGGCTGCCGCCAATCATGGTACAGATCGGCGAAGGTGAACTGATGCTGAGCGACGCCATTCGTCTCGCCGCACATCTGGGCGAGAACCGCGTACGCGTCTCCTTGGAAGTATGGCCGGGCATGTTCCACGTCTGGCATATGTTCCATGCCGAACTGACTGAAGGTCGTGAGGCGATCGCGAACGCCGCGGCGTTCCTGGATCAGGCCATCGATACAGCCTGCAACGATCAGGTCCGCGACACCGCCACGCCCTGATCCGGCGTGGTCCACAACCTCCGAGCTCTTGTTATCGGGGGTGGGCCGATCCCAGGTAGCCGGTCGTACAAATCCATCCGGCTACTTGGCGCGATGAGTTCGCGGAGGCGACGCTCATCCGTATATTCTACCGGACAGACCACGGAATGACGAAGATGGACTTCTCCGGCGTCAAAAACATAGTCGATCCTCATAGCGGTCGTGATCGCCTTCGACGACCGTCAGGATCGCGCAGCCAGCTGTCGTGGCCATGACGCTAACTTGTGAAAGAACGCGACGATCACCGTGCACGCGCGTGCGCCCCCGGTGGTGTGTTGCCGACGCGCCAGTAACGGTCAGGTGATAGTGCACCGTCTTTGGTACGGTGCTCTGCCCTGTTACGGTGATGACAACTCGGCCGTCGGACCGGGCTGTCGTCATAGTGACCGAATGAGGAGCGTCGTTCGTCATCGTCGTCATTCCGGCAATCGTGGCGATCTGGAGTAGGCGATGGATCACTTGCGATCATAACCCGTCGACGGCGGCGCCGGTGCGGTGATCGGCGCAACGGGCCATGTGTCGATATCCGGCCGGAACATCCGATCCGCGTTCCTGAACGTCGATAGGAAGGTGGCGAGAGTATCCGGGCCGACCGATTGGGCTAACAGTTCAGGGGACGGCTGCTGGCCGCGGGCGCGGATCGCCTGCCAAGCCAGGGCCACCTCGCGATAGAGCGCCATGTCTGGTCGCTCGGATGCACCGTCGCGGACGAGGTCGTTCTCCGGCGACGCGTTCCCGTCGACCCGGCGGTCCGCTGCAACCTGATCCATCCGTTCGTGAGGAGCCGTCCGCCCTACCTGATCAGCCGTGGGTTTGGATGTGCGTGTTGCGATCTGACTCATGGGAGAAATCGAGGCGGCATCGAGGCCGTTTGGCCGAACTTCCGTTTTCACGCGCTCAACGGCGCAGGCAGACGGTAGGATAGCGATCACGATCACCGCCGCCATCCGCCTAAGGAAGGGCTTACAGATCATCGTGTCTGCGCGACGGAAACCGCCGCGTTGCCGTACTGCGACACAAAAATGGCAAGCGCGTTTCCCGTCTGGGAGACGGCGGCGCTATTATAGCTGCCAAGCTGATCCAGAGCGATGAAGTTACCGCTGCCGTCCTGCAGAAGGTCTGCGATATTGTCAGTCCCCGACTGCTGGATCATGAGCATATTCAGCTCGCCTGCGGTCGCGCTTTGCGATGCGACCACGAAGTTGCGATCGCCGGTCTGTGCCGCGTCCAGCAGGTTCCCGCCGCCGGGGACGCTCGCTTGCCCAACGTCGACCGAATTGGCGGTGCCCGATTGGGAAAGGGTAGCGCGGTTGGTCGCTGATGACTGGATCAGGTGTATCGAATTGCCGTCCCCCTCCTGTACGACCGTCGCGTCCGAAGCTTCCGTCGCGGTGGGGTCGATCTGATCGATGACGGCCTGGGGTCGCGTAGCAAGCTGGCCGGAGGCGGGAGCGCCGATAGCCATGCAGAGAGCACCGATCGTTCTGGAGATGCGCATGATCCTGCCTCCTTGTGAGAAAAGGACCCGCCCCGGCGGTCAAGGCGCCGGGGCGGGCTTCGCGAACCTACTGGCTCACGGTCGCAGCGTTACCCGACCCCGACTGGGTCACGGTCGACAGGTTGCCGTTGGTGAACTGCTGCACCAACGCGATGTTCGACGATCCCGACTGAGTCAGGAACGATGTGTTGTTGTCCCCGTACTGACCAACCCCGGCATAGTGCATCGACCCCGTCTGCGAGATGGTCGAACTGTTGAAGTCGCCAGTCTGCAGGTTCTGCGCGAGGCTATCGTTGCCGTCCTGTACGACCGACGACATGTTATCGTTACCCGTCTGGACAATCTGCGCCGAGAAATTCTCGGTCGGCGGGGTGTCCTCCTGCTGGTCGATGCTCGCCATGTTGCGGCTGCCCGTCTGCTGGATGAAGGCGTCGCTGTCCTCGGCCCGCTGCGTGATCGACGCCGAATTGTCGTCACCCGAGAGCTGATGCACGTAGGCGACCGACCGATTGCCGTAATTCAGGATCGTCGCGTCGCTGTTCGTTCCGGCCTGCAGGACCTCGGCATATCCCTGGTTGGCGCGTTGCAGGACGTCGGACGTATTGACGTCGCCCGACTGGTTGACGAAGACCGACGAGTTGATTGGCCGGACGCCACCTGGCGAAGTCTGGTCGACGCTGCTGTCGTTCGCGTTGCCCGACTGGATGACGGTAGCAAGCACGTTCTCACCGTCCTGCACGATAGCCGAGCCGTTTGCGTTGCCGTTCTGCGTCACGAAGGCCTGATCGTTCGTACCGGTCTGCTGGATCGCCGAAGCGTTGCTCTGCCCGCTCTGGGCGACGGAAGCTCCGTCAGCGTCGCCGGTCTGGTCGATCGTGCTGCTGTTGAAGAGTGCGGTCTGTGAAACGTCGGCAATGTGACCACCGCCGCCAGCCTGGTTGATCGTGCTGTCGTTACCCCAGCTGGTATCGCTGAGCGCCGCAACGGCGTCGCCTTGCTGCACCAGCGCCGAGTTATTGTCGCTCGACTGGACGACAGAGGATGACTGACCGTCATCGAGCTGCGTGACGTCGGCGATGTTGCCGCTGCCCGACTGGTCGATGGCCGAGTTGTTCTGGAACGCTTGCGTGCTGGCATTTTGCAGGACTGTAGCAGCATTGCTGCTACCCGACTGGATCACGTCGGAGACGTTGACGGGATTGGCGCCCGAGTCATCGTCCTGCTGCATGACGTCGGCGGAGTTGCTCGCACCGCTCTGCGTGACGGTGGACAGCGCGCCTGTGAGCGAGCCCACCTGATCGACAGTCGCGAGATTGCCGACGTTGGACTGCGTCACGGTGCTGGTCGACTGGGCCAGCGCCGGTGCGGCGATCGACAGCGCCAGTACGGATGCGGCGCCAAGGAGTACGTTCTTCATCGCTTCTTCCCTTCGTTCCCGAACGGCAGGATTGCCGCCCTGTTGACGTTCGTCGCCCGGAAGGGCGACGGCCCAAGGTCGCGGCCGAGCAGTTGGCGAGTGCTCGGTCGGCGGGAAAAAGGAACCACTTGCAAGGTCTGCCCGTATGGATGATCATGACGTCGCAGCATGCCGTGGTCCGAACAGGTCCCGCGGCCTGTTCACCCGGGTCCATCGGCGTGCGATCGGAAAATTGACCGCCGGTGGATCCGATCTCTTTTGCCGCCCACGCGGCCGATCTTATCACCCCGGTCTGGGCTTCCTGAGAAGCACCTCGGTGTCCTGCACGGCTGCGGGTGCTACAACGATGGGGCCGCTGCTCGTCGGAGTCGGCCTGGCGACCGCCGGCGCCGGCACGACGGACTTGGGAGCCAACCGCGCGATCGACTTCGGTGCCTCACACGTACCGACATGATGCTTTCCGTCGGGCCGAAGCGCCAGTTGCACGCGCTTCGCATCGACGTCGTCACGGCGCGCATAGTAGCTGCGCACGACGCCCTCTGCGGTTGGGGCGTCGATGTCGAAGCACCACAGCCCTTCGACCGAACCCTCGACGATCAGACCGTACACGGCAGCCTCGATTGCCTGCTGCAACGCAAGCACATCGGGCTCATTGTAGGTTATGCCCGTCTCGAGCTCGAGAAGATCCTTGAAGGCCACGAACCGAAACGCGTTTGCGTTGATGCCAACCGACGCGATCGACTTGCGGACGCTGATAGTCGACAGCACCTCGCCGGTCTTCACGCTGACGGCGCGAAGATAAACGGTGACAGTGTCCTCGCGATACTGAGTACTGCCGCCAATGCCGAGGAAGCGCGCGCCGGCACCACCGGTCTTGGTGTTGCTGTCGTAGCCGATTATGCCTCCCTCGAGTAGCACGCCTGCGAAGAGCAAAGGTGGCAGCGCCTGGCGATTGAGCGTACGCTCACCGAGATAAGCCGAGCGCATCTCGCGGATCACCGCACGCTCGCGAAGCAGGTTGTCGAGCCGTTCGCGTTCGATGACCGTGAACCACCGTTGGTTGCCGGCCTCTTGCAACGCCTTGACCAATATCGACGTGGCACCTTGGGTCACGGCACGCGAGAGCGTTTGGACGCTGTCGCTCGGCTTGAACTGCCCAGTCTGGTCGGCGAAGTTGTAGACCGCGATCGCTACACGCTCTCCCGCCGGGGGCAGCGCCTGCAGTTTGACCGTTGCCGGCGTAGGTCGGGTCGATTGGGCAGGCTCCCAAACCGACTGGTTGTGTACCGCGCACCCCGAGAGGAGAACGCCAATGGCGATAGCGGGCCAGTGCTTCATCTCAGCCTCCGAGCCCAGGGGTGCCACTATCGAGGAGCGGGACGACGATGACGGTCACGCTGCCGTCCGCGTTGTTGGTAATCGTCAGCGTCACCGAATCGATGCCACGAACGAACGAGATCTCTTGATCGCCGAAACGGATAAGTCCGCTCTGCTGTGCATTATCGCCGAAGATCACATCGGTAATCTGGGTGGCCAACGATGAAAGCAGTCTGCTCTGCAGCGTTCGCAGGAACTGCGATGCGGGATCGCTCGAGTTCAGCGCCGTAGGATCCTTATACTTGCTCTGTGCAGTGGCGACACCAAGCAAATGCGCCGAATTAAAAGGATTTCCGCCAAATGATGGATTGATCGGTGTGTAGACCAGCTCCGATGCGGTTGCCGAAACGGGAAGAGCTGACAATCCTAGTATAGATGTCGCCGCAACGAGATGTCTGGTTCGCATCGCTCTCCCCCTGTTGCGATTTGAGCTACTCTCCCGTCTTATCGATGAATATCCGTGTCATTACGGATGCTCGCACGTCCTACATTCGTAGTTTTTCGGAATTTCGCGGTTCACCGGATCCCGGCTACGTTTGATCACCTGTTCGGCAACGCCCTATCTTCGAGCACCGCCGGCCAATGAGGGGATGGGTAGGTGAACGCGCGGCATGCTGATCGATCCGGCTCTACGCCACCTGGCGAACCCTGGGTCGGAATTGTCTTGTCGGATATCCCGATCCCCGCTCGACTGCTCGATGGGGCGGACAAGGTTATCTGGCGTACGTCGGGGTCAAGCATGGCACACAGCGCCGCAGCCGGGATTCCCGCCTTCGGTTTTTCCGGCGAATCCTTGAGGCTGTGTTTCGAGCCGGCACCGAACGAGGCCGCATTCGACATGATACACGAGGTTACCCGCCGCGAAGGCGAGCATCGCGCTCGCAATATCGTCGCGTTAGCACTGGCGATCGCGCACCAGTCACTTGGGAAGGCCGCCGAGGATCCCGTGGTTGACCGATTCCTGGATCGGTTGCGCAGCCTGGACGCGGTAGCTCGGGTTGGATGCGAAATTGACGGCGATCGCTGTACGATGGATATGATCGTACGGCAGGTCATGAAGCGGTTCGACGATCCGCAGCAGCCCCGAATTCATTATTCTGGTTCGCCCGTATCGATTCCTTCGCACTGGGCTCACCTGATAGCGATCATACTCCACGAGCTTGGCACCAACGCGATCCGGCACGGCTCGTTACGTGGACACCGTGGGGAGGTTAATCTGCGATGGTGCGTTGTCGCGAACCCCGATCCAGGTCGGTGTACCCTGCAATTATCCTGGCGTGAGACCGGGGGTGCACCCGTGCATGCGACGGGTCCGAAAGGCTTCGGTAGTCGCATCCTGCGCGACCTTGGATCTGTTAATCGACGCTGCACCGCAGAGTATAAATTGCCCCCAACAGGCCTCAATTATCACCTCTCCATCGAGTTGCAGGATAGCGAGGTGTCCTACGACTGACGCTAATCGACGTGCGCCTCCATGCCGAACCGCACGAGCTGTGACAGGCTGGTCGCACCTGTCTTCTCCATTAAGTGCTGGCGATAGGTCTCGACAGTCCGTGGACTGATTTCGAGTTCGATGGCGGTCTGCTTGGCGGTCAGGCCACGGACGATGTGCTTGAGCACCTGGCGCTCGCGCCGAGAGAGCGATGCCATGCACTGGGCGCGGACAGACAAGCGCGTTACGACATCGTGTACCGCCTTGACTGACTGCAACAGCCTGACCGCTTCGAACGGCTTCTCGATGAAATCCGCGGCACCGGACTTGATGGCCGTCACTGCGAGGGCGATGTCGCCATGGCCTGTGATGAGGATTACGGGGTCGGTGCGATCGAGAGACGGCAACGCCTTCAACAGATCTAGACCGCTCATGTCCTTCATCGCGATGTCGCTGAGGATGATACCGACCGGAAGGTGGGACACCTGCTCGACAAACGCCTCGGCACTGGGGAAAGAGCGAGTTTGGAATCGTTCGATCGCGAGAAGCAGTTCGATCGATCGGCACATTTCGGGCTCGTCGTCGATGATGTAGACGATGCGCTCACGCTGCATTAGCCATCCTTTCAGGCGCCGCGCGCCGCGGTAGTGTAAACCAAAAAGTCGCCCCCCCTTCCGCGTTCGTTTCGCCGGCGATCGTCCCGTGGTGGGCTGTCACGATTGTCCGTGATATGGACAATCCAACGCCCAAGCCGTCGACTTTCGTCGTACGGAACGGCACGAAAACGTCATCTTCGAATCCAGGGGCGATTCCCGGACCGGTGTCGATTACCGTAATCGTGCATTGGTCCGGTACATCGGCGGTCGCTCGCAACTCGACGCGTCGGATCGGCGAACCGGTGACCGCCTCCGCCGCATTCGAGAGGAGGTTGAGGACGACCTGCTGAATCTGCGTCGCGTCAATCAAGACTTCGCCCAGATCGTCCGCAACAAAAAGGCTCAACTCGGCGTCCGCCCGGCGGACTGCCATCGCTCCAATCCGTGTGCTCTCCATGATTAATTGATGCGCGTCGACCCATTGTGGCTGAAGCGGACTACGTCGAATGAAGTCGCGGAGCCGTCGAAGAACGGCAGCAGCGCCGAAGATGTGGCGTAAAGCGGCCTCGAGCGGCTCGCGGACTTCTGCTTCCAGACAGCCACGCGCAAGCGCGACCTGGGCAACTTTCGCATAGTTGGCGGCAGCGGCAAGCGGCTGGTTCACCTCGTGTGCGATCGCCGAACCAAGCTGACCCAAAGCGGTAGCCCGCCCTAACTGCAGCAGCTCGGCCTGGAGTTGCGCAAGCTGATCGGCTGCTGCGATAGCCTCCGTCTCGTCATGAATGTAGATTGTCTGCAGCTCCGACGTATCCAAGAACAATTTTACGCTTGAAACAGAAAGCGTCAGACGCCGACCATCGGCCCGATCGATGAGGCGGGATCCGGCAATGTCGGTTTGTGGGCCCGGAAGAACATCAGCAAGACGAAGGTATGTACCATCGTCCACGTCGATACCGAGTATCGAGCGTGCACTGGCATTGATCGCGACGACCTCGCCTTCTGAATCCGCAATCAACATCGCGGCCGGCGTCGCACTGAACATAGACTGGAGAAAGACTTCTCGCCGACCGCAGCGTCGTGCTTCGGCGTCGGCGCACCTTCGTAGCGTGGTCATGTGACCACCGAACAGGATCAGCACGATGGAAAATAGTGCAACGACGACAGTGTTGGTCGGCGTCACGTAGGGATGATCGGCATTCAGCACCACAGCAGCGGGGATGGTCGTCAAAGCTACGACGCTCGCGTTCAGCGCGCCGTACCAAAAGGCGCCGAAAACGACGGCGACAAGTGCGAACGCGAAGGGCAGATCAATACCGGCCAGCCGGCTGCCGATTGTCGAAAGTGCAATGCAGCAACCGCCTATGGCAAAAGCGGCCAGCAGTCCCCGTGATCGTTTCGGTACGTCAAGGCGTTGGTCGACGATGCCCAAGAGGCGGTGCATGGTGTCCCGAGTTCCTCTACCTTACAGGTCGTTGATTGTGACCCATTTTTTGGCAGGTTTACGGGAATGAGACGTCACGTCCAGCGTATTATTACGGAGTTAACCACGCTGACGTGACCCCCGTTTTTCCTCCGTTTGGAGCTAGGGTCGGACCCCGGAAAGGGGCGAACAGCTGAAGCGCAAGCAGTTTTCGGTCGAGCAGATCGGCATCGTAAAGGCGGCCGAGGCGCGTGCGGTGGTGACGGATCCGTGTCGCCGGAACGGGATGTCCGGTGCGCCCTATCACGCGTGGCAGGCTAAGTTCGGCGGCTGAACGTATCCGCTGCAACGGGGATGCGGGCGCTCGAGAAGGAGAAAGGCCGGCTCAAACGTCTGCTAGCCGACACGACGCTGGACACCGCAGGCCTGAGGACCTGCTGTCAGAAAAAATGGTGACCTTTGCCGTGAACCAGCCAGCGTTCGCCCATCGGGCATCGTATCGCGCCGGTTGAGCGACAGACAGCTGGTATGCGATCCTAGCTGGTTCGGGTAGCCAAAACCCACCAGCGGTCTCATGAGCCGTCTTCACGTTCCCATTTCTGCCATTCGTTCAGCGTCCAGCTTGCACGACGGGTCACCGATGTTCGAACCCAACGGGGCTCTGCACGCACAAGCCATGCCGCCAAGGGTCGTGCCTTAATGAGACAAACTCGACCGCTCGGCGGAACAGAAAACAATCAGGACGATTTAGTCTCGGCACGGAGTTCGGCTGGTCGGCACGCTGCACGGAGGCGTGATGAAGCAGCGGGACGATTGGCATCTGACGGAAGCGCTCGATTACGAGCACGGACGCGCGGACCCTTTTGCCGCGGCTGTTCGGGCTACCCGCATGCCTATGGTCATTACGGACCCCGCGCAGGCCGATAATCCGATCGTCTTCTGCAACGAAGCCTTTCAAACGCTGTCGGGCTATGACCGCAGCGAAATCATCGGCCGAAACTGCCGCTTCCTGCAGGGTCCCGACACCGACCGAGACCAGGTTGCCAAGGTGCGTCAGGCAATCGAGGCCCAGACCGACATTGCCGTAGACCTTCTAAACTATCGAAAGGATGGATCTTCGTTCTGGAATGCGTTGTATCTGAGTCCTGTACGCAATGATGCCGGCAAGGTTGTGTTCTTCTTCGCGTCCCAGCTTGATGTGACCGACCGCGTCAAGGCGCAGACGATTATCTCAAAGCAGAAATTATTAGTCGAGCAGGAGGTCGAGGCACGCACATCTGACCTTGAGGCCGCGTTGAATGCGAAAACTTTGCTGCTTCACGAAGTCGACCATCGCGTAAAGAACAACCTGACGATGATCGGTTCGCTTTTGCGTTTGCAGGCGCGCAGCATATCGGATCCAACCATTTCATCGAAACTCGAAACCATGCTCGAACGGGTCGACGCGCTCGCGACAGTGCATCGCCGTCTTTATCAGTCGGACGACGTAACCCGGTTCGATGTCGGGGCGTTCACCGAAAATCTAATGAGCGACGTCGTGGGTGCCAGTCGACGCGACGACATCAAGCTTGTTTCAAACATTTCGCAGATAGAGGTGCCGTCCAGCAAGGCGGCATCGCTCGGACTGATCCTCAACGAAATCGCGACCAACGCCATCAAGCACGCATTTGCCGGCGGGCGGGCCGGTACGATTTCCGTCCGCACCGCCCTAGAAGGCAATAAGGCCCTGGTCGAAATCACCGATGATGGGCATGGGTTGGCCAGCAATGACGGTCAGCCTGACGGCATTGGTAAGATGCTGATCTCCCGTCTCGCCAAGCAAGTCAGGGCGGACGTCGTCTGGTCCGACGCCGCCCCCGGTGTTCGGGTATCGCTCTCATTCCCGGTGGACGATCAATGAGTGCACGTGCCCAACCGCCTTTGAATGTGCTGATCGTCGAGGACGAAGCTCTTCTGGCGATGGATATCGAAGCGATGATCGAAGACGCCGGTCACCGCGTCATCGGCGAGGCGGCGTCTCTCTACGAGGTTGAAGACCTGGCAGGCGATCTCCATCCGGACCTGGCCTTTGTCGACATACAGCTTGCGAAAGGCACCAGCGGCCTGGATGTCTGTGCGTTGATCCGGAAGCGATGGGCGGACGCGATAGTCGTCTTCGTCACCGCAAACCCCCTCAAGATCCCGGCCGACTTTGCCGGCGGGCATGGCGTCATACCCAAGCCCTTCTCCCGAAATGGTCTGATGTCGGCAATGCGCTACATCGAAGAGGGCGTCTGCGATCCGCCGCCCGTATCCCCGCAGCCGGCGAGCTTCATTGCAGCACCCGCGTTTGCCGCAGAGTGGTCCCCGACCGGTTCCTGACTTTCGCTTGACGAACGGCACGCGTATGGCCTGGCGAGGTGGGACGACAGATGACACAAGTTCTACGAAACGTCGATTATGTTGATCCACCAACGTCTTACCGCTAGGGCGTTCCTGCTTTGGACCGTCAGCCACTCCCATATTCGCCTGTTCGACCGCATGACGCCTCGGGTGTCGTACGGGAAGCCGTCGACGCATTTGCGTCGCGTCTCAACGAGCACGACCCCTTCGTCGCGGCGTTCGATCACTGCATTACGCCGATGGTCGTCAGCGATCCGACGCTACCGGATAACCCGCTGGTCTACGTCAATCGTGCGTTCGAGGCTCTGACGGGGTTCTCGGCGGCCGAGGTCGTTGGCCGGAACTGCCGTTTCATGCAAGGGCCGTTGACCGATCAGTCTGACGTCCACCGCATGAAGGATGCGATCGCGCGCCGTGAGCCGATCGATATCGACCTGCTCAATCACCGTCGTGATGGCACGCCGTTCTGGAACCGCCTCATGGTCGCTCCCGTGCATGATGCGACCGGCAGCCTACGCTATTTCGTGGCATCCCAGCTCGATGTCACGCTCGAGCGGCACGGGCTTTTGCAGTTGGAGCGCGATCGCGACACGCTGAGCGCCGAGCTTGCGGAGCGTGAAGTCGTTTTGGCCGAGCGAGAGGCGCGCCTGGCACTTGCGCTCGATGCTGGTGGATTGGGCACTTGGACGATCGACCTGCCGGAATGGCGGCTCAGCTATTCGCCAAGTTGTCTTGCAAATTTTGGAAGGCCGGCCGGAGAGATATTATCGCCGGAAGGCTTGCTGGCTTGCGTACACCCAGAGGATCGCGAACTCGTCAGATCTTCGCTGAAGAGGGTGATCGAGCAGGGCACGCGCTATAACGTCGAATACCGCATATTGACGCCTGAGGGTGAGCAGCGCTGGATCCATTCCCAAGGCGCGCTGCAGCGCCGCGCGGATGGCACACCGTTGGCGGTTTCAGGCTTTTCGAGCAATGTCTCGGCGCGCAAATTCGCCGAGGAACAACGGTCGGTCCTGGCACATGAACTGACGCACCGCGTGAAGAACACGCTAGCGACGGTCAGCGCCGTTGTAAGTCAGACGCTCCGCGATGCCGCGTCTCTTGATGAAGCGCGGGATGCCGTGTCGGGCCGCATCGCCAGCTTGGCGTCTGCGCACGAACTGCTGCTCAAGGACGAGATCGACGGCGCCGCGATCGGTGAGATCGTCGAACGCGTGCTGGCGCCGTTCATGGACAGCAACGGTCGACGGTTTTCCGCTGTCGGCCCGACGATACGGCTGACTCCGGAAGTGACGCTGGCCTTGTCGATGGCACTGCACGAGCTGGCGACGAATGCGATCAAATATGGTGCGCTCTCGGTACCGGAGGGTCAGGTGACCATATGCTGGGACCTAAACGGCACTGCAACCGAACGGCGGCTCACCTTCTTGTGGGCGGAGCAGGATGGTCCCACCGTTGCAATGCCGACACGTATTGGATTCGGCACGCGAATGATTGAGCGGGTCCTGTCACGGCACATCCGCGGCAAGGCGGAAATCCAATATCTGCCGGAAGGCGTTCGCTTCGCAATCGAAGCGCCGATCTAAGCTTTCGACCTTGTCCGACTTTTATTAATGCGGTGCCGGGCCCATTGCGTGACCACATCGGTTGAGAGGTCAGCTTATCGGGATCTGTCATATGTGCCATGTGCTCGTCATCGAGGATGATTTCCTCATCGCCGATCACATCATCCAGCTGATCGAACGGGCTGGCGGCACATCCTTCGATCAGGCTGCCTCGCAAGATGAGGCAATCGATGCCGCCAGATTGCGGCCTCCCTCGATCATCATGTCCGACGTCAATCTCGCAGCGGGTACCGGCCCCGCCGCGGTGGAGGCCATCATCCTGGAGCATGGGCCCCTGCCCGTGATCTTCGTGACCGGCACGCGCGAGGCATGCCACGTCCGTCGCCCATCGATGATGATTCTCGACAAACCGATCAACGAACAGGCTCTTGTCGCGGCGTTCCAAAGTCTGGCCCCCGCCTGAATCGGCGATCGCCGACGGTCAGCGAAGCAGTCGCGCCAACGGCCTCGCCGGTGAGACCGGGCACCTGGTCGAGTTGCCGGGGTGACTGAACCCGCCACGACGGCTAACTGCTTGTCTGGTAAAGAAGATCAACCATCGTGGCGGAGCTTGTCGCGCACGTCGCATGGCTTGTCGCAAACCGGGATGCCGGGTCTTTTGTGATAAATCCGGTCGATCCCACCAATGGGACCGTCAGGGTGGTGCAGACCTGACGCAGCAACCGGAACGATACGTTAAACATGACGGCAGCTGCGATAAGGTGGATACGCAATGCAGATTCATACCCCACCTCGAACGCTATGCCGGAGCAACGGGGAGCCGACCGTGACCGACTTATCCTGCCGATCCTTCACGGCTTGCCCATCTACCGGAAACACTGATCCATGATGGCTACGGACTTGAAGGGTCGCCAAGCTCTTCGTGCCGGTGTTCGCCTGCTGCGGTTCAAGATGTCTACCCGAGCGCTTGGTCTGGTCGGGCCGTGGGCTGTGTTATCGGCCCGAACCGTCCGCAGCGCGCTGCGTGACGATTTCGGCATCGCAGCGAGTTCGATTGCGTTTGCCGCCTTTCTCGCGATGATCCCGCTCGCCGGTGTCATTGCAGGCGTTTACGGCATGGTGGTTCCGCCGGCCGCGGTCGCCGACAATATGGACAGGATCGTCGCCATCCTGCCGGTCAGCGCGCAGCATTTGGTGGCCGCGAACCTGAACCGCGGGCTTGCCAGCGGTCGCGGCGGGATCGTCACGCTGATCGTGTCGCTTGGCATTGCGCTGTTCAGTGCGCGTCGTGCGGGACGGTCGCTGCTTCACGGCATCAACCTGGCGTATCGGATCGAACGCGAGCGGAGCGGACTGCGTCGCCACCTGGTGTCGACGCTCGTCGTGCTGGGCTGCGCCGCGCTGGTGCTCACCGCGCTTGTCTCACTGTCCGTCCTCGCCTTCCTGCAGAGCTATGTTCCCGATGGACTGCCGGGGGCCCGGCTGGCGTCGGCGATCACGCTGTTCGGATCGTTGACGCTCGGCGCCGGCGGCGGCCTGATCATGCTCTATCGCTATGCCCCGGCGTCGGAGGCGATCCCGTGGCGCAGCGCCCTGCCCGGCACGATCGCCGGCGTCGCCTTGTGGCTGGCCGCGACGATGATGTTTCGCGCCTATGTCGCGCGGTTCGCGCGCTTCGACGACACCTATGGCTCGCTGTCCGCGGTCGTGGTGCTGATGCTCTGGCTGATGGTGTCGGCCTGGGCCCTGCTGCTGGGTGCGCGGCTCAATGCCGAAGCCATGCGCCATGCCGGCGAACACATAAAGGAACGTGCCGAATGACCGACATCCCCGTGCAGGACCGCTATCGCAACCGCCTGCTCGGCATCATCACCGCGATCCTGCTGATCGCCGCACTGCGCATCGGCTTTGCGGTCATCATGCCGATCGCCTTTGCCGCGATCATCGTCGCCGCGCTCTGGCCGCTGAAACGCTGGCTGGCACGGTTCATGCCCTCCTGGATTGCCTACACGCTGACTCTCCTGTCGCTGGTCGTCATCCTGGGCGCATTCGCCGCGGCAGTGTACCTGTCGGTCGGTCAGGTGATCGGCGCGGTCGCGTCGCAATGGACGGGTCTCGAGCGCGGATACAACCACCTCGCCAGCTGGGCGGCGGAGCGCGGCGTGCCGATCGCCGGGACGATCAACCGGCAGCGGATCACGATGCTGGTCCAGATGCTGGCTAGCGGCGTCTACGCCTTCGTCACCTATGTCGGCTTCATCGGCATCGTCGTGATGCTCGGCCTGCCCGAAGTGCCCCGGCTGCGGCGCAAGCTGTACGAGATGTTCGAGGGTGGCGCCCGACGCGACATGCTCGAGGTCGGCGAGAAGATTTCCGGCCAGATCCGCCGCTATCTCGGCACCACGCTCGCGACCAGCATCCTGACCGGCGTCGCATCGTCCCTATGGTCGTGGATGACGGGGCTCGAGCTCGTGCTGGTGTGGGGTATCCTCAACTTCCTGCTCAACTTCGTCCCCGTCATCGGCAACATCGTCGGCATCGTCCCGCCCGTGCTCTTCGCGTTCATCCAGTTCGGCGGGTGGCAGATGCCCCTGCTGGTATTCGCAGGGTTCGTGGTTCTGCAGATGACGATCAGCAACGTCGTCTACCCGATCCTGCAGGGCAAGCAGCTGTCGCTGTCACCGCTGGCGATCATCGTCGCGATGACGTTCTGGAGCTGGGTATGGGGTATCGCCGGCGCGCTGATCGCAGTGCCGCTGACCGCGGCGATCGTCATGATCTGCGGCCAGTTCGATCGCAGCCGCTGGATCGCCAAGCTGTTGTCGGCATGATGAGTGGGGACAACCGCTCGAGGGACGCAGCATGAGGCAATGGTCATGGATCCTCAGACGGATCGTCCGGCAGATCTGGTTCCGCGCGGCGATCATCAGCCTGCTCAGCGTCGCGCTGGCGATCGTCGCCGGGCTCGTCACGCCGTATCTACCCTACACGTTCGATGCCGATATCGGGCAGCAATCGGTCGGTACGATCCTGCAGATCATGGCCTCCAGCATGCTGGCGGTCACGACCTTTTCCCTGACCGCGATGGTCAGCGCGTATTCCTCGGCGACGCAACTCGCGACACCGCGCGCGACCCAGCTGATGGTCAGCGACCCGACCTCGCAGAACGCGCGCTCGACCTTCCTCGGCGCGTTCGTCTTCTCGATGGTGGGTATCGTCGGGCTGAACACCAGCGCCTACGGCCATGACGGCCGGATCATCCTGTTCGCAGCGACGGCGTTCATCATCCTCCTGGTGGTCGGCACGTTGTTGCGCTGGATCGGGCATATCACCGCTTTCGGACGAATGGCCGACGTGATCGACCGCGTCGAGGAGGCCGCGACCGAGGCAATGCAGGATTTCGCCGCGCGTCCGTATCTGGGCGGGCGGGCTCCTGTCGCGATCCCGGCCGACGCCGTGGCGCTGAACGCGCCGCAGACCGGCTACATCACCCATATCGACGTCGTCGCGCTCGGCACCCTTGCCGAGCGCCACGGCCTGACGGTCTATGTCGACGCCCTTCCCGGCGCGATGATGCACCCTGCGCGGACGCTCCTACAGGTCAAGGGGGAGGCGAACGACGCCGTGCTTATCGCGCTGGGCAAGACCTTCACGATCGAGCGACATCGCTCGTTCGATCAGGACCCGCGACTGGGCTTGATCGCATTGTCCGAGATCGCGAGCCGTGCGCTGGCCCCGGCGACCAACGATCCGGGTACGGGGATCGAGGTCCTCAACGCCTTGCTCCGTGTGTTCCTGACGCTCCGACCAGGCGCAGTCAGTGTCGATGACGAAGGCAAACCCCATCCGGTTCACATTGGCAGACCGACGATGGACGATATGCTGACCGACGCGTTCGGGCCGATCCTGCGCGAAGGCGTTCAGGAGATCGAAGTATCGCTCCGACTGACCGCCACGCTGGCGGCGCTGCACGCGAACCTGCCTGACGCACAAGTCGCGATCGAACGCTGGGCGCACCGCCACGCAAAGCGGGTGACGACCACCATCAGCGATCCTGACGACCTGACGGCATTCGATACCGCCTACAGAAAGCTCTGGCATGCTTGAGGCTGGGGCATGATGCCTGCTCGCCGGGCGGCCGCTTCGAAATACGGCGTCACCAGCAGATGCGGCATCGCCAGTGCCGCGATGCCGGCAAACAGCGAACGGACACCGGAGGGGTCCCATCGCAGCAGCAGACCGCCCACGATCCCCACCAGCATCACGGCCGCAATCAGGACTGGCGCGATGGCACGGAGATACGCGGTGATAGTGACGCATTGCAGGCGGTCACGACGCTCTTCCGTCTGTGGCACCGCGTGCAGCACCAGGAACCCGACCGAAAACCCGATGAGCGGGGGTAGAACCAGAAGTGCCGTCGTTCCAGCCAGGAGACGTCGATCGTGACGCGCCACGCCGATGATCGCGAGGCATCCGGCGGCTATGCCACCAGCAACAGCCAAACTGCCGACCATAGTCGGCAAACTGGATTCTGGAACGCCGGCAAAGCCGAGAATGCGGGAGAGGCTTGTCACATGCAGCACCGCAGGCGTGGCCACGAGGCTTATACCGCGGGCCATCCTTTCAAACGACCGGCTGGCCGGGGCATCCTCGAGGCCGAAATGGACTGCGGATGCCAGCAGGAATGCGGGGAGTGCGATCGCGGGATCGACGATCCACCACCAGAGACAGACCAGTAGCGCAGAGACGTACAGTGCCAGGAAGGCCGGGCGCCGACGATACGCGACGATTTCGAGATCGCTGGCGCCGTGCACCATGCCGACAACGCCGACACAGAAAGACGCGAACGCAAGCTGTACGGTGAGCGCGCAGAACGAGACGATCAGGGCCGCCCCTGAAAGGAAGCCCCAGCCTAGGGCCGGGGCGTATCGTGTCATGCCCGGTAGCCGCGTTCGCTGGCATGCTGCGTCAACGCCTTGTCGAGGTTGGCCGCCGCGTAGAACGCGTAGACGACCTTGGCGACGACATCCATGATCAGGAACGCCCAAACCGAAGCGGGATCGGTGATCAGCTTCAGACCTTCCGGCCCGATCAGGAAGACGATCGGATAGAGGAACCAGATGACGGTCAGGAACATGAGGGTCTTGGCGTACGCGGTGCCCAACGCGGCGCCGCGGCTGAGCGCCTGTGACCGCAATGGCCCCCAGAGCAGATACAGGACACCGAGAAACGCGACGCAGGACCATCCGTACCAGATCCATTTCGCCGCCGACTGGGCGGCCAGCGACGATATCAGGCCCGTGACGATCATCAGGATATCGAGGACGATGACCGATGTCAGATATCCGCCGACTTCACCCGTCTTTGCGTCCTCGTGAAACGCCAGCAGCACCAGCCCGGACAACAATATAGGCGTCGTCACCGACCAGTCGACATAGCGTGCCAGATAGGTCGCCGAGCCGTCGCCGTTGATCAGCGTGCCGATCCCGAAGGCCATTGCGAGATAAGCGGTTGCCGCGATGAACGGTACGCTGGCATGCAGGAGCGTATGATGACCCGACGGCTGCGTCTTCTTGCCCGTCGCATATAGTGCCAGCGATGCGACTGACATCACGCTGAAGCCAATCAGAAAAGCGGTTTGATCCACGTGGCATCCCCCTATCATGAGGACGACCCGACGCCGACCTTAAACCCCTAACATCGCTCGGATGTTTTGGGTCCTGGCTCGCAATAAGTTCATAAATCTGTCATGTTTGGCCGCGTCACGGCGGACTGAGGCTTACGCTTTCGGGAAGTGTACCGCCGCACGAAGCCCTGGCGCATTGTCGCTCAGCGTCAGCGAAGCGCCATGAACGCGGGCGGCGACCCGCGCGATGCTGAGACCAAGGCCGCTGCCTTCGGAATGACGGCTGGTGTCGAGCCGGACGAACCGCGTCATGGCATGCTCGCGCTGGTCGACGGGTATACCCGGTCCCGTATCCGCCACCACGAGCGTGACCCCATCGAGCCCGCGCGCAAGCGTTACCCGGATCGCGCCGCCGGGCGGCGTGTACTTGATCGCATTGTCGAGCAGATTGGCGACGATCTGCCCCAACAGCGAACGCACGCCGCCTACCGTCACCGGCGTGGTTTCGATCGTAAGCTTCAGACCATGATCGTCTGCCAGGGGTTCGAACAATTCCACGGCCTCGATCACGATCGCCGCCAGATCGACCGGAACGAACTCGCTGGCCATCGTCGTCTCCGCGCGGGCCAGTCGTAGCGTATCGTCGATCGTCCGGAGCAGCGCATCGAGATCGCCGCGCATATCCGATGTCACATCGTTTCGCTCCCCGCCAAGGGCCGCAAGCTCGAGCCGGGACCGGATCCGCGTCAGCGGCGTCTTCAGATCGTGAGCAAGCGCATCGGTCGCGGTTCGCAGCGAATCCACCAGGCGTTCGATCTCCGCGAAACTGTGGTTCAGCGTCGCTGCCAGTCGGTCATATTCATCACCGCGCCCCGTCACGGGCAGGCGCTCGTCCAGATGCCCGGCCCGAAAACGATCGCCCGCGGTGCTCGCGGCATCGAGAAAGGCGAGCCCGCGCCGGCTATACCAGAAGCCGAAGAGCAGGCCGATCACGCCGGTCGCCGTCAGCGACCAGGCCAGTGCGGAGATATAGCGGTCGCGCAGCAGGCGGCGATCGTCCGAA
Source organism: Sphingomonas sp. Leaf34 (assembly GCF_001421805.1). Taxonomy (GTDB): domain Bacteria; phylum Pseudomonadota; class Alphaproteobacteria; order Sphingomonadales; family Sphingomonadaceae; genus Sphingomonas. The sequence goes on along the minus strand of NZ_LMLC01000002.1, from coordinate 78,767 downwards.
AGGCTGCCGACGAGCAGGCGATAGTCGTTGCCGAGAAGCACCGCACGCGCGGCGACCTGTCGCTCGATCACCGTGCCCCGCGTCGTCCCCACCTGCGTATCGAACGTACGATACCCGGTACGGTCGATCTCGCCGGGCCATTTTGCCAGGTTTCCCGCGACCGGCTGTCCCGAACCGTCGGTCATGAGATAGATGAAGTCCGTAACGCGCGGGCGCCCGACCGCACGCGACACAGCCTGTGCCACGGCAAATGGCCCCTCGCTTTGATAGCGCTCGATAAGCCCTGCCGTCTCGTCGTCGACCGCCGCCTGTGCGCGCGCGTCGAGCAGACGTACCGTCTGGACATATTGCACGCTCAGGGCGATCCCGGTCGCGATCAGCGCAATCAGCGTGATCCAGAGGGCGCCGCGCAGCGCGGCTGTCGACGGCCAGCGCATCGTCAGACAGCGTCCAGCCGATAGCCCGAGCCGCGGACGGTTCTTATCATCGGAACGTCCTGCGGGCCGTCGATCTTGGCGCGCAGGCGGCTGACATGGACGTCGACGACGTTCGTCCCCGGATCGAAATTATAATCCCAGATCGCCTCGATCAGCATCGTGCGTGTCACCACCTGCCCGGCATGGCGGGTCAGATAGTCGAGCAGCTGATACTCCTTGTTGAGCAGGTCGATACGCCTGCCGTTGCGTGTGGCCGTGCGGCCGAGCAGGTCGAGCGTCAACGAGCCTGTCTGGCGGGTACCTTGCATCGGGTCGGTGTCGCTGTGTCGACGGACTATCGCCTCCAGCCGTGCAACGAGTTCGCCAAACGAGAAGGGCTTGGCCAGATAATCGTCGCTACCGGCCTGAAGCCCCGCGATCCTGTCGTCCACCTGCCCCAGCGCCGATAGAAGCAGTACCGGCGTCCGATCGCCTTTTGCACGCAATGCCTTCAGCACCGACAGTCCATCGAGCTCGGGCAGGTTCCGGTCAAGAATGATCGCGTCATATCGGCCGACGATTGCGGCGGTGAGGCCATCGATGCCGGTACCCGCATGATCGGACACGTGGCCAAGCTCCACCAGCCCGCGGCGGACATAGTCTGCGGTCTGTGCGTCGTCTTCGATCAGGAGCAGCTTCAAGATCGGATCGTCCCATTCGATGTGTCAGGGAGCGGACGCGTGTACCGCCCCCCGGTTCCATGGCCTCAGGACTGGCCTGTCGCTTCGCCTGCGATGCGCAGGTTCAGGGAAACCTGGCGGCCGTCACGCAGCACCTGTGTCGGAACGATCGAACCGATCCTGGCCTCCGCTACGGCGCGGGCAAGGTCGCGCCCGTTATCGACCGGCCTGGATCCGAAGCGCCGAACGACGTCGCCGCGTTGCAGCCCGGACAGCGCCGCTGTTCCGCCCTCTTCGACCTCGGCGATCAACGCGCCCTGGGTGGCGTTCGAACCCATCGCGCTGGCGATCTCCGGTGTCAGGTCCTGCAACGAGACGCCGATCCTGCCACGCGACACATGGCCGGTTTGCGCAATCTGCAGCGCGACCTTCCGCGCCATGGCAGCAGGTATCGCAAAGCCGATCCCAACATTGCCGCCGGTCGGCGAGAAGATCGCGGTGTTTACGCCGACGACCCGGCCCGCGCTGTCGAACAGCGGGCCACCCGAGTTGCCGCTGTTGATCGCAGCATCGACCTGCAGGAAATCGTCGTACGGCCCCGCCCCGATCTCGCGGCCGCGGGCGGAAACGATGCCGGACGTAACGGTATTGCCAAGGCCGAACGGACTGCCAACGGCAAACACACTGTCCCCGACGCGGATATGGTCGCTGTCGCCCCATTTGATCGGGGTGAACTTACCCTGCCCGTCGATCTTGACCACGGCGACATCGATCTTGGGGTCACGACCCAGCACGCGACCGGAGAATTCGCGACCGTCCGACATCTGGACGGTAACGCGGTCGGCACCGTTGACGACATGGTTATTCGTGATGACGATCCCGGAGGCATCGACGATGAACCCCGAGCCAAGCGATCCCCGCTGCGGGCCCCGCTGCGGACCTTGCTGTTGCGGCGCCTCGAGTTGCCCACCGCGATCCTGCATGCCGAATCCGAACAGCTGACCCAGTCGATCGGCCAGTTCGCTGTCATCCGATCCGAACTGCGTCGGCTCGAATTGCTGCTCCTGCGCAGACGCGGAGTTGACCTGTATCTGGACGACGCTTGGTCCAACGGCTTCGACCATGTCCGATAGCGAGGCATGCACCCCTGTCGACGCAACGGCAGCGGGCCCGGGTGCCGTGAACCGCTCGGCGATGCTGGTGCGACCGTCATCCGCGGCGATCGCCCCGCCTGCGACACCGACAAGGGCCGTGGTTCCCAGCGCGACGGCAGCGATCAGCGGGCGTACGGTCAGTCGACGGTTGCGTATCACGGTCTTTGTCCTTGTCCTGTTAGCATATGCTCCCTTTTGGAGCCGGACGATGAGCGCCGCCTGTTGCGAACATTACATCGCTGTAATCTTCCGGGGCCGCCGGCTTGCCCGTTGCCACACCGCCGCCCTTGCGCTCAGGCGCCGCGTGCTCGGTATCGACCGACCACATCAGGCGAAGGCGGCCGCCCGCACGCCGGGGTGCCGCCCAAAAGCCGAAACGATCGTTGGATCGCGCGACAGGGGGTGTTGCGTGGGACAACCCGCAAGGCTGCATCGAGCGAGGAACGCATGCCGGCGGTGCCGCTACCTACCAGACCCGGTTCAGCGTGCGCGGATACGGCATGCGAACCGATCGCGATCGGGGCGGCAAGGTTCGTTCGATGGGCCTCGATGGTAAGGCAAGATGCCAGACGGGCGGTGCCGACAGGACGGATATCGGGTTCGAACCGGTGTCGCTGCAAAAGGCGATCGTAACCACCTATCTCAGCATCAACGGCGTCTTCTTTCCCGATCGCTTCCCGGCCACCTTCAGATTTGTCCGGACACCAGCAGACGGCGGGCGGCAGTTCGATATCGTCGAAATCACGCCAGAAGGCGGCCGCCCGGCTTTAAATCCGGTTTCGGGCATGCCGTGGTCTGATGGAAGGCAGATGTCCGTCCGAAATTTGGAACGGCGGTGACGTCTCTGCGAATGCCCACTACACGCTTCATGGTAAGCTGCAATATTCGAGGAAAGCGGAATGCGTCATCGGGCTTTGTCGACAGCGATCGGCGCTGCCATCCTGACCTCTGGCTCGGCGAGCTTAGCGCAGGGTGTACTTTCAGGCATCTACGTTCTCGACCGTGGACAGAGCGACAACGTCTCCAAAGCAATCACGAGCGGTATTGCCGACGTTCCTATCGCTACGCGCGGGCTTGCCGGCGCCAGACTGCGCAAGTCCAACACGCCTTCGGACGGATTTAGGGTCTATAGTTCGCCAGATCGATTCTCGATTAAGGACGATGACAAACCAACGATCGTCGTTTCGACACGTGGCGAGCCGATTAGGTGGAAGCTTTTGGATGGTCAGGTTTTCAATGTATCGGCAAAAGCGAACGGCGAAACTGTTTCTCTAACGTACCGGGCGGCCAGGAATGAGCCGACCGCCGTCTGGGCCGATAGCGAACGGACCACCGTGTACCACAGCATCGGTCGAGAGTTGGTGGCAGAGACGACCATAACTGGTCCCCAGCTATCCAAACCCATTCATTACAGGCTGGTATATAGCCCGGTCAGATAACGCTATTCTAATCGATTGCGTATCTATGATATCAGCTTTCCGATCCACGAGGTATTCGAAACTGCCACGTAATCGTAACCGCCGCAGCGGGTTTCACGACGATAGCGTTTTGGCTTGGGACGACATGTAGCCTTGTTTCTGCGTTGCGCGGACCGATGAATTCTCCGCGAATTGGCTTCGATGCAAATCGTCCCTTATCGGCTTCAGAAATCCAGTGTCTCATAGTCTTGGGGGCGCGAACGCGTATTTCGTCGGCCGGGCTACGGTCTGCGCAAGTCGCATCTTGCTGATGGATTTTCTTGAGATCGAATGCAGCTAGCCGCGGCGCAATGGTCATCTGAACACCAGAGGCTGCAAAAAGGCAGCCTTCTTCGCGCGCGGGTCGGCGGCGAGGGTCGAGATGTTGCGGAACAGGCAGTCCTCGGATTGCGGCCCGTACGGTCCTGACTGCGGACATACCGCACTGAACGCCAAGGCGGATACCGGCAAGCTGGCGCGCGGGATAGGTTCGGACGCGCGAAACCGCTTGGCGCGACCGTAGTGACGCCCTTGAACGCCATGACGCCGCCGCTCCCCGGGACGAGGGGCACCCCGACGAACGCGCCGGCAGCGCATTGCACCGCGGCGCCCGCAAACGGTGGTGTAGCGCCCGCCCCCGGCGCCGAGCGTCACGTCCAGCCGTCAGCGGCGGACGTCGAGACCACCAGCGAGATACGCATCGATATCCGCCTGCCGGAACAGGCTGGCGTCCCCCGGTAGCGAATGCTTCAGCGCTGCGAGCGCGAGGCCGATCCGCGCAACCTCGCCGATGTCCGCGCCGGTGCGCAGCCCGTGCAGCACGCCCGCCGCAAACGCATCGCCGCCGCCGATCCGGTCGACGATCCCGGCCAGCACGACCTCGTCGGTCTGGACGTGCTCTGAACGCGTATCGATGCGCGCCGACAACCGGTGGAGGTCGACATGCTCGACATGCCGCGCGGTCGACGCGATCGTCTGCAACCGCGGAAACGCCTCGAATGCCGCCACCGCCGCCTCGCGTCGCCGATCCTCCGCGTCGCCGCAGAAATTGCGTCCGAGCAGCAGCGCGATATCGCGGTGATTGCCGAACATCAGGTCGGCATGCGCGACGAGCTTGGCCAGGATCGCACGCGGATCGGCATCCCAACGCTCCCATAATTTCCCCCGCCAATTTCCGTCGAACGACACCGGAATGCCGCGCTCGGTCGCGGCCTCGACGGCAGCGAGCGCGGCTTGCGCCGGCACGGGGCCCAGCGCCGGGGTGATACCGGACAAGTGGAAGCGATCGACGCCGGACAGCAGCCTGTTCCAGTCCCAGGCGCTCACCGGTGCTTCGGCGAACGACGACCAGGCACGGTCGTAGATCACTTCGGTCGCTCGCAAGCCGGCGCCGGAAGTGACGAAATACAGCCCCATCCGTTCACCGCCGAGTGTCACCATCGACGTGTCTACCCCGTGTCCCCGCAACGTGGTGATCGCGGCGCGCCCCAGGTCGTTGTCGGGAACCATCGTCGCCATGCCGACATCGTGGCCGAGCCGCGCGAGCTGCGTGACGACGTTGGCCTCGGCGCCGGCTACCCAGACATCGAGCTTGGGCGTCTGGAGCAGCAGCTCGCGCCCCGGTGGCGACAACCGCAGCATGATCTCGCCGAACGCCAGAAACTTGCTCATATCACCCCTTCATCTAAGTCTCCCCGGTCCGGGGAGTGGATCGCCGCCTTGGCATGCGGGGGGGCCGTTCTCCACGACCGGTCGCTCGTGGCAGTCCCCCAGCTCCTGCAGCCTATGCCCATCCCCCCTTACCGGGAAAGATGTTCAGCGTGCCAGCCAGCCGCCATCGACCGCCAGGATATGACCCTGGACATAGTCCGCCGCGGCCGACGACAGGAATACCGCCGCCCCGCCGAGGTCGGAGGCGTCGCCCCATTTGCCCGCCGGGATGCGACCCAGGATCGACGCGTTGCGCGCCTCGTCCGCCTGCAAAGCGGCGGTGTTGTTCGTGGCGATGTAGCCCGGCGCGATCGCGTTGACGTTGATGCCCTTGCTCGCCCATTCGTTCGCCAACAGCTTGGTGAGGCCACCAATCCCCGATTTGGAGGCGGTGTAGCTCGGTACGCGGATGCCGCCCTGGAACGTCAGCATCGACGCGATGTTGATGATCTTGCCCCCGCCATTTGCGATCATGTGTCGCCCCGCCGCCTGGCAGAGGAAGAACACCGACTTCAGGTTGGTGTCGATCACCGCGTCCCAGTCCGCCTCGGTGACATCGACCGCATCGGCGCGGCGGATGATGCCGGCGTTGTTGATGAGGATGTCTAGACTGCCGAGTGCGCCGATCGTCTCGTCGACGACGCGCTGCACGGGCTCGATCGTCGACAGGTCGGCCGAGACGATCTCCGCCCGGCGGCCGAGCGCGCGGATCTGCGCGACGGTGTCGTCGGCGGGCGTGCGCCCGACGCACGCGACGTCCGCGCCCGCCGCGGCCAGCGCCACCGCGATCGCCTGCCCGATGCCCGTGTTCGCACCGGTGACGACGGCGACCTTGCCGGTAAGATCGAAGGGGTTTGTCATTCAACGACTCCTCCCCTCCCGCATGCGGGAGGGGCCGGGGTGGGCTCGCACTTTCCTCAAGCAAATCGGTGGCGGTAAGCGCGGGCCCACCCCCGACCCCTCCCGTGAACGGGAGGGGCGCTTTACGCCAGCTGGCAGATGTCCAGCACGGTCATGTCGGTATAATCCTGGTTCTCGCCCGCCATCGCCCAGATGAACGCATAGGCCTTGGTGCCCGAGCCCATGTGGATCGACCAGGGCGGGCTGATCACCGCTTCCTCGTTCGCCATCACGATGTGCCGGGTCGCCTCGCCCTCCCCCATGTAATGGAACACGCGGTCCTTCTCGAGATCGTCGAGCTCGAAGTAGAAATAGATTTCGCTGCGACGCTCGTGAATGTGCGGCGGCATCGTGTTCCACACCGAACCGGGCTTCAATACGGTGAGACCCATGACCAGCTGCGCGCTGTCGCAGATGCCGGGAATGACCATCTGGTAGATCGTCCGCGCGTTCGATTCCTCGAGCGACCCGCGCTCCAGCGTGCTCGCATCGCCGACCGAGATCATGCGCGTCGTGAACGCCTTGTGCGCCGGGCACGACGCCAGATAGAAGCGCGCACCGTCGCCCGAGAACTGCACGTCCTTCGCGCCCATCGTCACGTACAGACAGTCCTTGTTGCCGAGCGTGAACGTCTCGCCGTCGACGATGACGGTGCCGCTGGCCTTGCCGACGTTGACGACCGCGAGTTCGCGGCGCTCGAGGAACGGGTGTCCGGCGGCGGATGCCGGCTCGGTCTGGTCGGGCAGCTTCACGCTACCGCTGCCGACCGCAACGCCACCGATCACGAAGCGCTCGGCATGCGTGTAGTTGAGCACGCATTCGCCGTCGCGGAACAGGTCCCGGATCAGGTATCGATCGCGCAGCTCGTCGTTGGAGACGCACTCCATCATGTCAGGGTGCGTGGCGTAATAGGTGCGTTCGAACATGATAAGCTCCGGTCAGGCCTCGTTGGCGGCGGAAAGGGGTTCGTCAATCCGGTAGGCGCGACGGACAAGCCCGCTCGTCAACTCATGGGCAAGATCGGCCGCTTCCCAGTCGGCTAGGCGGTGCTCGGCTACCAGTTGCGCCAGCACCCCGCAGTCGATCCGTCGCGCGACATCATGGCGTGCGGGGATCGACAGGAACGCGCGCGTGTCGTCGTTGAAGCCGACGGTGTTGTAAAAACCGGCCGTCTCGGTCGTCATCTGGCGAAACCGGCGCATCCCCTCGGGACTGTCGTGGAACCACCAGGACGGTCCGAGCTTGAGGCACGGATAATGCCCGGCGAGCGGCGCCAGCTCGCGCGCGTACGCACTTTCGTCGAGCGTGAAGAGGATGATCGACAGCCGCGTGCTGGTCCCGAACCGGTCGAGCAGCGGTTTGAGCACCTGCACGTAATCGGTCCGCGTCGGGATGTCGGCGCCCTTGTCGCGGCCATGGCTCGCGAACAGCCCGGCATTGTGGTTGCGCGACGAGCCGGGATGGATCTGCATCACCATGCCGTCATCGATCGACATCGCCGCCATTTCGGTCAGCATCTGCGCGCGGAACAACTCGGCGTCGGCCGGCGTCCAGTCGCCGCGCGTGACCTTTGCGAACAGCGCCTCGGCCTCGACGCTCGACAGGTTCGCGGTCGCGGCGGTCGGGTGCCCGTGATCGGTCGCGGTCGCGCCTGCCGCGCGGAAGTCGGCACGGCGCTTGCGGTGCGCCGCGAGATAGCCGTTCCAGTCATACACGTCCTCGCCGGTCAGTTCGGCAAAGCGCGCCATCGCCGGCGTGAACGCCTCGTGCTCGACGTCGATCACGCCATCCGGGCGATAGGTCGTCACCACGCGCCCGTCCCAGCCCGATTGGCGGATCCGGCGATGCGCGGCGAGATCGTCGTGCGCGCCCTCGGTGGTCGCGAGAAACGCGATCCCGAACCGGTCGAACAATGCCCGAGGCCGGAACGCGTCGGAGGCCAGCTTCTCGCCGATGAGGTCGAAATACCGGTCCGCGGTCGATGTCTCGAGCGCGACGTCAATCCCGAACACCTCGGCAAACACATGATCGAGCCACAGCCGTGACGGCGTCCCCCGGAACAGCGTGTAATGCGCCGCGAACAGCGTCCACGCCGCCCGCGGATCGGTCGCGGGCACGCCGCTCCGCCGCGGGATCGCCAGCGCATCCAGGTCGACGCCCTGACTGTAGAGCATCCGGTAGAGATAATGGTCGGGCGCGAGCAGCAGCGAGGTTGCGTCGGTCCAGTTGGCGTTGTCGGCAAACCAGGTCGGATCGGTGTGCCCGTGCGGGCTGATGATCGGCAGCGTCGCGACCTCGGCGTACAACGCCCGCGCGATCGCGCGCGTCGCCGGTTCCGCCGGGAAAAGGCGGTCCGGATGCAGTTCCAGAGCCCTTGCCATCGTCCATCCTCCTTGCCGCTTCGCGCGATAGTCCGACAATCCGGTAACCGGTGTCAGGGCTTCGTGCAACCGGCGATTCCGCGCCCGACGCTATGCCTGGATGTCGCTTGGCGGCGCCACCGACGCACGCCGGATCAGCGTCGACAGGAACAGCGACGGCTCCTCGACCAGGTCGCTGCCATCATAGACCCCCGCGATCAACTTCAACGCGGCCGAGCGCGCCATCGACGCGATCGGCCAGCGCACCGTCGTCAGCGGTGGCCAGACATGCGCGGCGATCGGCGTATCGTCGAACCCGATGATCGACAGGTCGCGCGGAACATCGAGGCCGCGTTGCCGGGCGGCATGGATGATCCCCGCCGCCATCTCGTCGTTCGACGAGAAGATCGCGGTCGGTCGCGGCATGACGTCGAGCAATCGTTCCGCCGCAACCAGCCCTGACTCGAATGTGTAATTGCCGTCCGCGATCATGCTGCGCGGCAAGGCGATCCCCGCCGCAGCCAGGGCATCCTCGAACCCCAGACGCCGCTCGCGCGCCGAGCGGAATCCGTGGGGTCCTGCGACCAGTCCGATCCGGCGATGCCCCTGCCCGATCAGATATTCGGTCGCGGTCCGCACCGCCTCGCGGTCGTTCGACGCGACCATGTGCTCGGTATCGTCGAGCACGGCCGAACCCATCCGGACATAACGGCAGCCGATCGAGTCGCACAATTTGGCGACCGAATCATTCTCGCTGACCGGTGGCATCAGCAGCACGCCGAACAGGCGCTGCCGCTCCAGAAAGTGCCGGAGATCGTCGAGCATCGTCGCGGAGCCGCGATCGAGCGGCCGCACCACCATCTCGAATTCGGTTCCGCGCAACGCCTCCAACATACCCTGCTGCACGTTGAGCACGGTCTGCGCATTCGGGTTGTCGTGGACCAGCCCGATCAGGAAATTGCGGCCCAGCGCCAGCGCGCGTGCCTGCGGGTTGGGGATATAGCCCAGCGCGCCGATGACGTCCTCGACCCGCTTGCGCGTATCGTCGTTGAGCAACGGCGACCGGTTGATCACCCGGCTTACCGTCTTCTTGGAGACCCCGGCGATCCGGGCAACGTCGTTGATCGTCGGTTGACCGGTCTTCTGCATCGCAAGGACATAGCCCGACCGGACCAAGCCGTCTTGCGGAAAAGCCATCGCCACAGCATAACGCTGACACCGGTTACCGATACATAAGGGATGCGATGGCCAAGGCTCTGAGGGTCGATCCGCGCGACGGCGTGGCGACGCTGCTGCACGATGCGCAGGCGGGCGAAGTCGTGACGATAGGCGCAGACGCATTGGTCCTGAGCGGCGATATCGGGCGCGGCCACAAGGTCGCGCTGGCACCGATTGCGGCGGGCGAGCTAGTGCTGAAATTCGGCTTTCCGATCGGCATCGCGACGCAGCCGATTGCCCCCGGCGGGCACGTCCATTCGCACAATCTCAAAACCGGCCTCGACGCTACGCTCGCCTATCGGTTCGCCCCGGTCGGCGCCGCGTCTGCCCCCGACGCATCGGCCGCGACGTTCGACGGCTATGTCCGCGCCGATGGCAGCGTCGGCACGCGCAACGAGATCTGGATCCTGTCGACCGTCGGCTGCGTCGCGCGCACCGCCGCGCGGATCGCCGCCAGGGCCGCGGCGCTGGTCGGCGATAGCGTCGACGGCGTCCACGCCTTCACCCATCCACATGGCTGCTCGCAACTCGGCCCGGATCTGGAGGGGACGCGCACGATCATGGCGAGCCTTGCCTGCCATCCCAATGCCGGCGGGGTGCTGATCGTCGGGCTCGGCTGCGAGGAGAACCAGATCAGGGCGTTGCTCGCCACGATCCCGGAGTCACGCCACGCGATGATCCGCACCTTGACGACGCAGGTCAGCGGCGACGAGATCGCCGAAGGCTGCGCGCTGGTGGCCGAACTCGCCGCGCTGGCGAAGGCGTCGCGCCAGACGGTCGGCATCGACAAGCTCGTCCTCGGCGTCAAATGCGGGGGGTCGGATGGCCTGTCGGGCCTCACCGCCAACCCGCTCGTCGGCCGGATGAGCGACCGGGTCACCTCGGCGGGCGGCCGCGTCCTCATGACCGAAATCCCCGAGGTCTTCGGCGCCGAACAGATGCTGATGAACCGTGCCGCGAGCGAACCCGTGTTCGACCGGATCGTCGCCGTCGTGAACGATTTCAAACGCTACTTTCTCGATCACGGCGAGACGGTGTCGGAGAACCCGTCGCCCGGCAACGTCGTCGGCGGCATCACCACGCTCGAGGAAAAATCGCTCGGCGCCGTCCAGAAGGCGGGTCGTGCCGCAGTAGCCGACGTGATCGACTATGGCGCGCGGGTCAGGAGCGACGGTCTCACGCTGTTGGAGGCGCCGGGCAACGACGCCGTCTCGTCGACCGCGCTGGCGGCGGCGGGCGCGACCGCGATCCTGTTCACGACCGGCCGCGGCACGCCACTCGGCTTTCCCGTGCCGACGATCAAGATTGCGTCCAACGCGGATCTCGCCACGCGCAAGCCCGGCTGGATCGATTTCGACGCCAGCGCCGTGCTGGACGACGGTTTTTCGGCGACCGAAGCGGCGCTGCTTTCGCGCATCATGCAGGTCGCATCGGGCGCCGAAACCGCCGCAGAGCGCAATGGCGAACGCGAAATTGCGATCTGGAAACGAGGCGTAACCCTGTGAACCGACTGTCTTTCACCAGCGTCTCTTCCCTCCCCGGCACCGTCCAAGGCGCCAAAGCGCGCCCACCCGGCGGCGTCGGCATCGTCCATTTCGGCCCCGGCGCATTTCACCGCGCGCATCAGGCGGCCTATGTCGACGACCTGCTCACGCACGATCCGCGCTGGGGGATCGCGGCGGTATCGATGCGGACGCGCGGCACGATCGACGCGCTTTCGGAGCAGGACGGGCTTTACACGCTTGCGATCCGCGACGCCGATCCGTCGCTGCGCGTGATCGGCGCGCACCGTCGCTTCCTCGGGCCTGAGAACGCGACAGAGACCCGCGCGCTGCTTGCCGACCCGGCAGTCGCGCTGGTGACGACGACCGTGACCGAGAAGGGCTATTGCCTTGCGGGCGACGGCACTCTCGACATCGGCCATCCCGATATCGTCCACGACCTTGCCGGAACGTTGGTTCCGCGCAGCGTCGTCGGCTGGATCGTCGCCGGACTCGCCGCGCGCCGGGCCGCCGGGACCACCCCGTTCGTGCCGATGCCGTGCGACAATCTTGCGAGCAACGGCGCCAAGTTGCATGCCGCACTGATCGCCTTTGCTGGACGGACCGACGCGTCGCTTGCGGATTGGATCGCGCGCGAGGTCCGCGTGCCGTCGACGATGGTCGATTCGATCACCCCGGCAAGCGACGCCGCGCTCCTCGCCGACATTGCTGCGACGCTGGGCGTCGAGGATCGGGCCGCGGTCCAGCGGGAATCATTCGCGCAATGGGTCATCGAGGATATCGGGCGACCGCTCGGTCCCGACCTCGCCAGCGTCGGCGCGACCATCACCACCGACGTCGGCGGCTATGAAAAGGCCAAGCTGCGGATCCTCAACGGCGCGCATTCCACGCTCGCTTATGCCGGCCTGTTGCGCGGATCGAGCAGCGTCGCCGACGCGATGCGCGACCCGGAACTCGCCGCGTTCGTCGACGCGATGATCGCCCGCGACATCATCCCGATGCTGCCCCCCGTCCAGGGGCTCGACATCCAGGCGTATCGCACGGCCGTCCTGCAACGCTTTCGTAACCCGGTGATCATCCACCGGCTCGACCAGATCGCGCAGGATGGCTCGCAGAAGCTGCCCTATCGCCTCGGCGACACATTGATCGCCAACCGCCGCGCCGGACGCATGCCCACCCATATCGTCGCGGCGTTCGGCGCCTGGACCGCGTTCCTGATCCGCCGATCGCGCAGTGGCCAGCCGATCGTCGACCCCGCCGGCGACAGGCTGGCCATACTCGCATCCGAGGGAAGCCCGGCGGATATCGTCGCGCGCTTGACCGACGATGGCCTCGGCATTCCTCGCGAAGTGCTTGAGGACGCTGCGCTAATGACCGCGCTCGGCCGTGCCGCGACCGATGCTCACGACGAAAACTGGAGCTCGTTATTCGCGGGCTGAGCAACCCCGCTTGTCAGTGACACCGGTTTCTCATACGCTCGAAAAAATAGTACGACAGTACAGGAGGGGTTCTTGGCGGCACGGCCGAACACGACCAACACGATACGGATCGCCCAGACCTTCGTCGACGCGCGCCGCGACGGTGGCGTCGTTCCCGATTTTCCCGGCGACGTGCCGCTCACGGTCGACGAGGGCTATGCCGTGCAGGACGCGGCACTGCTGCTCGCGGACGGCGTCGTGGCGGGCTGGAAGGTCGGGCGGATCAACCCGCCGCTCGACGGGATCGACCGCCTGACCGGCCCCATCTTCGCCGATCAAATCGTCATGGCCAGCGCCGACCCGGTTGCGATGCCGGTGTTCGCGCAAGGGTTTGCCGCGGCAGAGGCCGAATTTCTGCTCAGGATCGGCACCGCGCCCCACCCTGCCAAGTCGACCTATACGATCGACGAAGCCCGTGCGATGATCGACGCGGTGCATGTCGGGATCGAGATCGCGAGCTCGCCGTTCCCGGGTATCAACGCGCTCGGGCCGACCGTCACCGTGTCCGATTTCGGCAACAATAATGGGCTGGTCGTCGGCGCCGATGCCGAGGGGTGGCGCGAGGGCGACGTCAACGACTGGCCGGTGGAGCTGTCGATCAACGATGTCCGGATCGGTGCCGCGACGAGCGCGTCGATGCTCGACGGACCGTTCGGCGCGGTTCGCTACCTGCTCGAACATCTGGCCGCACGCGGGATCGCATTGTCGCCGGGACAATGGGTTTCGACCGGCGCGGTCACCGGCGTCCACCCGGTCGCAATCGGCGACCGGGTCGAGGCGCGCTTCGACGGACGCTTCGCCGTCCACTGCACCATCAAGGCCCGCTAGAGGCTGTTTTTAGGAGAGAACCCTGTGGCGAGCATGGACATGCCGGAGGTGGGCGCGCCCGGCGCGATCGGTGACGCCGGGATAGGCGGCAGGATCGGCCGCTATCGCTGGTTGATCTGCAGCCTGTTGTTCGTCGCGACCGCGATCAACTATGTCGACCGGCAGATGATCGGCGTGCTGAAACCGACCATCTCCGGCGAGCTCGGCTGGAACGAGACGACCTATGCCGACGTCATCTTCTGGTTCCAGGCGGCTTATGCGATCGGCTATCTGAGCTTCGGCCGGATCGTCGACGTGCTCGGCGCGCGGATCGGCTACTCCGTCGCGTTCGTGATCTGGACGCTTGGCCACACGCTGTGCGGGTTCGCCGGCAACGCGTTCCAGTTTTCCGCAGCGCGCGTCGTGCTCGGACTCGGCGAGGCGGGCAATTTCCCCGCGGGCATCAAGGCTGTCTCGGAGTGGTTTCCCGCCAAGGAACGCGCGTTCGCGACCGGGGTGTTCAACGCAGGCGCGAACATCGGCGCGATCGTCACACCGCTGATCGTGCCGATCATCACGATCGCGTTCGGGTGGCGGATGGCGTTCATCATCACCGGCGCGGTCAGCGTGGTCTGGCTGGTGGCGTGGATCGCGATCTATCGGCGGCCGCGCGAAGTGGCGAATCTGTCGGCCGCGGAGCTGGCGCATATTGAAAGCGATCCGGCCGATCCGGCCAAGACGCTCGGCTGGCTCACGCTGCTCGGCTATCGCGAGACCTGGGCCTATGCGCTGGGGAAATTCCTTATCGATCCGATCTGGTGGCTGTTCCTGTTCTGGACGCCGGACTTTCTAGCCAAGACATACCATCTTGATCTCAAGAGCTTCGGCCCGCCGCTGGTCGCGATCTATCTGCTGTCCGATCTTGGCAGCGTCGCGGGGGGCTGGTCGTCGTCGACGCTGATGAAGCGCGGCCACTCCGCCAATTTCGCGCGGAAGATCACGATGCTGGTCTGCGCGTTCCTGGTGATGCCGATCTTCTTCGCGCAATATGTCGGCAATCTCTGGGTGGCGGTCGGCATCGTCGGCTTGGCGACGGCGGCGCATCAGGCGTTCTCGGCGAACCTGTACACGATCCCGTCGGACATGTTCCCGCGCGGCGCGGTGGGGTCGGTGGTCGGGATCGGCGGCACGGTCGGCGCGATCGGCGGCATGATGATGGCCAAGTTCACCGGCTACGTCCTGCAGACCACGGGGAGCTACACGCTGATCTTCTCAGTCGCCGGCACCACGTACCTCCTCGCAATCACCGTCGTGCATCTACTGTCGCCGAGGTTGGCGAGAGTGGACGCGGACTAAGTTTGCCCTTCCTTGTTCTCCCGCGAAGGCAGAAGTCCTGCCTCGACTCCTGCCGTCGCGGGAGAGCAAGCATTTCTGCGCCCGAGAAGAGAAGCGTGAATCATTTTACGACGGCGCCCCTACTAGCATTGGCGATCGCCTTGACAATCCGTCGCCGCACAGGACTCGACCGGGCTGCTGTTCCGTGCGTCGGCCGACAAGAGCCCGTCCTTCAACTGCGCCGCCGGCGACCCCGGCCCCAACCCTCGTAGCGGTCTCATCATCACCCAGGATGGCGCCATCAGCGGCGGCGCGCGCTGGGCCGACGACCGCATGTCGCCTGGAAAGCCCCCCGGTAACGTCCGGGCGAATTGCGGTACGCTCGCTTTCTTCTGGCGTGCCCGCACCCCCGTTGGCGAAGCCCCGTTCGAGATCTTCCGCACCGCCTCGCCGAGCCAGGCGCGCCCGAACGCGTTGCGCTTCTGCTGCCCGGCGCGACGCCCACCAGGTTTCGGGTGATCGCCTACAACACCACCGAACAACCCAAGAGCGCTGCGATGTCGCCCATGGAACATCACCGTCGGACGCTGGACAGTGGAGGCGTTGAGCAGCATCCATGGCGGCAGAACGCTCGTACCAATCAGGTCTGCGCAGACCATTACGCTCGAACGCGGCACAAGCACCGAAGTCATGTTCGGGCCCGGCAGGACGGTGATTGACTTCGCGCTGGTCAAGCCGGCCACGCCGGTGGAACAGCGTGCGGATATCGGCATCGGCACGGACCACGTGGTCGTGAAGGGGCATAGCGTAGCGATCACCGTCCACACCGTTGGCTCAAAAGACGCGACGGGTGGCCGTGCGGAGTCAATAGATGCGACGGGCTAGGTCGTCGCCACCACGCACATCCCCCCGCAAGCCGCCCCGCTCGATCTCAAGCCCAAAACTGCAAACTTGAGAAATGCACTCTCGACCCACGTTGATCTTCCGAAAATGATCGTCCGCGTCGCGCTTACCGATGACGAGCCCGAGATCACTCAAGCCGACAACCGCATGGCAACGCCCCGGTGATGCGCACCCGATGACGCTTTCCCAATGTCTTAACGCCCGCTCCTTCGGTAGCGTGACCACCATTCCGTTCGTGCGGAGCCACGGAGCGCACCTACCTTGAGTCACAGTCTTCGTTCTCGCTAAGGACGAAAGGAAGTATCTGGGGTGACGCCCAACCGCAGAGAAGTATTCGTGGGACTGGCGTGATCAATGTTCGTCCGTGCCTCTGCGCACGACCAGACCACCCCGTCTATACGCCACCCTCGCGCCGCAGCCGCGGCGACCGCTGCAGACGAAGCACTCCGTCTGTTCGCCCCCTTCGCACCATACGCCTTGTAACCCGATGGCCGCCCCAGTTCGCTCCGTGCCGGTCTGGCGATCAACCCCGCAGTCGCAATGTCCACGTTCGGCCGCACAGGATGCAGCCCCTAACGCGTCACCCCTAGGTCCGGCGCGTAGAAGGCGACACGTCCGGATCAAGCCAAGATCGACGCAGAGTCCGCCGCGATCCTCGCCGACGCTGAAACATGAATTCTCCTTCCACGCCTGTCGCTCGACGGCACGGTCAACGCTCCGCGGAGGGCGCTCCCAGATCCCACGATGGATCAACAGATCGCCGCACTGGAAAGTCTCCGCGACACCGCCTCTCCGCTCCCAGATTCGGACGCTTCAGGGGCGGCGCGGACTGGTACGCTCTCGAGCCCTAATGCTCGCTCGGGACTATGACGCCAGCCTATGCGGAACGCCAGGTCGTCGTTGAACTGAACCACCTTAACGCTCGTGCCACGCACCTGTTCGACCAGACCGGCGCAGCCAAGCCCACCGTCGCAGCACGCTATATCAAGCTATGGCAGGACGCGCGCTTTCTCTATCCCGACGCCGACACTGGTCCGCGCCAAGGCCCTGGCGACTGCAGTTCCCCCTCACGACGACCCGCGTCGTGTTTGATAATCGTATACAACACGGAAACTCCGTGACGTTGGGCTTGCGCGCTGAGACCCGGTCACAATCAATTCCCCGAGAACCTCAAGGCCGTTATCATCGGGAATTGGCGCGCGAGTTCGGCGTCGATTTGGGTATTTTCTGCCAATCTAAAGCGCGGCTCCCAGCAGAGTGCAGGTCATGTCAAAATATGCCGGCGCGGGTTGACAGGATCGCATGAAATTTCTGTCATTTTGAGTTTACGCGCCGCTGTCAGCCCGGCTAGAGGACGCGGATATACGAAGGGCTGCAAAATGATGATACGGAAGGCTAATTTACTTTCCGTGGGGGGATGTCTGCCATTCTTGGCGGGGTGCAACCAGCACCAGTCGGCGCTCGCGCCGTTCGGCGAAGAGGCGGACACGGTCCTCTCGATCACCATCGTTCTAGTTATTGGCGCCATCGGCCTCGCGGGCGGGCTCGCCTTGATGATGCGTCATGCGATGCGCGCGCCCGAGGGACGCCTGACGCACAAGGGCGGCATGAAGCTCGTGCTATGGCTGGGTGGAATCGGTCCTTCGATACTGCTGCTCGGTCTGCTCCTTTACGCGCTGCCCGCGATGCGCCCGCGCGAAGTAGACAGCAACGATCTACGGATCGGGATCGAGGGGGAGCAATTCTGGTGGCGCGTCCGGTACGCGCCGCCCGGCGGCTCGGTGGTGGAGGCAGCCAACGAACTGCGCCTGCCGGTCGGCCGCACCGTCGAACTGTCGCTGCGCAGCACCGACGTCATCCACAGCTTCTGGGTGCCGGGCCTTGCGGGCAAGATGGACATGATCCCCGGCCGCACCAACCGCCTCATCGTCCGCGCGACCAAGGCGGGGACGTATCGCGGCGTCTGTGCCGAGTTCTGCGGGCTGGGCCATGCGCTGATGGCGTTCGACGTCGTTGCGATGGAGCCTGCCGCGTTCGAGCGCTGGCTTACCGCCCAGGCGCGACCTGCTACGCCGACCGCATCGCCCGGCGCGCGCCTGTTCGCTAGCTATGGCTGCAGCGGCTGTCACAGCGTCCGTGGCGTTGGCCCGGTCGCCAAGATCGGCCCCGACCTGACGCATGTCGGATCGCGCGCGACGCTCGCCGCCGGCATCCTGCCGATGACCCATGCCAACATCGTCGGCTTCGTCCGCGATCCCGGCAAGACCAAGCCCGGCGTGCGCATGCCCGCCTTCCCGCAGATGTCGGCCGCCGAAGCCGACCAGATCGCCAGCTATCTCCAGGGGCTCAAATGACCACCGAGAGCACCCCGTACTTTGCCCCCGACCAGAATGATCCCGCCGTCCGCAAGGCGCAGGAGGATCGCCTGCGGGAAGTGTGGAAGCCCCCCTCGGGCTGGTTCTTCCGCTGGACCGACGTCAACAACAACCGGATCGGCGTGTGGTACACGCTGACCGCGTTTGGCTTCATGCTGTTCGCGGGCGTGCTGGCGCTGATCATGCGCACGCAGCTGGCGGTGCCGAACAACGATCTGGTCACCGCGAACACGTTCAACCAGCTGTTCACGCTGCACGGCTCGATGATGATGTTCCTGTTCGCAGTGCCGATGTTCGAGGCGGTCTCGATCATCCTGTTGCCGCAACTGCTCGGCGCACGCGATCTGCCGTTCCCGCGACTGTCGTCGTTCGGATACTGGAGCTTCCTGATCGGCGGCGTGTTCGTGTCCGGATCGATCTTCTTCGACGCGGCGCCCGATGGCGGCTGGTTCATGTATCCGCCGCTGACTACGCGGACCGATCTCAGCGGGCTCGGCGCGGATATCTGGATGCTGGGCCTCAGCTTCATCGAGGTGTCGTCGGTCGCAGCCGCAGTCGAACTGATCGTCGGCGTCCTCAAATGCCGTCCACCGGGGATGCGGCTCAACCTCATGCCGCTGTACGCCTGGTATATTCTGGTCGTCGCGGTGATGATCCTGTTCGCGTTCCCACCGCTGATCGCGGGCGACGTGCTGTTCGAGATGGAGCGGCTGCTCAACTGGCCGTTCTTCAACGCAGAAAAGGGCGGCGACCCGCTGCTGTGGCAGCACCTGTTCTGGATCTTCGGCCATCCCGAAGTCTATATCGTCTTCCTGCCGTCGATCGCGCTGTTCGCGATGCTGATCCCGACGTTCGCGCAGCGGCACCTGCTCGGCTATCCGTGGATCGTGCTGGCCGCGGTCGGCACCGCGTTCCTCAGCTTCGGGCTGTGGGTCCACCACATGTTCACGACCGGGCTGCCGAAGATCAGCCTCGCCTTCTTCGCAGCCGCTTCCGAAGCGGTGGCGATCCCGACTGGCGTGCAGATATTCGTGTTCATCGCGACGCTCTGGGCGGGCAACGTCAAGAAATCGACGCCGTTGCTCTATGCGAGCGGCAGCCTGGCGGTGTTCGTGATCGGTGGGCTGACCGGCGTGATGGTCGCGGTCGCGCCGTTCGACTGGCAGGCGCACGACACCTATTTCATCGTCGCGCATCTCCATTATGTTCTGATCGGCGGCACGCTGCTGCCGCTGTTCGCCGGGCTCTATTATTACTGGCCGCTGATCACCGGCAAGAAGCTGAGCGATAAGCTCGGGCGGATCGCGTTCTGGATCATGTTCGTCGGCATGAACCTGACCTTCTTCCCGATGCACCTGTCCGGCCTGCTCGGGATGCCGCGTCGCGTGTTCACCTATCCCGAAGAACTGGGGATCGGCGGGCTCAACCTCGCCTCGACCGCGGGGTCGTACCTGTTCGCGCTCGGCGTGCTGATCGTCTGTATCGATCTCGCGCTGTCGCCGCGCCGCGCCAAGTCCCCGCGCAATCCGTGGAACGCGGGCACGCTCGAATGGCTGGCGCTGCCCGACGACGAGGATTGGGGCATCCGCTCGGTGCCGCTGATCGAGAGCCGCTATCCGATCTGGGACCAGAAGAACTTCGTCCAGAAGGTCGACGAGGGCCGCTTCTTCCTGCCCGACGCGGAGGAGATGCGCCGCGAGTCGATCATCACCACCGTGCTCGACGCGCGGCCGTTGCAGGTGATCCGCCTCGGCACGCCGAGCGTGAAGCCGATGATGACCGCGGTCGCGCTGGCGGGCGTGTTCATCCTGACGACCTATCACCTCTATCTCCTGTCCGCGCTCAGCGGCGTTGCGACGCTCGCCTGCGTGCTGTGGTGGCTGTGGACCGGCACCGCCGAGATCCCCGAGAAACCGACCAAGCATATCGGCCACGGCATCGAGGTGCCGCTCTACACCTCGGGGCCGTCGGCGCCGGGCTGGTGGGCGATGTTCATCACGATGATGGCGGACGCGACCGCGTTTTCGGGGCTGGTGTTCGGCTATTTCTTCTTCTGGACGATCCACAACGACTTCCCCCCCACGGGCGCCGGATTGAATGGGCCAGGTGTGTTCTGGCCGATGGTCGCACTGGCGCTGACCCTGACAGGCTGGGCGGCCACGGTCGGCGCGCGCGAAGTGCATCGCCGCGGTAACGTCGCTGCGGGCCGCGCGTTGCTGGTCGTCGGGATCGTCGCGACGCTGTCGAGCCTGTTCGCCGGGCTTGCCGGACCGTGGGTGTCGGGAATGGACCCCGAGCTGCACGTCTATCCCGCGATCGTGTGGACGCTGGCGATCTGGACCGCGGTGCACGCCGCGATCGGCGTGATCATGCAGGCCTATACGCTCGCGCGCAGCCTCGCGGGGAAGATGACACCGGTCTATGACGCCGATCTGCGCAACATCACCGTCTACCACCATTTCCTCGCACTGACGGGCATCGTGACGTTCTGCACGATCGGCCTGTTCCCAGGTGTCGCATGACGACGCCCGAGCCTGACCGCAAAACCGGTTCGAACCGGAAGCACTGGGCGCGCGACCTGCAGGTCACGCTGTGGACGCTGATCGTCCCGCCGACGATCTGGGCGGTGCATTTCATGTTCTGCTATCTGTGGGTCGCGGTCACCTGCGCGAAATCGCCGACGCCGGGGACGGCACTGAACGGGTTTCCGCTGGCGACGCTGATCGCGACTATCGTCGCGCTGCTGGGGATCGTCGCGGCGGGCTATATCGCGCGCGTCCAGTCGCAGACGCCGGGCGACCCTGCGCCGCATGACGAAGGGACCGCGATCGACCGGCTGCGCTTCCTCGCGCTGTCGACCCGGTTGCTGGCGGGCCTGAGCTTCGTCGCGGTCCTCTTCACCGCGCTGCCGGTCATCATGTTCGGCGATTGCCGATGAGACGCGCGAGCCTGGTGCTCGGCGCGGTGCTGGTCCCGCTCGGCTGGGCGTTCGCCACAGCGCCGCTCGGCATGGTCGGGCACATGGCCGGCCACATGATCGCGGTGGCGGTGGCGGCGCCGTTCCTCGCTTACGGTATCGCGGGCAGCCGCTTCGATCCGGCCGAGCGGTGGCCGGCGGTGGTGACGCCGCTGGCGATGTCGCTGGTCGAACTGGTCGTGGTGTGGCTCTGGCACCTCCCCGTACTGCGGCTGCGCGTCGACATGCAGCCGCTGGCGTTGCTGATCGAACAGGCGAGCTTTTTAGGCGCCGGTCTGCTGCTGTGGAGCGCGGTGCTCGGCACGCGAACCGGCGGGGCTACCGACCGGCGCGCGTCAGGGGTCGCGGCGATGCTGCTGACGTCGATGCATATGACGCTGCTTGGCGCACTCATCGGCCTCGCCCCGCGGCCGCTCTACGCCATGATGGTGATGCATCCGGCCGCGCACGGTCTCGATCCGCTCGAGGACCAGCAGCTCGGCAGCGTCGTCATGCTGATGATCGGCGCGGCGAGCTATTTCCTTGGCGGGCTCGCGATGCTCGGCGGTTTGTTGAAGACACGGAGTGCTGCGGCATGACGATCCGGATCACCTGGGCGCGCGCGATCGCCGCCATCGTCGCGCTGGCGCTCGCCGGCCTCTTGTTCGCCTGGTCGGGCGTGTTCAACATCGCCGCGTCGTCGGGGCATTGGAAGGTCACCGACTGGTTCCTCCATTGGACGATGCGCAACTCGGTGCGCACGCATGCGGCCTTCACCGTGCCCGACGATCCCAAGGCGCGCGAAGGGCTCGTCAGCGCAGCGGGTCTGTTCAAGGCGAGCTGCGCGTTGTGCCACGGCGCGCCCGGCGTGCGCCCGCTCCCGGTGATGCAGGCGGCGACGCCCCCTGCCCCCGATCTTGCGGTCAATGCGCGCGAATGGACCGACAAACAGATCTTCTGGATCCTCAAGCACGGCGTCAAATATACCGGCATGCCCGGCTGGGCGGCGAAGGACAGCGACGACGAGGTCCGCCGGATGGTCGCGTTCGTCCGCCTGCTGCCCGAGATGTCGCCCGCGACCTACCGCGCGCTGACCGAAGTGCCGGGGTCGACCGACGCCAGAATCGCGACCTGCGCGGGCTGTCACGGCATTGACGGTCGTGGCCGCGGCCAGCCCGACATGCCGGTGCTCGGCGGCCAGAGCTCCGCCTATCTCCGAGGGGCGCTCGAAGCCTATGCGACTGGCAAGCGCCAGAGCGCGGTGATGGCGAACGCCGCGGCGACGTTGACGCCCGCCGAGATGACGCGGCTGGCGGATCATTTTGCGGCGATGCCGGGAGTCGGCGCGATCAAGCCCGCGGGCAGCGTCGAGGCCGCACGGATCGACCGCGAAGGCCTGCCAAAGGTCCAACTTCCCGCCTGCGCAAGCTGCCACGCGCCCGGCAAGCCCTACCCAGTGCTCGCCGGCCAGCGCGCCAGCTACATCGCGCAACGCCTGCGGAACTGGCGCGGCGACGAAACGGTGGTCGATGCGCGAAAGTCGCAGTACACGATGCCGGTGATCGCTCGTCGCATCCCGAAGGAAATGATCGACCCGGTTGCGCAGTATCTTGCGGGTCACTGAACGGCTGGCGACGCGATGCCGTCGCGATTTGGCACGCTCGCCTGTCTGCCTAATGTGCCCGCGGTCCTGCCACGCGGCAGAAAAGTCGGCCTAACAACGCCTAGCGCTGCTTAAAGGCTAGGAGCCCTCTTCCACAGATCACACTATTCGTTGCTGGCAGATAATCCCAGACATTTGCAGCCACGTACCCGGCGCAACGCTCATTGGTCTATTGCCTGCGCCGTCTACACAGCAGCGGCGTCAGCAGAACGAAGGGTCGACCCGGCGGTCGTTTGGCGCGGCAACGCGCCGCATCCTGCGTGTGCTGATCGGGCTTATGATCCGGGCTCCAGCGCACGCCCGCTGAATTACCCCAGCGTGCGGCGATAGAAGTCGAACGTCAGCGCCATTGATTGCAGGAAAAGCGCGGGGTCGTAGCGCGGCCCCTCGTCGCGCAGGTAGGCATGCTGCGCGTTCATCTCATGCCATTCATACGATGCGCCAACCTCCTCCAGCCGCGCGCGGATCACGGCGCGCCCGGTATAGGGGACGTGCGGATCCTGCCGCCCCCAAACGAAAAGCGTTTCGGCCTGGAGATCCGCCATGCGCTCAAGGCTGTCGTCTGACCGCCCCTCTCCGAGCGTACCCGAATGAATGTCGGTCGGATAGAAGCAGGCCGCCGCGGAGACGCGCGGATCGAGGGCTGCGCGATACGCCAGATGGCCGCCAAGGCACACGCCGAACGTCCCCAGTCTGCCGTTGCACGCCGGGTGAGCGTTCACCGCGGTCAGCCCTGCCTGCGCATCGGCATCATAGGCGACGACGGTCTTGGCGATCTTCAACTGGTGTTGGCGTCTGACATGGGATCGGCTGAGAGCTAGACCCATTGCGGTAGTTTTCGACCTGGACCGGATACTGCGGTTGTCGAACGCAATGGGGTTCAGAACGCAAAAAAGCCCCTGTCTGGCTGGACTGGGGCTATTTGGGATAGTGGTTGCGGGGACAGGATTTGACCGCTGTAGAACTCGGTTTCGCCTGATCGGCAGCACCATAATGCGGATTTGAGAGTGCCCAACTTTGAGCGCGGAGACCCATTCATGGACGCTCAGCGCCCTTCTTACGCTTTCCAATTCCGGACACACTGACTCATCGGTTCGCGATCGCCCTAAAGCGGCGCTGGAATGGCAAGCTTTGGGACTTAGCTGCCGTTCCAGAGAAGCACCGTGAATGGCGGGTTTCGGACGGACCGGCCATTCGGGGCACTTCGGGGATCGGCCCGGCAGCGAGCGATCCTGACCGATAGCGAACTGCTGGGATTGGTGAGGCCGTGGAAAAATTGCGGTCGTTGCTCCCCTGACGGAAAACCATGCCTTCAAGGTTGTCGCATACATTCTCAAACCGACAGGGTTTGTCGGACAGTCGCGTCAATATGGAGATAGTGCGATGCAGCGTTCACGTTAATTGTCGTGAAGTTGCGGACGGTGCTGCGTCGCCAAACATGTGATTGGCGACAGCACAAAAGCTGTCGGTCGCTTATAACGACCAGAAGCGGACAATCGAGCTGGGTGCCGACCGTTCGACCGGTCGGCGCTCATGATCACGCAGACCGTTCCGAACGCGTCGATCGCAGGATGATTGTTACTATTATCCCAAGGCCAGCAGAGACGGCGCTAAACAGGAACAGGACGCTCGGCGGCAACAGTCTGTTAGCTGCAGCGGTATCAGCGGGGCGGCAGTGTGCGACCGAGGAATTCGCGGATCAGCGGGATGATCTCGCCTGCACTGTCTTCCAATGCGAAATGGCCCGACTGGAGCAAGTGCAATTCGGCGTTCGGATTGTCGCGCAGATAGGCCGTGGCGCCCGCCACTGGAAAAATCTCGTCGTTTTCCCCCCAGACGATCAGGGTCGGTGGCTTGCGCGTCCGGAAATAGCTCTGAAACTCCGGATACATTGACACGTTCGTCCTATAATCGTTGAACAGGTCGAGTTGGATTTCGTCGTTGCCCGGGCGGTCGAGCAGGGCCTGATCGTGCAGCCAGGTGTCTGGGTCGACCCGGCTAGGATCCTTGCTGCCGTTCAGATACTGCCACCGGGTCATCTCGGGCGTAAGAACCTTGCGCAGCGCGTTGCGATTCGTGGGGGTCGGATCCGCCCAGAGCCTTTCAACCGGCTTCCAGAAGTCCTGGATACCGTCCCGATACGCATTGCCATTCTGCACGATCAAGCCGGTAACCCGATCTGGATGGCGCAGCGCGAGGCGCAAGCCGACGGGTGCGCCGTAATCCTGAAGATAGATAGTGTAACGCGACACGCCGATCCGCGCGAGCAGCGCCTCGGTGACGTCGGTAAAGTGAGCAAAGGTATAGGCGAACATCTTGTGGTCCGGTGCGCTTGAGTGCCCGAACCCCGGATAATCGGGTGCGATGACATGATACCGGTCCGCGAGCGCGGGGATCAGGTTGCGATACTGGAAGGACGAACTCGGAAATCCATGAAGCAGCAGCACGGTCGGCGCGTCTTTGGGGCCTGCTTCCCGGTAGAAGATGTCGACGCCATCGATCTTGGCGGTGCGATAGTGGATTATGGTGTGGGCGGGTAGCGCGGCGACCTGCCGGGCGGAGCTGGCGGCAGCGGCGACAGGCACCCCGAGCGCGATGGCGCCGGCCACCAGGTTACCGACGGCGGTTATCCTGATCACGATTTTTCATCCTTGCAAATAGTTTGACGCGCCTTCTCTGCCGCATCTCGCCTGCCAGGATAATATGGTGATATCGCAATTCAGTATTGCGACCAGCGTCAGCAATCAGCGACAGCGGGGGGGGCGTAGATCTGCGTTGGCACCGATCGAGGCGAATGGGGGGCGAAACGAGGCAGGCACCATCTAGGTCGGAACTGCGGGTATCCTTTAGGAAAAACGCAGATCATTCGTCGGCGCAAAGGGCGGCGGCCAGCATTCGCGCAAGGCGCCGGATATGATCCCGGTCTGATCGTCCGCCCAAAACCGCCAGGCGCCAGTAGAGGGGCGCCGCGATAAGGTCTGCTGCCGTTTCGCGGTCGATGAAAGGCGATACTTCTTTCCGCTCGATCGCTCTGTCTAGCAGCGTGTTGATCCGTTCGCGTCGTGCACGCTGGAATGGCCGAATCGCGCGGTCCAGTGCAGGGGCACGCTCGATTTCGGCATGGAGGTCCGTGACGATGCGCCTCACAAGCGGATGGCGAAGTACCCGGCGGATGGCGAACAGAACCGCTTTCAGATCCTCCTCCAGCGAGCCGTGCTCACCTACGTCGGTAATCGTCAGACCAACGCGAGAAAGAAGATCGCTGGCCATCACCGCCTTCTCTGGCCACCGACGGTAAAGGGCGGCCTTCCCGACCCCGGCCGACCGCGCGACCCGCTCCAGGCTCAGACCCGAATATCCGGATCGTGCCCATTCCGCGAAGAAAGCGCGTGTAAGCGCTTCGGTCACATCGGCGCGTATCACCGCTGCTCCGCTTGGCGATCGGCCAATCTTCGCATTACCGTCGGAACGGTTGCGTTCCATCGAAAAGTCCTTATCTTTGGACGGAACGCAGCCGTTCCAACGGTTCAGGAGTAGGTGATGACCGACAATATTGAAAGCTTTTCGTCCATGCTGCGCCAGGCGCTGGGCACTCGGATCGATCCCGACGCGGACGCATACCTGGAGATGGTCGCCGACGACGCGGTGATGGAGTTTCCCTATGCGCCATCCGGTTTCCCGACCCGGCTTGATGGCCGGGCTGCAATCGCCCGGCATCTAGAAAGGGTCGGCGACATGATTGCCTTCGATCGGATGAGCGAGCCGACCGTGCATCCATCGACCGATCCCGATGTGGTCGTCATCGAGTTCGACGGTTTCGGACATGGCGCGGCGACGGGCGAACCCTATGACCAGAGCTATATATCCGTGATACGTACGGCAGGCGGACGCATCGTCCGATATCGCGATTACTGGAATCCGCTAGTTCTTCTGCGAGCGACCAGAGGTGCTCATGTCATCGACGCGCTTGTCGCCACGGAGGCGGGCCATGAATGATCGTGTGCTGGTCACTGGCGGCACTGGCAAGACGGGCCGGCTCGTTGCCGAGCAACTCGCGGTTCGTGGCATTGAGGCGCGCATCGCGACCAGGCATCCCTCGGCGGTCGATCAGGTCCGTTTCGACTGGCAGGATGCAACGACGTACGGCGCTGCGCTCGATGGCGTGACCTCCGTTTACCTCGTTGCACCGACCGATCGAACCGACCAACTTGCCGTCATGCTTCCGTTTCTGGAGCGATCGCTGGAACAGGCGTCGGGGCGGCTCGTGCTGTTGAGTGCTTCGTCGCTCGATGAGGCTGACCCGATGATGGGCGAGGTCCATGCTTGGCTAAACGATCATGCATCGTGCTGGACCGTGCTGCGCCCAAGCTGGTTCATGCAGAACTTCACGACCCAGCATCTTTCTTCGATTGTCGACGAAGGGCGCGTATATTCCGCGACGGAAGACGGTCGGGTGCCGTTCATAGATGCGGCTGACATTGCTGCCGTCGCAGTAGAGGTCCTGATCGATCCCAAGCTTGCTTCAGGCGACCATGTGCTTACCGGACCCGAAGCCGTCACCTATGACGAGGCGGCACACGCGATCACCCAAGCCGTCGGCCGCCCTGTACGTCATTGCCGTCTTTCCAAGGAGCAACTGGTCGCTCGCTATGCCGGGTTCGGCATCCCCCAACATTACGCGTCGATACTTGCCGGGATGGACGAGGCCATCGCACATGGTGCCGAAGATAGGACGACCATGGCGGTTCAGCAGATAGCCGGACGCCCGGCAAACACGTTCGCGCGCTTTCTCGCGACACAATGCGCTGTTTTTTCGCCTGACGGACAATGATCTCTCATTCGGCGAGTTTGGTCAGGACCACGCGCCCCGCCTCCCCTGTTCCCGCATGGCCTCGATAAACACGCGAACCGCAGGCATTGCCGCCCGACCAGGATCGTAGAGAAGGCTTACCGGCATGGCCGATGGGGCATGATCCGCCAGCACCTCCACCAATTGCCCGCTCGCGATGTGCGCAGCCGATTGGTAGCTCAGCACATTGGCAAGGCCCAAGCCAGACTCGGCTGCAGCAATGGTCGCATCAACGCTGTTGACTGTCAGACGTGGGACGACCTCCACGATCCTGTCGCCTCGTGCACCAAACGGCCATGTCCTGCCGACGCGGCCCACTATACAACGGTGGCTGACAAGTTCGGCTGGATCGACGGGTATTCCATGTTCGGCAAGATAGGCCGGGCTAGCCACGATGGTCTGCCGAACCGAACCGATCGTCACGACGCGCAGCGTACTGTCCACCAGCGCGCCGATCCGCACCGCCACGTCGATACCTTCCTCGATGATACGGACATTGCGGTCGAGCAGCATCATATGCGCGTTCAGACCTGTGTGCAGGGCCAACAGCGTATTAATGACGGGTAGAACGTGCAACCGCCCGAACATCACCGGCGCGGTCACGTAGAGCTGCCCCCGAGGCACGGATCGCCCGCCCATGAGGGTTTGCTCTGCCTCACGCAGGTCTGCGAGTAGCCGCCGCGCCCGATCAAGCAGGACCGCCCCCTCGTCCGTCAGAGATATCGCCCGCGTCGAGCGGTGGAACAACGTCACGCCCAAATGCCGCTCCAGCGCCGCGACCGCTCGGGTGACTGCGGGCGGCGACATATTCAGCGCACGCGCCGCCGCCGCGAAGCCGCGCTCCTGCGCGACGGCGACGAAGACAGATAGGCTCTCGAAGCGATCCATCATTCCCCTGGATGGAATAGTGAACATCATTCATCGCCGATTATCGCCTTGGGGGCAACGCGCTATCGCCAGCTGCATGGCACAGACGTTCTTCCATACTCTCTTCGGCCCCAGGGCCCGCGCGCTGCAATCCGCTGCCGGATCGCGAGCCTCCTATGCCCGCATGGAGGCGGGCGCTGGCTTGGTCGACGCGCTGACGACGCGCGAGGCGGACTTCATCGCCGCCCGCGACAGTTTCTACATGGCGAGCGTGTCCGAGGATGGCTGGCCGTATGTCCAGCATCGCGGAGGACCGAAAGGGTTCCTTCGCCATATCGATGGTAATCGCATCGGGTTCGCGGATTATCGCGGCAACCGGCAATTTCTCTCCGTAGCACATTTCGCGGCGGACGACCGTGTTGCGTTGATCCTGATGGATTATCCGAACCGCCGTCGCCTCAAGATCATCGGCCATGCCCGTTCCAGCGAGGACCCGGAGGACATCGCCGCACTCATGCCGCTCAACTATGCCGCAGAACCCGAGCGTGTTTTCCTGATCGACGTCATCGGCTTCGACTGGAATTGCCCACAGCACATCACGCCGCGCTTCACCGAGGCAGAGGTGCAGCACGCTTCCCAACCGTTCATCGACGAGATCGCGATGCTGCGTGCCCGCATCGCCCAACTGGAAGGAACAGCATCTTGACCGGCAGACTCACGCAAGGCGTCCATCATGTAGGCCTCACCGTGCCCGACCTCGATCAGGCACGCGCCTTCTTCTGTGGCACGTTGGGTTTCGACGAGGTGGGCGGCGTGCCTGCCTATCCCTCCATCTTCGTATCGGACGGCGCCATCCTGTTGACGTTGTGGCAAGCCGCGGATCCGTTGACCGCCCGGGCCTTCGATCGGCGCGCCAACATCGGCCTGCATCATCTCTCGCTGTCGGTCGCCGACAATGCCGCATTGGAGGCAGCGTGGGACGCGGTGACTGCGCATCCCGAGGTGATGATCGATGCCGCGCCCAGCCCTATCCTCCCGGGGTCATCGACGCGCCACTTCCTCATCTTCATTCCCGGCGGCATCCGCCTGGAATTCGCCACGCCCTTTGCCTGAAAGGATCTGCCATGATGTCGCGACCACCCCTCCCCCCTTTCACCCATGAAACCGCATTGCAGAAGGTCCGCGCCGCCGAGGATGGCTGGAACAGCCGAGATCCCGCCCGCGTGGCGCTTGCCTATACCGAAGACAGCCAGTGGCGGAATCGATCTGAGTTTCTTCAGGGGAGAGACGCCATCGTCGCGTTCCTGTCCGCGAAGTGGCTCCGTGAGCAGGAGTATAGACTGATCAAGGGTCTCTGGGCTCATGCCGGCAACCGGATCGCGGTGCGCTTCGCTTATGAATGGCGTGATGATGCGGGTGCTTGGCATCGCTCCTATGGCAATGAGAATTGGGAATTCGCCGCCAATGGTCTGATGGCGCGCCGGATCGCGAGCATCAACGACATGCCGATCTACGAGGACGAGCGGCTGTTCCGTTGGCCGCTCGGGCAACGGCCGGAGGATCATCCCGGACTGGAAGAACTGGGACTGTAGAGTTCAAGGTCGCGCAGATAGCGGTTTCGCGCTGTGGCGTGCTGGCCCAGCGCGATCCCGCCACATTACGGCGAAGCCGGCGAGAACAAGCCCCGCGGCGACCAGCTTCCACGCCAAGGGCTCGCAGAGTATGATCGCTGCGCTGCACATGCCGAACACCGGGACGAGCAGGGCGAGCGGCGTGACAGTCGCGGCGGGATGTGGCGTGAGCAGCCACGCCCATAGGCCGTAGCCGAAAAGTGTGTTGCCGTACGCCTGCCAAAGCACCACCAGCCAGGCCGCAGGCCGGGCCGTCGCCATCGCATGGGCGATCATCGCGCGACCTTCGACCAGCAGAGCCAAGAGACCCAGCGGCGGCGTGGCGAAAAGGCAGGACCAGACCGTCAGGCCCAGCACATCATTTCCGTCGATCATGCGAGCCATGTGATTGCCGCCGGCCCAGCACAGCCGGGCCGTGATCACTAGGGCGGGCCCCGGCGAGGTCGTGCCGCCAGCGGCGCGGATACGGAACTCGATAGAGGTACCGGAATAGGGTGACCGTCAGACGGTCTTTGATACGTCAGCTCACGGCAAGACGTAGCGAAGAATTACTGCACCGAGGCATTGATAAGCTCTCTGAACGTCGCGATGGCTTCGGTCACCGTAAGCTTGCCGCGGACGATTGCCGCCGACAGGCCTTCTCCTGCCCCGACCAAGCCGACGCACAACCGCGTTGCCGCCGGGCCGGTCAGTCGATTGAACGGGCCTAGAACGGCTACAAACATGGCGACGGACTGGTCGAGAAGCTCCGCATAGACCTCCGCCTTTTCCGGGCTTCCGGCAAGCGCCGCGCCGACGACGTAAAACTCGCCGGTCAAGTCCGCCGAGCAGCGAATGTAAGCGTCAGCAAGAGACGCAATCGTCTCTTTGCGATCCTTGCCAGCGATTGCCATCGCCTGGCGGAATGCCTCGACCCGTTCGCTGTCGATCCAGCGATACAGTTCGATCAGCAGGCCAGAGCGCGTACCGAAGTGATCATACACGACCGGCTTGGACACTTCAGCCCGGACCGCCAGATGCCCGAGAGTCAGATTGTCGGCACCCTCCTCGCGGATCACCTCGAGCGCTGTCACGAGCAGCTGCTGCCGCCGGTCGGCTTTTGTAAGCCGGCGTCCGCGCTTTGCTGCTGTCGCGCCCGAATCTGTCTTCATAATAAATCCACTTGCCTAACCTACTAAACGTAGCTTATGCAGACCTACGATTAGTAGTTAACCTATCTCATGGAAAGGTGGCAATGTCCAACTCCCCCATCCTTATCCTGGGCGGTACCGGTCAGATCGGCCGTTTCACCAGCCAGGCGTTACGCGAGCGCTACCCCGATCTTCCTCTGCTCATCGGCAGCAGGAACCGGCAAAAGGCCGAGCGGGTCGCGAACGCACTGCTTCACGCCGAGGCGGTAGTCATTGATCCACACGCGGACGATCTCGGCCTTGGCGAACGGCCGATAGCAGCGGTCGCCGTGCTATATAGTGACGAAAAGCTCTCGAGCCTGCGCTACGCCCATGCACGAGGAATTCCGCATCTCGGCATCTCGACAGGGCTCTACGAGGTCGCGCCCGAAGTCGCGATCCACATGCAGCGCCCTGCTGCAGCCGCCGTGGTGCTAGGCTATGAGTGGCTAGTCGGTGCCACGACGATCGCGACGCTCACCGCAGCCAAATCCTATGCGCGCGTCGATGGCATCAGCATCGGCGCACTGGTCGACGAGGAAGATTGGGGCGGCCCTGCCGTTACCGAAGATTTCGAACGCTTCGCGACTGTCATCTCCTCCGTTTTGGCACGACGGGACGGCGCGTTCGTCTGGCGCAAAAGCGACGATGCCAGCTTTGCGTTCCGGGCGATCGACGGCAATAAGCTGACTGCGGCCGGCTTCTCTACCATCGACATCGCCGGGCTTGCGGCGGCGACGGGCGCACGCGACATCCAATTCGGTATCGGAACCGGGGTTAGTTCCAGCAGGCGAGCGGGCGGCGCGAAGTCTACCGAGATCATCATCGAACTGTCGGGCGTTGATCGATCGGGCACGAAGGTGCGCAGCCGACATGCCGTCTTCCATCCAGGCGGCGCCGCACCGCTTACGGCACTGGGCATAAGCATGGTGCTAGAACGTCTTGCCGGCCTCGATGGCAAACCGGCGACGCAGCCTGCACTTCTCTTTCCTTACCAGATTCTCGACCACGATGAGTATCTCGAACGTCTCATTCAGGAGGGCGGCCGGTTGATGGAGCTACCGCTCGCATGACGCGTACGTCTCAAGAAGCCGGTACGCTAAGCGCACTGGTGGTTATGGCGCACCCTGCGGAATCTTCGCTGACGCGCGCCGTGACAAACGCGATCGTCGAGGCGTTGCAGGCCGATGGCCACAACGCCGAGATGGCCGACCTCGCCGCTGAACGGTTCGATCCCGTTTTCGGTCCGGCGGATCATGCAGCCTTCAACTGCAAAGACGCCTTGCCCGCCGACGTGCGAAAGGAACAGCAACGACTCGATCGCGCAGATCACCTGATCCTTGTCTATCCGGTTTACTGGTGGTCGATGCCGGCGCTTCTTAAGGGCTGGATCGACCGCGTATTCGTTGCAGGCTGGGCTTTTGACGAAGACGCCGAAGGCCGTATCACGAAGCGGCTTGGTCGGCTGAAGGTCAGCTTGGTCGCGATAGCCGCTGCCAGCGAGGCGACCTACGGCAAGCGTGGCTATCGCGAAGCGATGAAGGTGCAGATCGAGACAGGCATCTTCGACTTCTGTGGTGCGCCTGTCTTGGCCTCGATGTTGGTGACGCCCGATCGATTGACGCATCCGTCTGCGCCACAAGAGATCGCAACCACCTTGATCAGGCATTTCCAGATAGCGGGCTAGATTAGGAGGGCTACCTTAATTTCTATTAATCTAGCGGCGCGCGCGGATAAACAAGACGAGGCTGATCGATGCTCTTTCCAGGGTCCCTGGTCGCAAACGTACGCGAAGCGCTGCGAGCATCCCGAATGGGAGCCCTTAGCGGGACAGCGCCCCCCCGACGGTGCCGACAGGTGGCAGGTTTGTCGGCTTTCCCTAACTTGCCATGCGAGGATAGAAAAATTGAGGATCATCGTTCTGATCTGATGTCTGCGTTCGAGGGTGCGAATTGCTCACCGCGGCGACCGATTGTGGGCAGCTCTCGACAAGCTATCTGTCCAACCAGCATAAGTGACGCGATCGCAATACCGATACAGCCAGGCTAAAGTCGTTGGCCTTCTACCAAGGTTAATGGCAGGGAGAGTTAATGAATACCCGATTTAAAGCACTGTTTTTGCTCGTCTGCAGTATGTTCTACTGGCAATTCGTGTGCTGGCTAACTAAAACAGCCGAGCCTTGGGACACCGCCACCTATTGGCGCTTGTGGTATCCCGTTTCTTTCATTCTGTCTGCGCTCGTCGGGGTATTGTTCAAGGCTCGCGGTTGGATGGCAGGCGCGATACTGACGTTTGCGCAACTTCCCATAATTTGGCTGAACACCCGAACCGGCGATCTATGGCCGGTCGGCGTGATTTCGGCGAGCGTTTTGGCCATTCCGGTAATGGCAATCTCAGCGGTCACAGGGTGGTACGCAGTACGTCCACGACCCGTTTGAAAAGAGTTTGAGAGGAAAGCTGTCCTGCTGCGTTCGGGCGGGCGGGTGGTAATAAACAACGTGGGACTGCGCTGCCGCTTTCTCTAATAATAGAGTTTAACTTCAGGAACGGCTAAGTTCGAGGACACTCCATCGTGCCAGCGCTTGGTATTGAACGGAAATCTGATCGAGTAAGTCTTGTATTGCCGATCGATGGGGTCATGGGTAGCAATAGTTTTATACTTAACTGCCGCGCTACGCTCGTTGCGTCACCTCGACTACGTTGCACGCGCCCTTCCCGCGCAGCGAGTTCGTGTTTCATTCCCATTATCGGACGTTCGGCCGGTCAAATGTGTGAAAAACCCGGTCCAAATCCCGACTGTGTGACAAACAGGTGTTTTCGGACGCCAGCCTCTCAAGCGTCGCAAAATGCCGTCGCCAACCTCGACAAGCGACTATCGTGTGTTTTCGGACAGCGCAGGGCGAGCAGTCGGCGATGAGAAGCAGCAGGGCCGTTTTCGCCCACTTGCAGGCATTCGGGGCTTATATACGATGAGCAGATGCAGCGCCGCGTCCTATACCTCATTCTCATGGTCGGATTGCCGGTACTGGTCGGACAGTTCGCATTCGACTGGATCAACAGCGACTTAAACTCCGCCGTCAGTCATCTTCCTACGAGAGCCATACTCATCCTTGCTGTATTGCTCGTGTGGACCGCATTCCGGGAATACCGCGACCGTAAAAAGCGGACCGTCCGCTAACCTACCCAACTTAGTCATTCCCGAAAGATGGTGGCTTTTCAAAGCCCGGCACGCTGCCAATCCGCTCTAAGATCGTCGGCGTTCGTGATCGGCTAGAATATCGAGGAAAGCGGTCACACGCGCAGGCCGGAACCGGGTATCTGGCATTACCGCATGAATTCCGCCGCTATCGAGATGCCATGTCGGCATGACCCGTACCAGCCGGCCGGTGGCCAGATCATCGGCAACTGCGAAGTCGGGCAGCACGGCGATGCCGGCCCGTGCCCGAACGGCTTGAAGCACACCCAGCGTGGCACTAATCGTGAGCGTCGCCGCGAACCGAACCAGATGTTGACGCTCGTCTTCGGCACGGAACGTCCATCCCAGCGGGTCGCGCAGATTGCCGTTTGCAACAAAAGGCATTTCGGCCAATTCTGCGACGTTCGGGTTGGACGACAGGGTGCCAGCTACCGCAGGACTCGCCACCAGTATTTGCCCGAAGGTGCCGATCCGCCGCGATCGCAACGCACTGTCGACCAGCCAACCGACCCGGATCGCAAGCTCGATGTCGCTGCCGACCGGATCGAGAGTCGCGTCCCCGATAAGGAAGTCGACCGTACAGGTCGGGTAGCACCGCTGGAACTCAGCGATGACGGGCACGACGATGGCAATCCCATAGTCGAACGGCGCGGTCAGGCGCAGCGTGCCGGTCGGCGCGCGATCGTCGGTCGCCAGACCGTCAAAGGCATCCTGTGCTTCCGCCAGCACACGCGCACACCGTTCGTAAAACGCCCGGCCCTCCTCGGTCGGACGGACGCTGCGCGTGGTGCGTATCAGCAGCGTAGTTTCGAACGCGCGTTCGAGCTTGGCGACCTGCTGGCTGACCACTGCCTTGGTGATCCCCAATCGCTCGGCTGCGGCCGTGAACGAACCAGTCTCGACCACCTCGGCGAAATAGGCGAGCCGCTTCAGATTGTTGATGCCGCGATTGGCTCCGGCACGCGCATTGTATGCTTCTGACATACGGTCCGTCTAGATCTTCGGTCTACACGTCGCAATCCGGACGGAGCATATACTGGTCATCAAGGAGGCACCGACAATGACCACCTACTTCCTCTATCTGTTCGATCCGCTTTGCGGCTGGTGCTACGGTGCCTCGGCCGGGATCGCCACGCTGGCGGACCAGGCCGGCGTTACCGTCGAGCCATTGCCCAGCGGCCTGTTCGCCGGCGACGGCGCGCGGGCGCTCGGCGGCGACATGCGCGACCATATCCTCGCCAGCGACCGCCGCATCGCGGCATCGACTGGTGCGGTGTTCGGCGATCCCTATCGCGATCGGATCGTGCGTGGCGCAAGCCTGACCCTCGACAGCGGTCCCGCGACACTCGCCCTGACCGCGGTCGCGCAGACTGCACCGGACCGTGATTGGGCGCGCTTCGTGCGATCCAGCGCGCGCGGTATGTCGACGGGCGCGATATCACCGATATGTTCGTGCTGATCGACCTGCTGGTCGACGCCGGCCTCGACGCGGCTGCGGTCATGCTCGCCAATCCCGAACCGGCCTTGCGCGAGGCGGACCGGCAACGTCTGGAGCGGGCACGATCGGTGATGCGGCGCTTCGGGATCAGCGGCGTCCCAGCGCTGTTCCGCATCGACGGCACCGTGCTGACGCCGGTCGATGCGACCAGCCTGTACCAGAATGCGCTCTCACTGATATCCTCCAACCACCTTGCGTGATCGCGCCGGGCCCGACCGGATTACCTTTCCCATGCCCAATCGGAGACAGATAATGACGATGATCGCAGGCGGCGCCGCCGCATCCATGATCGGCCAAGGCGACGCACTCGCCGCGGGCAAGGCGCTCCAGTGGAAGTCGTTTCCCGCCGGCGAACACGGATTTTTCCGCGCACCGGTGCTGATCTGGGGCGCGACCGAGGCGGTGCTGGTCGATGGCGGCTTCACGCTGCCCGACGGCCGTGCGCTGGTCGAGGCGATCAAGGCGACCGGACGAAAGCTGACGACGATCTATGTCAGCCAGAGCGATCCCGATTATTATTTCAGCCTCGGCCCGATCAAGGCCGCCTTCCCGGATGCCCGCGTACTGGCCGCGCCGGACACGATCTCCGCAATCAAGGCCAATGTTGATAAGAAGCTCGCGACCTGGGGGCCGCAGCTCGGTGACAATGGTCCGAAGACGCTGGCAGACATCGTCATGCCCGACGCATTTGAGGGTAAGCCGATGTCGGTCGACGGACAGGCGATCGAGATCATCGCTGCGACGGGCCTCGCCAACCGCCGCTATCTTTGGGTGCCGTCGCTGTCGGCGATCGTTGGCGGCGTGCTGATATTCTCGGGCGTGCACGTCTGGACCGCGGACACCGCTAGCGCTGAGGCGCGCGCGGCCTGGATCGCGCAGCTCGATGTGATGCTGGCGCGCAAGCCCACGGTCGTCGTGCCGGGCCACATGACCCCGGACGCGCCGCTTGGCGAGGCAGCGATCGCCTATACGCGCGACTATCTGCGCGCGTTCGAGGAAGAGCTGGCCAAGAAGCCCGACAGCGCGGCGCTGATCGCAGCGATGACCGCGCGCTATCCGGACGCCGGCATGGGCGTGGCGTTGCAGGTCGGCGCGAAGGTCGCGACCGGCGAAATGAAGTGGGGCTGAGCACGGACAGCCTCGAGCAATCCCGGCACCAACCTCCCTGCATATGAACCGCAGGGTGTGCCAAGCGGTTAATCCGGGGTAGCGCCACCCCGTGGAAAGGGTGGCGCGATGGCTGACTAGGCAGCAGACGCCTTCTCGACAGCCTGACTCAGGAACACGGCCACATTAGCGATGGCCTCGCGTCCTTCGGCCAGCTCGGCTTGGAACATGTGCCAGACGTGGAACATGATCACGCTGCGCTTCGAGCATCACGCCCTGCTGCACCGCGGATGGGAACTGGCGCGCGGCTTTGCGCTTCAGTGCCTTGCCACCGAGCGGGATACGCCGGTCGTCGCGGCGATGCATGTGCCTCAGGTCGCAGGACGAAAGCTCAAGCCCCACGTCCACCTGATCGCCTCGTCGCGGCGTATCCTCGGCTCGAACTGTGCCGACTTCGTCACCGACCTTTTAGGTGCCGACGCGAAGACGAATGCCGCCAAGCTCTGGTCCGACTGGTGTGCCGCGCACGCCTGATCGCCGCCCTGCTTCCGTCGCGACCTTCACCCCTGGCGAGCATAGTCTCGCCGGGGGTGTTGGGGGGCGGCATGCCAATCGACTAACGGGTCGGTGGATTGCAAACCTTGCAGCAACTGTCGGCCGCATGGACCCAGTTGTGGACATTCGCGGGTAACTCTCCGCCGTCCGGTTTCGGACATTTGTTAATCAGATCTCTGCGGAACGGCATGTTACGCTCTAAGAGCGGGATATGGGTTCTCCAGCCAAATTCTTTCGCCCGATCATAGACAGACTGCGGAATGTAATCGACCACCGAGGTCGGTCCATCTCGACAATACTGTGTTCCCATTCGCGGCGAGCAGCTCCGCTTAATTGGTAAGCGGCGCGGGGATCGAGCGGGGCAGTAGCCCGCTCGAAGCCACCTTTGCACCGGCGTCTGAAACGCATCGTCGCAGATTCGCCGAGCGATATGCCGATGACATCCTCATATACCGGTCGACCACGGTGCCAGCCGATGCCTGAGCCAGGATCATACCGGATCAGCAGTGCATGAACGAGAAGGGTCGGGTCCAGCTGGGCAAAACGTGCCGCGCGGTCCCTGATCGAAAGCAGCCAATCGGGAAGCGGCTCGGCAGCCACCGGACGTCCCACCTCGAAATAATAACTCCACCCGAATGACGTGGTGAGGCGCTTGCCGGTCCAGCCCTGGAACTTGAACGGGGTCGGATCGGTGGCATCGATCCGCGCGATCAGTGCCCGCTCCTCGTCCCGATCGAGGAAGTCGGGACATGCACGAAGCCCAGGTAGTACCGGCATATCGAAAAGGTCGAGCATCATGCTGCCGCGGCCTCTTCGAAGATCGGCAATTGCTCCACTTCTGGGGCCGTCGCCTCGGCAAAGTTCGACACCGTTACGCCAACGAGCCTGATCCCCTTGGCCGCGGGAAGAACCGAGCGCACGAGATCGATCGCCGCCTGACGCAACTGATCGTGGTTCGTCACAACCGACGGTTGGCTGCGGCTCCGCGTGATCTGCTTAAAATCGGCGTATTTGATTTTCACGGTGACCGTCCGGCCGAACGCTTGGCGCCGTTCGCACCAGTTCCAGACATCGTCCGCCATCCGCAGCACCCCGGTTTCGATCTCGCTCTCGTCCGTCAGATCGCGGTCGAACGTCGTTTCCGAACCGGACGACTTGCGGACCCGGTTCGGATTGACGGAACGCGTGTCCCGCGCACGAGCGATGCCGTAATACCATTCGGCGGAACTGCCAAAATGCCGCCGCAGGAAGTCCAGCGACTGTGCGCGAAGATCGGCTCCCGTCTCGATACCTAGCCGCTTCATCTTGGCCGCGGTGACAGGACCGACGCCGTGAAACCGGGCGACCGGCAACGTTTCGACCCAGGCCGGCCCCATGTCCGGAGTGACCGCAAACTGACCGTTCGGCTTGCGGTGATCGGACGCGATCTTGGCGAGGAACTTGTTGTACGAAATTCCCGCGGATGCCGTCAGTCCGGTCTCGCGGAATATGTCCGCACGGATGGCTTTCGCGGTGAGCCACGCCGTCGGCAGGCCCACCTTGTTGTCGGTGACATCGATATAAGCCTCGTCCAGCGATAACGGCTGGATCAAGGTGGTGTAGCGCGAGAATACCGCGTGAATTTGTCGAGACACCTGCTGGTAAACCTCGAAGCGTGGCGGCACGAATATCAGGTTCGGACAGCGACGTTGTGCCGTCACCGAAGGCAAGGCGGACTTCACCCCGTATTCGCGCGCCTCGTAGCTGGCAGCCGCGACGACGCCACGAGCCCCCGCGTGACCGACCGCAACCGGCTGGCCTCGGAGCGCCGGATTGTCCCGCTGCTCCACGGAGGCAAAGAAGGCGTCCATATCGACGTGAATGATCTTGCGGCTGGGCTCGACGACCATGATCGAGCGGAATATCGCAAAACGAACGAATGGGGAACACTGTTTCTGGCGTGTGTATCCCACGCCACGTCGTCAGCTCGAACGAGGCCTCGATCGGACAAATTTGTGCAACATGGATTATCTTCGCCAGCTCCAATTCCATATCCCATTGAGCCACTAGGATTTGAGTCCATTCTCCCGGAGCGTGAGCCTGACGAGGACACGCTGAAACGACAAATGGGGGCAGAATGCTAGTATCCGTGCGATCCGGCTTTTTAATTTTAATGACCGTAGCCCTGCCCTGCCCCTTGCTGGCGCAAACCGTTCCCGTGGACGTGCCATCAGCCCCCGCGCCTGCCGAAAGTGCGGATGCTTCGGGCGACATCGTCGTCACGGCGCTCCGTCGTCAATCGACGGTACAGACCACGCCAATCGCCATTTCGGCGCTGGGGGAAGGCCAGTTGGCCAAGCTCGGCGCGACGACCATTGCCGATATCATTCGGCAAGTCCCGGGACTGCAGCTGACGGAGAGCGATTCAGGACGCACGCGCGTTTCGATCTTCACCTATCTAACTGCCGCACACGGCTACAATTCCGGCGGCTTCAACCAGCAATTGGGCGGCCCTTCAGCCGATGGACGCTTCCCGTCTTCCTACGACCCCGAAAAGCTGTGGTCGTACGAAGCCGGCGTGAAGCTCGACCTTCTCGACCGGCGGGCGGTGATCAACCTCTCCGGCTTTTATCAGAAATACACCGACATCCAGGCGAGCGTGAACGTCTTGGTCGGCAACGTCTCTACGCGCCAGGTTCAGAGCGCGGCGTCTGCTCACAAGGCAGGGTTCGAAGGCGAATTCGTGCTGCGGCCGGTGCGGGATCTGACGGTACGGGGCAACGTCTCGTATCTGACGCAGGGCTATGACAGCATTCGCCCGAACGCCGTAACGCTAACGCTCGATACGCCGGTCAATTCCGCACCGAAATACACCTACAGCGCGGCCGTAGCCTATGATCTGCATGTTGGAGGTGGGCTTGTGACACCCAGTGTCGACGTCCGCGGTATTGGCAAGAAGCCCGCGTGCCAGTCAGGGGCCGACTATGTTTGCCGCTTGCCGGCTTATGCCTTGGTTGGATTCCGGCTCGACTATTCGCCTGACGCTGACGGGCGCTGGCGGATCGGCGTTTACGGGACCAACGTCTTGGACAAGGTGACGCAGCAGGCCCGTACGGGGTATTTCGGCGGCTTTGGCATCGATCGCTACACACCCGGTCGGCCGCAGGAGTTCGGTGTCGAAAGTTCGTTGCGGTTTTAAGGGGGGATATCGACGAGCCCGGACCGAGCTCGCCAAGTAACCGCGATGTTCCATGACCCAGAAGCGGACGCTCAGAGCATCAGTTCAGCTCCCCAACTCCGGCCGCTTGTTCATGTCCACGGCCAGAATGCCGTTTTCGGACGGTCTGGATCCCAATTGGGAGGGCTGATCGTTCAGCTTACCACGACGACCGCCCGCGTCAGCGCGGTATCCCGTTCGGCTTGAATATCGGCAATCCGGGCCGACACGGTGATATCGGGCATGATTCCGGCATCCGGCTGCGGTGTCTTAGGCCAATAGGCGATCAGCGGCAGATCGACCTCGACGCCTGATGCCGGCAACCCGATGAAGAAAAAGGCACCGCCGTTAATGCCACGGCGGTTGCCGCCGGTCTGCTCGCCAACCAGCGTTCCCAGCCGCTGACGCTGCATGAGGCCTGCGAAACCGAAGGTGGCCGAAGCGTTCTTCGGGCCGACGAGAACGGCGACCCTGCCGGCGAATCGGCGACCCTTGGGCTGGATAGTGTCGGTGTCGGAGGCGTCGCCGGGACGGGTCAGAGTGTAGAAGCCGGCCGCGTCGGGACCAATCGCCGACGCTCCCCAATCTTTGAAACTGCGGTCCCAGGTCTTGAGGTAGGGAGCCAGCCGGTCGGGTATCTTGCGGTAGCGTACATGGCGGGAATAGCTGTCGGCGGGTAGCGGCGCTTCGATCAGGCGAGCAATGATCGCCGCCCCGCAATCGAGTCCGCCCCCGTTGTCGCGCACGTCGATGACAATGCCCGATAGCTGGCGATCGACCGCGGTATCCAGACTGGTGTCGATGAAGCCCCGCCAATCCCATTTTTCATGGAAAACCGCCCAGGTCGGCATGGTCATGATGCCGACCTGGCCGCGCACCCCGAACGTCCAGCCATAGGGGGAATCCTTGGAAGGATGGCGCAACGCCCCGTTGCGCGCTGCGGCCGTCATCAAGGGGCAAACGATCGTTTCGCCTCTGCCGGAGATCCGCACCATGACACGGGCCGAGGGGCCGGACGATGGGAACAGCAGCGCCCGGAGCACGTCGAATGTCGGCTCATCGGCATCGCCGGGTATGCCGAGGTCGGCGACCTTCCGCGCATCGTTGCTGCCGTCCGTGCGGGCATAAGGCAGCATTCTCG
The DNA here is from genome assembly GCF_001421805.1 of Sphingomonas sp. Leaf34. Classification (GTDB taxonomy): domain Bacteria; phylum Pseudomonadota; class Alphaproteobacteria; order Sphingomonadales; family Sphingomonadaceae; genus Sphingomonas. The sequence goes on along the minus strand of NZ_LMLC01000002.1, from coordinate 36,644 downwards.
CCAGCATGTCGCGTGCGCTGATACCGTCGATCGCAATGACCTCGCTTCCGATAGGCAGATGATGCCCGCTGCCGAGATCGGCGGTGACGATCATGTGCCGGTCCAGCCATCTGAAGGCGAACGGTAAGCGATCGGGCTTGCCGAACAGTGCCGACGCGACGCCCGGAGTCTGGTTGGCGGGATTAGGAAAGCTATGACCGCACCGGACGCTTGCGGTAAACGCCGACAGCGCCAAGTAGAAGTCTCCCAAAGTATGGGGCGTCGCGGCGAAGCGATCGAGGCACTGGCGCTGGCGCTGGAAGTTTGCCGGGGTCAGATAGCGATAGAGGCCGGGATGCAGGTTGGCATAGGCGTCGCACAGGATGGCGATATCTGATCGCATAGCCACGGGTGACAGCAGCGTATCGTTCGCCTTGGCGGGAGCGGGCAGAAACGCGGCTGCAACTAGGCCCGACGCTCCCGTCATAAGGTGCCGGCGATCGAGATGTATCATGGTCTTGCTCCGAGCGGATGTGCCCCGAGGCGATGCCGATGCCGGTCAGGTGGTGCGCTGCAAATTCGGGCGTTCCGCGGCATTTTTGTCAGTTGAGACGCGACGATAGGTCGAAGGCGTGACGCCGAACCGCTCCTTGAAGACGCGGTTGAAGGTCGCCTTCGATCCGAAGCCGGCATCGATCGCGAGCGTCAGGATATCGCCATCGGTGCCGCCCCGCAGGCGGGCGGCGACATGCTCGACGCGCAGCCCGTTGATCGCTTCGGCGAACCCCAGCCCCAGCCCCTCATTGAGGCCGCGGGACAGATAGGCGGTGTTGGTCCCCAGCCTGCGGGCCAGCTCGGCAAGATCGAGGCCCGGATCGCGCCACCATCCATGCGCTTCGATCCGGTCCATCCACCCGGCCGCGATCGGCCGCCAGTCGCGCTCGATCGGTTCCACGATCGGCTGCGGCCGGGCGTCCGCCTGCCGCCAGCCCTCGATCGCCAAGTAATCGCCGACGACTGCCAGCACGACATAGAAGCCGAACATATCGAAGTAGGATAGCGGAGCGATCAATGCATCTGCGATCAGGTACCCCGTTCGCACTGTCACGATCGCGGCATAGGCGACTAGCACCGCTTGCACGCGCCTTGACGCGGCGAGGTCTGATCGGCGCGCCAGTAACCAGCCTCGATGGCGGCGCAGGGCGCGGAGCCCAGCGATAGCATATCCGATCATCGACGCGAGCAGCAGCGCCGCCAGGATCGGATCGAGCCAAGGGCGTTGAACCTCCCGGTCGAACGCTCCCCGCAGATCGAGTGGCAAGCAGAAGGCGATGGCTTGATAGGCGAACTGGACCACGGGCAATGAGGCGTGCCAACGCGGTATCGGTCGATCGAAGATCAAGGCGTTCAGGTGCGCGTACAGCAGCGGCCCCATCGCCAGGGGAACGGCGAACGGTGCGAACGAAAGCCACGGCCAGCGATCGTAGAAACCTGCATAACCGATAGCGAACGGCGTCAGCATACCGCAGAGGACGATTAGCAACGCACCGAGAAAGCGTGGCGCAATCCCGTTTCCCCCAATTGTGATAGCAGCCGCCAGCACCAACATTTGCGCCTCGAACAAGCCGAGGATGAGGGACATGGGACCGATGCTCACGCGGCTATCAGCCTCGCTACGTCAGCAACGTCAATGGGCGATCGAGTTGGCTGTGCAGGGGCGCTTGGGCATTCCCAAAATATTGGTGTTGGACGGGTTTCAAGAATGCTCGGGTTTTATCTAAACTCGATAGTGAGGCAAGGAACTGGACGGCTTTTGAAAACTTGCTCGCCAGACGACGGTTGCGGCTTTTTCTTTGGGATGAGTTTACAGAAAAGGGCGCAGCTCGTTCGAGCGGAACGGCCAGATCGTAAATGGAACCAGAACATTGCCATACGCCTCGGACCACCTCGGCAACGCCTTTACCCGGAACTTCCAGAAGGAGGACGATCTGATCTACTTCGCTCCGCCGGGTTCTCGCGAGCGCGTCGCGGTGCCTCGCTCTGACTTCGAGAGCGCCGTATTAAAGCAGCAGTCGATCGCAAAAGTCGCACAGACGGCAAGTTTTGCTGTTTTGGGCATGGCGTGCCTGATTACGGGTTGGGAGTTTCTGTTCGGGGGACTGGGAATTTGGGCCTACTATGCCGTCATTCCAGCGTTCTGCGTGATGTTGGTGCTCAACTTTCTAGCCGTGCGCATCCCCATGCGACCGTTCGTCAGTCGATATCGCGATCATCTTCGGCACGACCTAGGCTGGCGTCCCGAACGACGACGCATCCCTCAAGTGGCCTTGCTGCCGACCATCTTCCTCGTGGTCGGCCTCGTCTCGGGAGGGATTGTGCTGGATCGCCACGCGAGGAGGCTTCAAGTGATTGAGAAAGGAGAAACCGTGCTGGCGACGGTCAGCCGTTCGGACGACCGCGACAAGGGCAAGTGTTTAGTCGAATACCAGTTTGAGAGACTTGGCACGGTGTTCAGTGGTTCTCTGCTCGGCTGCGATGCGATGCAAAAGTTTCCCGTCGGGTCACGGATACCAGTCCGCTTCCTGCCGAGCGATCCTCATCAGTTCGTCGCGGCGGGCGGAGGGCCATGGCCGGACTTCTGGCTGTTCTCCGTTATAGAGGTCGTCGGCGGCGCAGTGGTCCTCGCGCTCCTGGTGGCAAATTTAGGTCGACTGATGCCTCCCAAATAATCAAATCATCGAACGGAAGGTATTTAGGCTCAAGCGAATGGCCCTCAAGGAAAGCCGACCATGTGAAAATTTTGCCAACGCGCTGCTACCGGCATAACCAAGTTCTGGCTTGAGGCAGACTGGGTTTGCTGACCCATATATGGACGCCTGCGCCACTTAACTCGCTTCCCACCTTCGGACGTTGGTTCATCACTATTTTGAGGCTGCATTCAGTACGCTGGAGGGTCTGGTTATACGGCTTCAAGTGGAGAAACGGCTAGTCCGATCAAAGAACGTCGCAACGCTCAACCAAGCCTTTAATCTGTCGCAATTCCAGTTCCTCTCGCAGCGCCCCGACCAAGGCTGCTGCCGGCATGGCACGAGACAGTGGCGCACCCTGCCCTGCCCATTGCGCCCCGAAACCGTATTCGCCTTGCGCCTTGGCAGCCGCGTGCAAGGCCTTCCCCGCATCATAGGCTATAGGATAATCAGGCGGTCGGCGTTCATTGACCGACTGACTCAGAGCCGTGAACCGGTTGGCCAGCGCACGCGCGGGTCGACCAGAAATTAGCGAAGTGAGGACGGTGTGGTAAGCGCCCTCACCGGTGAGGGCCGCCCGGTATGCATCGTCTGCGGCCGACTCCGGGCACGCGACAAAGGCAGTTCCCAGTTGCGCTGCCGATGCGCCCAGGTCGAGCGCCGCGGCGATGCCGGCGCCGTCCATTATCCCGCCAGCAGCGATGATTGGTAGGTTGTTCTTGCGCACCAGGAGCCGGGTCAGCGCGAATACGCCGAGCGCGTCGTCAGGCGCGATGGGGTCGAAGACACCCCGATGCCCGCCAGCCTCGATCCCTTGCGCGACCACCGCATCGATCCCGGCGGCCTCGATCGCGTGTGCTTCGTCGAGGCTGGTTGCGGTCGCCATGAGATAGATACCGCGCGCTCGCAACGCCGAGAGCACGTCGGCGGACGGCAACCCGAAGTGGAAGCTGACCACTGGCGGCGCGAGGTCGAGCAGTACCGCCACCATGTCGGGATCATCTGCGAAGCTCTTGTAGATGGTCCTGAGTGCCGTCGGGGGTTGTGCGCCGTACTCGGCGAACAGCGGGGCAAGCCAATCCAGCCATTGCGCTTCCCGCGACAGATCGGCCTTTGCGCCAGCGTGGACGAAGACGTTGAACGCGCGGGTCGTGCGGCTGCGCACCTCCTCGATCATCGCCCGTGCGCCGGTGGCGTCGGTCGCGCCTACTCCGATCGATCCCAACGCTCCCGCCTCGGATACCGCTGCCGCCAGCGATGGTGTGGCGACGCCCGCCATCGGCGCCTGGATCAAGGGCACTGAGAGTTCGAACCGATTAATAAGAGACATACGTACGCGGGATCCGGTTATGAACGATTGTCCGCTTATGACTACGCCGGCGCACTAAGTGAATGGCGCCAGGTGGGCGGGGTGCGGATCGTCTGGCCTTCAACCGCTACGACCCATAACCGGTCATTCCTAGCACCCTGCGCACCTCCCAACTTCAGACCTTCATTCATGTCGGGAACAGAGGCGGTGCCGCCGACATTCCCTCGCCTTCAACGGACTGCTCGCTGCATTTTGCAAGCGATCTGACGCGCGTTTCGGTTGACCGGATCAACCTCTGTTAGCTTGGCGTCCAACGCCGCAAATCCAGATAGACAGCTGCCATTCGACGTGTATTGTCTTAGCACCACACCAAGGAGACCTGCCGCATGCTGCTACCTATACTCGCTGCGGCAGTAACGCCTGCTGTCAGCGCTGCACCACAGCAACCTGTCCAAGTGATGGTGCTAGGTAGCTATCATTTCGGCAACCCTGGTCGTGACAAAGTGAATGCCCACGTCGACGATGTCACCACGCCGCAGCGCCAGCGCGAACTGGAAGCACTGGCCGATGCCATTGCTGAGTTTAAACCAACACGGGTCATGGTTGAGGCGCAACGTCCCGGCCCGACCTACAATGTGACGGACTTCGCAAGGTTCTCTCCAAGTGTGCTCAAGACCGATCGGGACGAGACAACCCAAATCGGCTACCGCATCGCTGAGCGCGCCGGCCTTCGGTCCGTTCAGGGTATCGACGAGCAACCCGACAAGGGCGAACCGGACTATTTCCCGATCGACCGGGTCGAAGCTTATGCAAAAGCCCATGGGCAGCAAGCCTATCTCGATGCCGCCTTTGCGACGGTCCAAGCGTCTGCCCGGAAGTTTGAGGCTGAGCAGGCAACCACCAGCATACCTCGGATGCTAATCCGCTATAACGACCCCTCCACGCCCATGGGTGGCCAAGACTCGTACTACTCCCTGCTGCGAATTGGCGACGATAAGGAGCAACCTGGCGCAGATCTAAATGCCATGTGGTACCTCCGCAATGCGAAGATCTTTGCAAAGCTCATCAATGTGGCCAAACCTGGCGATCGCATCCTTGTCGTGTATGGAGCTGGTCACGGGTACTGGTTGCGACACTTCGCCTCGACGACGCCGGGCTACAGTTCGGTTGATGTCAGGCCCTATCTTGAGAAGGCAGCGAGCAAACTGGCGGCGCCGAGATGAACCTGTCGTTCCTTGCCATACCAGCGGCGGTTCTGCTGATCGGTGCGACCAACGTACCTCGCGACTGGGCAGCGATTCTGCGGACGGACGCCAAGGCTTATCACGACCAGATCGCCGACAATCACCCTGGCCCCTACAACAAACTCGACCCCGGCTTTGCGCGTCGCAACGATGCAGGGCTGGCTTCAGCCTTGCGTCGCGCTGCTACCGTCCGAGACTACCCGGGATATCTGTGGGCGATGCGCGGTTATGTGGCGAGCTTCAACGATGGGCATGTCGCGCTCGACCTCAACCAGCCAGCCGCCCTGCCGATCCGCTGGCCCGGTTTCCTGACCGGCTTTGACGGCACCGGACGTCAGGTCGTGATGACCCGAGCGCATGACGCCCCCCTACCGCTCGGTGCAGTGCTCGTAAGCTGCGATGGCATTGATGCCCAACGCCTGGCTGCCCGCAACGTCGGCGCTTTCCGAGGCAGGTGGGAACTTGTCAGCCAACGAGCGACCAATGGTGGTCGGTTGTTCCTCGACGCTGCCAACCCTTACATCAAGCGTCCAGTCCGCTGCCGCTTCAAGGTCGACGGTAAGCTCAAGTACGCGACGCTCAGCTGGCGCGATCTGCCTGATGCAGACTTCGACGCACGTTTTGCCGCTACTGCACCGCGGGCGCGTCCGGAGTTCGCGGCTCGAACGTTTGCTGACGGTACGCGCTGGTTCTCGCTCCCCGGCTTCAACGGCGACCCCGACAGCGCTGATGCCAAGTCCCTAACGCCAATCATCAAATCGATGGCGAAGGACGCCATCGCGATCGCAGCGGCGCCGCGCATCGTGCTCGACCTTCGAGGCAATGGCGGTGGATCGTCCGACTGGTCGCATCAGATTGCGGCTATCCTCTGGGGCCAGGCTGCAGTGAATGCGCTTCCATCAGGATCAGAAGGCGTCGACTGGCGCGCTTCGGCTGGAAACATCGCCACGCTCGAAGGCTATCGTACCGCCTGGCAGAATTCCGCCGATGTCTCGCAGGCGGCAAAAGACTGGGCTGCTCGTACAGCGAAGGGCATGACATCTGCCCGTGCCCTCAGGCAGTCGCTCTGGCGTGAAGTGGATGCCGACGAAGCAAAGCCAGCGGCAGCTGGCACGAATCCCGTGCTGAAGGCGCGCGTATTCGTGCTGACGGACTGGGGATGCGGATCGGCATGCCTTGATGCGGTCGATCTATGGACCGCGTTAGGCGGCATTCATGTCGGGCAGGAGACGAGCGCTGACTCGCTGTATATGGACGTACGGCAAGTCGCTCTGCCTAGCGGCTTTGCCCGGGCCGTCATTCCGATGAAGGTGTATCGCGGCAGAAAACGCGGCTCGAACGTCCCCGCCAGGCCGGTACATGTTTACACGGGTGATATGCGTAATACCGGTCAGCTTGAGCGCTGGATCACTGCCCTTTAGCCTTAAATAGTAAAATGCATCGTCTATTTGATTACTTCGGTGGGCGGGTAGCTGAGACCATCGCCGCGAAAGACCGTTGAAAAATCCTCGTCAGCGACGACCCAGTTCCGGACGCTCGTTGCGTATCTGAGGCTGCCCAGTATCGGACGTTTGTTCATCCGACCGCTTTCGCTGCCTCAACCTCACGTTCTGCCTGTACGAACCCGTACGTGGGGACAATTTCCTGATCCCGATCCTTGATCTCATCCCAACGTGCAACGACCTGCTCGCCAGCATTGGCCGCAATCCCGACGTAGGCCCCGTGAGTGAGCGTGATGTTCGCAGCGGCGAAATGGCCCGCGCCGGCGCACAGGATCGATCGCGTGGGAGCGTCGTCGCCGACCAGGGCCAGCAGGGCTGGCGAGACACGCTCCGGTGCAAGCATCTTCAGGCTTGCTGCATCGAGCACGCCTTCGGTCATGCCCGTCGCAGCGGTTGGCGCCAGACAGTTGACGCGGATACCGTACTTCTCGCCCTCGATCGCCAGTGTTTGCATCAGGCCGACCAGCGCCATCTTCGCCGCACCATAATTCGCCTGTCCGAAATTGCCGTACAGCCCGGACGAGGAGGTCGTCATGACGATCCGGCCGAAACCACGTTGGCGCATGGGCTCCCAGACGGCCTTGCTGCAGATCGCCGCGCCCATCAGGTGGACGTCGACCACGGTGCGAAAGTCGGCAATCGTCATCTTGGCAAAGCTCTTGTCGCGCAGAATGCCAGCGTTGTTGACGAGGATGTCGATATGCCCCCACGCTTGGAGCGCCGTGCTGACCATCGCCTCGATCGCCGCATCGTCGGTGACGGATGCCGCGTATGCCAGCGCAGTGCCGCCACTATCGCGCACTTCTTGCGCGATGCGTTCGGCGGCGTCCACGGTCACGTCGTTCACCAGTATCTTCGCGCCCTTGCTGGCAAGGTAGAGTGCATGGGCTCGACCCAGACCGCCGCCCGCGCCCGTGACTATCGCGGTTTTCCCCTCAAGCATCGCCAATCCTCTCACGCCTCTTATTCGCTCACGTGATAGCGAATAAGAGGCGTGATGCAATCGCTTGCTTTAAGTCGGTGGTCGCTAGCTGCAGATCGAGCGGAAGCCGGCGGCCATGAAATTAGCCATGACCTCCTTCACCGCTGGAAAGTCGTCCGAATGGCAGAGACCACCCGACAGCTTGTCGATCCGTCCGGTGCGGGCGAGAGTGAGCATCAGCGCGCCGGTGACGAAGTGATAGCCCCAGAAGATGCGGTCCTCGGGGCAATTGGGCAGCGCGCGCTTGAGCAGTTCGATCAGCCGGAGAACGACCGGATCGAAATGCTGGTCCATCAGGTCGGCGCCCCATTCGGGTGTGTTGGCGACCTGCGCGCCGAGCTTGGCGTAATGCTTCCAGCCCTCCCCGCCTTCGATATAGGTATCGAGATCGGTGTCGAGGAACGCGTGGAGCGCACCTTCGACGGTCGGTGCGTCGCCCGATGCACGCTCATAATCCTCTAGCGCCTTCATTCGGCGTTCGCTGGTTACGCCGGCACGTCGCGCGAAGACCGCGTCGAAAAGCGCCTTCTTGTCGCTGAAATAGTAATTCAGCAGCGTGTGGTGGACGCCGACCTGCTTTGCGACGTCCTTCAACGTGACGCCATGCAGGCCATGCTTCGAAAACAGTTCCTCTGCCGCGTCGAAAATCTGTTCCATGGTCTCGGCACGCTGGTCGGCCTTGCGCGAGCGGCGGGCGGGTTTTTCGGTTTGCGTCACGTCCCGATCACTCTCGCCTAATGCCGCAGGCGTCAAGGACCGCTCGCTCCCAATCGTGTGTTCACACGCAAGAGAGTGTGCATTGACAGTCTCGGAAAGGTCCAGCATTCTAAGCTCATAATCCACGCCAAGTGGGAGAGGTTGATGGCAGTACTGAGCAGCGTTGCGACGTCGGAGTCGCAGCCGGTTATACCCTTGGCGCAACGCCCAGCTACCAGGCGTGCCCGACGCCCTGGCATCGTGCTGGCGATGCTGACCTTCGTATACGTGCTGAACTTCCTCGACCGGCAGCTGCTGGGTATCCTCGCCAAGCCGATCCAAGATTCGCTGCATATCACCGATGGCCAACTCGGGTTGATCGGTGGACTGTATTTCGCAATGTTCTATTGCTTCATCGCGATCCCGGTCAGCTGGCTGGCGGACCGTACGAGCAAGGTCGGCATCCTGGCGCTCGCCTGCGCGATCTGGAGCGCGGCGACGATCGCGTGCGGCATGGCGCGTACGTATCCGCAACTGGTGGCCGGCCGGATGCTGGTCGGGTTCGGCGAAGCGGGCGGCGTCCCGCCCTCCTATGCGCTGATCACGGATACCTTCGCACCGGGCAAGCGCGGCGTGGCGTTCGGCATCTACAATCTGGGCCCACCGATCGGTGCGGCGCTCGGGATCGCACTCGGCGCGTCGATCGCGGCGGCCTATGACTGGCGCGACGCGTTCATCACGATCGGCATCGTCGGCATCGTCGCCGCCATCGCCCTGCCGTTCATAATCCGCGAGCCGGCGCGGGACGGTGCGACCGACGGCGATGCAGTCACGCGCGACCGTGCGCCGTTCTGGGGCACGGTAAAGGCGTTCTTCGCAAACCCGGTGATGACGCTGGCCGCGTTCGGCAGCGGCGCAACGCAGTTCGTCACCTATGGCCTCGGCAATTTCGCGGTACTGTTCCTGATCCGGGAGAAGGGCATGACGCTGCCCGAGATCGCGATCTGGTACGCCGTCGCGATCGTGGTCGGAATGGGCGGCGGGATGATCGCGTCGGGGCGGATCATCGACCGCTTCACCCGCGGATCGCGCCGCGTCTTCGCGATCGCGCCGGCAGTGTCCCTGGCGGTGTCGATGCCGTTCTACCTGGCGTTCGTCTGGGCACCGACCTGGCCGCTGGCGCTCGCCCTGCTGACGATCGTGATGTTCTTCAACTATTTCTACCTCTCCTGCTCGGTGACGCTGGTGCAGGAGGAAGCTGCGCCCAACCAGCGCGTGCTGGCGGGTGCGTTGCTGCTGCTGGTGATGAACTTCATCGGCCTCGGCCTCGGACCGACCTGGGTCGGTGCCGCCAGCGACTGGTTCGCCGCACATGGCGCGACCAATCCGCTGCAGCTGTCGCTTTACACGCTCACCCCATTCTACGCAGTCGCGATCGGCCTGTTCCTCTGGCTCGCGCGCACGCTGTCCCGTCAGGATTCCCGCATATGAAGGCGTATCACAGTCTGGTTTCGCTCCTGCTCGCGAGCGCTACGCCCGTCTTTGCAGCAGACAGAGCGCCCGTCGTCGATGCGCCTGCAGGCCGCGTGTCGGGCACGGCCGCAGGCGACGTCCGCGTCTTCAAGGGCATTCCCTACGCAGCCGCGCCGACCGGCAAACTGCGCTGGCGTGCGCCCGTCGCGCTGCCGCGCTGGTCGGGCGAGCGTGCGGCGATCGATTTCGGGCCGGCATGCGTGCAGCCCCAGGGCGGCACCACGACGATCTATTCGGGTCCGCCGATGCCCGTCAGTGAAGACTGCCTGTCGCTCAACGTCTGGACGCCCGCCAACGCGAAGAATGCGCCGGTAATGGTGTGGATTCACGGCGGTGCACTCGTCACCGGATCGAGCCGCGAGCCGACCTATGACGGCCGGAAGTTCGCCGAGCGCGGGGTGATCGTCGTTTCGATCAACTACCGGCTGGGAGTGCTCGGCTGGCTTGCACATCCGTGGCTGAGCCGTGAGTCGTCGCAGCGCGTATCGGGCAATTACGGCCTGCTCGACCAGATCGCCGCGCTAAAATGGGTGCGCGACAACATCGGATCGTTCGGCGGCGATGCGCGCAACGTGACGATCGCGGGCGAGTCCGCCGGCGGTCTGAGCGCGCTGTACCTGATGACGTCGCCCGCGGCGCATGGTTTGTTCGCCAAGGCGATCGCGGAGAGTTCATACATGATCTCGATGCCTGAATTGCGCAAAAGCGTGTTCGGTGCGCCGTCAGGCGAAGGCGGCGGACAATTGCTGTCCGGTGCGTTGCAGATGCCGGACGTCGAGAGCCTCCGCGCAATGGACGCGCAAGCGCTTACGGATACCTCCGCCAAGCTCGGCTTCGCGCCGTTCGGCGTGGTCGATGGCGCGGTGCTGCCGCAGCAGATGGTGGACGCGTTCGACCAGGGCAAGCAGGCGGCCGTGCCCGTGCTCGCCGGCTTCAACCAGGGGGAGATCCGCTCGCTGAAGATGCTCGCGCCCAAGCCGCCGCAGACCGCGGAGGCGTATGAGCGCACGATCCGCGACCGCTACGGTGACCTGTCCGATGCGTTCCTGCGGCTTTATCCCGCCAGCAGCTATCCAGAGAGCATTCTCGCAACGACACGCGACGCGCTATATGGCTGGACTGCGGAGCGGCTGGTGCGGAAGCAGGCGGCGCTGGGCGTCCCGGCGTATCTTTATCTTTTTGATCACGGCTATCCCGCTGCTGACCAAGCCGGTCTTCATGCCTTTCATGCGAGCGAACTGCCGTTTGTGTTCGGCAATTTCGACGGCACGCCGCCGCGCTGGCCGAAGGTGCCGGATACCGAGGGCGAACGGGCATTGTCGGATGCGATGATCGATTACTGGGCGAGCTTCGTTCGCGACGGCAAGCCTGTCGCGCGCAACGCCGCGCGGTGGCCCGCCTATGACGCGAACCAGAGCTATATGCATTTCGGCGCAACACCGGTGGTGCAGCAGACGCTGATGCCGGGGATGTTTGCGCTGAACGAGAGCGTGATGTGCCGGCGTCGCGCGACCGGCAAGATCGGGTGGAACTGGAACGTCGGGTTGGCCGCGCCGAACCTGCCGCCGGTCGCGACTTGCGACTAGCGGCACGCCGTCACACCTGCTCGGCGACGATCAGCCCCTGCTCATAGTCGGTGCGGAGCCGGGTCTTGTCGATCTTGCCGGTCGACGCGAGCGGCATCATGCTGACCATTGCGACGCGGTCGGGGATCCACCAGTCGGCGACTTTCCCGCGTAGCAGGTCCAGCAACATGCGGGCGTCGTTGCTCGGTTCACCCTCCACAACCAGTAACGGACGCTCACCCCAGCGCGGATCGGGTCGCCCGATCACAGCGACGTGCCGTACGGAGGCATGCGCGCCGATGATCGCCTCGATCTCGGCAGGATTGATCCACTCGCCGCCCGACTTGATCAGGTCCTTCGCACGGCCGCAGATGGTGAGGTTGCCGGCCGAGTCGATGGTCGCGAGATCGCCCGTGTCGAAATAGCCCTCGTCGTCGAGCGCCACCGTATCGGCGTCGAAATATCGATCCAGGACGCTCGCCCCCCTCACCTTCAGATGCCCCTGCATGCCGCGCTGTTCGGGAAGGCCAACGCCGTCTACATCGGTCAGCTTGAGGTCCAGCCCGAGTGGCGGCGGGCCTGCGGACCCAGACGATCCCGGCGCGGCGGTGGCCGGTGATATCGTCCCGATCGGCGAAAGCTCCGTCATTCCCCAGCTCGTCTGCACCCGCGCGACGAGCCGCGTCTGAAGACGATCGAGTAATGCATCGGGACAGTTCGACCCGCCGATAATCACGCGTTCCAGCGATGGTAGGTCCTCGCCCGTGCGATCGAGATGATCGACCAACCCGAGCCATACGGTCTGCACGCCGACCGCCACCGTCACTGCCTCGTCGCGCATGATCTGCGCTAGGCTGGCGCCGTCAAGATGCCGACCGGGCAGGACCAGCTTTGTGCCCGCCGCGGGCGCCGCGAACGGCAGTCCCCAGCCATTGGCATGGAACATCGGGACCGCGAGCAGCAGCACGTCGCGTGCCGTCAGTCCCACGACATCGGCTTGCAGAGCCCGAAGCGTGTGCAGATAGTTGGATCGGTGCGTGTAGAGAACGCCCTTCGGCCGCCCCGTGGTGCCCGACGTGTAGCAGAGCCCCGCAGGCGCGTTCTCGTCGAACGCGCCCCAGTTTACGGGCGTGCCATGCGCCGCGACCAAGGCTTGTTTTGACCAGGTCGCGCCGTTCGTTGGCTCTGCCTCGTCATCGTCCAGTTCGATGACGTGCCGGACACCGGGACAGTGCGGGAGAATCTGGGCGATCAGCGGCATCATGTCGGTTGCGACCGCCAGGATACGGTCGTCCGCCTCGTTGATCATCGCCGCCAACTGCGCCGGAGTCAGTCGCGGGTTGAGCGTGTGGCAGACGCAGCCAATTCCCATCACTCCGTAATAGACTTCGAGATGATCCCGCGTGTTCCAGGCCAGCGTGCCGATCCGGTCGCCCGGCTGAACGCCGAGCGCGACCAGCGCGCCCGACAATCGGTTGGCCCGCTCGCGCAGGTCCGCATAGCCGAAGCGTGCGACCGGAACGCCCTTCTCCGCCCAGACCACTTCGTGATCGCCGAACCATTTGCCGGCGTGGTCGAGGAACTTGTCTACCGTCAGTCCGAAGCTCTGCATGGTCGTCAGAACGCCTTCAGGAGCTTCAGGCCATATTGCCGCGGCGATCCCGCGAAATAGAGCCCGCTGTTGAGCGCAGCAGGATAATGCTGATCGGTGAGGTTCGTCCCGTAAGCGGTCAGCGTGACCGTGCCGCGATTATAGGCGAGCTGTGCGTTGACGATATTGCGCGCCTCCAGTCGATCGCCGAGCGCGCGGTTCTGGAACAAGGTCGCCCATTGCGGCGCGATGTGCCCATAATTCGCGCGCGGCGTCAGCGTCGAGCCGCCGCCAAGCGCGATCTCGTAACTGGCGCCGACGTTGAACGTGAAGTTCGGCGCATAGCTCTGGTCGACACCCTTCAGGTTACGACACGATACGCTGGCGGGCCCGGTGTTCACGTTGCAGGCAGCAACTGCCAGGATGCGCGGATCGGTCGCGAAGAACTGGCCGAGTTCGCTGCGCAACACGTTCATACCGACGTCGAACGTCAGATTGCCGAACTTCACGTCAGCCTCGGCCTCGATCCCGTAGATCTTGGTCTTGCCAGGAACGTTCACTTGGAGCCCGAACACCGGGATGGTCGGGTTGCCGATCGTAACCTGGAAAGCCTCATAGTCGTTGTAGAAGGCGCTGACGCTGGTCCTGATACGACGGTTGAGGAAGTTCGCCTTCCAGCCGGCTTCGTAGGATGTGACCTGCTCCGCACCGAACGGCGCAGGGTTGCCCAAGCCAACAGGTACGTTGAGCCCGCCCGGCTTGAACCCGGTCGCGACGAAACCGTAGAGATAATGGTCGCGGCTGACCTCCCAGCCGAGCGAGGCCTTGTACGAGAAATCGTTCGAGCTGGTCTTCTGCTCTGCGACGATAGGCGTGCCGTACTGCAGAACATCGATATCGTTGCGGCTGCGGCTGGTCGTGTAGCGGCCCCCGACCTCGACCTTTAGCTTGGGCGTGATCGCAAAGCCAAGTTGCCCGAAGGCGGCCAGCGAACGGTTCGGGTTGATACCTTGCAACCGGTATTCGGTCAGCGGATTACCGAGCGGAGCACCGATCACGAACTGGTAGGGCGATTTGAAGTCGTATTTGTTCCAGACACCAAACGCACCGACAAGGTACGAGACGCGCGACGTATCAGGCGAGATCAGCGTCAATTCCTGAGAATATTGGCGCTCGTCAACGCTGTCGAAGAACGTCCGGTTCGCTGTCGCGGTGCCGTCCAGGTCGGAGCGATATTTGGTGTTGCCGCTCGCATAAGCACTGACCGATCGCAGCTGGATTCCGTTGTCGAACTCGTAGTTCACGCGCAGAATCGAACGGTAAAACTTGTCACGCGCCTCCTGCGGGGAGTTCGCGGTGATGTCGAACAAGTCGCGGTAATTGGGGTTCGGCGTCGTGCTCCCAACCGGCAGGTACCGGAACTGGTTGGTGAACGGGCTGGCGGGATAGGCCCCCATGTCGAGATAGTCGACGTCGGTCTTCGACAGGATCGACAGCCGCGACGTAGGCTTCCACAACAGGCTGAAGCGGCCGGCGATCTGGCGCACGTCGCCGTTGTTGCCGGTATATTTCGATCCACCCGGCCCGGTGATGTCGTAGAAGCCGTCGCGTCGCTGGCCATAGACCGCGAACCGCGCGGCCAGCGTGTCGCTCACTGGGATGTTCACCGCGCCCTGCACGCCAACGTCCGAATAATTGCCGACGTTCGCATTGATATAGCCACGATAGCCGCCACCGATGATGGGGTCGTTGCTGTTGACGAACACTGCGCCGCCAGTAGCGTTCTGGCCGACGATCGTGCCTTGCGGACCGCGCAGCACCTGAATGTTTGCGACGTCGTAATAGGGTTCCTGCGCGAAATAGCCCGGGAACGTCGGTGCACCGTCACGGTAGGTGATGACGCCGGTCGCGGTCTGCGTGTTGTGCTCGCCCTTGCCGATGCCGCGGACATTGAAGTCGATGCCCTGGCCGAAATTGTTCACCACCACGCTCGGTGTGGCGAACTGGAGCGCATCGACGCTCGACACGCCCTTGTTCGCCAGATCGGTGCCTGACAGGACGGAGCCGGACAACGGCGTGGTCTGGAGATTCTCGTTGCGGCGGCGCGCGGTGACGATGATGTCGCCCTGCTGCGGCGCGGGGCTTTCCGCCTGTTCGGTCGAAGCGCCGGGATCGGCGGGAACTGACTGAGCGACGGCCTGACCCGTCGAGAGCAGGGCAAGCACGGACACACCGAGCCAGCACGAACGAAGCCGCATAATCCTCTCCTATGGCGATGGCACTCTTCGGTGCCGATGCCAATCGATGCCCCAAACGAAAATACGATGCAAGTTTAATTCTCTCCAGAGTGAATGTCAGGGGAAAGGTCCTTGACCGGCCGCCGTGGGATTAAATTTGTCGTTCGCGGGCAACGAATTTGTGAGCAGTCTGGATGTCCAGATACTTGGCTCGCCTAGTTTCAGATGACCAGCGAGGCGGAAGCCGGATTCTCGCGTTGACCCAGTTGCGGTCATTCGCGCCGCCCTCGCCGCTTCCCGAAAGCTGCCGTTCATTCATCTCAGAAGGTAGGGCTATGCCGCACGCATTTCTCTGCCAGACGGCACGTCAACCATCGTGGAAAAGATTACGAAAGGGAAACAACCCCGGCCTCTCAGATGCCGCATAGACCATGACCGCGGAATATCGGTAACTTGACACGTACCTAATTACCGATACGTTTTGCATATGGGCGATTTTATCAAGACTCGGGGCAACGTTTTCGTGGCACACCGGCTGCGCCGCGCCTCCGACCGCATCGTCGACCAGGTCGGAGAGATGCTGTCGGCGGAGGGGCTCGATGTGCCGCCGCGCGGGGCGTCGATGCTGCTGATGATCGACGAACGGGACGCGATCGGCGTCGTCGAGATTGCGCAGCGGCTGCGCCTCTCACATCCGCTGATCGTACGTATGACGCAGCGGTTCGAGCAACTCGGCCTGGTCAAAATCGAGGTTGACCCTGACGACGCGCGTCGCCGCCGGCTCGTGCCGACCGAAAAGGGACGGCGGGAGGCAGAGGCAATCCGCACCTTCAATGCGCGCCTCTCGTCCATGTTCGACAGACTCTTCGCCGAGATCGACAGCCCGCTCGTGGCGGTGCTCGATCGGCTGGATGCTGCGCTTGAAGCGGTCCCGATCGCGGCGCGGATGGCGACGCTTTCCGATATCCAAGGAGACGAGGAATGAAGCATTTCAGTATCCTGATGCTGTCCGTTCTCTTGTATTTGCCCGTAGCTGCTGAGGGTCAGGCTCGTCCCGGTCCGGTCGGCATGGCCGTTCCCCGAGCAGCTACGCTCACCGCGACCGAAAGGCAGGACATCGTCGCCAAGCTCGCGAGCGCGCTGCGCGATCGCTATGTCTTCCCCGATGTCGCGGAGAAGACGGCCGCCAAGGTGCAGGCCGGCCTCGCCGCCGGCGACTATGCCGCGCTGGACGATCCGAGCGCGTTCGCCGCTCGGCTGACCAACGATCTTGCCGGCGTCGCGCACGACAAGCACATGAAGGTGATGTCGCTAATGGCACCGCCGGCCGGGCCAATGAGACCAAGGCCGCGCGGCGAAGGCGGCGTATTACGTGCCGATCATATCGCGGGCGGCATCGGCTATATCGAGGTGCTCGGCTTCCCGCCGCCGATGATCTTCAAGCCGGCGCTCGATCGTGCGATGGCCGCTCTCGCCGGCAGTCGTGCGCTCATCATCGACGTGCGCCGCAACGGCGGCGGCTCGCCACCATCGGTGTCCTACCTCGTCAGCTATCTGGTCGCACCCGGTCGCCCGATCAACACCATCGTGTCGCGCACCGAGAAGACAAACGACTACATCAGGGAGAGCTTCGCGAGCGAGGCGACGCCGACCAGTTTCGTGAACGTGCCGATCTACGTCCTGACCAGCAAGGATACGTTCTCAGGCGGCGAGGAGTTCGCGTACGATGTCCAGGCTCTCAAGATCGGGACGCTGATCGGTGACGTCACCGGCGGCGGCGCCAATCCGGTCGGCATGGTCGAACTGGGGAACGGTATGGCGGCCATGATCCCGTTCGGTCGCGCGGAGAACGCCGTAACCGGCACCAACTGGGAAGGACGCGGCGTCAAGCCCGAGATCGTCGTTCCCGCTGCCGACGCGCTGCGGACGGCGTTGATGACGGCGGGCGGCAAGCCGGCTACCGACATCGCCACGGCGTCGGCCGAGCGCGTCTTCGCGCCGCGGTCAGCGCCGCTTCCTGGATCGGAGGACGCATTGCGCCGAATCGTGGCGGGTTATGCCAGCGGCGTGCCCGACTACACCCTAATGGCGCCCGCCGCGGCGGCACAGGTGCGCGACGCGCTGCCGGCGCTGCACACGCAGTTCGCCGCGCTTGGTGCCCTTCAGTCGATGACTTTCGAGGGACCCGATCCGCTCGGCGGCGATGAATACCGGCTGCACTTCGCGCAGGGGAACGTGATGATGGCGCTCGTGCTCGGCCCCCAGGGCAAGGTCGCCGCGATCTCCACCCCGATGCCGCTCCCGGCGCCCTAATGCGGATCGCCCTCATCTTTCTCGCAGTGTACGTGGCATTGAAGAGTGGGCAGTTTGCCTTCCTTGGACAGGCTTCGGGATATCGTGACGAACCCGTGAGCGTGAGGCGTCGGCTCCAGACGGGAGAACCTGCGCTGCTGATGATCGCCGCATTGATTACGGTCCCACCGATGTTGGCCGGAACATGGTATCACCGACACAAGTTCGAAGAGGTGCTGCACAACTCGGTCGAGTGCTACGGCTTGGTCCAAGCCTATAAGGACGCAACCGCTATCAAGCGATCGAACGGCGAACATTCGGTTTACGAGTCCGTCTACCGCTATCGATCAACCGCTCTCGACGCGTCGTGGCAACTTGGAACGGAGGCCAAGGCAGTGCAGCGGCGGCTTGACGAGGCTGCGTTGGCGATGGCCGCTGAGAGCCGTCGCGGCCACGAAGATATCCGGCAGCAGAGACTTTCCATGACGCAGAGCTGCCTGCATCCGCCGAAGGAGGGCCCAAACGCTTGAGAACGCGCAGGCAGTGGCGCATTGACCCACAAGCCGACATTCGTAGGCTCGTGTCGGCTGCCCAATATCGGCCATTCATTCATCAGATCGATGCGCCGCACCTGCACGCCAATCCATTACACAGGCGGTTGGAAGCGCTTACCGATGAGACCCCTGGTTTGGCGGTCTGACCGCAATTGGTCAGAGGTTTTGATCTGGAAAACACTGCCCGCTCGTTGCGCAACAGCGTCACCACTTAAATGGGCGACATACGAGGTCGTCGTGATGCGATGCATGGTCTGTGCAACGCCGTCCGGAAGTGAAATCGTGCCATTCTCCTTGGCTGTCGCGACCTGGGGCTGTACGACTGCAGGGATGTAGAGGATGACTGCTGCGCAAGGGAAAACCCCTGAGCTACGGTTTTTCAGGATCGCGCGTTGGCGCGAGCTGGAACGAAGTTTAGCGCGAGGAAGGCGATCCCGGCGCCGGCCATGATTGCGCCTGCCCAAAGGATCGGTCCAAAGATCCATCCTTGAGCAAGAAGCGCGGGCGCGACGCTCACGACCAGCGAAAGCCAGCCGCCGGTCCGCAACATTTTACACCGCGCTGCCTGCGGACATGCCCCGAACCGACGGCGATGATGCGCGTCGGTCGCCAGGCCAAGCAGGAAGAACGCGGCGCTGGCGAGCAGAAGTGACAGGACGCTCATTCGGTGGGCTCCGGAACCCTGGAGGCGGTGGCGGCTTCAGCCCTGCGAACGCGCTTTGCAGCGGGACGATGGTGCGCGACGCGGCGGGCAAGCAGCAGAAACCCTATCCCGAAGACCGAGATCGCCGCATCGATGCCGGCGATCATCATGTCGCCTATCGCCAGCGACGCGAACAACCCGCGATCGGTCGCGACGACGTCGTACATTGGCAACGCAACGAGCAGCACCCCGGTCACCGCGAATAGCGAATGCCAAACGCGCGCCGGCCTGACGACGAAGGCCGTCAGCGCCGCGGCAGCCCAAGCGATGAACAGCATGTGCATCTCCCAATCGGCGCGTCCGCGAAGTGCTACCGGGAGTAGGCGGTTGGCCCAGAAAAAGCACGTGATCCCGAGGGGGAAACCGCCCATCACCGCGACGTTGAGCCGCTCGACGAGGCGGAACCCGAGATGCGGCCGGGTCGGATCGGGCAGGCGCTCGCGACGCTTGACGGTCCATAGCACGAGACCGCTCGCGACCATCAGCGTGCCCGCGATCCCGCACAGGAAGTAGAGCCAGCGGCCGCCGTCGCCTGCAAACCGTCCGGCGTGGAGCCCGATCATCGCGCCCGCGGTCTCGGCAGCGGCGCCCGGTGGCGGCGAACGCCAGACGAGGCGCCCGGTCACGCCGTCATAGGTCAGTCGCGGCGTCCGCGAGGACAGCATTGAATTGGCGCTCTGGCTGATCGTGACCCGTGCAGCGGCGTCGCCGGGATCGCTGACCTCGATGAGACTGGCGGGCGCGCCGAGTCGGCGTTCGGCGTCGGTCGCGATCCGTCGCAGATCGATCAACGGCGTGGGACGGCCGGTCCGCTCGACCACGTTGGCGGCCGGGAACAGCGCGGCGAACAGGGTATTCTGATCATTATAATTGGCGACGACCGCCCACGGCATCAGCAGCGTCATCAACGTGACCAGCCCGGTATAGGTGATCATCAGGTGGAACGGCAGCGCCAGCACCGCGGTCGCATTGTGACCGTCGAGCCAGGATCGCTGGCCCTTGGCGCGTCGCAGCGTGAAGAAGTCCTTGAAGATCTTCTTGTGCGTGACGATCCCGCTGACGATCGCCACCAGCATCATCATGGTCGCGAACCCGACCAGCCACCGCGCCCAGATCACCGGCATGTAGTGGAGATCGAAGTGGAACCGGTAGAAGAACTCCCCGCCCCGCGTCTCGCGCGCCTGCGCGACCTGTCCGTCGGCACCGATCAGTGCCTGCGTGTCGCCGCGCCCTCGCCTGCCTCGCCTGCCACGTTCTTCGCCGGGCTTGGGTTGCGGCACCCAGAAGACTTGCGCACCGGGCGATCGTTCCGTCGCTACCGGGATAATCCAGCTCTTCGCATCGGGCGCTTTGCGAGCAAGGAACGCTTGCGACCCTGCCAGCACGCGCATAGGCTGTTCGACGCGCGCGATCTCGGGCCGCATCCAGCGGTTCAGACCCTCGCGCCAGAACGCGATCGTGCCGGCGACAAAGACGAGGAACAGGATCCAGCCAAGCAGCAATCCGGACCAGGTGTGCAGGAACGCCTGCGACTGACGGAAGCCCTTGCTCATACCCGCCCCGTCGCGCCGATCGATATCCACGTGATTGCGGCCGCAACCGCCGCTGCGAGGCCGAGTGTCCAGATCGCGCGCCAACCGCTACGGGCCGCGAACGCCCACATCGCCGCAAGCGCGCACAAGGCGAGCGCGATCAGCGCGGCGGTGACGGTCGCCTCGGCACGATCCCCCGGCAGCAGCCGCGCAAGCGCCATCGCCCACAGGCTCGCGGTTGCATAAGCGAGCGGCACGGAGGCGACGACGCGCAGCGCGATGTCGCCGCGCCGCGCCCAGCGCGCACGGGCATGCGCATCGCCCGCCGTCATTCGAAGCTGTACCGAAGCGTCGCGAACGCGGTGCGCGGGCTGCCGTAGTAGTTGCCGCGGCCGGTGGCGGCGATGCGCGCGTAATAGCTCTTGTCGAGTACGTTCGCGACGTTGACCGAGACACCCACCCTCTCGTTGAACTTATAGCCTGCGCGCAGGTCAAGCACTGCATAGCTTGGCTGGCGGACGATGGTGGACCGGGTGCGCAGCGTACCGTCGGCGTTGAACACCGGCGCATTGCCGCCATAGGTCGAACTGAACCACGTTACGCTACCGCCAAGGCTCGCGCCTGCCAGTGGCCCATCGACCGGGGCGTAGTTGGTGAACGCCTTGATCATGTGCTTGGGCACGATCGGCACGAGCGGCAGCCCCTCGAACGCGGTGGTCTGGTCCTCCAGATACTTGGTCTTGGTGTAGGTATAGCCGCCATTGATCCGCCAGCCGGGCAGGATCTCGCCGGTCGCCTCGGCCTCGATACCGCGCGAGCGAACCTTGCCGGTCTGCAGCACGACGGTCTGGATATCGGGATCGTTGAACAACCGGTTGGTCTGTGTGATCTGATACGCTGCCGCAGACAGCAGCAGGCGATCGTTCATCAGCGAAAGCTTAGTGCCCGCCTCATATTGCGCACCGACCAGCGGCTCGATCTGCTGACCATCGGGACGTGCCCGGCCGACCGGTGCCGCCTGCGGCGTGAAGCTGTCGGCATAGCTCGCATAGAGATTGAGCTGCGACGTTACGTCCCAGACAATACCGGCATAGGGCGTGAAGCGGTTGTCGATCCCGTAGCGGGTCGACGGCGGCAAGACACCGCTTGGTGTCAGCAACGTGGTCGTCGTGGTATCCCACCATGTCACGCGCCCGCCACCGATGAGCGTCAGGCCGGCGAGCGGGCTCAGCCGCATCTGCCCATAGATGCCGTACTGCTCGACGTCGGTCGAGGAACCGCCGTAGACCTGCAGCACGCAATTGGCGGGCGCGGGTGTGATCGTGGTGCTGGAACTGGGACAGGTGGCTCCCGTCCCCTGCACCGGATAATAGGGCGAGGCCCCATACGGGTTCAGGGGCGGCTCGGACGGCGACACCGGGTTGTACACGTCGATCCGCGCATAATTGGACAACCGCGTGAAATACGACGTGCCCGAACTCGCCTGATAATCGGTACCGAGGATCAGCGTCTGGTCGCGCCCGAACAGCGGGAAGCTGCCAATGCCGTTGAAGTCGAACGAACGCGTCTGCTGCTTGCTGTCGCCGCGATAGGCGATGTGGCTGGTCGAGCCATTGGTCGCGGTGACCGGCTGGTTGCCGATATAGCTGTAGATGTCGACGCGATCGACGTCGGTGAACAGGCCGGTCGCGCGCAACGTCCAGCGATCGCTGATCCTGTGCGCGAGTTCGGCGAACCCGGTCCAGGTCTCGGCGTTGAACCGGTTCCAGTCGGCGCCGAGATAGGTCGACCGCTTCACGTCGAGCAGCCGCCCGTCACTGCCGTCAACGCCGCCAATGATGCCGGGCAGGCCCGACTGCACCGCCGGGCGGAAGCGGTCGTAATAGCCGCCGACGGTAAGCGTGGTGCGATCGCCGATTTCCAGCGACCCGACCGCGAACCCGCCGATGCGGTTGCGGTGCGCGGTGGCGAAGAACTGATCCTGGTCCTGTGCCATCGCGCCGAACCGCAAGCCCGCCTTGGTGCCGATTGGCGTCGAGACGTCGAGCTCGAACCGGAGATTGTCATAGCTACCGGCGCCCGCACTCGACTGCATCCTGAACCCGTCGAGCGGTCGCTTGCGCACCATGTTGATGCTGCCCGCCGGATTGCCCGACCCGCTGAACAGGCCAGCTGGGCCGCGCAACACTTCCAGCCGATCGTAGAAGAACAGGTCCGGCACGGCGGACGGGAAGTTGAACGCAAAACTCGGGACGCCGTCAATCAGGTAATTAGTGATCGCGAACCCGCGCGAAAAGAACGACGGATCCTCGCTGCCGACGCCATTGACGGTGATGCCGTTGGTCGCGGTCAGAGCGTCTTCCAGCGTGAACAGGTTCTGCGCCTCGATCTGATCGCGATCGATCACGGTAATGGTGTTCGGCGTGTCCTTGAGCGGCGTCACGGTCTTGCCGACCGCACGACCATAGCTTTTGCCGATGACCATGATTTCGTCGGACTTCTGCGCATCGTCCGATCCGGTGGACGGTTCCACCGTCCTTGGCTCCTCAGCCGGAGCTGGCAAAGGTGCCCCGGCAAACGCTGCGCTTGCCAGCAATATACTCGAAAAACTCATACTGAACCCCCGTTATCGGGAGGCCTCTACGTCGTCTGCTGTTGCGAGTCACTAGCAATATAACGGTTTTGTCATGATCGTTGAGGCGAGCGCGAGCAGGCGCACCTTTAACCTATTGAGATTTGCAAGAATATTATGTCTCACGACGCTTATAGATCGCCGGCCGCGCCTGTTGATTTCAGTCCGCGATGGAAAGCAATTCTGACCCACATCCGGACATTCAAGTGCCCTTTCCCGCCTCCCAACTTCAGGCATTCG
Source organism: Sphingomonas sp. Leaf34 (assembly GCF_001421805.1). GTDB lineage: Bacteria > Pseudomonadota > Alphaproteobacteria > Sphingomonadales > Sphingomonadaceae > Sphingomonas. Next base: position 13,306 of record NZ_LMLC01000002.1, on the reverse strand, counting down.
TTCATCGGGCTGAGCGGTAGCGTTCGGCGGATGATCCATTGCCTCGATGGCTTGAAAGGAGAAGACTGCGGACGGTCCGTTTTCGGCGAAGCACGCCGCGATAGCAGACATTGGGCAGCTGCCGCCTTTCCCAGGAAGGATCCGCTAGCTGGATGGTATAAGTTGGAGAACCCAGCGAAGCTACCTTCCGAGGGCACGCTGGAGCTGAGATCGAACATTATTGCCGCTGTTGTCTTTTCAAGCGGCCCGTCGCATCAATCAGTTGATGCTGACGGAGAATATCGGTGCGGGCATTCCGACTGGGTTTGAGTGCCATACTCCTCGGATCGGCTTCCGCCAGTGCAGGGACTCAGCCGCAGAGTGTCCCCGGTGTCCCACCCGCCCTCACCTCTTTCTTGCACAACGACATCGTCGAACCTGGCGATTACCGATGGTTACGCGGGCGGTTTGCTGATGCGACAGCTGTGGACAAGCAGGTGTTCATCGCTGCTTTGGAGTGGAATGAAAACTGTGAAAGCCAGTCGCGTACGGCAATGAAAGGCCTACTGGCCACGATGGGCCAAAGTTTTGATCCTGGTAAGGACGTCTATACGCGGCCTGCACCGTGCCGTCAGTTCGTACAGCTCCCAATACCAGCGGACGTGACATGGCCTGCGTTTTCCGCTGCGCTCGATCGCGTCCGGCCATATGCACTCGGTATTATTCGTGCGACCGCGCTTTTAGAGCAGCAGGTGATCGATCAAGGCAACTATGCCGAGCAACTGCGCACCCGACCACTCGGCGAGCAGACCTTGCGTTTCGCATGGGTCGAAAGCCAGCGCCATGAGGGGCAAACCGCCGCTTATTCGTCGCTTGAACGGATCGTTTACGAAGGCATTCTTCTGCGTGCCCTGGACGACCGCGATCAAGGTAATACGGCTTGGCTTTCGACCAAGGTGGCTCATGAGGGCTGGCCAACGCGTTCAAAGGTAGGTGACGCGGCATCCAGCGCGGCTTGGCTGCTCGTCCAACATGCGGATGCCAATCCAGCCTTCCAGCTGACTGCCTTGCGCCTCATGGCGCCGCTGGCCTCTGAAGACGAGATTGATCCGCGCAACTTTGCGATGTTAACGGACCGCGTCGAGCTCAAGCTCTCCGGTCAACAGCTATACTGCACGCAATGGACCTGCAACCGCGGCAACCGCGTGCCGCTTCCACTGGCGAACACTAATGCGGTCACTGACGCTTTGCGCGCGAAGGCAAAACTCGGGTCGCTTAAGCAGAACGCCGCCCAAATCGATACCTTGTACGGACCGTGCCCACCCGCGGCCTAGGTCAGACCCAAGAAGACCCAGAAGGCGACACTCTGCCCGTCCAGCACGCCTCCCAAGACCTGCCGTTTGTTCACCTTCGTCGTCGGTCGTGCATCAGCGCAGGGAGGGCTGACCGAGTCCCGCCTCAGCCTTCGGACGGTATGCGGGCTGTGACCTTGATCTCGAAGTCGAACCCCGCCAGCCAATTTACCCCGAGCGCAGTCCACGCCGGATACGGCGCCTCTGGAAATAATTCGGCTTTCACGGCCATGATCGTCTCGAATTGCTGCTCGGGATCGGTATGGAATGTCGTGACATCCAAAATGTCGTAGAAGCTACACCCGCCTGCCCGCAGCGTGGCCTCCAGATTTGCAAAGGCTAGTCGCACCTGCGCTTCGAAGTCGGGTTCGGGTGAGCCATCGTCCCGGCTACCAACCTGACCCGAGACAAACAGAAGATCGCCTGACCGTATAGCGGCCGAATAGCCGTGAGCTTCATAAAGGGCGTGCCGCTTGGCAGGGAAGACTGCGTGACGCTGAGCCATGGATCGTTTCTCCGAACGTATGACAAGGAAGCTCGCGGTCGCTGGGATCAAAGCGACTGCTTGGACGATTTATATGCGACGCGTATGTGAGGCATCGAGCCGCAATAGTCAACTTCACATACGCGGCGTATGCGAAATGAGGTGACTCGGCGATGAGGCGACGCGTTGAAACCATGCAAGAAAACCGCACGAAACTGATCAGTGCGGCTCGCAAGGCATTTGCCGCTTCCGGTTTCGCGGGCGCGTCGATGGATCATTTGACTGCGGAAGTCGGCCTAACCCGCGGCGCGCTCTATCACAGCTTTGGCGACAAGAGGGGTTTGCTGGCTGCCGTGGTTGCGCAAATTGATAGTGAAATGGCCGAGCGGGCGCGACGTGCGGGTTCTAGTGCTGATACCGACTGGCAACGGCTGATCGCTGAAGGTGAGGCCTACATCGAAATGGCGCTTGATCCCGAGGTTCGACGTATCGTGCTGCTGGATGGCCCGGCTTTCCTCGGCGACCCCGCGACATGGCCTTCCCAAAATGCCTGCCTCGAGGTCACCAAGCAGGCCATCGCCAAACTGATCGCGGACGAGGTCATGCAGTTAGTCGATGTCGAGGCCGCATCGCGACTCCTTAGCGGCGCAGCCTTCAATGCCGCCCTTTGGGTGTCCGCCAGCGAGGACCCGGAAGAAGCGCTTCCCCAAGCCATTGCTGCATTTCGACTGATGGCCGAAGGTTATCTAAAGGTGCGGTAGCTTTGAGTTGCCGTCGCGCCCATTTCTAGCCGACAGACCCATTTGCGGTCATTCCAGACTTTCTTTCGGCTCCCCAACTTCTGCCATTCGTTCATCTCGCGACAATGACCTAAGCAGTCATCGCGCGTAGGTCCTCAAGCAGAGTCGGTCCTTGAGGATTCCAACTGAGGCGCTGGCGGGTGAGAGCGTTAGCGGCCGACATGTCCTTGGAGACGAAAGCCCCCAGCCAACCGAAGTGATCGCTTGCTTCATCGGTGCTCAGCGAACGTACCGGCAGACCAAAATGCTTGCCAATCGCCTCGGCGATATCGCGGAAGCTGATCGCGCTTTCGGCGGTGCCGTGATAGCGGGCCCCCGCCTCATTCTTTTCCAGTGCCAAGCGGTAAAGGAGGGCGGTATCGGAGATATGAGCGGCTGACCAAGCGTTAGCACTCTCCCCAATATAGGCAGAAATGCCCCTGTTGCGGGCGAGCGCGAGCACGTCGCTCACCAGACCTTGTTTCCGGGCATCATGGATCTGAGAGTTGCGTATGGTGATGACATGGACGCCGCGATCGAGCAGCGCCTGCCCCGCTAGCTCCGACGCCACGCGCGGGTTTGGGCCGGCGCTGTTGAACACATCCTCCGACGCTCGTTCGCCAGGCGCGGCCGATCCCATCACGGTGCTGGACGTGATGACGAGCGGCTTCGACGTGCCAACGAAACTGGTCCCGAGTGCTTCGATAGCGCGGCGGTCCTTCTCGCAATTTTCCACGAACTTTGAGAAGTCATGGTCGAACGCGGTGTGGATGATGCCGTCGGCGAGCGCTGCGCCCGACCGGAGGCTGTCGAGATCCTCGATATCGCCGCAGTGCGCTTCGGCCCCGGCCGCGATCAATGCGTCAGCCGCAGCATCGGATCGTGCCAGACCAAGGACCTGATGCCCGGCACCGATCAGTTTAGAAACGACATGCGAACCGATGAACCCGGTTGCGCCCGTGACGAAAATACGCATCTGACGTTCTCCATTGCAGATGCAGCCTTTGTCGGGACACGGCTAAGCGGGTAAAAGTAGTGACGTGATCCTATTATGATCGCTGACAGGATGTGATGTGGCGACTGTAACCGAGAACCGATTGGGCCTGTATCTACGCGATCGCCGTAGCCGGCTTGATCCGGCTGCACTCGGTTATCCGGCGCAGCGGCGCCGTACGCCGGGTCTTCGTCGTGAGGAGGTAGCGCAGCGCAGTAACATTAGCCCGACTTGGTACACCTGGCTCGAGCAAGGGCGGGGCGGCGCGCCTTCTCCCGATGTGCTGAACCGCATTGCCAACGGACTGATGCTGACCGAAGCCGAACGCGAGCATCTGTTCATGCTCGCACTGGGTCACCCACCGGAGGTTCGCTACAAGGCGGCAGACAGCGTCACGCCCCGCCTGCAGCGCTTGCTGGACACGATGCTGAGCTGCCCCGCCATCATCAAGACGGCAACGTGGGACGTCGTCGCGTGGAACAAGGCAGCGGCCCTGGTGCTGACCGACTACAGCCAACTGCCGCTCCACGAACGCAACATCCTGCGCCTTGTTTTTCGCAACGATCGCATCCGCGGGTCGCAGGAGGATTGGGAGAGCACGGCACGCTTCGTCGTCGGCGCTTTTCGCGCGGACGCCGCGCGCGCAGGCGCTGTTGCGGAGATCGGTGAATTGGTCGCCGAGCTGTGCGGGACCAGCCCGGAGTTCGCGGCACTGTGGGCCGACAACGATGTCCGCTTCCACGGCGAAGGTGCGAAGCGCCTGCGTCACTCCGAACTCGGCCTCATCGAGATGGAGTATTCGGGTTTCGCGGTCGATGGCCGACCCGACCTGGGGATGATCGTGTACAACCCCGTCGATCCTGCCGTGGCGGAGCGCATCCGGTCTCTTATTTCAGCCTGACAGGCGCCTCTGCGGTACGATCAGATCACGGCGCCCCTAAGTGATAGCCCGTTCACCGTAGCGCTTCTGCCAACCTCAGCAGGGTAGCGGTGACCGCTTGCGGATCGAGCGGGGCCGACGCCGCGCGCAAGCGAGCTTCCGCTCCGGCGACGATCGTCGATGCGGCCGCCAGCACAGTGCGGCCTTGATCGGTCAGCTCGGTCGTTTGAACACGACCATGCTTGGCATGCGGTGCCCGGACGACGAAACCCGAACGCTCCAGCGCGACCACGATCCCCTGCATCGTCTGGGGCGTGACGAAGGAACGCCGCGCCAGTTCGGCGTTGGAAGCACCAGGCTCGGTCCGAAGGAAGTTCAGCACCGCATATTGCGGCGTCGTCAGACCGATCTGTTGAAGAGCACCGTCCATATGGGTCCGTAGCGCTTGCTGCGCTAGCCGGCGGCGACTTCCGTTTGGACAGCTATGGCAGAAGCGGTGACGCCAACGGCATCGGGCGTCGTCGAGGGACGCGATAATCGCCAGATTGTCGCTCGGCAACGCCGAATTCGCATGCAAAGATGGGTCCCCCAGCTTTGCGGTATTGCGCCCAATAATTTTGCTGTGTCAGGAAAGTGAATTTGTAGGGCTGTTCCCATCAAATTTGGAGGGGAGGTTTCCTCATATGTAGGCACACCTTTACATTTCGATCGTCACTACAAATTTGCTTATTCAGATGGCGACCGATCGCCTCATCGGCTACGATACGCCGAGCCGGATTGTAGGCATCGTGCGGCGGCCGAGCCGATTGGAGGAAGGCAGGATGTTCGACTTCGAAGATTGGTCCGAGGAAGAGGTCGAAGCGTTCCGCCAGAAGGCGCGCGAACTCACCGGCAGTAAGCTGTTCGAGGTCTTCGAAGAGGCTGTTGGTAGGCCTCTGCCGGCCGCGCTTGCTGCCATGGGACAGGTTCTCGGAGACCACCTGGCGAAGTCAGATCGGGAAGAGGCTGCCGACAAGATCCTCGAGAATCTTATCCCATCAAAGATCGATATTTCGCTCTGGAGCAATCTGGTCGCTGGGCGCAACGTCGACCTGCCCGCCAGCGATCAATATGGTCCGATCGCGGCTCGGCTGGCGCCGGAGTCTTCGCGCGCCGCCCACAAAGGGCGTGGCAACGCATACGGACGGGTCCATTCGAAGGGTACGCAGGAGCCTTCGGGGTTCATGCGTCGCCAGGGAGAAGCGCTGAAAGCTCGTTACAAGCGGATTGCGGAGATTGAACTGCAGCTCGAGGAAGAGAAGTCACATACCGCAGAACTCGAGCATGGGCTCAAGCTATACGCGATGACGCTTCTGATGACGGAACTGCGCAGTGCGACCGCACCCATCTTCGCGATGGGGCCGGCCTGGGCTATTCTGCGAGCCATCGCAGGCAAGACCGGTGATGAGAAGACGGACACCGATCGTGCTCTTGATAGCCACCGGATCATGGTCGTGCTTCACGCCTTACGAGACAACGAGGACTTCTTGAAGGCGATCAAGTCTGCCCTATTGCAGGTTTGTCGAGACTTCTCTGTCTTGGCGAACAAGCGAGGGAAGAACGACCCGTTCGATGGGCCGTGGGATTACGAGGAGGTCCTAAGTTCCTTGGCTTGGCCCCCTCCGCCGGGCCGAACGCACTGGTAGATCCGGAATACGCACGGAACACGTCATGAACGTCGTCGAGAACGAAGAAGCCGTATCCAGGCTCGCTGCCGAGCCGTTCGATGCCAACGAGTTCCCTTGGGAGTTCTTGGCTGCGTTCGGTAATAACGAAACGACGATCAAGCGGCTCCGCTCGGGCCAATCGAACGCGTCGGACGTCACGGGCGGCGTCCGTCGAACCTGATCCCGCCGGCGTAACCGACGATGGATCGACGGCCGCCGCCCCGCCGCCGCCGCCGCCGCCATCACCATCGCCGCCGCCGGCTCCTCCGAGCAGACCAGCCGGCAACCAGTTCGCTTCGGGAACGCTTGCCCGTCGCGCCCTCTACGATGCACCGGTCGATCGCGACGGATCCCGTTCGGGTGGGGGTGGCTGGAGCAACCAGCAGGCGGCGGGACTTGCCGGTGAGGAATGGCTTAGCGGACTCGTCCGTCAGCGTCTGCCGCAAGGCTGGTCGCTGACGACGAACGAACGCGACGAGGCCGCCGGCGAGAGCGATCTCATCGTCAGGTCGCCGACCTCGGAATGGCATGTCGAGATCAAGACGCTTTCGAGTGAACGGCTATACTGGTCGGACCTCGAACGGGGGAAGGCGGAGCGTCAGCAGGGAAGATACTGGATGTGCTTCCTCGTGCGGCAGGCATACGCCTGGAGGATCCACTGGTCCTGGAATCCGCTCGTCGATCTCCTGCCCTGCGAGCGTCGTCTGCAGTGGCAGTGGGCTAGGGAGAGCGAGGGGCCGAGGCTGGCGAAAGGCAGCTGGCAGCCGATCGGTGGAACCGCCGCACCGACGGCAGTCCCGGATCGCGCCACCGCCGTGATCCGCATGCTGGACCCGCAGGTCCGCGCGCTACCAGAGGACAACGTGTCGCTGAAGCTCTTCTGGCAGCGGGTCCACGGCCCTCTAGGCGGCGCGCAGGCCGTCTGACCGGGCCACGGTATGTCCGGTCACTCCTGCCAGGGACCGTCCGAACCGACTGGTTCCTTTCGTAGCGCGCGATCTACCCTACCCCAGAGCCTTATCATGGCCTGACTAAGGGCGCCAAGAAATGACGAATGTCATGCAGTCGGAGCAAGGCTGCGATCTCCCCTGACAGCTTCGCTTCCGTCACGAGGAACGCCTCGACGGGCACTTCCTCGCGCACGTCCATCGCCTGTTTCACGGCACGATACTTGATGCATTGGTAGACGCCGCGCCGTAGGTCCACCTCGTTGGAGATGCGGGACTTGACTTCGAGCACCACGGTACGGTTCTCTAGATGGTAGACCGCATCAATGCGGTCGCCCGAGTCGAGCCGGAATTCGGTTTCCGTACGCGCTACGGCAAATCCACGCCGTACCTCAGCTGGATTGGCTGTCACCCACAGACGCAGGGCGCGATGGTGGTCACCTTCTCCGCCCGCGCCGTACTTATGCGAGCCGGTTCCGTAGTCGTCCTCTTTGCCGTTGTGGCGTCGGTCACGCTCGGCTTCGATGACGATGTCGTTAAGGCCGCTACCGAACACCCGCTCATACAGAGCCAACCATTCTGCTGGGGAGTAGGCGTAGACCTCCGCCGCCGCGCGCTCGAAATGCTCCCGCCAGCTCGCAGGGTATCGCTGCTTGTAGCTCGTTGACGCTAGCTTCGGATTACGGAACCGGGTGGCCATGTAGGAGCCCGCGCCCTTGCTCGGCATGCGGTCCTTCTGATTTACCACCAGGACGTTGATCAAAGGCGCGTCCGGTTCAACTGCCTGGATGTGGTCCATGAGCTCTCCGGCTACCAGCCCGATCCGCGTCGCGAATACGGTGGAGAAGCCGGTTTCCGTCTCCAGTCGGTGCTTCACCTCCCCATAGGTCATCGTCGCCCCGTCGAGGGCCGCGGCGATTAGCCAGCGCATGGTCGGCGCCAGGCCATGCTGGATCAGGTTCTGATTCGTCGCACCGTATCGCGCTTGCTTTCCGGCCATCGTTCCCCACTCCGGTCATACATATGGGAGGAGAATACGATCGTTCTAGGTAAACACCATGGTCGAAAGGCATGCGCTCGCAGGTGGCCCGGGTCATGGCCGGTTAACTTGTGAAACGCATAACTGCGCCGAACACTATTGCGCCGTGGCCTACGATCGATACTCTCGAGTTCTGGATGCGAACGAAATGGATGGAGTTGTAGGATTGGAAGCGAAGGGATCGACCGGCCGGGGTGGTAGACAGCGTCTGGAGAAGGTCGGGCAGCGGGGACTGTCCAAGGCCGCCGCCTACGTGCTCGAACAGCGTGGGCCGTATGTCATGATCCACGTCCCTGCTCCCGGAGCCACACCCGTCATCACGCGCGATCTGCCGTTCGACGAGAAGCGGGCGTTCGAGCGGATTTCCCAAGCGCTGAGGGAGATGACGGAATTTGTCGCCCCGAAGGCGCATGCACCATCCTCAGGCGACGATCGGGCGACGGCAACCGCCGACTAGGCGGATTGGTCCTGCCTCTCTACGACGACGCAGGCACCTTGGGAGACATCCTGCCGCAACGCCTTGAACTTGGCAGTGACGCGACTGCCGTCCCGATACTCAACAGTGACTACCTCGTTGCGGCCGATCGTCCGAAACTGGTTCCGCACCGGCGTCTGCGGAGAATGCACCGACGGGAGCCGGTCCAGAAAATCCACGACCCCGTCCACCACGCTAGCCGGCAGGTCAGGTTCGGGAGCTGCCCTGATCTCGTCCACTAGCAGCCGCGCATCGGCACTCAGCGCCTGCGCCGCCTCGTAGTCGCCGGAGCGCGTCGCCGCCAGGATCTGAACGTAGCGAACGAGTAGAAAGGACTGACGCAGCAGTGGGTCGGTGGGCTTCGAGAGCCTCTGCGACGTAGCAAGCAGGCGGGCGTTCAGACGGCCGCCGTCGTCCCCGCGAGAGGCACCCGCACCGACGGACACCAGTGCGAGATAGTCGTTCCTGACCAAAGCACCGCCGTTGCGCGCCACCGAGTCCAAGTAGGATCCGGCGAGACCGGCGTCGAAGTCACTCTGACGGAGGATTAGCGTCCGTCCAATATGCCGGGCCAGTTCGGCGTCACTGACCCTGTCCATGGCTTCGCGGCCGATCAGGAGCGCATCGTCGGTCGCGTTTGCGCCCACGAGGCCGTCGAACACTGCTGCCAGAACCCCGTCGCGGGAAAGTCCGGCGCTATGCGCGAGGGCCTCGACTGCCCCGTTAAACGCCTCCGGCCCAAGGCCTCTGCGAATCACCGCTCCCGCAGGACCGAGCTGCGCCGGCGCGAGATCATCGGCGGCAGCCGTGATGAAGGTATCGACGATCCGGTCTAGCTCGGCACGGGATTGTTCCGCAGACGCGTCGGCAAGCATGGCCAGCGCACGAAGGGAGGGCGGGGCACCCTGAAGCTCAATCGCCCGGCGAAGCAGGGCGACGCGCTCTTGACCTTCCGTGAGGCTCGCCGCCAGCTCGAGTGCGTTACGCTGATCGCGGAGGGAAGGATCGTCTCCCGACCCCATAGACGGTTCTTCAAGGGCGGCGACCGCCTCCAAAGCGAGTGAGCGCGCCTCGACCACCCGGTCCGGCTCCGCCGCAGCGATCCGCGCGATTCCCACCAGAGCCGCCACGCGGTGCCTGCCACGATTGACCGACGCGAGGATCGCACGGAAGTCCTGCTCGGCTTCCTGAAGTCGACCCAGCAGCCGCTTCGCCCGCCCGGTCCAGGCGAGAAAGCTGGGGTCCATTGGGTCGCCGCCCAGTGTGCCAGCGAGCTCGAACGACATGAGAGCCTCGGCGGCAAGGCCCTCCTCCAGCTGAGCCACGCCGAGCCTGATCACATCCACACGGTCCGTGGCCGTGAGCGTGCGGCCGGCGAAGTAGTCCCGATATCCGGATATTGCCGCCGAGAAGCGGCGCTTCTGGAACGCCACCTGCGCATCCCCGAGCAAGTGGGCGGCCGACTGCTCGAGTTCGGCCAGCCAGCGCTCCGTCATGGCTCGGTCGACGATGCGGCTGCGAAACGCAGGCTGCACGTCGGACGGCGTGCGCGTGGCAATCCCCGCTAGGTAAAGGGCGGTTCGCTGCGCGTCCGTCAGATCAGAAGACCTCCTGAGGGCTGCAACGGCGTTCCGAAGCGCGGGATCGTATTCGACCAGCGTCCTGATGTGGTCTATCGGGGGTCGATCGTATGAGACGAGGAAGAGGCGCTCGACAGCGTCGTCGACGGCGCCCACGCTAAGTGCTTCGCCCGCCTCGTCCATCTGATCGAGCTCGGAGGCGATGTCCCACGTCAGACGGGGGTTACCGCTGGTCCAGTAGATGATCCGGTCGACGACCTCAGGGCCGAACGGCAGCGCCGCCCTTCCGACGAGCTCGCCAACCTGCTCGGCAGAGAAATCCCGCAGGAAAATCTTCTGTCCTATGTTGAACGGCGAGATCGACTTGTCGCGGATGAGCTGCGAAGGCTCGGCGACGCCGGCGAGCACAAACGTGAGACGCTTAAGTGCAAGCACCGTCTCACGCGTAAAGAAGATGCTCCGGATAAACGCAAAGACACTGTCGGAGAAGGGCAGCCCGGTAAGGCCGTCAACCTCGTCGAGAACGATCGCAAGCCGGCCCGGCCACGCATCAAGCCTTTCCACAATCAGCGCCTGGAATGCTGCGGACGGGTCCATTCCCGCCGCCGCCTGACCGAATGCCTCTACTGCCGAGCCCGTGAACAGGTCTGGGTGCGAGGTAGAAGCAAGGTGCAGAACCCGACGGTAGAAGTCGGCGTCGGACGCGACCCTCACCGAGAGGTCGACGTAGACGAAGCGCAGGTCGTCGCTCTCCAGCCGACGCCGCGCGTGTAGCAGGAGATTCGTCTTCCCCATCTGCCGCGGATCGAGGACGTAGGGCGGACGGCCCATCCCGAGGATCGCCGCTGCGAGCTGGCGGTCCGCCGCCCGCTCGACGTAGAGCTCGTCGGGAATGACGGCGACTGCGGGCAGACGGGCGCCGCTCACTGGGCCAACCCAGCCAACGTGACCATCAGCGCCTCGTCCAGATCCGAGACCGACCCGCCGAGCTGAACGAAGTTTTGGATGAACATCTTAACTAATCTCGGAGAGCGAGGGTCCGATCTCAAGACACGCTCAATGACGGAGTTGTCCAGCGAAAGCCGTAGCGACCGCGATATCCTGCGAAGTAGGTCGTCCAGCTCCTCGGCGGGCCAGTAATGCATCGGGATCACTGTAACGCTTTCCGACGCCAGGTCGTTGCCGTCGAATGCCGGACCGGGGTCCACCGGCGAGGTGAACACGAGGCGCACCGGCACTCCGGGCGAGCGCTGCGCTTGGCGTACAGATATCGCGCGAACCGCGGCGAAGAAGCCGGCGGCCTCCCGCTCGTCGGGAAGCGGCGTTTCTTCGATGAGGATCGCGCCGATCCCGGCGACCGAGCAGGATTCGAGAAGGCTGACGATGCGATCGATGTCATCCTCTCCTGCACGGACCTCAGGGCCAGGCGCCACCGCAGCCCGTACCTGCTGCTCCAGGCTGGCGATCGCGCCAGTGGCGCCCTTCCCCGTAGATGCGCCCAAGGAAACGGTCAGGTGGGCGCGGAACGCGTTGTACATCGCGCGGCTGGCAGCAACGGTCTTACCGCATCCGATCGGCCCATGCACCCACAAATGTCTGAGCGGCAGCAGCTGCGCGAGCGTGCCGTCAACCGGGCGCACAAGATAGTGCGCAGCTTCCTCCGGTCTGTAATAGTAGAACAACGGATTGCCCGCTACCGCTTCGGCGGCTCCGTCCTCCCCGTGACCAACCACGGAACGCGGTCGCCGGACACCTGGGGTGTCCGCCCCTGCCAGCTCCAGCGCAGCGTTCTTCACAATCTTGAACGCCTTGTCTTCAGCATCGGCGGGCTTGATCACGCTTCGATGATCCTTCTCGGCAAGCGTCCTGGACCGACCCCCTATCCACAGCGGCGCCGCGCTTGATGGCGCGACGCAACCATCCCTAGCGGCCGCGACGTTCCAGATCGGCATGGCCCCAGCGCAGTCGAGGTTCACCCACGCCTCATTTAATTCGGTCAGAAACGGAGACTTTGGCGTCAGCTGCTGCAGCTGCTTGTGGTCGACGGATAAACGCACGAGAACACGGGCGAGCGAGCTTCCCTCGTGCGGGACGGCGAAGAAGACGATGCCTGCGACATTCGTCGTAATCTTCTTCATCAGCAACCTCGTCAGCCACTTTCGGGCGACGAGGCCACCCATGCTGTGGGTGACGAGCAGGATCTGATCGAATTGCAAGAAGCTTTCCTCGAGGTCCGTCGCCAACGCGCCTGCCAAGGTGCCGATCTCAGCCGCCACGGGCGACGTCCAGGCGCGCCACGGGGAGGACGGCTGCTCCAGGAAGGCGACCTCCAATCCGACCAAGTCATCGTCCGCCTCGAGCAGCTCCTTGAACTTGCCCCAGCTCGCCGCAGAGGAGCCGCCCAGTCCGTGCAGAAAGAGGATCAGGCGACGCAAGTGCGGGCCTTCGCCAGCTCACCGCGCAACGGACAGGTCCGGCGGCTCCGGAAGGCAAACGTTGCTCGGTACTCGATTCGGGGCAAGGCGACACACAGAAGAGATGGGACAAGCGGAGGACTCGTGTCCTCCGACGCCGACCTGCGGGCCACGCGCGGTGATCGGCATAGCACCGGGGCGTTCTGCGCGCGAGGACTGGTTGAGCTGCAGTCCGGGTCGAAACTACGCTACGATCGTTCTGCTACCTCATATCCTCAAGCATCAACCGAGTGTCGATGGCCTTGAGCTAGGCTCTGTTGCCGCGCACTAGTCGCAGATTACTTATGAACGAAGAGCTGCTTCTCCGGGTGTGGCTCCGAGTCGGCCGTTCCGGTTTCCACCAAGTCGGCAGGAGTGTTCTGATGGGCCGTCAGTGCTACGTTGTCATACGCCGTAGCGTGCTACCTGCTCGATACCTAACCCGCTTAGAGCGCCATGGCCTTGACGCAAAAAAATCCCGCTAAGTCTTTCGACTTGCGGGTTTTTGTTGGTTGCGGGGACAGGATTTGAACCTGTGACCTTCAGGTTATGAGCCTGACGAGCTACCGGGCTGCTCCACCCCGCGACGGTCCGTATGTGCGGACGTTACCCCGCGACGGTCCGTATGTGCGGACGTT
>NZ_LMLC01000001.1:0-1170000 GCF_001421805.1 Sphingomonas sp. Leaf34 | reverse complement strand
GCTTGAACCGCCACTGAANGGGGCGCGGCTAGGTCGGGCAACCAGACCATGGGGCCGTTCGCTGCGGTGACACCCCTCTAGGGCCACTCCACAAACCCGTCAAACGCTTTCTTGCATATTTGTGGCAATTTTCTCCGGCTCGCGCGTTTCGACGCCCCACGCCCCCAGCGGCCAGGGCTGCGGCGATCGCCGTCGAGTAGTTGCCCCCCAGCGCTCAGCCCGTAGCCGATTCCCTGCCCGTCACGCCGACTGTATATACTCGCGCATCGCCGCCGCATCCGCCTCGATCCGGTCGATCCGGTATTTCACCAGGTCGCCGATCGAGACGAAACCCACCAGCGTATCGCCCTCGATCACGGGCAGATGCCGGATCCGTCGTTGCGTCATCAGCGAAAGCGCGCCGATCGCCGACTCGCCCGGCCCGACCGACTTCACCGCGGTCGTCATCACCTCGCGGATCCGGCGGTCGAGTGCCGCGCCACCGTCTGATTGCAGGCAGTGGATGACATCGCGTTCGGAGAAGATGCCGACCACGCGGTCGCCATCGAGTACCGGTGCCGCACCAATCCGCTTGTCCGCGAGCAGCGTCACCGCCTGCGCGACGGTATCGTCGGGGGTCAGCGACACGATACCGCCCTTCCGGTCCTTCAGGATCGCCGCGATCGTCATCTTCGCCTCTCCTCTACTGCGTCTGGTGCGCGTGGGTTGAGGAAACCATGTTTGCGCGGCAATGTGAAGCGATGACCGATCGCCTGCCCGATCCTCCCGCCGGACTCGACGATCCGCATTATGCCGCGTTCGCCTGGGCGCGGTTCCGTGCGATCATGGCGTGGATGGTGCTCGCGGCGGCGCTCTGCGTTGCCGGGGTGATCGCGGGCATGGCGCATCTGCAGGGACCGCTGCACCTGGTGACGATGCTCGCGGTGATCGGCGGGGTCGGCGGATCGGTGATGATGGCCGGACTATTGATGGGGCTGGTGTTTCTGAGCTCGGGCAGCGGGCACGACGAGGACGTGACCCGGATCGAGTGACACGCGCGTCGCGGGGCGGGACTGGTCCCCGCGGACGTCGGCGCGGACTGAACCAGCACCATCGGGTTGCCGGCCGGCCTTCGCACTCGCGCGGTGAAGGCGTTCGGATATGGTCCAGGCATGAAAAAAGCCGGCACCGCACTGCGGTACCGGCCAATTTTCCATCATCCCGGACGCACAACCGGGTGACGTATCGGGATCAGCCCGCCTGAACCTCGTCGGGCACCGCGCGCACGCGGCGACGGCGGGGCTTTTCCTCGGGCGACGCGTCGGCAGCGACGGGGGCAGCCTCGACCGCCGGCGCCGAGGCTGGTGCCGGAGCAACGGTGGCCGAAATGCCGAGCGATGGCGGCAGACGATCCGCGTCGAACGCGCTCGGTGCGCCCTCGTCCTGCGGCGTTGGCGCGTCGAGGCTGCGATCACGACGCGGGCGACCACGGCGGCGAGGCTGGTCCTCGGTCGCGGCGACCGCCGGTGCCGCGACGAGCGACCCGATCTCGCCGGCTTCGGTCGGCTGCGTGACCGGATCGGCGGACCCGGTCACCGACCGTAGCGCGTCGGCTTCCGAATCCTGGTTGGCGTTGCCCGTCTGGCCGTTGCCCATCTGGCCGTTACCCGTCTGAACGTCGGCCGTCTGGGCGGTGGCACGCGGCGCGCGCCGGATCGTCTCGCGCGGCGGCGCATCGCGGTAGTCGGAGCGGGGTTCGCGAACCTGCTCGTCGCGACCCTGAGCCTCGCGAGACTGCGCTTCGCGGGCCTGACCCTGCTCTTCGCTGCCGCGCTCGTCGCGGGGTTGGCCGTCACGGTTCGCCATGCGCTGGTTACGCGGGCTGTCGCCACGGACGCGATCTTCGCGCTGGCCCTCGTTGCGCTGGCCCTCGTTGCGCTGGCCTTCGTTACGCTGGCCTTCGTTACGCTGACCTTCGTAGCGGGTGTTCTCGTACCGCGGACGGTCGTCGCGCTGCGGCCGGTCTTCACGGTTCTGGCTATCGCGAGCCTGACGGGGCGCGTTCTGGTATTGGCCATTCTGCTGCCCGGCATTCTGCTGGCCACCGTTTTGATGATCGCCACGGCCCTGCTCGGCCACGCCCTGCTGCTCGCCCGACCGGATCGGTTCGCCCTCGTCGCCATAATCGTCGTCGCCGTCGAGGTCGAACGGCTGCTGACGCCGCGGCTGCTGCTGCGCCTGGGGCTGGCTTTCTTCGAAGCGTGCGCGCGTCTCGCTCAGAACGCGGAAATAGTGATCTGCGAACTGGAGGTAATATTCGATGTTGACGCGGTCGCCCTGCATCTGCGCGTCGCGCGCGAGGTTCTTGTACTTCTCGTACAGCTGGCTCGCGTTGCCGCGCGCGCGGCTGTCGATGCGGTTGCCGGTGTCGCGTCCGCCCTGGCTGCCACCGCCGCCGCCCTGGCGTTGACCGCCACCGCTACCGCCGCCGCCATTATTATTGTTGCCACGACCGCGACGGCGGCCGGCTTGCCGGTTGTTGATCAAGCTTGTGTCCTCAGTCGTCGAACCAAAATCTGGTCGTGCTCCGAAATGCGGTGCAAACCCCCCGCCGCGCACCGACGATCTACACGAGATCGGTGCGTCGCGCTTGCCAGGGCCACCGGACTGCAGCGACCTCAAAGCGAAGGATGCGGGTCAACGCTCTAAACCGACCAATCGTCGAGAGTGCGTGCCCCTGCCCATGTGATAGCGTCCGCAAGGGCCATACTACAAGCGAAAACTACAGGTTATCGGCGTATTCCTGTCGTCGCGACCAGCGCGCGTGGGTTGTTTCCATAGTCGTGGTGGAGCGCGACGTGCAAAGCCTGCGCTTCGAGCAGCGCGGTGACGGGGGTCGCCTGCGTCGATCCGATCTCGATGATCGCCGCTCCGCCCGGGGCGATCAGCGCCGAGAGTTGCGCGGCGAGGATGCGGTAATCGTCGAGCCCGTCGCGCCCGGCGAACAGCGCGGCGTGCGGTTCATGGTCATGGACTTCGGCCGGAAGTGTCTCGTCGGTGGCGATATAGGGCGGGTTGGCGAGGATCAGGTCGAACTGGCCGACGATCGCGCTCGCCCAGCGCCCGCGGAAGAAGCGCGCGCGGTCGGTCATGCCGAGCGTGGCGGCGTTGACGCGGGCGTAGGCGAGCGCTTGCGAGGAAAAGTCGACGCCAAGACCTTGCGCGGGCCATTCGTCGAGCGCGGCGAGCAACAGCGTGCCGGGGCCGGTGCCGAGGTCGAGCACGGTGGCGGGCGCGTGACCCGCGAAATGCGCCTGCGCGGCGATCAGCAGCGTCTCGCTGTCCGCGCGGGGGACGAGCGCGCCCGGGCCGACCGCGAGATCGATCGACCAGAAGCCGCGGGTGCCGGTGATATAGGCGAGCGGTTCGTGCCGGAGACGGCGTTCGACGAGCGCGGCGAAGGCGGCGGGGACGGCGTAGCGCGTCGGGTCAAGGAGAATGGCGTTGCGATCGACGCCGAGCGCGTGCGCCATCAGGAGTTCGGCATCGAGCCGGGGCGTGGCGGAGAAGCCGAAGCGCGCGGCGGCGGTGGCGATCGCCGCGCTTACGGCTCCCCTTCCGCTTGCGGGAGGGGTCGGGGGAGGGGCTATCACCGGGAGATGCCCTCGACAGGAAGCCCCTCCCCTAACCCCTCCCGCAAGCGGAAGGGGGATGACGTCGCGACCGGGTAAACGTCACCCATCCAATTGCGCCAGCCGGTCCGCCTCGTCCTGCGACACCAGCGCGCCGATCAGCTCGTCCATCTCGCCCGCGACGATCTCGGGCAGGCGGTGCAGCGTCAGGTTGATGCGGTGATCGGTCACGCGGCCTTGCGGAAAATTATACGTCCGGATCCGTTCCGAGCGATCGCCCGAGCCGACCATCGATTTGCGTGCACCCGCGCGCTCGGCGTGCAACCGGTCGCGCTCCGCCTCGTAGAGCCGCGTCCGCAGCACGCGCAAAGCCTTGGCCTTGTTCTTGTGCTGCGACTTCTCGTCCTGCTGGATCACCGTCAGCCCGGTCGGGATGTGGACGATGCGCACCGCCGAGTCGGTCGTGTTGACCGACTGGCCACCCGGCCCCGACGAGCGATAGACGTCGATGCGCAGATCCTTGTCGTCGATCTTGACGTCGACCTCCTCCGCCTCGGGCAGCACCGCGACGGTCGCCGCCGACGTGTGGATCCGCCCGCCCGCCTCGGTCGCGGGCACGCGCTGGACGCGGTGGACGCCGCTTTCGTATTTCAGCTTGGCGAACACGCCCTGCCCCGTGACGCTGGCGACGACTTCCTTGAAGCCGCCCGCGTCGGACGACGAGCCCGAGATCATCTCGACGCGCCAGCCCTGCGATTCGGCATAACGCTGGTACATGCGGAACAGATCGCCCGCGAACAGCGCCGCCTCGTCGCCACCCGTGCCGGCGCGGACCTCGAGCATCGCCGAGCGCTCGTCCGCGGAATCGCGCGGCAGCAGCGCGAGCGCGAGCTTGCGGTCCGCGGTCTCGAGCAGCGTGCGGTTCTCGTGCAGCTCCTCGGCTGCCATCGCGCGCAGTTCGTCGTCGGCATCCTCGGCCATGAAGGCGAGGCTCTCCGCCTCCTGCCGCAGCCGGCGCACTTCGGTGGCGGCCTGCGCGACGGGTTCGAGTTCGGCATATTCCTTCGACACCGCGACGAAGCGGTCGGACGGGAGGTCGCCGGTCGACATCAGCGCCTGCAACTCGTCCCGCCGCGCCTCGATCGCGCGGATGCGGTCGGGGGATATCTGGGTCATGAAGTCCAGTGACCTTCCGGCCAAAGCTCGATCTCTTTATTCTGCTCGATCGCATCGGCGACTTTGCCAACAACGTCGAATCGTTCTGCCAATGCAGCATCGAAGTCAGCTTCGAAACTGCCCTCAACTGTCGTAAAACCGTGGCCTTTGAGACGCATGTTTGCCATTTGGCCGGCCTCTCGCACCTGCATATCTAAGAGAGCAATAAAGGCTGCTCCACTGGCCTTCGCCCGATCAAAACGACGCTTCCTCTTACCTGCCGTGTACATTTCAGTTGACCAGCCGCGGCGACGAACAGCCGCAGCAATGCCTATGCACACTTCGGTAAGATCATCGTCTTCTGACACTATCGCAAGCATGGGGCGCTCAACGATCCGATCTTCTAGCAACATCGCCAGCCGCTCGACGCCAGCCGCCCAGCCGACCCCCGCCGTCTCCGGCCCGCCCAGCGACCCGATCAGCCCGTCATAGCGGCCGCCCGCCAGCACGGTCCCCTGCGAGCCCAGCCGGTCGGTCACGAACTCGAAGGCGGTGTGGCGGTAGTAATCGAGCCCGCGCACCAGCCGCGCATTGCGCTCCCACGCGACGCCCGCGGCATCGAGCCCGGCGGTCACCGCGTCGAAGAACGCGCGCGCCTCGGGCGTCAGATACGCGTCGATATCGGGCGCGCTGTCGGCGATCGGGCGGTCGCGCGGATCCTTCGAATCGAGGATCCGCATCGGGTTCTTCTCGAGCCGGGTCAGGCTGTCCTCGGACAACTCGCCACGATGCGCCTCGAAATGCGCGACCAGTGCCGCGCGCCACGCGTCGCGCGTCTCGGCGTCGCCCAAAGTGTTCAGCTGCAACGTCACGCCCTCGGCAATGCCGAGCTCGCGCAGCAGCTGATCCGCCAGCACCAGCAGCTCGACGTCCGCCGCCGGCTCGGCCGCACCGATCACCTCGGCGTCGATCTGGTGGAACTGCCGGAACCGCCCCTTTTGCGGGCGTTCGTAGCGGAACACCGGGCCGCTGGTGGTGATCTTGAGCGGCGCGAACTGCTGCCACCCCTCGGTCAGATAGGCGCGCGCGATCCCCGCGGTGAATTCGGGTCGCAGCGTCAGCGAATCGCCACCGCGATCCTCGAACGTGTACATTTCCTTCGACACGACATCGGTCGTCTCGCCGAGCGAGCGCGCGAACACCGCGGTCGACTCGAACACGGGGATGTCGATGCGCTGGAAGCAATATAGCGCCCGCACGCGCTCGAACGTCGCCAGGACGTGCGCGAACCGGCGCTGCTCGTCACCGAAAATATCCTGGGTGCCACGAATGCGGCGCGGAGTTTCTATTCTTGCCATGATGCGCGCGTATCTAGGCGACGTGCCCGCGAAGCGCTAGCGCCGTGCCATGACGACCAAAGCCAGATATTGGGGCCTGGGCCAACGCGTTGCCCCGCCGCGCTTCGTCCTGTTCATGCTGGTGTTCGTGATCGGGCTGGTGACGATGATCCCGCGCGTCGGGCTCGGCCGGGGCACGATGGGGGCCTTCGACCTTGCCGCCGCGGTGTTCCTGATCGCGGTCGCGACGCTGTTCCGCAACGCCAGCGCCGAGCGGATGCGCCGCGCCGCGCACGAGAACGACGCCAACCGCGCGGTGCTGCTCGGGTTCAGCGGCACGATCATGCTCGTCATCCTGGTCGCGGTGGCGAAGGAACTGCAGGGCAAGAACGACGCGGTCGGAATTGCGCTGACGATCACGACGCTGGCGCTCGCCTGGCTGTTCTCGAACATGATCTACACGCTGCACTATGCGCATCTCTATTATGTCGACGATTCCGCGGGGAAGGACGCGAAGGGGCTCGATTTCCCGCGCTGCGACGAGCCCGATTACTGGGACTTCGCCTATTTCGCGTTCACGCTGGGGATGACGTTCCAGACCTCCGACGTCGAGATCACGTCGCGCCGCGTCCGCAAAGCCGCGCTCGGCCAGTGCATGGCGGCATTCGTGTTCAATATTGGCGTGCTGGCGTTCACCATCAACGTGCTGGGCAGCGGCTGAGTTTCCCGACGTCGTCATCCTGACGAAAGGGGGTTTGGCCGGCGTGCGGCCTCGACCCACGCCCCGGGCAAAGGACTGGACGGCTGCCCTTTATCGCGCTTACACCTCGGGTCATCGTCTCTTTGCCGGAAGGCCATATCCTTGATCCGTAAGCTTATCGTCGCGTCGTTGCTTGCCTCCGCCGTCTCCGTCGCCACACCCGCCGCCGCGCAGGTTCCTGCCGGCAACACCGCGCCGCAGCCGGTGCCGTTCGTCGACACCATCCCCGACGCGGTCGACACGCCCTATCCGGGCACGCTGCTGCTCGACGTCGATGCGACCGATACCGAGCGCGGCATCTTCCGCGTCAAGCAGACGATCCCGGTCGCCAAGTCCGGGCCGATGGCGCTGCTCTACCCCAAATGGCTGCCCGGCGCGCATAGCCCGCGCGGTGAGATCGAGAAGCTCGCGGGCCTCGTGATCCGCGCGAACGGCAAGATCGTCCCCTGGACGCGCGACCCGGTCGATGTGTTCGCGTTCCACATCGACGTACCGACGGGCGCCAAGACGCTGGTCGCCGAGTTCCAGTTCATCTCCGCGACCAAAAGCGACCAGGGCCGCGTCGTCATGACGCCGACGATGATCAGCCTCGAGCCCAACCTCGTCAGCCTCTACCCGGCGGGTTATTTCACGCGCCAGATCCCGATCAAGATGACCGTCACCTATCCGACCGGCTGGACCGCCGCGGGTGCGGTGCCGGCGAAGGTCTCGGGCTCGACCTACAGCTACGACACGACCAACTACGAGATCCTCGTCGATTCGCCGACGCTCGCGGGCAAATACGGGAAGGTCTGGCCGCTCTCCCCGCGCGTCGATCTCAACGTCTTCGCCGACAGCCCCGACCAGCTCGCCGCCAAGCCCGAGCAGATCGACGCGCACAAGCGGCTCGTCGACCAGGCGGTCAAGACGTTCGGCGCACAGCATTACGACCGCTACGAATTCCTGCTGTCGATCACCGATCAGCTCGGCGGCATCGGCCTCGAGCATCATCGCAGCTCCGAGAACGGCGTCCGCCCCGGCTATTTCACCGAGTGGGAGACGGGCGCCGCCGCGCGCAACCTGCTGCCGCACGAATACACGCATAGCTGGGACGGCAAGTTCCGCCGCGGCGCCGACCTGTGGACGCCCGATTTCCGCACCCCGATGCGCGATTCGCTGCTGTGGGTCTACGAAGGCCAGACGCAGTTCTGGGGCTATGTCCTCCAGGCGCGCTCGGGGCTGGTCAGCAAGCAGGACACGCTCGACGGTTACGCCTCGATCCTCGGCATCTACGACACCGCGCCCGGCCGCCAGTGGCGCCCGCTGATCGACACGACCAACGATCCGGTCATCTCCGCGCGCAAACCCAAGGGCTGGACCAGCTGGCAGCGGTCGGAGGATTATTACAACGAGGGCCTGATGGTCTGGATGGAGGTCGACGCGATGCTCCGCCAGAAGTCGGGCGGCACCAAGTCGATCGACGATTTCGCGCGCGCCTTCTTCGGCGTCCGCGACGGTGATTATGGCGAGCTCACCTACACCTTCGCCGACGTCGCCAGGACGCTCGATGCCATCGTCCCCTATGACTGGGCAACGTTCCTCAACACCCGCCTGACCGAGACGGGCAAGCCCGCGCCGATCAACGGCTTTGCGATGAACGGCTACAAGCTCGTCTACGGCCCCGAGCAGAGCCCGTATCTCAAGCAGGCGGAAAAGACGCGCGGCACCGATGTCAGCTATTCGCTCGGCATGGTGATCAACAAGGACGGCGTCGTGACGTCGTCGATCTGGGACAGCCCCGCGTTCAAGGCCGGCCTCGACATCGGCACCGAGATCGAGGCGGTCAACGCCGAGGCCTATTCGTCGGAGCGCATCAAGGCCGCGATCCTGGCGGCCAAGGGCACGAAGGAGCCGATCCGGCTCACTGTAAAGAACAATGACCGTTTTCGCGACATCACGCTCGATTACCATGACGGCCCGCGCTATCCGCGCCTGCAGAAGGTGGGTAATGGTGACGGCGGGCTGGACAGGCTGCTGATGCCGCGCTGACCAGCAACATGTTTACCGGTGCCGGTCGCTCCCCACATCGTGGAGCGCCGGCATCGTCATTTGAAAGGACCGCCATGCGTATCGATCTCATCCCGACCGGCAAGAATCCGCCCGAAGACCTCAACGTCATCATCGAAGTGCCGACCGGCGGCGAACCCGTGAAGTACGAGTTCGACAAGGCCTCGGGCGCGCTGTTCGTCGACCGCATCCTGCACACGCCGATGCGCTACCCGGCGAACTACGGCTTCGTGCCGCACACGCTCAGCCCCGATGGCGATCCGCTCGACGCGCTCGTGATCGCGCGCTCGCCGTTCATCCCGGGCTGCGTCGTCCGCGCGCGCCCGATCGCGGTGCTCAACCTCGAGGACGAAGCCGGCGGCGACGAGAAGCTCGTCTGCGTGCCCGTCGATTCGGTGTTCCCCTATTACGCCAATATCGGCGAGCGTGCCGACATGCCCGAGATCGTGTTCGAGCAGATCGAGCATTTCTTCACCCACTATAAGGACCTCGAGAAGAAGAAGTGGGTCCGCGTCGGCAAGTGGGGCGACGCCGATGAGGCCAAGCGCGTGACGATCGAGGCGATCGAGCGCTACGAGGCCGAGAAGGCCAAGGGCGAAGAGCCGATGGACGCCGACGAAACCGCCGGTCGCTGATCGCTGCCCCGACGGCCGGCGGCTGATCGCATGACCACGGCGTCTCGCCCGTTCGACGGTATCCGCGTCCGCGCGGCGCAGATCGGACTGTACGAGACGCCGATCCTGCATGGCCGGCTCGCCGATGCGGCCGCGCTGACCGCGGCGCTGCGCTCCGCGATCTGCGACCGCCATGCCGCTATGCCCAGCCTCGCGCGCTCCAATGTCGGTGGCTGGCATTCGGCCACCGACATGCTCGACTGGGGTGGTCCGGCCGCGGTCGCGCTAGCCGACACCGCGGTGAAGATGGCCAAGCGCGCGTCGCATTTCGACGGCCGCGATCCCGCGTCGCTCGAATGGACCGTCAAGATGTGGGCGAACGTCTCGCCCCCCGGTGCGCTGAACATGAGCCACGCGCATCCCGGCGTGCTGTGGGCGGCGGTCTATTATGTCGACATGGGCCAGCCCCCACTCTCGGGCGAGGCTTCGGGCGAGGCCGTAGGCGAAGCGGGCGGCGCGCTGTTCTTCGAAGACCCGCGCTTCCCCGTCCCGTTCATGCGCCTGCCCGGCTTTCGCCTGCTCGGTACCGACGGCCAGCCGCAGCCCATCGAGCGCCGCCTGCCGACCGAGGCCGGCGACCTGGTCCTGTTTCCCGCCTGGCTCCGGCACGGCGTCCGTCCGCATCTCGGCACCGGCGACCGGATCTCGATCGCGATGAATATCGACGTGAAGGACTAGCGGCCCCCGGCCCCCGCCTCCCGCCTACCGCCTACCGCCTCCCGCCTCCCGCCTACCGCCCCGCCAGCCGCGCGAGCGCGTCGCCGGACAGACGCTGGATCGTCCAGTCCTCCATCCCGACCGCGCCGACCTTGCGATAAAAGGCAATCGCGTCCGCATTCCAGTCGAGCACCGACCATTCGAACCGCGCGCACCCGCGATCGAGCGCCACGCCCGCGAGATGCGCCAGCAATGCCGCCCCGACCCCCTGCCCGCGCGCGTCCGGCGTCACGTACAGATCCTCGAGATACAGCCCGCGCTTTCCCGTCCAGGTCGAGAAATTGTGGAAGAACACCGCGAACCCGAGCGGACCCTCGGCGCGCTCGGCGATCACCGCCTCCGCCGCCGGCCGCGCGCCGAACAACGCCTCCGCCAGCATCGGCGCGGTCGCCTCGACCGCGTCCGGCTCGCGCTCGAACGCGGCGAGTTCGCGCACGAAGCGCAGGATCGTGCCGACATCGGCGCGGGTGGCGGAACGGATAAGCGTCATGCGGTGGCCTCGATCGATGTCTGCGCGATGTCACGCCGTCGCGCCGCGTACAGGCACGCGACGACGATGATCGCCGCGCCCGCCAGCGTGAACGCCGATACCCGCTCGCCGAACACGAGGAAACCCAGGCCCGCCGCATAGACGAACGAGGTATATTCGGTCGTCGCGAGAAAGCCCGTGTCGCCGTGCGCATAGGCCCAGCCGAGCAGCCACAACGACGCGGTCGCCAGCCCCGCGGCAAGCGCGAGCTTGGGCCACTGCACCGCCTCGGGCACCGCCGCCAGCCAAGGCGCGGCGAGCGCCAGCGTCGCGGTGATGACCAGCGCCTGGAAAAACGCGATCTCGCCCGGCCGCGCCGCCTGGCTCTGTAGCCGCGCGATCACCAGGTTCACCGCATATAGGACCGCCGACCCGAGCACCGCGAGCGCACCGTGGAGCGTCTCGGGCCCCGTCACGCCGCGCCCCTGCCCGATCATCACCACCAGCACGCCGCCCAGCGCCGCGATCGACGCGAACACCGCCCTGCGCCCGACCCGCTCGCCCAGCGTCACCGCGCCAAGCAGAAGCGCAAGGATCGGCGCGATGTAGGTCAGCGAGATCGCCTGCGCCATCGGCACGCGCGCAAGGCCCCAGAAGAACAGCACCGCCATCGCCGTCGTCACCAGCCCGCGCGCGACGTGGAGCTTCAGCGCGCGTCGGCTGGGCCGCCCGCTGTTGCCGAGCTTCCACGCGACCGCGCCCAGCCCGACGCTCAGCATCTGCCGCCACAACAGCGCGTTATAGACGCCGATCGCGAGCACCAGCGACTTCATCACCGCATCCATGACGGAGAAGAGCCCGATCCCCAGTGCGGCGACGGCGAACGCGGTAGCGGGGGCGGTGACGGTAGCGGGGGCGGGACGGGTCATGCGCGCATCGATCCGCGGCGGAAGTTCACGCTGCGTCGCGTTCCAAACACCCCTCCCGCACCGGCTGCCGGGCTTGCGGAAAGAAGGGTACGCGCGATCATGGCACCGCTCTGACAAGATGCGGGCGTGGAGGACAGCGCGAAATGACACTGATCGTGGCGACGCGATTCGCGACCCTTCCGATTCCGACGCCATCGCGCGTGACCCGGAGGTGGACGAGGTCGCCCGCATCCTCGTGCGCGGCGAACGCCCCGGCCGCGCTTGCCTGGACATCGAACGCGACGCGTATGGGGTGCCGGTCGATCCGGCAGAGCGGATGCAACAGGTCATGCTGGGGCTCTTTGATCTGATCGACGAGGCCGGGCAGGCAGATTTTCCGGAAGACCTTATCGGCGAACTCGATCTGGTTCGCCGTCGTTTCATGGGCATGTTCGAGGACGGATATCCCGGCTATGGAGAAGGTCGCGCAATCTGGCGATGAACGGCAGGTCCGCTTCCCGTTTCGGACGCTGGTGCCGCTCGGACGTTGCGGTGCCATCACGTCCAATACGTTGTGCCCGCGTTCGACTCATTGGGATGCGCAGTATCGACAATAGAGGCGCGTCGCCGATTTTCGCCCAAACCTGAGCGCCCAAACCTGAGCGTAAAGTCCAACACCAACGTGTTGGGCGGTCAATACATTGTAAAATACAAACGCCTGACAAATAGTTATGCCGAGGGCGGTGGTTATTACATTTGTGTTTTGGGTCGTGACAATCCGACCAAATCTGTTCGATATTCACCAAGGGAAACCGATCCGGTTGGATAACGATAAGATTAGGAGGATGCTAATGGCTAAATATAAGGCTGTGGTAGGAGCTATCGCACTGGTTGCATGCGAATCTTTGGCATTCGCTCAAAGTACGTCGTTCCGCGGGTTTCGCCTTGAAGCAAAGGCTGGCGTCGATCGGATACAGGCCAATGGCGACCATGATGACAAGTTTGCCTATGGCGGTTCTGCAGGCTGGGACGGCATCATCGGCGAGAAAATCGTTGTCGGACCCGAGGTCAGCTATCTCGATACCAAAGGCCAAAGCTGCGCGAGCGGTGTATTAGGTGGCCGGGTGTGCACGGAGACGCGCCGAGAAATTGGAATCGCGGTTCGAGCCGGTTACCTGGCGACTCCTGCTCTGCTGATCTTTGGCAAGGCGGGTTACGCCAACGACAGCCAGCGAAAGACATTTACGGGGGATCCCGCCGGCGGCACTGCCTTCAATACCCGATATCGTACGGACGGTTATCAGGTTGGTGGCGGGATCGAGTATTCTTTGGTCCGAAACTTTTACGTCAGCGCTGAGTACAAATACGCGAATTACTACAGCCACTCCTCGCGCCAAAATGTCCTGGGCGGCATTGGGATTCGTTTCTGACGGATGGCGCGCGCTATGCGGCGCGCGCCATCCTCTCCAAATAGAAGAATATTTCGAGTCGATCCTGAGGGCCGACCTTCGCTCGTCCGCTTTCGCCCAACAAAAGACGCCCCGATTGCCGCTCCGCAACACCGAAAGCGGACATTCGTTAATTTCGATCTTTCCCATTTTTCGATCTCCGGTTGGCAAATTCGAGAATGATCGAACGGGAACAGATTGGCGAAAGGGGATGACGGGACGGCTGCTTGCACGCTGCCAAATCGACGGTCTCAGGTTGGGGTTGCAAACGGAGAAAGGCTAGATCGATGAGTGGCGCGCGACTTGGGTCAACCGGTGATTTGACTTCAGAGCGGCAAGCAGCCGCCCTACCTCTGCAGGGCGCATCGCAATATATCAGCGCGACAGGAACGCACCGACCGCTTTCTGGAACAGTGCCGGTTGGTCGAGCATGACGAAATGCCGGGCATCACCAATATCGACGAAGGTGACATGCGGCGCATCCTTGTACGCTGCGTGATACATCGCATCCGCCTGCGGCTTGGTCGGCCCGCCGACCGACCAAGGATAGACCAGCGTAATCGGCGTCACGATCGTCTTCATCACGGGGCGCAGGTCGCTGGTCATGTCCTCGTACATCGCGGCGCCGGACACTCTCGGATCGGCCGTCTTCACCCAGCCCGACACAAGTGCACGCGATACCGGCTTCAATGCCAGCCGATCTGCAATCGCCTGCGCGGCCGCGTCGCTGACGGGTTTGCCATAGCTGGCCACCTGCGCGTCGCGCATCGCCTTGGCCTGCGGCTCGACCATGGGGACGGTCGCGGCGGGTGAAAATAGCGTGCCGATGAAAGGTAGTGCGTCGACGATCATGATCCGACCGGGATCGGCGTGATGCTTCTCGGCCAGCTTCAGCGCAACGAGCCCTCCCATCGAGTGACCAACGATCGCGGCACCTGCGATCTTCTCGCGTTCGATCAACGCATGGAGGTCCTCGACTATGCCTTCGAGTATGCCAGGCGACAGGTTCGCACCTGGGGCGTCGCCGGCAAAACCGTTGACCTGTACCACATAGACGCGGTGGTCCTTGGCAAGACCAGCTACCACGCCGTCCCACACGGTTCGAGGGCTCGACAGGCCGGGGATCAGGACGACCGGCGTGCCTTCGCCTATGGAAATCGCTGAAATGTGCGGCATCTGCATGATCCGATTGGATGCTGCGGCATGGGTTGCGACAGGATGGAAAGCGGTGCCGATAGTCATGGCTGATACCGCGATGCTCAAACCGAGGTCACGGATCATGTTATTGCTCCTTTGAAGGGCTGACGAAGACGTCTTCGATGGCGAGGTCGAACAGTTCGGCGAGCTTGAAGGCTAGTGGAAGCGATGGATCGTAGCGTCCGGTCTCGATCGCGTTGACACTCTGCCGGCTCACTTCCAAAAGGTCGGCGAGATGTTGTTGCGACCATCCGCGAGCAGCGCGTAACGCACGCAGATGATTGATCACGACCTCTGACGCTCGATCAGCATGTTGGCGCACTGGCCGACTCCCAGTGATCCGAACCACAGTATAGGTACGTAGAAGAGCGGCAGATGCGGCGCGCCGCCCAGCATCTCGAGGAAACCCAGGATGGATACCAGCGTCATGGTCACGCCGGTCGCGATCATCGCCTTGCGCACTTCCAGAAGCCGTAGATATTCGTCGTGCATGTCCAGGATCATGTCGCCGATCAGCCAGAAAACGGCCGCGATCGGCAGTCCTGGCAGTGCCGCCAGCACCCAGCGAGCAGGGCCGTGCATAGCGTCGAGGTCGAAGGCACGTTGCACGCCGAACAGCAACACGATGTAACTAAGCATCGCGCCGATCATCCGGCGATTATATCGCTTGGTTGCGGGGTCCCGGTAGCGGGTGTTGGCGACGTGGACGGTCATTTGGAAGCCCCTTCGATTCGTTGTGAAGGACGCTTGTCATGGAAAGCACACTTTACGTCAAGCAGGCTTTCCAGCGGAGGTGAGTTTTATATTCCCAACGTCACCATTTTTGCGAAAGGCGGCAGCCCATCAGCAACGTCCGCTAATTGCCACCCCATTCTCAAAGCGGACCGTCCGCTTTCCTTTCCATCCCGTCATCCTGGCGAAAGTCAGGATCCAGAGTTTCGGGCGGCACCGCTCGTGGCCCTGGATCCCGGATCAAGTCCGGGATGACGCGTGGCGAGAGCACATCACCGTCCTCTCCCCTACCCAACGGTCGCGTGACCCAGATACTGAACCCCGGCTTGGCTTCGGCGTTTGATCGTCATGCAATACGACGCGCTATCGCATCCGCCCCGTCCCCCCGCTGTCCATCGGGCGAAGGTTTCGGTGTCGTTCGGCAAGGGCGGGGTGGTGGCGTCGGTCAGGATGACGAGCGGCGGGATCCTGTCGATCGGGGCGCTGGTGTCGGGAATTTTGCTGTCGACGGCGGTGCTGGTACGGGCATCGGCGCGCGGGCGGCGGGGAGCCGGCTGGCCCCCGCGACTGACCCCCGACACTGACCCCCGCGACTGATTCGGCGCCTCAGGCGGCGACCGAGGCCAGTATCGCTGCGTCCGCCGCCTCGATCTCGGCGGCCTTGGCTTCGACCAGCCGGACGATGTGGTCCACCATGTCGGCGTCCTGGACGTGGTGGTCGGTGACGCCCGAGAGGTAGACCATGTGCTTGCCGTTGCCGCCGCCGGTGATGCCGATATCGGTCTCGCGCGCTTCGCCCGGGCCGTTCACCACGCAGCCGAGGACGCTGAGACTCATCGGCGTGCGGATGTGCTGCAACCGTTCCTCGAGCGCCTGGACGGTGCGGATCACGTCGAAGCCCTGGCGCGCGCACGATGGGCACGAGACGACGCGGACGCCGCGGTTGCGGATGCCGAGCGCTTTGAGGATCTCGAAGCCGACGCGGACTTCCTCCTCGGGCTCGGCGGAGAGCGAGACGCGGATCGTGTCGCCGATGCCGTACCAGAGCAGGCTGCCCATCCCGATCGCCGACTTCACCGTGCCGCCGACGAACCCGCCCGCCTCGGTGATGCCGAGATGCAGCGGACAATCGACCTGCTCGGCGAGCTGCTGATACGCCGCCACCGCGAGGAACAGGTCGGACGCCTTCACCGCGACCTTGAACTCGTGGAAGTCGTGGTCCTGCAACAGCTTGATGTGATCCATCGCCGATTCGACCAGCGCGTCGGGGCATGGCTCGCCGTATTTTTCGAGCAGGTGCCGCTCGAGGCTGCCGCCGTTGACGCCGATCCGGATCGCGCAGCCGTTCGACTTGGCCGCATCGACGACTTCCTTCACGCGCGCTGCCGAGCCGATATTGCCCGGGTTGATCCGCAGGCACGCCGCGCCCGCGTCCGCCGCTTCGAGCGCGCGCTTGTAGTGGAAGTGGATGTCGGCGACGATCGGCACGCGGGATGCGCGGACGATCTGTTTCAGCGCGGTGGTCGATTCGACGTCGGGGCAGCTGACGCGGATGATGTCGACGCCCGCCTCTTCGCAGCGGCGGATCTGGTCGACGGTCGCCTTGACGTCGTCGGTCGGCGTGTTGGTCATCGTCTGCACGGTGACGGGCGCGTCGCCGCCGACGGGGACGGTGCCGACCATGATCTGGCGGCTCGTGCGGCGGGTGATATCGCGCCAGGGACGAAGGGACATGGGGATTCCTCGGGAGTTCGAGCGCGTATATAGCGACTAGCGCGTCGGAACGGAACATCGCTGGCGGGGGTCGCCAATGTCGGTCATAGCGGGGCGCGCACTATAGGAGCTTGGGCGATGACGTTTTCCCTTTACGATGCGACGATCCCCTCGAACCTCCAGATTCTCCGCGCGGTCGACGCGCTGCTCGACAAGGCGGAGGCGTTTGCCGCCGAGCGGGGTCTTGCGCCCGCCGCGCTGATCGGCGCGCGGCTCGCCGACGACATGCTGCCGTTCGGCTATCAGGTGAAATCATGCGCGGTGCATTCGGTCGGCGGGATCGACGGCGTCCGCGGCGGTCGCTTCGCCCCCGACATGTCGCCGTGGCCGACCGACTTCGCCGGGCTCCATGCGCTGGTGCGCGATGCGATCGCGCGGCTGGAGGCGATCGACCGGGAGGCGTTCGATGCGCTCGCGGACGCCGATACCCGGTTCGAGTTCGGGACCGTCACGATGCCCTTCACCGGCGCGAACTTCCTCCTGTCCTTCTCCCAACCCAATTTCTACTTCCACGCCACAACCGCCTACGCGATCCTACGCGCGCAAGGCATGAAACTCGGCAAGCGCGATTTTCTCGGTGCTCCTCGCATGAAGCCGTAAGCAAATCTCAACCGCCAACACCGAGCGATACCCGCACGCGTCTTGCGCCTTTGGACAAGCTCTTGACGGTTGCCCTGCCATCATGATGGGCGCGTTCAAAGCGTTTGAGCGGGTCGCGTAACACCTCATGCGGATCCTAGAACGACGCTCTTGAGCACCCGGCCGCCACGCAACACGACGGCCGCAGCTACACCGATCCCGTTATGAGCCGTTTGCCCCCCGTCACGCCTAGATCAGAACGGCAACCAGCGGCTTTTGTGCGTGATATTCATGTATCCCACATTGACGCCCGCGCGCCAGCCGACGCCCAGACGGATCGGGATCAGGACGACGTTGCCCCGGCGCAGATAGGTCGCCGCGAACCCCCCGACCAGATACAAACGGCCTTCGACCGCCGGAAAGCGTTTGTAAAGCTCTTCGGTATCATACAAATTGTAGACCAGCACAAAGACCTTGTTCGCGTCCCCACCGACATCGAAGCCCACCGATGGTCCTGTCCAATAAACCGGTTGCTGGCCCTCGACCTTGTGGCTCATGATACCCGAGCCATAGCGCACCCCGAGGATGAACGCGCCGGATGCCTCGCGCCCTGCGATGTAGGCGTTGGGTTGACCCTGATCCTTAAGAATATTTTCGAGAATCCCGCCCAGCCCTGCCGCGCCCTTACCGAAAACGCCTTCGCCAGCCGCAAGCAGATCATCGCGCTGATAGGTATCGGCGGCCTGCATCGTTGCCTCGGCGCGCGTTTCGGGCGCTGGTTCATTGGCAGGCGGCGGCGTGACCGGCTCGGTTTGCGCAGGTGTTTCAGGATAGGCCGGGCGCGACGGCTGGGTCGCTGCTTGCGTATGCGATGGCGCGGAATAAGCCTCCGCGGAGAGGTCGCCGTCAATTGCTCGGTTGGGATCGATTGTACGGACCTGCGCGGATGCACCAGTCCAGCACAGGGTCGTCGCTAAGGCACCCAGGCCAAGCCAGAAGCTACGCATGTTGATCAATCCCCAAAAACGAAGGCGCCCTGTCGTCGATCAAGTTAATCAACGTCGGGCTTGCCACGCAATGAACGAACCGAACGGGCGTGTCGAATTTGGGCGAATACGGGATGAGTAGCAGGATCGGGCAGGAGGATTAAGAATGACAGAATTCCCGAGCCGTGCGAATTACAGGCGTTGCTCCCCATGAAGACCCTCGCTATAGCCCCGCATCTGCCGCAGCCGGAGACGTGGGTGAGTGGCTGAAACCAGCGGTTTGCTAAACCGCCGTACCGGGTTTACTGGTACCGAGGGTTCGAATCCCTCCGTCTCCGCCATATCCCGCTCAGGGTTGCGTGCTCCAGCTTAAAACCTTGGTCAAACAATGGCTTGGCGTCGCGCCGCCTATTGATGCTTGCGTCATTTCGACCCGTTTCGACAGCGTGAGTTGGTTAGGGGGTAGCGTCGCTACCGACCGACCCTGCTGCTCAGAGAAGGCGGAAGGCGTGAATGAGCCAAGCCTGCATCAGGGTGCCGGCTTTTCCAGACCAACGCGAGCGCGACGATGGCGCCGGGGAGTCGCGCTATATCCCAAACCGTTCAGCGCCCGTTTGCGGACTAGCGAGATTCGTCACGCCGGCGTCGCGCTCGGCTTCGCATCGAAGGGCGACCAGGGTTTCTTTAATGTGGCAAGCAACATCCTGGTCTCCAACGAGCAAAACCTGTTCGCCGCCGCCGCCGGTTATGCGCTGCCCAACGGATCGCGCACCGGGGTTGATCGTATCGCCGACCCGATCCCCAATGGCGACGAAGACTTCGACCGCATCCATGTGCATCTTCGCGCAGTCGGTTCCGACGCCAAAAGGTTCGCCACGTTCATGACGGAGTTTGCCGTGACGCTCGCAGCAGACTAAGCGGTGCTCAAGCTGCGTTTACACCTACTGGATCGGGCCGACATCGCCGCACCCGCGCCGTTGATGTCCAACGTCAACCATCTAGTACCCGATGAGCGAGAATTGATCGCAGTAATCGGGCTCGCGTTCGAGAACCCGCTGACGCGCCGTGCGTTTCTTGAATTCGATAACGTCACCGCAACGCAGGCTGCGCAAAAAGCGCACATTAGCAGGATTTCTGCGTTCGCCGTCAGTGGAGCCTACGCCTACGTCCGGGACAAGCAGCTGACCATGGCGGGTCTGCGAGGCAGCCGACAGGCCCAGAGTCGTCGACATCGGTTGGACACCGCGAACCTGAAACGGATGGGCGATCCTCGCTAGCGTGATCGCGACCGACGCTGTTATCGGACGGATAAGCTGTTATCGGACGGATAACTCGCCGAGCCAACGACGTGCGTCAGTGCCATGTTGCGCGGAGCAACGAACCGGGCCTAGGCTTCCACGATGGAAAACACCGCACCGTCGCTCGACCTGTTCACCCTCCTCGAGATCGCACTGGAGGAGCGCAACGAAGCTGCCGACGCCTTCGACATGTTTAAGCGGGACGCCGTGATGGCCCACGCGCCGGCTCCCGGTGACGAGCCCGCAATTACGAGCGACGACGCAGCAGAAGCAGCCGCTAACGAAGTCGGGGACTTCAGCGCCGAAGTCCGTGCCCTGCTGAGCACCGCATCGGACGCGGATCTGACGAGCGCCTATGAGCAATCGGGCGGCGAAATTGGGCATCCGGTGGCCGAAGTGCTGCTCGGCGAGATCAAGCGTCGCGGTTTCGGAATCTGATCGATGTGTAATCGAGCACGGTTCGACGGTGAGCCAGAAACCATCACCGAAAGGTTCGGTGCGGAATGGCTTGCAGCGAAGCCGATGGACAACCGGTTCGATCCGAAAGAGCTGCGCCCGTTCGGTCGCGCCTATGTCGTGCGGACCGAAGCGAACCGCCGCGGGCTCGACGTCATGGAATGGGACGTTCTGGCCGGGCAGGCGAAGCAGGCCGGTCGCAAGCTGGCGCAGACCAACGTGCGTACCCTGCATCTGCCGCAATGGCGATCGCTCGTCAGTGACCCGGCTAACCGGTGCCTGATCCCTCTTACAGAGTTTTGCGAATGGGCCCGCGAAACCACCGACCTCGGCGATGGTAAGAAGCCGATCAAGGGGGAGATGTGGTTCGCAGCGACGGACCAGCCCGTGTTCGCGATCGCCGGTTTCTGGCGGCAGGTTGGCGATAGCCGGTATTTCGCGATGGTCACTTGCGACGCGAACGAACTGGTGGCGCCGATACATCCGAAGGCAATGATCACGATCCTGCGACCGGACGATCACGAGCGCTGGCTGACTGGCAGCTATGACGACGTGCTCGCGCTTCAACGTCCATACCCTGCCGACAAGATGACGGTGCGAGGCCCGGTGTTCCCGACGCGCGGGAGTCCATGATCAATCTATGACGATCCTCACCTGATCCCCCCATTGGTGGGAGGACCCAGTGCATCAAGCGCTTCGGATATCAAGGCCGCGACGACCGTCAATCCAAAGCCATCGGCTTCAGCAAGTGCGTCTTCGAGATGCTCGCGAAGCCGCTGGTCGGGTTTGAGATAGCGTTGTGGCACCGATACAGCCTCGCAAGGTCGATGGGTTGATGTTGCTCCGTCATGAGGATGTCGTGGCACCTCCATCAGGTCAATCATCGCGCGGAATGCAACTGTCATGGCACCGCGCGCGATCTGAACTGTTCTCCTATCAAGCCATGCCGGCTTGAGGGTTAGCATCATGAAATTGACCGCAAAGTTCGATACACGGCGCGAAGCGGAGATGACCGTAGAGCGGATTGTTCAACAGTTTGAGATTGATCGCGCGAAGGTTGCCATAACCGCAGACGGCGGAGAGAACACCGCAGGCATAGCCGAGGACGGTTCCGATC
This sequence comes from Sphingomonas sp. Leaf34, assembly GCF_001421805.1. Taxonomy (GTDB): domain Bacteria; phylum Pseudomonadota; class Alphaproteobacteria; order Sphingomonadales; family Sphingomonadaceae; genus Sphingomonas. The sequence continues at coordinate 1,148,737 of NZ_LMLC01000001.1, read as the reverse complement.
AGAAGACTGGCGACTCAAGATCCGAAGCACGTGACGACGCCGAACTGAACGGCAAGGTCGTCGTCACGGTCGAGGTTGCCGACGACGAGACTGCTAGCGAAGTGCGCGAGGCGTTCAACGAATTCGATGCGTCCGAGCAGGCGGTCCGGTAATGGCGACTGACACCGCAACGCAGACCCGACAGCGCGAAATCGCGACCGAGCATCTGCTGTTCAAGCTTATGGAATATGTCGAGGCACGGCACGCCGGGCTTCTCGATTTTATGGAGCAAAGCCTCGATCATCTCGGGGATCCAGCAACTGACGAAACCAAAAACGACGAAGCGGTCTGCCAGATTGCCCAGTCCATGATTGCGGGCGCGCGCAAGCAGGATATGGGCTAAACGCGCACCGTCCCTGGCTTGGGAATGTCGGTCGTCCCTGTTGGCGACCGCATTTCCGAAAACATCTTCCACGCGCGATGGGGCCCTGCGACGCGGTCACGGCCGTCCATAAAAAGCATGTGCGGTCTTGCCCCTAACGGGCAAATCGTCGAGCTAGATTGCGGCCATTGTGTACGCTCTCAGTGCTCGAGCGGTACCAAGGTTCGGATAAGGGGAGCACGAGCGCCGAATTTTGGAGCGGGTCGCTTAGTCAAGCGGTAGATCCGCGTCGTGCCCGGTGCACGCTACCGAACGGCCAGTCGCTGTCGCACCGCAATCGCGGTCTAGTGACGGGATCGCTACTAGCGCAATATCACAAGGGGAAGTGCCGCTCGGACGCTCATGTGACCTTATATTGCTACGCCTGCGACCTATCTGCCAGCGACTTATGCCAAACGTCCCACCTCTAATCCTCGCTATCGGCGACAGCCTCATTGCGGGATACGGACTAGCCGCCGCGGACAGCTTTCCGGCACAGCTCCAGTCCTCGCTGCAGGCTCGATATCCCAACGTGTCTGTCATGAACGCCGGTGTGTCGGGCGATACGACCGCTGACGTCCTGCGGCGGCTGCCCCGGCTGCTGTCCAGCCTTACTCGGCTTCCGGCGCTCGCGATCGTGCAGGTCGGGCCGAACGACGTCCTGCGGCAGGCGCCCGTGGTCCGTACCCGCGCACAACTCGGACAGATCCTGCTGAGCCTGCGCAATTGCGGCATTCCTGTGATCCTGACGACCGTCGAGCCGCCGGCGTTGCTGCGTGACCGCGCCGCTGCTTATCTGGGCATCCATGCGGCGCTGGCGGCCGAACACGGTGCGACGATTTGGCCATTCTTCCCGCCAGGTGTGCTGGGTCATTCCGAAATGGTGCTGGGAGATAGGGTGCATCCGAATGCGAAGGCGATCGGTGCGGTTGTGGCCGCGCTGCGGCCGGTGGTGGAGCGGATGGTGTAGCGCCGCGCGTTCAAGCGTACCGCGGGCCGTTCGGCGCGCGTCGGTATAGGGGGTGAGCATCGTGGCGACAGAGCCGAAGTGGTTGAAGGCGGCGAGGGCGAAGCTGGGCACCAAAGAGGCTGCCGATTCGGCGAACAGCTCCACCATTCTCGGTTGGGCCAAGCGGCTCGGCACAAAAGTCCTGGGCATGGTCTACAACGCCGACAGCGTTCCGTGGTGCGGCGTGTTCGTCGCCTACTGCCTTCAGGAAGACGGAATCGAGCCCATAGCGATCGCGGTCCGTGCGACGTCGTGGTCGACATGGGGGCAGGCACTTCGTCCAGAACGGCTGGCACCGGGCGCGGTGCTGGTTTTCGAGCGTCCGGGCGGTGGTCATGTCGGATTCTATATCGGCGAGGATGCCGCGGCGTATCATGTTCTCGGCGGCAATCAGGGCGATGCCGTCACGGTCGCAAGAGTCGCCAAGGATCGGTGCATTGCGCGGCGCTGGCCGTCAGGTCGTCCTGTCATCGGCAAGCCGATGCAGATGGCCGCGCGCAAGCCGATCTCGACCGACGAATCCTGACCGCGGGATCCTATTCTCGGTTACCGCCGCGGTAACCCTCAATATCTGGAACGATCATCGGTCGACACCGCTTCTAAGACCATCTGCAACCTGAACTGTCGACAGGAACCACAATGAGCACGAACCTCATATCCGCCGTTTTCGATACTCACGCCGAAGCAGAGCGCGCGGTGTCGGAGCTTCGCGCAGCCGGGGTGAACGACACCGCCATCTCGGTCGTCGCGCAACACGACGGCAAGAACACGACGGCCGACGGCGCCGGCAACGACACGCAGGAATTCGTTGGCAAGGTCGCGGCCGGCGCCGGTATCGGGACCCTGCTCGGCATTGCGGCGCTCGCCATCCCCGGTGTCGGTCCGCTGGTCGCCGCAGGTGCGATCGCATCCGCAGCGATTCCCGGTGCCGCGATTACGGGTGCGGCGCTTGGCGGTGCCGTCGGGGGTCTTGAGAAAGTGATGACCGACCACGGTGTCAGCCGAGTCGACGCAAGCTATTACGAGGGGCGCATCAACGAGGGCGGTGTGTTCGTATCGGTCGATACCAGCACTGCCGGCATTACCTCGGAGGACGCCGCCGACGTGCTGTATCGCTCTGGTGGCCACACCGCCACGCGTACCAAAGAAGCCGTGGCGTAACCGTCCGCGATTCGAGGGGGCGGCGCACGCCCCCCCTCGATGACTTACATTCAGCGTGCAACCGGCGCAGGGGTCTGCTGATGTTGCACGACCCGCCACTCCTCGTGTTCGAGCCGCCGCATCGTCGTCGTGCAATAGGCGGTATAACCGGTTGATCCGTCACGCTTGGCTTCGGCCTTGTAGGCGATCGCGATCAGGCCCTCCTGCGGCCGCATGATCTGCTGTTCGCTGAAGCTGACATCCGACCAGCGGGGCGTATCCGAGACGGCTTCAATAGCTTGGGCGCCCGTGAGCACAAAGGGGTGCTCGGGCAGCACCATCACGCACTCGTCGTCGATAAGCGCGCGGTACTGCTCGGCATTCCCGATCCAGAGACTTTCTTCAAAGTCCCATACCCGATTGTCGTCCATTCCATGTCTCCTTCTCTTGCAGTCGAGCGCGGAAACACCCCGGTTCGTTCCTCATGAAGTGATTGGATGACGGGGTTTTGATCGCGCGAGCATCCTATGTTGCCGTGGCCACGCGTTTGGTCATCGCTGCGACGTGTCGGCCATCTATGCGACCGCGCAATCGACGCTGAGTTTGATCGCTGCGGCCGACGACTATGGCAACGCCCGCGTCGGCAAGCCGCCTCGCGGACCCGATGCCTTCCGTGAGCCCATGACGCTGGTGAGTTCGCTGGTTCGAGCGTTCTGCATTCTGCATTCTGCATTCTGCATGAAGCGTGGTCCTGTTCATGCCCGATGACCGACCATCGTCCCAATGAGCGAAGACGCCAAACTGGCAGACGTTCTTGCGCCGCACCTTATTCATCGTATGCGGGACGGCGCGACGCCTGGCTGTCGCTTCATCTTCCCTTACCGAACCGCATTCGGATTCACGGCCGACGATGCGGCGATCATCGGCGCGCGATCAAGCGCCTCCGCCCGGCCCAGCTGACCGCGCCGGATGCCGTGGTGCTGGCGACCGGCGCGGGACTGTCCCTTTGCCGGACGGTAAAATGTATCGGCGCGCACAGGGAACATGGGGGATTACGCAGCGTGGTGCGTATGTTTGAGGCAATGGGGAGCGAACGATGCAGGATGCTGTCAATTATCGACTAACCCAGCTGGCGGCGATGCCGGTGCCGGCGACGCTCGACGCGCTCGAGGCGGACGTGTTCGCGACGATCGAAAAGAATGCACGGTCCCGCATGACAAGCCGGACGATCGGCGCGTGGTCGGTCGGCGCGGCGCTCGCGCTGGGCCTGTTCGGCGGCATCAGTCTGGGCAGCGGCGCGACACCAGCGCAGGCGGCGAGTCCGATCGGCATCGACGCCGCGCTGGCGCCATCGACGTTGCTGGGCCGATGACGCCGGCGTTTCGGCGCGCGATGCTGACGATCCTGCTCGCGTTTCTTGCAGCAGTCGCGGGCGTATTGATCGGTGGCAATATCCTGTCGGCACGTCCGTCCCACGGCACCGAGCTCCACGCGCTGCTCCACCGCGAGATTACGCTGGACGTCCGGCAGGAGGTCGCACTCGATGAGCTGGAAGCGCGTTTTGCGACCCTGCGTACCGCGCTCGAAGGTCAACTTCGTGCGGACAACGTGCGTCTCGCCGCCGCGATCGAGCGCGAGCATGACAATGGCCCGGCGGTCGCGGCAGCGGTCGATCGATCGCATCATACGATGGGCGCGTTGCAGAAAGCGACGCTGGCGCACGTTTTCGCGATGCGCCGACTCATGCGCTCCGACCAGACGGCGGCGTTCGACCGGGTCGTGGTACAGGCACTGACACCTAGCCAATGACCATTGGCTCATGAGCGTCGATCTCGACCTGCTCGAGGATGCCGCGCTGGTCGCCCTTCACCTCAGGGGGCCCTTGGCCGGACGACAGGCCGCGTTTGCCGCACTGATGCGGCGTCACAAGCAACCGCTCTATCGCCTGATCGTCGCGCAGATCGGCGATCCCGACGATGCGCTCGATCTGCTCCAGGAAAGTTTCGTGTCGGCGCATGCCGCGCTCGGACGCTTTGACGCGAGCCGGTCGTTGCGCGCGTGGCTGGCGCGGATCGCGATCAACAAAAGCCGCGACTGGCATCGACGACGACGGGTCCGCCGCTTCCTAACGCGCGTTCTGCCGATCGAGGCTGGCGACCAGATCGCCGACGCCGCCGCGGATACGGAAGCGCAGGCGATCGATCGCGACGATCTGGCACGCACGCTTGCCGGCATCGCGCGCCTGCCCGCGTCGCTGCGCGATCCGCTGCTGCTGTGCGCGGTCGACGAACTCAGCCAAGCGGAAGCCGCCGAGGCGCTCGGTATCACCGCAAAGGCGGTGGAGACGCGTGTACGGCGTGCCCGCGCTGCTCTGGCGGCGGACGCAGTAGCTCGGCCATAGACCAGAATTCAACAGCCCCTCACCCGCCAAACCCGGCATCAGAATAATCGCCCGCATGAGGGATCGACGTCTCACAGCCGTATGAACGATATGACGCCGCCGTGTATTGCCCGAGGATCCGTATGACACGACTGACCCGCCGCCGCTTTCTGCGCGAGGCCACGCTAGGCGGCGGCGCGTTGGCGGCGCCCTGGCTGCCGGCTTGGGCGCAGCCGGTATCGGCGGGGATCGCGACCCCGCCTGTGACCCTATCGGGTACCGACATCGCGCTGAAGGTCGCGCATCAGATAATGACGATCAACGGCAAGTCCTCGCACGCGATCGGTATCAACGGCACCGTCCCCGCGCCGCTGATCCGGTTGAAACAGGGGCAGACCGTACGGCTCGCGGTCACCAATGATCTCGACGAGGAAACCTCGATCCACTGGCACGGCCTGCTCGTGCCGTTCCAGATGGACGGCGTACCGGGAATCAGCTTTCCAGGCATCCCGGCACGGACCACCTTCACCTATGAATTTCCGGTTATCCAGGCCGGGACCTATTGGTATCACAGCCATTCGGGGTTGCAGGAGCAGATGGGGCATTACGGCCCGATCGTGATCGATCCCGCCGGTGCTGATCCGATTATGTTCGACCGCGAACACGTGGTCGTGCTGTCGGATCACAGCCCGCTGCATCCGCACGCGATCTTTCGCAAGCTGAAGCTCCAAGGCGGCTATTTCAACTATCAGAAACAGACACTTGCCGGGATGCTCGCGGGACGCGATCAGCCCGCAGGCACGCGAAAAATGTGGGGCAGGATGCGGATGGATCCAACCGACGTGTCCGACGTGACCGGGTCCACCTACACCTATCTGGTCAACGGCCACGGTCCCGCGGACAACTGGACCGCGCTGTTCGCGCCGGGCGAGAGCATCCGGCTGCGGATCATCAATGCGTCGGCGATGACCAACTTCAACGTTCGCATTCCAGGCCTGACCCTGACGATCGTACAGGCCGACGGGCAGAGCGTGCGGCCAGTTGCGGTCGACGAGTTCCAGATCGCGGTCGCGGAGACCTATGACGTGATCGTCAAGCCGGTCGATCCCGCCGCCTATACGGTGGTCGCTGAAGCCTGGGACCGGTCTGGAATGGCGCGCGCGACTTTGGCGCCACGGGTCGGGATGGCCGCCGCAGTCCCTGCGCTGCGCACACGCCCGCTCGCGACGATGAAGGACATGGGTATGGGCGACATGGCCGGAATGAATCACGGCGCTATGGCAGGCATGGACATGACGGGCATGGATCATGGTGGGAACGAGTCCCCCCCTGCCCTGTGTCGTCCCGAACATGCGGCTTTGAGTCATTGCACACTTGGTGAACCGCAGGGTCGTGAGCCGGCCATGCCGGCGATGAGCCACGCCATGCGCGATTTTGCGAACGCGCCCGGCCTGCCGAAGACACCGACCGTGCAGACTGTTGCGCCGATGCCGATGGATCGCACCGGCGAACCGCCACAAGGGCTTGGCGACGTCGGCCACACGGTGCTGGTCTACAAAGATCTCATCGCCCTTGAGCGTAACCCCGATCTGCGCGCGCCGTCCCGCCGGATGCAGATCCACCTCACCGGCAACATGGAACGCTATATGTGGGCGTTCGACGGCGTGAAGCTGAACGAGGTCAAGGCTCCGATCCCGTTCCGGCAGGGTGAACGCGTCCGCGTAACGCTGGTGAACGACACGATGATGGCGCATCCGATCCACCTGCACGGCCATTTCTTCGAGCTAGTGACCGGCCATGGCGACCATGCGCCGCGCAAGCACACCATCAACGTCGCTCCCGGTGGCACCGCGACGTTCGACCTGACCGCGGATGCGGTCGGCGACTGGGCGTTCCACTGCCACATGCTCTATCATATGCACGCGGGCATGATGCAGGTCGTCACCGTACGTCCCGATGGCGCGGGGACTCACGGCAACGGAGCGGCGGCATGAAGACGTTCGGCTTTCTCGTTGCGACCATCACGGCGATGCCGGCTGCGGCACAGATGCACGACATGGGCGGGATGAAGATGCCCGGTATGGTCATGTCCAAACCCGCGTCTCCCAAACCGGCGCCCAAAAAGCCCATGCCTAAAAGACCTTCGCCGAGACACTCCAAGCCTGGGAAGGCAGCATCGGCGCCGTCGCAAACCGTCAAACCGGTCGCCTCCGCGAAGCCCGCGATGGGCATGCCGCCGAATGTCACCTGCTCGGCCGAGCATGCCGCCATGGGCCATTGCAAACCCACCACTACCCGTGAAGCCGCGCCACCACATGCAATGCCCGACATGCCTGCAGCCGCAACCGCGTGCCCACCCGATCACGCCGCCATGGGCCATTGCTCGCCGGCCGCACCGAATGGCGGCGCCGCACACTCTCTGGCCATCGGCACCGATCAACCGGCAGGCGATGCCCCGCCCCCTGCGCCTCCGACCACGCTGGCGGCGGCACGCTTCTATGATCCCGCGACGATGGCGACGGCCAACCGGATTATGCGCGACGAGCATGGCGGCATGCAAATGAGCCAAATTCTGTTCAACCTCGCCGAGGTGCAGGTGCGAAATGGCCGTGACGGCTATCGCTGGGACGGAGCGGGCTGGTTCGGCGGCGACATCGACCGGCTGGTGGTCAAGAGCGAGGGCGAGGGCGGGTTCGGCGACAAGGTCAAGAGCGCCGAGGTGCAGGCGCTGTATTCGCGCACACTTGACCCCTATTGGAATCTTCAGGCCGGCTTCCGCCAGGATTTGGGCGCCGGCGCCAAGCGAACCTATGTCACGGTGGGCATCGAGGGCCTCGCGCCCTATTGGTTCGACGTCGAAGGCGCAGTGTTCCTCTCTGACAAGGGCGACGCGCTGGCGCGTGCCGAGGCGTGGTATGATCAACGCCTGACCCAGCGCGCGACGCTGCAACCCCGCATCGAATTGAACGTCGCGGCACAGGATATGCCAGGCAGCCGTATCGGCGCCGGACTAACGACCGCCGAGCTCGGACTGAGACTACGCTACGAGATCACGCGGGAGTTCGCCCCCTATTTCGGCGTATCGTGGGAGCGTCGCTATGGCGCTACCGCCCGCTATGCGCGCGCCGAGGGCGAAGACGGTGGGGGCTTTGCGCTCGCAGTCGGCGCCCGCACCTGGTTCTGACCGTCGGATCGCCGTGATCATGCTGCACTGATGGCAGCCTGATAAAAGTGGCTGCACTTGGCGAAACGGTTCGATCTATTTCGTTTGCCGGCTAGCACGGACCTGACAACAATCTCTGTCGCAGATTATGGTAAGATCGCATCGGCCTGGGCCGCTGTCTCCCTTTAGGAAACTGGAGCGGGCGAAGGGATTCGAACCCTCGACCCCAACCTTGGCAAGGTTGTGCTCTACCCCTGAGCTACGCCCGCTCTGGCGCCGTAGTCTCCGGTCTGAAGCGACACGGTGACTGGGTGAGGCGCGCTGTTAGCCCGGTGTTTCCGGAACGGCAAGCACCTTTTCAACATTGTGGTGAGATTCGTCGATTTTGTTGTGCACTGCACAAAGCGGTCAGGCGATTCACGATTCCGCTTGGCGACTCCCCGCATAGAACATTACAAGAACAATTGTGAACGAGTCGTCCGCCCTGATTGCCCGCCTGAAGCGGATCGCCACGACCGGGATACCGACCCAGGGTGACGGCCGGGCCGACGATGCCTGGCTGACACAGGGCATGGCCAAGGCGCAGCTGCACGAGATTTTCGCGAGCGTCGACGATTCGGCGAGCGGCGCGGGGTTCGCCGTCGCCACCCTGTTGGCGGCACGTGCGGCCCCGGTGCTGTGGCTCAGGACCGAGGCGAGCGAGCGTCAGGGCGGGCGGCTGCATGCGACCGGACTGGTCGAGATGGGGCTCGACGTGACCTCGCTGGTGCTGGGATTGGTCGAGGACGAGGCGGGTTTGCTGCGTGCGGCCGCCGATGCCGCGCGGTGCCATGGACTGGGGACGCTTTTGATCGAGTCCTGGGGTCGTGCGCCGAAGATCGACCTGACCGCGACGCGCCGGCTGATGCTGGCCGCCGAAGCCTCGGGCGTGACGATCCTGAGTTTACGCATTGGTGCAGACCCGGTGCCGAGCGCCGCGGCGTCGCGCTGGCAGGTCGCGGCGTGTCGGTCGAGACCGCTGGAGGCCGACGCGCCGGGCAAACCTGCCTTCGATATCGAATTGCTGCGTCGACGCGGAGGCCAGGCCGGGCTTCGCTGGCGTGTGGAGTGGGACCGTGACGCGTATATTTTCGACCAAACCGCCTTCGTCTTTGGCGATCCCGCGGCGCTACCTGGCGCTGGTATTTCCGTGGCTGCCGATCGAGCGGCTGCGGACGATGCGGCCACATCTGTTCGTCGGACGGGCTGAGACGCCGATCGCGTTCGTCGAGACGGTGTCGGGCGGGGTCCGGCTCAAGGCGCTCGACCGCGAGGCGATGAGGGCCGGACTTCAACCGGGGCTGACACTGGCGGATGCGCGTGCGCGGGTGCCCGAGCTGGAGGTGTACGAGCATGACGCGCATGCCGATCACGAATGGCTAGAGCGGCTGGCGGACGGATGTCAGCGCTATACGCCGTCGGTCGCGCTCGACGCGCCCGATGGGCTGATCCTCGATATCGCCGGGTGCGTCCACGAGTTCGAGGGCGAGCGGCGGCTGGCGGCCGATCTCGAGGAACGCCTCGCACGACGTGGGCTGCTGGTGCGCCACGCGTTTGGCGACACGCCCGATACCGCGCGCGCACTGGCACGCTATGCGGGCGCCCCTGCCCCCGATGAAAAGCGTGCGGTCAAGCGGTTGCCCGTCGCCGCGCTGGGCCTCGATGAGGATGCGACGACCGCACTGTCGCGCGCTGGGCTGAAAACGGTCGGCGACGTGATGGCGCGCCCGCTTAGCGTGATCGCGGCGCGGTTCGGCGAAGAGGCGGCGATGATGATCCGCCGGCTCGACGGATCGATAAAGGGCCCGATAATCGCGCGTCGCACGGTCCCGAAGATCGGTGTCGAGCGCTGCTTCGCCGAACCGATCGCACGGACCGAATACGCGCTGGAAATGCTGGCCGAGCTTGCCACCGAGGCCGCCGTCCAGCTGGTCGAGCGTCACGAAGGCGGCCGGCGGTGGGAGGCGCGCCTATTCCGCGCGGATGGCCTGGTCCAGCGGTTGCGGATCGAGACCGGCCAGCCGACGCGCGACGTGCCGCTGCTGATGCGGCTGTTCCGCGAGCGGATCGACAGCCTCGCCGATCCGCTCGACCCGGGGTTCGGCTATGACATGGTCCGGCTCGACGTTGCGCTCGCCGAAAAACTCGATGCATCGCAATTGAAGCTCGAGGGCGGCGAGGCACAGAAGGGGGAGGTCGCCGCGCTTGTCGATCAGCTCGGCACGCGGCTGGGCCGGGCGCGCGTCCGTCGGTTTTCCGCGCGCGACAGCCATATTCCCGAACAGGCCGAACTGATGCTGCCCGCCGCCGAGACCCCCGCCCCGACCCCGTGGGTCGCGCCCGAGACGGGCGAGCCGCCGCTCCGCCCGATCTATCTGTTCGACCCGCCGCAGCCAATTGAATCGATGATGGCCGAGGTCCCCGACGGGCCGCCGCACCGCTTCCGCTGGCGCCGCACCGTCCACGACGTCGCGCATAGCGAAGGGCCGGAACGGATCGCGGGCGAATGGTGGCGGCGCGAGGATATCCCGACGCGCGATTACTACCGGATCGAGGACCGCCGCGGCCGACGCTTCTGGATCTTCCGCCATGGGCTGTACACCGAGATGGAGGCACCGCGCTGGTACCTCCACGGCGTGTTCGCGTGACCCCTCCCGCGTCATGACCGGGTTCGCCGAACTGGTCGCGGGGACCAATTTCTCGTTCCTCGACGGGGCCAGCGATGCGGGCGCGATGGTCGGCCGCGCGGTGGAGCTCAAGCTCGACGGGATCGGGATCGCCGATCGCAACACCGTGGCGGGCGTGGTCCGCGCGCACCAGGCGTTGAAAAAGGCGCGCGACGGTTTGCTGGGCATGGCGATGCCGCCGATCGCCTTCAGGCTGGTGGTCGGCGCGCGGCTCGTGTTCGCGGACGGCACGCCGGACATCATCGCCTATCCCGCGACGCGACTCGGCTGGGGGCGGCTGACCCGGTTGCTGACGGTCGGCAATCGCCGTGCCGAAAAGGGCGGCTGCATTCTCGGGCTCGGCGACCTGATCGCGCATCATGCGGACATGATGCTGGTGGTGATGCCCGAGAGCAGCGCGCGCGGCACGACGCCGGTGTCGCCGCTGCCCGAGGGGGATGCGCTACCCGAACGGAGAGAGCGCGATCTTGCGACGATCTTACGCGCGGTGAAGCGGCTGGGTGCTAAGTCGATCTGGCTAGGCGTGACGATGCCGCGCGGCGGTCGCGATCGGCGGCGGCTGGCGCGGCTCGGCCGGATCGCGGATGCGGCGGGCGTGCCGGTGCTCGCGACTACCGATGCGCTCTATGCCTATCCCGACGATCGCGACCTGCACGACGTGGTCACCTGCATCCGCGAGCGCACGACGATCCACAAGGCGGGGCGGCTGCTCGCGGCGAACGGCGAGCGGCATCTGAAGCCCGAAGGCGAGATCGCGCGGCTGTTCCGCGATCGCCCCGACGCGGTGGCGCAGAGCGCGCGGCTGCTAGGCCAAATCGCCTTCACGCTCGACGACCTGAAATACGAATATCCGCACGAGCCGATTCCGGCGGGCTGGGACGCGCAGACGTGGCTCGAGCATCTCGTCTGGCAGATCGCGCTCGACCGCTACGACTATCTCGTGCCGGCCAAGATGCTGAAGCTTTTGTACGAAGAGTTCGTGCTGATCCGCGAGCGCAAATACGCTTATTATTTCCTCACCGTGCACGACATCGTCCGGTTCGCGCGCGCGCAGGACCCGCCGATCCTGTGCCAGGGGCGCGGCTCGGCGGCCAATTCGGTGGTGTGCTACCTGCTCGGCGTCACCTCGGTCGATCCGATGAAATACGACCTGCTCTTCTCGCGGTTCGTGTCGAGCGAGCGCGACGAGCCGCCCGATATCGATGTCGATTTCGAGCATGAGCGGCGCGAGGAGGTGATGCAGTATATCTATCGCCGCTATGGCCGCGAGCGCGCCGCGATCGCCGCGACCGTCATCCATTACCGGCCCAAGAGCACGGTGCGCGAGGTCGGCAAGGCGCTGGGGCTGACCGAGGACGTGACGCAGCGGCTGACGAGCACGGTGTGGGGCAGTTTCTCAAGCCGCTTCCAGGAACAGCGTTTTGCCGAAACGGGGTTCGACATCGAAAACCCGGAGATCGCGCGGCTGCGCGGGATGGTCGACCGGCTGCTCGAATTTCCGCGTCATCTGTCGCAGCATGTCGGCGGGTTCGTGCTCACCCAGGGCCGGCTCGACGAGATGGTGCCGATCCATAACGGCGCGATGGAGGACCGCACCTTCATCGAATGGGACAAGGACGATATCGACGCGCTCGGACTGATGAAGGTTGATATCCTCGCGCTCGGGATGCTCACCTGTATCCGCAAGGCGTTCGACCTGATGCGTGAGCATGGCCACGGCGATCATTTGCTCGACACGATCGCGGTCGCCGAGGACCCGCGCGTGTACGACATGCTGTGCAAGGGCGACAGCATCGGCGTGTTCCAGGTCGAGAGCCGCGCGCAAATTAACATGCTGCCAAGGCTCCGCCCCCGCGTCCTGTACGATCTCGTCGTGCAGGTCGCGATCGTCCGGCCCGGGCCGATCGAGGGCGACATGGTGCATCCCTATCTCCGGCGGCGCAGCGGCAAGGAGAAGGTCGAGTTCCCCTCGCCCGATCCCAAGTTCGGGCCGCCCGACGAGTTGCAGCAGCTGCTGCGCTTCACCTACGGCGTGCCGCTGTTCCAGGAACAGGCGATGAAGCTGGCGATCGTCGCCGCGGGGTTCACGCCGAACGAGGCGAACCAGCTCCGCAAGTCGATGGCGACGTTCCGCAAGGTGGGCGGCATGGACAATTTCCAGGCCAAGCTGATCGGCGGGATGGTCGCGCGCGGCTATCAGGCGGAGTTTGCCGAGCGGTGTTTCAAGCAGATCGAGGGGTTCGGCTCCTACGGGTTTCCGGAGAGCCATGCGCTGTCGTTCGCGCGGCTGGTCTATGTGTCGTCGTGGATCAAATGCTTCCACCCCGCGGTGTTCTGCTGCGCGCTGCTCAATTCGCAGCCGATGGGGTTTTATGCGCCCGCGCAGCTGGTGCGCGATGCGGTGGAGCATGGCGTAACCGTGCTGCCGGTCGATGTGAATGCGAGCGCGTGGGATAACAGCTTATCCTCCCCGGCACGGGGAGGGGGACCGCGCGAAGCGGGGTGGAGGAGGGCTTCCGCAGACGGATCGCTTGCGGGTGGGGCCGTTGCGGACGGTGCGATTGCATCTGCCACCCTTCCGGGCGGGACGTATGCGGCGGGCCCCCTCCACCATCCTGCGGATGGTCCCCCTCCCCGTGCCGGGGAGGATTTGCGGCTTGGATTCCGGCAGGTCGATGGGTTCCGTCAGGACTGGGCCGACGAGATCGTCCGCGTTCGGACCACGCCGTTCGCGGGGATCGAGGACCTCGCCCGCCGCGCAAACCTGCCGCAGCGGGCGATGAACCTGCTCGCCGATGCCGACGCGTTCCGCTCGGTCGCGAAGGAGCGGCGCGAGGCGTTGTGGGATGTCCGCCGGACGCCACCCAAGCAGCTCGCGCTGTTTGTCGCGGCGGAGGTGCCCGAGCTCGGGGCCGAGCCCGACGCGCATCTGCCGGCGATGCCGCTGTCCGAACAGGTGGCCGCGGATTACCAGACGACGCGGCTGTCGTTGAAGGCGCATCCGATGAGCTTTCTCCGCGCACGGTTCGCAGCGGAAGGCATCCTGTCGAGCGCGCAAGCCAATGCGACCAAGGACGGCCGCCGCGCGAAGGTCGCGGGCGTCGTGCTGGTCCGCCAACGGCCGGGCAAGGGCAATGCGATCTTCGTGACGATCGAGGACGAGACCGGGATCACCAACGGGCTGATGTGGGCGCGCGATTTCGAGGCGAACCGGCGTGCGGTGATGGCGTCGCGGCTGATGGTGCTGGAGGGCGTGATCCAGCGCAGCGAGGAAGGCGTCACGCACCTGATGACCGCGCGCGTGCAGGATCGCAGCGACATGTTGCGGCTGTTATCGGAGGACCATGCGATGGAGCCGCCGCTCGCCCGCGTCGACGAGGTGATCCGTCCGGTGCTGACGCGAAGTCCGGATGCTCGCGAACGACATCCTCGCGCGACACATCCGCGCGACGTCCGTGTCCTGCCCAAGTCTCGCGACTTCCATTGACGCCGTCATCGCAGCGAAGGCTGGGATCCAGAGCCAGGCGCGGCGGGTTCCGTGGTTCTGGATCCTGGGTCGAGCCCTGGATGACGGGTAGCAGGCGCGGTTTGTCGTGCGTACCGATCCATCCTAGAGGTGGCATTCATCGCGAGCGCCCCCAAATAGCGGGCAGAACCACACGGGAGTTGAACTTGGCCACGCTTGGAATGTCCCCCGCGGAGAAGGACGCCGTCGAAGCGTTCCGTCGCGATGTCGTCGAACCGTCGATGACGAAGCTCGTGATCATCGATTTCTGGGCCGAATGGTGCGGGCCATGCAAGGCGCTGACGCCGACGCTGGAGAAGGTCGCCGCGGATTACGCCGACAAGGGCGTCGTGCTGGCCAAGGTCGATACCGACAAGAACCAGTTCATCGCCGCGCAATTCCAGATCAAGTCGATCCCGACCGTCTATGCGATGTTCCAGGGCCAGCTGGTCGCCGACATGACCAGCGCGCGCACCGAGTCGCAGCTGCGGGTCCTGCTCGACCAGTTGCTCAAGCAGCTGCCGATCGAGGCCGAGCCGGCGGATCCGGCCGCCGATGTCGAGCCGCTGATCGCGATCGGCGAAGAGGCGCTTGCCGCGGGTGACGGCGAGCGCGCGCTGGGGCTGTTCCGCGAAATCGCCGAGATCGCGCCCGAGCATCCGCAGGTCCATGCCGGCTTCGTCCGCGCGCTGGTCGCGACCGGGCAGCTCGACGAAGCGAGCGACTGGCTGGCGAACCTGGATCCGGCGATCGCCAACGACCCGGCGATCCACCGCGCGCAGGCAGCGCTCGCGCTCGCGCAGTCCGCGCCACCGGTTGCGGACCTGTCGCCGCTGCTCGCTGCCGTCGAGGCGAACCCCGACGACCTGCATGCCCGCTTCGCGCTCGCCAACGGCCAGATGGCCGCGAACGACCGCGATGCGGCCGCCGACACGTTCCTTGGCATCATCGCCACCGAGCGCGACTGGAACGAGGGCGCGGCGCGCGCGCAGTTGCTCAAGCTGTTCGAGGTCGTCGGGCTCGAAGACCCCTGGGTCTCTGGACAGCGGCGGCGTCTGTCTGCGATCCTGTTCGGATGACCACCGAGTCGCCCCCTCGCGCCACCACGCGTCTATCGATCTTCCCGCTGCCTGGGGCCCTGCTGTTCCCGGGCATGCACTTGCCGCTGCACATGTTCGAGCCGCGCTATCGGGCGATGATCAGCGATGCGATGGCGCGCGACCGGCGGATCGGGATGATCCAGCCGCGGGGCGGGGCTAATGACGATGGCGACGCGCTGTACGACATCGGCTG
This sequence comes from Sphingomonas sp. Leaf34, assembly GCF_001421805.1. GTDB lineage: Bacteria > Pseudomonadota > Alphaproteobacteria > Sphingomonadales > Sphingomonadaceae > Sphingomonas. The sequence goes on along the minus strand of NZ_LMLC01000001.1, from coordinate 1,133,121 downwards.
CGTCGGCAAGATCGCCGAGGTCGAGGCACTCGACGACGGGCGGTACAATGTCGTGCTGGAAGGCATCGCGCTGTTCCGCATCGTCCGCGAGCTCGACGTCACGACCGCGTTCCGGCAGGTCGAGGCCGAGCTGCTGCCGGCGATCGAGGACGATACGCTGTCGCTCGGGCGGCGTTCGTCGCTCGAAATGGAATCGCGCCGGTTCGCGGACATGCAGGGCTATGCGGTCGACTGGGATGCGGTCGGACGGCTCGACGACGAGAGCCTGGTCAACGGCATCGCGCAGATCGCGCCGTTCGATTCGGCGGCCAAGCAGGCGTTGCTCGAGGCGCCGGACATCGAACACCGCGCCGAGCTGATCATCCAGCTGATGCAGTTTTTCGGGCGGCACGACGGAGACGAATCGGTGACGTTGCAGTGAGCGCGCTCGATCCCTGGCTGCTCGAGCGACTGGTCTGCCCGATGACGCGCACGGCGTTGCGCTATGACGAGCCTGCACAGGAACTGGTGTCCGAGGCGGCGGGTCTGGCCTATCCGATCCGTGACGGCGTTCCGGTGATGCTAGTCGAGGAAGCCCGACGGACCGACGTCCCCGCCTGATGCCTTCGGCCGATCGTCGGTTGTCGATTCTCGGCGCGGTCTGGGGAATCGGCCTCGTCTCATCGGGTTGGGCGCCGTTCGACCGAGCGACGTGGTGGATGGAGATCGCCCCCGTGCTGATCGCGTTCCCGATGCTGGTCAGTCTGCGCCGGCGCTTCGTCTTCACCGATCTCGCGCTGCTGCTGATTACGGTGCACGGTCTCGTGTTGATGCTGGGCGGCACCTATACCTATGCGCGCGTGCCGATCGGGTTTGCGGTGCAGGACTGGCTGCATCTCGCGCGCAATCCCTATGATCGGTTCGGGCATCTGATGCAGGGATTCGTGCCCGCGATCGTCCTGCGTGAAGTGCTGGTGTTGACCGGCGTGATCGCTGCGGGCCGCGTGCTGGCGATCACCGTGCTCGCTTACTGCCTGTCGGTCAGCGCGCTGTACGAACTGATCGAGTTCGGGGCCGCGGTCGCGCTCGGCCAAGGCGCCGACGCGTTCCTGGGGACGCAGGGCGACCCCTGGGATACGCAATGGGACATGCTGATGTGCCTGTTCGGCGCCGCGCTGGCGCTGATCCTGCTGTCACGGTCTCATGATGGGCAGATCGCCCGCCTCAGATCGTCATGCCCTGCAGCAGCTTGGGCAGGTCGCCGCTTTCGCCCCGCGCCTCGGCCATGAAGCGATCTTTCAGCGGCGGGATCGCGTTGACCGCGCTGATCCCGAAACGCCGGACCGCGCTGGCGGTCTTGCCCGGCAGGCCGAACAGGCGGGTGAGCGTGTCGGTCGCCGCCGCGGTCATGAACGTGTCGAGCCCACGCCAACGCTGGTAGCGCGCGAGCAACGCCGCATCGCCGAGATCGAGGCCGAGGCGCTTGCCCTCGACCAGCACTTCGGTGAGCGTCGCGACGTCGCGGAAACCGAGGTTGAGGCCCTGCCCCGCAATCGGGTGGATGCCGTGGCCTGCGTCGCCGACCAGCGCGAGCCGCGTATCGGTGATCCGCGCGGCGTGGTGGAAGCCGAGCGGGTAGGACGAGCGCGGCGTCGCCATCGACAGCGCCCCGAGGAATCCGCCCATCGACTTCTCGGCTTCGGCGAGGAATGCGCGGTCGCCGAGCTTCAACATGCCGGGGGCGTTCTTCGCGTCGACCGTCCAGACGATCGCGGAGCGGTGACCGTCGGCGTCATCGGGAAGCGGGAGCAGCGCGAACGGGCCGCTCGCATAGAAGATCTCGTAGGCGACGTCGTCGTGCGGGCGTTCGTGGTGGAATGCGGCGATGATCGCGGTGTGATCGTACGACCAGCGCGCGATGGTGATCCCCGCGGCCTCGCGAGTCGGCGAGTTGCGGCCCTCCGCGGCGATCAGCAGCGGGGCGCGGATCACGGCGCCCGAGTCGAGCGTGACGGTCACGCCCGAGTCGGCGCGGTCGACCGACGTCGCGCGCGTCGTCATGCGCAGGTCGACATTGGCGGCTGCGGTGGCGGCATCGAACAGCGTGCGACGGATCAGCTTGTTCTCGTACATCGTGCCGAGCGCGCCATCGTCGGCGGCGGGGACGAAATCGAGCGCGCCGGGTTCGAGCCCGTCGCTGACGCGGATCTGGCGGATCGCACAGCCCTGCCCCGCCAGCGTCGCGCCGACGCCGATCGCGTCGAGCATGCGGTGGCTCGCGCTCGCCACCGCAGACGCGCGGCCGTCGAAGCCGGGCGCCAGCGTCACCGCGGGGTCGGCAGGATCGATCACGATCGTCGAGATGCCGTGCACGTCGAGCGCCACGGCGAGCGTCGCGCCGACCAGCCCGCCACCGAGGATGATTACATCTGTGTCCATGACGCCGCTCTATCCCGCCAGCCGGTCGCTGCCAACGCCGATCCGGGCGCGGTTTAACCCGTGTTGTCCGCTCGTGACCGCGCATTGCCGACGGGGTCGGCTTGACGTCCGACCAGCCCAGCGCGATGCACTAACCCTATTATAGTGATTCTGGAGAATACGGGTCATGGCCAGCCGCGCGCAGCCAGCCTTGTGGCGTGAGACGGTGAAAGCGGGTGCCGTCCGCAGCGGTGCGCTGATCGCGGCGATCGCGTTGTTCGTCGGCACGCTGCTGATGGCGCTGGCGCTGGCGAGCTATCACCCGAGCGACCCTGCGCTCAACACCGCGTCGGGCGGGTCGCCGGCCAATCTGGTCGGGCCGCCGGGCGCGTGGTTCGCCGATATCGCGCTCACCCTGTTCGGCCCCGCGGTGGCGCTGCTGCTGCCGATCGGGCCGATCCTCGGGCTGCGGCTATGGCGCGACCTGCCGCTGGGCCACTGGGTGCGGATGCTGCGCGGCGCGGCGATCGGCGTCGCGCTGATGGCGAGCGCGCTGGCGTTCGTCTCGGGCTCGTCGGTGCTCGCGCTGCCCGCCGGATGGGGCGGCGTGATCGGGCTTTCGGTCGCGAGTGCGGTCCACTGGGCGCTCAGCTTTGTCGGCGAGCCGGTCGCCGAGCTCTGGTCCGCGCGCGCGATCGGGCTGGTCGCGGCGATCGCGGGTGCGATCGTCTGGGGCAAGAGCATCGAGATCGATCTCGGCGAGCGCAAATGGCGCTTTCCCCGCCGCAATCGCACCGAGGCGCTCGGCTATGATGGCTTTGCGGAGATCGACGAGGACGACGACGAGCCGCTGACCCTGACGCGCAAGCCGGTCGAGCCGCGCGCGCTCGCCGAGCCCGATCCGCGCCCTGCCCCGGTCATCGCCGATCGCCAGACTGCGCCGAGCCAGGCCAAGCCCAAAGAGCGCCAGTCGTCGCTCGACCTGCGCGACAATTTCACGCTGCCCAGCCTCGACCTGCTGACTCCGTCGCCGCCGAGCCAGGGCAATGTCGTCGACAAGGCGGGTCTCGAGCGCAACGCAAGGCTGCTGGAGAACGTGCTCGACGATTTCCACGTGAAGGGATCGATCATCGAGGTGCGGCCGGGCCCGGTCGTGACGATGTACGAGCTGGAGCCCGCGCCCGGCATCAAGGCGAGCCGCGTGATCGCGCTGGCCGACGATATCGCACGCAACATGTCCGCGATTTCCGCGCGCGTCGCGGTGATCCCGGGGCGCAACGTGATCGGGATCGAGCTGCCCAATGCGCGGCGCGAGGCGGTGTCCCTGCACGAGCTCGTCGGTAGCCAGACGTTCGAGGACCAGTCGGCGCAGCTGCCGATCATTCTCGGCAAGAACATCGCGGGCGATTCGGTGATCGCCGATCTCGCGCCGATGCCGCATCTGCTGGTCGCGGGCACGACGGGCTCGGGTAAGTCGGTCGGCCTGAACAGCATGATCCTGTCGCTGCTGTACAAGCTGACGCCGAACCAGTGCCGGATGATCATGATCGATCCGAAGATGCTCGAACTGAGCATGTACGACGACATCCCGCATCTGTTGTCTCCGGTCGTGACCGATCCCGCCAAGGCCGTCCGCGCGCTGAAATGGGCGGTCGAGACGATGGAGGATCGCTATCGCCAGATGTCCTCGGTGGGCGTGCGCAGCCTCGCCGGGTTCAACGACAAGGTGCGTGGCGCGAAGGCCAAGGGGCAGCCGCTCGGGCGGAAGGTGCAGACCGGCTATCACCCTGACACCGGCGCGCCGATGTACGAGGAGGAGAAGCTCGAATATGACGTGCTGCCGCAGATCGTGGTGATCGTCGACGAGCTCGCCGATCTGATGATGACCGCGGGCAAGGAAGTCGAATTCCTCATCCAGCGGCTCGCGCAGAAGGCACGCGCGGCAGGCATCCACCTGATCATGGCGACGCAGCGGCCGTCGGTCGACGTCATCACCGGCGTCATCAAGGCCAATCTGCCGACGCGGATCAGCTTCCACGTCACGTCGAAGATCGATTCGCGCACCATTCTCGGCGAACAGGGGGCGGAGCAGCTGCTCGGCAAGGGCGACATGCTATACATGCCCGGCGGCAAGGGCATCGTCCGCGTTCACGGGCCATTCGTCACCGATGACGAAGTGCGCCTGGTGGCGGATCACTGGCGCTCGCAGGGGCTGCCCGATTACATCTCGTCGGTGACCGAGGAGCCCGAGGAGAGCTTCGCGCTGGAGGGATCGCCTACGGGTGAGGATTCGGCGGAGGACCAGCAATATCGCCAGGCGATCCAGCTGGTGTGCGAATCGCAGAAGGCATCGACCTCGTGGCTGCAGCGACAGTTGCGGATCGGCTATAACTCGGCCGCGCGGTTGATCGAGCGGATGGAGAAGGACGGCATCGTCGGGCGGCCCGATCATGTCGGACGGCGCGAAGTGCTGCGCGATACCGAGGGCCACGCGATCTAGGGTTGGCCTCGCTCGTTCAGTCCCTTGAGACACCAGCATTGTTCCCCCGCGAACGCGGGGGGCCAGGAGCCACTGACGCTATCGTCTGGAACCCTGGGCTCCCGCGTTCGCGGGAGAACGAGGAGGTCACCGCTCGTTGCGTCAGGCCAATTTCGACAAGGGTTTCGGACGCGCGAAGCGCGGTCTACGGGGCTTCTACAAGTGACTGAGAACAGGTGGGATTGATGGGGTTTCGGCGGTTGTGGGTGGCGGCGTTGGCGCTCGCGCTATCGGCGGAGGCTTCGGCGCAGGACATCGCGAAACAGACCCCCGGCAGCACCGCCACCGATACGCAGCATCGCCCCCGCGCGGGCGTTCGCCGCGACAGCGATCTCTCGCCCTCCGCATTGACCGCCGATACGCGGCGCACGCCGCCGCCTGGGCTGTTCGCCGACTGGTTCGATATCCGCAAGAAGCTGGCGGATCGCGGTATCGGGCTGAGCGCACGCTACGCCTCGGAAAGCGGCTATAATTTTTCGGGCGGCGACAGGAAATTGCTGCGCGAGACCGGGCAGTTTGACGTCGGCATGTTGCTCGATCTCGACAAGGTCGTCGGATTGAAGGGCGGCGCGTTCCAGGCGACGCTCACCTATCGCCGCGGTCGCGATCTGGGTGCCGATGCCAATCTCGGCGTGCTGCAACAGGTGCAGGAGGTCTATGGCCGCGGCCAGACGCTGCGCCTGACGCAGTTCTGGTACGAGCAGACGCTGGGCGAGAAACTCGAGCTCAAGATCGGCCGCACCAATCCCGGCGAGGATTTCGCGGTGTTCTCCTGCTATTTCCAGAATCTCAGTTTCTGCGGGGCGCAGCCGGGCAATCTGGTCGGCGATTACTGGCAGAACTGGCCCGTCGGGCAATGGGGCGCGCGGCTGCGCTACGACGTCAACGACCATGTCACGCTGAAGACCGCCGCGTATGAGGTGAACCCGCGCAACCTGGAAAAGGACTTCGTGATCGGCCGGTTCCACGGCGCGACCGGCGCGCTGATCCCGATCGAGGCCGAATGGCGGCGCGGCGACGATGACGGCCGGGTCGGCGCGTACAAGGTCGGCGGCTGGGTCAACACGTCGAACGGAGACGACGTGTATTACGACGTGAACCGCCAGCCGATCGCGATCACCGGGCTGAACCCGCTGCGGCGCAGCGCGCGCTACGGCGTATATTTCAACGTCCAGCAGCAGATCACGGGCACGTCGAAGGACGGCAAGTCGGTCACCGGGCTCAGCGTGTTCCTCAACGCGACCCAGGCCGATCGCGCGACCTCGACCACCGATAACCAGATCGCGGCGGGGCTGTTCTACAAGGGGCTGGTGCCGTGGCGACCGGGCGATATCCTCGGATTCGGCGTCGCGCGGACCAATGTGAACGGGCGCGTCGCTAAAGGGGAGGCACTCGACCCGACCCGGCCGGCGGTGCAGGATGCCGAATATGCGTCGGAGATCTATTACAGCGTGCACCCGACCCGGTGGCTGGAATTGCGGCCGAACGTGCAGGTCATCCATAATCCGGGCGGCGTCCGTGACGCCCGCGATGTCGGCGTGCTCGGGTTGAAGGGGGCGATCACGCTGTAGGGGGCGGTCTTCGCGCCCTCCCCGTCATCCTGACGAAGTACCGAATTCAGTGGCGGTTCAAGCGCGGGGCGGCAATTGTCCGCGCTTCAAGGAGATTTCGATGTTCAATACCCGCCCCGCGGTGATCGCGACGATCGCCGCCCTCTCGGTCGCCGCCATGCCGACGCCGATCGCCGCCCAGGCGACCGGCGATCTCGCCGCCGTCCAGAAGCATCTCCAATCGGTCGAGACGATGACCGCGAATTTTTCGCAGGCGGATCGCAACGGCAAGGTGCTGACCGGCGTGCTGACGCTGAAGAAGCCCGGCAAGCTGCGCTTCCAATATGAGAAGGGCGTGCCGATCCTGATCGTCGCGGAGGGCGGCGCGCTGACCTTCATCGATTATTCGGTCAAGCAGGTACAGCGCTGGCCGATCAAGAACTCGCCGCTGGGCGTGCTGCTCGACCCGACGCGCGACATCACGCGCTATGCCAAGCTCGTGCCCGGCTATGACCAGCGGATCGTGTCGGTCGAGGCGAACGATCCCAAGCATCCCGAATATGGCCGGATCACCTTGGTGTTCGTGCGCAACGCGGGCGCGCCGGGTGGGCTGATGCTACAGGGCTGGGTCGCGCTCGACAGCCAGAACAACCGGACGACGATCCGCCTGACCAACCAGAAGTTCGGCGACGCGGTCAGCGACAACACCTTCCGGTGGAACGATCCGCGCCGCACGGGTGGAAGAAAGTAACATAACTTTCGCGTCATTCATGCCAGCGACAGGTTTCGGTCCCTAGAGAGTGGGCCGCGGATGTGGGGCATTCGGGATTTTTCCCCCTGTTGCCCGGATGGTTTCTCCACAGTCTGCCTGCGTGACGAACGCTGAGTCGGCCCTCGCTCCATGCCCCCGGAGCGGGGGTCATTTCATGTGAAGGGCGGCGCGCAAAAGCATTTTGCGCGACTCGCCCGAACACGGCCGACGGGCCCCTGCTTCTCTAGGGCCCGGTCGACGACAGCGGCTTTGCCGATGGCGCCTTCTTGGTTCGACGCTTGCTTGTCCCGTCCCTCACCCGACGCTACATCGCGGCTGTGAAAATCGCCTCCTGGAACATCAACTCGGTCCGGTTCCGGATCGCCATCGTCGAACAGTTTCTGCGCGACGAGCAACCCGACATCCTGTGCCTGCAGGAAACCAAGGTCATCGACGGCGACTTCCCGTTCGAGGCGTTCCGCGCGCTGGGCTATGAGCACATCGTCCTGCACGGCCAGCGGATGCACCACGGCGTCGCGATTCTCAGCCGCGTGCCGATCGTCGAGGACGACCGGTTCGACTGGCAGGGGAACAGCGAGGCGCGCCATGTCGGCGTCCGGCTTCCCAACGGCGTCCGGCTCGAGAATGTCTACATTCCCGCCGGCGGCGACGTGCCCGACCGCGAGGCGAACCCCAAATTCGGCCAGAAGCTCGATTTCCTCGAGCGGATGACGACCTGGTCGGAGACGCTCGCGGGGCCATCGATCCTGGTCGGCGATTTCAACATTGCGCCGCTCGAATCGGACGTCTGGAGCCACAAGCAGTTGCTCGACGTCGTCAGCCATACGCCGATCGAGGTCGAAGCGCTCGCCCGGTTGCAGGCGGCGGGCGACTGGGTCGATCTTGGTCGCCGCTTTCATCCGGCGCCCGCGCGGCTCTACACCTGGTGGAGCTACCGCGCAAAGGACTGGGAAGCGTCGGATCGCGGGCGGCGGCTCGATCACATGTGGGCGACCGGTACGGCCGCGGAGGCGGCGGTGGAGCACCATGTGTATGAGCGGTGCCGCAGCTGGCTCAAGCCGTCCGACCACATCCCGATCCTGACCGAGTTCGCGTTTTGAGCGATCCGCGTGCTGCGGCCCGCGCGGTGGACGCGTTGCGGCGCGGGTGGCCGATCGCGATCGACGGCCTGGTCCTGCTCGCGGTCGAGACGGCGGATCCGACGCGGCTGGCGGCGTTCGATCCGGACGCGACGGGTGGCGTGCTGATCTCGTCGGGGCGTGCTGCGACGTTGAAGCTGGCGAACCAGCTCGCCGCGGCGGATCCGACCGAGCCCGTGCTGGTCGATCGCGCGCCGTGGATCGACTTTGCCGCGGCGACGGCGCTGGCCGATCCGCAGTTCGACCTGGCGACGCCGATGAAGGGGCCGTTCCGGACGATCCCGGTGGCCAATTCCGAGGCGGCCGCGGCAGCGCTGCGGCTCGCGCGGATCGCCGGGCTGCTGCCAGCCTTCTTCCTCGGCACCGGCGAGCCCGAGGTCGCGATCGCGCGCGCCGACATCGACGCGCATGAGGACGCGGCCCGCCTGACGCTCGCGACGCGCGCGCGGCTGCCGGTCGAGGGCGCGGAGGATGCGGAGATCGTCGCATTCCGCAGCCCCGAAAGCGGCGACGAGCATATCGCGTTGCTGATCGGCCAACCCAATGGCGAGCCGCCGCTGGTCCGGCTGCATAGCGAGTGCCTGACGGGCGACGTGCTCGGCAGCCTGAAATGCGATTGCGGGCCGCAGCTGCACGCCGCGATTCACGCGATTCGCGACAGTGGTTGGGGCATCCTGCTCTACCTGCGGCAGGAAGGGCGCGGGATCGGGCTGGTCAACAAGCTGCGCGCCTATGCGTTGCAGGACCAGGGCTATGATACGGTCGATGCGAACACGCGGCTGGGCTTTGCGGTCGATGCGCGCGATTTCGGCGTGGCGGCGCGGATGCTGACTTTGCTCGGGCAGCGCGACGTGCGGTTGCTGACGAACAACCCGGCCAAGGTCGCCGGGCTGGCGGCGGCGGGTGTGACGGTGATCGAGCGCGTGCCGCATTTCCTGCCATCCAATCCGCATAACGCGCAGTATCTCGCGACGAAACGCGATCGCACGGGGCACCAGTTCTGACCGACATTTCTCCTTCCAGACGCCTGATCGTCGTGTTCGGCGCGGCGGTCCGTCCCGACGGCAGCCCGAGCCCGACGCTCGCGCGGCGGATCGCATTCGCGGCGGCGGCGGCGGCGCGCTATGTCGATGCGGACCTGTTCTGCTCGGGCGCCAAGGGGACGCACGGGCCGTCCGAGGCGTCGGTGATGGCGGACATGCTGGCCGAGACGGTCGACCGGTCGCGGATCCATCTCGACGAGGCGAGCGTCGATACGTTGCAGAGCGTGGTCGCCGCGACCGCGTTCGCGCGTGCGGGCGACTATGCGCAGTGCATGATCTGTACCGACGGCTATCACCAGCCGCGGATCCGCATGCTGTTCACGATGCTGGGGATGCCCGCGAGCGCGATCCATGTGCCGCATGGGGGGAGCCGTCGGTATCAGCTGAAGATGCGGACTCGAGAGGCGGCGGCGATTCCGTATGACCTGGTCGCGGGGATCGGGGCGATCTGGCGGCGCAAGCGGGGCTAACCGCCACCGCGGACGCGTTGCGTTTGCGTCGTCCTCAAGCCAGCACCTCCCCGGCGAAGGCCGGGGTCCAGTTGGGAAGGCCGATGTAACGAAGGTCCGTCCGCCGTTTTTGCCGTTCCCCGACTGGACCCCGGCCTTCGCCGGGGGGGTAGCTATCACTGGCTGGCTTGTCCCCGACGTCAAGAACCGGGGCGAGCTTATCCCAGCAGTCGCGCGACGTCGTCGAAGCTGTCGGCCAGCGCGTCGACGCCGATCGCCTTCAGTCGTGCGCCATGGTCTACGTTGCAATGAGAGCCGGCGGACAGGCCGATGACATAGCCGCCAGACGCCACCGCGCCGGTCGCGCCGACGGGCGAATCCTCGAGGATCGCGGTCCGTGCGATGTCGACGCCGAGCTGGCGCGCGCCGAACAGGTACAGGTCGGGCGCGGGCTTGCCGTTCGTCACATGTTCGCGGCCGCTGTAGAGATGATCGCCGAACGCGTCGCGCAGGCCGATATGCTCGAGATGCCGCGCGATCCAGCTGACCGGGCTCGACGAGACGATCGCCTTGGGCAGGTCGGCGGGGAGCGACCGGACGAACGCCACCGCCCCCTCGATCGCGTCGACGCCCGCGGCCATGACACGCGCGTCCTCGGCCTGCCGTGCGGCGTAGAACTCGTCGGGCAGCGGCCGGTCGATCCAGCGCTCGATCGCGTCGATGAACTGCGGCCCGGCGAGCCCCATGAAGTTCGCCATCGACTCCTCGGCGGTGGTCGGATGCCCGGCGGCAGTGAGCCACTCCGCAATGTGGCGGTTGCCGACCGCTTCGCTGTCGATCAGGACGCCGTCGAAGTCGAACAGCAGCGCGTCGAATTTCATGCCGCGACGCCCCGAGCACCGAACAGCGCGCTGCCGATGCGGACATGCGTCGCGCCGATCGTCACCGCGGTCTCGAAATCGTCGGACATCCCCATGCTGAGCCCGGTCAGCCCGTGGTCGCGTGCGAGCTTGGCGAGGAGCGCGAAATAGGGTGCCGGCTCGATATCGGCGGGCGGCAGGCACATGAGGCCGGCGATCGGCAGCCCGGCGGCGCGCGCCTTTTCGAGCAGCGCGGGCAGCTCGGCGATCGCGCAACCGCCCTTTTGCGGTTCGTCGCCGATATTGACCTGGAGGAAACAGTCGGGACGGCGATCGCCCGCGGCCATCGCCTTGCCCAGCGCCTCGACCAGCGAGGGGCGATCGACCGCGTGGATGCAGTCGAACAGCGCGACAGCCTCGGCGGCCTTGTTCGACTGGAGCTGGCCGATCAAATGGAGTTCGACGTCGGGATAGGCCGCGCGCAGGGCGGGCCATTTCTCCGCCGCCTCCTGAACGCGGTTTTCGCCGAACACACGCTGGCCCTGTTCGAGCAGCGGCGCGATCGCGTCGGCGGAGTGCGTCTTGGAAACCGCGATCAGCGTGACGTCGGTCACGCGGCGATCGGCGATGTCGGCGGCCTTGGCGATCCGCGTGCGGATGGACTCGAGCGGCGTGGTGTCGTCAGATGTCATGGCCCGCGCTATAGGCAGCGACGTGTCGGTTCGAAAGCCCATCCCCGAACGCTGGTTGATGACCGACGAGCGGATGGGCGACGCCTTGTGGCCCGCGCTCCGGCGATTGCCGCCCGGATCGGGGGTGGTGTTTCGGCATTACGCAACCCCGGCGGCGGCGCGACGCGTGCTGCTGCGGCGTGTTCGGCGGCTGGCGCACGCGCGGCGGCTGGTGCTGGTGGTGGCCGGGATCTCTGCGATACGCGCCGACGGCGCTCATGGTCGTGCACGCACATGCGGGATCAGGACGTGGCCGGCGCATTGCCGGACCGAAGCCCTGGCAGGCCTGCGCGCGGGTGCCAATGCGCTGTTCGTGTCGCCCGTCTACGCCACGCGATCGCATGACGGCGCGGCCGGGTTGGGTCCGGCGCGGACGATGCGGATCGCGCGCGGGCTTGGCATGATGGTCATTGCGCTCGGCGGGATGGACGCGGCGCGGTGGCGGCGGATCCGACGGTTCGGGTTCAACGGCTGGGCCGCGATCGACGCGTGGATCCGCTAGGGTCGGGCGAGGTCGTCGGCTGCTAGCGGCGAGCCCCCTCCCCCGTCATCCCAGCGCACGCTGGGATCTTGGCGTTTGGCGGGTGTCGCGAGCCACGAGGGATACCCCAGCTTTGCTGGAGTGAGGAGTTAGGGTGAAGTGACGCGGGATCGTTCTGTGGCCGGCATACTCTCGGCAAGCCATCGTCACGGCGTTTAGAAGCGGAAGGCGGTGCCCAGATACACGGCCTGGCTGTCGCGGCGATCGTCGTCGACCTTCACGAAGCGCTCGCGGTCCGAGCGATAGCGGACGCCGGCGGTCACGGCCAAGTTGCGCGTCAGCGAATAGGAGCCGCCGAGATCGACCGAGTAGCTCGGCATTTCCTCGATCAGGTGCGGCGTGTTCGCCAGCGGACGATCGGCCGCAGCCTTGACGGTGCCACTGAACCGCTTGGCGCTGTAGCTGATCGCCAGATCGGCCGCCTGACGGCTGCCTGGCAGGCCGCCGAGATCGAGCTTGTTCACGTCACCCGAGATCGCGAACCGCTTCCAGCCGACCGACATGCCGAGGCTGTAGGCGATCGGCGCGATGCCGACGGTCGGCGTCGTCGAGGCGAGGCTGGCCGTATTGGCGATGCCGCGGTTGGTCTGCGCACGGACCGCGACGGTCACCGCGCGGTTGTCCTGCCGCGTTTCGGCAGGCGTGAAGCGGAAGCTGCCGGCGTCGAAGCCACCGCGCGCGAACATCGCGGCAAGGCGGGGGTCGGCGGCGGCGGGGGTGAACGAGCCGATACCGCGCACGGCGGCAACACTACGCTTGGCGATCCGCGCGGGCTGTTCGCTGGCGCCGAACGCGGGCGCGACGATCGCGGCGGTGGCGACAAGCGCCCCGGCAATCACCCCGACTATTCCCCCACGCGTCATCACAACGAATCTGTCCTTCGAATCCCGTAATCGGATCCTGTTAAACAGCACCTAACATGAATTGATCCATAGCAAAGGGCGCAGGCCTGCGCATTCTCCCCCTTCGTCACCGAATTGTCCGACAGTGTTGCAATCAGCACACAGATCGCCGCGTTAGCGCTGCCGATCGCAGGGTGTTCCGCTGCCCAAGCGGTACCCGCTCGGGCGCTCGTCGGCGGATGCGGGCGTCTGCTTGCGGGCGCGCGGGCACGCCTGTAGAGCAAGGGCTGATTTTCTTGCCAGGATGATGCCCATGTTCCGCCGCTCGCGTATCGCAGTCGTGCTGTTTGCCCTGCCCCTCGTCGCATGCGGCGGCAGTTCCGCGCGTCCGAAGGCGGATCTTGCCGCGTCGAAGATCACGACGATCGGCGTCAACAGCTATCTGTGGCGCGCGAGCCTCGATACGCTCGGCTTCATGCCGCTGCTCCAGACCGATTCCAATGGCGGCGTGATCGTGACCGACTGGTACATCAACCCGCAGACCCCGACCGAGCGGATGAAGGTGACGGTGTCGATCCTCGATCAGGATCTGCGCGCCGATGCGCTGCGCGTGGCTGCGTTGCGTGAAGTGAACCTGCGCGGCCAGTGGGTGTCGGCGCCGGTCCAGGCCGCGACGACGCAGAAGCTCGAGGATATCATCCTGACCAAGGCCCGCGACCTGCGTCGCGCCTCGATCGCGGGCTGAGGACACACTCATGGCGTCGCGTTTCAATGCGTTGAAGGCGGACGCGGCGTGGCAGAAGGTCTGGGACGAGCGCAAGACGTTCGCCGCTGACGATTCTTCGACCAAGCCGCGTTCGTACGTGCTCGAGATGTTCCCCTATCCGTCGGGGCGCATCCACATGGGGCATGTCCGGAACTACACGATGGGCGACGTGCTCGCGCGGTTCCGTCGGATGAAGGGCATGGAAGTGCTCCATCCGATGGGCTGGGACGCGTTCGGCATGCCCGCCGAGAATGCGGCGATGGAAAAGGGCGTGCACCCGGGCAGCTGGACGCGCGCGAACATCGCGACGATGAAGGCGCAGCTCAAGCGCCTGGGCTTCGCGCTCGACTGGACGCGCGAACTGGCGACGTGCGAGCCTGACTATTACGGGCACGAGCAGGCGCTGTTCCTCGACCTGTTCGCCGCGGGGCTGGTCTACCGCAAGGAATCGGCGGTCAACTGGGATCCGGTCGACATGACCGTGCTCGCCAACGAGCAGGTGATCGACGGGCGCGGCTGGCGCTCGGGCGCGCTGGTCGAGCGGCGCAAGCTGTCGCAGTGGTTCCTGAAGATCACAGACTTCGCCGACGACCTGGTCGACGGGCTCGGCGCGCTCGAGCACTGGCCCGACAAGGTCAAGCTGATGCAGGAGAACTGGATCGGCCGCAGCCAGGGGTTGCAGTTCAAGTTCGCGCTGGCGGGCAATGCGACGGGGATCGACTCGGTCGAGGTGTTCACGACGCGCCCCGACACGATGTTCGGGTCGAGCTTCGTCGCGGTCGCCGCGGATCATCCGATAGCGCGCGCGATCGCCGCGACGAACCCGGATGCGGCCGCGTTCATCGAGCTGTGCAAGCGTGGCGGGACCACCGCGGCGGAGCTCGACACGCAGGAGAAGCTGGGCTTCGACACCGGGATCCGCGCGACGCATCCGCTCGACACGAGCTGGGAGCTGCCCGTCTACATCGCGAACTTCGTGCTGATGGAATACGGCACGGGCGCGGTGTTCGGCGTGCCCGCGCATGACCAGCGCGATCTCGATTTTGCGCGCAAATACGACCTGCCGGTCAAGCGCGTCGTCTCCGAAGGCGATGACGGGGCGCCAGTGTTCGTTGGCGACACCGCCTGGACGGGTGCGGGCGCTCTGGTGAACTCGCACTTCCTCGACGGGATGGATATCGAGGACGCCAAGCGCGTCGTGATCGAGCGTGCGGAGGGCGAAGGCTGGGGCAAGGGTACGACCGTGTTCCGCCTGCGCGACTGGGGCGTCAGCCGCCAGCGGTATTGGGGCACGCCGATCCCGATCATCCACTGCGACGCATGCGGCGCGGTGCCGGTGCCCAAGGACCAGCTGCCGATCGTCCTGCCTGAGGACGTCAGCTTCGACATTCCCGGCAACCCGCTCGATCGCCATCCTACGTGGAAGAACGTCCCCTGCCCGTCCTGCGGCGGTGACGCGCGGCGCGAGACCGATACGCTCGACACGTTCGTTGATTCGTCGTGGTATTTCATCCGCTTCGCCAGCCAGCCGGACGCCAAGCCGTTCGACCGGACGGGTGCGGAGAAGTGGCTGCCGGTCAACCAGTATATCGGCGGCGTCGAGCATGCGATCCTGCACTTGCTGTACGCCCGCTTCTGGACGCGCGCGCTGAAGCATATCGGCATGCTCGACATCGCCGAGCCGTTTGCCGGGCTGTTCACGCAAGGCATGGTCACGCACGAGACGTATTCGCGTACGCACTTTTCGATGGCTGGCGCCCTTGATGACGAGGGTCAGCCAATACCGCACACTTGGTATTATTCTCCGGCTGAGATTATCCGAACGCCGACGGGCGCAACATTGCTGGACGGCACCGAAATAGACGTTGGTCGCGTACAGAAGATGTCGAAGTCGAAGAAGAACACCGTCGATCCCGAGCCGATCGTCGACCAATACGGCGCCGACGCGGTGCGCTGGTTCGTGCTCTCCGACTCGCCCCCCGAGCGCGATCTCCCCTGGAGCGAGTCCGGCATCGAAGGTGCGTGGCGGTTCGTCCAGCGTCTCTGGCGCGTCGTAGAGGTCGATAGTCCTCCGTTATCCGCTGACGATGGGATGGCTTATACTCGGCCAGACGACATGGCGTTGCGCAAGCTGTGCCATCGCACCACGGTCGGTATCGAGAGCGATATCAATGCCTTGCAGTTCAACAAGGCCGTCGCGCGGCTCTATTCGCTGTGCAGCGCGATCGAGAAGGCAGCACCCTCCGCGGATCGCGAACAGGCCGTGCGGACCTTGCTGCTGCTCGTCAGTCCGATGGTCCCGCACGTCGCCGAGGAAGCCTGGGCGACCGCGGGCAATGACGGCCTGATCGCCGACGCCGCCTGGCCGATCGTCGATCCGGCGATGCTGGTCGACGACGAGGTCACGATCGCGGTGCAGGTCAACGGCAAGCTGCGCGATACGCTGGTGTTCCCCAAGGGCGCGCCCAAGGACGAGGTCGAGGCGGCCGCGCTCGCCTCGGAGAAGATCGTCCGCCTGCTCGAGGGCAAAGCGCCCCGGAAAGTGATCGTCGTGCCCGACCGTCTCGTGAACATCGTCGCATGAAGCGGCTGGCGATCCTCGGCGCGCTGGCGCTGGCACCGCTCTTGTCCGGCTGCGGGCTGCATCCGCTCTATGCGGGGGGCAGCAGCGGTCCGGTCGCGGGCGCGCTCGGCCAGGTCGAGATCGCGCCGATCGCGGGCAAGAACGGCTGGCTGATGGCGACGGCTCTCAGAGATCGCCTGCCCTCGAACGGCGCGCCGGCGCTGTACCGGATCGATATCCGCCTCGACGACCAGATTAGCGGGCTCGGCGTGCGGACCGACGACAGCGTCTCGCGCGAACGCCGGACACTGCGCGCGCGCTATCAGCTGGTACGGATCGGCGACGGCTCGGTTCTGCTCGACGCCACCGCGGGCTCGGATGCCGGCATCGACGTCGTCCGCTCCGAATATGCGACGATCGCGGCGGAGAACACCGCGCTCGAACGCCTGTCGCAGATCGTCGCCGACCAGATCGTCGCGCGCATCGCGCTGTACGCGCGCAATACGCCTGCCGTCGGCGCGGCGCAGGGCACCGCGCCGGCGAAGTGAAGGCGTCCGCGGGCCAGATTCGCGGTGCGCTGGCCAAACCGGGGTCGGAGGTTCGCCTGTACCTGCTGCACGGCCCCGACGAGGCCGGCGCGAGCGACCTCGCACGCGTGCTCGCCAAGGCGATGGGGGCGGATGCCGAGCGCGTCGATCTCGACGGCGCGACACTCAAGAGTGATCCCGGCCGGCTGACCGACGAGGCCGCCTCGCTGTCGCTGTTCGCGGGAGCGCGGTTCGTCCGCGTCGCATCGGCGGGCGAGGAAAGCCTTGAGGCGTTCACCAACCTGCTGGCCGCAGAGCGTGTCGGCAACCCGGTCGTGGCGATCGCGCCGACGGTCAAGTCGACCGCGAAGATCGTCAAGCTCGCGATCGACTCGCCGCGCGCGATGGCGTTCGCCTGCTACGCGCCGACCGCGCAGGATGCCGAGCGGCTGGCGACGACGATCGCGGGCGAGAACGGGCTGCGCCCTGCCCCCGGCGTCGCGCGACGGCTGGTCGACACGACCGGCGGCGATCGCGCCGTCATTTCTCGCGAGATCGAGAAGCTTGCGCTTTACCTCGACGCCGCCCCCGATCGGCCGGTGGACCTCGATCATCACGCGCTTGACGCGGTCGGCGCCGACCTCGGCGATGCGGAGATGAGCCGCGCAATCGATGCGGTGATCGAGGGACGCGTCGACGATCTCGGCGCCGAACTGGCCGTGCTCGAAGAGGCGGGGACGTCGCCGATCCCGTGGCTCCGCCAGCTCGTCCGCCGCCTGATCGCGCTCGCCGACATGCGCGGCGAGATCGACCGCGGGGAGTCGGTCGATGCGGTGATGAAGCGGCACCGCGTGTTCTTCAAGGAAGAGGCGAGCACCGCGCGCTCGCTACGCCGCTGGACGCCCGTCATGCTCGCGACCGCGATCCAGAGGGTCCGGACGGCCGAGCGTGCGATCATGGCGCCGGGCAATGCCGGTGGGGTGGTCGCCGAGGCGGCGGTCGTCGCGCTATCGCAGGCGATCGCCCGGCGTAACTAGCGCCCGTCCCCCGTTCGTCCTGAGCGAAGTCGAAGGATGGTCCCGAGCGCAGGCGCTTCGACTTCGCGCAGCACGAACGGAGCGGGGTCGAGATCAGATCGCCCCGCCCGTCAGCCGCTGACACACCATGTCGAGTTGATCGAGCGTCGAGTAACTGAGCGTCAGCGTGCCGCCGGTCTCGGTATGCGCGACGCGCACCTGCAACCCCAGAAGGTCCGCCAGTTGCCGCTCCAGCGCCGCGATGTCCGCATCGGGGATCCGCGCCTCGGCCGGCTTGCCGCTGCGGTTTCGGCCAGGCTTTGCGTCGCGCGCCAGCTTCTCCGTCTCGCGCACCGACAGCCCGCGCGCGACCACCTGATCCGCGAGCGTCTCGACGTCGGGCGATCCGAGCAACGCGCGCGCATGGCCCATCGACAGCGATCCATCGACCACCTGCGACTGGACCTGCGCGGGCAGTTCGAGCAGGCGCAGCAGGTTCGCGACATGGCTGCGCGACTTGTGGACGATCTTGGCGAGCACCTCCTGCGTGTGGCCATATTCGCCGGCCAGCCGCTGATAGGCCTGCGCCTCTTCGATCGCGTTGAGATCCTCGCGCTGAATGTTCTCGATCAGCGCGATTTCGAGCGTCTCGGCGTCGTCGAAGTCGCGGACGACCACCGGCACCTCGTGCAGCCGCGCGCGCTGCGCCGCACGCCAGCGCCGCTCGCCCGCGACGATCTGGAAATCATGCCCGTGGGGCCGGACGACGATCGGCTGGATCAGCCCGCGCGACGCGATCGACGCCGCAAGTTCGTCGAGCATCGCCTCGTCGAAATGCCGACGTGGCTGGTCGGGATGCGGCGACAGCGAACTGACCGGGAGCATCCGGACGCCCGACGATTGCAGCGCTGACGCCCCATCGGCCGACACCGGTGCCTCGCGTGCCATCTCGCCGAGCAGCGCGTTGAGGCCCCTGCCCAGCCCCGGGCGGCCGCGCTTGTTCTCGCTCATGCCGCGGCCTGCGCGGTAGCGGGCAATCGACCGATCAGCTCACGCGCAAGGGCGATATACGCCTGCGAACCCGAGCAGCGGTGATCGTAGATCAGCGCGGGCAGCCCGTGACTTGGCGCCTCCGACAGCCGCACGTTACGCGGGATCACCGTTTCGAACACCACTTTCCCCAAGACAGCACGGACGTCGGCCGAGACCTGGTCGGTCAGCCGGTTGCGCCGATCGAACATCGTCAGCGCAACGCCCAGGATCGACAGGCCCGGATTGAACCGCTGGCGGATCCTCTCGACCGTGCTCAACAACTGCGACAACCCCTCGAGCGCGAAGAACTCGCACTGCAACGGCACAAGCAACGAATCCGCCGCGACCATCGCGTTGATCGTCAGCAAGCCGAGCGACGGCGGGCAATCGATCAGCGCGATGTCCCATGGCCCCTGCGCCGCCTTCACCGCGCGATCGAGCCGGTGCGTGCGCGCATCGAAATCGACCAGCTCGATCTCGGCTCCCGACAGGTCGACCGTTGCCGGGACGATATCGAGCCGCGGTACGCGGGTATGCACCACCGCCTCTTCGATCGAGGTCTCGCCGACGAGGACGTCGTAGCTCGAGCGTTCGCGCTGGGAGTGACCGATGCCGAGTCCGGTCGATGCGTTGCCCTGCGGATCGAGATCGACCAGCAGCACGCGCATGCCCGTCGCCGCCAACGCGGTCGCGAGATTGATGGCGCTGGTGGTCTTGCCGACTCCACCCTTTTGATTGGCGACCGCGATGGTGATCATCGCGCGCTCACCGTATCCAGAACCACGATAGACGACTCCGGGTTCGTGACGCTTTGTTCCACGTGGAACATAAACCGCCAATGCTGTTTGAGCGCGGCCAGCTCTTCCTCATCGAGACGCCCCCGAGGAAGCAGCCACCGCGTCTCCTTTGTGGCGCAGTGCGCGGCGCCACGCAAAAGGTTTTGCAGCGACGCAACCGCGCGCGCCGAAATGATCGCGGCGTCGGCGGTCGCATTCTCGACCTTCGACGCGTGGACGCGGACCTGCCCGCCGAGCCCGAGACGGGCGATGCAGAGCTGGAGGAAGTCGGCCCGGCGACGGCGCGGCTCGACGAGATCGACCGGGCCTTCGCGTACGAGCGCGACGACCATGCCGGGAAAGCCCCCGCCGGTGCCGATATCGAGCCAGCGTTTTGCACCCGTGTCGGCGCCCGCGAGCGCGACGAGCTGGAGCGAGTCGACGACGTGGCGATCCCAGATCGTCGGGATCGTCGACGGCGCGATCAGATTCTGGTGCGGCGCCTCCGCGACGACCATGTCGACGAACGCCGCCAGTCGCTCGGTCGCCTCGGGGCCGAACCGGTCGGTGACCCAAGTCTTTGCGTCTTCGGTCATGCTGGCACTCGTTTCGTATGCAATAAGACCGCTGACAGCGCGGCGGGCGTGATGCCGCGGACGCGGGCTGCGGCGGCCAGCGAGGTCGGGCGGGCGGCGCTCAGGCGATCGATCATCTCGTTCGACAGGCCGGGTATGCGGTCATAGGCCAGATCCTCGGGGAGGCGGATCGCCTCGTCGGCGCGCAGCCGCGCGACCTCCTGCGCCTGCCGTTCGATATACGGCGCGTAGCGGGCGTCCTCTAAGACTTCGTCAACGACCGCGGTCGGAATGGCAGTGGCGGCATCCGGCGCGACGTGCGCGAGCGTCACGCCGTCGAACCGGAGCCAGTCGAACGCCGTCCGCCGCGCGCCGTCACGGCCGATCCCCGCCCCCTGGTCGGCGACATGGGTCGCGGTGCGTTCGCAGTCGAGCGAGGATCGGAAGCGGGCGCGATGCCCGGCCAGCGCGTGCTGGTGCGTGAGACGCTCGGCTCCAAGGCACCCTGCCGCTTCTGCGATCGCCCCAAGCCGCGTCTCGGCATTGTCTGCCCGCAGCGACAGGCGGAACTCGGCGCGCGCGGTGAGCATCCGATAGGGCTCGGTCACGCCCTGCAACGTGAGGTCGTCGATCATGACGCCCAGATAACTCGACGCGCGATCGAGGATCACCGGCGCCAAGTCGCACGCATAGGCCGCGGCGTTGAGCCCGGCGACGAGCCCCTGGCCTGCCGCTTCCTCATACCCCGTCGTGCCGTTGATCT
Organism: Sphingomonas sp. Leaf34; assembly: GCF_001421805.1. Classification (GTDB taxonomy): domain Bacteria; phylum Pseudomonadota; class Alphaproteobacteria; order Sphingomonadales; family Sphingomonadaceae; genus Sphingomonas. The sequence continues at coordinate 1,112,240 of NZ_LMLC01000001.1, read as the reverse complement.
GGCCTGCGCAGAACACGCCGTCGATCGCACCGAGCGCCAGCCGGGTGTCGAGCGCGCGCGGATCGATATGGTCATACTCGACCGCATAGCCCGGCATTGTCATCTGCACGCGTTCGAGACCGGGGATGCTCGCCAGCATCGCAGCCTGGACCTCGACCGGGAGCGACGTCGACAGCCCGTTCGGATAGACCGTCGCGTCGTCGAGCCCCTCGGGTTCGAGGAAGACCTGGTGCCCGTCGCGGTCGCCGAAGCGGTGGACCTTGTCCTCGATCGAGGGGCAATAGCGCGGGCCCGCTGCCTCGATCGCACCGGTGAACAGCGGCGAGCGGTGGAACGCCTCGCGGATGATCGCGTGGGTTCGGTCGGTCGTGCGCGTGATGGCACAGGCGATCTGCGGGAGCGGACGCGCGCGGGTCATCGGCGACATCGTCCAGGGATCGAGGTCGGAGGGCTGCTCGGCAAGCGCGCCCCAGTCGATCGTGCGACCGTCGAGCCGGGGCGGTGTCCCCGTCTTCAGCCGCGCCATCGGCAGGTCGCGAGCCCGCAGCTGATCGGCCAGCGGCTTGGCCGCGCGCTCGCCGATGCGACCGCCCTCTTCGCGATCGTCGCCGCGGAAGATGCGGCCGCCTAGGAACGTGCCCGTCGCCAGCACGACCGCGCGCGCCTTTACGATGGCACCGTCCGCCAGCACGACACCCGCCATGCGGTCGCCCTCGAAATGGAGCGCGGTCGCCTCGCCTTCGACGATCGACAGCCCCGCGGTCGCCGCCAGCATCGTCTGGATCGCCTGCGAATATAGCCGGCGATCGGCCTGGATGCGCGGCCCCTGGACGGCCGATCCCTTGCTGCGATTGAGCATGCGGTAGTGGATCGCGGCGGCGTCTGCGGCGCGTCCGATCAATCCGTCGAACGCGTCGACTTCGCGAACCATATGCCCTTTGCCGAGGCCGCCGATCGCAGGATTGCAGGACATGGCGCCAATATGCCGCGCGTCGAATGACACGAGCGCGGTGCGCGCGCCCCTGCGCGCCGCCGCGGCTGCGGCTTCGGTTCCGGCATGGCCACCGCCAACCACCACTACATCGAACATGCCACCGCCCTAGAACGGCGCAGGGAGCGCGTCAAAGATGTTCCACGTGGAACATCACTTACCGATGCAGAAACGCCCGAACAGCGCGTCGAGCATCTCCCCCGTCGCGTCGAGGCCGAGAACGCCAGCGAGGATCGCGCGGGCCTCGCGGAGGTGCTCGGCGACGATGAGCGCATCCAAGCCGGGGTAGCGCAGCGCGTCGACGGCGAGACCGCATTGCCGCCGCTGTTTCGCCTTGAGCGCGATCGCGTCGCTGCGCGGGAGCATCGCCGCCGCGCGCGTATGCAAGGCCGCCCATAGCCGATCGAGCGACCCGCGATCGGTCTGCGCGATGGCGAGCGCGCGGCCCGCCGGGATCTCGCCCCGCCCCGGCAGGTCGGCGCGCGCGTGGATCCAGATCGCGTCGGCGCGCGGCGGTGGCGTGTCGGCCAGCCAGAGGACAATGTCCGCAGCGGCCAGCGCATCCTCGGCACGCGTCACGCCGATCGCCTCGATCGGATCCTGCGTGTCGATCAGCCCCGCGGTATCGGTCAGCACATAGGCGACGCCGTCGCGCGTCACGGGCAGTTCGATCCGGTCGCGCGTCGTCCCCGAGATCGGCGAGACGATCGCCGCATCGCGCTCGCCGAGCAGATTGAGCAATGTCGACTTGCCGCTGTTGGGCGGGCCGCCGATCACGACACGCAGGCCGTCCTTGAGCCGCTCGACCGGCGGTGCGGCGACCACCGCTTCGATCTCGTCGGCAAGCGCATCCACCCCGGCGACGATCGCGTCGAACGCCGCGCCGTCGCTGGCGACGTCGTCCTCGTCGGCAAAGTCGAGTATCGCCTCAATCCGCGCGGACAGCATCGCGACCGAGTCCATCCAGCCGCGCACCGCTTGGCTTACCCGCCCTTCCGCCGCGGTCATTGCCGCGACGCGCTGCCCCTCGGTTTCGGCTTCGAGCAGGTCAGCGAGGCCCTCGGCTTCGGTGAGGTCGATGCGACCGTTGGTCAGCGCGCGGCGGGTGAACTCACCAGGCTCGGCGGGACGAAGCCCGGCAACCGCGGACAAGGCCTGCTCGACCGCGGCGATCACCGCGCGACCGCCGTGGCAGTGGAGCTCGACGAGATCCTCGCCGGTCGCGGTGTTGGGGCCGGGGAAGACGATGACCAGCGCGCGGTCGAGCAACGCGCCGTCCGCATCGCGCAAGCCCCGCAGGCTCGCATGACGCGGCGCGGGCAGCGGCCCTGCCAGCGCCAGCGCTGCTGCGAACGCGTGCGGCCCGCTCACCCGGACGACGGCGATCGCCGCTGGCGGGCGCCCGCTCGATACCGCGAAGATCGTTTTCACGGGAAACTCAGCTGCTTTTCGTCGCGGTGTCGAACAGGCGTTTCCACATCGCCATCCCCGCCTCGCCCATCGGCTGCCACCCGCGCATCATCGATTCGAGCATCTCGGGCTTCATCTGGCCGTCGGGAATCGCGTCCATCATCATCGCGACATAGCGATCATGGATCGGCGTCAGATCGGGTAGGCCGACCGCGCGGCGCGCCTCTTCCGGGGTACATTCGATCTCGATATTCATCTTCATGTGCGGCACCCCCGATGACGCTTGAGCGGCCGATCGGGGCGCTGCATAGCAAGGCCATGTATGCGCGCGATGCCGCCTCGATCGCAACGCCAATCGGGCTGGTCCGCGTGACCGGTACCGCGGACCTAATCGACTCGATTGCGATACTTGCGAGTGGCGAGGCCGTCCCGAGCGATGCGCCTGCAATCCGCGAGGCATTGCGACAGATCGAGGCGTATTTCGCGAAGCGGCTGACGGCGTTCGACCTGCCGCTCGCCCCCTCGCCTACCGACCGCGGCGCGGTCCTCCGCCAGGGAATCGTCGACATCGGCTACGGCCAGACCGCGAGCTACGGCGCGCTCGCCAAGGCGATCCGGTCGAGCCCGCGCGCGATCGGGCAGGCGTGCGCGCGCAATCCGTTTCCGATCGTCGTCCCCTGCCACCGAATTCTGGGAGCCGGGGGCAGGCTTGGTGCGTATTCCGCGGGCAACGGCCCCATCACGAAATCCAGGCTGCTCGACCACGAACGGCCGCAAGGAGGATTGCTATGACGAACACCACCACGATCTCGACGCTCGCCGGCGATGGCGACTTCACCGCGTATCGCGCGACCCCGGCCGGCACGCCCAAGGCCGCGATCGTCGTGATCCAGGAGATCTTCGGCGTGAACGCCGGGATCCGCCGCAAGTGCGATACGCTCGCCGAAGCCGGCTATCTGGCGATCGCGCCCGACTTGTTCTGGCGGCTCGAGCCCGGCATCGAGCTCGATCCCGACATCAAGCCCGAGTTCGACCGGGCACTCGAACTGATGGGCCAGTTCGACCAGGACAAGGGCATCGCCGATATCGAGGCGAGCATCCGCGCGGCGCGTGCCGAACTGGGTGACGGAACCAAGGTCGGCGTGGTCGGCTACTGCCTCGGCGGACGCCTCGCGTTCATGACCGCGGCGCGCACCGACGTCGATGCGAGCGTCGGCTATTATGGCGTCGGGATCGACGGGCTGCTCGGTGAGAAGCATGCGATCGCGCATCCGGTGCTGCTCCACGTTCCCGAGGAGGATCACTTCGTCGACAAGGATGCGCAGGCGGCGATGCATGCCGGGCTCGACGATCACCCCAAAGTCACGATCTACGATTACGCGGGCGAGGATCACGGCTTCGCGACAGAGTTCGGCGAGCGCCGGTCGGACGCGTCGGCGAAGCTGGCGGACGAGCGGACGGCCACGTTCTTCGCGGAGCATCTGGGCTAAGGGCGCACGCCCTCCCCTCAACCATCGTCATTCCCGCGAAGGCGGGAATCCATACTGGCTGGCGTCGCTTAAAAATCGCCGCCCTTTGGGAATATGGATCCCCGCCTGCGCGGGGATGACGATAGGGTCTGTGTCGGGGCGGGAAACGCCCGGCATGACGAGCCAGCGACGGACATGAAAAAGGCCTCGCCGGACGATCCCGGCGAGGCCTTTTTGCTATTTCGAGAACGGCGCGATCAGCCGAGCAGCGAGATGATCCCGAGCGTTTCGCCAGTGCCGACCCAGCCTTCGTAGATCATCTTCACCGCGACGACGAGGATCACCGCGAGGCCGATATAGGCGATCCAGCGATACTTGTTGATGACGCGCGCGATGTAGTTCGCCGCCAGACCCATCATCGCGACCGACAGCAACAGGCCGATGACGAGGATGCCCGGATGCTCGCGCGCCGCGCCCGCAACCGCGAGGACGTTGTCGAGGCTCATCGACACGTCGGCGACCGCGACCGCCCAGGCGGCGCTGGCAAAGCCCTTCGACGACTTGATCCCGGAGTGCTCGTCGCCCTGGATTTCCTCCGAGCCGGCGTTCTGCGCGCCCTCGCGGATTTCGCGCCAGAACTTCCAGCTGACCCACAGCAGCAGCAGGCCGCCCGCGAAGATCAGCCCGACGATACCCATCAGCCAGGTCACAATCAGCGCGAAGAATATGCGCAGGACGAGCGCGGCGCCGATGCCGATCAGGATGACCTTCTTGCGCTGGTCGGCGGGAAGCCCCGCGGCGAGCGCGCCGACGACGATCGCATTGTCGCCCGCGAGGACGAGGTCGATCATCAGGACCGATCCGAACGCGGCCAGCGCTTTCGGATCGCCGAGGTTGGAGAAGTCGGCGACGATGTGCTGCCAGATCTCCAGCGGCGAGCCGGGTCCGGCGACTCCCGATGCGGCGGTGGCCAGCATGGCGATGATACTCAAGATGTCAGCTCCCGGTGACGGGCCACCGCCGGTGCGCGGGGGTGGCGGATTTCGAAGGGGTTAATAGCAAAGCGGCACGCGAAAGCCATTGCTCTCGCGTGCCGCTTTTTTGGGTCGGTCCGTTTGGCGGACATGGGCAAAGCCCATGTCGTCGGTCGGGGCTATGCCCCGCCGGCCGGATCGATGCGAGTCCCGCTGCAGCGTGCAGCGGGACTCGCATCGATCACTGATTCATGGAATCGAAGAAATTCTCGTTGGTCTTCGAATCCTTCATCTTGTCGAGCAGGAACTCCATCGCGTCGATCGTGCCCATCTGCATCAGGATGCGACGCAGGACCCACATCTTGGAGAGCTTGGCCTTGTCGACCAGCAGCTCTTCCTTGCGCGTGCCGGACTTGCCGACGTCGAGCGCCGGGAAGATGCGCTTGTCCGCGACCTTGCGGTCGAGCACGATTTCCGAGTTGCCGGTGCCCTTGAACTCCTCGAAGATCACCTCGTCCATGCGGCTGCCCGTGTCGATCAGCGCGGTGGCGATGATCGAGAGCGAACCGCCCTCCTCGATGTTGCGCGCGGCACCGAAGAAGCGCTTCGGACGCTGCAGCGCGTTCGCATCGACACCGCCGGTCAGGACCTTGCCCGACGACGGCACGACAGTGTTGTAGGCACGACCCAGACGCGTGATCGAGTCGAGCAGGATCACCACGTCCTTCTTGTGCTCGACCAGGCGCTTGGCCTTTTCGATCACCATCTCGGCGACCTGCACGTGGCGCTGCGCGGGTTCGTCGAACGTCGAGCTGACGACCTCGCCCTTCACGCTGCGCTGCATGTCGGTGACTTCCTCGGGGCGCTCGTCGATCAGAAGGACGATCAGGAACACCTCGGGGTGATTGTCGGTGATCGCCTTGGCCATGTTCTGCAACATGACCGTCTTGCCGACGCGCGGCGGCGCGACGATCAGCGTGCGCTGGCCCTTGCCTTGCGGCGAAACGATATCGATGACGCGCGCCGACTTGTCCTTGACGGTCGGGTCGGCGGGATCGAGCGTCAGCTTGCTCTCGGGGTAGAGCGGCGTGAGATTGTCGAAATTGACGCGGTGGCGCACGACGTCGGGGTCGTCGAAATTGACCGCGGTCAGCTTCACCAGCGAGAAATAGCGCTCGCCATCCTTCGGCCCGCGGATCTCGCCCTCAACCGTGTCACCGGTGCGCAGGCCGAACTTCCGCACCTGGTTCGGCGAGATGTAGATGTCGTCCGGCCCAGCGAGATAGTTGCTCTCGGGCGAGCGCAGGAAGCCGAACCCGTCGGGCAGCACTTCGATCGTGCCGAGCCCCATGATCTGGTCGCCATTGTCCGCCTGCACCTTCAGGATCGCGAACAGCAGGTCCTGCTTGCGCAGCGTCGAGGCGCTTTCGACTCCGAGCTCCTCCGCCATGCTCACCAGCTCGGCAGGCTTCTTTTTCTTCAGGTCTTTGAGATGCATGGGGATTTCCGGATAGCGATCAACGGGAACAGGTTCGGTCTGCGCGTGCGCTGGAAAGCGGAACTGGGCGAGCCGAACAGGCAGGACCACACGACCGGGCAGGACGCCAGGAGGCCGTGCTGGGGATCGAGGTAGAATTGAGGGGGCCGTTAGTCAAGCGGAGACGGGAGGGCAGTAATCCTCCCCCGCCAGGGGGAGGTGTCACCGCAGGTGACGGGGAGAGGACACGAAGCAGAGGTTACCCTTGCCGCCCCCTCCGTCTGGCAAGTGCCAGCCACCTCCCCCTGCCGGGGGAGGATTGAGAAGGTCAGAACGGCTTTACGATTACCAGCACGACGATCAGCGTCACCGCGAGCGCGGGGATTTCGTTGAGCATCCGCAGCTGCTTGCCCGTCAGCGTGGGCTTCCCTGCCGCGAGCTTCTTCGCATACCCGACCGTCCAACCATGATAGCCTGTCAGCAGGAACACGAGCAGCAGCTTGAGGTGCAGCCACCCCAGCCCCTGCGCGCCATCCGCCAGCCCAAGGTTCAGCGCCAGCGCGATCCCCAGCACCCAGACGACGATCATCGCCGGCGTCAGAATGATGTGGCGGATCTTGCCCTCGCGCTCGACCCAGTTCGCCGCCTCGGCCACATTGCCGGCGGTCACCGCCTCCTGGTGATAAACGAGATAGCGCGGCAGCATGAACAGCCCGGCCATCCAGAAGATCACGAAGATCAGGTGCGCGGCCTTAACCCAATCATAGGCCGCTCCGAGAAAACCGCTCATGTCGTGCTCCTGACGCGGGCGATGAGTTGCTCGACATGCTCCACGGCCGTGTCGGGCAGGATACCATGGCCCAGATTAAAGACGTGCGGCCGCTCGACGAACGCCGCGAAGATACGGTCGATCGCCATATCGAGGTCCGCACCGCCCGCGATCAACGCGAGCGGATCGAGATTGCCCTGCACGGGCATGTCCGCCGGCAGCGAGGCATGCGCCCAGACCGGATCGACCGTCTCGTCGAGCCCGATCGCATCGACGCCCGTTTCGCGCGCATAGGCGGGGAGCTTGCCCCCTGCCCCCTTCGGAAAGCCGATCACCGGAACGCCGGGGCAGCGCGCATGGAGGCGCGCGACGATCGACGCGGTCGGGGCTATCACCCAGCGTTCGAACTGCGCAGGGCTGAGGCTTCCCGACCAGCTGTCGAACAGTTGGACCGCATCGACGCCCGCTTCGATCTGCCGCGCGAGATATTCGACCGTATTGTCGGCGATCGCATCGATGATCGCGCCGAACGCCTCAGGATCGCGATAGGCAAAGCGCCGCGTTTCGGACTGATCCTTGCTGCCCTTGCCCGCCACCATATAGGTCGCGACCGTCCAGGGAGAGCCTGCAAAGCCCAGGAACGTCGTTTCGGGCGGCAATGCCCCGGCGACCTTGGCGACGGTGCCGTAGACCGGCTCCAGCCGCCCCATGACCGGCTGCAATCGATCGAGCGCATGATCGACTAGCGCGGGTTCGAGCCGCGGCCCCTCGCCCACGCCGAAGCTCAGATCCTGGCCAAGCGCCCAGGGGATCATCAAGATGTCCGAGAACAGGATCGAGCCATCGAACCCGAACCGGCGGATCGGCTGGAGCGTCACCTCGGCCGCGGCGTCGGGATCGGTCGCCAGCGCGAGGAATCCCCCCTTCTCGGCACGCAACGCGCGATATTCGGGGAGGTAGCGGCCCGCCTGCCGCATAAGCCACAGCGGCGGCACGGCCTGACGCGCCCCGCGAAGAGTCGCCAGGAGTGGCTTGAAGGTTGGCGAATTGGAGGTCGGATCGGTCAGCGGAGCACCCTTCTTCTACTATAAGAAGATTCAAGAAATAGGTTGTTGCAGTGGTTGGGCGGTTGAACCCGGGACTTATGCGGTGATCCCGGAATTGCCAACAGCTTGACCCTAGAGCACCGCCTCAAACGCGCTGATTCGATTCAAGGCTCCCCGTTACCCACAGCCTGTGGATGAAATGCGCCGCTGTGTGCGACCGTGTGGATAGAATCGCTGTTATCCACGGTGCCACCGTCGCTTGGCGAGGCGGACGAGTTACGCTAGCCGTTCTCCCCATGTTATCCACAGATTCACGCGCAACGCCCCTTCAGCTGGGGATAAAATGCCGATGATGCGGCTCCACCTCCATTTGTTGTCGGATTCGACCGGTGAGACGCTGGAGAACATCGCGAAGGCGGCGTTGGCGCAATATGATGATGTCGAAACGGTCCGCCATTTCTGGCCGATGGTGCGGACCGAGGCGCATCTCGAGCGGATCCTCCAGGAGATTGCGCAGAACCCGGGGCTGGTCGTGTTCACGCTGGTGAACCCCGCGACGCGGCGGATCCTGGAGCAGCGGTGTCTGGCCCTGGGGCTACCCGCGGTGGCCCCGCTCGACCCGGTCAACGACGCGCTTTCGGGGTTGCTGGGGCAGCAGGCCAAGGCGCGACCGGGCCGCCAGCACGTCCTCGACGCAGCCTATTTCGCGCGTGTCGATGCGATCCAGTGGACGATCGCGCATGACGACGGGATCGCCTGGGAGGAATGGGAAGAGGCCGATATCGTGCTGGCGGGCGTGTCACGTTCGTCGAAGACGCCGACCTCGATCTATCTCGCCAACCGTGGGTACAAGACCGCGAACATCCCGATCGTGGTCGAGAGCCCGCCGCCGAAGATTCTCTATGCGCTCCGCCGGCCGCTGATCGTCGGGCTGACGACGAGTGCCGACCGGCTGATCCAGGTGCGGCGCAACCGATTGCTGTCGCTCCACCAGGCGCCCGATACCTCCTATGTCGAGGAGGAGGCGGTGATGCGAGAGCTAGCCTTTGCGCGGCGGATGTTCGCGGACAATGGCTGGCCGGTGATCGACGTCACGCGCCGGTCGATCGAGGAAACCGCGGCGGCGATCATCGCGCTGTGCAACCAGCGGCGAAGCGACGACCTCGCAAAGGCCGAGGCGTGAGCCTGATCCTCGCCTCGCAAAGCGCCTCGCGCCACGCGATGCTGACCGCGGCCGGCGTGCCGTTCGACGCGACGTTCGCCGGCGTCGACGAGGATGCGGCGAAGGCGGCGCTCCGCGACCTGTCGCCGCGCGATCTCGCGGACGCGCTGGCCGAGCTGAAAGCGTTGAAGGTGTCGGCGCGGATGCCGGGCCATCTCGTGCTGGGCAGCGACTCGCTGGTCGCGCTGGAGGACGGCACGATCCTCGACAAGCCGATCGACCGGGCGGATGCAGCGGCGCATCTCCGGCTGATGGCGGGCAAGCGCCACGATCTCTGGAGTGCGGCAGTCATCGCGGAGAACGGCACCGCGATCTGGCGGCATGTCGAGCGCGCGAAGATGCACGTCCGGCCGCTGTCCGAGGCGTTCATCGAGACGTATCTGGATGCGGAATGGCCGGCGATCTCCGGCTGCGTCGGCTGTTATCGGATCGAGGGGCCGGGTGCGCAGCTGTTCGCCAAGATCGAAGGCAGCCAGTTCACGGTGCTGGGGATGCCGCTGCTCAACGTCCTCGATTTCCTGCGCGTGCGCGGCGAGTTGCCGGCGTAGCACGAAATTTCCGATCCTCCCCCGCAAGGGGGAGGTGGCAGGCGTCAGCCTGACGGAGGGGGCGGTAGGCGAAACGCTGTTCCGTGCCCTCCCCCTCCGTCGCCTTCGGCGTTACCTCCCCCTGGCGGGGGAGGATCGTAGGCCGGTGCATGGCAATTCCGACGCGGTAGATTAAACCGGCTTCCAGACTGGATCCCCGCCGTCGCGGGGACACACGGAGCCTTGCATGACCCGACCTTATGCCGAAGTGATCGGCGATCCGATCGCGCAGTCGAAATCGCCGCTGATCCACGGCTTCTGGCTCGAGGCGCTCGGGATCGACGCCGACTATCGCCACAAGCTCGTTACACCCGACGATCTCCCTGCCTATTTCGCCGCGCACAAGGCTGATCCCGCTTGGCGCGGGTGCAACATCACGATGCCGCACAAGCTCGCCGCGCTCGACCATGTCTCCGACCCCGGCGACGTCCGCGGGTCGATCGGCGCGATCAACACCGTGTTCCGCAACCAGGCGGGCGACTGCATCGGCACCAACACCGATGCGGCAGGATTTTGGGCGCCGATCGACGATCTCGACATCGCCGGCCAGCCGGTAACGGTAATCGGCGCGGGCGGCGCGGCGCGCGCGATCCTGTTCGCGTTGTCGCGGATGGGCGTCGGCCCCGTCACGATCCTCAACCGCAATCCGCTGAAGGGGGCGGCGTTGCTGTCGGCGTTCGGGCTCAAGGGCCAGGCGTTGCCGATCGGTCCTGCCGCCCCGCCCTCGCGGTTGCTCGTCAACGCCAGCGTGCTCGGCATGATGGGTCAACCGCCGCTCGATATCGATCTCGGCGCGCTCGACCCGGATTCGCTGGTCTACGACATCGTCTATGCGCCACTCGAAACCGCGCTGCTCAAGGCGGCACGTGCGCGCGATCTCGAAACGGTCGACGGGCTGGAGATGCTGATCGGCCAGGCAGCGGTTGCGTTTGAGATATTGTTCCACGTGGAACCACCGCGCGATCGTGACGAGAACCTCCGGGCGTTGCTGGTCAAATGATCATCGGGCTGACCGGCTCGATCGGCATGGGCAAATCGGCGGTCGCGACGATGTTCGCGGACGAAGGCGTGGCGGTGTTCGACGCCGATGCGACCGTACACCGGTTGCAGGGTGTCGGTGGCCGGTTGGTCCCTGCGATCGAAGCGGCCTTCCCCGGCTCGACCGCAGACGGCGCGGTCGACCGCGCCAAGCTCGGCGCCGCGGTGTTCGGCGACGATGCCGCGATCACGCGGCTCGAAGCGATCGTCCACCCGGCGGTCGGCGAAGAGCGCGCCGCGTTCCTGGCGAAGCATGCCGGCACGCGAGTCGTGTTCGACGTCCCTCTCCTCTTCGAAACCGGTGGCGACCGGCGAGTCGACGTGATCGTCGTCGTGTCCGCCGCGCCCGACGTCCAGCGCGCGCGCGTTCTCGCGCGGCCCGGCATGACCGCGGAGAAATTCGCCGCGATTCTCGCGCGCCAGACCCCCGACGCGGAGAAGCGCGCGCGCGCGCATCATGTCATCCATACCGACACCAGCTTCGACGAAACCCGCGCGCAGGTCCGTGCGGTGCTTGCGTCCTTGGGAATCTGAGCCGATACCATCATGATGCGTGAGATCGTCTTCGATACCGAAACCACCGGCCTCAGTTTTTCAGGCGGCGACCGCATGGTCGAGATCGGCTGCGTCGAGATGGTCAACCGGGTCGAGACCGGTCGTACCTTCCACGCGTATTACCATCCCGAGCGCGACATGCCGGTCGAGGCGTTCAACGTCCACGGGCTCAGCCAGCAATTCCTGTCGGACAAGCCCCGGTTTGCCGATGCGGTCGAGGATCTTCTCGAATTCGTCGGCGACGCGCCGATGGTCGCGCACAATGCCGGCTTCGATTTCTCGTTCCTCAACGGCGAGCTGACCAAATGCGGTCGCCAGATCATCCACATGAAGCGGATGGTCGACACGCTGCAGATCGCACGCAGCCGTCATCCCGGCGCCAAGCATTCGCTCGACGCGCTGTGCTCGCGCTTCGGAATCGATCGCAGCCACCGCGTGCTGCACGGTGCGCTGCTCGACGCGCAGCTGCTCGCGCAGGTCTATGTCGAGCTGATGGGCGGCCGCCAGATCGGCCTAGGGCTGCTCGGCGACACGACCATCACCGCCTCGACTCCGGTCGTCGCACAGGCGCCTCGGGTCGTTCGCCCGCCGCGTGTTTTCGCGGTGAGCGAGGGAGACCTTGCGGCGCATGCGGCGTTTATGAAGGGGATCAAGGATCCGATTTGGGGGGCCGTGGCGTCCGGATGACGCCGGCAGGGTGGAGCCAACAGGACCGCCCGAAGACTGTAACGCGGTTAAGGAGACGACAATGGATATCCGGATTTCTGGTCATCAGGTTGACACTGGCGAAGCGCTGAACAGCCATGTGGAAGACCGACTCCAGGGTATCGCCGACAAGTATTTCGCGCGCGCCATCTCGGCGGAAGTGACGTTCGGCAAGGGACCGCACGATGCGGGTTTCAAATGCGATATCGTCGCGCACGTGATGAAGGGCCTGGTGCTCAAGGGGCATTCCGAAGCCTATGACGCCCGCGCCGCATTCGATGGCGCCGCGGCCAAGATCGAGACGCAGCTCCGCCGCTATATGCGCCGGCTGAAGGATCGCCACGCGGGCGAAGCGGTCGCGATGGCCGAGAGCAACGGCTACGACAATGCCGGCTACACGCTGTTCCAGGAGAGCATCGAGGAGGACGATGTCGCGGACGCACCGCTGATCATTGCCGAGACGCGGGTCGATATCCCCGAGGCGAGCGTTTCCGATGCGGTGATGATGCTTGATCTGCGCAATACGGCCGCGTTGCTGTTCATGAATGCGGGCACCGGCGCGCACAACATGGTCTATCGCCGCGGCGACGGCACGATCGGCTGGGTCGAGCCACAGCGCGCGGTGGCCTCCCCTCCGCAGTAAAGAAGGGTCCATAAAGGCGCAGGTCTTGCGGCCGTACCTTTACGCCCCCGCGCAACCCGCTAAGGCGGGCACGCGCGGGGGCGCTTGAGACACATGAAGACCATGACCGATTTCAGCGACATGCTGCGTCCCGACGCGGTGCAGAGGGGCGTGATCGCCACCAATAAGAAGGCGGTGTTCCAGCATCTCGCCGCGGTCGCGTCGGACATGATCGCTGCCGATCCGAAGACGGTCGCCGAACGACTGAGTGCGCGGGAAAAGCTCGGCTCGACCGGGTTTGGTGGCGGCGTTGCGATCCCCCACGCCAAGCTCGACGGGCTGGAGCAGGTCACCGGTGTCTTTGTCCGGTTGGCGCAACCCGTCGATTTTCAGGCGGTCGACGATCTGCCGGTCGACCTCGTCTTCATGCTGCTGTCGCCGACCGATGCGGGCGCGGTGCACCTGAAGGCGCTCGCGCGCGTTTCCCGGCGGCTGCGTGACAAGGCATTCCTCGAAAAACTGCGCGGCGCCGGATCGCCCGATGCGCTGTACGCGCTGTTCACTGCCGACGAAGTGCGCGATGCCGCCTGAGTCGGCCGGCGCAGACGCGCATTTCCGGTCGCTCGAGTCGCTCTACGCGCAGGCGCCGATCAATCGGTTCTTCGAGTCCTCGCTCGAAATCCCCGAGGTGGGCGTCGCGCGGATCCATTTCACGATCGACGAGCGGCATTATCATGCGGGCGGCGCCGCGCACGGGACGAGCTATTTCAAGATGCTCGACGATGCGGCGTTCTACGCGTCGAACAGCCTCGTCACCGATCGTTTCCTGCTGACGACCGCGTTCAACCTGCTGCTCACGCGTCCGCTGAAGGTCGGGCCGGTGATCGCCGAAGGACGCTGGATCAGCGGCAAGCGGCGCGTGTTCGTCGCCGATGCGCGGCTGATCGATGCGGACGGCGAAGAGGCGGCGCGCGGGACCGGCACGTTCATGCGCTCGCGGATCGCGCTCGCGGGCCTGCCCGGATATCGTGCGCCGGCATGAGCGGTCGGCTACCCAGCGGCGTGCTCGTCAGCGCGCTCCTCCGCCGCGTCAACGACGCCGGCGGATTCGGCGCGGTGATGGCGAAAGGCGATGCTCAGGGGGGCGCGATCCTCGTCATCGCAGTCGACAAAGCCGCCCTTCCCCGGCTGCTGGAGCGCGGAATCGGACCCGATGGACGCACCGCATTGATCGACTCGACTCCGCCCGACGACCTTGATGGCTATTGGCGGCGCCGGCGTGCGCGCGACCCGGATTTGTGGGTCATCGAGGTGGATATCGCAGCGGCGGAACGGTTCGCCGCTGAAACGATCCTGAACGATTGACTCGAAAGCCCCCCCAATAGAGGGGAATTGCAACATTGATTGGCGTTGTGCTGGGACGGGTGCGATCCGGATCAGTTACGCAGTCGGGTGGATGCTCGGACGATCGGCTTGTACGATTGCTTCCGTGGTTCAACCGCATCTGAATAAGTTTGAATGACGATTCTTCAGCGGGCTGCGACGATCGCGGTCATGACCTTCTCTCTCGCCGGTCTGCTCGGCAACAGCGCTCCCGGCAAGGCAACCGGTATCGATCGCTCGACGACCAACCTTACTGCTCTTGCCAATCTAAACGCCCTCTCCCCGCAGAATGTTCCGCAGATCGCTCCAGTCGCAACGCCCGTTGCCACCGTCGAGCCTGTCGCCGAGAACGCTGCCACGGCCGAAGCCGAAGAATTCGACACGCTCGCCCAGGCCGTCGCCGCGCAGGACAGCGCCGCCGCCGACGATGCGCTCCAGTGCCTTGCCGGCGCGATCTATTTCGAATCCAAGGGCGAGCCGCTGACCGGCCAGCTCGCCGTCGCCGAAGTCATCATCAACCGCGCCAAGTCGGGTCGTTTCCCCACCGACGTCTGCGCCGTCGTCAAGCAGCGTGGCCAGTTCAGCTTCGTCCGCGGTGGCCAGATCCCCACGATCAACGCCGGCACCGCCTATCGCACCGCGATCGCAGTCGCCAAGGTCGCGCTCGCCGATGCGTGGAACAGCCCCGCCCAGAAGGCGCTCTACTTCAACACCGCCGATCGCCGTCCTTCGGTTCGCGCGATCAAGGTCGCCTCGATCGGCAACCACGTCTTCTATCGCTGAGCGCGTCGCACTCTCGGGCGATTAGTCGCCGCCAGTGATACCACAATCCGTGAATGAGCTTGCCTCGTTCGCGGATTGTTCTATTTCCGGGCCATGCTCGACATGCCGCCGGACTCCTGCATCGACAAACCGGGATCGCCCCCCGATGCCATAATGTGCGCCGCCGACGTCGCGCGCGGCGTGATCCGGATGCTGCTGCGTCACGATCTGGCCGCGATGACCGAAGTGCCCCTCGATGGTGGCCGCCGCGCCGACCTGATGGCGGTGGATGCGCGCGGGCAGATCGTCATCGTCGAGATCAAGGTGTCGCGCGCTGATCTGCTCGGCGACGGGAAGTGGCCCGATTATCTCGCGCATTGCGATCGCTATTTCTGGGCGGTACCCGCGGGGTTCGACGTCGGGCCGTTGCACGGGGCTGCGTTCCTGCCCGAGCGCACCGGGATCATCGTCGCGGACCGCTACGACGCTGCGATCGTGCGCGAGGCGCATACCACCCCTTTGCCCGCGCATGTCCGCAAGCGCGGCACGCTGGCGTTTGCGCGGCGCGCGGCGCGGCGGTTGATCGCGCAGATGGACCCGGATGCGGACGGGCTGGCGTTCTGACGCGACTCCTCCCCCGCCAGGGGGAGGTGGCACCGAAAGTGACGGAGGGGGAGGACACGGAGCAGATGTATCGCTTGCCTCCCCCTCCGTCTGGCAAGCGCCAGCCACCTCCCCCTTGCGGGGGAGGATGAAGAATCAGAATTTAGGGCCCGAGACCGCCTTCTTCACCTTCTTTGGGGCGTCGGCGAGGATCTTCGTCACCACGGGGTTGCGGCCGTCCTGCTTGGCATAGTCGCGTGCCGACATGCCCGCGATGATATCCGCCTGGTCGGGATCGGCCCCTTCGGTCAGCAACGTCCGGATCATGGCCACATCGCGACGCTGCACCGCTCGGATCAGCGGGGTCTCGCCCGCCGAATTGCCGAGGTTCGGGTTCGCCCCTGCCGCGGTCAGGATCGGGATCATTCCGGTCTGTCCGAGCGTCACCGCGAGCAGCAGCGGCGTGTTGCCCTTCCCGTCGCGCAAATTCGCATCCGCACCCTTCTGCAGCAGGAAGCGCAGATACACCTCGTCGCTGCGCTTGATGACGATGTGCAGCGCCCCCTCCCCGCTCGTCACGTCGCGCGTGTTGATGATGTTGCTGCCGGGCCGGCCGAGCATCTCGAGCACGTCGTTGTTCTTGGCATCGCGCACCGCGGAGAGGAACTTGTACCCCTCCGACTGACCCTGCGCGAACGCGGGCGCCGCGACGCACGCCAGCGCCGGCGTCAGGAGGGTGGCGGCGAGGATCAGGCGAATACGCATCGAGACACTTCCTTGGTTCGTCCTGGATATGGGGCAACGCTTGCGCCGCACTAGCGAACAGATCAAGGCTGGCGGCATCATGACCATGCGTTTCCTCCTGTTGTCCGCGCTTGCGCTGTCCGCGTGCACCGCGTCTTCGCCCCCCGCCAAACCGCCGCTCGAAGGTGCCCGGATCGGCGGCGCCTTCACGCTGACCGACCAGAACGGGCAGACCGTCACCGAGCGCAGTTTTGCCGGCAAATACCGGATCATGTATTTCGGCTACACCTTCTGTCCCGATGTGTGTCCGACGGATGTCCAGGCGATCGGCGCCGCGGTGAAACAGCTCGAAACGAGTGACCCCGCGCTTGCCGCCAAGATCGTGCCCGTCTTCGTGACGGTAGATCCGGCGCGCGACACGCCCGCCGTGCTCAAGCAGTTCGTTGCGGCGTTCCACCCACGGATGGTCGGGCTGACCGGCACCGACGCGCAGATCGCGGCGATCAAGACCGAATACGCGGTGTATTCGAGCAAGGGCGACCCGTCGCCGGGTGGCGGATACCTCGTAAACCACTCGCGCCAGGCCTATCTGATGAGCCCGGACGGCAAGCCCCTTGCTTTGCTGCCACAGGAACAAGGGCCCGACGCGGTGGTGACGGAAATCAAGCGCTGGGCCCGATGAGCGCGCGCTTCTGGGAAGATACGCCGATCGACCAGCTCGATCGCGGCCAGTGGGAGGCCTTGTGCGACGGCTGCGGCAAATGCTGCATCCACAAGCTCGAGGACGAGGATACCGGCGAGCTTGTGCCGACCAACGTGTCGTGCCGTCTGCTCGACCGGCGCAGCGGGCAATGCTCCGATTACCGCCACCGCCACGCCTATGTCCCCGAATGCGTACGGCTGACGACGGGTAACGTCCGCGGGATCGACTGGCTGCCCTCGACCTGCGCGTACCGGTTGCGCGCGGCGGGCGAGCAATTGCCCGAATGGCATTATCTCGTGTGCGGCGACCGCGAGGCGGTCCACCGCGCCAAGCAGTCGGTCCGCGGCTGGACGATCAGCGAGGACGAGGCGGGCGAGCTCGAATATCACGTGATCGAGCGCGAACTGTAAGCCGGTGCGCGTCTGATGATCACGCGATGATCCCCCGATGATCGAAGGCCTCGAGATCGTCCGTCATCCACGCGCCCGCCGCGCGCGTCTGTCGATCGATCCCGCGAGCGGCCGGGCACGACTCGTCCTGCCCAAGCGCGCCGCGCTCAAGCAGGCGCTGGCCTGGGCGGAGGAGAAGGCGGACTGGATCGCCGAGCAACGTGCGCTGCTCCCCTCCCCTCGCCCGTTCGTGCCCGGCGCGGTCGTGACGGTCGCGGACGAGCCGCTGACGATCGCATGGACCCCCGGACGCCCCCGTACCGTCGTTCGCGACGGGGCGGTCCTGTCGCTGTCGGGCCCCCCCGAAACGATCGCGCGCCGTGTCGAGGCGTGGCTCAAACGCACCGCGCTCGCCGTGCTGGAGACCGAAACCGCCGAATACGCCGCCAAGGCGAAGGTCAGCGTCGCGTATGTCGCGGTCGGCGATGCCAAGGGCCGCTGGGGCAGCTGCGCGTCGAGCGGTGTCATCCGCTATAGCTGGCGGCTGATCCTAGCGCCGGGCTGGGTGCGCCGCGCCACCGTCGCGCACGAGGTCGCGCACCGTGTCCACATGAACCACGCGCCGGTCTTCCACGCGCTAGTCGAGCAGCTCTACGGCGAGGATCCGACCCCGGCGCGCGTCTGGCTACGCACGCACGGCGCGGGGCTTCACTGGTTCGGAAGGTCGTCCTGACTCCGGTCGCTCTGGAAGCGCTGAGTCTGGACCTGATCGCGCGGGACGTCGCGTTGGAGCGGCTGACGCCCGGCGGGTGACGGATCGCGTCGTTCGCGCCCGGTGACCCGGTCGATCCAGTCCTGATTCAACTGCTGGGGCGGGGCTGCCGGCGTCTCGGGCGGCTGATCCGCGTCGGGCCGCGGGATCGTGTCGCCGGTCTGCGCATCGGTCGGCACGGGGGGCTGCCCCTGCTCGATCGGATTGCCGTCCGCGTCGACCGCCATCTGGCCATTGTCGGGCTGGCCAAAATAGCTCTGCTCGTCGGGTTCGAGCTGCCATTCGGGCAACGTCACCTGTGTATCGAACTGTTCGATCGGACGGTTGGCGGTCGCGGGCTTCATGAACGCCGCCCAGGCCTTGGCGGGCGCGGTGCCGCCGTGAAGGCCGGCGATCGGCTTGGCATCGTCGCGCCCCATCCAGACGCCCGTCGTGATCCCGCTCGAGAAGCCCAGGAACCAGCCGTCCTTCGACGCGCTCGTCGTGCCCGTCTTGCCTGCGACGGGGCGGCCGATCTGCGCGGCGCGGCCGGTGCCGGTGTTGACCGCGGTCTGCAACAGGTCGGTCATCTCGGCAGCGACATAGGGCGCGACCAGCAGATGGCTGCGATCGACCTCGTGCGTATAGATCGTCTGGCCGTTCGCGGTGACGCGCGTGATCCCGTACGGCGTGACCGCGACGCCCTTGTTGGCGACCGAGGCGAACGCGCGCGTCATGTCGATCACGCGGACCTCGGAGGTGCCCAGCACCATCGACGGGTGCACGTTGACCGGCGTGGTGATGCCGAACCGCCGCGCCATGTCCGCGACCGTGTTGAAGCCGACCTCTTGGCCGAGCTTGGCCGCCACGGTGTTGAGCGAATAGGCGAACGCGGTGCGCAGGCTGACCGCGCCGGAATTGCGCCGCGAATCGTTGCGCGGGCTCCAGCCCTGGATCGTGACGGGTTCGTCGACGATCGAATCCTCGGGCTTGTGGCCCGCCTCCAGCGCCGCGAGATACACGAACAGCTTGAACGAAGAGCCCGGCTGCCGGACCGCCTGCGTCGCGCGATTGTAGATCGACGAGACGTAATCCTTGCCGCCGACCATCGCGCGCACTTCGCCGCCGCGGTCGAGCGCGACCAGCGCGCCCTGCGCGCCCGGCGGCGCATTGGCGCGGATCGCCTCGTCGGCCTGGCGCTGCATGTTGAGGTCGAGCGTCGTCCAGACTTCGAGCGGCTCGGTCGTCTCGTCGATCAGCGTATCGAGCTGCGGCAGCGCCCAGTCGGTGAAGTAGCGGACGCTGTTCTGCTTGGGTTCGGGCGCGAGCTTCAGCCCGCTGACATCGGCATCGGCGGCCTGCTCGGCGGTGATCGCGCCGGTCTCGCGCATCGTCTCGAGCACTACGCCCGCGCGACCGACCGCGGCTTCGGCGTCGGCGGTTGGCGAATAGTTCGACGGTGCCTTCACCAGGCCGGCGATCACCGCCGCCTCGGCCAGGCTCAGATGATCCGCGCCGTGGCCGAAGAATTTGCGCGAGGCGGCGTCGATCCCGTACGCGCCGCCGCCATAATAGACCTTGTTGAGGTAGAGTTCGAGGATCTGATCCTTCGAAAACTTCCATTCGAGCGCGAACGCCAGAATGCCTTCACGGAATTTGCGGCCGAATTTCTTCTGGTTGTTGAGAAACACCGTCCGCGCGAGCTGTTGCGTGATGGTCGAGCCGCCCTGCGTCCAGTGGCCGCGGTCGTACCGCACCTTCACCGACCGGGCAACGCCGACCGGATCGATCCCGATATGCGAGCGGAAGCGGCGATCCTCGACCGAGACGGTCGCGTCGCGCATCACCTGCGGAATCTGCGAATAGGGCAGCCATTCGCCGAAGCTCGGCCCCATCGACACGATCACCGTGCCGTCGGCGGCATGGACGCGGATCATCTGGCCGTTGGGCGACGATTTCAGGCTGTCGAAACTCGGCAGTTGCGACATCGCGATATAGACCGCGATCGCCAGCGCGCCGAGCGCGAGCACGCCAATCCCGATACACAGCTGCAGGAAGACGACGAGCCGCCGCCGCCAGCGAGACGCTGGGGTAGACGGGGGCCGACCGGACGGGGAAGCAGAACGCGTACGAGCCATGTGACCGCAGAATTACGCGCGATGCCTCCGCCCTACAAGCGGCATCAAGCCGCGGCGTTTGCTTTGCGCGGCCGGAACTCGAGAGACAGCGAGTTCATGCAATAACGCTGCCCGGTCGGCGGCGGGCCGTCCGGGAAGACATGCCCCATATGGCTGTAGCAGCGCGCGCATCGCGTCTCGATGCGAGTCATGCCGTGACTGCGATCGGCATGATCCGTGACGGCGTCAGGGCCGATCGGCTGGGTAAAACTCGGCCAGCCCGACCCGGAATCATATTTGTCCGCGCTGTCGAACAACGCGTTGCTGCAGGCTGCACACCGATAGATGCCATCGGCCTTGTTGTCGGTCAGAACGCCGGCAAAGGCACGTTCCGTACCGGCCTCACGCAGCACATGATATTGTTCCGGGGTGAGCCGCTTGCGCCATTCGGCCTCGGAAAGATTGAGTTGATCCATGAACATGCATCTCGTGCTGGCGGGACGGATTTCAAGATAGCCCCAGTCTGGTTGCGTTGGCGATGATCTGGATCAAGGTCGGTCGCATGACGGGGAGCAGCCACGCGGCGCGCTCGCTTTCGGCGATGTGACGGACGATGCCGGCAATACCGATCGGGCGGGCCAGGCGGCGGGCGAACGCCACTTGCCATGCGGATGCAGCGTCGGGGCCGCCTCGTGTGTAGGCGGTGGCGGCCGCGACTCCGCTGGCGAGCGCAATACCCATGCCTTCGCCGGCGAGCGAGGGGATCACGCCCGCCTGGTCGCCGAGCCGGAACACCGCGTCGACGCCGGTGCGCTGGCGCCAGCCATAGGGCACGTTGGCGATCGCATCGATCGAGGCTTTCGGGTCGATCAGCGCGACCCATTCGCCGAGCATGGGCGTTTCGCGGCCGAGCGCTTCGAGCAGTTGCGCGGGGGAGCCGGCGGCCTGAAGCCGCGAGCGGTGGACCGCCATGCACAGATTCGCCGTGCCGTCCTCCTGCAGCGCCAGACCGGCATAGCCGCGGTCGAACAGATGCAGCTCGATGCAGCTCGCGAGCGATCGGGCCAGCGTGGGCGAGGGGACGATCCGTACCCGGATCCCCAGGGTCGGGTCGGCGCCGCGCGCCTCCTCGGGGCGTGCCGCGCCGCGAACGTCGTGCTTACCGCTCGCCAGGAACAGCGTGTCGGTGGCCATCGTCGTGCCGTCGGCGAGGCGAACCGTCGTCCCGTCAATCTCGCGTACGGTGACGCCGCGTTCGATGGCGGTGCCCAGTCGCGCGGCTTCGGCCAGCATGACGGTATCGAGCCGGTGGCGCGTAACCGAGACCGCGGGGTGGGGCAGATCGGCTTCCGCGCAGCGATTGCCTGCGAAGATCCGGGCGCGCGTAACGCGCTGCGGGTTCAGCCCATCCGGATCGATCCCGAGCGCGGCGAGCGTCTCCAGCGTTCGCCAGCTCAGAAACCCGCCGCAGATCGCGTCGCCCGTCTCGCGCGATCGCTCGACAAGCAGGTGCGGCAGGCCTGCACGGGCCAGTCCGATGGCGGTCGCAGCGCCGGCGAGCCCGCCACCGACGATCAGCGCAGGCGTTCGACGCATAGCCGAAACGGAAAGATGCGGCGGACCTTCGCCTGGGTGATGCCGGCCTCTGCGAGCAACGGCGGCCATTCGTCCGGGCGATAGCTCCGCGCGATCGACACCGTGCCGTCATGGCGCACGATCGGATGCCAGCGTGCGAGGGTGGCGAGAATCGGGAAGCCCCAATGCGCGAACCCGTGGCGGTGGAGATCATTGACGAACCACCCGGCGCGCGCATGCGTCTCCATGAACCGCAGGAACGCGACGAGCTGATCGTGGGTCATGTGATGCGCGACGAGACTGCTGACGATGACGTCCCAGGGTTCGTCGGCAAGGTCGGCATAGTCGCCGGTGACATAGCGGATATCGCCGCCATGCGCGCGCGCCGCCTGTTCGCTGCGCGGGTTGAGATCGACGCCGACCAACTCCGCCGCGATACCGCGCACCGCGGCCCAGCGCGCGATGCGGCGAAGCATGTCGCCGTCACCAAAGCCGACGTCGAGCAGGCGAATGCTGCTTCGTCCCGCCATCGCCCGCGCCATGAAGTCGAGCGTCGGGCGGCGCGCCATCGTCACGGTGTTGACGGTGGCGAGGTCGCCGACGACATCGGCATAGGTCGCGGCGTCCAGATCGTCCGCGTCCATCAGTTCTTCGGCCTGGCTGCGCTGGGCGAGCGTCATGGCGCGCTCCGGAACCCGAAGCCCTCCGCTGCCAGTCCGGGACCGAACGCAAGCGCGACGCCATGTGCGACGGGCGGCCCGGCGAGCAATCGTTCGAACACGAACATCAGCGTCGCCGACGACATGTTGCCGTTCTCCGCCAGCACGGCGCGCGATTGATCGAGCGCATCGGGTTTCAACTGCATTGCATGTTCGACCGCGTCGAGGATCGATCGCCCGCCGGCATGCACCGCCCAGCCGTCGATCGATGCGGGCGGCTGGCCATCGCTGACGATCGTGCGAAACGCGGTATCCGCCAATGCCGTCGCGATCCGTCCGGGCACCTCGCCCGACAGGTGCATCGCGAACCCCGCGTCGGTGACGTCCCAGCGGATCAGCGTCTCGGTCTCGGGCAGTGCCGCTGCGAATGGCGTGCCGAGGACAAAGCCGGTCGGCGCCGCGGTGACCAGCGCGGCGGCGGCACCATCGCCGAACTGGAGCATCGCCAACAGCGGCTCGATCTCGGTTGCCGGCTGGAGATGCAGCGTCGAGAGCTCGACGGTGACGACCAGAACGCGCGCATGCGGCTCGGACCGGACGATGTGGCGCGCGCTGCGCAAGGCGACCACCGCCGCATAGCACCCCATGAAGCCGACAAGCAGTCGCTCGACGCTGGACGCGAGCCCGAGCCGCCGCGCGATGATCTGGTCGATCCCCGGCGCGACGAACCCGGTGCAACTCGCGACGACCAAGTGGGTGATGCCGTCGATGGCGATCTTTGTGCGCAATGCCTCGATCGCGCGGATCGCAAGATCGGGCGCATGTTCGGCATATAACGTCATCCGCGCTGCGGTACCGGGATGCGGCTCGGTCGCGTAGAACCCGGCATCGTCGATCGGCGAGCCACCATCGGCGGTCGGCGGCAGAACCGACCAGCGATGGCCGATGCCCGATCGCGAGGCCATCCGATCGAACACCTTGGTTGATCGCGCATCAATACGGTTGCGCGCCCAGGCGATAAACGCGGCATGGATGTCATGATCGGGAACGGCAGTACCGACGGCATTGATATGCACTGGGATATGCACTGGGAGATACGCCGGCAAAGCGGCAGGCAGGGAAGCGGGCACGACGTCCTTTCATTCGCGCCGGATGGCACGCGAATCGACCACTCAACGCACGGTGAATGAATATAGACGGCGCCGATACCAACAATCCGCAGGTCGCCCCGCCATAAAATTCCGCACTACGTCACGGCGCTCGGTCATCGCCGCGGCAATGGCCGGGCCGGCGATCGCGCGCGCGGGGCCGTCAGTCGCAAACGGCGGTGTCGAGATGATCCTGTCCCACGCCGTATTTTTCTTCGACGAGGGCCATGGCGAAGCCGACATAGGCGGCGATCGCATGATCCTCCGACGTCTCGAGCGCCGAACAGGCTTCCTGCAATAACGCATATACCCGGGTCGCGATCATCGTTTGATCCTTTGCATCCTGACGCCACCCCACCAGTGGCGTGTTCCGCGCTGCAATACGGCGCCGACAGGAAAGTATACCATAGTATTGGTCGGCAAACAGCGTCAGCATTGCCTCATATCAAGACAATTGAAATCATAATGGTTAATATAGGGCCCAGAATACCAGCGGGATCGACGTGTAATCGGTGCCAAATGCGGTGTGAATCGCGCCATTTTGGAAAAATATCAGGATACATTGGCTAAATCGCACGCAAGCTGTCGACAAGCGGCGCAAATCCAGCGCACCATTTTGCCAACGTATCCAGGTGTTTCACGGGCCGAGGGATCTCGATCATGTCCGACATGAACGGCCTCGCGGTGCTGGAGAGGACCATAGGGATCGAGGGATCGAGGGATCGGCGGAGCGAATGCTGCGTTGAAAATGGGCAAAAGGGGAGCCTTTAGTGAAGAACGAGTCGGTCGTCGATTTGATCAAGGATCTCACCGCCAAATTGTCGGCGGTTGCTGAGGAGTTCAACGGTCGCGTGGCCCATGCTGCCGATCCCGAGCCGACCGGCGATGAACCGAGCGAAGCGGCGCTTATTGCCCGTGCCGAAGCGGTGCTTTCGGACCGGCGGATGCGGCGACAATTCCTGCCTGCCGAACTGTTCCACGAGCCCGCCTGGGACATGCTGCTCGCGCTGTTCGTCTCGCGCGACGATCGCCAGCCGATGAACATCAAGGCCTTGGTGAGCATGTCCGACGCCCCCGTCACGACCTCGCAGCGGTGGATCGAACATCTCCACAAGCTCAAGCTGATCGATCGGGTGATCGATCCGGCCGATCGCCGACGCGTCGAGATTTCGCTCAGCCATGCGGGTGACCAGGCGATGCGCGCCTATTTGCGTGGACTATTGCGCCGCTGATCAGGGTGAACCGGAAAGGCTCTGCAACCCTTCACGCGATGAGGGGCGGACACGCATAGGTTATCGATGCATACAACCATTTTGCGATAAATGTCGGTTCTATTCAATAAAGGCCAAGATGATCTTCATAACCGATCTTGTAGGGAAGAACGAATATTTCACGGAATAACAGGCCGATACGACTTTGTAGTATTTGATTAAGCTGAAGTGCCCGATCTGGTCGTCGTCGAAGGACGGGGGTCGAATTGGGTCGGGGCATTTCCTTGAATTGCAGTGCAAGTCGGCTGACATGCCACGGCGGAGTTGCGTGTGGCCTGGTTGCCGCGGTCGCGATGCTGCTGTCGGAGCCGGCCGTGGCGGAAACGCCTGCCGGGACGCCGATCGTCAATACGGCCGCGCTCCGCTATGATGCGGTCGGCGAGACGCAGGCGATCGCATCGAACACGGTGACGCTGATCGTTGCCGAACGCCTCGACGTCGCGCTCGTGCGGGACGGGCAGGGCGCGATCGTGGTGATGCCGCGGCCCACGATCGTTCCGCTGACGCTGACCAACCGCAACAACGGCGCAGAATCCTTCGCGATCGCGGCCAGCGTGATTCCGGGTGCAGTCACGCTGAAGGCCCTGGTCGTCGATGCCGATGGCGACGGGCTCTATGATCCGACCAAGGATTTGACGCCGGTCAACGCGCTGACGCCCGTCCTCACGCCGGGACAGTCGATCAAGCTGTTCGCGGTGCTCGTGACGTCCGGCGATCCTGCGCCAGCCGGTGGCGCGGCGGCGACGCTCACGATCACGGCACGGTCGACGACGGGCTCGGGAGCACCGGGCAGCGGGTATGCAGGACGTGGCGACGATGGCGGCGATGCGGTGGTCGGACCGACCGGCGCGGCGGCCAGCGTCGTCGTGCCGCTGACGACTGCAAGTGCCGGCCCGACGCTGTTCAAGACACAGTCGGTGCGCGCCGCCGACGGATCGCAGTCCGCGGTCCGCGATTCGGTGATCACCTACACGCTCGAGGCGCGCTTTGCCGACGCCGTGACCGGCGCGCGGATCGTCGATCCGATTCCTGCGGGCACCGTCTTCGTGGCGGGGAGCCTGACGCTCGATGGCGCGCCGCTGAGCGACGCGCAGGACGGTGACGCGGGCCGCTTCGACGCGACCGGCGTGCAGGGGAGCAGCGCCCAGGGGCCCGCTATCGCCGTCGCGCTCGGCCAGGTCGCCGCCGCCGCCGTCCACACCGTCCAGTTCAAGACCAAGATCCAATGAGGAGCATAGCCATGATCACGCGTCCGATGATTGCCGCCGTCCTGGCGGCCACTGCCGCCGCCACCCCCGCAGCGCTGGTCGCCGCTGCGGCAGGCCCGTTGCAGGTCACCAGCAGCATCCTCGTCGAGAGCCGTAGTGCCGCCGCCGATGGCACCACGCGGATCGCGCTGGTCAAGCCATCGAAGGTGACGCCGGGCGACAAGGTCATCTTCGTCCTCGCCTATCGCAACACGGGTCCGCAGCCCCTCAGCAACGTGGTGCTCGACAACCCGCTGCCGCGCCAGATCGCCTATCGGTCTGCCAGCCCCGGTTCGCCCGCGCCCGACGTGTCGGTCGACGGCAAGACTTTCGGTTCGCTCGCCACCCTGCGCGTCCGCAGCCTCGACGGCAGCACGCGCGCGGCGAACCCCAACGATGTCACCAGCGTCCGGTGGCGCCTCGCAAGCCCGTTGGCGGCCGGTTCGCAAGGTCAGTTCGCGTTCCAGGCCGTCCTGAAATGAGGGCGCCTTCGTCGACTCAGTCCTCGCAATCCACAGAGAAGGAATAATTCGAAATGTACGCAAAAGGGGTAATCCGCACGCTGATGGCCGGTACGGCCGCGGTCGTGTCGCTTGGTATCGCGACCAATACGGCGAGCGCGCAGGCGCCAGGGCCAGCCGGCACAGCGGCGGGCACGGCCGTCACCAACACCGCGCAGGCCAGCTATTCGGTCAACGGCGTCCAGCAGTCGGCCACGTCGAACACGACCAGCTTCGTGGTCGACCGCAAGGTCAACCTGACCGTCACCACCAACCAGCCCGCCAACACGCAGGTCGCGATCGGCCAGACCGCGGCGGTGACGACGTTCAAGGTGACCAACAACACCAACGGTACGCAGGACTTCCTGTTGTCGGCCAGCCAGTTGCCGATCCAGAACCTGTTTGCCGGTGACAATTTCGAAGTGACCAACGTCAAGATCTATGTCGATTCGAACGGCAACGGCACCTATGACGCAGGCGCCGATACCGCGACGTACATCAACGAACTGCCCGCCGATCAGTCGGCCGTCGTGTTCATCGTCGCGGACATCCCGAACGATCAGGCCGCGTCGCTCGCCGGCATCACCCTCATCACGCAGGTCGCCGCCGGGGGCGATGGTGCGGCGCAGGGCGCACCGCTGGCCGCCAGCGTCGCGCTGAACGACGACAACGTCGTCGATATCGTGTTCGCCGACAACGACTCCGATGGCCTCGGTCTCGACTTCGCCAATAATGGTCAGGGCCGGGCGTCGCTCGGCTATGAGATCACCACGCGCAACGTCGCGCTCAGCGTGAACAAGTCGCAAATCGTGATCTCGGATCCGGTTTCGGGGCTCGTCACGCCCAAGGCGATCCCCGGTGCGGTCGTGCAATATTGCCTGATCGTCACCAATGCGACGGCGCTGACGCCAGCGAACAACGTCAACCTGACCGACATCATCCCGGCGAATACGACGTATCAGGCGGGCTCGATCGTCATCGGCGTGCCCGGCATCGCACCGATTTGCACGGTGGCCGGCTTCATCGCCAACGACAATGGGACCGCGATCCTCGGCACGAACTTCACCGGCTCGTACGATCCCTCGACGAAGAAGGTGACGGCGACGATCCCGACGCTGCTCGGCAGCACGTCGGTCGCCGCCAGCTTCCGCGTGACGATCAACTAGACCCACCCTCACACCCGAAAGGAAAGGCCAATCCCGGCACGCGTGAGCGACGCGTGCCGGGAGCGGACCCCTGATGCCCAGATTCCGCCGCCTCTTGCGCCTGTGCGCCTTGCTCCTGACGCTGATGCTCGGGCTCGTCATCGGCATTGCGCCGGCGGCCGCCCAGACGCGGGTCCAGAATACTGCGACGCTGTCGTTCGACGACGCGGGCAGCGCGTCGGGGGTACGGGCGATCCCGTCCAACACGGTCGTGCTCGACGTAAACCGGGCGAAGCGTCCGACGACGCTCACCTTTCGTCTGCCGCCGCCCAATTACGCGATGACCGGCGCCACATGCCAGACCACCCCCAGCTTCCTGTTCACGCCTGCGCCGATCGATGCCGCGACCTATGCCGCATCGCCTTGGGTCGCGGCGATCGACATCTATGCCGACATGATCCTGGTGCTCGACAACCAGGCCGGCAATCATGATCCGGCGGTGCGCGAGACGTCGGCCATCGCCGTCGATGTCGGCACCCTTCACACGACGCTGACACTGACCGAAACCGCGGTCGACAGCGGCATCTTCGCCGGTGGCATCCCCGCCAGCGCAACCGGCAAGCACCCCGAACTCGCCGCGTGCGACATCCGCAACCTGCGCGGCGCGACGATCAAGCTGGGGTTCGCCGAGGACGGCTACAGCCTCGCCTCGATGGCGTCGCTGCTGATCGATCCGGCCGGCTACACGTTCGATTCGCGGACCGGCGCGCTGGTCGACGGCACGACCGTGTCGCTGGTCGACGAGACTGGCCAGCCCGCCACGGTGTTCGGCGACGACGGCGTCAGCCGCTATCCTTCGACGGTCGTCACCGGCGAGAGCGTGACCGACGCGAGCGGCCGTGTGTATCCGGGCGAGGCTGGGCGATATCGCTTCCCGCTGACCGCGCCGGGACGGTATCGCCTGAAGGTCGCGCCGCCCGGAACCTATACCGCGCCGTCCACCGTCGATCGCGCCACGCTGGCCGCGCTGAAGGACCGGCAGGGGCGCGGCTTCATCCTCAACGATACGAGTTTCGGCGGCGCGCTGACGTTGTCCACGCCCGAGCCTTTCTCCGCCGACATCCCGCTCGACAGCCCCGGCGCGGGCACGCTGTTGCTCACGAAAGTCGCCTCGGTGCGCGAGGCATCGCCGGGTGATTTCGTCCAGTATCTGCTCCGCATCACCAACCGGGACTCGGTCCCTGCCCGCGGGCTGCACGTCGCCGACACGCTGCCGCGCGGCCTGCGCTACGAACGCAATTCCGCGCGGGGCGGGGACGAGCCGACCGTGTCGTCCGATGGCCGCAATCTCGATTTCGTCATCCCCGTGCTTGCCGCGGGCGCCTCGACCGAGCTGAAATACGTCGTCAGCATCGCCCCGGGCGCACCCACCGGTGAGGCACTCAATCGCGCGCGGGTCGCCGGGCAGGGCACCATCACCAGCAACGAAGCTGCCGCCTCCGTGCGGCTGCGTCCGCTGCTGTTCACCGATGCGATGACGATCATCGGCCGGGTGACCGAGGGCAATTGTGGCGATCCGGTCGACAAGCGCAAGGGCGTGGCTGGAATCCGGCTGTTGATGGAAGACGGCACCTTCGTCGTTACCGATCGCGACGGGCTGTACCATTTCGAGGGGGTCCGAGCCGGACGGCACGTTGTCCAGATCGACACCTCCAGCATCCCTGCGACGCATGCGCCGGTCGCCTGCGACATCGATACGCGCCAGGCGAACAGCCCGATCTCGCGCTTTGTCGAGGGGGATGGAGGCCTGCTCAAACGCGTCGATTTCCAGCTCAAGCCGACCGGCAAGACCGCCGCCGCCGACGCCGGCCTGCCCGTCGCGATCCTCGACGACGCGACCGCTGCCGGTAGCCGCGATTGGCTGGCGGGCGCGCAGACAGAAGGGGTCGACTGGCTGTTCCCCCTCGCCGACCACAACCCGCGCGCGCCGATCGTCCGGGCGGTCGTCAAGCACGGGCCAGGCCAGCGCGTCGCGCTGACGATCAACGGCAAGCAGGTCGAACCGCTCGCGTTCGACGGCACCGACGCGCGCGATGGTACGAAGATCGCAGTCTCGCGCTGGACCGGCATCCCGCTGGTCGACGGTGACAACAGGCTCCAGGCGCGCGTCCTCGCCGCCGACGGGAGCGTCGTGAAGATCCTCGACCGGACGATCCATTATTCCGGCGCCGGCGTCCGCGCGGTGTTCGACGCCGCCAGCAGCCGGCTCGTCGCCGACGGGCTGACCCGCCCGCTGATCGCGGTCCGCGTGACCGACAAGACCGGGCGCCCGGTCCGCGCGGGTACGCTGGTGCCGTTCACCGTCGACCAGCCTTATACCGCCGCGGTCGAGGCCGAGCTCGAACAGGGTCGCCACCTCGCCGGGCGCGAACGCTCCGCCACCACCGCGCTGGTGGTCGGCGACGACGGGCTCGCCTTCCTCACGCTCCAGCCGACCACGCAGGCCGGCGCGGTCCACGTCGTCGTCGCGCTGACCGAGGACAAGGTCATCCACCGCAACGAGGTGCGCGCCTGGCTCGCCGCCGCCGCCAAGCAGTGGGTCGTGGTCGGTTTCGGCGCGGGCTCGGTCGGCTACGACATGCTAAGCAAGCGCCAGTCGGGCCTGCCACGCGCGCAGCGCGGCAGCGTGATCACCGATGGCCAGCTCGCCTTCTACGCCAAGGGGCGCGTCAAGGGGTCGTGGCTGGCGACGATCGCGTATGACAGCGACCGCAAATACGATCCTGCGCGCGGGCTGCTCGGCACGATCGATCCCGATCGCTATTACACCGTGTACGGCGATGGTTCGCGCCAGGGCTATGATGCGGCGACCCGGCGGAAGCTGTATCTGCGGCTCGAGCGTCGCGAATTTTACGCGCTGTTCGGCGATTTCGAGACCGGCTTCACCGACACGCAGCTCACCCGCTACAACCGCACGCTCAACGGTATCAAGACCGCCTATGAGGGCAAGCGGGTTCGCGCGACCGGCTTCGCGGCGCATACCGACACGCTGTATTCGCGTGACGAGATCCAGGGCAACGGCCTGAGCGGTCCATACCGTCTGGCGGGGCGCAACATCGTGCCGAACAGCGACAAGCTGCGGCTCGAGACGCGCGACCGGTTCCGTTCGGAGCTGATCCTTGCGAGCACGCAGCTGACGCGCCACATCGATTACGACATCGACACGGCGATGGGCACGGTGCGCTTTCGCCAGCCGATCCTGAGCCGCGACAGCAGCCTCAATCCGGTGTTCATCGTCGCGGACTATGAGGTCGAGGGCGGCCGGTCGGCCAAGCTCGCCGCCGCCGCGCGCGTCGCGACCAAGCTGGCGAACGGACGCGTCGAGGTCGGCGCCGCGGTCATTCGCGACGAGACCGTCGGCAAGGCCACCGTGCTCGGCGCGGATATCAAGGCGCGCGTGACCGCCACCACCGAATTGCGCGGCGAGATCGCCAAGGGCGGCCGGGCGGGGCTCGGCGAAGGTCTCGCCTATCTCGCCGAGGTCGATCACCACGGGACGAAGCTCGACCTGCTCGCTTATGCCCGGCAGCAGGATACCGCCTTCGGTGTCGGCCAGCAGAATCTGGTCGAGGCGGGGACGCGCAAATTCGGTCTCGACGGCCGGCTGCGGCTGACCGACCGGATCAGCCTGACCGGAGTGGTATGGCACCAGCAACAGCTCGACAGTGCCGGTACGCGCACCGCTGCCGACGTTCGCGTCGAATATCGCCGCGACACGGGCACGATCTTCGTCGGTGGGCAGTACGCATCCGATCGCGGCATGGATGGCAGGGATCGCGATAGCCGCCTGCTGACGCTCGGCGGAACGCAGTTGCTGTTCGGCGACAAGGTGACGCTGTCCGGCCAGACGCAGTTCGCACCGGGTGGCGCCAGCGACAGCGTCGACTTCCCGATCCGCCACCAGATCCAGCTCGCCTACCGGATCAAGCCCGGCATCCGCCTGATCGGTGGCTATGAGATCGCCAATGGCGACGGCTATGTCGCGCATACCAAGCAGTTCGGCGTCGACGTCGCGCCCTGGACCGGCGCCAAGCTGATGAGCACGCTCAACCAGCAGGCGATCGGGGAAAACGGCGCGCGGACCTATGCGCAATACGGCCTCAGCCAGTCGGTGCCGCTCGGCAAGAACTGGACCGTCGACGGGACGCTCGACGCGAGCAACACGCTGAAGGGCCAGATCCCCGACGGTGCGGTGGTCAACGCGTTCCAGCCGGTCACCTCGGGCGGCTATGTCGGGCAGGACCAGACCAACGGCGACTACGCCGCGGTGACGCTGGGGGCGACCTACCGCCAGGCGCGCTGGTCGGTGAACGGGCGGCTCGAATACCGCAACGCCGACAGCGGCGATCGCTGGGGGATCACCACCAACTTCCTGCGCACCTTGGGACAGGGCAAGACGCTCGCGTCGAGCATCAAGGCGTACACG
The DNA here is from genome assembly GCF_001421805.1 of Sphingomonas sp. Leaf34. GTDB lineage: Bacteria > Pseudomonadota > Alphaproteobacteria > Sphingomonadales > Sphingomonadaceae > Sphingomonas. Next base: position 1,079,892 of record NZ_LMLC01000001.1, on the reverse strand, counting down.
ATCACCGACACGACCGGCGCGGTCGCGACCTATGCCACCGCCGATCTGGCGCTCGCCTTCCGGCCGCTCGACAGCCGCTGGTCGCTACTCGAACGGCTCGAGCTGCGGCATGAGAGCGCAGATGCGGGGTTCACCGACTCCAACGCGCTCGGCGTACCCGCCTATGGCGGTGGCGATCAGGTGACGTCGCGGATCATCAACAACCTCGCGGTGAACTATCGCACTGGCCCCGAAGGGCTCGGCCACGGCACCGAGGCGACGGTGTATTACGGCGCGAAATACGTCGCGGGGCGGTTCGCCGACGACAAATATGACGGGTATATCGACGTCACCGGGTTCGAACTGCGCCAAGATGTCGGCACGCGGTTCGACATCGGCGTGAGCGGATCGGTGCAGCATGCCTGGTCGCGCGGCGCCTGGTCGTGGAGCGGCGGTCCCTCGGTCGGCGTATCGCCCGCGGCCAACACGTGGATCAGCGCGGGCTACAACGTGTCGGGCTACCGCGACCGCGACTTCGATGACGACCGCTACACGCGGCAGGGGCCGTACGTGACGATGCGGCTGAAGTTCGACCAGACCATGATCGGTGGCGCGACGCGCGCGCTGTTCGGCGGTCGGCGATGACACACAGGGAGACAGAGACATGCCGATGCCGAGCCAGGCCGCACCCATGACGCCGCCGCGCGACTTCAGCGATCACGGTCCGTGCGTCGAGGACCTCGCGCGCGAATTCGCCAAACAGGATGCGACGGCGAGCGAGGCGCTGATCGAGTCGCTGGCGACGCAGGCGATCCGCCAATGGCGGCTCGACGATGCGACGTTCTGGCAGCGGGTAAAGTTTCAGGCGCGGATGATCCGGGCGAAGCAGGGGGCTGGGACCGGGGCGGGGCGGCACTAGACCCTCCCCCTGGCGGGGGAGGATGCTCTTGGCCGGCCTATGTTTCGTCGGTGGTGAGCTTCACCTTGTTGGGCAGCTTCTTCCCCTTGGTCCGGCGCGAGGGCAGCTGGACCGGGTTCTTCTTCTTCCATTGCGCAAACGTCATCGGGCCATCGGGCGTGTCGATGATCGTGTCGTCGATCGAACTCATGCAATTTCCTCCACGCCGGCGCCAACGCATAACCGAGGCAAGAGTCGCCGACGAATGGGGGGACCCTCAAGGGGGGTGTTTACTCTATCGGGAAAAATGGTGCGGCCAAGAAGACTCGAACTTCCACGGGCTTTCGCCCACAACGACCTCAACGTTGCGCGTCTACCAGTTCCGCCATGGCCGCCCATGAAACATCACCGGGCGGACCCGGTAGCTGGTAGGCGAGCGCCACTAGCAAGGGTTTGAACGCGACGCAACGGCCTTTGCGATAAAGTCGTCGATCGGCGCAGCTTAGCGCGTCGCGTCGCCTGCAAAGCTCAGTTCGAGCCGCTTGGAGTTGGCGGGCACGTTCAGCGTTGCCGAGTTGAAATCGATCGCGCCGCCCGGCGCCAGCGTCCGCTGCTGCGGCGTGATCGTCCAGCTATAGACGAGCCGCCCCTGCGCATCGCGGAGTTCGGCGCGGATGTCGGGTACGCGCTGGCGCTGATCCGATGGGTTGGTGACCTGCCCACTGACCGCGAACAGCTCCGAGCCGTTATCCAGTTCGCGCCGTTCGATCGGATTGTCGCGCAACCGCAGCGGGCTCTCGTCGGTCGCGACGCCGATGCCCAGCTTGGCGGCAACTCCGGGCGCGCCGAGATAGACGATCGCGCCGGCCGCAAGCAGCATCAGCAGCCCGGCGATCACCGCGACGATCGTCCAGCGGCGCGTCGTGTTGCGGCGCGGACGGAACGACGGCTGTTCGGCGATCGTGGCGAAGGTCGGCGCGACGAACGCGGGCTCGGCATCGGCCGGTGCTCGCGCCGGCGCTGCAACCGGAGCCGCAGCGATTGGCGCGGCGGGCGGCACGGTGGGCGGTGGGGCGAATCGTTCGGCTGCGTCGGCCAGGCGCGCGCGGGGCAACGGCGCAAGCGGCGCGGGCATCGGCGCTTGCGGGGTCGGCTCGGGCAGGTCGAGCGCATCCTCGACCACCGGCGCGGGTGCCTGGAACCAGCTATGCTTGCAGTTGGCGCAGCGGACGGTGCGTCCGTCGGTCCCGATCGCGCTGTCGGGCACCAGATAGCGGGTGCTGCACTCGGGACATTGAAGGATCATGGACACGCTTCACCAGCGGCCGCCGGAGCGCGACCGTTCTCGTCCCGAATAAGCACGCTGTCCGCATATGTGGCAAGCTTGAAGCGGCGCGCGCTTTCATGCGAAAGCGCGGATACGGGCATCAAGCGGGCGAGAGCGGGCGCAACCACGTCATGGCGAATATCGTCCAATTCGAAAATGTCGGGCTCCGCTACGGAACCGAGTCGGACTCGGGGCCCGACGCCGGGCCCGAGACGCTGTCGGACATCAGCTTCACGCTGCGCAGCGGTGCGTTCTATTTTCTCACCGGCGCGAGCGGCGCGGGCAAGACCTCGCTGCTCAAGCTGCTGTATCTCGCGCAGCGCCCGACGCGCGGGGTGATCCGGCTGTTCGGCGAGGATGCGGTGGTGTTGTCGCGTGATCGCCTGCCGGGATTTCGGCGGCGGATCGGCGTGGTGTTCCAGGATTTCCGGCTCGTCCCGCATCTGTCGACCTGGGATAACATCGCGCTGCCGTTGCGGGTCGCCGGCATGCCCGAGGCCGATATCCAGCAACCGGTGCGCGAGATGCTCACATGGGTCGGGCTTGGTGATCGCGCCACCGCGCGCCCGGCGACGCTGTCGGGTGGCGAGCAACAGCGTGTGGCGATCGCGCGCGCGGTCATCGCGCGGCCCGAGATCCTGGTCGCGGACGAGCCGACCGGCAATGTCGATCCCGATATGGCCGAGCGGCTGCTGCATCTGTTCGAATCGCTCAACAAGCTGGGCACGACCGTCGTGGTCGCGACGCACGATTTTCACCTGCTCGGGCGAATCCCGGGTGCGCAGATGATGCGGCTCGATCGCGGACGGCTGCTCGATCCGACGGGGTCGCTCCGCTATCCGCCGACGCGGCCCGATTCATGAGTCGCGCGACCAAAGCCCGGTCTTCGGCCGAACGCCGCGTGCTCGACGAGGCGGGCGGGCTGCGCGCGATGACGTGGGTGATGGCGATCATGCTGTTCCTGACGATGCTCGCCGCCGCGCTGGGGCTGGCGACTGCGGGGGCGGCGCGGCTGCTCGACCGCCAATTGGCGGGGCGGTTGACGGTGCAGATCGTCGATGGCGACCCGGCGCAGCGTGATGCGGTGGCGGCGCGCGCGCTGGCGGCGTTGCGCGCGATGCCGGGGGTCGCGACCGCGACACCGGTCGATCGCGCCGACCTGACCCGGTTGCTGCAACCCTGGCTCGGCGCGGATGGTGCCGATCCGCAATTGCCCGTGCCCGCGATGATCGATGTCGACCTCGCCGATCACGGCGTGGCGGCGGCCGCGCGCGTCGCCGCCACGCTCCGCCGCCTCAGCCCCGCTCTCCGCGTCGATCGCCATGAAAGCTGGATGTCGCCGGTCAACGACGTGATGCGCACGCTGACCCTGCTGGCGCTTGGGCTGGTCCTGCTGATGGCCAGCGCGACCGCCGCGGTCGTCGTGCTCGCCGCGCGTGCGGGGCTCCAGACGCATCACGCGACGATCGCGGTGATGCACATGCTCGGCTCGACCGATCTCCAGGTCGCGCGGCTGTTCCAGCGACGCATCGCGCTCGATGCGACGATCGGCGGCGTCGGCGGCGGGCTCGCCGCGTTGCTGGTGGTCGCCTTCATCGGCACCCGCTTGCACGGGCTCGGCTCCGACCTGCTCGGCGGGGTGACGCTCGACGGGGTCGACTGGGTGCTGCTCGCGCTCCTGCCCGTCGCGTTCGTCGTCCTCGCCACGCTGGCGGCGCGCGTGACGATCGTTCGCGCGCTGAGGCATATCCTGTGATCGTCCGGCTGTTCGGCATCATGGGGCTTGCCTGGGCGTTCGGTTTTGCGGTGTTCATGCTGCTGCTGCCCGAGCCGCTGAACGGCTTCACCTCGGATGCGATCGTCGTGCCGACCGGTGGGGCAGGGCGGATCGACCGCGGGATCGCGTTGCTCCGCGATCACCAGGCCAGGCGGATGCTCGTGACGGGCGTCGCGCCGGGGGTGCGCCCGATCGATCTCGCGCTCGAGTATCGGACCTCGCCCGCCTTGTTCGCATGCTGTATCGATCTGGGCGCCGACGCGGTCGATACGCGCTCGAACGCGGAGGAGACCGCGCGGTGGGTGCGCGTGCACAATTATCGCTCGGTGCGGCTGGTGACGTCGGACTGGCACCTCGCGCGTGCCCGGATGGAGCTCGCCGCGGCGCTTGGCGACAAGGTGATCATCCTGGGGGATGGCGTACCGGGGACGCCGCGGCTGGGGACTTTGGTCAACGAATATAACAAGTTGATCCTTCGCCGGATCGCGTTGTGGATTGGATTTGGCGGATGATTTGGCTGCGCAACTGGGCGTTCATGCTCGTTTTCTATTCGGGATCGGTGCCGATCGTGGTGAGCGTGCCGATCTCGGCGCTGTTCGGGTCGCGCGCGGTGATCGTGCATTCGACGATCTGGACGCGGTTTCACCGCTGGTGCGCGCGCGTGATCCTCGGCGTGCATGTCCGGATCGAGGGGACCCGGCCGACCGAGCCGGCGTTCTATGCGTGCAAGCATCAGGCGATGTTCGAGACGCTCGAGCTGCAGCGGATGCTCGACGGCCCGGCGATCGTGCTCAAGCGCGAACTCGCCGATATTCCGGCCTGGGGGTGGGCGGCGCGCAAATACGGGGCGATCGTCGTCGACCGCGAGGCATCGGCGACGGCGATGCGCAGCATGATGCGCGAGGCGACCGCGGCCAAGGCCACCGGCCGCTCGATCCTGATCTTCCCCGAGGGCACGCGGGTATCGCCGGGGGAGCGTCCGCCGCTCAAGCCCGGCTTTGCGGGGCTGTACCGCGCGCTGAAGATGCCGACGGTGCCGATCGCGTGCGACAGCGGGCTGGTATGGCCGAAAAAGGGCCTGAAGCGGCCGGGGGTGATCACCTTCCGCTTCGGCGAGGTGGTGCCGCCGGGTCTGCCGCGCGAGGAGGTCGAGGAGCGCGTCCATGCGGCGATGAACGCGCTGGATTGACATCCTCCCCCAGCGAAGGGCGGGGCCCAAGTGGGGGACGTCGCTAATATGCGTCGCGCGTCGTCACGTTGGCCTTCCCAATTGGGCCCCGGCCTCCGCCGGGGTGGTTATTCATTTAGTCGTGTGTACGACCGAAATCTTGGACGTCGTCGTCCTGGCCTTGTTCGACGATGCTCCGGCGGATGGCCCGCGTGCGCGTGAACAGGTCGAACAGCGCATCGCCGTCGCCCCAGCGGATCGCACGCTGGAGCTGGCTCAGATCCTCCGAGAAGCGCTGGAGCATCTCCAGCACCGCCTCGCGGTTGTTGAGGAAGATGTCGCGCCACATCGTCGGGTCCGACGCGGCGATCCGCGTGAAGTCGCGAAAGCCGCCCGCGGAATATTTGATGACCTCGGACTGAGTCACTTCCTCGAGATCGCCCGCGGTGCCGACGATCGTGTAGGCGATCAGATGCGGCAGATGGCTGGTCACCGCGAGGACGCGGTCGTGATGCTCGGGCGCCATCGTCTCGACCTGCGCGCCAAGCCGCCGCCAGAATTCGGCGACGCGCTCGACCGCGACCGGGTCGGCGCCGTCGGGCGGCGTGACGATGCACCAGCGGTTGCGGAACAGCGTCGCGAAGCCCGCTTCGGGGCCAGAGCGCTCGGTGCCGGCGACCGGATGCGCCGGGATCACGGTAGCGCCCGGCAGCGCGTCGGTCAGCGCGCGGACGATCTCGGCCTTGCAGCTGCCGACGTCGCTGACGATCGCATCCGCGGGAAGCTCGGCTACGAACTCGCGCGCGACGTCGCCCATGATGCCGACGGGCACGCACAGGATCACGAGGTCGGCGTCGATCACCGCGGCACCCGCCGAGTCCGCGACGTCGTCGCAGAACCGCAGCCGATCCGCCGTTTCACGCACGCGCGCATCGGCGTCGTAGCCGGTGACGCGGACCGTCGGCATCGTCGCCTGCACCGCGCGCGCCACCGACGAGCCGATCAGCCCGAGCCCGATGATCGTGACGCGCGCGAACGGCAGCATCAGGCCCGCTCGACCAGATCGCGCAGCGCCGCGGTGACGCCGCGCGTCTCCGCTTCGGTGCCGATCGTGATGCGCAGCGCGTTGGGCAGCCCCTGGCCGGGCAGCCAGCGGACGATGTACCCCGCCTCCATCAGCCCGTGATAGGCGGCGTCGGCGGTCAGCGTGCCCTCGAACAGCACCAGCACGAAGTTCGCCTTGGACGGCACGCAGCGCAGCCCCGCATTGCCCATCTGGCCAATCTGCTCGACGAACCAGCCGCGCCACGTGTCGTTGTGCGCACGCGTCGCGTCGACGAAGCCGGTGTCGGCGAGCGCTGCGACCGCGGCGGCCTGGCCGGCGGTGGTCACGTTGAACGGCGCGCGGATGCGGTGCATCGCGTCGATGATCGGCGCACAGGCATAGCCCCAGCCGATCCGCTCGGCGGCGAGCCCGTGGATCTTCGAGAAGGTCCGCGTGACGAGCACGTTCGCCTCGGTCATCGCCAGCGCGAGACCCGCATCGTCCTCATCGGGCGACAGATATTCGGCATACGCCTGGTCGATCACGAGCAGCACCGACTTCGGCAGGCCCGCATGCAGCCGCGCGATTTCCGCGCGCGGCGTGAAGGTGCCGGTCGGGTTGTTGGGGTTGGCGACGAACACGACGCGCGTACGCTCGGTGACCGCGGCGAGGATCGCATCGACGTCGGTCGCATAGTCGCGGTCGTCGACGATGACGGGTTCGGCCCCGACGCGGCGCGTGGCGATCTCGTAGACCGCGAAACCAAAGCGGACATGGATGATCTCGTCGCCGGGGCCGGCATAGGCGCCCGCGACCAGATGCAGGATCTCGTCCGATCCGGTGCCGTAGATGACGCGCGCCGGATCGAGATCGTAGTGCGCCGCCAACGCCTCGCGCAATTCGACCGCGCCCGCATCGGGATAGCGTTCGAGCGTCCGGTCGGCGGCATCGAACGCGGCCTTCGCGGCGGGGCTGGTGCCGAGCGGATTCTCGTTCGACGACAGCTTGATCACCGTGCGGCCATCGTCGGTCGTCGAGCGACCGGGCGTGTACGGCGCGATCCCCAGAATCCAGGGCTTTGGCGCGGGTGCGGGCATGATGTTTGTCATGGCCGCGGGGCATAGCGGGCGCGGTGCCGCGGTGGCAAATGCTTGTGTGTGCCGGTGGCGAAAGGTCGGGGTCGAGCTTCCCTTCTTCTCTCCCGTCATCCTGACTTTCGTCCGGATGACGGGGGGGGGGGGCGATCCTCCCCCGCAAGGCGGGGTGGCTGGCGCTTGCCAGACGGAGGGGGAGGCAAGGGAAACCGTCGTTGCGGGTCCTCCCCCTCCGTCGCCTTCGGCGCCACCTCCCCCTGGCGGGGGAGGATTAGGAGGTGGACGGCGCGCTGGTATGACGGCGGCCGCTTATGGTAGCGCGCGGCATGCTCGATCTTGCGACCATCGACCCCGTGACCGACCGCCGCTTCGGCCTCGCGCGCCGCGTCACGCTGCCGGGGCCGCTCAGGCTCGATGGCGGCGTGCTGCTGTCGCCGGTCGATATCGCGTACGAGACCTATGGCACACTGAACGCCGACGCCTCGAACGCGATCCTGATCTGCCACGCGCTGACCGGCGACCAGCACGTCGCCTCCAACCACCCGCGCACCGGCAAGCCCGGCTGGTGGACGCGGATGGTCGGCGAGGGCAAGCCGATCGACCCCGCGCGCCATTTCGTCGTCTGCGCTAACGTGCTCGGCAGTTGCATGGGCTCGTCGGGCCCCGCGACGATCAACCCGGCGACCGGGCGGCCCTGGGCGATGGCGTTTCCGGTCATCACGATCCGCGACATGGTCCGCGCGCAGGCGATGCTGCTCGATCATCTCGGCATCGGCGTGCTCCACGCGGTCGTCGGCGGGTCGATGGGGGGCATGCAGGCGTTGAGCTGGCCCGCGACCTTCCCCGAGCGCGTCAAGGCGTGCGTCGTGATCGCCTCGACCGCGCGCCACACCGCGCAGAACATCGCGTTCCACGAGGTCGGGCGCCAGGCGGTGATGGCCGATCCGAACTGGCGCGGGGGTGACTATCACGATGATTCGGCGCCCACCGCGGGGCTCGCGGTCGCGCGGATGGCGGCGCACATCACCTATCTGTCCGAAGCCGGCCTGACCGAGAAATTCGGCCGCCGCCTCCAGGCGCGCGACGCGAAATCGTTCGGGTTCGACGCCGATTTCCAGGTCGAGAGCTATCTGCGCCACCAGGGGCTCGCCTTCACCGACCGGTTCGACGCGAACTCGTACCTCTACATCACGCGCGCGATGGATTATTTCGATCTGGCCGAGGAACATGGCGGGCTGCTCGCCAACGCCTTCCGCGCGACCCGGTCGCGGTTCTGCCTCGTCAGCTTCGATACCGACTGGCTGTATCCGACGGCGGAGTCGCGCGCGATCGTCCAGGCCCTGAACGCGGCCGGCGCGCCGGTCAGCTTCGTCGAGCTGTCGAGCCCGTACGGCCACGACGCATTCCTGCTCGAGGCACCCGATCTCAACCGGGTCGTCGACGGATTTTTGAGGGCGGGGCGATGACGATCATCCTTTCGGACGACGTAAGCCGGTTGCAGATCGACCGCATCCACAGGTGGCTGGCGAGCAGCTACTGGTCGCCGGGGATCGAGCGCGCGCTCGTCGAGCGCGCGATCACCGGATCGCACTGTCTCGGCGCATATCGCAACGACGCGCAGGTCGGGTTCGCGCGGATGATCACCGATCATGCGACGTTTGCGTGGCTGGCGGACGTCTGGGTCGAGGAATCGGTGCGCGGGCAGGGGCTGGGGCGGCGGATGGTCGGCTGGTTCCTCGATCATCCCTCGTTTGCCGGGCTGCGGCGGATCGGGCTCGTCACCGCGGAAGCGCACGGCGTCTATGCGGGGCTCGGCTTCCACCCGCTGGTCCGCGCCGATCGCTATATGGAGCGCCTCGCCCCCGGGCTTGCCGATCAGTTACGGACCGCACCATGACGCCCCCTGAAACCTTACGCACCGACCTCGCCGTCATCGCCGAGAACGTCGCGCAAGGCAGCCGCGTGCTCGATATCGGCTGTGGCGACGGCGCGCTGATGGCGGCGCTGCGCGATACCCGCGGCGTCGACGCGCGCGGGCTGGAGCTCGACGCGCGCAACGTGGCCTCCGCGGTTGCGCGCGGGCTGTCGGTGATCCAGGGCGATGCGGACATCGACCTCGCCGGCTATCCCGATGCCAGCTTCGACTACGCGATCCTCAGCCAGACGCTGCAGACCGCGCGCGCGCCCGATCTGGTGCTCGATCACCTGCTGCGGATCGGACGACGCGCGTTCGTCAGCTTCCCCAATTTCGCGCAGTGGCGCGTGCGGCTGTCGCTGCTGTGGGGCGGCCGGATGCCCGTGACGCGGCAACTGCCCGAACGCTGGTACGACACGCCCAACATTCACCACGTCACGATCGACGATTTCCGCAGCTTCGTAAAAACGCGCGGGATCATCGTCGAGGATGCATGGTTCCTGTCGGGCGAGAAACGCACGGGGGCGGGCACCGCCAACCTCCTGGCCGAGCACGCCGTCTTCCTGCTGCGGCGGTAACCATCTTCACGATATTCTTCGATATCCTAGAGCGGCTAATCTAAATCAAGGTTCCGGCGGAACCCTTCGGTCTGCGACTGGTTACTCCGCCGATGACCAAGACCGCCCTCATTGTCGAAGACGAGATTTTCGTCGCGCTCGACCTGGAGAGGATTCTCGTTGACGCCGGGTACGACGTCGCGGGGATCGCGGCGGACCGCGAGAGTGCCATCGCATTCGCCCCGGGATGCAGCTTCGCCTTTGTCGATATCAACTTGCGGGACGGGCCGACCGGTCCCGAAATCGCCAAGCGCATGGCGGACGACTTTGGGGTCAAGGTCGTGTTCGTCACGGCAAACCCGGCGCAGATTGGTGATGCCAACTGCCTGGGCTATATCCGCAAGCCGTTCAGCGACGCAGCGATTCTGGCAGCGGCGGCGTTGGCCTGCGACGACGGGCCGATCAAACACGACGACGTCATTCGCATCGTCTGACACGCCGCCGCGGGGCATAAAGAAGGCTAGCGACTGAACGCGGCTTTCGGAATGTCGAGGATCACGTTCAGGCCTTCGCCGATCCACTGGCGCTCGATCGTGCCGCCCAATTGGCGTACGGCGCTCATCTCGATCAACTGCGTACCGAAGCCTGCGGGTGTCGTCGGCATGCCGACCACCGGTCCGCCTTGCTCACGCCATGTCAAACGCACCGTCCCGTCCCCCGCCGCGACAGTGATCCGCACAGTGCCGAGCTCGGTCGAAAGCCCGCCATATTTGGTCGCGTTGGTCGCCAGCTCGTGGAACAGCAGAGCGAGCGGCGTAGCCGAGCGGTCGTCGATCGTCACATCGTCGCCCGATACCGTCACGCGGCGGCCATCGACACGCTGATAGGGCTCGAACAACTCCTGAAGCAGACCGTGCAGGCTGTTCTGCGCGGCGGCGGGACGCGAGTTCGCGCTGTGCGGCCGGACGAAGTCGTGCGCTCGGCCAAGGGCTGTGATGCGGTGGCGCAGGTCGGTCGCGATCGCGGCGAATTCGGGTTTGCCACGCGCGGCGAACGCGATCAGCCCGGCGATCACCGCGAAGATGTTCTTGATGCGGTGGCTCAGCTCTTGGCTGATGACCTCGCGCTCTTCATAGGCGAGCTTCTGTTCGTGGATGTCGGTGCACGTCCCGAACCAGCGCTGGATCGCGCCGCGCTCGTCCCGCACCGGCAATGCGCGGCCCAGCACCCAGCGATAGGTCCCGTCGAAATGTCGCAGCCGGTATTCGATGTTGTAGGGTTCGCCCGTGTCGAGCGATTGTCGCCAGACGGCCCAGGCGCGGTCCTGATCCTCGGGGTGGAACATGTCGTTCCACCCCTCGCCATCGGTCGTACCCACGGGCGTCCCGGTAAACTCGTACCAGCGGGCATTGAAATAGTCGTGGAAGCCGTCGGGCAGCGTCGACCACACCATCTGCGGCATGGTGTCGGCAAGCGTGCGGAACTTCAGGTCGCTCGCTTCCAGCGTACGCCGCGCCGCGGCCTCGGCAACGGCCTGTTCGCGCGCGGTGCGGCGATCGTCGAGCCGTCCCATCGCCGCCTTGGCGAGCAGCGTAAGCCCGTCGCGCTGGAACCGTGTCAGCCCCTCGCGGGCGTCGGGTGCGAGCACGCATAGCGCCCCGAGCGGAACGCCTTCGCTCGAGACGAGCGGCGCACCCGCATAGAATCGGACATAGGGTTCGCCGGTCACCAGCGCATTGTCGGTAAAGCGCGGATCGGTGCGCGCGTCGGGCACCTCCATCACGTCATGATGGTGCATCGCGTGCGCACAAAACGACATGCTGCGCGGCGTCTGTTCAAGATCGGTGCCGCTGCGCGAGAGGAACCGCTGATACTCCTCCTCGACCAGACTCAGCAACGCAACCGGTGCGCTGCACAATTCGGCCGCGAACGACACGATGTCGTCCAGCTGGCCTTTTGCACGCGCACCGGCGACGTCGTAGGCCGAGATCACGCGGGAGCGCTCGGCCTCGTCGAACATAGCGGTCGTCGGAACGGAATACGGCGTCGTCACGGATCTTAGAACGGCACGTCGTCGTCGAGATCGTCCGAGAAGCCGCCGGTCTGGCCGAAGCTGCCGCCGCGTGCCCCGCCACCGCTACCGCCACCCGAGGGTGCGCTGCCGCCACGGCCACCGCCGCCGCCGTAACCGCCGCCGCCCGACGAACCGCCGCCGAAGTCGTTGCCGCCGCCACCGCCGGCCCAGTCGTCGCCGCCGCCGCGGCTACCACCTGCGCCGCCGCCCTGGCCGCCATTCGGGCCGTCGAGCATCGTCAGCACGCTGTTGAAGCCCTGCAGGACGATCTCGGTCGAGTATTTGTCCTGGCCCTGCGCGTCCTGCCATTTGCGGGTCTGGAGCGCGCCTTCGATATAGACCTTCGAGCCCTTGCGCAGATACTTTTCCGCGACGTTGGCGAGACCCTCGTTGAAGATCGCGACCGAATGCCATTCGGTCTTTTCCTTGCGCTCGCCCGACATCTTGTCCTTCCAGGACTCGGACGTCGCGATGCGCAGGTTGACGACCTTGCCGCCGTTCTGGAACGCCTTGCTCTCCGGGTCGCGACCCAGATTGCCGACGATGATGACCTTGTTGACGCTGCCTGCCATGATGCCCCTCAGAGGCCGGCGAACACCGCCAGCCAGTATGTAATGCCAGCCATGATGTAGGCGGCGGCGAACAAATAGCCAACCATGAACGCCGGCCATTTCCATCCGTTTGTCTCGCGACGCGTGACGGCGATCGTCGAAATGCACTGCGGTGCGAACACGAACCACATCAGGAAGGCGAGCGCGGTGGGCAGGCTCCAGCGGCCGCGCAGGTTCTCGATCATCGCCTTGCCGCCCTGGTTGCTGTCGGGATCGTCGATCGCATAGACGGTGCCGATCGCGGCGACCGCGACTTCGCGCGCGGCCATCGCCGGGATCAGCGCCAGCACGATGTCGCGGTTGAAGCCGATCGGGGCGAACACGGGGGCGATGCCGTTGGCGATCCGGCCGGCGATCGAATAATCGACCGCGGAGATCTTCGGGGCGCCCGCGGGCTGTTCGGGCGGCTTGGGGAAGCTCAGCAGCACCCACAGGATGATCGTCGAGGTCAGGATGATCCCGCCCGCGCGCTTCAGGAAGATCTGCGCGCGGCTCCACAGGCCGATGCCGACGTCGCGCCACTGCGGCCACTGATATTTGGGCATCTCCATCATGAAGCCCGACGACACGCCCTTGGTGACCGTGCGGCGCAGCACCAGCGCGGCGACGAACGCGCCGACGATCCCCATCACGTAGAGCCCGAGCATCACCAGCCCCTGCAGACCGACGAAGGGCAGCACCTGGGTATTGGGAATGAACGCGCCGATGATCAGCGTGTACACGGGCAGACGCGCGGAGCACGTCATCAGCGGCGCGATCAGGATCGTCGTCAGCCGGTCCTTCTCGTCGTCGATCGTCCGAGTCGCCATGATCCCGGGAATCGCGCACGCGAAGCTCGACAGCAGCGGGATGAACGCACGCCCCGACAGCCCGACGCTGGCCATCACGCGGTCCATCAGGAACGCCGCGCGGACCATGTAGCCGCTCGCCTCGAGCACGAGGATGAAGAGGAACAGGATCAGGATCTGCGGCAGGAACACGATCACCGCGCCGACGCCCGCGATCACGCCGTCGACCAGCAGCGAGCGCAGCAGCGACGGGGCGAGTTCAGACGTCAGGAACGCCTGTAACGCCGTGAACCCTGCGTCGATCGCGTCCATGAACGGCTGGGCCCAGCTGAACACCGCCTGGAACATCAGGAACATGATCGCCAGCAGCAGGATCGGCCCGGCGACGGGGTGCAGCGCGACCGCGTCGAGCATGTGCGTCCAGCGGCGGACGGTCGTCTCGGATACGGTCGCGGACGTGGCGATCTGGCGCGCGCGGCGCTGGAGCGTGACGATGTCGTCCTGCACGCCCTCTAAAGATATGGGGCCGTCGGACTTGCGCAGCCGCATCGGGCCGTTGATGACGATGCCGGAGAGCGCGGCCTTGAGTTCGTCGAGGCCCCGTTTGCGCACCGCGACGGTCGGGATCACGCGCACGCCAAGTTCGCGTTCGAGCACCTTGGGATCGAGCTTTAGGCCGTCGCGCTCGGCGAGATCGACCATGTTGAGCGCGACCACGACGGGCAGGCCGAGCGCGATCAGCTGGAGCGTGAAGCGCAGGTGATTGTCGAGATTGGCGGCGTCGACGACGACGACCAGCGCGTCGGGCAGGCGCTCGCCATCCTGCGTCCCCGTGACGACGTCGCGCGTGACTCGCTCGTCGGGGGAGGAGGGCTCGAGGCTGTACGCGCCGGGCAGGTCGACCAGTTCGACCGGTCGCCCGTCGTCGAGCATCAGCCGCCCGACCTTGCGTTCGACCGTGACGCCCGGATAATTGCCGACCTTCTGCCGCGCGCCCGTCAGCGCATTGAACAGCGCGCTCTTGCCGGCATTGGGATTGCCGACCAGCGCGACCAGCGGTGCTGCGTTCATTCTAAAGTGTTATTCGGCCGCGGCAGGCATGGGAGAGACCTGGATCGCGCCCGCGACGGCACGGCGCAGCGCGACGGTCATGCGGCCGATCCGGCAGGCGATCGGGCCCTGGCCCAGCGTCGCGCGGTGCAGCACTTCGACATCGACACCCTCGTCGAAGCCGAGTTCGCGCAGGCGGCGCGCCTCGGGCCCTGCGAGTCGCGCCCATTCGATGGCGGCGACAATCGCATGCTGCTTGCGCGGCAGGGTTTCGAGGCTGACGGATCGATCGGGGCGCGTGTCCATGATGCGACTGATTATCAGTAACGCTCGGGGAAGGGAAGCCCTAACCGCCGCTGGTTACTATCGCCTCGCCGTCCCGTCATCCTGACGAACGTCAGGACCCAGAGCCACTTAACGCACCCTTCGTGGCGCTCGGTCCTCGGTCGAGCCCAGGATGACGGGGTCGGGTACCGCGCTCAAGCCGTCGGATAGCGCAGACGACCGACGAATCGCGACAGGCTGAACCCATGCTCGGTCCGCTTGAGGAAACCGGCCTTGGCCTTTTCGAACTGCATGATCCCGGCGATGCGGCGCCCGAGAAAGGCGCGTGTTTCGGCGAGGCCTTCGCTCTCGTCGTCGAGGAAGATCGTGATCGTCGATGCGTACACGCCGAGCAGGATCGTCCGCTTGGTGTAGTAATTATAGTCGGTCGCGACGTCGCCAGCCGCGCGCCAGATCGTGTCGACTGTCCGCCACCCGAGCCGCGTCGCCTTCGCCAGGTTCTGCGGGAGCGCGAGGATCGCCAGCGCGCGCCGCAGCGATTCGCGGTCCGCCGAGGTCGCATCGAGCCGCGCCTCGACCAGCGCGGTGATCTTGTCGCGAATCTTCATCGTCGCGAGGCGCTCGGGTGGCACCGCGACGAGCATCACGCCGTCGATATGCGCGAACCACGCGTCGATCATGTCGACCGGCCCGTCCTTGAACGCGAGCGCGGCGACATCTGTGTCGATCCCCGCGCCTTGCGCGGCCATGTCGCGCGCGGCGTCGCTCCAACCGTCGAACGCCGCGTTGGCGGCGATGCCGGGCGCGAGCAGGGCGCGGATTTCGTCGAGCGTAAGATCCTGGGTCATACCGTCTCCTGCCGTTCCAGATCAGGCGTATCAAGCGCGTCTTCAAGAGGGAATGCTTCGCGCGGCGGGCCCTGGCGCACGAGTACCAGCGCGACCGCGACCATCACGACGCCGGCCAGATCCGCCGTACCGAGCCATTCGCCGTACACCAGCCACCCGACCAGTCCCGCCACCACCGGCTGGATCAGCAATGCGATCCCGATCACCAACGGCGTAAATCGGCCAAGCGCATAGATCATCAGGCCTTGCCCGATCACCTGGCTGCACAGCGCGAGCCCGATCAGCGGGCCCCAATGCGCCGGCAGCACGCGCTCGCCCATCGCCAGTGCGAACAGGAGCAGCGGTGCGATGCCCGCCAGCGTCGACAACGTCAGCGCCGAGACCGGCGCGAGCGTCGCGCGGGCGCGCGCCATCAGGATGAAATAGACCGTGTAGAGCAGCCCCGCGAGTAGGCAGAACAGATCGCCCGCAAGGTTCTTCGCATCGAGCTGATACGACTGCCCGAGCAGCAACGCGCCCCCCGCCGCCGCCAGCGCCAGCGCGAATCCTTGCATCCGCGTCGGCCAGCTGCGCGCGATGAGGAAGCCGTAGATCGGGAAGATCAGCGTCGCGACGTTGCCGAACAGCGTCGCGTTGGCCAGCGTCGTGCGCAGGATCCCGAGATGCCACGTGCCGAGATCGGCCGCGAAGCACACGCCGCCCGCGAGCAGCCCTGCCCACAGCGTCCACCCGAGCCGGATCGGGCGCGCACCCTGCTGGACCGCGAGCACGGCCAGGAACGGCACCGCCAGCGTCAGCCGCCAGAACCCCGCGGCAACCGGCCCGACTTCCGTCGCGCGGACGAACCACGGCCCGAACGCCAGCGCGACGTTGGCGACGACCAGCGCGGCGAACGCGATCAGTCCCGGCGCAGGCGGCGAAGCGGGCCTCGGGGCAGGCCGCGGGGCAGGCGGCAACACCGCACGTGCCGTATCGGGCAGACTAGATAATCTTTGCAGGTCGGGGCGATGCATGCGGCCGTGTAGCCTCCTATCTTCCGCCCGTCAGGCATTAAGGAGTCTCCATGCCAAGCCTTTTCGATCCCCTCACGATCGGCGCCGTCGAGGCGCCCAACCGCATCCTCATGGCGCCGCTCACGCGCGGCCGTGCCGACCGCGACGCCGTCCCGACCGACATCATGGTCGAGTATTACACGCAGCGGGCGAGCGCCGGGCTGATCATCTCGGAAGCCACCGGCATCAGCCGCGAGGGTCTCGGCTGGCCGTTCGCGCCGGGTCTGTGGACCGATGCGCAGGTCGCCGCCTGGAAGCCCGTCACCGACTCGGTCCACGCCGCGGGTGGCCGCATCATCGCGCAGCTGTGGCACATGGGGCGTCAGGTCCATTCGTCGGTGATCGGCACGCAGCCTGTGTCGTCGTCGGCGACCGCGACCGAAGGCCAGGCGCACACGTTCGAGGGCAAGCAGGATTTCGAAGTCGCGCGTCCGCTTGAGCTGAACGAGATTCCGCGTCTGCTGAACGATTACGAGCTGGCGACGAAGAACGCGCTGGCGGCCGGCTTCGACGGCGTGCAGATCCATGCGGCCAATGGCTATCTGATCGACCAGTTCCTGCGCGACAACGCCAACCTGCGGACCGATGAATATGGTGGCTCGATCGAGAACCGTATTCGTCTGCTTCGCGAAGTCGCCGAGCGCGTCATTTCGGTCGCGGGTGCCGATCGCACCAGCGTGCGCCTGTCGCCGAACGGCGATTCGCAGGGTGTCGACGACAGCAACCCGGAGCCGCTGTTCACCGCCGCCGCCAAGGCGCTGTCCGATCTGGGGATCGCGTTCCTCGAACTGCGCGAGCCCGGCCCCGATGGCACGTTCGGCAAGACCGACGTGCCGAAGCTCAGCCCGGCGATCCGCAAGGTGTTCAAGGGCGTGCTTGTCGTGAACTCGGATTACACGACCGTTGAGGAGGCGCAGGCCGAGCTCGATTCGGGTAATGCCGATGCGATCACCTTTGGTCGCACGTTCATCGCCAATCCGGATCTGCCCGAGCGGTTGCGAACCGGTGCGCCGCTTGCCAAGGACGATGCGAAGACGTGGTACAGCCAGGGTCCCGAGGGCTATATCGACTATCCGGCGCTCGAGACAGCAAACGCGTAACCCGGCTCACGCCCGATCCTCCCCCGCAAGGGGGAGGTTGCAGGCGCCAGCCTGACGGACGGGGAAGCACGCGCGCATCCTGGTTTGGTGTCCTCCCCCTCCGTCACCTTCGGCACACTTCCCGGTGGGGGGCCGTAAAGGGCGGCCCCTAGTCACCGGCGACGCCATCGCCTAGCAGCGCGCTTCCGCGCCGCTGAGGGCGCACCGGTGACGACAGGATGACGCATGACCGACGGTTGGCCGAGCGGGGGCAGGGGGACGGGGCCGCTGATGCCCGGTACCGCCGACCGCGCCGCGCGCCGCGCCGAGGAGCGCGCGAAGGACCGCGAGCAGCGCGCGAAGGAGCGGCTTGCCGCCTCCGAACAGCGATCCGAATCCCGCGCAGCCCAGCGTGACCTCCAGTCGCAGGAGCGCGAGCGCGCGCGGGAGACGCGGCGGATCGAGGAAGGACAGCGTATCCAGGCGCGGCTCGATGCACCGCCGACGAACGACGTCGAGGCACTGAAGATCTCCAAGCGGCGCCGCTCCGGCGCGCTCGCCCGCAGCGGTGCGGAGACGAAGACGGAGCGCGACACGCGCAGCTACAAGACGCTTGTCGACACCGCGCGAATCCGCACGCTTGCCGATCGAGGTGCGTCGGTGTCGGGGCTGGCCGGCGCGTTCGGCATCACGGTCGAAGAGGTCGAAGCGGCGTTGCGGGACATGGCCCCGCAGGACTAAAACTTCGTCAGACGGGGTGGTGGTCGCTTGCCAGCCAGGCGCGCGCTGCGTCGATATCGAGGAACGTCCGGCAGTTCGCCGCCTTCAGATAGCGTTCGGTCTGAAGCTTGGCCAGATGCGAGGCGACGACCGCCGCGATCGGCGCGGACGTCACCTTCAACGCCTTGGGCATCATCGCCTCGAGCGCGTCGACCACCTTCAACGGCTGGATCGCCGCCTTGCGCAGATCGGCGAGCACGACGAACCGTCCGTGATACAGGCGCGCCGCGGTGCCGCGCGCGAGCAACTCTGCCGAGAACACCGCGGTCGTCGCGACCGACCAGAATCCTTCGGTAACGATCGTCAGGGTCTTGTTCGGGACGTCGAAGCCGATCGTGTACATGCAGCCCCTTAGCATCCGCGCCTTAACAATCCGCTATCGGCTCGTCTCAATCGGTCCCGGGCAGGTCCACATGGAGTCTGCGAAAGCGCGCCTCGACGAGCGAATAGGCGCCGAACAACGCCAGGCCGAGCCCGGTCAGAGCGAGCAGCCATTTGCCGCCCGGCTGCGATTGGAGCTTCTCCAGCGCATCGGCCACGCCGCCTGCGTCGCTGGCATGCGCGCTCCATGCGGCAAGGCCGAACAACCCGGCGACGATCAGGAACACGATCGCACGCGCGCCGTAGCCGATCCGGCCCATCGTGCAGACATAGCCGGGGGCAGGCGCGTCGCCGCGCAGGTCGTGGATGAAATCGCCGGCCCACGCCTTTTTGGCCTGCTGGAACGCCGCGACCAGCACGCCGATCGCGACCGCACCGACCAGAAGCCGTCCGGCGGGCTGGTCGAGCAGCAACGCGGTCCAGTCGCGCGCGCTCTCGTCGCCGGGCGAGACTGCCGCGTCGCGCGATCCGGTCTTCAGCGCGAGCTTGGCGGCGGTCCAGGCGAGGATCAGATGCGCGATTCCGCTGACGACATGGCCGATCCGCTTGAGGCTGCCCTTGATGTCGCGGCCAATCTGTTCGGGGTTCGCCGCAGCTTCGGTCAGTCGCCACACCGCATAGCCGAGCAATCCGGCCGCGATGATCGCGAGCAGGACCGGCCCGAACGGCCCGTCCGCCATCGATCCGATCGCGCCCTGATTGTCGGCGACCTCGCCACCGTGCCATGCTGCGTCGACCGCGAACCATCCGACGAGGATGTAGACCACGCCGCGTGCGGCAAAGCCGAGTTTGGCGAGCCACGTCGCATTTGCATCCGAGATCATGAGAGCCCCCTTGTTACGCAGGCACAACAGTTCGTCGGGCGGGACGTTCCTGCGGCGCGCGCGATGAGGCGGCGGCGGGGGATTCGGCTTCGAGCGTCGCGCGTGTTCCACGCCCCGATCCTCGCGCGCCTGTAATCCTCCCCCTGGCGGGGGAGGATTTCGGGTTTTTGCGAAGGACAGCGGGCGCGATACCTTGCGTCACCGGCTTGGCCGTCCCTCGCCACCGATGGGGAGGGACGGGGCCCGCCGCATAAACACCGGGGGAGGCGTCAGCGTGAGGTTATTGAACGGGGTTGTCGGGTTCGCGAGTTTCGAGTCGCGCGCCGTCGAGCGTCGCCTCGATCCGGGCGTGCTCGGCTGCGTCCGTCGTCTTTTCCGCCGCCGTTCGGCCAAACAGCTGCCGGTTCTGGTCCGCGCGTGCGGAAGCCTCCGCCCGGGCCCGCTGTTTTCGCGCGCGCCGCAGATTGATTACTTCACCCACGCGCGTACCTCATGCGAGGAAGCGGTCCTTGAGCGCCAGCATCGCCAGCGCCGCGTTCGCCGCGCCGCCGCCCTTGTCGCCTTCGGTCGGCTTTGCCCGCGTGAGCGCCTGCGCCTCGTTTTCGGTGGTCAGGATGCCGTTGCCGATCGCCAGGCCGTCCATCGTCAGCTGCATGATCCCGCGTGCGCTCTCGCCCGCGACGATCTCGAAATGATAGGTCTCGCCGCGGATCACGACGCCGAGCGCGACATAGGCGTCGAACGTTTCGCTCTCGGCCGCCAGCGCGATCGCGCCGGGAACTTCGAGCGCGCCGGGCACGGTGATCGTCTCGTGCGTGTGGCCCGCGGCTTCGATCGCCGCCTTCGCACCCTCGACCAGCAGGTCGTTGAGGTGATCGTAGAACCGCGCTTCGACGATGAGGAGATGGGCCATCAGTTTGAACTCTCTTCGGTATCCAGGGACGCGATCCGCCGTTCGCCGACGATCGACAGGCCATAGCCGTCGAGTCCGACCAGCGTGTGATGCGTGTTCGTGATCAGCACCATGTCGTGCACGCCGAGTTCGGTAAGGATCATCGCGCCGACGCCGTAATCGCGCAGCTCCTCCATATCCGGTGTGATCTCCGCACCGGCCTTTTTCATGACCGCCGAGGTGAAGGTGTTGCTGCGCGGGCGGTTGATGACTACGATCACGCCGGCGCCCTCGTCCGCGATCATCTGCATCGAGCGCGCGAGGATACGGCCGCGATCGCCCGATTCACCGAAGATGTCGGCGAACGGCGACAGCGCATGCATGCGGACGAGCGTCGGCGTGGCGGGGTCGATCCTGCCCTTGACCAGCGCGACCTGCTCGGTGCCCGTTGCCTTGTTCCAGAACGTCAGCGCGGTCCAGTCGCCACCCCATTCGGAGGTGAAGCTGGCCTCGGCGCGCTTCTCGACGAGATGGTCGTAGCGGCGGCGATACGCGATCAGGTCGCGGATCGTGCCGATCTTGACGTTGTGGAACTGCGCGAAGGTGACGAGGTCGTCCATCCGCGCCATCGTGCCGTCCTCGTTCATGATCTCGCAGATCACGCCTGAGGGGTTGAGCCCGGCGAGCCGCGCGACGTCGACCGCCGCCTCGGTATGTCCCGCGCGGATCAGCACGCCGCCGTCGCGCGCGACCAGCGGGAACACGTGGCCTGGGGTGACGATGTCCGGCTTGCCCTTGGTCGCATCGACCGCCACCGCGATGGTGCGCGCGCGATCCGCCGCCGAGATACCCGTGGTGACGCCTTCGAGCGCCTCGATCGACACGGTGAACGCGGTTTCGTGGCGGGTGCCGTTGTTGCGGCTCATCAGCTCGAGCCCGAGTTCCTCGGTGCGGTCCCTGGTCAGCGCGAGGCAGATCAGGCCGCGGCCGAACTTGGCCATGAAATTGATCTTCTCGGGCGTCGCCATTTGCGCGGGGATGACCAGATCGCCCTCGTTCTCGCGGTCCTCGTCATCGACCAGGATGAACATCCGGCCGTTGCGCGCCTCGTCGATGATTTCTTCCGGCGACGACAGATAGCCGTGCTTGAGGCGCGACAGTTCGGCGGTACGGTCAGCGGGCAGAGGCACGGTAATGCTCCATTCGTTGGAGGTAGCGGGCGAGGACGTCGATCTCGATGTTGACCGACTGTTCCACGTGGATCGTTCCGAGCGTCGTGACCGCCCAGGTATGCGGGATGATGTTGAGGCCGAATTCGACCTCTCCATCGACGTCGCGAACGGTGTTGACGGTGAGCGAGACGCCGTCGACCGTCACCGAGCCCTTGGGGGCGATGAACGGCGCAATGTCGGCGCCGGCGCGGATCGTGACGCGGTGCGAGCCGCCGTCCTCGGTCACCGCGACGACGGTGCCGAGACCGTCGACATGCCCTGTGACGATATGCCCGCCGAGCTCGTCGCCGAGCTTCATCGCGCGTTCCAGGTTGAACTTGCGCCCCTGCGTCCACTGATCCGTGGCGGTGCGGCTGATCGTCTCGCCCGAGACGTCGACCGCGAACCAGTTTGGTCCCTTGTCGACGACGGTGAGGCAGACGCCCGAGCACGCGATCGACGCGCCGAGATCGACGGTGGCGGTATCATAGGCGGTCGAGACGACCACGCGCGTTTCGCCGGGCGATTCCACGGTGGTGACGGTGCCGATGTCGGTGACGATTCCGGTAAACATTATCCCTCGTTTCGTTCGCGCTCGTAGACCTCGAGCCGGTCGCTGCCAAGTTGCCGCGCATCGACTGGTGTCCAGCGTTGGTGCGCTTCGGCCAGGTCGGTGAGGCCGATATCGCGGAGTGCGGGGCGGCCGCCGCCGATCAGGATCGGCGCGCGGTAGAGCAGGAGCCGGTCGACCAGATCGGCCGCGAGGAACGCCGACGCTACGGCCGCGCCACCTTCCACGAGGATGTGGTCGACGTTGGGCAGGGTGGCGATGGCGTGCGGCTCGGCGATGACGGTCCAATTCCCAATTTCGTCACCCCAGCGAAGGCTGGGGTCTCCCGGTGGGGTTCGGTCGCTTTCTCCAACGGGGATATTCCAGCTTTCGCTGGAATGACGAAATAGGGTGGCGGATAAAAGTATGCGGTTCGGCGCGCGGTCTTCCAAACCCGGCAATCGCACGTCGAGTCGTGGCGCGTCCGCCTCGTATGTCCCGCGGCCGACGAGAATCGCTTCATGCCGGCTGCGCTCGAGATGCGCATGCGCGCGGGCCTGCGGACCGGTGATCCAGCGGCTCGATCCATCCGCCATCGCGAGACAGCCGTCGAGCGAGGTCGCGAGCTTCAATGTAACATGGGGGCGGCCGAGCGCCTGGCGCGTCAGGAACCCGGCCATCGAACGACGCGCCTCGTTCGGGCGGATGCCGCGCGCGACGGTGATGTCGGCCGCCTCGAGACGGGCAAAGCCCTGGCCGGCGGTTCGTACGTCGGGGTCTTCGAGCGCTGCGACGATGCGTGCCACGCCCGACTCGATCAGCAGGTCGCTGCAAGCGGGGCCGCGTTGCGACTGGTGCGCGCAGGGCTCGAGCGTGACGTACGCCGTAGCGCCGCGCGCCCTCGCGCCCGCCTCGGCCAGCGCCATCGCTTCGGCGTGCGGTCGCCCGCCCGGCTGCGTCCAGCCGCCCCCCACGATCCGACCGTCGGCGACGATCACGCACCCGACATTGGGATTGGGTGCGGTCCGCCCGCGAGACCGCTCGGCCAGCGCCAGCGCGGCGCCCATCCACCGAGCATCCGAAGCGTGAGTCAGATCCCCATCGCCTTCAGCTTGTCGTCCAGCCGCTTGAACGAGGCGCGCTGCGCGTCCTCGCGCGCCTTTTGCTCGGCGAGCGCCTTGGCCTTGATCGGTGCGTCGATCTTCTGCTGCGCGACGATCTGCGCATCGGTGCGATCCGCGGGCCATTGTTCGACATAGATGATCTTCGGGCGGTATTCCTGCTCGACGTACGAGTCCTTCATGAACGCGTAGATCAGGAAGCTGGTGACACCGAGCGCCGCGACGAGAAACACCAGCTCGTACGGGCGGCGTTGGCTGAGGAAGAGCCGCAGGTCGCGATAGGCGACGATCGGCGTGAAACGACTGAAAAAGCCCATGCACGCCAAGATAGGAGCGCGGAGCCGGCTAGGCCAGCCCCGCATGGCGGGAGGGCAACGTGGCCCTCGACCGCCGCGACCATTTGATTACCGCGCCGCCAGTCGCTCCAGCGCCCGCTCGCGCCCGATCAGCGGCAGCAACGCCGCCATGTCCGGCCCATGATCGCGCCCGGTCAGCGCGCGTCGCAGCGGCAGGAACAGCGCCTTGCCCTTGCGCCCCGTCTCGTCCTTCAGCCGCGCGGTCAGCGCGTGCCAGGGATCGCTCGACCAGTCGATCGCCGCAGCCGCCGCCACGGCGCTGTCGAGATATGCGACGTCCGTATCGCTCTCGATCGCGATGGGCCCTTCGATCACGCCCCACCAGTCCGCGGCGTCCGCCAGCGTCACCAGATTGGGCCGCACGGCGTCCCAAGCGGCCGCGCCCATGCCCGCCGGCAACCGCGCGACCACGTCGTCATACGGCAGCGCGTGGAGAATCCGCGCGTTCAGTTGCGCGAGCTCGGCCTCGTCGAAGCGGGCCGGTGCGCGGCCGAACCGGGCAAAGTCGAACCCCGCGATCAGCGGCGCGGCATCGGCGATCGGCTCGACCGGATCGCTGGTGCCGATCCGCGCGAGCAGCGCACGCACCGCTTGCGGTTCGATCCCGACCGCGCGGAAATGATCGACGCCGAGCGAGCCGAGTCGCTTGGACAGCTTGCCCTCCGCCCCCGTCAGCAACGCCTCATGCGCAAACCGCGGCGGCGCGACGCCGAGTGCGGCGAACATCTGCAACTGGAGCGCGGTGTTCGACACATGGTCCTCGCCGCGCACCACATGCGTTACGCCCATCTCGGCATCGTCGATCGCCGATGGCAGCATGTACAGCCACGATCCGTCGGCACGGCGGATCACCGGATCGCTCATCGTCTTCGCCTCGAAATGCGCCGGGCCGCGGATCAGGTCGTCCCAGGCGATCGCCGAGTCGTGATCGAGCTTGAACCGCCAATGCGGCCGCACGCCGTCCGCCTCCAGCCTGGCCCGTGCCGCGTCGTCGAGCGCGAGCGCCGCGCGGTCGTAGATCGGCGGCAACCCGCGCCCGGCCTGGATCTTGCGCTTCAGATCGAGTTCCTGCGTCGTCTCGTACGCGGGATAGACATGCCCGCTCGCGACCAGTGTCGCGAACCGCGCCTCGTACAGCGCGAACCGCGCCGACTGCCGCTCCTCCGCGTCGGGCGTCATCCCGAGCCAGGCGAGATCGGTGCGGATCGCCTCGACGAAGCGCTCCTCGCTGCGCTCGGGGTCGGTATCGTCGATCCGCAGCACGAATTTTCCGCCATTCGCGCGCGCGAACATCCAGTTGTGGAGCGCGGTGCGGATGTTGCCGACATGGAGCCGGCCGGTGGGCGAGGGGGCGAAACGGGTGATCACGGTCATGTGGTTGCTCTAATAGCAGTGCGGCGACGGGCAAACCCTTGCCTGCAACGCTTTCACCGGGCCTTTCACCGGGCGATTCGTGCGCCTAAGGGGTTCGCGTGATCGAGCGGGGAAGATTTTCATGAAACTGATGACCGGCAATTCGAACCTGCCGCTGGCGCAGGAAATCTCCGCCTATCTTGAGATTCCGCTGACCGACGTCAGCGTGCGGCGCTTCGCGGACGAGGAGGTCTTCGTCGAGATCAACGAGAACGTCCGCGGCGAGGACGTGTTCGTGATCCAGTCGACCGGCTATCCGGCCAACGACAACCTCATGGAATTGCTGATCATGATCGACGCGCTCAAGCGTGCGTCGGCGCGGCGCATCACCGCGGTGATCCCGTATATGGGCTATGCGCGGCAGGATCGGAAGCCGGGCCCGCGCACGCCGATCTCGGCCAAGCTGGTCGCCAACCTGATCACCGTGGCGGGCGCGAACCGCGTGCTGTCGGTCGATCTGCATGCCGGCCAGATCCAGGGCTTCTTCGATATCCCGACGGACAATCTCTATGCGGCGCCGGTGATGTCGGCGGACATCCTCGCCCGGTTCAAGGGCAAGAATCTGATGGTCGTGTCGCCCGACGTCGGCGGCGTCGTCCGCGCGCGCGTGCTGGCCAAGCGACTCGACAACGCGCCGCTCGCGATCGTCGACAAGCGCCGCGAGCGCGCGGGCGAGTCGGAGGTGATGAACATCATCGGCGAGGTCGAGGGGCGCTTCTGCATTCTGATCGACGACATCGTCGATTCGGCGGGCACGCTGTGCAACGCGGCGGCGGCGCTGAAGGAAGCCGGCGCGGAGGACGTCGTCGCCTATGTCACGCACGGCGTCCTGTCGGGCGGTGCGGTGGCGCGCGTCGAGGGATCCGAGCTGCGCGAATTGGTGATCACCGATTCGATCGGCAATCACGAGGTCATCAAGGGCGCACACGGCAAGATCCGCCATCTGCAGATCGCGCCGTTGCTCGGCGAGGCGATCAAGCGGATCGCGGACGAGACGAGCGTTTCGAGCCTGTTCGACTGAGACCGTGATTCTGCCGCGACGGCGGGGACCTGTTATGGGCTCCCGCCGATGCGGGAGAACGTACGCGGGGCCTACCGCTGCGACAGGGCCACGATGTGGTCGAATACTGCGGGATGCAGCGGTTTTGCGAACGCACAGCCGTATTTGAACTTGTCGCGCCACGCGACGACCGCCTCGAGCGCCGCCAATCCGGGCAGCGTGAGCCACACCACCGTTCCCGGCCACAATGTAAAGCTCGTCTCTGCGCGAAAGCCCGAGAGCGAGAGGTCGGTCACCTCGATCTCGAATCGCGTCTGGCCCCGATCGCGCAGATGCGCACGCATCTTCACGGCCTTGCGTAGCGCCTGGCGAAGTTCCTCGCCCTTCGGTTCGGCGGGAGGGATGGGGACGGGCTGTGTCATGTCCGGAACATTGCTCCCTAAGTGGTTACTAATCTCCAAACGCCCTACGATTCGCTGGCTTGAGGAGTGGCTGCGCGCGCCAGGACCGGCGCGCGCATACCCATGCGGGATCGCCGCGTGAGTTTGGCTCTCAGGTCTTCCGGTTTGGGGGCGACAAGAAAGCCGAAGCTGACATGGCCGTCCTCGGGCTCGACGTCGTGAAACCCGAAATAGATCATGCCGTAGGTGGCGACTCCTGTGCCGATCCAGGCGAAGCCCGGCCACCAGTCGAGGTGCATCCCACCCAGCACCAGCACGAACGACGGCACTGCGAAGATCGCGGCGTACAGATCGTTCAATTCCCCGTTGCCCGGCTGCGCGCGGTGATGGCTCTCGTGCAGGCGCCAGCCGAAGCCATGCATGATCCGGCTTTGCGCGGCATACGCCAATACCGCCATGCCGACCACGGAAGCGACAAACAGGAAGATGCCAAGTGAAATCGCCATTCTCCTTTGATAGGGATCGGCAGGCCGCACGGCAAAAGGCGAATCCTTCTCGTCATACCAGGGAGAAGGCCCCAAAAACCGATGCAATTCAAGTTTATTGCGACCGCGACGCAAGTGCAAATGCCTTAAGGGTGGATTTGCGCCCCGCCCTGTGCTTTACGCCGACCCAATTCCCGAGTTTCCTAAAAATTGCGTGGAGCCTTCCCGATGAACATCCATGAATATCAGGCCAAGGAACTGCTGGCCAAGTTCGGCGTCCCCGTCCCCGCCGGTTTCGCGGCGCTGACCGTCGAGGAGGCCGTCGAGGCCTCGAAGAAGCTCCCCGGACCGCTCTACGTCGTCAAGGCGCAGATCCACGCCGGCGGCCGCGGCAAGGGCAAGTTCGTCGAGCTCGGCCCCGATGCCAAGGGCGGCGTCCGCCTCGCCAAGACCGAGGACGAGGTTCGCGCAGCCGCGACCGACATGCTCGGCAACACGCTCGTCACGATCCAGACGGGTGACGCGGGCAAGCAGGTCAACCGCCTGTACGTCACCGACGGCGTCGACATCGACAAGGAATTCTACCTCGCGCTGACGCTCAACCGCACCACCGGCCGGGTGATGATGGTGGCCTCGACCGAAGGCGGCATGGACATCGAAGCGGTCGCGCACGACACGCCCGAGAAGATCCAGTCGATCGACATCGACCAGGCGACCGGTTTCATGCCGCATCACGGCCGCGCTGTTGCTGCAGCGCTCGAGCTGACCGGCGATCTCGCCAAGCAGGCCGCGAACACCGCATCGAAGCTGTATGACGCGTTCATCGGCACCGATGCCGAGCAGATCGAGATCAACCCGCTCGCGGTCACCAACGACGGCAAGCTGATGGTGCTCGACGCGAAGGTCGCGTTCGACGGCAACGCGCTGTTCCGCCACAAGGACCTGCTCCAGCTTCGTGACGAGACCGAGGAAGATCCCGCCGAGCTCGAAGCATCGAAGTACGACCTCGCCTATATCAAGCTCGACGGCGACATCGGTTGCATGGTCAACGGCGCCGGCCTCGCGATGGCGACGATGGACATCATCAAGCTGAACGGCATGTTCCCGGCCAACTTCCTCGACGTCGGCGGCGGCGCCAACAAGGAGAAGGTGACGGCCGCGTTCAAGATCATCCTTGCGGATCCCAACGTGAAGGGCATCCTGGTCAACATCTTCGGCGGCATCATGAAGTGCGACATCATCGCCGACGGCATCGTCGCGGCGGCGAAGGAAGTGAACCTCTCGGTCCCGCTGGTCGTCCGTCTCGAGGGTACGAACGTCGAGAAGGGCAAGGAAATCCTGGCCAATTCGGGTCTCGCGATCGTCCCGGCGAACGACCTTGGTGACGCCGCCAAGAAGATCGTCGCGGAAGTGCAGAAGGTCGCGGCGTAACCGTCGCCCACTGCATACTGATCTTGCGAAAAACGGGGCTCGGACGGAAACGTCCGGGCCCTTTTCGTTGGTCTCGATCGCCAGCTTCACGATCCTCCCCCGCCAGGGGGAGGTGGCACCGAGGGTGACGGAGGGGGCGGACGCGGAGCAAAGGTTTTGCTTACCTCCCCCTCCGTCTGGCAAGTGCCAGCCACCTCCCCCTGGCGGGGGAGGATTCGGCGAATCCACGACCGGTCTGCCGGGCACACCGTCGTGACGCTACGGCACAGCGATGTTTCCATACCGGACTTGCGAAAAGCCCTCGAAATCGCCATCTGTCCGCCCAACGCCCCCTGGGTAACAGGCGGACGAAACGAACTTATTCACCTTGGAAGGAACCCCGATGAAGGTGCTGGTGCCGGTCAAGCGCGTGCTTGACTACAATGTGAAGCCCAGAGTGAAAGCGGACGGGACGGGCGTCGATCTGGCGAACGTCAAGATGAGCATGAACCCGTTCGACGAGATCGCGGTCGAGGAGGCGATTCGCCTCAAGGACAAAGGCGTGACCGAGATCGTCGTCGTCTCGATCGGTGAGCAGAAGTCGCAGGAAACGCTCCGCACCGCGCTCGCGATGGGCGCCGACCGTGCGATCCTCGTCGTGAGCGAGACCAAGGTCGAGCCGCTCGGCGTCGCCAAGATCCTCGCCAAGATCGTCGAGGAGGAAAAGCCCGACATGGTCATCCTCGGCAAGCAGGCGATCGACGATGACAACAACCAGACCGGGCAGATGCTCGCCGGGATCCTGAACTGGGGCCAGGGCACGTTCGCGTCGAAGGTCGAGATCGCCGACGGCTCGGTCCATGTGACGCGTGAAGTCGATGGCGGCGCGGAGACGGATACGCTGAAGCTCCCCGCGATCATCACCACCGATCTTCGCCTCAACGAGCCGCGCTATGCGTCGCTGCCGAACATCATGAAGGCCAAGTCGAAGCCGATGGCGCAGAAGACGCCCGCCGATTTCGGTGTCGACGTGACGCCGCGCCTGACCACGCTGAAGGTGGTCGAGCCTGCCAAGCGCTCGGCCGGGATCAAGGTCGCCGATGTCGACGCGCTGGTCGGCAAGCTCAAGGAAATGGGAGTCGCCAAGTGAAGACGCTCGTCTGGGTCGAACATGACGGTCAGGCCGTCAAGGATGCCTCGCTTTCTGCCGTGACTGCGGCTAGCCAGCTCGGTGAAGTCCATCTGCTGGTCGCAGGCCAGGGCGTCGACGGCGTCGCCGCCGAGGCCGCCAAGATCGCCGGCGTCGGCAAGGTGCACGTCGCCGACGACGCCGCGTTCGCGCATGCGCTCGCCGAGAACGTCGCGCCGCTGATCGTCGAGCTGATGGCCACGCACGATGCGTTCGTCGCGCCGTCGACCACGCACGGCAAGAACATCGCGCCGCGCGTCGCCGCCTTGCTCGACGTCATGCAGATCAGCGACATCCTGTCGGTCGAGAGCGCGGACACGTTCACGCGTCCGATCTACGCCGGCAACGCGATCGCAACCGTACAGTCGTCGGATGCGAAGAAGGTCATAACCGTCCGCGGCACGGCCTTCGCCAAGGCGGCGACCGAGGGTGGTTCGGGCGAGATCGAGGCGGTCGCGTCGACCGGCGACAAGGGGCTGTCGACCTTCGCCAGCGCCGAGATCGCCAAGAACGAGCGTCCCGAGCTGACCAGCGCGAAGATCATCGTTTCGGGTGGCCGTGCGCTGGCGTCGAGCGAGCAGTTCCACGCGACGATCGATCCGCTCGCGGACAAGCTCGGTGCCGGCGTCGGTGCCTCGCGCGCCGCGGTCGACGCGGGCTATGCCCCGAACGACTATCAGGTCGGCCAGACCGGCAAGATCGTCGCACCGGAAGTGTATTTCGCGGTCGGCATCTCGGGTGCGATCCAGCATCTCGCGGGCATGAAGGACTCGAAGGTCATCATCGCGATCAACAAGGACGAGGACGCGCCGATCTTCCAGGTCGCGGACATCGGCCTGGTCGGCGATCTGTTCAAGATCGTGCCGGAGCTGACGGAGAAACTGTAAGCCCAAGCGAGGCGTGCAGCGCAGCAGCACGCCGCTGCGAACCAGCGAAGCGCAGGTTCGCACGCGACAAGCCGGCCGGCGGCGCGATAGCGCCGACCGACGACGCGGGATTTACTCCCGCGGCGCGCGCCAAGAACGGGCGGTGTGACTTAGGTCGCACCGCCCGTTCTCGTATGGAGTAAGCGCGAGGGGTCGCAGATGCGAACCATCCGGCAATTTAGCAAACCAGCACCTCCCTACACCCTCCCCCCGGCGCAGGCCGGGGTCCAAGTGGGAAACGGCATTGATGCGCGTGGCGCGTCATCACCAAAGCCTCACCAATTGGGCCCCGGCCTCCGCCGGGGGGGGGGGCTTGAGATTGACGGCCCCCTCGAAAAACTAGGCGGCTCAGTCGGAGTTTACTCGGCGCCTGTGGGTGGGGTGAAGAGCCACCCTCTTCGTAGCCAACGCTGCCCCCACCCCGTTGCCGCCCGCCGCGCCCCTCCCCAATTAGCCGGGATGTACGGCGTCCACCCGAGCCCGCGCGATCGCCTGATATCCGCGGGCGGTGCCGCGATCCTGTGTGGCGTCATTGGCTACGCGCTGATCCTCGGTCTCGGCGTGCGCATGCCCGTCGCCATCCCCGATGCGCTGAAGACGTTCGCAATTGGCCCCGCATCGCCCCCGCCGCCGCCTGAAACGATCATCCCCCGTCCGGCGAAACGCCATCGTCCCGAAGGCGCCGCGGCGCCCGCCAAGCTGCGCGCCAAAGCGACCGACATCGTCGTGCCCGAGCCGATCGTGCCGCCCCCCGTTTCACAGCCGCCGGTCATCGTCACGCTGAAGCCCGGCCCCGGCAGCGAGGCCACCACCGGGGCCGCGCCGATCCCAGGCTCCGGAACCGGCGCGGGTGGCGAGGGCGACGGCAAGGGCAGCGGCGGCTCCGGAGATGGCGACGGCGGCGCCGAGACCCCGCCAAAGCTGCTCAACGGCCGCTTCAAGACAAAGGATTTTCGCGCTGCCGAGGCCGTAATCGGCGCGGGCGGGACGGTCGGCGTGCGCTACAGCGTCGAGACCGACGGCAGCGTCACGCACTGCGGGATCATGCGATCGAGCGGCAATGCGGTACTCGATGCGACCACCTGCCGCCTGATCGAGCTGCGCTTTCGCTATCGCCCCTGGCGCGACGCGGCGGGGCGGCCGGTCCGGTCGACCGTCGTCCGCAACCAGTCATGGGTCAACCAGCGCGGACCGCCCTCGCGCGGCGACAGATCGAACCCTCTATCGCCCGAGCCGTCCCCCGCTCAGGATCCGCGCAGCGGTCGGTAAAACCGTCATCAACGCGCGTCCCAGACCGATCGTAACGGCAAGCACCAGCACCGGCTGGACCAGCAGATACGCCGGATACAGCCCCGCGCCGAGCGCGCCGGTCATCAGCCCGATCACCGGCCCGAACAGCCACAACAGCACGAGATGATCGCAAAAGGCGAGAAATCCGTAACGCTCGATGCCCCGCAAGCCGTCTGCGACGCGGCTCCCCGCCAACGCCCATGCCACACGCCAGAACAGCACTGCGGACGCCAGCCGGAACACAATGTCGAACGCCGCCATCGCGTGTGGATGCGCGTCGAAGAAGACGTTTCCCAGCAACGCCGTCCAGAGCCGCGGCGCGATCAGCACGACGAACGGCAACGCGCACAGCGCGACCGGCCACCGCGCCACCGCCTCAGCCACGCCGAAGCGCCGCGCGGCGATCCCCGCGGTAAAGAACAGCAGGATCTGCGGCCGCAACAGCAGCGGCACGTGCACCCCGGACACGCTCCACACAGCGGCCGCGATCGCAACCACCGCCAGCCATGGACTCGACGCACGCACCAGAACCGGCGCGATCATCATCGCGACGAACAGATCGCGCAGGAACGGCATCTGCACGTTGATGTCGTTGGCATGGACCAGCGGCACGAGCTCGTTGAGCGTCCAGCCGATGCTCGACGGCGTCGGCGCCTTCAGGTTTCCGACCGTCGCTGCGGCACCGACCAGCAGGATCGCGATCGCGTTCCACAGCAACATCGGCAGCAGGATCGTCCGCGCCTTGCCACGCAGGAACGCGCCATAAGGCCGGCGCATCGCGGTCGAGACGACCAGCCAGCCCGAGATCATGCCGAGCAGCGGCACGGCGTTGCGCCCGAACATCTCGCCCAGCACGGTGCGCAAGATTGCCTGTCCGCTGAACGCGACCGTCGCCAGCTCCTCCGCGCTGCGCCCGGTCCAGGCGTGGACATAGACGATTCCCATGATCCCGATCAGCCGCGCGATCGCGATCGCGGTGGAAAGCCGGCTCTCCGCGCCGCGTGCCGGTTCGGCGGTTCCCGTGTTCAAGTGCGCCCCTCCGCCTGCGTGCTGCGTGCGCCTTACCCGGCTTGTCGCGCGCGAACACTGAGTTCAGGATGGAGCGGACGTTACGGGGGACAAAGACATGATCGCCGCTTTCCTGCTGATGGCTGCGCAGGCGGGGCCCGACGCGGTCCTATCCCGCCGAGTTGAGCGCGTGCTGGAGCGGAGCCCGGTCATCGACGGGCATAACGACCTAGCCTGGGAGATTCGGGAGCTGCACGACGCGAAGGTCGAGGCGGTGAATCTGGCGGCCGACACCACGCAGCTGCCCAATCCGCTCCAGACCGACATCTCGCGTCTGCGTAAGGGCCATGTCGGCGGCCAGTTCTGGTCGGTCTACATCCCCGCCGACGCGCCGCGCGCGGTCGAGATGACGCTGGAGGAGATCGATATCGTCCGCCGCTTCGTCGCGGCGAACCCGGCGACGTTCGAACTGGCGACCACCGCCGCCGACATCCGCCGGATCGAGAAGGCTGGGCGGATCGCCTCGCTGATCGGGGTCGAGGGCGGGCACCAGATCGACGGGCGGCTTTCCGTGTTACGCCAATACCGCGCGCTCGGCGTCGCCTATATGACGCTGACGCATGGCAAGAGCCTGAACTGGGCGGACAGCGCGACCGACGCACCGCGCGCCAACGGGCTCAGCGATTTCGGGCGGCAGGTGATCCCTGAGATGAACCGGATCGGGATGATCGTCGACGTCAGCCACGTGTCGGACGCGACGATGGTCGCTGCGCTCGCCGCGACCCGGGCGCCGGTGATCGCCTCGCACTCCAGCGCGCGCGCGATCGCCGACGCGCCGCGCAACATCCCCGACGATCTGCTCCGCGCGATCGGGGCGAACGGGGGCGTGGTGATGGTGAACTTCTACCCATCGTTCCTGTCGAGTGCGTGGCGGGGCTGGGACGGCGCGCGGACCGCCTATGCCAAGAGCATCGGCGTGCCGGCGGGGGTGTACGGCGCCAAATCGCCCGCGCCGCTCGTCGCGTGGGACGCCGCGCATCCCGAACCGCAGGTCACCGTCGCTACGGTCGCTGATCATGTCGAGCATATCGCGCGACTCGCCGGCCACGACCATGTCGGGATCGGGGGCGACTTCGATGGCATCCAGGGGACCGGGCCGATCGGGCTGAAGGGCGTCGACGGCTATCCGCTGCTGTTCGCCGAACTCGCGCGGCGCGGGTGGAGCGATGGCGATCTGGCGAAGCTGTCGGGGGGCAACGTCCTGCGCGTGATGGAGGCGGTGGAAGGCGTTGCGAAGGCGATGGCGGGGCTTCCGCCCGTCGATGCGATCGACGTGGCATCGCGATAGGGTCTTGGCCGGCCGTCACGTACGCTGCAACCGTGACAGCCAAACCCCGTCGCCCCAGCGAAAAGCTGGGGTATCCTTCCGTATCAGGTGACGCGTGCCAAACGGGGATATCCCAGCGTTCGCTGGGATGACGGTGGGAGGGCGTCAGGGATCCGGCATCCGCTGCGGCACCGCCGGTTCCACCACCAGCGGCGGCACCGTGCGCAGCACCAGCCCGATCACCAGCGCCGCCACGCCGAGCACCAGGCAGAACGCGGTCACCCCCGGCCAGCCGGCATGCGTCCATGCGAAGCCGCCGGCCGACCCCAGCACGCTCGACCCCATGTAGTAGAAGAACAGGTAGAACGCGGCCGCCTGCCCGCGCGCACCTTGCGCGCGGCGGCCGACCCACGCGCTGGCGATCGAATGCGCACCGAAAAAGCCGATCGTCACCACCGCGATCCCCGCGATCACCGGCGCCAGCGGAGTCATCGCGGTCAGCGCGACGCCAATGATCAGCAGCACCACCGGGATCCAGAAGATCGTCCGCCGCCCGCGCCGCCCGGCGAGCGTGCCGAACTTCGCCGAGCTGACCGATCCCAGCACATAGAGCAGGAATACCGCCCCGACCGCCGCCTGGCTGAGGCCGTACGGCGCGCGCATCAACCGGAAGCCGGCATAATTGTAGATCGTCACGAACACGCCCATCAGCAGGAACGCCTCGAGATACAGCAACGGCATCGCGCGGTCGGTAAACAGCGATGCGGCGCTGCGCAGCAACGCCCCCGGCCGCCCCACGCTCGGCGTGAAATTGCGCGAGGGCGGCGCGAGCCGCCGGAACGCCTCCGCCATCGCGAGCCCGGCGATCCCCACCGCCGCGAGCGCCCAGCGCCAGCCTTCGAGATCGGCGACGACGCTGACGACCAGCCGCCCGGCCATCCCGCCAAGCGCACTGCCGGCGATGTACAGTCCCATCGCCGCGCCGACCGCGCCCGCATCGACCTCCTCCGCGACATAGGCCATTGCCACCGCGGGCACGCCCGCCAGCGCGACGCCGGTCAGGAAACGCAGCACGAGCAACCCGCTCCACCCCGGCACGACCGCCGCCGCCACGGTCAGCGCGCCCGCCGCGAACATCGCCGCGATCATCAGCGGCCGCCGGCCGACGCGGTCCGACACGAACCCCGCGAACAGGATCCCGATCGCCAACGGCCCGGTCGCGAGCGAGACCGCCAGCGAGGCGGCCTCCGCGGTCAGGCCATATTGCGCGGCGAACAGCGGCAGCAACGGCTGCACCGAATAGAGCAGCGAGAAGGTCGAAAAGCCTGCGAACAGCATCGCCAGCGTCAGCCGGCGGTACGCGGGAGTACCCAGCGCAATCGGCGTCTCAGAAGCCACTCAGGAAACTCGCGACGTTGTGCCCCAGCGCGTCGACCGCATAGCCGCCCTCCATGACGATGACGCTCGGCCAGCCACGGGCCGCGATATCGGCGGCGAGCACGGCATAGTCGGGCGTCGTCAGCGCGAAATGCGAGATCGGGTCGCCCTCCCACGTATCCGCGCCGAAGCTGACGACCAGCAGGCCCGGATCGAAGGCGGCGAACGCGTCGAGCGCGGTGCTCTGCGCGGCGCGAAAGGCCTCGATCCGCGTGCCGTGCGGCAAGGGCAGGTTGAGCGTCGTGCCGAGCCCTTCGCCCTCGCCGGTCTCGTCGGCATGGCCCCAGTAGAAGGGATAGTCGGTCGTCGGATCGGCGTGGACCGAGGCGTAGAACACGTCGCCCCTGCGCGCGAAGATGTCCTGCGTGCCGTTGCCGTGATGATAATCGATGTCGAGGATCGCGACGCGCGCGACCCCGGCGTCGCGCGCAGCCTGCGCGGCGATCGCTGCGGTGTTGAGATGGCAGTATCCGCCGCAATAATCGGCACCCGCATGATGGCCGGGCGGGCGGCACAGCGCGAACGCGGCGCGCTCGCCGTCGAGCACCGCGTGCGTCGCGGCGAGCGCGGACTGCGCGCTGCCGTACGAGGCGGCCCAGGCCTCGGGGGTGATCGGCGTGGTGGCATCGAAGCTGTGTGCGCCGATCAGCGCGTCGATCCGCGTGAGATCGAGCGGACGGCGGCCGCGAACCGGGAACGCATAGGGGATCGCATCGCCCTCGCGCCCTGCGTCGCGCCACAGCCGCGCGGCTTCCTTCAGGAACGCGGCATAAGCGGGCGTATGCACCGCCAGGATGGGTGCCTCGCCGCGATCCTCCGGCGCCTCGACCGGGCCGATCGCGCGCAGGATCGCATCGACGCGCGCGGGCGTCTCCGCATAGGCGGTGAACGCGCCGTTGTGCAGTTCACGCGCTGGCGCATGGGTCCGCTGGGCGTCGTCGAAGAACAGCCGCATGTTTGCTCCTTGGTGCGCGGTCACGAGGGAAGAACCAACCGATCGCGCTGTGGGTCCTACCGGGTCCCGCGCGTTCCACCAATTCGACGGCCTAGAACAGCGCCAGCTGCCGATCGTCCACGCCGTTCAGGAGCCAGCGACCGATCACGTCGTGCCGCATCTGGCCGACCCGGCTGTGGACGAGCACGAACGCGTCCGCGGTCCAGCCGATCGGCGCAATGTCGTGCGTGAACGGCGCGCCGTCGCGGTAGCCGAGCGTCATCCGCGGACTGAACCGATGGCCTGCGCGCGCCGACAGCCCCGCCGCCTCGCGCGCCACCGCGATCCGCTGCCGCAGTGCGTTGAGCGAGGCGTTCGGGCGGCGCGAACACAGCGCGACGGATCGCTCTGTCCCGACCGCGATATCGAACTGGAGCGCGAACGGCGCGGCCTCGACCGCATCGCCGATCGCCTTCAGATCGCGCTCGAGCGCGGTCGACACGCGGTCATGGTCGTCGAGGATATCGATCACGACGTGCAGATGGTCGGGGCGCCGCTTCTGCCCCCCGGTCTCGAACCACGACGCCGCCTCGGTGATCTGGCGCGCGAGCGGTAGTGGCGGGCGGATCGCGAAGAACAGGCTGTGACGGCCGATCGGTCGATGAAACATGGCCACTTTTCGGGTCGGGTTGTCGAGGCCGGATGCGAGATGCCTCATAGAACTACCACCCCGGCGGAGGCCGGGGCCCAGTTGGAAAGGTGGCAGTAACGACACGCTGCACGCCGTTATGCAGGTCCCCCAACTGGGCCCCGGCCTCCGCCGGGGTGGATATCTTGTGCGAGGTACGCCCTTACCGCGCCAAGGCCTCCGCGATCAGTTTCCGCGAGTTCGCCACGCCGTACAGCGCGATGAAGCTGCCCATCCGCGGCCCCTGCTCGGAGCCGAGCAGCGTCTCGTACAGCGCCTTGAACCAGTCGCGCAGGTTTTCGAACCCGCCGGTCTTGCCGATCTCGTAGACGATGTTCTGGATATCCTCGGCACTCGCCTCGGCCGGCAGCGCGGCGAGTTCGGCGTCGAGCCGCTCGAGTGCCGCGACCTCGTGCGCCACGGGCGCGCGGCGCTTGAGTGTCGGCGCGACGAAATCGCGGCCATAGGCCAGCGCGTGATCGATCAGCTTGTCGAGCTCGGGATAGCTCTTCGCCGACGCATCGGGGACGTAGTTCGCGAGATACCCCCAGACCTGCGCCTTGCTCGCATCGCCCATCACGCCGACGAGGTTGAGCAGCAGCCCGAACGTCACCGGCAGCTCGCCCTCGGGGAGCTTGCCGTCATGGATGTGGTGGACCGGATTGCCGAGCTTCTGCTTCAGGTCTTGGGACCCATAATTGCCGCGGAACTGCCAATATTCGTCCACCGCGCGCGGGATCACGCCCATGTGCAGCGACTTGGCCTTTTTCGGCTCGCGATACGCGTAGAAGGCGAGGCTCTCCTGCGGGCCATAGGTCAGCCACTGGTCGAGGCTGAGGCCATTGCCCTTGGACTTCGAGATCTTCTCGCCATTCTCGTCGAGGAACATCTCGTAGTTGAAGCCCTCGGGCGGGCGACCGCCGAGCACGCGCGCGATCTTCGACGACTGCGTCACCGAATCGATCAGGTCCTTGCCCGCCATCTCGTAATCGACGCCGAGCGCGACCCAGCGCATCGCCCAGTCGACCTTCCACTGGAGCTTGGCCTTGCCTCCGAGCACCGACTGCTCGATCCGCTGGCCCTCATCGTCGAACGCGATCAGCCCGGCCTCGGCATCGATCACCTCGATCGGCACCTGCAGCACGATGCCGCTGGTTGGCGAGATCGGCAGCACCGGCGAATAGGTCGCGCGGCGCTCGGCGCGCAGCGTCGGCAGCATCACGTCCTGGATGCCCTGGAAATGCCGCAGCACGCCCTTCAGCGCCTCGTCGAAACGGCCGCTGGTGTAATAGTCGGTCGACGACGCGAATTCATAGTCGAAGCCGTAGCGGTCGAGAAATTCGCGCAAAATCGCGTTGTTATGCGCGGCGAAGCTCGAATGCGTGCTGAACGGATCGGGGATCTGCGTCAGCGGCTTGCCGAGATGCTCGCGCAGCATGTCGCCGTTGGGGACGTTGTCGGGCACCTTACGCAGCCCGTCCATGTCGTCCGAGAACGCGATCAGCCGGGTCGGCGTGTCGCTCAACGCGTGAAAGGCGTTGCGCACCATCGTCGTGCGCAACACCTCGTTGAACGTGCCGATATGCGGCAGCCCCGACGGTCCATAGCCCGTCTCGAACAGCACCGGCGCGCCCGATTTGCCGTTTGGATACCGCTTGAGAAGTTTGCGCGCCTCCTCATACGGCCAAGCTTTGGACTCGAGGGCGGCGGTGCGGATGTCGTCGATCATGATGCATCGCGACTAGCGCGTGCGTTCGTGTCCGTCACCCCCACCGCCGCATACGTCAATCAGCGACAGCGGTCCTTCGCGGTGATCGTCCGATCGACCGCGCGGCCGCCCAGCGCACCCGCTGCACCACCCGCCAGCGTGCCGAGCAACCCGCCGCCGACCGCATTGCCGAGCACCGCGCCACCGACGCCGCCCGCGACCAGACCCGTCGTGCCGCTCGAATGGCGGCAGCGCTTCGCCCGGTAGCGGCGGTCATGCCCGCGATATTCGCGCTTCGAGCGCGCTTCGGCCTTGTCCGTGGGGATCACGGCGGCAGCCGGAATGGCAAGCGAGAGCGCGCTCAGCGCCATGAGAAACTTCCGCATGATGATCGTCCTGTGAAGATAAGCTGTTGGTATCGATCGATGCGCAACGCATGTGCACCGTACCGGTTGCGCAACGGCCGCCCCCAAAAAAGATCCTCCCCCGCCAGGGGGAGGTGGCGCCGCAGGCGTCGGAGGGGGAGGACACGGAACGCAGGTGATCGCCTACCGCCCCCTCCGTCAGGCTACGCCTGCCACCTCCCCCTGGCGGGGGAGGATCGCTAAGTCCTGTTTGCAGCACGACAGCCCCACAAAAGGTTGCCCTTTCGTTCCTCTTGGCACAAGGTTGCGCGGTGCTTCCCTATCCCGCCCTCCACGCCAGCCACGCCGGCATCTGGATCGCGAATGCGGAGGGCGCGCGGCCGATCGGGCGGGGCGAGGCGATCCGGGTCGCCGCCGACACGCCGGTCATCATGCTCAACGCGCCGTTGATCGGGCAGCGGCTCGGCTATCCCGACCTGTCGGGGCTCGATTTGCTCGAACTTTACGCGTTCCTGCGGCCTGGGCAGTTCGCGGTGCCGACGCCAAAGGGCATCGCGCGGGTCACCGGGCTGGACGTGCCGAGCGAGGATGCCGAAGTCGCGTCGTTCCTGCTGCGTGCGGCCGAGGCGATGCTGGCGCTGACCGATGGCGACTGGCCCGAGCGCGAAGGCGCGTGGACCTCGGCACAATCGCTGTTCCGCCTGCGCTGGCCCTGGGCGCCGGTCGTCGCCGAGCGGCTGAAGAAGCCGTCCGTCAACGAACGCTGGCTGTTCTCGGTGCTGCCCGAATGGGAGGAGCATGCGCCGCGCCCCGCCCCGCGCACCGTCACGATCGAGCCCGGCGATGCCGAAGCGCGCCTCGTCGACCTCACCGGGCACGGCGCGGAGGAACGCCCCGGCCAGCGCGCCTATGCCGGCGCCGCGACTGCCGCCTTCGCGCCGCGCGCGATGCGCGACACGCCCAACCTCGTCCTCGCCGAAGCGGGGACCGGGATCGGCAAGACGCTCGGCTATATCGCGCCCGCGTCGCTCTGGGCGGAGAAGGCGGGCGGCGCGGTGTGGATCTCGACCTATACCAAGACGCTGCAGCGCCAGTTGGGACAGGAAACCGCGCGGCTCTATCCCGACGCCGCGATCCGCAAGGCCAAGGTCGTCACGCGCAAGGGCCGCGAGAATTACCTGTGCCTGCTCAATCTCGAGGACGCGCTGCAGGGCGGGTTCGCGGGCCGCGCGGCGATTCTCGCGCATCTCGTCGCGCGCTGGGCGGCGTATAGCGCCGACGGCGACATGGTCGGCGGCGACCTGCCCGGCTGGCTGCCGACTTTGTTCCGCCGCAACGGATCGACCGCGCTGACCGACCGGCGCGGCGAATGCGTCTATGCCGGCTGCCCGCATTACCGGAAATGCTTCATCGAGCGCGCCGCGCGCGCCTCGTCGGACGCGGACATCGTCATCGCCAACCACGCGCTGGTGATGGTCAACGCGGCGCGCGGCCGCGAACTCGCGACCCGGCCGACACGCTATGTGTTCGACGAGGGCCACCACATCTTCGACGCCGCCGATTCGATGTTCGCGACCGCGCTGACCGGTGCCGAGACGATCGAACTGCGCCGCTGGATCCTCGGCCCCGAATCGGGCGGGCGTGGCCGGCGCCGCGGCCTTGCCGCACGGCTGTCCGACCTCGCGAGCTATGACGAACAGGGCGCGCGCGCGATCAGCGACGCGGTGACCGCGGCGGGGGCGCTGGCGAGCGACGGCTGGCTGCAACGGCTTGGCGAAGGCGCGCCGTTCGGTCCGATCGAGACGCTGCTCGCCGCCGTCCGCGGGCTCACCTACGCGCGCGCCGAGCAGCCGGGCGACGCGGGCTATGGGTTGGAAACCGAACTCGCCGAACCCGACGCGACTCTGATCGAGGCCGCGGCGCCCGCCGCCGCCGCGCTCGACGCGCTGGTCCGTCCGCTCGTGACGCTCGGCCGCCGTCTCGAGGCGGTGCTCGCCGAGGCTCCCGACTGGATGGACGGCCCCGCCCGCGCGCGCGTCGAGGGCGCGATCGCCTCGATCGGGTGGCGCGCGGAGACGGTCGCGGCGTGGCTGTCGCTGCTCGCGCGCGTCGGCGGCCCCGTCGACGGGGATTTCGTCGACTGGCTCGCGGTCGACCGGATCGAGGGCCGCGAGTTCGACATCGGCCTCCACCGCCACTGGCTCGACCCGACGCGACCGTTCGCCGAGATCGTGCTGAAGCCCGCACACGGCGCGCTCGTCACCTCGGCGACGCTCACCGGCGGCGGCGACTGGGAAGTGGCCGAAGCCCGCAGCGGCGCGCCGCATCTGCTGCGCCCCGCCGCGCGGTTCGAGGCGAAGAGCCCGTTCGACTATACCCGCCAGGCCGAAGTCCTGATCGTCACCGACGTGAAGCGCGGCGACATAGGCGCGCTCGCCAACGCCTATGCGCAGCTGATCGTCGCCAGCCGCGGCGGGACGCTGGGGCTCTTCACTGCGATCCGGCGGCTGCGCGGCGTGCACGGCCGCATCGCCGATCGCCTCGCGCGCGAAGGCCTGCCGCTCCACGCGCAACACGTCGATCCGATCGATACCGGCACGCTGGTCGACATCTTCCGCGACGATCCGGGCGCCTCGCTGCTCGGCACCGATGCGCTGCGCGACGGCGTCGACGTCCCCGGCGAATCGCTGCGGCTCGTGGTGATGGAGGGCGTGCCCTGGGCGAAACCGTCGGTGCTCCACGCCGCGCGGCGGCTTGCGGGCGGCGGCTCGGCCTATGACGACCGGCTCGTCCGCGCGCGGCTGGCGCAGGCGTTCGGCCGGCTGATCCGCCGCGCCGACGATTCGGGCGTGTTCGTGATGCTGTCGGCGGCGATGCCCTCGCGCCTGCTCGCCGCGTTCCCGCCGGGCGTGCCGATCGCGCGCGTGACGCTCGAAGAAGCGGTAGCCCGAGTCGCAAGCCGGCTTTCCTCGCGCGCTAGCGTAGGGCATGAAAGCCGCGAACCGGCTTGAGGATTGCCATGAAGACGCTGACGCTGTTGCGCCACGCCAAATCCGGCTGGGACGATCCGGTCGCGCGCGATTTCGATCGCCCGCTCAACGCCAAGGGCAAGCGCGCCGCGGCGATGGTCGGCCGCCACATGCGGACGCTGGGACTGACGTTCGACCACGCGATCGCGTCGCCCGCGGTGCGCGTGTCGGAGACGCTGGCGCAGATCGAATCGGGCTATGGCCGGACGATCGCACCGGTCCTGGACCGCCGCGTGTATCTTGCGTCGGCGGCGACGTTGCTCGACGTGGTGCACGGCTTTCCGGCCGACGCCGAGCGCGCGCTGCTGGTCGGGCATAATCCGGGGCTCGAAG
This sequence comes from Sphingomonas sp. Leaf34, assembly GCF_001421805.1. Taxonomy (GTDB): domain Bacteria; phylum Pseudomonadota; class Alphaproteobacteria; order Sphingomonadales; family Sphingomonadaceae; genus Sphingomonas. The sequence goes on along the minus strand of NZ_LMLC01000001.1, from coordinate 1,037,287 downwards.
ACCTCGTCCTGCTACTGGTTGCCGACGCGGCGGATCCGTTACGCGATGCGGTCGAGGACAAATACCCGACCGCCAGCATTGCCGAGCTTCAGTTCGAGGCCGGTAGCTGGGAAGACATTGCGTCTGGCAGCGCGCGCCTGACGCGCTTCATCCGCCCGCGCGATCTCGATCCGACGCTCGGTCCCGACGCCGACTGACGCGGCGCCACGCTGGCGGCCGGTCTATTTGCCCTGCGCACGCCAGCGTTGAATCGTCCGGGCGATGATCTGGTCTTCATGGCCGACGTCGCGCCACAGTGCCGAGAACATCGGATCGCCCGAGGCCGGGCGCTTCGATTCGTCGAGACCGTCGAAGCTCACGCGGATCGGGATCGTCACGCCTTCGCCGCAGATGATGCATTCACGATTGCGCAGTGCCGGGATCGAATCAAGGAAACCGCGGGCGCCTTCGGGCATCGCCGCGCGGACGAACGCCTGATCGCGGTCGTTGTTGAGACGCATCGCGATGATCGTGCCGCACTGCGACAGCACCCCTTCCGCCAAATCCGACGGACGCTGCGTGATCAGGCCCAGCGACACGCCGTATTTGCGCCCTTCCTTGGCAATCCGCCCAAGGATTCGGCCGACCGAGCTGGTCGTTTCCCGACCCGCGGGGATGTAGCGATGCGCCTCTTCGCAAACGAGCAGGATCGGCCGTTGCGGCTCGTTGCGCGACCAGATCGCGAAATCGAACGTCATCCGGGCAAGCACGGCGACCACCACCGAGGTGATCTCCGACGGTACGCCCGAGACGTCGATGATCGAGATCGGCTTGCCGTCGCCGGGCAGGCGGAAGATGCGCGCGAGGAAATTCGCCATCGTGTCCGCGACGAGCATGCCCGAGAACATGAAGCCATAGCGCGGATCGGCCTTGATCTCGTCGATCTTGGTTTTCAGGCGGAGATAGGGCGCAATGTCGCCGGCGCGATCCATCTTGCCCATCTCTGCACTGATGATCGTCGTCAGGTCGCTGAGCAGGTACGGGATCGGCGCGTCGACGGTGAGCTTCGGAATTTCCTGGCCGAGGCGACTCTTGGCCTTGGCGGCGAGCAGGCATTTGGCGAGGATATCCGAGTCGAACTGGCGTGCGGCGCCGCTGGTGGTGAGGAACACCTCGCAATGTTCCTCGAAATTCATCAGCCAGTACGGCATCTGCAGGTTCGAGACGTCGTATAGCGCACCATTGGACTTGAACGCCGCGGCATATTCGCCGTGCGGGTCGATCATCACGATATGACCCTGCGGTGCAAGGTCGCAGATCCGGTGGAGGATCAGCGCGGCGCTGGTCGACTTGCCGGTGCCGGTCGACCCGACGAGCGCGAAATGCTTGCCGAGCATCGCATCGACGTAGAGCGCGGCGCGGATGTCCTCCGTGGGATAGACCGTGCCTATGGTGATGTTCGCGCGGTCCTCGGCGGCATAGATTTGTTGCAGATCCGGGGTGGTGATCGCGAACACTTCGCACCCCGGCATCGGATAGCGCGTCACGCCGCGGCGGAACCGGTGGAGCTTGCCGGTCAGTCGTTCCTCATCGCCTTCGCCGAGAAAGTCGATCTCGGCGGCGATGCAGGTGCCGGCATTGTCCTCGAGCTTCAGCGAACGGATATTGGCGACCAGCCATGATCCGCCGACGCGCATCTTGACCTGGCTGCCGACCTGACCCGCCGCGCCGACGACCGGATCGGGATCGTCGCACAGCGCGCCGATCGACGCGCGGTCGATCAGCACGCGGCTGCTCGAGCCGGCGATCGCAAACACCACGCCGATCGGTGCGAGCGGCGCACGGTATGCGGGCGCACCGCCCGTCAGCGGTGTCGCGCGCAGGAACGAGTCTGGTCCCGGCATATCGCTCATTCTGGCACTATCCCCAGTCACTACGGTCCCAGTCATTACCAACCGTCTGGCAGCAAAGGCGTAAATATCCGGTGACTGCGGCGTTAACGCTTTGTCTGGCGCAAGGACTAGACGCGGCGCGCGATCCAGCCGGCCGCCCAGCCAAGAAATACCGACAGCGCGACGGCGACCAGCCCATAGACGACCGATGACCGGTCGGCGGCACGAGCGACGAAGCGTTCGAAGCCGGATTTGCGGATGTCGATGTCGCGTACCGCCGCCGCCAGTACGCGGCCATCGCGGATGAGGAAGGTCTCTGCGGTGAAGCGTCCGACCGGCACGCGCGCCGGGATCGAGACCCGCGCCCGGTAGAGGACGTCATCGGTGATCTCCACCGCACGCGGCGCCTCGTAATATAATCCGGCGCGACGCTTGAGGTCGACAAGACCCTTTTGGAAGCGGTCCTGCGTGTCGGCGGGCGCGCTCGACGCGGGCGACAATTGCAGGCTGTCGAGCCCGAGTTCGTAGATCGCCCGCGTTCGGTCATCGACGAGGCGGTCGATCGGCTTCGATGAGGCGATCGCGTAGAAGCTGGGAGCGGACCGGTACCGCAGCCGCGCGGCGTTGACCCAGATCCCGGCAACCTTTTCCTTTTCGCGCATCAGGATCGATTGGGTGGGACCTTTCACGACGACGACGATGTCGGTGGGTTGCTCGTCGGTAGGCAGGCGACCGCCGGGATAGAGGATCGCGCCGAACAGGAGCAGTTCGGCACCGGTAAAGCTGTAGGCGATCTCGATATTGCGCTGCGACACGTCGGGGACGAGCACGGGCTTGGCCTGCGCCATCAGCAACGGGGCCAGCAGGACGATCGAGGCCTTCACGGTCCGGGCGCTCACGATCCCGACCTTCACGACAACGCGACCGAGAAGATTTCCTCGGGCCGCCAGACCAGCCCGAGCAGGATGCGTGCGCCGACCAGCAGCACCATCACCGCCAGCGCAAGGCGAAGATATTCGGGACGGAACTTGGTCGCGAAGCGCGCACCGATCTGCGCGCCGACCACCGAGCCGAGCAGAAGCAGACCGGCAAGAACGATGTCGACCGCCTTGGTCGTCGTCGCGTGGACCATCGTTGCGACCGCGGTCACGAACAGCGTCTGGAACAAGGACGTGCCGACCACCACCGAGGTCGCCATGCCGAGCAGGTAGATCATCGCGGGGACGAGGATGAAGCCGCCGCCGATGCCGAGCAGGATCGTCAGGATGCCGGTGAAGAAGCCGAGCAGCAACGGCGCGAGCGGCGAGATATAGAGCCCCGACGCGTAGAAGCGCGTCCGCAGCGGGAGCGCGGCGACGAGCGGGTGATGGCGGCGCTTGCGCGCCTTGGGCGGTCGCCCGGTGCGCGCGCGACCGATCGTGCCGATTGATTCCTTGGCCATCATGCCGCCGATCGAGCCAAGCATGACGACATAGACGATCGCGATCACCGTATCGATCTGGCCGCTCTGCTGGAGCAGACGGAACAGCCAGGCGCCGAAGAACGAGCCGAGGATGCCGCCCGCGACGAGCACCCCGCCCATCTTGGTATCGACCCCCTTGCGCCGGAAATGCGCGAACACGCCCGAGACGCTGGCGCCGGTCACCTGGCTCGCCGACGAGGCCGCGGCGACGGTCGGCGGGATGCCGTAGACGATCAGCAGCGGCGTCGTCAGGAAGCCGCCGCCGACCCCGAACATCCCCGACAACAGCCCGACGCCGCCGCCGAGCAAAATGATGACGAGCGCATTGACCGACAGGTTGGCGACGGGGAGATACAGATCCACGCGGGCAGCGTTACACCGGATTGCGCGCGCGGGGCTAGGCTCGACTCGGCACCGATCGGATGAAGGCTCAGAAGTCGCTGCCGATCGATAGCGCCGGTCCCGACCCCGGACGCGCGTCGCCCGCGAGCCGCTCGCGCCAGTCGAGCGTCAGGCGAAGCGATGTGCGCGCGATCGGCAGCGTCGCGACGACCGATGGTCCGATATCGAACCGCGCCGCCGCACGCTGCGCACTGCCCCAAGCCCCGATCCCGATATCGATACGCGCGTCACCGATCTTGCCGATGCGATGCGTGACGCGGGCCGATGCGTCGACGAATCCCTCGACGCCCGCGCGCGCGATCACGCCGCCCTGACCATATGCCTCGATCCGGATGCCCGGCGCGATGTCGGCCGGGCCATAGCCGGCGATCACGCCGACCGTCGGCCCGCCGCGACCGCCGTCGAGGACAAGGCGCTGTTCGGCGACCACGCGGATTGGCAGCTTCAGGGGTTGCCATTCGACGCCGAGCGCGACCTCGCGGCCACGCCCCTTGAGCGGGGCGGCGATACGCGCGGCAAGCGCGACGCGGCGGTGTCGGCCCAGTGCGTAGGTGAACCGCATGCCGCCCTGCGACGCGCCAAGCTGGCCACCCGATACGGTGCCCGCCGGGCCGCCGCGGACGAGCAGCCACGCACTGCCGGTCAGCCGGCTCGTTCCCCGCAGCGGGGCTGGTGGTGCGCGGGGCGATGGGATCAGATCGATCCGGCGATCCGGTGCGACACGCGCAGCTAGAATCATGACGCTGGCCTCGGGCGGCCGTTCTAGGCGACGGGGCGGCTGCGGCTGCGGCTGCGGGTGCGGCGACGGGATCACCAGCCGCGGGCTGGTGCGAGCATGCCCGGAGGATGGAGCGGCGTGACGTTGCGCAAGACCGGTGGCAGCGACATCGGGGACGAGAGCCGCGATCAACCGCGGAATGACGTCTGCGGCAGGCACCGCCCGGATTTCGGGTAGCAGCACTGCGATCCGGATCACTACCCATCCCCCAAGCGCCAGCGCAAGAAAACGGAGGGGGCGCCCGCCCGTCATCCTGCGCGAGCGGTGACGACGTCCGGATCATGCGGATTCCCTGCTGCGAAGACCGTAGGGCCCGGCGGTGCGGGGACCGCCAGCAGGTCGGGAAATTCATGACGGGTCTTGTCCCATACCGGCGTGGCACCACGCAGCATGCCGATATAGCGCAGCACCGCGCGCGGGGCGGCGACCAGCGACACGAGATTGCCGACGAAGAAGCGTGGCAATGCCCAGACCGCCTCGTGCAGGCCATAGCTTCGCCCCGTGAAGAGCATCCGGATCGCCAGCCGCCAGACCAGCAACGCGGTGTTGGCGATCAACAGCCCCGTCGCCAGCGGATTGGCGCGGTCGGTGTAGGGCATGGCGTCGCCCCACACCCCGTGGAGCATCAGCGATACGCCCCAGACCGGTATGGCGAGATAGGCGACCGCAAGGATCAAGACCCCGAGCGGTGCGCGGCGGTCGCGCATCCGCATCCAGTGGTCGGCCAGGGCATAGGGGCGCGCCCAGCCGGTCCGATCCCAGCCGGCCAGCGCGATACCCGTCATCCAGCGGGTCTTCTGGCGGATCGATTCGGCCATCGTTCCGGGAAAATACGCACGGACCGTGACGACCGTGCCGGCACCGTCGACCGCGACCCGCGCAAAGATACCGCGCGCGCCGATTTCGGCTAGGCGAAGGCCGAGTTCATAGTCCTCGGTCAGGCTGGTCGAATCGAACGGATCGCCGCCGCGATCCTGCGCGATCTTCGCCAGCATCGCCGGGTCGATCGCGCAACCGGTCCCGGCAAGCGGCATCGCGGCGCCGAGCGCGGTCCTGACGATGATCTGCTTGGCGTGCGACTCGGCGAATTCGTCGGCGTAATGCCCGGAGACCAGTCTAGCGCCGCTATTGACCAGCGGCAGGACGGGCAGTTGCACCACCTCATACCGGTCGATTAGGCTGTCGAAGACGCGCAGCTCGTGGGCATGCACCACATCCTCGGCGTCGTGCAGCACGATCGCCTTGCTGGCCCGACCGTCACGCGCATCGTCACGGCACAGCGCGTGCCACAGCGTGTTGAGGCAGTCGGCCTTGGTGGTCGGCCCGTTGCGCGCCCCGATGACGAGGCGGACCCGCGGATCGCGTTCGGCCACGCGCGCCGCCGCGTCGATCGTGCCGCGATCATTGGGATACAGGCCGACATAGATCCGGTAATCGTCATGGTCGTAGCGATCGAGCGCGGCCGATAGCATCGCACCGATCACCGCGACCTCGTCCCACGCCGCGACGAATACCGCGATCGGGCCGGAGCGACGGGGCGGCGGCAACGTCGCCAGGCTTAGCGGCGGCTGACGACCCCGCCGGATCCGGTGCGCGATGAAGATGAGGTCGACCAGCAGATCGTCGAGGCCGCCGAGAAACAGTCCGACGCCCGCAAACAGCAAGGTTTCCCGTGCGACACCGTCGACAATCCATAACGACTCGACCATGCCCACCCCCGATTGGAAGGGTACACGGGCATGAATCCGTTTCGGATTCAGTCAGATCCGAAACGGATGTTTGCGACGACGGTCACCGCGGCCGCGTTGGTCTTCAAACGGCCGCGCGACCGCTTATCCGTGACGCGTACCGATCCCGGTTACGGGCGATCGCGGCCGCCGCCGCCGGTGTTGCTGCCACCGCCGCTGCCGCCACCCGCCGCGCCGACGGTACCGATGTTGCCGAACAGATCCTGGAAGAACCCACGCTCGCGCCCCAGCGTCGGCGTCGTCTTGCCGTACGGCTTGACCGACGCGACCTGATCGAGCCCGCCGCGACGGATCGCGGTCACGGTGCCCTTCTGGTCGAAGCTGATCTGCACCGTGATCTGTGCGTTCGGGCGCGGATTGCGGAACGCCAGGTTGCGGCTGTCGCGCGCCAAATAATACCAGTCGCCCTGATCAAACTGTCCCGCGAGCGTCGGCTTGCCGAGCGTCTGGAGCACCGACTGGCGATTGTCGACGCCAGGCTGGACCGAGTTGACGAGGTCGGTGTCGACGACATAGCCCTGATGCGAGCGAAGCTGGGTGCAGCCCGCGCTCGCCGACGCGACGAGGCCGAGGGCCGCGATCTGGACGATACGGGTGGAAACGACGCTCATAGACTCTCCCGGGGCATACTCTGCCGAGACTGGGTAACGCGGAACACCGGCGAACGCATTTGCATCGGCCGCCGATCGCCTCGATATGCGAGGTTGCGCGGGCAAACAAGCCGAAGCGCGGTTACGATCTTAAGGACGGGCGATTGAGCTGGTTGGGAAGACTGCTCGGCGAGAAGCCGGACGAAGCGTTGCCGTTATACACCGCGGTCGTGCGCCGGGCGCGCGCGGAACATTGGTATCTGGACGGGGCGGTGCCCGACACGGTCGATGGCCGGTTCGACATGATCGCCACCTTGCTCGCCATCGTGATGCTGCGGCTCGAGGCGGATCCGGCCGGCGGCGATCCCGCGGCGCGGCTCGCGGAGCGCTTCGTCGACGACATGGACGGGCAATTGCGCGAGATCGGAATCGGCGACATCATCGTCGGCAAGCATATCGGCAAGATGATGAGCATGCTCGGCGGTCGGCTCGGCGCGTATCGCGACGGTTTGGCGGCGGGGGATATCGGCCCGGCGCTGGTCCGCAACCTGTACCGCGGCGTCACGCCGGACGATGCCGCGCTCGCGCATGTCCGCCAGTCGGTGATGGCGTTTCACGCGGCGCTGGCGACCATGCCGGTGACGGAATTGCGTGCAGGAGAGCTACCGTGAAGACCGAATTCAGCCGCCCCGAACGCCTCGACACGATCGGCGAGCGCGAGCGGATCGTCGAGATCGTCGCCACCGCGGATGAGCGCGCGGCGTTGGCGACGCGCTTCGCGCTGCTCTCGATAACGCGACTCGAAGCGCGGCTGGGGATCAAGCGCACCGAAGGCGGGATCGTCGTGAAGGGGCGCGTGACGGGGGCGGCGGTGCAGGCGTGCTCGGTCACCGACGAGCCGCTCGATACGCATATCGACGAACCCGTCGCGTTGCTGTTCGTCGAACAGCTGGTGGCGGAGGGCGACGAGGTCGAGCTGTCCGACGACGCGCTCGACACGGTGGCGATCGAAGGCGGCGCGATCGATCTGGGCGAGGCGGCGGCGGATACGCTGGCGCTGGCGATCGATCCGTTCCCGCGCGGACCCAATGCGGCGGCGGCACTCGCTGCGGCGGGCGTGATCAGCGAGGACGAGTTCCGCCCCGCCAACGCGTTCGCGGATTTGAAGGCGAAGTTGGCGGGCAAGGCGTAAGCGGGTCCGCATCCCGCGTGGCGGCGGGAAAGCGATAGATCGCCTCAGCCGCCCGTCCGCACCGCCAGCAGCGTCGCCACCTTTGCGCGGAACGCGCGCAGGCTCGCGCCGGACAGTTGCGCGACGCTGGCGAACGACACGCTGCGCGGATTGATCGCCGCGCCGTTCTTCCACACTTCCCAGTGGAGATGCGGGCCGGTCGACATCCCGGTCGAGCCGACATAGCCGATCACCTGCCCCTGGCGGACACGCGTGCCCGACGCGACCGCGATCCGGCTCATATGACCATAGCCGCTCGCCATCCCGCCGCCATGGATCAGCTTGACGAAATTGCCGTAGCCACCGGTCCGCCCGGCGAACGCGACGATGCCGTTGGTCATCGCGTGGATCGGCGCGCCATAGGGGGCACCGATATCGAGGCCCTTGTGCATCCGCGTGAAGCCGAGCAGCGGATGCATCCGCAATCCGAAACTCGAGGTGATGCGGCCCGAGACGGGCATGCCGGACACCGCACGCCGTTCGGTTTGCCCATTGGCGTCGAACCACCCCGCCCGTGCCGTATCGGTGGCGTCGCGATCGTCCTCCGCCGCGCCGCTCCCGGCGCCATCGGGACCGAAGCGGACGAGTTGGACCTTGCGCCGCCCCTGGTCGATCCCGGCGAACAGCAGGTCGCCGATGCGCGTCTCGCCGGTGGCCGCACGCTGGCGCTCGACGATCAGGTCGAAGCTGTCGGCGGCGCCGATGTCGCGCCCGATCGACAGGCGCGACGCGATCGCTTTGATATAGGATTCGACCGCCTTGGCCGGCACGCCCGCGGCGCGCATCGACCGGTACAGGCTCGACCCGACCAGTCCCTGGATCCGCAGCGGGGTCGTATCGACCGCGATCGGGTTGCGCTGCAGCGCCAGCCCGGTGGCGGTCCGCTTCAGCGCCAGGCCGAGATCGAACCGTGCGCGGAAATCGAGCGCTTCGAGCGGCCGCGCCACGGTGCGGTCGGGACGTCGACCCAGCGTCAGCGCGATCCGCGTCCCCGCGCCGATAGCATCGAGCGGGACGGCCTGCGCGACCAGCGCGGCGGCCGCCTCGGCATCGCCGCGACCGACGCCCGACCGGATCAGCACACGGTCGAGCCGGTCGCCGTCGCCGAGCGTCGCGGACAGGTCGATCGTCGGTCGCTCTGGCGCTTCGGCGAGCGGCGCGACGAGGTCGTTGGCGGCCATCCGTCGTCCGGTCGTCGCGCCGTGTGCGATCGCGGTGATGCCTTGCGCGCGCGCCTCCTCCCATTCCGCCCCGGCGAGCGGCGCGGGGACCGCGCCGACCAAGGGCTTGATGCCGGGCGACAGCGCCCAGGTCACCGCGCACAGCGCGGCACAGGTCGCGAGGCCCCGCCACCAGTCGAGGCTGCCGATCCGCGCGCCAAGATCGGGCACCCAGTCGATCCGGCCGACCCCGACGCGCCCGAGATTAGGCTCACGTCGCGGGTCGGCGATCGACGGGAAGACCCGCGTCGTTCGCGCACGCGCGATCGCGCCGCCGGCCGTTCCGAACTCCTGATCGTCCTGTAGAAACACGTGCTGCCCTGAACCTTTGGAAGGAGACCTGCCGGCCGGTACCGCCGCACAATGCACCCAGAAAGTCCCTCTGCCGTATAATAAGCTAAAGTCGACTTAAGCGACGTCGTCCTGACACCGGATCGCGATCAGGCGTTGGTGCGGCACGCCGAACGCAGCGTTTTGGATAGAGCGCGGCGCACAAGCCAAATTCCGATTCCGACACCGCCGATCCCGACACCTATGTCGGCGCGGCGATGCGGCCGTGTCCGGCGGGGTTGATGACTGATAGGCCTGCGGGTCGCCAACGCTGCCCGGGCCGATGCGCAACACAAGGAGGCCTCACGCGCGTGGCATATCACGGCGCGGTCGTCTGGTCGTGGCAGCGGGCCTTATTCGCCGCCGGGCGCGAACGGCACCTCACGCGTCGCGCTTTGCCTGCCGGGACGCGCCTGCTGCTGACCAGCGCGCAGGTTCGCCTCCGGCGCGCGACGCAAAGTTCCGTGCTCTGGTCATGGGCGTTCGTCGACGGGCGACACACGGTCGTGGCGTTTGGAGCCGGCATGCAGGACGTCGACGCGTCCAACGCCGCCCAGTTCTTGAGCATCGTCTATCTGGCGGTCCAGCCCATCCCCGGGCGATGCGGAAAATACGCCGGCAGATTGCCCCGTGACCGACTGATTTCGCGATCCTGGTTGCCGTGCGGGGCGACGTGCGTATGCTGCCGGTCGCAGACAAACCGGGGTGATGTTGCACATGATGTCGAAATTTTCCGTACTGGCCGGCGTATCGCTTGCGGCCTTCCTGGTTCCCGCCGCACAGGCGCAGCAATCCCCACCCATGGCCAAGCCCGCGCCGGTCGCCGATCTGGTCAAGTCGGTCGATATCCCCTACCAGCAATTCACGCTGAAGAACGGCCTCCGCGTCGTCATCCACACCGATCGCAAGGCGCCCGTCGTGGCGGTATCGGTCTGGTATAATGTCGGCTCCAAGTTCGAGCCCAAGGGCAAGACCGGGTTCGCGCATCTGTTCGAGCATCTGATGTTCAACGGCTCGGAGAATGCGCCGGGGGACTTTTTCGAACCGCTCAAACAGGTCGGCGCGACCGACTTCAACGGCACGACCTATTATGATCGCACCAATTATTTCGAGACGGTGCCGACCGCCGCGCTCGACCGCGCGCTGTTCCTCGAATCCGACCGCATGGGCTATCTGACCGGCGCGATCACGCAGGGCGTGCTCGACGAGCAGCGCGGCGTCGTCCAGAACGAAAAGCGCCAGGGCGACAACCAGCCCTATGGCCTGACCGAATACAAGATCACCGAGGGCCTGTTCCCCGCGACGCATCCCTATGGTCACACCACGATCGGGTCGATGGCGGATCTCGATGCCGCGTCGCTGCAGACGGTGAAGGACTGGTTCAAGGATCATTACGGCCCGAACAACGCGGTGCTGGTGCTCGCGGGTGACGTCGATGTGGCGACCGGCAAACGCCTCGCCGAGAAGTATTTTGGCGGCATTGCGAGGGGCGCCGAGAGCATCGTCCCGCCGGCACCGATCCCGACCTTGCCCGCGCCGGTGAGCGAGACGATCAAGGACCGGGTCGCCGCGGTGATGATCAGCCGCAACTGGGTGGTGCCGGGCCTGAACGACAAGGACGGCACCGCGCTGGAGGTTGCGGCAGGCGTTCTCGGCGGGCTGGCCAGCAGCCGGTTCGATACCGCGCTGGTCAAGAAGGAGAAGCTGGTCACGCGGATCTCGGCGAACGACAGCAGCTTCAGCCAGCTCGGCATGTTCGAGATCCAGGCGATCGTCCGGCAGGGCGTCGACCCCGCGCTGGTGAACAAGCGGATCGACGAGATTCTCGCGGACTTCCTCAAGAACGGTCCGACCGCCGACGAGGTTAGCCGCGTTGCCACGACGACGGCTGCGCGGAAGATGGAAGGGCTGGAATCGGTCGGGGGGTTCGGCGGCAAGGCCGTGACGCTCGCCGAGGGCGCGCTATATTCGAACGATCCGGGCTTCTACAAGAAACAGCTTCTGCAACTGGCGGCCGAAACGCCCGCCAGCGTGCGTGCCGCGGCGGTGAAGTGGCTGTCGCGTCCCGCCTATTCGCTGACCGTCGTGCCGGGCGCGCGCGATGCCTATGCCAACGCCGCCGTCCCGCCGAAGGTCGCCGTGGCGCCTGCACCCGACGTGCCGTTCAAGGGCACGCGCGGACCGCTGCCGAGCGTCGGCCAGGTTGCGGGTCTGAGCTTCCCGCCGGTCGAGCGCACGCGTCTGACCAACGGCATCGAGGTGGTATACGCGCAACGCGATGCGGTGCCCGTGACTCAGGCGGTGCTCAGCTTCGATGCCGGCGTCGCGGCGGACGTGCCGGGTAAGCTCGGCACGCAGAAGCTTACGTTGTCGATGATGGACGAAGGCACGCCGACGCGCGATTCGGTCGCGCTCGCCGAAGCCAAGGAGCGCCTGGGCGCCGAGATCGGCTCGGGTGCGTCGAACGACCGGACGTTCCTGTCGTTGCAGGTGCCGAGCGCGAACCTGGCGCCCGCGGTCGACCTGTTCGCCGACATCGCGCAGAACCCGGCCTTCGCCGATGCCGAGGTCGCACGCGTCAAGAACCAGCAACTCGCGCAGATCGCGCAGGAACTGACGAGCCCGCAGGGGCTGGCGACGCGCGTCCTGCCCAAGCTGCTCGGGCCGACCTCGCCCTATGCCAAGGCGCAGGGCAGCGGCGACCCGAAGGCGGTCGCGGCGCTGACGCGCGCGGATCTGGTCGCGTTCCAGCAGGCGTGGCTGCGGCCGGACAAGGCGAAGATCTTCGTCGTCAGCGATCGTCCGCTCGCCGAGGTCAAGGCGGCGCTCGACGCGCGGTTCGGGACGTGGCGTCCGACCGGCATGGCGGGCACCAAGGTCTTCCCGACCAGCGTCACGCCGTCCGCGCCCAAGATCGTGCTGATCGACCGGCCCGACAGCCCGCAGTCGGTGATCATCGCGGGCGTGCCGACCGGACTGAAGGGCACGCAGGACCTGCTGCCGATCGTGACCGCGAACGATGCGCTCGGCGGCAGCTTCCTCGGCCGCGTCAACATGGACCTGCGCGAGAGCAAGCACTGGTCGTACGGCGTATCGGGTCGTTTCCAGCAGTCCGAATTTGCCGCGCCGTACATCCTGTCGGCACCGGTGCAGGCGGACCAGACCGGTCCGTCGATCGCCGCGCTGCGCAGCGACATCGGGGCGTTCCTCGGCAACGAGCCGATGACCCAGGTCGAGTTCGACCGCGCCATCAACGGCGCGATCCGCTCGCTATCGGGGAATTTCGAGACGTCCGACGCAGTGCTGGGTGCGATGCAACAGAACGACCTGCTCAAGCGGCCCGACGATTATTACGCGACGATCACGCAGCGTTACCAGGGGCTTGCCCTGCCGCAGCTCAACACCGCGATCCAGCAGGCCCTCGATCCCAAGAAGACGATCTGGGTCGTGGTCGGCGATGCGAAGACGGTGCGGCCGCAGCTTGACAGCATCGGCCTGCCGGTCGAGGTCATCCCCGCGGCGTCGGTTGCCGGCGCCCAGTGATCAGAGCTGTGACTCAGGAGAGAAATACAATGGCGAACGTCGATGGCAGCTGGGATTGCGTGGTCAAGTCGCCGCTGGGCGACCAGAAGATGACGCTGACCGTGAACAGCGCCGGCAGCACCTTCACCGGTGCGGTATCGGGTGCGATGGGCGGCATGGACGTCACCGGCGAGGTCGAGGGCGACACGATCACCTGGAAGCAGAGCATGACCGTGCCGATGCCGATGACGCTCGACTGCAAGGCGACCGTCGAGGACGACATGCTCAAGGGCAGCGTCGCGGCCGGCGCGTTCGGCAGCTTCCCGCTGACCGGCACGCGGACCGCCTGACGGTCACGCGCATCTGCCGTAGAATGACGTGAGAAGGGCTCGTCTTTCCGATACGGAAAGGCGGGCCTTTGCTTTTTCAATCCGGGAGGGAAGGAAGAAGACATGCTATCGATGACCCGTCTGCTCGGTGCCTGCGCCACCGCTGCGCTCCTGGCGACGACCGCCGTTCCCGGTGCTGCCACCGCGCAGACTTACGACGAACGCCCCGCCAAGATGGCGCCCCGCGACACCGGCTACGACTATGTCCGCACGGTCGTCGAAATCCCGATGCGCGACGGCGTGAAGCTGCACACGGTGATCATCGTCCCCAAGGGCGCGAAGGATGCGGGCATCCTGATGACGCGCACGCCCTACGACGCCGACGGCCAGACCAAGGTCGACAGCGGTACCTATGCGGGCATCCTCGAGCATGGCGACGGCGCGGGCGACGTGATCGCGGCGGCCGGCTATATCCGTGTCATCCAGGACGTCCGCGGGATGCACGGATCGCAGGGCATCTACATGATGAATCCCGCGCGCGCCGGGACCGCGCAGAACCCGACCAGGACCGACGATTCGACCGACACCTACGACACGATCGACTGGCTGGTGAAGCACGTCCCCGAATCGAACGGCCGCGTGGGGATCAGCGGGATCAGCTATGACGGCTTCCTGCCGCTGATGGCGCTGATCAATCCGCACCCCGCACTCAAGGTCTCGGTGCCGATGAACCCGATGGTCGATGGCTGGCGCGGCGACGACTGGTTCCACAACGGCGCGTTCCGCGAAGCCATGATGCCCTACATCCTCGGCCAGGAAGCGACCAAGGACGCGGGCACGCCGTGGATCACCGACACCGCGGACGATTACGACTATTTCCTGAAGGGCGGCTCGGCGGGGGCGATCGGCAAGGCGCAGGGGCTCGAGCAGCTCGGCTTCTGGCGCAAGATCACGCAGCATCCGGCGTACGACTCGTTCTGGTCGAGCCAGGCGATGGACACCGTGCTCGCGGGCCAGCCGCTCAAGGTGCCGACGCTGATCGTCGGCGGGCTGTGGGATCAGGAGGATATTTACGGCGCGCCCGCGGTCTACCGTGCGCTGGAGACCAAGGACACCGCCAACGACATGGTCTATCTGTCGATGGGGCCCTGGTATCACGGGCAGGAGGTGCGCGACGGCAGCGCGCTGGGCGCGATCAAATGGGATGCCGACACCGCCAAATGGTGGCGCTGGCACGTGCTCGCGCCGTTCCTCGCGCATTATCTGAAGAGCGACCAGCCCGCGATGGACGTCGCACCCGTCACGATGTTCCAGTCGGGCCGCAACGAGTGGCAGAAGCTCCAGCGCTGGCCGAGCGAACCCACCGCGGGCACGCCGCTCTACCTCAAGCCCGGCGGCGCGCTAGGCTTCCAGGCGGCGGGCGGCGCGGCGACCACCGCGGACTATATCTCCGATCCGGCGGCGCCGGTCAGCTACCGCGTGCGCCCGACGCTGCCGACCTATGCGAGCGGATCGACGTGGAAACAGTGGCTGGTCGACGATCAGCGCGCGGTCTCGGGCCGCCCCGACGTGCTGACCTTCACGACCGATGCGCTGACCGCGCCGACGACGATCGCGGGGGTGCCGGAGGTAAACCTGACCGCGTCGACCAGCGGCACCGACAGCGACTGGGTCGTCAAGCTGATCGACGTGTATCCGGACGTCAATCCGGGTGACAAGGCGATGGCGGGCTATCAGCTGTCGGTCGCGATGGATATCTTCCGCGGGCGCTACCGCGAAGATCTGGCGGTCGCCAAGCCAATCGCCGCGAACGTGCCGCTGAAATACAAGTTCGCGCTGCCGACGACCAATCATGTGTTCCTGCCGGGGCACAGGATCATGGTGCAGGTGCAGTCGAGCTGGTTCCCCCTCTACGATCGCAATCCCCAGACCTTCGTCCCGAACATCTTTTTTGCGCAGCCCAAGGATTACGTGAAGGCAACGCAGAAAGTGACGATCGCCGGACCTGACGAGAGCTATATCAACCTGCCGTTGGTGCGCTGATCGATTATGCGCGACCGGATCGACATCTTTTCCGGTCGCGCCATCGGACGATGTAAGGAAAGTACGGGTTGATATAGGTTGGCCTTTGGTCGCGTAACTGGTTCTTAGTACGCCATGGGTCATAGAATGGGCTCACAACGAACCGGAACGCCGATGAAACGCCTTCCCCTGATCGCGCCGAACCCACCACGGCTGAGCGAGCATCTCGATGCGTTGCGCCGCGTCGAGGAATCGGGGGTGTTCAGCAACAATGGCCCCGAGGTGCGTGCGTTCGAGGCGGGCGTGACCGAACAGCTGTTTGGCGGCCACGGTGCGAGCCTTGCCGTCGGCAATGCGACGCTCGGACTGATGCTGGCGATCCGCCACGCTTCGGGGATGCGGACGGGTGGACTCAATCCGAAGCAAGGCACGCTTGCGCTGATGCCGGCGCTCACCTTCGCTGCGACCGCGCAGGCGGCGGCGTGGGCCGGGCTGACGCCGCTGGTCTGCGATATCGATCCCGACGACTGGGCGGCGTGTGCGCAAGCCGAGGAGCGGTTGCTCGATCAGTATGGCGAGCGGATCGGCGTGATCGTGCCCTATGCGACGTTCGGCAACGCCATCGACCTCGATCGCTATGTCGATTTCCAGAAGCGCTATGGCGTCGGTGTCGTGGTCGACGCGGCGTCCTCGCTCGGGACGCTCGACGACGCCGGCGAAGGATTTGGCGCGCGCGCGCCGTTTGCGGTCGTGCACTCGATGCACGCCACCAAGACGTTCGCGGTCGGTGAGGGCGGGTTGATCCACAGCGGCGACCCGGCGCTGATCGCGACGCTTCGCTCGATGGGCAATTTCGGGTTCGAGGCCGGGCGTAGCGCCACGCTGCCGGGGATCAATGCGAAGCTGCCCGAGATCCTGGCGATCCTGGCGCGGGCCAAGTTGGCCGAGATCGAGGCGATCGCGACGCACCGCGCCGCGCTGGAGGCGGCGTACCGCGAAACGCTACCCGATTTTCAGTTTCAGTCGGTGTCGGGGCAGCGTCGGGCGATGCAGTTCATGCCGGTGCTGCTGCCCGAGCGCCTGGCGCATCACCGTGACGAGATCGTCGAGAGCATCGAGGCGCAAGGGGTCGGCTGTGGCCGGTATTTCAGTCCGCATCTGGGCGAACAACCCTGGTTCCAGGCGACCGCGATGATCGAGCGCACCCCGGTTGCGGACAAGATCGCCGGGCGCATGCTGTCGCTGCCGATCACCGATGCGATGAGCATCGCCGATGCGCGGCGTGCCGCGGAAACGCTGGCGCGTGCATGCGCCGCGATTGCCCAGCCGCTGGATCGCCGTGCGTCCGCGCGCGGCTCGACCGGCGCCGTGCTGTCGGTGATGGTCATCGGCGGGGGCCCGGCGGGGACGGCGATGCTGACCTCGGCGACCAAGCGCGGCCTGCTGCCCAAGCTCGCGGCCTCGGGGCTGATGGTGGTCGAGCGCAGCGGCGCGATCGGTGGCGGGCGGCTCGGGCGCTATGCGATCACCTCCGATTCGACCGCACAGACCTTTCTGACCGCGGTGCGCGACAACGTGCATCCCGAACTCGCCCGTCTGCTCGATCATCCTGCCGCGCGTGCGGTCGCGGCGCATGAGGGCGCGCTGGGCGTGCCGTTGACCGAGGTCGGATTGCTGCTGCGCGCGATCGGTGACCGCCTCGCCGATATCGTGCGCGACAATGGCGGCACGGTATTGACCGGTCACGAGGCACTCGGCGCGAAACGCGTCGGCGACGGCGTGTGGAGCGTGCAGCTTCGCCGCTTGTCCGATGGTCATGTCTTCGATCAGCTTACTCGCAACGTCGTCGTCGCAACCGGCGGTCACCAGCCGCTCGACCGGCTCGCCGCTGAGCATGTCGCCGGCACGAGGCTGGTCGATCTTGCCAGCGGACGGTTGCTTCAGTCCGAAGATGTCCTGTTGGTTGGCGGTACCGAGAAGGTCGCCGATCTGCTGGCCGGGATACGTGCCCCGCGAATCGCGGTCATCGGCGGATCGACCAGCGCGATGACGACCGTCGCGCTGTTGCTCAAGAACCAGCCCGCTCTGCCGTTCGGGGCGGGGGCGATCACCGTGCTGCACCGTCGGCCGCTGCGCCCTTTCTATCCTTCGGTTGCGGCAGCGCACGCCGAGGGTTTTACGGAATTCGACGCGGACGACATCTGTTCGCGGTCGGGATTCGTCTATCGCCTCGCCGGCTTCCGGCTGGAGGCGCGCGATCTGGTGTTACGGATGCTCGCGGTCGATGGTCGGGTGCCCGACCCGCGCGTCACGCTGCACCAGATCACGGGCGATGACGATATCGCGGCGCGCGCGGTCATCGAAGACGCGGATCTGGTGATTGCGGCACTCGGCTATCGACCGATCGCACTCCCGGTCGCGGACCGCGACGGCAGCCCGATCCCGCTCGCGGCACAGTCTGGTCGGCCAATGGTCGACGACCAGTGCCGGATCGTCGACGCCGACGGCATGCCGATCGCGGGGCTTTACGGCATCGGTCTCGCTGCGGGGTTCGTACCGTCGGGGCCGCTTGGTGGCGAGTGCAGCTTCACCGGGCAGGCGAACGGCCTGTGGCTGTGGCAGAACGAAGTGGGTCTGAAAATCGTCGATCAGGTCATGGCCGGATCGAGGGTTGCGCCACCCATGAGCGCCGCAACCCTCGGGCCTCAGACCTTCGCCGCGTAGATCATCCGCCCGGCACCGAGCCGCGCGAACACCTGATCCAGATCGCGCTCACCGACCGCGAAGCAACCCTGGCTGCGACCAAGCATGCCGTGGCTCTCGATCATGTCCTTGTTCGCGTACCAGGCCGAGTGGACGACGATCGCCCGGTCGAGCGCGTTGTCATTGGTCGGATCGAGCCCGATCAGCCGCTGCGAACGGCCATGCTTGCCGACATAATAATCATCGGTGACGAATGCGCCCTCGGACGAGGCGTTCGAGCCGAAGCGGTTCGAGAAGCGCTCGAGATAGCCGGTATGCGCCGGGTCCGAGCCGCTGCCGTGCGCGACCAGCAGCGACGTGCTGCGCCCGCTGGCGAGATCGATGAAGTGGAAACGCGGCTTGCCCGACGGTGCCGCGAAATCGGCGATCGCGATCCGGTCGCGGTTCGGGATGCGGCTGCCGTGGCGGCTGAGCGATGCCATCGCCTGGCGCAGCAGATCAGGCCGGACGACACGCGGCGACGTCACCGCAACCGTGGTGCGCGGCAGCGGCGGCTGCGTCATTGGTTTCAGATCACGTGCGGTCAACGCCCGTGCAATATGTGGTGTTGCGGATACCGCCCCCGGTACCGCCAGTGCCCCCGCCAAAACCAAACCGTTCTTCAGAAGCGCGCGTCGTTCGCGCACAAGACCTTGCTCGTCGTGCATCGATTTTCCCGAAATTGCCCCAGTTCCCGTAGGCATGGCTATAACCGATTTTCGGTGAATATTCTGCAACCATTTCCACTGGTTGTGGGTCCGTTCCTTCGAACTACCCCGGCTTGGGGTCGGTTCGTCGACTCATCGCGTCGGCACATTAACCGCAGCCGGGCGTTGACTGGCGGATCGAGACTCGGAAACGGATGGTAAGATGAGCGGGATGACGCGGTCGTTAAAGGCATTGGGGTTAGCGATCGTGCTGGGCTCGGTTGCCGGTCCTGCGCTGGGTGCATCCGCCGCCGCTATCGCCGCGATGCCGATCGAGCAGGCCGCGACCGAGCTGTCGCCGAATCAGTTCGTCTGGAAGGACACGGGGTCGAGCGAACCGGTCAGTATCGTTATCAGCCTGCTGGAACAGCGCGCGTTCGTCTATCGCGGGTCGACGATGATCGCCGCGACGACGATCTCCAGCGGCAAGGACGGCAAGGACACCCCGCTCGGCACCTACCCGATCCTGCAAAAGAACGCGGTCCACAAATCGAGCCTGTACGACGATGCGTCGATGCCGTTCATGCAGCGGCTGACGTGGGACGGGATCGCGATCCACGCGGGCCGCAATCCGGGCTTTCCCGCCTCGCACGGCTGCATCCGCGTGCCCCTAGGGTTTGCCAAGCAGCTGTTCGGGGTGACGACGCTGGGGACGACCGTGACGGTCACGGACGATTTCGAGGGCGGAATGGTGCCGGAGCCGCCGGTCCCGGATCAGGAAACCGCGATCGCCAATTTGCGCCAGTCGGTCTCGCTCGACCAGTGATTGCGGATAGGCGAGGGCGGTAACCCCGTGTTTTCCCGCGAAGGCGGGAACCGAGACTTGGGTCCCCGCCTTCGCGGGGAAACAAACTTTGCCGCAGGCGGTGGTAGGTCAGGCCGCGATCGGGAGCTCCAGCTCGACCAATCGCGCGCGAAACTGCGCAGCGTCGGTGAACAGCACCGATTCGATCCCCAACGCCTGCGCCGCCGCCACGTTCGCCGCATTGTCGTCAACGAACACCGCGTCCTCCGCCGCCAGCCCGAATCGCGCCAGCGCGAGTCGATAGATCGCCGCGTCGGGCTTCACCATCTTCTCCTCGCCCGACACGACGATA
This sequence comes from Sphingomonas sp. Leaf34, assembly GCF_001421805.1. Classification (GTDB taxonomy): domain Bacteria; phylum Pseudomonadota; class Alphaproteobacteria; order Sphingomonadales; family Sphingomonadaceae; genus Sphingomonas. The sequence goes on along the minus strand of NZ_LMLC01000001.1, from coordinate 1,017,236 downwards.
TCGCGGAACCGGTCGAACAGCCTTGCTTCGCGCGCGCGGAAGGGTGGCCAGAACTCGTGGCTGAAGTTCGTGATCGCGAACAGCGGGACGCCGGCTTCGTCCAGCTCGGCGACGATCTCGTGCATGCCAGCGATACCTGCGCCGATGCTCTCGTTGAATCGCGGCCCCCAGGCGGCGATCAACGCGGCATGCTGCGGATACAACGCGGCCAGCTCCGCCGAGGTGTCGGCGAAGTCGCGGCCAGCGTCGTGCTGGAAGTGCCAGTCGATCGTCACGACGTCGCGCAGGAACGCGTCGAGCGCCCGACCGTCACCGATCAGGCGCTCGTACAGGACCCGCGGATCCCAGTCGTACAGGACACGACCGACGTCGAAAATGACGGCGGTCTTCCCCTTCTTCGGCAAGTCGGGCGTTAGCCCTGGCGTGCCTTGAAGCGACGGTTGGTCTTGTTGATGACGTAGGTACGGCCACGACGACGGATCACGCGGTTATCGCGGTGACGATCCTTGAGCGACTTCAGGGAATTGCGGATCTTCATGATCGATTCGCTTCTTTTCAAATCTAGGTGTGCGGAAAGACGGGATCGCCTAATGGCGGGGGGTGTCCAAGTCAAGCAACGGACACGCTCATACCATCCGGGAACCCACTCGGCTGGTCGGAGCGTTACTATAGCGCAACATTCTAAGGAAGTCCCGATGGCGGTTCGTTCGATCCTGGTTCTGGCGCTGGCAGGCGCATCCCTCACCGCGTGCGCGACCGGCCCGTCGCTGCCGCCGACCGAGGTGCTGCGCTATCATCTGGGCGAACCAATCGACCGCGGTACGATCGCGGTGCAGCCGCTCACCGGTGGCGGCCCCGCCAGCCTCGAGTTCAAGACCTATGCCGCCGCCGTGCAGGGCGAACTGCTCAAGGCCGGTTATAGCGTGCCGATGGCGGGCGCGAAGCCGTTGCTGGTCGCGACCGTCGGCTTCACGCGCACGACTCAGGCAGGGCCGCCCAAGCGGTCGCCGATCAGCATCGGCCTGGGCGGCGGCGGGTTCAGCGGCGGTCGTGGCGGCGGCGGCGTGGGGCTAGGCGGCGGCGTCGGCTTCCCGATCGGTGGCGGCGGGAGCACCGCGATCCTCGTGTCCGAGCTGTCGGTGACGATCAAGCGCAGCGCGGACCAGTCGCCGGTCTGGGAGGGGCGCGCCCAGTCGTTCGCCGATGCGCGCAAGGACGACGCACGGACCGATATCCAGGCCGACAAGCTCGCGCGCGCGCTGTTCATGGGGTTCCCCGGCGAGTCCGGTCGCACTATTCAGGTGAAATGAACGCAAACGCCATGAACCCGACCATCAACGCCGCTTTCGATGGCGGCAACATTCGCGTTGTCGCCATCGACGGAGATCGAATCGACCTCGAGATCGTCACGGACTTTCAGTCCGACTTTTTCCAGTGGTTCTATTTCCGTGTGGCGGGGGCGGCCGGGCGGTCGCTGACCTACCGCATCCTGAACGCGGGCAAGTCGGCCTATCCGTTCGGCTGGCCGGGCTACAAGACGCGCGCCAGCACCGATCGCCGGGCGTGGCGGATGATCGAGACGCGCTATGCGGATGGCGTGCTGGAGTTCGACTTCACCGCGGAGACCGATCTCGCCTGGTTCGCCTATTTCGCGCCGTACACGATGGAGATGCACGAGGCGCTGGTGGCGCGTACCGCGTTGCTGCCGGGCGTCGCGCACCGCGAGCTCGGCCAGTCGCTCGACGGGCAGGCGATCGACTGCTTCACGATCGGGTCGGGGCCCAAGCAGGTCTGGATCTATGGCCGCCAGCATCCCGGCGAATCGATGACCGAATGGTGGATGGAAGGCGCGCTCGAGCGGCTGACCGATCCGGCCGATCCGGTGACGGCCGATTTGCTGGCGAAGGCGACGTTCAACATCGTCCCCAATATGAACCCCGACGGCACGCGGCGCGGTCATCTGCGCACCAATGCGGTCGGCGTGAACCTCAACCGCGAATGGCACACGCCCAGCCTCGAGAAGAGCCCCGAAGTCTTGTGCGTGCGCAACGCGATGGACCTGACCGGGGTCGACGTCGCGATGGACATCCATGGCGACGAGGCGATCCCGGCGAACTTCATCGCAGGGTTCGAAGGCATTCCGTCCTGGACCGATGCGCACGGCGAGAAATTCTACGACTATGGCCGGCGGCTCGCGGCGCACACGCCCGACTTCCAGACCGAGAAGGGCTATCCCAAGTCCGCACCGGGCACGGCGAACCTGTCGATGTCGACCAACCAGGTCGCCGAGCGCTTCGGCGCGGTGTCGATGACGCTGGAAATGCCGTTCAAGGATCACGACGCCAACGCCGATGCTGAATATGGCTGGTCGCCCGAGCGGTCGAAACGGCTGGCGCACGCGATGCTCGAGACGCTCGCCGATATGATCGACGAGATTTGACGTTCGCGTGCCCGTCATCCTGACGAAAGTCAGGAGCCGGGGTAACCGATCGCTGGCCCTCTTGGCTCTGGATCCTGACTTTCGTCAGGATGACGGATAGGGGGCAACCGCCGCACTATCGTTTCATCCTCCCACGTCGCAGGAGCCCCGATGCCCACTCTCGTCCTGATCCGCCACGGCCAGTCCACCTGGAACCTCGAGAACCGCTTCACCGGCTGGTGGGACGTCGACATGACCGCCAAGGGCGAGGCGGAGGCTAAGGCCGCGGGCGAGCTGATGGCCGCCAAGGGTCTCGACTTCGACCAGACCTTCGTCAGCCTCCAGACGCGCGCGATAAAGACGCTCAACATCGCGCTCGAGGCGATGGGCCGGCTCTGGCTGCCGGTCGAGAAGGACTGGCGTTTGAACGAGCGGCATTATGGCGGGCTGACGGGGCTCGACAAGGCCGAGACCGCGGCCAAGCACGGCGACGCGCAGGTCCATATCTGGCGCCGCAGCTTCGACGTGCCGCCGCCCGTGCTTGACGATGGCAGCGCCTTCGACCTGTCGAAGGACCGTCGCTATGACGGCATCGCGATTCCCAAGACCGAGAGCCTCAAGGACACGATCGCGCGCGTCCTCCCCTATTGGGATGCGCGGATCGCGCCGGCGCTCAAGGATGGCCAGCGCGTCCTCATTTCCGCGCACGGCAATTCGCTCCGCGCGCTGGTGAAGCATCTCTCGAACATCCCCGACGACGAGATCACCAGCCTCGAGATCCCGACCGGCCAGCCGATCGTCTACGAACTCGACGCAGACCTGACCGCGACGGACCGCTATTATCTGAGCGAGAGGTAAGCAGCTTCTGGTGAGCGATACCACCCCGGCGAAGGCCGGGGCCCAATTGGGAAGGTGGCGATACCGGAGCACCGTCCTTCGTTAGCAATGTTGCCCACTTGGGCCCCGGCCTTCGCCGGGGAAGTGCAGTTCGTGCGACGCGAAAGCCCGATGTCGGTCGTCCACTCCCACGGCGTCCACCAAGACATTGCCCTTGTCCGCGCTCGTCGCTAGGCACGGCGCTTCCTGAATCGGGGGGCGGAAGTGGCTCTAGTCGGCATCATCATGGGCAGCACCTCCGATTGGGAGACGATGCGCCACGCCGCCGAGACGCTCGACGCGCTCGGCGTCGCGCACGAGACCAGGGTCGTCTCCGCGCATCGCACCCCGCAACGCCTGTACGACTATGCGACGACCGCCGCCGACCGTGGCCTGAAGGTCGTGATCGCCGGCGCGGGTGGCGCGGCGCACCTTCCCGGGATGGCGGCGTCGATGACGCATCTGCCCGTGCTCGGCGTGCCCGTCGAATCGAAGGCGCTCAAGGGCATGGATAGCCTGCTCTCGATCGTCCAGATGCCCGGCGGCATCCCGGTCGGCACGCTCGCAATCGGCAAACCCGGCGCGATCAACGCAGCGCTGCTCGCCGCCGCGATCCTGGCGACCGCGGACGAGGCGCTTGCTACCCGCCTCAAGGCCTGGCGCGCCGCGCAGACCGACGCCGTCGCCACCGACCCCGCCTGACGCCGCCTTAAAGCCGATATCCCGAAAGACGCTGACATGACGCCGCTGCCCCCCGGATCGACCATCGGCATCCTCGGTGGAGGCCAGCTCGGCCGCATGCTCGCCACCGCCGCGGCGCAGCTCGGCTATCACACGCACATCCTCGCGCCCGACCAGGAGAGCGTCGCCGCGCAGTCCGCCTCGACGATGACGCGCGCCGATTATCACAACCGCATCGTGCTGGCCGACTTCGCCGACGCGTGCGACGTCGTGACCTACGAGTTCGAGAATATCGACGTCGACCCGGTCGAATGGCTCGCCGACCGCGTTCCCGTCCACCCGAGCCCCCGCGCGCTCCGCGTAGCGCAGGAACGGATCGGCGAAAAACGCTTCGTGGAGAGCGTCGGCGGCCGTCCGGCCCCCTGGGCCGCGGTCGACAGCCTCGAAAGCCTGCAGGCGGGCCTGGAGGCGATCGGGACCCCCGCGATCCTCAAGACCGCGCGCTTCGGTTATGACGGCAAGGGGCAGGTCAAGATCGACACGCCCGCCGCGGCGCAGGCGGCGTGGGACGCGATCGGCGGCCCTGCGGTGCTCGAGGCGTTCGTGCCGTTCGACCATGAATTCTCGATCCTGATCGCGCGCGGCCTCGATGGCGGCATCCAGCGCTACGATTCGCCGCTGAACGTCCACCGCGACGCGATCCTGCGCCACTCGACCGTTCCCGCACCCGCCGCGGTGCTGGCGCAGGCCGGGGAAGCCGCTGCGCTGGCCGAGCGGATCGCCGCCGAACTCGACTATGTCGGCGTGTTGGCATGCGAGTTCTTCGTCGGCGCCGACGGCCCGGTGTTCAACGAGATGGCGCCGCGCGTGCACAATTCGGGGCATTGGACGATCGAAGGCGCCGAATGCTCGCAGTTCGAAAACCACATCCGCGCGATCTGCGGCCTGCCGCTCGGCGCGACGACGCTGACCGGGCGTGACGCGACGATGGAAAACCTGATCGGTGACGACGCCGATCGCTGGGCCGAGCTCCTCGCCGAACCCGGCGCCCATCTGCACCTGTACGGCAAGGGCGCCGCCCGACCCGGCCGGAAGATGGGCCATGTCACGCGGATCGTTCGCTAAACCGACCGCGTGGGCGTCCGAGCGCCCTGCCGTTCGTCCTGAGTAGCCGTCGAGCAGTTGCCGTAGGCGGCGTATCGAGACGGCGTATCGGAGGGCAGGTTGGCGCGCGGAACCCATGCTTCGATACGCGCGCTCGATATGCTGCTGACACAGCTACCCGGTCTCTACTCAGCACGAACGGGAGTGGGAAAAAATGGTGCCCGGAGACGGGGTCGAACCGCCGACACTGCGATTTTCAGTCGCATGCTCTACCAACTGAGCTATCCGGGCACGTCCGGTCTGGGACCGGAGAAGCGTCCGACCTTGCGATCGGAAGGGCGCGTTTAGTCGGGGTCTTCGGCGCTGTCCAGCCCCGTTTGCGAGATTGCGCGCCCAGGGATGCGATAGCCTTCGCCAAGCCACTGCAACAGGTCGCGGTCGCGGTGGCGGCTCGAGCAGAACGGCTTGTACTCAGGCACCGCAGGCTGGTCGCAGATCGGACATGTGACGGTCGAGGCAGTCGCGGTCATCGGGCGCTCTCCAGGTCGTGGACGACGCCGGTGCGCCGCGTGAGGTCCGCCAGCCACGCAGGACGCGCCAGCAGGCGTGCATGGACCGTGGCAGGCAAAGTGTGGCGGCGCGACGCGGTCGGCGGCGTGCGTTCGAGCGTCCGCAGCGTCGCGCGGGCCGCTGCACCGACCGGATCGGCGCGCAGGATTTCGGGGATCGACGCGCGCGGGCGCGGGCGGACGATCTGAAGGAAGCCGAAGCCGTTCATCGCGGTCCGTTCGAACGGCTGCGGCAAGGATTCGTCGATTGCCACGGCAACGGCGGTGCGCTGCGCTTTGCCGGCAAGCGTCGGGAAGTCGATCCCGATCGAGCCGCCGATGCCGTGGCGACGAATCGCCCGCGCCACGGCATGCGCGGCGGCGATCGCGAGTGTATCCAGCGGTGGTGCGCCGTCGACGTCGAACAACGTCATCGCCGGCGTCGGCGAGAGGCGCAGCGCGCCGAGGGGGAAGACGATCTCGCCGCTTACCGCTTCGTCGAGCAGTTCGGACCAGCCCGCCGCCTCAAGCGCGTCGGGTTCGTGCGCGCGGGGGCTGTGGATGGGCAGCCCGGTCGCCACCAGGCGCTCATAGAGCGTCGGCGCGGGGCAGGGGGGCAGGTCGCTCGGGACGGCCTTGGCGAGCTTCGCACGGCCCGCTTCGGGCAGCGCGTCGCGGACGATCTCGACGGTCAGGCCGGCGCCCTGCGTGATGCCTGCCGGAAGGTGGTTGATCAGCGCGTCGCCGGCGTCGAGCGTGACGCGGCCGCGGCGGCCCGGCAGCAGCTCAATGAGCCGGGCGCGGGCGACGAGGCCGACCTTCAGCGCGTTGCCGTCATCGAGCTCGATCGCGGCCTCGATGATCCGGTCGTCCTGCACCAGCGCGGCCCGCGCTTCGCCGATGCCGGCTTCGTAGAGCCATGCAGGCCCCGTATCAGGCAAGCGCGACGCCCGCGGTCTTCAGCAGCGCGCGCGTTTCGAACAACGGCAAGCCGATCACACCCGAATGGCTACCCGAGAGGAAGCGCACGAACGCCTCCGCGCGGCCCTGGATCGCATAGCCGCCGGCCTTGCCGAGGCCTTCGCCGCACGCGAGATAGTCGTCGATCTCGGCGGCCGAGAGCGGCTTGAACGCGACGATCGTGTCGGCGATGCGCGTACGGACCTTGCCGGTCGCGTCGATCACGCAGACCGCGGACAGGCAATGGTGGCGCCGCCCCGATAGCTTGCCGAGCAGGTCGCGCTGAATGTCGAGCGTATCGGCAGGCGGCAGGATGCGGCTGCCAAGCGCGATCGTCGTGTCGCCAGCAAGGACGATCTCGCCCTCCGCCCGTGCGACCGCGGCGGCCTTCTCGACCGCGAGACGCAGCGCATAGGCGCGCGGGGGTTCGGCCTTGCGCGGGTTCTCGTCGATATCGGGCGAGGCCACGCGCGACGGTACGACGCCGAGCCGCGCGAGCAGGTCGCGGCGGCGGGGCGAGGAAGAGGCCAAGACGAGTGCTGGGACCACCATTAATGCCTCGTAACAGCAAGCGGCGGGCGCCGAGGCGCCCACGGGCTTATTTGAAGCGGTAGGTGATGCGACCCTTGGTCAGGTCGTACGGGGTGAGTTCGCACAGCACCTCGTCGCCGACCAGCACGCGGATGCGGTTCTTGCGCATCTTGCCGGCGGTGTGACCGAGAATCTCGTGGTCGTTTTCGAGCTGAACCCGGAACATCGCGTTGGGGAGGAGTTCCACCACGCGGCCGCGCATCTCGAGCAGTTCTTCCTTGGCCAAATATAATCTCTGAATTGGGGGAATTTCGGGACGAGCGCCCTTACCGCAGGTTCGCGAAAAAGGAAAGCAGGGCCGAAGCGCGGTCACAGGCGTCATGCCCATGCCCGCTTGTGTGATTCGGATATCGGCGTTCCGTGGGAGAGAAACAAGGGAGTCCTGTCATTGCCAGAGCGGTGGCGGCGCAGCGGTCACAACAGGCTCGGCTGGTGCACGGTCGCCTCACGTGCGGCGCGGCGGAAGGCGGCGCGGTCGACATTGGGGATGCGCGGCCGCTTGCCCTGGAACAGGTCGGCGAGCGTCAGGATCTGGAGTTTGGGAAACGCCTCGTCGACACCGGCACGGTAGATTCCGACGGCGGCCGCGCGGCGTTCCATCTCGCGCGTCGGCTTGGCGTTCATGATGAGGATGCCGATCGGTGCCTTTTCGCGCGCGATCGTCGCGGCGAGCGTCTCGACCATCGCGGTGTCGGGGTTGAGCCCGCCCTTCACCGAGACGATCGCGCGGTGCGTGACCATCTTGCCCGACGCGCTATCGTGGTCGTTGAAATAGATCAGCCCGTCGATCCCGCCGTCCGCGCCCTTTTTCCGGCCGCCGAACGGGAGCGCGTCGACCATCGACACCGCCCACCACTGGAACTGGTATTTGTCGCGCAAGGCGAGATCATACGCCGAGGCGAGGTCCTTCGGCGTCCCCTCGACGGTGAACGTGACCGCGGGGAACGCGTCCTTCATCCGCTTTTCGATCAGCGAGATGGCGAGATGCGTGACGTCGATCCCGATCCATTGCCGCTTGAGCTTTTCCGCGGCGTGCACCGCGGTGCCGCAGCCGCAGAACGGGTCGAGCACCACGTCCCCCGCGTTTGACGACGCGGCGATTATCCGCTCGAGCAGCGCCACCGGTTTTTGCGTCGGATAGCCCAGCCGCTCCTTCGAGACCGGCGCGATGATCGGAATGTCCCAGACGTCGTTCATCGCGACGCCCGGTGACAGGCCCGATTCCTGCGTCGGATTGCGCGCGCCGTCCGCGGTGAACGTCACCTTCTGCAGCGCGCCCTTCCAGCGCTTTTGCGAACTTGGCGAGGGCGGCACGGTGAGCGTGTTGAACAGGTTGCCGGTTTCGCGCTTGGTGTAGAACAGCAGGCAATCGTGCATCCGCTGGAACCGGTGCGACACCGACGGCCAGCGGCGATAGCTCCAGATGATCTCGTTCTGGAAATGCCGCTTGCCGAAGATCGCGTCGAGCAGGAGTTTCAGGTAATGGCTCGCGGTCGGATCGCAGTGGAGATACAGGCTGCCGGTCGGCTTCAACACGCGGTGCAGTTCGAGCAGGCGGACCGCCATCATCGCCAGATACGCCATCATGTCGTTGTCGCCGAGAAACCCGCGCATCGCGTTGAGCAGGTCGAACGCCTTGGTGTTGCCGCTCCGCGCGACCTGGTCGAAGGCGTCTTCCGCGGTCTCGTTCCAGTGCCAGGTATCCTCGAACGCCTCGATCTGCGCGTTCGACGCGCGTCCATCGGGCTCCTTGAACAGGATCCCGTAATTGGCGTTCGAATTGAACGGCGGGTCGAGATAGATCAGGTCGACGCTCTCGTCGGCGACCTCCTTGCGAAGGACGGCAAGGTTGTCGCCGTAGAAGAGATGGTTTTCGGGCCGGTTTCGCATGACCCGAGGATGCGGGGACACATTGCCGTTCGTCCAAGCGAGATGCATCCGTAGTCGGCGGATTTGCTCCGTTGTGGAGTCTTCCGGCGAGGGGCACCGCCCATGTCCTTCGAGGGTTCGAGCGGGGCGGCGGCGCGCTTGCGATGATGATCGCCGAGCAGGCGGCGTACCCCGCCGCTCGGCGATCAGGCTCGATCAGCCGATACCGCCGCCGGCCAGCGCCGCGAGCAAGAGCAGCGCGACGATGTTGGTGATCTTGATCATCGGGTTCACCGCAGGGCCGGCGGTGTCCTTGTAGGGATCGCCGACGGTGTCGCCCGTCACCGCGGCCTTGTGCGCTTCCGAGCCCTTGCCACCATGGTTACCGTCCTCGATATATTTCTTGGCATTGTCCCAGGCCCCGCCGCCGCTGGTCATCGAGATCGCGACGAACAGACCGGAGACGATCACGCCGAGCAGCATCGCGCCGAGCGACGCGAAGCCGGCGGCCTGCCCCGCGACCGCGGTGATGATGAAATACACCGCGAGCGGCGACAGCACCGGCAGCAGCGAGGGCACGATCATCTCGCGGATCGCCGCCTTCGTCACGAGGTCCACCGTCCGCGCGTAATCGGGGCGACTGGTGCCGAGCATGATGCCGGGATTGGTGCGGAACTGCTCGCGGACCTCCTCGACGACCGCGCCGGCGGCACGACCGACCGCGGTCATCCCGAACGCCCCGAACAGATAGGGGAGCAACGCGCCGAGCAGCAGCCCGACGATGACGTACGGATTGCTCAAGCTGAAATCGACCGTGACGTCGGGGAAATAGGTCGCGAGATCGGTGGTGTAGGCGCCGAACAGCACGAGCGCGGCGAGCCCCGCCGAGCCGATCGCATAGCCCTTGGTCACCGCCTTCGTGGTGTTGCCGACCGCGTCGAGCGCGTCGGTCCGCTGGCGGACGTCGTCGGGCAGGCCCGCCATCTCGGCGATGCCGCCCGCATTGTCGGTGACGGGACCATAGGCGTCGAGCGCGACGACCATCCCCGCCTGCGCAAGCATCGCGGTGGCGGCAAAGGCGATGCCGATGATCCCGGCGAGCTGATAGGCGACGATCACCGCGACGACGATGACGAGCGTCGGCAGCGCGGTCGATTCGAGGCTGATTGCAAGCCCCTGGATGACGTTGGTGCCGTGGCCGGTCTCCGACGCCTTGGCGATCGACCGGACCGGGCGGTGGTTGGTGCCGGTGTAATATTCGGTGATCCACACGATCAGCCCGGTGACGACCAGCCCGATCATCATCGACCAGAACAGGTCCATGCCGGTGAAGCTCTGCGTCAGCGATGGCGCGGCCTGAGTCGTCAGGTCGTCGGTGGCGGGATCAAGGAAGCCGGCGCCGCCGATCACGCGGTGGAGATCGCCGAGCACGTACTGCGTGGCGAGATAGATCGCCGGGATCGACAGGAACGTCGAGGTGAAGAAGCCCTTGTAGAGCGCCCCCATGATGCTGCCGCCGCCGAGCCGGACCATGTAGGTGCCGATGATCGAGGTGACGATGCACACCCCGCCGACGAGCAGCGGGAGCGTCATCAGCCGCATCAGCTCGGCACCGCTCGCCTGGATCAGCAATGCGATAGAGATCATCGTGACGCCAAGCGTGACGACATAGGTTTCAAACAGATCGGCAGCCATGCCTGCGCAGTCGCCGACATTGTCGCCGACGTTATCGGCGATGACCGCGGGGTTGCGGGGGTCGTCCTCGGGGATGCCCGCCTCGACCTTGCCGACCAGATCCGCGCCGACGTCTGCCGCCTTGGTGAAGATGCCGCCGCCCAGACGCGCGAAGATCGAGATCAGCGATGCGCCGAACGCGAGCGCGGTCAGCGCCTCGACGATGATCCGGTCGTTGGGCGCGTGACCCGCGGGACCGGTGAGATACCAGAAGAACGCACTGATCGCGAGCAGCCCCAAGCCCGCCACAAGCATGCCGGTGACCGCGCCGGACCGGAACGCCATCGTCAGCCCGGCCTGCAGCGACGTGCGCGCGGCCTCGGCTGTGCGGACGTTGGCGCGGACCGAGATATTCATGCCGACATAGCCCGCGACGCCCGACAGCACCGCGCCGATGACGAAGCCGATCGTCGAGATCATGCCGAGCGTGAGGAGAAGGATCGCCGCGACGATGACGCCGACGATCGCGATCGTGGTATATTGCCGCCCGAGATAGGCCTTCGCGCCTTCCTGGATGGCGGCGGCGATGTCCTGCATCTTGGCGTTGCCGGGAGAGGCGGCGAGCACCTGTCGACTCGTGACGAACCCATATAGGACGGCAATGACGCCGCAGATCATGGCCAAATAGACGGTCGTCATACGGCGCTATCCCTTTTCCAGTTCCTCCTCCGGTCTCGGCTTTGCCGAGTCCCGATGTCCGGAGCCTATCAGTGCAGGGGTATTGCGCAAGTTATCCCCGCGGGGCGTGCTCATAGCCTAGACTTGCCGGGAGCGGGACGGGCGTGCCCGAGTCGTGGAGGGTAAGGCCCGCGCCGGACGAGAACGCGCCGATCCGCGTCGCATCCGTGACGAACTCTTCGGGCGCGGCGAAGAGGAGCTGATAATCGTCGCCTGCGGTCGCCGCCGCGATCCGGTCGCCCGAAAAGGCACGATAGGCAGGCGACAACGGTATGCAGGCGAGGTCGATCGCCACCGCGAGCCCGCTCGCGCGCGCCATCCGCGCGGCGTCGATCAGCAGGCCGTCGGACACGTCCATCATCGCATGGACCTGCGGCGCGAGCAGGCGCCCGTCGGCGAGGCGCGGCTGCGGGCGCCGGTACGCAGCCAGCAGCTCGGCCGGGCCGTCCTCGCCGAGCGCGATGGCGAGCCCTGCGCCGGCGTCGCCGATCGTGCCGGTGACGTAGAGCGCATCGCCGGCGCGCGCACCGCCCCGCGCCGGCGCGGCGGCGTCGCTGCCGAACGCGGTGACGGTCAGGATGCGCGGCGCGCCCGGCGGCAGCGTGACGGTATCGCCACCGATGATCCGCGTGTCGAACGCCGCGAGGATGTCGGCGAGCCCGTCGACAAAGGCGGGGTCCCACGCGTCGTCGCCCAAGGGGTAGTTGAGGAGGATCCCTTCGGCGATCGCCCCCTTAGCGGCGAGGTCGGAAAGGTTGGTCGCGACCAGCTTCCACGCGACGTCCTGCGGCGGGTCGCTGGGCAGGAAATGCACGCCTTCGACGAGCGTGTCGGTGGTGATGACGAGCGGGCCTGCATCGAGCAGCGCGGTGTCGTCGTTGAGACTACGCGCCGCCGGGTGGAGCGGGAGGCGGCGGAGCGCGGCGATGAACTCGGCTTCGGTCATTGCTGCTCCCCAAGCACTGCCGTCGTCCTGACGAAAGTCAGGATCCAGAGCTACGAACGGTGCGCGCCGTTACTCTGGATCCTGGGTCGAGCGCAGGATGACGAGCGTTCAGCCCCGAACCTCTTTCGCGATTCCGTCGAGCAACCCGTTCACGAAGCCCGACTCGCGCTTGTCGTAGAAGGCATGCGCGACGTCGACATATTCGCTGATGACCGCGGCGACGGGCACGTCCTTGCGCGCGAGCAGTTCGAAGGTGCCGACGCGGATGATCGCCTTCATCGGCTTGTCGAGCCGCGCGAGCGTCCAGCCCTTGGCGAGCTTGCCTTCGATCAGCCCGTCGATCTCGCCCGCGCGCGCGTTGGCGCCGGTTACCAGGTCGTCGAAGAAATCGACGTCGGCCTCGGCATATTCGACGTCTTCGATCGTCGCGCCGAGCCGGTGCTGGTGGAATTCGTTGAGCAGGACGGGCATCGCGGTGCCCTCCATCTCATGCTGGTAGGTCGCCTGGACGGCGGCGAGACGCGCGGCGGCGCGCGCCTTTGTGCGGGGGGCGGTTCTGGACATAAGCGGTTGCCTGTACGCGCGGGGGGCTTGCGTGTCAGCCCTTAGCGTTTCGCCTGTGTCTAGGCGAAGAAGATTGGTTCGCGCGGAGGCGCGGAGGCGCGGAGACGCGGAGGTGTTGCGTGCGGCGCAGCCGCTCCGATCTCCTCATCGGCCGGTGATCGAAGGGCCACTGCGCGGCGAGGTCGACACCTCCGCGCCTCCGCGCGAACAAAATCAGTGGTTGAGGCGGAGCCGCAGCGCCACTGATTTGGCATGCGCGGGCAAACCCTCCGCATTGGCGAGCGCGACGGTCGCGGGGCCGAGTTCACGCAACGCGGCTTCGTCGAGCGCCAGGAAGCTGGTGCGCTTCATGAAGTCGAGCACCGACAACCCGCTGGCGAATCGCGCACGGCGGCCGGTCGGCAGGACGTGGTTCGGGCCCGCCACGTAATCGCCGATCGCCTCGGGCGTGTAGCGGCCGAGGAACACCGAGCCGGCATGGCGGATGCGGTCGAAGAAACCCTGCGGATCGGGGATGGCGAGCTGGAGATGCTCGGCGGCGAGCCGGTCGACCAGCGGGATCGCGTCCGCCAGCGTCTCGACGACGACGATCGCGCCGTTGGTGTCCCACGCGACGCGCGCGACCGCCTCGGTGGCGAGGTCGCGCAACTGGCGGTCGACCGCGTCCGCGACCTTGTCGGCGAAGGCGGCATCGTCGGTGAACAGGATCGACTGCGTCGTCACGTCATGCTCGGCCTGGCTGAGCAGGTCGGCGGCGGTCCATTCGGGGTCGTTGAGCGCGTCCGCAACGACGACGATCTCCGACGGGCCCGCGACCATGTCGATGCCGACGACGCCGTAGACCTGGCGCTTGGCTTCGGCGACCCAGGCGTTGCCGGGGCCGGTGATCACGTCGACGGGCGCGATCCGGCCTGCGCCATAGGCGAGCGCGGCGACCGCCTGTGCGCCGCCGACACGCCAGACCTCGTCGACGCCGGCGAGATGCGCGGCGGCGAGGACGAGCGGGTTGATCTGGCCGTCCGGGGTCGGCGTGACCATCGCGAGACGGCCGACGCCGGCGACCTTGGCGGGGATCGCGTTCATCAGCAGCGAGGAGGGATAGGCGGCGCGGCCACCGGGGACGTAGATCCCGGCGGCGTCGACCGGCAACCAGCGCGCGCCGAGCCGGACGCCCGCCGAGTCGACCGAGTCGCTGTCGAGCGGCCGCTGTTTCTCATGATACGCGCGGATGCGAGTCGCGGCGAGTTCGAGCGCGGTGCGCAGATCGGGATCGAGCGCGTCGAACGCGGCCTTGCAGTCGGCGGCGGCGATCTGCCAGCCGGTGCTCTCGAGGTCGTGGCGATCGTGCTTTTGCGTGAGGTCGCAGATCGCGGTCTCGCCATCGCGACGGACGGCGGCGATGATCGCGGCGACGTCCTGCGTGACGCCGGCGTCGGATTCGCGGCGGTCCTCGACGAGCGCGGTGAAGCGCGCCGCGAAGTCCACGTCGGTGGTAGAAAGGCGGATCATGCGGCCTGCTCCTGCGACTCGACCGCGCGACGGAACGCCTCGACCAAGGGCACGACCCGTGCGCGCGTCTTCATCGCGGCGCGGTTGACTACCAGGCGGCTGGTGACCTCCATGATCGTCTCGACCTCGACGAGCCCGTTTTCGAGCAGCGTGCGGCCTGACGAGACGAGGTCGACGATGCGCGGCGCGAGGCCGAGCGTCGGGGCCAGCTCCATCGCGCCGTTGAGCTTCACGGATTCCGCCTGCACGCCGCGGCCCGCGAAATGCGCCGCGGTCACGTGCGGGTATTTTGTCGCGACGCGGACATGGCTCCAGCCGCGCGGATCGTCCTTCGCCGCCATCGCGGCGGGTTCCGCGACCGACAGCCGGCAATGGCCGATGCCGAGGTCGACCGGCGCATAGAGTTCCGAGTAACCGAACTCCGCGATCACGTCCGAACCGACGATGCCAAGCTGCGCCGCGCCGTGCGCGACAAAGGTCGCCACGTCGAACGCGCGTACCCGGATCAGCGAGATGTCCGGATCATTGGTCGCGAACCGGAGCGCGCGGCTGTTCTCGTCCGAGAACGACGCTTCGGGATGGATGCCGGCACGCGCGAGCAGCGGCAGCGCCTCGGCGAGGATGCGTCCCTTGGGGACGGCGATAATGATCTGGGAGTCAGGCACGCGCCGGGCTTTACGGGTGGCGCTTGGCGGGTGCAACAACCTGCACATGGCAAATGAACCGGCAAACCGCGCATGCTTCGACATCCAGGCGGGCTATTGCACCGCGATGGACGCGCCGGTGACGGCGCGGGTCTGCACGGCGCTGGCGCACGCGCTCGATCGCGACAGCGCGACGGGGCGGCGGGCGCTCGACTGGGCGGGCGAGCCGGTCGCCGATGCGCTGGCGTTGCGGCTGGTCGGCGGCTTGCACGCGCTGCACCGGGCGGGCGTGGACCCGGCGCTTTCGGCGGTGTTTTCCGGCGCGCAGACCGACCCAACGCGCGTTGCGGCCACGGTGAAGGCAACGCTCGTTGCGCAGGATGCGGTCTTGCTGCCGTGGCTCGACGGGCCGCCGCAGACCAACGAGGCGGCGCGGTCGGCGGGCATGATGACCGGCATCTTGCATCTGGCCGAGCGATACGGGCCGCGGTTCGAGCTGCTCGAGATCGGATCGAGCGCGGGGCTCAACCTTCTGATCGACCGCTATCGGTTCGATCTTGGCGGCGTGGCGGTCGGGCCATCGGCATCGCCGGTCACGATCCGCCCCGAATGGCGGGGTGCGCCGCCGCAAACCGCGCCGGTCGCGATCGAGTCGACTCGCGGCGTCGACATTCAGCCGGTGGATGTCGCGGATCCTGTCGCGGCGGCGCGGCTCGAGGCGTATGTCTGGGTTGATGCGGTCGAGCGGCAGGCGCGGCTCGCGGCGGCGATCGCGATGGTGCGCGAGGAGGGCGTCGATCTGGTGCAAGGCGATGCGGCGGACTGGGTCGAGGCGCGGTTGGCCGAGCCGCATCGCAAGGGCGTCACGCGCGTGCTGATGCATTCGGTGGTGTGGCAGTATCTGCCCGCGGCGTCGCGCGAGCGGATTCGGATCGCGATGGAGGCGGCGGGGGCACGTGCGACGGCCGAGCGACCGCTCGGCTGGGTGATGATGGAGCCCAACCGCGATCTGCACCGGCACGAGGTGCGCGTACGCGGTTGGCCGGGCGAACGAGCGATGGAACTGGTGGCGCTGACGCATGCGCACGGTGCCTGGGTCGAAGGGCTCTCCGCCCCCTATGAGACTCGCGATTACGTCATGCGGCGCGGCGCGTACGACAAGGATTGAGACGGCCGGGATTTCTCCCGGCCGGCATCAATCGGCTTAGTAGAAGAAGCCGTTGTTGACCTGCGCGACGCGACCGTTGCGCGTGTCGACCAGGACGACGTCGCGGCCGTAGCGGACCCAGCGCTGATAGCCATAGGCCGGACGCGACAGGCGATAGGTCTGATAATCGTTGATCCAGTACTGACGGCCATAGTAATTTGGCGCGAAGCGGTAGCCGACGCTTACCGGACGATAGCGATAGCCGCGCGGGCCGACATAAGCGGGGCGGCGATAGACGTTGCCGTGCGTGCGGCGATAGTCACGCCAGTCCTCGCGGCGCTCCTGACGGTCTTCGCGCAGCTCGCGACGGGCTTCGCGGATGTCGCCGCGGTCGCCATAACGGCGGGCCTGCTGGAGTTCGCGCTGGCTCTGGCGGACTTCGCGCTGGTCGCGGCGGACTTCGCCATAGCTCTGCGCGGTGGCGAACGTGGGAACCAAAGTGGCGGCGGCAACGGCCGCGAGGATCATCTTACGCATGACTGCTCTCCTGTCTTCAACGCCGTATCAAACGGCATGACAGAGGTTTTGCTCCCTCGCCGCTGAATGCTTTCAGAATGCGGTGGTCAGGAAGCAGCCAGGTAGCGGCAGGGGCGCTGGCGTCTTTCAGATCCCCCAGCGGCGCATCGCGGCGATCACCGCCTCGGGCTTTTCCCAGGGTACGAAATGCCCGGCATCGACCTTTTCGATCGTCAGTTCGGGCACATAGTCGGCAAGGTCGAGCTGGCTCGGCAGCAGCGCGGTGTCGCGCATGCCCCAGATCACCAGCACCGGCATCCGCATCGGCGGGAAGGGCGCATCCAGGAAGGCGGGGCGCGGCGGCGTCTCGTCCATTGCGGGCACGACGATCGCGCTGGCGCGGTACCAGTTGAGCATCGCGGTCATCGCGCCCGGCTGCGACCATTCGTCGAGATAGGCGGCCTTGTCCTTGCCCGCGATCGCCTGCGTCACATGATGTGCGAAGGTCGAGCCGAGGAATTTCTCGAGCCCCGCGCCGGTCAGCCCCTGGTCGATACTGGTGTCGCGGAAGCGGCGGATATACTGGCTCGCCTTGCGCTGTTCGGGATCGTCGAAGATCGTCCGCTGGAAGACGAGCGGGTGGGGCGCGTTGACGATCACCAGCCGTTCGATCCGGTCGGGATGCTGGAGCGCGGCCATCCAGGCAACCGCGCCGCCCCAGTCGTGACCGACCAGCGTGAAGCGGTCGATCTTCAGGTGATCGGCGAGCGCGAGCAGGTCGGCGACGATCTTGTCGGGGGTGTAGCTGGCGACGCCCTCGGGCTTAGACGAGCGGGCATAGCCGCGCTGGTCGGGGGCGATGACATAATGGTCGCGCGCGAGGTCTGGGGCGATGTTACGCCAGGTGCGGTGCGATTCGGGAAAGCCGTGGAGCAGGATGACGGGTGGATGCGCGGGATCGCCGCTGATCGCGACGTCGAGGTCCACGCCGGTGGATAGTCGGAGGCTCTGCAGCTCGGTCATGTCTTTCTCTCCCGCTCGTCGGCCCCTTCTGGTTCGGGGGCCGATCTGGTCTGCGCCAATTTTGGGGAGTGTGCGGTACCGCGGGGGTCGGGACAAGCGCCAGATGCATTTTCGATCCTCCCCCGCCAGGGGGAGGTGGCAGGCGTCAGCCTGACGGAGGGGGAGGAAAGGGAAACGTTCCGTGTCCTCCCCCTCCGTCTCGCTGCGCGATCTCCCCCTGGCGGGGAGGATTTCTCAGGGGTAGCTGACGGTCTTCGGGACCGCGGGGATCTCGATCCATTCCTTCTCGTCGCCGGGCACCTTCGGGAAATTGCCCGCATTCCAGTCGCGTTTCGCCTGTTCGATCCGGTCGCGGCTGGAGCTGACGAAGTTCCACCAGACGTGGCGCGGGCTCGTGAACGCGTCGCCGCCGCACAGCATCGCACGCCCCCCGGTCGCCGAGCGGAGCGTCGCCGCGATGCCGGGACGCAGCACGTAGAGCACCTGTGGTTCGAGCGGCACGCCCTCCAGCGTCGCCTCGCCCATCGCGAGATAGATCGCGCGTTCCTCCGCCGCCGCATCGATCGGCACGCTCGCGCCGGGATCGAGCGCGATGTCCGCGTAGATCGTGCCCGAATAGGTCGTGGTCGGTGCGGTCTGGCCCCACAGACTCCCCATGATGATCCGCGAGCGCGCGCCATGCGCATCGATCACCGGCAATTGCGCCTTGGTGACGTGCTCGAACGCGGGATCGATCTCCTCGACCGACTCGGGCATCGCCAGCCAGGTCTGGATCCCCGACAGCGTCGGCCCCCCGGCGCGCTCGTCGCCAGGCGAGCGTTCGGAATGGACGATGCCGTGGCCCGCGGTCATCAGATTGACCGCGCCGGGCTCGATCCGCGCCTGCGTGCCGAGCGAATCGCGGTGGTCGATCGCGCCGTCGAACAGATAGGTGACGGTCGACAGGTTGATGTGCGGATGCGGCCGCACGTCGATGCCCGACCCGACCTCGAGATGCGCGGGGCCCATCTGGTCGAAGAACAGGAACGGGCCGACCATCGTCCGTTCCTTGTTGGGCAGCGTGCGGTGAACCTTGAACCCGCCCAGATCGTGCGTCGACGGCAGGATGGTCTGGAGAACGAAATCATCGAGCATGTGCGCTATCCCTTGGCAGGTTCCGAGGCGTCGAGAAGGTCGACCAGGTCTGCTGGATAGATGGTTTCGTCATGCGCGACGATGTCGTTTCGGGAAAACCACCGGTGACCGACGAGCAATTGCTTCTCCTGTTCGGTGAGATTGCCCGCCTTCACGTCGCACGTGTCGACGTCGACCCGGAAATAGCGTTCGTCCGCGGTGACCTCGACGCCGTCGAAGGTCAGGAAGTCGATCGTCCGTTGCGCGACCTCGGGGCCGCAGTCGATGTCGAGGCCGACGTCCTCCCAGAGCTCGCGGCGCGCGGCGGCGGCATAGCTCTCGCCCGGATCGACCGCGCCGCCGGGCGTGCACCAGAGCGGCGGGCGATCGTCGGGGGTGAAGCGAAACATCAGCACGCGGTCTTCACCGTCGACCAGCAGGATCCGCGCGGCAGGGCGCGGTGTGCGCCCGCTCATGAATCCTCCCCCGTCAGGGGGAGGTGGCAGGCAAAGCCTGACGGAGGGGGAGGACACGGAACGACAGTCATCGCTTCCCGCCCCCTCCGTCTCGCTGCGCGATCCACCTCCCCCTGGCGGGGGAGGATTCGGGCATGCTCATGCCGCATCCAGTTCGGGATAATGGCGGAAGATGCCGTCGGTGTTGAACGCGATCCGGCGGTCGCTTTGCAAATACGCCTTGATGCCGGGCAGGTCGGCGACCCGGTCGCGGATGCGGAGGAGATTGGGATAGTCCGGTTCGAGCGTCTCCATCCGCTGCGGGAACATGTAGCGCAGCCCCTCGACGATCTGGAACAGCGAGGTGTCGGCATAGCTCCAGCGGTGGTCGATCAACCACTCGCCCGGATTGGCCTGCGCCGCATCCTCGAAATGGCCGAGGAATTTCGGGAGGCGCTCGTCGCGGAACTGCTTGGCTGCGCGCGCGGCCTCGGGCTTCTGGTCGTCGTAATAGTCCATCATCGCGACCGGATGGTGGACATTATGGACCTCTGCGACGAGATCGGCGATCGTCAGCTGCAGCTGGTTGAGCCAGAGCCGGTCGGCCATGGTCGATGGCGCAAGGCCGTGGCGCTCGCCGAGATACAGCAGGATGTTGGCGACTTGCGCGATGACCAGCCCGTCGAGTTCGAGATAGGGCGGCGCGAACGGCGTCCGTCCGGTGCGGTCGTTCAGATCGGCGAGCAAACCCTCTTCGCCTACGCCGCGCGCGCAATCCTCATACGCGATCTCTGCCCCTTCGAGCGCGAGGCGGACGAACTCGCCGCGTCCCTGGAGCGAGGGCCAGTACCAGAGCTTGTACGCCATCAGAGCTCCCCGGGCGCGCGGGCCTTGATGGCGAGCGCGTGGATCTTCGTGCTCAACAGGTCGGCGAGCGCCTGGTTTACGAGCCGCTGGCGCGCGACGCGGTTAAGGCCTTCGAATGCCGGTGTTTCCACCTCGACGCGGAAATGCGTCTCGCCGGTGCCGTCGTCGCCCATGTGGCCGGCATGGAGTCCGCTCTCGTTGACGACGGTAAACTGCGTGGGCGCGAGCGCGGTGGTGAGGCGCGCGGTGATCTGGTCCTGTACGGAGCCGGTGGCGAGGTCTGTCATCGAACCTATATAGCCCGTTTCGGAAAGCGCGGGGAGCCAGTGAGCGAAGACGGTGAGAACAATCGCAAGGAACGCCCCAGCCCGCGCTTTCACGGCCGCGTGGAAGGGACCGGGCGCGTCTGCATGTGGCGCGATTGCGAAGGACCGGGCGAATTTCGCGCGCCGCCTTTGGAAGGGCCGAGTGACAGCGGGCCGCCGCAGTTCCGCTGGTTCTGCCTCGAGCATGTCCGCGCGTTCAACGCCGGCTATAATTTCTTCGACGGGATGACCGCGGACGAGATCCATCATGCCCAGCGGCCGATGGCGGGCTGGGAGCGCGAGACGCGTGCGTTCGCGCATGGCGGCGGCGACACGCCGCCCAAATGGGCGGACTTCGCCGACCCGATCGACGCGATCGGTGCGCGCTTCGGGGAACGGATGGCGGCAGCGCGCAAGGACGGTCGCGTGTTATCCGATGGCGAACGACGGTCGTTGCGCGTGCTCGGGCTGGGGACGGACACCGACCGGACCACGCTGCGCAAACGCTACAGCGAACTCGTGCGCCGCTATCACCCCGATCGCAACGGCGGCGACCGTGCGCATGAATCGGAGTTGCAGAAGGTGATCGCCGCGTACCAGCATCTGAAGGGCGCGGCCGCGTTCGCGTAACCACTCCGTCATCCTGGGCTCGACCCAGGATCCAGAGCCAAGCATGGAATCGAGTGGGGCTCTGGATCCCAGCGTTCGCTGGGATGACGGTTGTGGGATTCCGGCGTTCGCTCGGATGACGGCCGTGCGGTATGATGCATGCTTACTCTGATCGAGATTTCACGCCGCCCGATCCGGAACCCGCTGCTATCCCGGCGGTTCGTCTAACTCATCCGGTCAATCGCCCGACCAATCGTACAGCGGCGGTTGAGTAACAGCCCGCGCTTGGCCTAGAGCTACCGGGAACACGAGGCCAACATGACCGATATCCCGAATACCCAGCCCGACAGCCGCGAGACCACGATCCTCGACGCCCCCGACCGCATGGTGAAGGTGCGCGAGATGTTCGGCATCGATTCCGACATGGAAGTGCCCGCCTTCTCGGAAGCCGACGAGCGCGTCCCCGATCTCGATCCGGCGTATGTCTTCGATGCGGACACCACGCTCGCCGTCCTGGCAGGTTTTGCGCATAACCGTCGCGTGATGGTCCAGGGCTATCACGGCACCGGCAAGTCGACGCATATCGAGCAGGTTGCGGCGCGCCTCAAATGGCCGTGCATCCGCATCAACCTCGACGCGCATATCAGCCGAATCGACCTGATCGGTCGCGACGCGATCGTGCTCAAGGACGGCCAGCAGATCACCGAGTTCCGCGAAGGCCTGCTGCCCTGGGCGCTTCAGACCCCGACTGCGCTCGTGTTCGACGAATATGACGCAGGGCGCCCGGACGTGATGTTCGTGATCCAGCGCGTGCTGGAGACCGAGGGCAAGCTGACGTTGCTGGACCAGAACCGCGTGATCCGCCCGAACCCGTGGTTCCGCCTGTTCGCGACCGCCAACACGGTCGGCCTCGGCGACACCAGCGGGCTGTATCACGGCACGCAGCAGATCAACCAGGGCCAGATGGATCGCTGGAACATCGTCGTCACGCTCAACTACCTGCCCGCCAAGGTCGAGGCGCAGATCGTACTCGCCAAGTCGGGCGAATATGACAAGCCCGACGGCAAGAAGGTCGTTGAGAACATGGTCCGCGTCGCCGACATGACGCGCAAGGGCTTCGTCAACGGTGACATCTCGACCGTGATGAGCCCGCGCACCGTGATCACCTGGGCACAGAACGCGCTGATCTTCGGCGATGTCGGCTTCGCATTTCGGTTGAGCTTCCTCAACAAGTGCGACGAGGCCGAGCGGCCGCTGGTGGCGGAATATTACCAGCGCGTGTTCGGCAAGGATCTCCCCGAGAGCGTGGTGGGCAAGGCGTAAGCTTTTGGCGAACGAAACGCCTCTCGATCGCTTTAAGGCGGTTCTGGCCGGGACGGCACGCGCAATCGCGGAGGAGCCCGAGGTCGAGCTCGCCTTCACCGCGGACGCGCCGACGCAGAGCGGCAAGCATATCAAGGTGCCGATGCCCGCCCGCGCCTTGCCGGCCGAGCAGGTGGCGGAGGCGCGTGGGTTCGCCGATGGCTTCGCGCTGCGGCTGAAGCTGCACGACATCGCGCTGCACAACCGCGCCGCACCGGTCGAAGCAGTCGCCCGCGCGGTTTTCGATTCGGTCGAGACCGCGCGGATCGAGGCGCTCGGGTCGCGCGGCTATGCGGGGATCGCGGACAATCTGGATCGTGCGCTCGACGTTCGGCTCCGCGCCGATCCGATCACGCGTGCGCGCAATCGTGACGAAGTGCCGCTGTCGACCGCGCTTGGCCTGATGGTGCGCGAGAAGCTGACCGGGCAGGATTCGCCCGCGATCGCCGCGCCCGGGCTCGCGCTGGTGCGTGAGTGGATCGAGAGCAAGACCGATCTCGACGCGCTGGCCTACGCGCTCGACGACCAGAAAGCATTCCAGGGTCTCGCGCGGAAGATGCTGCAGGAGCTGGAACTCGTCGAAGGCGATCAGGTCCCCGAGGAGAGCGACGAGGGCGGCTCCGAGGACGAGGGCACCGACGAGCAGCAGCAGGACGAGGGCGACGAAGGCGACGACCAGGGCGAGGACGGCCAGGGCGAAGTCGAGGCGCGCGGCGAACAGGCCGAGCAGCAGAACGAGGAAAGCGACGGCCAGGAGCAGAGCGACGAGTCGATGGACGACATCGACGGCGAGCCAGGCGACGATGGCGAGGAGGGGATGCAGCCGGTCCGCCCGAACCGCCCCTTCGCGGACATGGGCGGCGCGTTCGACTACAAGCCGTGGACGACGCAGTTCGACGAGGTGATCGCCGCGACCGAGCTGTGCGACGCGGACGAACTGGCGCGGCTGCGCGGCTATCTCGACCAGCAGCTCGTGCATCTGCAATCGACCGTGTCGAAGCTTGCCAACCGCCTGCAGCGCCGCCTGATGGCGCAGCAGTCGCGGTCGTGGGATTTCGACCAGGAGGAGGGCATTCTCGACGCCGCGCGGCTGGCGCGCGTGATCGTCAACCCGACGCTGTCGCTGAGCTACAAGGCCGAGCGCGAGACCGATTTCCGCGATACCGTCGTGACCCTGCTGATCGACAATTCGGGATCGATGCGCGGACGACCGATCTCGATCGCGGCGATCAGCGCGGACATCCTCGCGCGCACGCTCGAGCGCTGCGGTGTGAAGACCGAGATCCTCGGCTTCACGACGCGCGCCTGGAAGGGCGGACAGAGCCGCGAGACGTGGCTCGCCGCCGGGCGTCCGCCGCAGCCGGGGCGGCTCAACGACATTCGTCACATCGTCTACAAGCGCGCCGACGAACCGTGGCGGCGCGCGCGCAACTCGCTCGGGCTGATGATGCGCGAGGGGTTGCTGAAGGAAAATATCGACGGCGAGGCGCTGATGTGGGCGCATGCGCGGCTGGTCGCGCGGCCCGAGGAGCGTCGCATCCTGATGGTGATCAGCGACGGCGCGCCGGTCGATGATTCGACGCTTAGCGTGAACTCGGGCTCGTACCTCGAACGCCATCTGCGCCAGGTGATCGGCTGGATCGAGAGCAAGTCGCCGGTCGAGCTCGTCGCGATCGGCATCGGCCACGACGTCACCCGCTATTATGCGCGCGCCGTGACGATCATGGATGTCGAGCAGCTTGGCGGGACGATCATCGAACAGCTCGCGTCGCTGTTCGACACCGAGTGATCGCCGCGTGATCGAGGCGCCAGCCGGCGGCTTCCACGGCCCCGTCAAACGCTCGATCACCATCGCTGGCCACCAGACCTCGATCAGTCTCGAACCCGTCTTCTGGCAGGCGCTCGAGGTAGCGGCAACGCGTCTCGCGCTGCCGCTGTCGGCGCTCGTCGCCGAGATCGACGCCATCCGCATTGTCGCAGACGATCCGCCCAATCTTGCTAGCGCGTTGAGAACATGGCTCTTCGTTAATTTGCGTTGAGAACTACTCGCATTAGCGTTGACAGTGCGAACGACTCTCAATAGCGAGCCCCTCAAGAACAAAGGGGTTTGTCCATGTCGCTACCGTCGCCGCGCGCATCGTTGCCGCGTTCGTCCTCCGTGCCCGCGTTCCTTGCTCTGTCGTGCGTCGGTGCCTTCGCGACCGCGCCGGCCTATGCGGCGGATGCCGACAAGGCGGCGGCACCAGTGACGGATGCGCAGCAGCGCGAGGAAATCCTCGTCAACGGCCAGCGCATTCACGACGAAGGCCCCAAGCAGGTCGCGCCGCTGGTCAACACGCCGCGGTCGGTGATCGTCCTGCCCAAGGAAGTGATCGAGCAGACCGGCTCGAACAGCCTCGCCGACGCGCTGCGCACCGTGCCCGGCATCACCTTCGGCGCGGCGGAGGGTGGCAATCCGATCGGCGACCGTCCCTTCATCCGTGGGTTCGACAGCCAGGGCAGCATCTATGTCGACGGCGTCCGCGATCTAGCGTCGCAGACGCGCGAAGTATTCGCGGTTGATTCGGTCCAGATCGTTCGCGGCTCGGATTCGACGCTCGGCGGTCGCGGCTCGGCGGGGGGCACGATCAACATCCTGTCGCGCCTGCCGCAGCTCGACACCTTCGGATCGCTCGGCGCCAGCTACGGCGAGGCGGACTATAAGCGCGTCACGGGTGACGTGAACCTCAAGGTCTCCGACACCGCCGCCTTCCGCATCGAGGGGATGTGGCATGATCAGGACGTCGCAGGACGTGATGCGATCTGGCAGAAACGCTGGGGCATCGCGCCGTCGTTCGCGGTCGGGCTCGGCACGCCGACCCGGCTGACCGCGAGCTTCTATCATATGGAG
This sequence comes from Sphingomonas sp. Leaf34, assembly GCF_001421805.1. Taxonomy (GTDB): domain Bacteria; phylum Pseudomonadota; class Alphaproteobacteria; order Sphingomonadales; family Sphingomonadaceae; genus Sphingomonas. The sequence goes on along the minus strand of NZ_LMLC01000001.1, from coordinate 991,826 downwards.
AGCGAGGAACTGCCCGACAGCGGCATCCCCTATCTCTACACGATCGCCAATCATCCCGGCACCGGCAACGTCACGACCCAGCCCGCGCTCGGCACCGTGACGACCGCCAGCGACCAGACCGGCTATGTCTCGCGCAAGACCTTCTACGGGCTGGCGGCGCGCGACTTCCGCGATGCGACCACCAATCAGGCGACGCTCCGCGTCGAGCATGATTTCGGCGGCATCACGCTGCGTAACACCGCACGCTACACGCACAGCTCGCAAAGCTTCATCTTCACGTTGCCCGATGACAGCCAGGGCAATGTCTATGGCACCACCGCGACGGCAACCGGTGGCGTCAATCCTATCACGGGCGGTACGAAGGTGACGGGCGGCGGCTATGTCTGGACGCGCGGCAACACGCGCTATGGCTATAGCGAGAGCATCGTCGACCAGACCGACCTGTACGGGAAGTTCAACACCGGCGGTATCGAGCACAGCTTCTCGCTCGGCACCGAAATCTCCTGGGAGAAGACGCGGCGCGGGACGTTCGTGTCGGCGAACGGATCGACGATCAGCCCGCGCTGCGACACGGTCACGATCGCGCGGTCCTACTGCGTCAGCCTGTTCGATCCAAATCCGTATGCGCCGTGGGTCAACTACACGAGCGATACGTCGACCACCCAGACGCCCATCGTGAAGGGTGCGCCCTCGACCGAGACGCAGAACGACGCAAATACCAAGGCGGTCTACGCGTTCGATTCGATCACGTTGATGCCCGCGCTGATCCTGAACCTTGGTGCGCGCTACGATCGCTTCCAGTCGACAGTTACCTTGCCAGGTGCCCAGCAAACGCGAATCAAGCGGGTCGACAATCTGTTCAACTGGCAGGCCGGCCTCGTCTTCAAGCCGACGTCGGAAACCAGCCTGTACGCAAGCTACGCGACCGCCGCCACACCCCCCAACAGCCTGCTCGGCGAGGGCCGCGAGGACAATGCGATCTCCGCGGCGGTGCTCAACTTGCTGAAGCCGCAAAAAACCAAGTCGTACGAGGTGGGTGCCAAGGCCAGCCTGTTCGGCGAGCAGCTCCAGCTCGGCGCCGCGGTGTTCCAGACCGAGATTTCCAACGCGCGCGTGCTCGACGACACCAACACCGCATCGTTCATCGGCGAGACGCGGATCCGCGGTGTAGAGTTCAACGTCAGCGGGACGATCCTGCCCGGCTGGACCGTGTTCGGCGGGTTCACGCATCTCGACCCCAAGATCATCGACGGCGGTTTCACGACGCTGACCGCCGCGGCGCGTCCCGGCATCCAGCCTGCACGAACGATTGGTGTGGTCTCGGTCAACACCGGCAAGCAGGTACCGCAGACCGCCAAGAACAGCTTTACAGCGACGACCAATATCGACGTGACCAAGCGGCTCCAGATCGGTGGCACCGCGTTGTACATGGACGAGCAGATCGGTGGCTATGCCGACAACCGCACCGCAACGCAGAACGATGCCGGCGTCGTCTCGGTCAATCCGGCAACCAAGGTGCTGACGCGCAGCATCCCCGATTACTGGCGCTTCGATGCGCGCGCGAGTTACAAGCTGACCGACACTATCGACCTCAGCGTCAACGCGCAGAATCTGACGAACAAGACCTATTTCTCGCAGACCTTCACCAGCCATTATGCGTCGATAGCGGCCGGCCGTACGGTGTTCGGCACCGTGAACCTGCGTTTCTAAAAAGGGGTGGCCGTGACGGCGATCGATACGTTGACGCCCGACGCCATCGCCGCGCGCCTTTCCGGCAGTCCGGACGAGCGCGCGGCGTTCGTGCGCGAGGCTGCGGACGCGGGCGTCGCGGAGGCGCAGGCGGTCTATGGGCAGATGCTGCTCGACGGCACCGGCGTCGCCGCCGATCCCGTCGCGGCGCTCGGTTGGTTCACCAAGGCCGCGGCGCAGCATCACGTGATGGCGCTCAACATGGTCGGGCGCTGCTACGATCTCGGCTGGGGTACGCGCGTCGACAAGGCGCGCGCCGCCGAATGCTACCGTATCGCGGCCGAGCGCGGGCTCGACTGGGCGATGTACAATTATGCGACCTTGCTCGCGCTGGGTGACGGCGTGGCCGAGGACAAGCCGGCCGCGCTGGCGTGGCTGAAACGCGTGGCGGCGATGGATGCGGGGCTCGCGAGTGCGAAGGCGCTCAACTTCGTCGGCAGCTTTGCCGAAGACGGGTGGGCGTGCGATCGCGATCTTGACCGCGCGGCCGACTGTTACGCCCGGGCGGCCGAGGGCGGCGATTTCCGAGGGTGTTTCAATCACGCGCGGTTGCTCGGGGCGGTGGGGGAGATCGAGATGGCATTGGGGTGGCTGCAACAGGCTGGGCAGCGCGGAAATGCGGCGTTTCTCGCCAAGGCGGAGGCGTGGCTCGCGTCCAGCGCGATCCCGGCCTTCCGCACGCGTGGCGTCGCGGCGCTGCGGGAGGGTGGCCAGTGCTGATCGCGATCCCCGACGTGCTCGATCCCGCTGGCGTTACGCGGATCCGTGCGCTGATCGACGCGGCCGACTGGATCGATGGCAACGCGACGTCCGGCTCCCAAAGCGCGCTGGCCAAGCGCAACGAGCAATTGCCCGAGGAGTCGGCCGCCGCGCGCGAGGCGGGCGGCCTGATCCTCGATGCGCTCGGCCAGTCGGCGCTGTTCGTCGCCGCCGCGCTGCCGCTGAAAGTCTTCCCACCGCTGTTCAACCGCTATGCCGGCGGGCAGGATTTCGGGCTGCATGTCGACACTGCGGTCCGGATCAGGCGCGGTTCCGACTTCCGGATTCGCAGCGACCTGTCGGCGACGCTCTTCCTCGCCGATCCCGACGGCTATGACGGCGGCGAGCTGGTGATCGAGGATCAGTTCGGGCCGCAATCGGTCAAGCTGCCCGCGGGGCACATGGTGCTCTATCCCGCCTCCAGCCTGCACCGCGTCGCGCCGGTGACGCGCGGGGTGCGGGTGGCGTCGTTCTTCTGGCTGCAGTCGATGGTCCGCGACGACGGTGCGCGACGGATCCTGTTCGACCTCGACCAGGGCGTGCAGGCGATCGCGGCCGCGCAGGGGCAGGGCGATCCGGCGACGGTCCGGCTGACGGGGGTGTACCATAATCTGCTGCGTCGCTGGGCGGATGTCTGAGCACGCACGGAAAGGCGATGGATGGACTTGCGTAGGCCCGCCATGCCACGCTGCACGAACGGGGGAATATGCGATGAATAAGCTGGCGATGCGACGCGCGTGGTTTCAGGTCCATAAGTGGATCGGGCTGATCCTGGCTGTCCTGATCATTCCGCTGTCGCTCAGCGGCGCGGCTTTGGTGTGGCACGATGCGCTCGACCGGATCGTCGATCCAAGCCGTTATGCGGTGTCGGGAACGACGGTGCGCGACCCGGACGCCTATGTCGCGGCGGCGGCGGCCCGGCTGACGCACGGCGAGCGGATCGCGCAGCTGACGATGCCCGAGGATGGCGGGCCGGTCGTCGTGGCCGCTGCGGCTGCGGGGATCGCGCCTAAGCGGCCGGGCCCGCCGCAACGGACGATGGTGTATCTCGATCCGCCGACCGCGCGCGTGCTGGAGGTGTCGGCGTCGAACGGGGGGCTGGTTCGGTTCCTTCACGTCCTGCACGGCAGCCTGCAACTGCCCGGCGTCGGCAGGTCGATCGTCGGCTGGATCGGCGTGGCGATGATGGTGTCGTGCTTTACCGGGCTGTGGCTGTGGTGGCCGACGATCGGCAAATGGACGCGCGGGCTGCGCTACCGGCGGCATCGCAACGCCGATACGAACCTGCATCACCTGTTCGGCTTCTGGATCGCGCTGCCGTTGTTCGTGCTGTCGCTGACCGGTGCGTGGATCTCGTTCCCGCAATTCTTCGGCAAGATCACCGGCGAGGCGTCGCGGCCGCGCGGGGGTCCCGATCGCGGCGCGATGATGCGCGCGAAGCCGCTCGCGAAACCGGCGCAGCCGCTCGCCGTGGCGATCGGCAAGGCGCGGTCACTCGCCGGCGGCGCGCCGTTGCGCAGCGTCACGTGGCCGACCGATCTCAGCGCCGACTGGACGGTGACGTTCGCGCGCGGCAGCACGCCGGTCGGGGTGAAGATCGCCGACGACACCGGCGGCGCGACGGCCGCGCCCGCACGGCCGCAGACAGGCGTGGCGCGGTGGATGCGACGGATCCACGACGGCACCGACATGGGCGCGCTGTGGCAGGCGATCATCTTCCTCGGCGGGATCCTGCCCGCGGTGCTCGCGGTGACCGGGGTGATCATGTGGTGGCGCGCGCGCGGCTGGAAGGCGGAGCTCGCGGCCAAGAAGGCGGCGCGGGCGTAATGCTTGTCCCTCTTCCCCTTGAGGAGAGGGAAGGCGGAGCCGTAGGCGACGGGAGGGTGAGGGGCTGTGGGGTTCGCGTCCCGAGCCTCATGCCCCTCACCCTCCCACACGCGAGCGCGTGCGGGCCCCTCCCTCTCCCCTGAAGGGAGAGGGCAAGAACTACCGGCCTAGCAGAACCCGGGCCTGCCCGGCGATCTGCGCCAGCATCGCCGCATTCGGGACCGCGGCATGCCGCGCGCGGTCGATCACCGCCTTGAACTGCGCCACGCGCGTTGCGTTCGCGGTCAGCCAGGCCTCGACAGCACCCTGCGGATCCTGCGCCCCGCGACGCGCGAGGAACTCCAGCCGCAGCTGCTGGAAATCGCGCGCAAGGCCGGCAATCAGCAGGCGCTCCCACGGATCGGTCGGGCTGATCCGCGCCGCGTTCGCCTGCGCCCAGTCCAGCCCGAGCGCCTGCCCGAGATGCGTGAACGCACGTGTGAGGACCGCCTCGTCGAGCGTCATCCGCTCGCCGAGATCGGCCAGCCCGACCGCGCCGTCCATCTCGAACAACCGCACCACCTTGCGCACCAGATCGCTTGGTGCACCGACCGCTTCGAGCTGGCCCGCGATACGGCTGCTCTGCGCACTCGCCTCCTCGAGCAGCAACGCCGCAGTCTGGCTGTCGAGTTGCGTGATGCCCTTCGCCAGTCGCGCGAGTACGTCGCCCGGTGCCGTCCCCGGTGCCGACACGCGCAACAGATCGGCGATCTGCGAACGAGTCGCGACCGCCACCTCGTCGAACAGCGCGATCCGCGCCGCCTCGGGCATGACGGCCGTCTCGATCTCCGCCCACAGTGCCGGCAGGTCGAACAGGCGCTCGGCGACGACGAACATCGCCGCGATATCGCCCATCGCCGCGCCTTCCTCTTCCGCCAGTTCGAACGGGTAGAGGATGCCCAGTCGGTTGACGATCCGGTTGGCGAGCTTGGTCGCGACGATCTCGGGCCGCAGCCGGTGCTCGTCGATCGCCGTTTCGAACCGCTCGCGCATCGCCGCGGGGAAGGCGGCGTGAAGGTCGGGCTTCAACGCGTCGTCCTTGGCGATGTCGCCATGCTCGATCGCGTCCTGCAACCCGAGCTTGGCGGTCGCCAGCAGCACGGCCAGTTCAGGGCGCATGAGCCCCAACCCATCCTGGCCGCGACGCAGCAGGATGTCGTTCGACGCGAGGCCCTCGACCGCACGGTCGAGCCGGCCGGCGCTCTCGAAGATCTCGATCACGCGGACATAGCTCGGCATCGCCACCGCGCCATCCGCCTCGGCGATCGACAGCGCCAGCGTCTGCAGGCGGTTGTCCTCCAGCACGAGGTGCGCGACGTCATCGGTCATGCTGGCGAGCAGCGTGTTGCGATCCTCGTACTCGAGCCGGCCCTCGATCATCTCGCGGTTGAGCGCGATCTTGATGTTGACCTCGTTATCCGAGCAGTCGACGCCCGCCGAATTGTCGATGAAGTCGGTGTTGATCCGCCCGCCGCGCGCCGAAAACGCGATGCGTGCGGCCTGCGTGACACCCAGATTCGCGCCTTCGCCGATCGCGATCACGCGCAGATCCTCGGCATTGACGCGCAACCGGTCATTCGCCGGATCGCCGACCGCGACGTTCGCCTCGGAGGCGGCCTTCACATAGGTGCCGATACCGCCGAACCAGAGCAGGTCGGCGGGCGCCTTGAGAATCGCCGAAATGAGCGCACCCGGCTCCATCTCGCTCACCGTCACGCCGAGCGCAGCCTGCACCTCCGGCGACAGTTTCACGATCTTGTCGGTGCGCGCGAACACGCCGCCGCCCTTCGAGATCAGCGTCGCATCGTAATCCGCCCAGCTCGACCGCGGCAGCGCGAACATCCGGTTGCGCTCGGTCCAGCTCGCCGCCGGATCGGGATCGGGATCGAGGAAGATGTGGCGGTGATCGAACGCCGCGATGACCTTCAGCGTCTTCGACAGCAGCATGCCGTTGCCGAACACGTCGCCCGACATGTCGCCGCAGCCGACGACGGTGATGCTCTCGCTCTGCACGTCGAGGCCGCGTTCGGCGAAGTGCCGCTGGACGCTGAGCCATGCGCCCTTGGCGGTGATGCCCATCGCCTTGTGGTCGTAGCCGACCGAGCCGCCGCTCGCGAACGCGTCGCCGAGCCAGTATCCGCGTTCGAGCGCGAGCGCGTTGGCCACGTCGCTGAACGTCGCGGTACCCTTGTCCGCCGCGACGACGAAATACGGATCCTCGCCGTCGAGGATCGTCACGCCGTCCGGATGGACGATCTTGCCCTCGACGATGTTGTCGGTGATCGACAGCAAGGTGCGGATGAAGATCCGGTAGCTCTCGGTCCCCTCGGCGAGCCATGCGTCGCGGTTCGACGGGGCAGGGAGCTGTTTCGGATAGAAGCCGCCCTTCGCGCCGGTCGGCACGATCACCGCGTTCTTGACGCGCTGCGCCTTCATCAGCCCGAGGATCTCGGTGCGGAAATCGTCGCGACGATCAGACCAGCGCAGGCCGCCGCGCGCGACCGGGCCGGCGCGTAGGTGGATGCCCTCGACGCGTGGCGAATAGACCCACACTTCGCGCCACGGCACGGGCGCGGGAAGGCCGGGAATCAGATGGCTGTCGAGCTTGAACGCGAGCGCCTCCGACGCGGCAGGCGTGAACGCGTTGGTGCGCAGCGTCGCCGCGATCAGGTTGCGATAGGCGCGCAGGATACGGTCGTCGTCGATCGCAGTCACCGCGTCGAGGCCGGCTTCGATCGCTTGGTCCGCCTCGATCGCGTTGCCTGGATGCTCCGGATGATGAACCGCGGTGAAGCGCGCGATCAGCGCCGCCGCGACCTTCGGTGCACGCCGCAACGCATCGACGACGGTGGTCAGCCCGTAAGGGAGCCCGGCCTGACGCAGATACCGGAACCACGCGCGGAACAGCACGATGGCTTCGGGACGCATGCCGAGTTCGACGATCAGCCGGTTGAACGCATCATTCTCCGCCGCGCCTTCCAGCACCGCCGCGATCGCGCCCTCCAGAATGCCGGCATCGCTCTGCTGCGCTGCGTCATTGGCCTCCAGCACGAAGTCATGCACGAACGGCACGCTGTCGTCGCGCAGCCGCGTCGGGAGTTCACCGATCACGCGGAAGCCGAAGTTTTCCAGCACCGGCACGGCGTCCGACAGCGGCAGTGCGCCGCCCAGCTTGTAGATCTTGAGCTGCGGATCGGCACCGACGTCGCTGGGGACCAGCCGCACACCGCGCGCGGCGGGATCGGTCAGGGCAGCGATCCGCTGGATATCCTCGGCAGCCTCGGCGGGGGTGCTGAGGTTGCGGTAATTCTGGGGGAACGCGGCGGCCCATTTGAGCGCGAGGCGCGCGGCGCGCGCTGGCGGCAACGTCTCGACCAAGGCGGCCTCGACGTCCGACACCCAGCCGCGCACCATCCGCTGCAACCGCAGCGCAAGCGGCGCGACGTCGGGCATCCGGCCTTCGCCGCGCAGATCGAGCGTGTAGCGAATCATCGCGACCTCGCCGTCCTCGAGCGCGATCGACCAGTTCAGGATGCTCGCATTCGCCGCCTCGGCCAGCATGTCGCCGATCGCGACCCGGCGGCTGGTCGTGACGTCGTCACGCGGCAGCCAGACGAACCCGAACAGGTGCCGGCCGAGCGCCGATTCGACGAGCACGAGCGCGGGCCGCGGCCTATCCGCGAGGCTCATCGCGGTCAGCGCCAGATCCTCGAGCGCATCGGGGGCGAACGCGATCACGAGGTCATGCGGGAGCGCGGTGAACGCATGCGTCAGCGCCTTGCCGGCGTGCCCGCGCGGATCGAACCCGAACTTGTTCTTCAGCGCCGCCAGCCGCGCGCGCAGCACCGGCACGTCGCGTGGCATCGCCGCCAGCGCGGCGCTGGTCCACAATCCGCTATAGATCGACAGCCCGGCGACGGTCGCGCCTTCCATCACCGGAACCAGCACCAGATCGAGCGGCACGGCGCGGTGGACGGTCGAGATCAGGTTGGACTTGAGCAGCAATGGCGCATCGTTGCCCGCCTCGAACCATTTGATCGCGAGTGCGCGCGATGCTTCCGCCAGGATCGGCACGCGGTGGTCGTTGCGCGCGATGCCGAGCGCGGCGTGACCGCTCCCGTCACGATGCCAGATCTGGTGGCCGAGCAACGTGAGGTGCCCGCTCAGGAACCACTGCAACAGCGCCGCACCTTCGCCCTCGGGCAGCTTGGCGATATCGTCGTCGAGCGCGGCTTGCATCGCGCGCCAGTCGGTTACCGCCGCACGGACGTCGGCCAGCACCGCGGTAAGGTCTTCGATCAGCCCGCGACGGTCGCGCGCGTCGGCGCGCTCCATCTCCAGATAGATCATCGATTCGGGGCGGCCCGCGCCCTGGCCATCCGCGTCGATCGCCTGCAGCGTGCCATCGGGGGTCCGCGTCGTCCGGACGACCGGGTGGATGATTCGATCGACCGCGATGTCCTGCGCACCGATCGCCGCCGCGATCGAATCGACCAGGAACGGCATGTCATCGTTGACGATCGCGAGCCGCATCCGCCGCCGCGTATCGTCCGCGCTGATCGGCTCGATCGCGATCGCCGGCGCACCGTCATCGCGGTGCGCGGCAGTCGCGGCCACGAACGCCGCGGCCTGCGCGACCTCGCTCGCACCGAAGTCCTTCAATTCGCCCGGAAGGGCCCGTTCGGTCAACCGGCCCGCAAGGGTGTCGGTGAGCGTCTTCAACGATTGGTTCGCCATAGGTCAGGGCCTATGCGCCCGCCGTCCGGCTATCTCAAGGCTTGTGGCAGGTGCGAAGGAATATGCTGCGCTGCACCTAAGTCGCAGCGACTTCGGCAGCAGCGATTGCAGCGAGATCGCCGCCGAATCCGCTGATAAAGCTTGTCATTCCGCCGATCGGCACCTGATGACGCTGCGCGTGTGCCAACACGTGCGCAAACGCGGTCCGTCGCTCCACGTCGAAGTCGGGTCCGAACACAAGCGCGACGATCTGCGTCAGCGCCGTTCCATGACCCGGCAGGCACGCAGCCGACAGCAATGCGGCGTAGTCGTCGCCGTCGCGCGCCGCCGACACAGCGAGATCATGCGCGCGACCAAGCGCCCGGTGCAGTGCGGCGCGGCTGCGCGCTTCGGCAGCGCGGGCCTGCGCGGCAGTTTCGCGCGCCATCGCCAGTTGCTCGCCAAGCGCCCCCGCAAGGACATCGTCCGCCGGCATCGGATCGTCCAACACCAGTTCGGGCACGACCGGCGTGATCGGCTCGCTTGCGAAACCGCCACTCGGACCATCGGCCCAGACCTGTGCGACCTTGGCCGGCAACGGCGGCGTCGCGCGCGCGGCGGCGTCGAGTTCGGCCGCCAGCGTCGCCTGCAGGGTGTCGTCCGCCAGTTCCTTCCAGTTGATGACGCCGTAGATGAAATCGATCGTGTCGCCGATGGACGAGAACGGCATCAGGATCCCGCGGTACAACGTCGTCCGGCCTCGGCTGCTGACGAACTCCGCCTCGAAGCCGATTGGCGCGCGATTCGCGATGATCTGCAGGTAATGATCGGTAAGACGGGACAGCAGCGACCGGCTGGGTACGTCGGCGATCGTCGCGATCGGCCCCTCCAGCCCGCATTCCTCGCGCAGCGCACGACCGAGATATGCGATTCGCGGATCGCCCATCCCGTGGCTGAAATCGAGCAGCACGCTGTGTGGGCCGAAATCGGTGATGGTTTCGGGCTCGAGGTTGGCGATCGACGGGTACGGCCGTCCGTCCAGCAGCGACACCCAGTGCGTATAGGCGCGCACATGCATCCGCCGCTCGTCGCCGCCGAGATCGAACATCACGTCGTTCACCCCGGCATCGGTCGATTCGCCGGTACGGCTATGGGCGTCGGGGTCCGCGCTACCGTCCCGGTCGCCGCCGTTCCCCGCAAGCGCCACGATGCCATCCGGACCATCGTTCTTCTCGCTGTCGAGCCCATGTACCGTATCCATGCCAGCGTCCCCAAGTCACCGCCCCGCTTGTGCACCGCCCGTGGTAAACGCCGCGTAAACGTGCAAACCGCTTGTCAGCCCCCAGATCCCCTGTTAAGCGCCGCCACCTCGACCGGAGACATCCAACGTCGGGCCGCTTTAGCTCAGCTGGTAGAGCATCGCATTCGTAATGCGGGGGTCACAGGTTCGAGTCCTGTAAGCGGCACCACCCTTCTTTAAGTTACATAACGTTGGTCAGCAGTATGTTTCCTACGGGAGGCGGTCTAGCTCGGCTATTTGTTTGGGTCCTACGTGGGACGCTTGGGGTAGGAAGTCGTGGCTAAGCTTCGCTTGATCTGTGCCTCTGCGTTGGCTGGACTGGTGGCTGTGGCCCCCGCATCGTCCCAACCGTGCCTGTACCCGATCGGCAGCTTCTGGTGGGCAAGTACCACTTTGGGGAAGCAGGCTTGAAGGTGGATGTCGACCTCAACGCGGACGGGACCGCCCGCTATCAGGTCAACGCCGGGCGCGCGGATGGCTTTTGGACAGCCCGGGACAGTCGGGTCCACATCTACAACAAGCCCGGACCGGTTAGGCCCTCTCCGAACGATGCCCCCCCCCCGGAACCCCGTTCCTACTCGGCACCACCTTCTTTATGGCACTTCACAGGGAACGTCGGCGGCTGAGGCTGAGGCTGAAAGGTCGATCGGCTGGGCAGCCGTTTAAGTCCTGCTTGGCACGCTTTGGGTAGGGAGACGGGTGCCCTAAGCAGGACCGTCGCGGAGCGCTTCCTCAATAATACTCGCGGATGTAGGTGTAAGCGTTCTCGAAAAGCTCTGCGTCCTGATGCAACTTGTACCGAAACAGGGTCTGCCGCAGCGCCTTCTTGACTTCACGTTCGCCAGCATGCGTAGACTGCCATCCGTCAAAGCGCACGGCTCGAACAATCTCGTCGATGTCATCGACCACCCGGTTGACCATAACTGGTGTTTCGCTGTTCTTCGCCTCCTCAAAAAGCGCAGTTAGGGCAGCCTTGCCTCGATCAATGTCCTCTTCGACAGGCGTCTCGCGTTCGGCTTTGACCACGTCCCTGGCCAGCGCGAGGAGTTCCTTCAGGAAGTCGATCGATAGCAGAAGCCCTTGCTGGTGGCGGTTCTTTAGGTCCTCCAGACGCTCGCCCAGAGCTTTGAACTTGGGGTTGCCGGCGTGCTTCCGCAGGCGCCCCGCCAGCTTGATGGAGATTTCCTTGGCCTTCTTCCCAGGATCGGGATTGCCGAGCACGGTTTCGAGGAGGTCGGCATCCAGAACTAGCGTATCCAGATCGTCGCGAACGGCATCGACGTGGACGTTATTGTGGATTAGCTCGATGGTCTTTGCGCCTAGCCGGTGCCAAAGCAACCTGCCGGTTCCGGTAGAGGGTTTGAGAGACTCATAAACCTGAGCCAGCCAGCGGAAATCGCTTTCCAACGGCGTCAGTATCGGATCAGGCGAAAGGGCCTCCCAAATACGGGCAAGCACACTAAATTCAGCAGCGAAGGCATCGCGCATATCGTCGTTGGGAATACATTCCTGCGCAGCGATTAGACCTTCGTAGCCTGTCAGCGCGCGATCGACGCTGGCAAAATAAGCGAGGCAGTTCTGCATCGCTGTCGGCAGCGCATTCACCAACTCTGCGATGTTCGAGACGGCCTTCTGAACGCCTTTTTCGTCGAACTTGAGCGCCTGCGCCACATCGTCGAAGATGCCCAGATAATCGACAATCAGGCCATGCGTCTTCTGCTCGCCGTAAGGGCGGTTGGTGCGGCAGATAGCCTGCAAGAGCGTGTGATCACGAAGCGGCTTGTCCAGATACATCGTCTGGAGAATCGGCGCATCGAAACCGGTCAGCAGTTTGGCCGTAACGATGATAATCTTGAGCGGGTCCTTCGGATCGCGGAACCGATCAAGGAGCTTCCCCTCGGCATCGCGGTCGCGCTTGTAGGGAGCGTACTCGGCCTCGCCGCTGTTCACGGAGATAATGATATCGGAGGTTTGCGGCGGCAGATGCTTGTCGAGTTCGTTCTTGTAGAGCAGGCAGCTTTCCCGATCGAACGTGACGACCTGAGCGCCGAAACCGTTAGGGGCAACCTTCTCCTGGAAATGCTTAGCGATATCGGCACAGATGACTCGGATGCGTTCGGGAGACTTCACCAGAATTGCCATCTTGGCGGCTGCCTTGCCTAGCCGGTCGCGATCCTCGTCGGTGAGGTCAGAGGTCAACTCGGCATAGGCATCCTCGATAGCCTTCTGGTCGATATGCAGATCAACCAGCCGAGGCTCGAAATGTAGTTCCTTGGTGGCGCCATCCCGGATAGAGTCGTTGAGCCCGTAGCGGCTCATATAGCCGCCTTCATCCTGCTCGGCTCCGAAGGCGTAAAAGGTATTCTTGTCCGCGCGGTTGATTGGGGTGCCGGTAAGGCCGAACAGGAAGGCATTCGGCAGGGCATCGCGCATCTTGCGGCCAAGGTCGCCTTCCTGCGTGCGGTGCGCTTCGTCCACCAGCACGACGATGTTGTTTCGATCGTTGAGAACGCCCTCTGCTTCTCCAAACAGGTGAATATTCGTGATCGCCACTTTTCTGGCGTCATTGACCAGCAGCGATTGCAGGTCTTTGCGCGTTTCGGGGCGCACCATGTTGGGCATGTCGGCCGCGTAAAAAGTGCCCGCGATCTGGCTGTTTAGGTCGACGCGATCTACCACGATAAGCACGGTCGGGTTCTTCAACGCCGGATGTAGGCGCAGCTTGCGCGCGGCAAACAGCATCAACAGTGATTTACCGGAACCCTGGAAGTGCCAAATCAGTCCCTTGCGCGGTTGGCCAGCAATGACCCGCTCGACGATCTTGTTAACGCCTTCCACCTGCTGATAGCGGGCGATGATCTTGATCCGGTGCTTGCCCTTCTGGGTGGCGAAAGCCGTGAAGCTTTCAAGCATGTCCAGCACCATGGCAGGACGCAGCATCGAAGTGGCGGCCTTTTCGACCTCGGTCAGCGTCTGCGGTCCGTCGCCATCGCGCCAAGGCCCCCACATGTCGACAGGCATGCGGATCGAGCCGTAGCGGAATTCCTTACCCTCAGTAGCGACCGAAAAGACGTTGGGCACGAACAGCTCCGGCACGTTGTTCTCGTAGTCGTCGTGCACCTGCAAGGCGGCATCGAGCCAGCTCTGGCTTGACCGGACCGGCGTCTTCGCCTCGATCAGGACCAGCGGCAAGCCATTGACCAGCAGCACCAAATCTGCGCGCTTTTCGGTCTTGCCGGCGCGGATGGTGAACTGCTGCGTGACAACAAAGCTGTTATGCTCGATGTTCTCGAAATCGACTAGCCGCACAGTGATGTGTTTGCCGTCCTTCCCGAGGGGCATTGAGCGTTCGCCGAGCAGCCACGCGGCAAATTCCTCGTTGGCCTTTACCAACCCATCCGAACGCGCGCCCATAACAATGGCGCGAAGGCGGTAAAGCACATCGTCAACCCGGCTGGGGTTTTCGGCAATCTCTGGATTCAGACGAATGAGGGCATTCCGAAGATAGGTCTCGACCAGTACCTCTCGCGGCTGTCTAGGAAGGTCGACAGGAGAGACATAATGCCAGCCGAGGCCCGCTACTTTACCTCCCGACCGCGCCAAGCCAGCCGATAAATCCTTAGGACGGAAAGACGATCGACCAACCAGAATGTCACAAAGGTGCGCTTCGACGGTGTTGCCCTCATTGAATCTGGCAAAGCTGCGGGCGCGCTCATCATGGTATGTTGCGCTTTCTGCCCCCGGCTCGATTTTAGACACCCTGATAGTCCCCAGCAGTTCCTGCAATCTTGCCTGAGTTTCGACTGAATGCAGCAGTCGGCCAGCTCCATCAACGGGAACCGCGAGGGTCAGAAGAATGCTACCTTGCTTCACAGACACCGTGAGTATGTCCTTTGGCGAGGCATCGATAACGGCGGCGATCGCCACAAGGATGCGGACTTTGTCCTCTTCGTATCCTTCCCTCGTTGTGTCGAGCTTCAAAGTTACGAGCTGTTTCGGGCCGGAATCAGTTGGGACGCCTCTGTAGCGAGCCACCCACGGATTCTTCTTGTATCCTTCAAGAGTCTTCGCATCCCAATTCTGATCATGCGACAGCTTGTGGCAAAGACTGCAAAGAACGAGCAGATTTGCGAAGGAATGGTCTTTGGTGGCCGACCACGGAATGATGTGGGCTTTTTCGAGCGAGACAGTCTCACCGCACGCACAGCAGCGATGCCCGCAGTCAATCATCAGTTCTCTTCGCGTCCCCGCCGGGATCGATGGACGGTTCGTCACCAAAGATGCTCCGCGCGAGGCAAAGCGAATGGCGAGTTGATTGCATAGCGCTCACATGGCGCTTCGGTACGCTGACTACGCCGGCGGGTGAGTCCGATGGTGAATGATGCTGAACACAGCGACGACGCACCCGCGGAAATGTGACGCAGATACGCTTCGACAGTATTGGCTTCAGTGAACGTCACTTTGCTTCCCCGGCAAGCGCCTTAAATAATTCAGATTTCATTAAGCGTAAATTCTTAAAACGATCTTTAATCGAACGCGCTTGGGTATCGAGTGTATGAAGAAACTTTACCGCTTCACGCTGAACTTCGAGCGGGGGAACGACAAGCGTATGTGCTCGAATATCTTGCCCATTCACCTTCCAGATGCCGTTTGAGGACTTTGCGCGTGAAATAAGGCGGCCGTGAACGGTTGCATGGTTCCATTGAGCCACAACGAAATTAGCAAGAATCTTCTCGGGATTGAACCGCATTCGTATAAGCAAGTCCGGGTAGACCAAATCAGGATAAGTTTGACGACTGATCCCCACACGCCCGCATATATCGCGGTTACCATTTCCGCGAACGGCAAAGATATCTCCCGACTTCACCGTAAATTGTTTAGCCTCTATCGCTGTCATGTGTACGAATTTTATGCAGCCTTCAGGATCAAATATCCCTGCGCGAACGGCGCTAATGCTCACGGTTTTGAAGCCCTTGTCACTATCGCTTGGCGCGGGTGAGCGACCGTTGTTTGGGCCATCCACCAGCAAGCTCTCGACTGTCGCAGTTTCTTTGCCATCCCCATACTGCTCAAGAATACGACTCACGTAGGATTCTCGTGTGGCGGAAAGTCTTAGCGCTGCAATATCGAGAATCTCCTCAGTTGCCCTGTATGCTGCAAGTGCTTCCACCAGCCGCGCCTGTTCCTGTATCGGCGGCAACGGGAACTCAAATGCTTCGAGGTCCGAGAAATTGATGTAGGGGTTCACCGAACCCTTCGAATGCTTGATCGAATAGCTGTGGAACGTCTCCGTTTGCATGAGGAAAGGCAGCAGTTCGGGCATTAGACGAGCAGGGTCTTTCGTTTCCAACACGAAGGTCGTGTTCGCCGTGATCCCCTCAAAATCCGCCAATGCCACCTTGCGCAGATAGGTCCGGCGGGAACCATAAAGCACATGCCCCGGTCGGAACCGCATGTGGAAGGCAGGGCCGAGGTAGTCGTCCCCGATCAAGCCCCAGCGGCGGATGCGCAAGTCGTCCGTGTCCATGTGCTCCCCGGCAATATAGCGCTCCAGTCCAGAGTCCCACGGATCAACCTTGTCGTTGACCTTGCGCACTACATCTCCAAACGCCACCTGATTCCAGCTTGCTTTGGAAGTTACACGATCAAGCATCGGAGGCCTCCGCAGCCGCAAGGCCATCCAGCATATCCACAAGCGCGTCCATGCCGGACCAGAATTCGCGTCCGTCTTCGTCAAAGGCGCTCCACATAGCAGTCAAGGACAAACCCTCGCTGTCGCGAACAACCTTGGGCCGCTTCACGTAGTGATGGATCGAGAGGTTGCAGTTAGCGGCCTGCACTTCCGAAACATTGACGACGGCAGCAAACCCGTCTTCATTGGCAAAGTTTCGATAAGCCGAGAGGATCCGATCCTGATTGTCAGCCCGAAGGAAACTTTGCGCGCGTTCACGAACAATCTCATTCACTGCATCGATAAACAGGATGCGCCCTTTGCGATCCGCCGGCTTGCTCGACCGGCAGATGACCACGCAGGCTTCCATGGGCGAGTTATAGAACAGGCCGGGCCCAAGCCCGAGCACGCACTCGATTTTATCGGAGGCAGTCAGCTTGCGCCGCATCTCGGCTTCTTCGTTGCGGAAAAGCACGCCATGCGGGAACAGGATCGCACACCGGCCGGACTTCGGGTCCATCGAAGACAGAATATGCTGGAAGAAGGCATAGTCCGCTCGGCCTTGCGGGGGTGTGCCGAGGAAGTTCCGCCCCCAAGCATCCTGTTCCCAAGCGTCACGGTTCCACTTCTTGATTGAGTAAGGTGGATTGGCCAGCACCACGTCGAACGTGTGCGGCTTGTCGCCCATGACGAAGGCCGGCGCTGCAAGGGTGTTGCCGCTGGCAACGTGGAAATCGTCCACGCCATGAATGACCAGATTCATGCGAGCGATGGCGGCGGTGATGGTGATCAGTTCCTGCCCGAACAGGCTGATCGTCCGCGCATCGCCCCCCCTGCGCTTCACCTCGGCAAGACAGGAAATCAGCATGCCACCTGTGCCGCAGGTTGGATCGTAAACGCTTTCACCCGGCTGGGGCTGCAGCATCTGCGCCATCAGGTGAACCAGCGTGCGGTTGGTGTAGAACTCCTGTGCAGTGTGGCCGCTGTCGTCGGCAAATTTCTTGATCAGATATTCGTAGCCATTGCCAAGCTCATCCTCAGGCACCGCCGCCAGAGTCAGCTCGTGCTTAGAAAAGTGCTCGATCAGGTTCTTAAGCGTGCTGTCGGGCATCTGCGCCTTGTCGGTCCAGTTGGCGCTGCCGAACACGCCTTGCAACCGTTCGGGATTGGCCGCCTCGATGGCGAGGAACGCTGACAGCAGGGCCCGGCCAACATCACGTGGAGCAGAGCGCACGGCCTGCCAGTGCGCGCCATCGGGGATCACAAAGCGATCGTTGGCGGTGTCGGTGGCATAGCCCTTGTCGCCGGTCTCCTCGAAAGCCTGCTGGTAATCCTCGTCCCACACGTCGGACAGGCGTTTGAAGAACATCAGGGGGAAGATGTATTGCTTGTAGTCGCTGGCATCGATGAGGCCCCGCAAAAGGGTTGCCGCGCCCCAGAGATAGCTTTCCAGCTCGCGCTGACTTATGTTGCTCATTGCAGCCAGCCCCCTTCGGTCATTACTATACGAAGATGATCCTCGGCCGCGCGGGCATCGGCAAGCGCCGTTTTGAATGCCTCGATTGCTGACGGCAGCGGTGGGATATCCTGACCAATAGGCGGCAGGACATAGCGCGAGATGTTGAGCGTCCAGCCTTCCTTCTTGATCTCGTCTAGAGTGGCAACCTTCCCGCGGTCGTCCACGTCCTCGAACCTCCGATACCAACCAACAATTTGCGCGCTGTGTTCGGCGTCAAGGAAATTTTGCGCCTGCCCCTTTCGGAACAGCGTCGAGGCGTCGACGATCAGGACTTTGTTCTTGCGTTCCGCCGGTTTCTTGCGACGCAGGATTACCACGCAACCGGCCAATTGGGTGCCGTAGAACAGGTTTGGCGCGAGGCCGATGACGGCTTCGATCATGTCCATTTCCAGCAGCTTCTGCCGGATCGAGCCTTCCGCCGATTTGCGGAACAGCGCGCCTTGCGGAAGCACCACGGCCATGCGGCTGTTGCCGGTGAAAGCCATCGACGCGATCATGTGCTGGACAAATGCGTAATCGCCATAACTCTCAGGCGGCAGTCCAAACTCGGCACGGCCCCAAGGATCGGACTCCCACAGTTCGCGCCCCCATTCCTTGAGCGAGAATGGCGGGTTCGCAATGACGCAGTCGAACGTCGCTAAGCCTGAGGTGCTTGGATCGGAAAAAGCCGGTTCCCGTAGGGTATCTTCGCGGGCGACCTGGAAATCCTCAATTCCGTGCAGAACAAGGTTCATGCGGGCGATGGCAGCTGTGGTAAGGTTTTTCTCCTGACCGTAGATCTTGCCGTAGAAGGTCCTCGGGTCGCCACCCTGGCGCACGACATGCTCGATCGCTCCTAGCAGCATACCCCCGGTGCCGCAGGCGGGATCGTAGATGCTTTCGCCTTCCTGCGGATCTAGGATCTCGACCATCATCCTGACCACATCTCGCGGCGTATAGAACTCGCCAGCCTTGTTGCGCCGAGTGACGTCAGCGAACTTGCCGACAAGAAATTCGTAGGCGTCGCCCAGGACGTCGGTGCTTACAGCGGTGTTGCCGAGATTGATGCCAGAAAAACCCTCGATCAGGTCCTTCATCAGCTCGTCGGAGAACTTCTCCTTGTTGCCCCAGTCGGCCGAACCGAAGACGCGGAAAAGCGTGTCGGGATTGGCGCGCTCGATCTCCCGCATAGCCGCTTGCAGCGCGGTGCCTAGATTGGTGGAGGTCTCGCGGATATCGTTCCAATGACATCCTTCAGGCATCGCGAACCGGTGAATTTCCGGGAATATCGATGGATCAGCGTCACCAAAGGTTTGCCGAGCATCTTCAGTTTCTTCATCCCATACGTCCGAGATGCGCTTGAAGAACAGGAGGGGCAGCATGTACCCCTTCCAATCTGTGCGATCGACCGCAGAGCCCCGCAATATGTTGGCAGCCTCCCAGAGTGCGGATTTTAGTTCAGCTTGTGACAGTAATGACATTGTGTCTGCGTAGCGGCGTCTGAAGGGCGGGCCAACCGGCTATGCAAACTGTGGTCGATCGCTACGCTGTTCGCTCTGGTCTAAAGTCGGTCGGCACGCGCGTTGCCTCAACGTCCCCTGGTCGGTTGGCCAACAGCGGGCGGTCGAACTCGCGCAAAACGGGGTATCTTATATGGAAGGTCCACCTACGGGCGTTTCCAACAGCAGCTTCGGCTCGATCCCCAGCGCGTCCGCGAGCCGTCCCAGTGCTCGCACAGACGGGTTCCTAGTGCCGCGTTCGAGGTCGCTCACGTAGCTGAGTTCCATACCCGCATCGAGCGCCAACCGCTCCTGTGACAAACCTTTCAGCTTCCGATGATGGCGCACGTTCGCGCCAAAAATTAAATTATCCGACTACGTACTGAAGCTGTCGATCACTAGCGAGAACTTCTCGACCATTTTCCACGTGCAGCTCCACCCGTTTGAGTCGTCCGGTAGTAACGGCCTTTTTGAAAATCTTACCGAAGCGCTTTTTGTCTGTTTGATCAGACCAATAATCCCCATAGATCTCGTCAATCTTTTTAAGGCCTGCGTCGGTGACGTCGATACGCCACTGCGCAATCTCTAATTCCTCCGTGGTCATTTCACGTTCATCGGCAGGCTTATTGAACATATCTGTCGGCATATGGCTGTCCTTTTGATGGCAGCCTTAACAGGCTGTAATTTGGCAAGCTAATCGAGCAGATCTCCCAATCGGCAATCTAGCGCGATGCCGATCCGCTCTAGCACTGAGACTGTAGGGTTCCGTACAACCCGTTCTATGCCACTGACATAGGTCCGATCGAGGCCTGCTTCATCGGCCAGTGTCTCCTGCGACCAGCCACGCTCCTTGCGCAGCCTTTTCATATTCGCAGCCAGTCGATGCCGGACGTCCATACCCCAGCCTGAGCCGATCTGCGGCCGATCGGACCACGGACTATGAGTCTCATTTTCTCTAGCTTTGGCACCAACCGTCGGTAATCTCACCGGTGGCTGGTGTCTCACCATGCCCGACACAGGGCCTCTTACAGGAGCACACCATGAAGTATTTCATTGCCGTAACGGCGTTGGCGCTTGCCGCCTGCACCCATCCAGCTGACGTGTCCCATCCTCTTACCGAGGTCGCCGACAAGAATGCCCACTTCACCGTCAAGAACACCGCCGAAGGTTTTAGCGTCGAGGTCCGTTACTCCCGCTATCAGTTCGTCCCAGAGGCAAGCGCGCTGCTGGTGGCTTGCCGATCGCTGGTGACCGCCCGCGCCTACGACGAAGCTAAAGCCCGCGGTCGTGAGATCCAGCCGATCAACGAACAGACCATTCGCGTCTCCGCGTACGCGAGCGACGTCATGAATGCTTGCAAACTGCTGCTGTAAACCTGTTTCAGTCATGTCCGCTGAGTCATTCCCGCTGGACGACAGCGTGTGGCGTTGACTCAGCCGCCATCATGTTCCACATTTGTTCTCATGGAACACGCACCCGAGTCGATGCGCGATGGCGCTGAACCCCTGTCTCAGACGCACCATCTTATCGCGGAAATCTTGCCCGAACTTCGGCCTGCCGAGATGCAGACGGTCTACTTCCAGTGCATCGAGGACGGTCGGCAGTCCGAGCTTCGTAAGCATCGCGTCCCATGCCCGGTCGACGTCTTGGACGGGACGGCCGTGGTAGTTGACCAGCCAGCCGCGGCCGGCGCGGTCTTCCGGCTTGAGGTCCATGAACGTCGCGTATTCGGCGCGCAGCCAGCGATCGAGCGTTGGGAGAACCGGCACCAAAGCGCGATACTTCTTGTTCTGCGTCCTGCCCTGCGGGTTCAGGTCGATCGTCGGCGCACCTGGCCACCACTGCTCACGGTCGGCCGCTACGTTGATGTCCACAACGGCAGCGGCCGATTGATGAGAACCGGATGCGCTAACATGGCGTCCACCAGCGCGTCGTCTGATAGCGCCGCGTCACCAAGACCGAGCTCCGCATGGGGTGTCCCCTTCTCGCGCAGCAGATCGCGGGGCGTGATTCCAGCGCGACTGATAAGCTCGACAAGCAGCGCGCGTGAAGGCGGCGTCTTCAGATATTCAACTCAGATATTCAACAACGTGCGGCTCGATGCCGGCATTGCGGATCATCGCCAGCGTGTTGCGCGACGTGCCGCACTCGGGGTTGTGATAGATCACGATATCGACGGCCACGAGGCATCCTTTCAGCGGCATGGGGTGAGTTCGGCCAGAAGCGGCGCGCACAGTTCGGGTAAGCCGGCATAGCAGTCCTTGATGAGGAACAGGGTTAGTGTGCGCAGCCCGTCCAGATCGGCGCGGTAGACGATCGAGCGGCTACGCCGTTCGGAACGGACGATGCCAGCACGAGAGAGGATGCCAAGATGCGCGGACATAGTATTTTGCGGCACCTTAAGTTGGCGTGCGATTTCGCCGGCGGCCAACCCATCTGGTTCGTGGCGAACCAGTAGGCGGAAAACGTCGGGGCAAGTGCCCCGTGCGAGAGCGGTAAGTGCAGCAATAGCCGAATCGTTTTCCATATATCCAGCACAGAGGATATGTCAGACGCCGCTAGCTGGAGATCTCCGAAGCCGATTTTATCGGTTCACCATCTTTTTCGAGAAATCTGGCGTGCCGCCCGGCCGTGGGGAATGCGTGCGGCATGGGCCCACGTCCCCATGAACGAAGGGCCAAAGTTGGGAAGTGAAATTCTCGCCGTGCACGTCCACAACTGAGTCTTCGCGCGGATGAGTATCGCTGGCAGACGAATAGGTGGAGCAAGTTACTTCAAATCCTGAGCTACCCGTTTGCCGCCGCGCCGTAGTTATCGGGCGGATGGCACTGTTACCAGATCCGTACGCGGTCGGCCGGTGCGAGATACTGCTTCTGGCCAGGGTCAATCTTCCACGCGGCGTACCAAGCATCCACGTTGCGTAGCGGGTTCACCGCACGGATCTGACCCGGCGAGTGCGGGTCGCTGACCAGCTGCTGTCGGAGCGCCTCGTCCCGGAACAGCGTCCGCCAAACCTGTCCCCAACCCAGGAAAAAGCGCTGATCGCCGGTGAAGCCGCCAAGCACGGGGGCAGCCTTGCCGCCTAGCGAGGTGTGATACGCGTCGAGCGAGATCAGCACCCCGCCAAGATCGCCTATGTTCTCGCCCATCGAAGCGCGGCCATTGATGTGAATGCCGGGCAGCCCGTCGAAGCTGTACGCCTCGTACTGTTCGCCTAGCCTTGCCGCCTGTGCCTCGAACTTGGTCGCGTCCTCCGCCGTCCACCAGTCGCGCAGAACGCCACGGCCGTCCGACTTTCGGCCCTGGTCGTCGAAGCCGTGGCTGATCTCATGGCCGATCACGCCGCCGATGCCGCCATAATTCACGGCGTCGTCCGCCCTTGGGTCGAAGAAGGGCGGCTGCAGGATTGCGGCCGGGAAGACGATCTCGTTCTTGACCGAGTTATAATAGGCGTTGACCGTCTGTGGCGTCATTCCCCATTCAGCCTTGTCGACCGGAATGCCGATCCGTGCCCGCCGGTAATCCCATTCGAAGCGTTGCGCGGCCTCTGCGTTGCCGACAAGGTCGCCCGGTTTGATTTCGAGGCCGGCATAGTTCCGCCAGTTGTCTGGGTAGCCGATCTTGACGTTAAAGCCCCGGAGCTTGTCGAGCGCCTGCTCCTTCGTGGCAGCGCCCATCCATCTTAGATTGCGGATTCGCCCAGCCAACGCCACGCGCAAATTGCGGACGAGCTGGTCCATCTTCGCCTTGGACGCAGGCGGGAAGTAGAGCGCGACATAGTCCCGCCCGATTCCCTCACCGACGCCATTCTCGGCGAACGCCACCGCGCGCTTCCAGCGCTCGCGCTGCTGCGGCTGGCCGTTCAGGAATTTCGAGCGAAACTCGAATTGCGCGTCGACGAAGCGCTTCGAAAGGAGTGGTGCGATGTCGTCGGTGATGCGGAACGCCTCCCACGCCTTCAGCGTATCGAGGTCACTCTCGGCGAACACCTTGGCGATGCTGGGGAAGGCGGTGTTCTGCGCCACGATCGCGCGGTTGGCGGCGTCGACGCCGGCAGCCTCGAAGAAGGTCGCCCAGGGGAAACCGGGTGCCTGGCTCGCCAACTGCGCGGGCGTCGTCGGGTTGTAGGTCTTGTCGCGGTCGCGGCTCTGCGCGCGCGTCCAGTGCGCCTGCGCGAGCCTGGTCTCCATTGCCACGACGTTCCCCGCCGCGGCCTCGGCGTCGGGCCATCCCGCAAGAGTCAGCATCTGCGTCACATATTGGCGATACCGCGCAACCTGTGGAGCGAACTTGCCGTCGATATAGAGGTCGCGATCGCCGAGGCCCAAGCCGGACTGCCGCAAATAGAGGGCGTACACGTCTGGCTGCTTGGCATCGTCGTTGACGCCGGGCGCGAAGAAGCTGGCGCCAAAACCGCCGAGCGAGCGCCCCATGAACCGTGCGATGTCGTCCTTCGACGTAGCAGCCCTCAGCGGCGCCAGTCGCTGGGTCAGCGGTGCGGCGTCGAGCTTCTCTGCAGTGGCGGTGTCCATGAACCCTGCGTAAAGGATTGCTGCCTTCATCCGGTCGGGATGCGCGGTGTCGGAAGCGCTATAGCGGCCGATGAGGCTACGCAGCCTCTGCTCAGAAATGTCGCGCAAAACCGCGAAGGCACCGTAGGATGATCGATCCGGCGGGATCTTCGTTCGGTCCGCCCACGCACCATTGACGAAGCGGAACCAGTCATCACCCGGCTTCACGCTACGATCCATCCCTGTCATGTCAAAGCCCCAGGCGCCGTAGCTGGTCGCCGCGGTGCTATCCGTTGGCACTGCCGCTGTCGGCTGCGCAGTCTGGCGAGCAACCGCACTCCCGATCGCGACGACGCCGAGGAGGGCAACAAGCGGCATATGCTTCAAAACCAACCATCTTCTCCGATTAAGGACATTGCACCTTACCTTTATGATGGCTTCGCGCTAGCAGAAACCATGCAATGATGTGGCCCACATCAAGATGCTGCCGAGCTCATCTGGATAATGAATGGATGCGTAGGTTTCGGAAGCGGGGAAGGGCCCCCGAATGCCAGCTATCGTCTTCCATGCAGCGGGCCAATCATATTCACGAGCTCTCCGAAAGCGTGGGAGCATGTCTCAAGTCGTACCGTTTGGATCGTGCATGGTGAGTCGGATGGCTACAGCTGCCAACGGCCCTGGCGCTTACTCCGAGACGTAAGAAGGGCATCCGAGTCGCCTCGAATGCCCTAATTTGGCAAACCGCTTGGGAGCAACCTGCCTGCAGTTCTAAGCGCTCAGTCTGTTAGATGCCATTCGAAAGATTGGTATCCGGGTCGTTGGTCCGCATGTCTTCAGCCTGATTCTGGCCTGTCGCGCGCACTGCGTCGGCCTTGTTCTCCAGGCTCGCTTCAGCTGCTTCGTTGCCCGTGGCGTCGGCGGCGTCTTCGAGGTTATCGGCGACGGCTTCAGTGTTCGACTCGATCTTATCGGCCGCCTGCTCGCGCGGGCTGGTGTTGCAAGCTGCGAGCGAGAGCAGACCGGTAACGACGGCGACAGCAAAAAATTTCTTCATGATCAACCCTTTTTGTGGTGCGATACGGATACACGACGGCGGTAGGAATTCAACGCCGATCCACTTGGTGGGGTATGGCTGCCCAGCGGCCAGCAACGCCTTGCCTAAGCGATCCCTCAACAGGCAGGAACCAGTGGCCAAACCCATGCGCTCGGAGCGCTATCACTGAGGAAGAAGCGATGGATGAGTTTGCGCGCATGATGAGTATGGAGGGTGTGCGTCCTCTTGATACCCCAAAGGAAAAATCCCGGCGGATTGTCAAACAGCGGTCTCCAGACCCGAGCCAACCCTTAGAAACTATCCAAGAATTGGGGGCAGGCGGTTATGCATGGGTTACAGGAAAACGTGCGCGCACTGCGCTCGAGACGGCGTTGGAACGCATGGCCAGCGAGATCCGCAGCGGACGGCGCGGCTGGGCAAC
Organism: Sphingomonas sp. Leaf34; assembly: GCF_001421805.1. Lineage (GTDB taxonomy): Bacteria > Pseudomonadota > Alphaproteobacteria > Sphingomonadales > Sphingomonadaceae > Sphingomonas. The sequence goes on along the minus strand of NZ_LMLC01000001.1, from coordinate 966,782 downwards.
CGGCATTCTTCAGGATGGCAGGACAGTCACATTGCCTGCTTCGTCAGGAGCGGCGTCACTGCTTGGCACCGCAGATCGGCAATCGTTACGCCTGATGATTGTCGGCGGCGACGGCTGGACCTTCGTAATGCATCCGATGATGGGAGTCGCTACGCTTGATAACGATCCTGCCTAGCCCGATGAACAAGCGTCAGGAAAGGGAATGCAGGTGGAGCGGCTGGACGTCGAGAAACCGGTTTTCCTGACTGAGGGGCGGCGGTCCATGTTACTTTTGCTGATCCGTCCCTCGTTGAGCCCTTTCATTGGATTGTCCGTTCCGCCATGGCCAGCGCCCGTCAATCTTGACGTGACCCCCGCCTTTCATCCAGCTGGAACCAGAGATTGACCGTTGTTGTCGCGCAGGAGCGCGGGTGAAGCAACGGGCGGGTTTGAACCCGCCCGTTGCTTTTCGAGTTCGGCGGCAAAGGCGGCCGGTGTGGCGTAGCCGAGTGAGGAGTGCGGCTGCTCGGTGTTGTAGTGCTCGACCCAGCGGGCGAGGATCGTGCGCGCCTGGCGGACCGTGAAGAACAGCGTCTCATTGAGTAGCTCGTCGCGCATGCGGCCGTTGAAGCTCTCGACGAACCCGTTCTGCGTCGGTTTGCCCGGTGCGATATAGTGCCACTCGACGCCGGCATCGCCCGACCACGCCAGCACCGCGTTTGAGGTCAGCTTGGTGTCATTGTCGCTGACGATCATCTTGGGCGAGCCACGCTCGGCGATCAGGTCACCCAGCTCGCGCACCACCCGCTTGCCTGATATCGACGTGTCGAGCACAGCCCGCAAACACTCGCGTGTCACGTCGTCGACGATGTTGAGGATATGGAACCGCCGCCCCGTGGCCATCTGATCATGAACGAAGTCCAGGCTCCAGCGCTGGTTGGGTAGCGCCAGGACCGGCGCAGGTGCCCGCGCGCCGACGGTGCGCTTTCGTCCCTTCCGCCGACGGACTGTCAGACCTTCCTCGCGGTAAAGCCGCTGGGTCTTCTTGCGGTTGATCGTGATGCCCTCCCGCCGAAGCAGGATGTGCAACCGCCGATAGCCGAACCGTCGGCGCTGCTGCGCCAGCTCACGCAGACGCGACCGAAGGTCGCCATCATCCGCCCGTCTCGAGCGATACCGCATGCTCTTGCGATACGCCGCGACGACAGCACACGCCCGCCGCTCGCTCATCCCCAGCGCCGTCTGGAGATGCGCGACTGCTTCCCGCTTCGCGGCAGGCGTCGCCATTTTTTTGAGAGCAGGTCCTTCAGACCTGCGTTGTCGAGCATCGTCTCCGCCAGCAGTCGCTTGAGCCGCGCGTTCTCCTCCTCGAGCGCCCGCAACCGCTTAGCATCGGACACCTCCAGACCGCCGAACTTGGCCTTCCAGGCGTAATAGCTGGCGCTAGACATCCCGTGCCGACGACACAGATCCGTCACCACCGCACCTGCCTCGGCTTCCTTCAGGATGCCAATGATCTGCTCTTCCGAAAACTGCTTTCGCTTCATCTGTCCGTCCCATTCCGGGGTCGGACTCTAGCTCCAACTGGAGGAAAAAACGGGGGTCACGTCAGCGCTCCTGCGCGACAACAACGGTCGGTCTCTGGTTCCAGCTGGATGAAAGGCGGGGGTCACGTCAGCGTCTGAAGTTGGGAAGCCCAAGAGGACTACGGAATGTCCACTTGTGGGTCTCTAGCTCCGTAACCAGCCGGTCATTCGAGCCTAAAACATTCTAAGGACGTCATGGTTCAAGCGACCTTTCGCTTTCTCCGCCTGCGCTGGCCCATGTTCCACTTCGTCCGCCAGAAGCCGTACACCGCGAGGCTGCCAAGCAGCGTCAGTACGATGCCCGACACGGTCATGGCGACCTTCCATGCAATGCCGCCCGTCTTGGCAGCGTGCACGGGATAGAGTTTCTCGCGGATCGATGCCGCCTTTCCCCGGGCCGCCGGATCGTCATAGGCCACGATCGTCAGCTTAACCGGATCGGCGTACACGAACGTCCGTCCGTTCGGGGTCCATTCGAAAGATTGGCGGAGGCGCAGGATGATGGGAGCGCCGGTCTTGCGCGGCATTTGCAGGCGGCGAAATTCGGCACCGGGAAACATCGCGGCAGCAGCCTTGAAAAGCGGCTTCAGGTCATGCGCGGATGGCGTGTCTCGGAAACTGTGAACTTTGGGTGCGACCGGGCGTGTTTCGGCAAGCAAGGGCCCACCCAACGCGGGAAAAATCATAAGAATGCCCGTCACCAGCGACACGAGCAGCAACGGCGCCGTCACGACGCCCATGTCCCGGTGGTGATGGACGATTGCGCCGGGCTTCATCGTCGCGGGCCATAACCGCAGCCGAAAGCGGCTGCGCATCCGCCACCACAGGATCACCCCCGTAATGAGGAAAAACAGGCCCGTAAGCCCGGCGACACCGGTAATTGTCTCGCCGACCAGAAGGCGATGATGCAGGTCGAACACCCACAATTCCGGTCGCTGCCATGACGAGGACCAGCGGTCGACCGTCACGCCGGCCTGGCTGATATAGGCACCGCTGCCGTCTGCGAAGATGGCCTGATGAACGCCCAGACCGTCGCCTGCGAACGTGATGCGGTCGATCTGGGACGGCGCGTCCGTCACGGCGCCGACCGCCAAGGCCAGCGATCCCGGATCGGCCCGGACTGGATCGCCAGCGTGCGCCACGAAGGTCAGCTGGTTGCGCCAGACGAGCAGCGTACCCGTGAGCCCCAGTACCGCCAGCAGCAGACCGCCGATCGCGCCGATCCAGCGATGCAGCAGGGACAGGATGCGCATCAGAAGCCGGCCTGCCAGCTCAACGTGAAATTGCGGCCCCGCCCCGTGTAAAAGCGCGCATTGTCGGTCGGACCCTGCGTATCGCTGTAGTAGGTAACGTAATCGGTATTGCCGACATTCTGAACGCTCAGCATTACGCGGCCTACCGATAGCTCGTAGGCGACATACGCGTCGAACAGCCGATAACCGACGAAGTCGTTGGCGATCGGCTGTCCCTCGAAGCGACGGGACAGGTAGTAGCGCCCCTGTACACGCGCACTGAAAGGGCCGTGGCTGTAATCCAGGTTGAGATTGAGGCGATCGGGCGAGATGTTGGCGCCGTCCAGATCGGCATCGAGAATGCCATCGGCGTTGGTGTCGGTGCGCCCGCCCAGATGACTGAAACCGGTACCGACCTTGAGACCGTGCAGCGGTGTGCGAACAGCGAGGTTCAATTCCAGACCCTCGATGTCGATCGGCTGGCGTGCAACGTTGAAGAACCCGTCGCTGCTGCGGACGAGCACCTGACCCAGATCGCTCGACGACCAATAATAGGTCACGCTGGCGTCCAGTGGCCCTTGTTTCACTTCGACGCCGATCTCGCGGTTGTTCGAGATTACCGGGGTCAGATCAAGAAAGTCGGTGATCCGGATATTCGGCTGACTGATACCGCGCAGGACACGACCGATATCGGCAATCGTGTAGCCCTCGGCATAGCTGCCATAGGCGCGGATCCACTTGACCGGCTCCAGCACGACACCGCCGTTCCACAGTGCGCGGTCGAAGGAAGGCTTCCCACCAATAACGGCCCGCGAGCTTGCGCTCGCGAGCGTCGTATAGTCGGGGATATCAAGCTGCACGTTCTCGTACCGGACCCCGCCTGCGACCCTGACGACACCATCGAACAGTTTGAGATTGGCCTGGCCGAACGGCGCGAGGCTGCGAAAATCGGTTTGCGGAACCCATGTGCGGCCGGTCTGCACCAGATCCTGCTTGGTGCGGTCGATCAACGCATCGAACCCGGCGGTCAGCGTCAGTGCCTTGAGCCCCGGCACCCGCGCTTCGCCACGCGCTCGACGCCCATCCTGCGGCCGAACGACTGCTTTTGCGTCGCGCGCTCGCTACGCTGGACGAGGCGCGACGCTGGATACTGATGCTGGGGCGCAAGGATGCCAGCGCGAGGATCGCGACGTTCCTGATCGACATGGCGCGGCGCACCGGCGGCGCGGGCCCGCGGTTCGAGCTGCCGGTCAGCCGGTCCGAGATCGGCGCGGTGCGCGGCCTGACGATCGAGAAGGTCAGTCGACAGATGACGGCATTGTGCGGCGCGCGGATCATCGCGCTGCCCGGGGGGCCGGACGGTCGCGAACCTCGACGCGGCGCGGCTGGCAGTATGGGCGGGGGCTTAACGCCGATCAGGCTGCGTTGCGCAGTGCGGCCAGGGTCACGCCGAGGTCCAGCCGCTGCGTACAGATCTTCGTCAGCACCGGGCGATGGCTGACGACGATCACGCCTTGGCCCGTCGCGTCGACCCGATTCACCAACCGCTCGGCGAGCAAGGCTTCTGTCGCTGCGTCCAGCCCTTCGCTCGGCTCGTCGAGCAACAGCCAGGGCGCAGCCGCGCAATAGGCGCGGGCCACCGCCAGCCGGCGGCGCTCGCCGCCCGACAGCCGCGCGCCATTCTCGCCGATCCAGCTGTCCAGCCCGGCATCGAGCGCGCGGATGCGATCGTCGAGGACCGCATCGTGCAGGGCGCGCCACAGGGTCGCGTCGTCCGCCTGCGGGTTCGCCAGCAGCAGATTGTCGCGGATGCTGCCCGACAGCAGCATCGCATCCTGCGGCGCCCAGGCGAAGGCCGTGCGGCGCGTCGCGGGCGCGATCGTCGCGACGTCGACGCCGCCGAGCCACAGCGTCTGCGGGGCGATCGGCCGCAGCCCGATCAGCTGCTCGACCAGCGTGGTCTTGCCGATCCCCGACGCGCCGACCAGCGCCAGCCGCGTGCCGGCGGGCGCTATGCAGTCGCGGGCCGGCAGTGCGAAGCGGATCGCCGGGGCGGGGTCGCTCAGGGCAGCGGCGGGGCGGCATTGATCGGGTGCCGCGAAGACTGCGCCGAGCCGTATTTGCGCTTCCGTGAGGCGACCGCGGTCGATCATCGCGCGCAGCAGCGGCCCGGCGGCATCGATCGTCATCGCCGCCGCCAGCGCCGCGAGCGCGGCCCGCGGTGCGCCCGATCCCGCCGCGAGCGTCACCGCGCCCGCGGCGGCGACCCCGACCGCGGCGGCGTGGAGCAGCTCGAACCAGCCGGCGGCGTTCGCGTGCGCGCGCTGCGCCGCCGCGAGCGTCCGGCTCTGCGCGTCGATCTGGTCCGCCGCCCATGTCTCGAGGCCGTAGCAGCGAAGTTCGGGCGCAGCGTCCGCAAGGCTCGCAAAGGTTTCGCGCAGCGCCGCCGACGCCTGCTGCACCGCGCGGCCGGGGGCGACGAGCCGGGCGGACAGATGGTGGCCGACGAGCAGCAGCGCGATCATGCACGCCGCGGTGACCGCGACCGCGGCGATCCCGCCGAGCCAGACGAGGCACAGCCCCGCGCCGGACGCGGCGGCGACGCCCCAGGGTGCCGACAGTCGCACGAACCGCGTCTCGATCGCATCGACGTCGCCGACCATCCGCGCGGTCGCGTCGCCGGTGGTAAACGCCAGCGCGCGGGCGGGCGGCTGCGCCGCCAGCGCGCGGAACACCGCGGGCCGGATCCGCGCGAGCGCGCCGAACGCGGCCTCGTGGCTCGCCAGCCGTTCGCCATAGCGTGCGCCGGTGCGCACGATCGCGAGCAGGCGGATGCTCGCGCTCGGCAGCATGTAGTTGAATGCGAGGATCGCGACCGGCCCCGCCAGCCCGGCGATCGCCGCGGCGGTGATGAACCAGCCCGACAGGCCGAGCAGGATGACCGAGGCGGCGGCGACGAGCGCGGCATAGAATGCGGCGCGGCGGAGCAGGCGGCGCTGGCCGCGGCGTTCGCCGGCGATCAGGATTTCGAGCGGCGTGGTCACGCGGGATCTCCCAAACGGACGATGTGGTCGGCGATGGCGGCGAGGCGGTCGCTATGCGTCGCGATCAGCGTGGTCCGCCCGCGGCACGCGGTCTTGATCGTCGCGATCAGTGCGGTTTCGGCGACCGCGTCGAGATGCGCGGTCGGCTCGTCGAGCAGCAGGATCGGCGCGGGCTTCAGCAGCGCGCGGGCCAGCGCGATCCGCCGCCGCTCGCCTCCCGACAGCCCGCCGCCACGCGCGTCGAGGAGCGAGCCGAGCCCGCCCGCGCGCGCGCCCAGCATCGCCGACAGACCGGCGCGCGCGACGACGACGTCGATCTCGGGCGCGGTGGCGTGGCGCTGCGCGAGCCGCAGATTGTCGCGGATCGTCCCCGCCACGATCAGCGGATGCTGCCCCGCCCAGGCGGCCAGCGATGCGAGCGATCCGCCCTCCGCCAGCGGTTCGTCGTCCAGCCGCACGGTGCCGCCGCTCAGCGGGGCGAGCCCGAGCAGCAGATGAAGCAGGCTCGACTTGCCGCTGCCCGACGGGCCCAGCAGCGCGACGACGCGGCCGGCGGGCACCGCGAACGACAGGTGCGATACCGCGGCGCGATCCTCACCCGGATAGCGGATCGTGACGCGGTCGAAGGCGATCGAGGGCAGGGTACGCGGTGTCGGGAGAGCCGCCGCGGGCAGGGCGGGCGGGAGCGCGGAGAGCCGCTCGGCCGCGGTCTCGGCCGCCTGCTTGTCGTGATAGGCCGCCGCGAGCCGCCGCATCGGCGCGTAGAATTCGGGGGCCAGCGCGAGCACGAAGAAGGCGCGGCCGATATCGAGCTGTTCGGGGACGGGGAAGGGCAGGAGGCGGAGCAGGTTGAACCCGCAATAGACCGCGACCAGTGCGACCGAGAGCGCCGCGAAGAATTCGAGCGAGCCGGACGACAGGAACGCGACGCGCAGCACGCGCATCGTCCGCGCGGCAAGATCCTCCGCGGCGCGTCCGATCGCCTGCGTCTCGCGCTCTTCGGCGCGGAACGCCAGGATGATCGGCAGCGCGCGGACGCGGTCGGCGAAGTGGCTGGTGAGCCGCGCGAGCGCGACGAACTGCCGGCGCGACTGGTCGGCGGCGGCGCCGCCCGCCAGGATCATCGCAAAGACGAACGGCACCAGGGTCGCGATCAGGATGCACGCGGCGATCGGGCTGGCGATCGCGGTTGCGGCGAGGATGAGCAACGGGGCGACCGCGCCCGCCTTTCGCGCGGGCAGGAAGCGCGCGATATAGCCCTCCAGCGTTTCGACCTCGTCGACGACCGCGGTCATGAAGGCGCCGGTCGTGATCGCGGTGGCGGGATCGCGGTGCAGCGCGCCGGCGACCACGCGGGCCCGCACGCGGACCTTCGCCTGTTCGGCGCCCGCCGCGCCGCTGCGCGCCGACAGCATCGCGAAAAGGCCGCGCGCGGCACCGGCGAGTGCGGCGAGTATCGCCCAGGGCAGTATGGCGGCGATGCCGGCCGGAACCGCGACGATGGCGCCGGCAAGCCCGCCCGCAAAACCGATCGCGACCACGCTGTCGAGCAGCAGCAGCCCGGTCGAGACCTGTACCCGGCCCCCGTCACGGGTCGCCGTCTTGAGCCAATGCGTGCGCCTGTCCGGTGATGCTGCGTTCATGGCCGTCGCTGTCGCCTGCCGACGTTCTCGCCGTCTTTGACCGCGATCAATGTTCGGTCCGCACGCGCCTCCTATCGAACACGCAGAACCGGCGCATCGACCGGTGGGAGACTGTCCATGGACCTCGGGGTCATCGATCTGTCGCGACTGCAATTCGCGCTGACCGCACTCTATCACTTCCTGTTCGTGCCGCTGACGCTGGGGCTGTCGATGATGCTGGTCATCATGGAATCGGTCTATGTCATGACGAACCGGCCGATATGGCGCGTGATCACGCGGTTCTGGGGTCGGATCTTCGCGATCAACTTCGTACTCGGCGTCGCCACCGGGCTGACGATGGAATTCCAGTTCGGCACCAACTGGTCCTACTTCTCGCATTATGTCGGTGACATCTTCGGCGCGCCGCTCGCGATCGAGGGGCTCATGGCGTTCTTTCTCGAGGCGACGTTCGTCGGCATCATGTTCTTCGGCTGGAACCGCCTGTCGAAGCTCGGCCATCTGATCGTCACGTTCATGGTCGCGCTCGGCACCAATTTGTCGGCGCTGTGGATCCTGGTCGCCAATGGCTGGATGCAGAACCCGACCGGCGCTGCGTTCAATCCCGAGACGATGCGGATGGAAGTGACCGACTTCGGCGCGGTGCTGTTCAACCCGATCGCGCAGGCCAAGTTCGTCCACACCGTCAGCGCGGGCTATGTCTGCGCGTCGGTGGTGGTGCTCGGCATCTCGGCCTTCTGGCTGCTGAAGGGCAGGTACACCGCGGTCGCACGCCGATCGATGACGGTCGCCGCGGCGTTCGGTCTTGCCGCGTCGCTGTCGGTCGTGATCCTCGGCGACGAGAGCGGCTATGTGCTGACCGACAACCAGAAGATGAAGCTCGCCGCGATCGAGGCCGCCTGGCACACCGCGCCCGCGCCCGCCGGCCTGACGCTGTTCGGCATCCCCGACGTCGCCGCGCGCGAGACGCGCTACGAGATGCAGATCCCCTGGGTGCTCGGCCTGATCGCCACGCGCAGCCTCGACGGCACCGTCACCGGCATGTCCGAACTGGTGCTGAAGGCGCAGGAGCGCATCACCTCGGGCGTCGTCGCCTATGATGCGGTCGAGCGGCTGAAGACCGATCCGGCCAACCTCGTCCAGCGCGCCCGGTTCGAGGCGCACAAGCGCGATCTGGGCTATGCGCTGCTGCTCAAGGCGCATGTCGCCGATCCGCGGATGGCCAGCCCGCAGCTGATCGCCACCACCGCCTGGGACGTGGTGCCCAACGTGCCGCTGATGTTCTGGAGCTTCCGGATCATGGCCGCGATCGGCTTTGCGATGATCGCGCTGTTCGGCGCGACGTTCGTGCTGACCTCGCTCCGGCTGCACATGCAGACGCGCTGGTTCCTGAAGCTGGCGGTGATCGCGATCCCGCTGCCGTGGATCGCGATCGAGCTCGGCTGGATGCTGGCCGAGATCGGTCGTCAGCCCTGGGCGATCGAGGGCGTGCTGCCGACCTTCCTCGCGGCCTCCTCGCTCACGCGGGGCGCATTGTGGACGACGATCATCGGCTTCACCGCGCTGTACGGCACGCTGGCGGTGATCGAGGTCCGGCTGATCCTCGAGACGATCCGCAAGGGGCCGTTCGAGCATGACGAGGACCCGCAGCCCGCACCCGGCGACATCCCTGCCATCCCCGTCGCCGCCTGACAGGAGTCAAGACGATGTTCGATTATGAAATGCTGCGGATCCTGTGGTGGGGATTGATGGGTGTGCTGCTCATCGCCTTCGCGCTGACCGACGGCTATGATCTGGGGGTCGCGGCGCTGCTGCCCTTCGTCGCCCGCACCGACGCCGAACGGCGGATGGTCATCAACTCGGTTGGTCCCACCTGGGAGGGCAACCAGGTGTGGTTCATCCTCGGCGGCGGCGCGATCTTCGCGGCCTGGCCGTTCGTCTACGCGGTCAGCTTCTCGGGCTTCTACCTGGCGATGTTCCTCGTGCTCGCGGCGCTGATCCTGCGGCCGGTGGGGTTCAAATACCGCTCCAAACGCCCCGACGCGGCATGGAGTTCGCGCTGGGATTGGGCCCTGTTCGTCGGCGGGTTCGTGCCGGCGCTCGTGTTCGGCGTGGCGGTGGGCAACGTGTTGTCGGGGGCGCCGTTCCGGCTGGACAGCGACCTGCGCGCGTTCTTCGACGGCAGCTTCCTCGGGCTGTTCACCCCGTTCACGCTGCTATGCGGGCTGCTCTCGGTCGCAATGCTGGTGCTGCACGGCAGCGCGTGGCTGGCGATCAAGATCGAGCACGGCGTAGTCCATGCCCGCGCCAAGCGGTTCGGCACGGTCGCCGGCATCCTGTCGGTGCTGCTGTTCGCCGCGGGCTGGGCGTTCGTCGCCTTCACCGATATCGGCTTCCGCATCGTCGGCGAGGTCGATCCGTTCGGCCCGTCCAACCCCTTGCGCACCACCAGCGAGATCGCGGCCGGGGCATGGCTCGCCAATTATGCGACCTACCCCTGGATGCTCGTCGCGCCGGTGCTCGGCTTCGGCGGCGCGCTGCTGGCGCTGGTCGGGATCCATCGCCGGTGGGAAGCGGCGGCGTTCGCGGGGTCGTCCGCCTCGGCGATCGGGATCATCGCCACCGTTGGACTGTCGATGTTCCCGTATATCCTGCCGTCGAGCATCGACATGCACTCCAGCCTGACGGTGTGGAACGCGTCATCGACGCCCAAGACGCTGGGCATCATGCTGTTCGTCACCGCGATCTTCCTGCCGCTGATCCTCGCCTACACCGCCTGGGCGTACAAGGTGATGTTCGGCCGGGTGACCACGCAGGAGGTCGCGACCAACCCCGATTTCTACTGAATCCTGATCCATTCGGAGAGTTAGCATGTGGTATTTCAGCTGGGCCCTGGGCCTAGGTCTCGCGGTCGGCTTCGGCGTTCTCAACGGCATCTGGCACGAGTTTCATCTGCCGATCGAGGACGATGTCGAAGGCCTTGCCACCCCGTGACAAGGAGGGCCCGCAAAGATCGCCTATACAGGGCTCCTTGTTACACCGCCGAATTGATGCATGTTTCTTTAGATCAGACCGCTATGATAGCGGGATGCTCAGCACGACCATTTGCGCAGACTGTGCGGTTCGCGACGAAGCGTTGTGCAGCAGCCTGACGAATAACGAGCTGGCCGCGCTGAATACGATCGGCCGCAAACACAGTGTTAAGCGCGGCGAGACCGTAATTTGGGCGGGTGACGATAGCATCATCTGTGCCAACCTGCTGTCCGGCGTGCTCAAGCTGGTCGCGTCGACGCAGGACGGCCGAGAACAGATCGTTGGCCTGCTCTACGCGGCCGATCTCGTCGGGCAGCCCTATGCGGGCCGTGCTGACTTCACCATTACCGCGCTCACCGATTCGGAACTGTGTATATTTCCACGCGCCGCTTTCGAGCGCGTCCTCACCGATCATGTACGGATGGAGCGCCTGCTGCTTCAGCGGACGCTCGCCGCGCTCAACGTGGCGCGCGCGCGGATGCTGACGCTCGCCCGGACGTCGGCGGCTGAAAAGGTCGCGGGCTTCCTGATGGACATGGCATCGCGCGCCGCATTGACCGGGTGCAGGGGCACCGCGGGCGGGCCGGTCACGTTTGATCTGCCGCTATCGCGCGGCCAGATCGCCGACATCCTCGGCCTGACCATCGAAACCGTTAGCCGCCAGATGACGAATTTGAAAAGTGCTGGCATCATCCGGCTTCCCGGCGGCCGTGCGATCACGATCGCCGATCCAGGCGCTCTCGAGACGCGGGCGGTAGCCGCCTAGGTCAGGCCGGGACGTTGCGCTCGAGGCTGGCGATCAGCAGTTCCCGCGCTTGCGGGGTAAGCCGCCGGTCGCCCAGCGTAAGGATCGCGAGTTCGGTGAAGTCCATAGCCCGGCGCCAGCCGTCGAAAACGCCGCGCAGCATATACCCGAGTGTTTCCGGCGGAAGCCGGTACTGTTCGTTGGGGGACGGCTCTCGCGCGGCAATCAGATTCTCCGCATTGGCGGCGTCCACGGCGTGACGCGCCCGGATATGCGCGAGCACCGCGGCGTTCAGAGTCTGTGGCGGTTCGCGTTGAAATATAGCCTCCAGCAGCGGGCCGCTGCCATAGGCATCGCGCAAGCTGCCTCTTCACTTTCCAAAACGTTAGCGGACTACAAAGCGCCGCGCCGGTGCCTGAACGAACGTCCGCTTACGACGATCAAAACTCGAAAGCTGACGGCCGGGATTCCTTCCCCATTCACGACATCCATGACGGACGATCATTCGCCAAGCTCAGTGAGCGCGGGGGTCAGTAGTCAGTAAGCGGGGAAGGGCGCGCGAATGTCGACTTTTGGGTCAGCGCCGAGGAGGCGGCGTGGTGTCGTCGAAAGCACGAAGTTGCGGATGGGAATGGTAGTCATCTGACTGTTGGCGCCTAAAGCCGCCCTTTGGATCACCGAGGAAGGCCCGGCTAATATCACGCGGCAGGCGGACTTTCCTTTTTCGCGTTTTCGCCGCAAGTAACGGCTAGATGGCTCTCTCACCCGACTATTATTCTGTTCTAGGGGTGTCCTCGACGGCAAGTCGCGACACTATCCACACCGCGTGGAAAGCGCTGCTCCGTCAATATCACCCCGATGCCAATCATGGTGTGGATGTTTCTGCGCGTGCGAAAGAGATCAACGAGGCGTATGCCGTTTTGGGAAAGAAGGACGCACGCGCCGCCTATGATCTCACGCAGATCAGACCGTCTGCCCACGGAGCGACCGCGGACCGCCCGTTTCACCCCAGGAAAGCCGGCAGGCGCCCGATGCGACCTAACCCGTCAATGCAGCCCAGCGGTAGCTTCTCGCACCCGCTAGAGACCAACGAATGGCTGATGGGCCTTTTCCTGCTGATCCTCACTGCCGCACCGATCGCTACAATCCTGGTTCTGTGGAATGAGGAATCCGGATTGGCATCTCCGGTTCGACGTAGCGTCGCCGCTCATCCCGTGCCTGAGCCTCCCGCAAAAGCCGTCCGCCGCTCATCGCGCACAAAACTCGGACTTGGACAGCCGGCTTCCTAACTATCGCCCGGTCGCGGCATTCGAGTTCGCAGGGGCAGGCGTTGAAAGCGGTCGTAACGCGGAGATGAACGCGCGGCCGAAGTTATGAAGCTGGGAAGGGGGCGGGGACGCTTGATTTTGGGTCCTCTCAGCCATTGGTCCTTCTAAACTCTACCAAAACATTACGTCTCGATATCGCCCGATGTTGCGAAGCGCGTCACAGGGGGAATTGGTGGGCGATATCGCGCGGATGGTGCTAGACCTGCCGATCAACGGGAACGGGTTCGCGGCCTATGTCGGTCAGGTGCTCGGGCCCAATCTCCGCTGCGCCGATGGGGTGATCACGGATAGATTATCCAACCACAAGCGACAGCGCGCTCGTATTGATCGAGGCTGCGGGGGCCGGGATTGTGTTCCTCCGGCCCTACAGCTCCGACTTCAACCTGATCGAAAGGCCTTCGATCAACGGAGCCATTCTTCAGCCCGTCGCGGCCTCCGTCCTTGTCGGTGAAGTAGCTGAGCAGAAAAACGCTATCGTCGGGCAGCCGTGCAAAGACGGGCAGCGTCGTTCCGGCCATGCCACTACCCATGCCCGCCAGAGCCATGCGTCGCGTCGTACGTCATGCGCGCTCGTTCTTCGAACACCGGGGCGATCTTGCGCCGTCGGCATCACTTCGGTCCGGTCGGATACCCTACCGTCGCGTCGGGACAAGCGCCTTGCGGATCGGCTCTACCCAACGATCCTTGTCGATGTCGTACAGGATGAAGTCGCTGTCGAACTGCCAATAGGCCCAGGGGAAGCCATGCGCCTCGGCTTCGCGGCGGACGGTCGCGGTGTAACGCGCGCGGGCCTCGATCGGCGTGCCGCTTTTGTCGTAAGCGCCGAACTCGCCCATCAGGACGGGACGATCGTTCGCGCGTGACCATGCACCGACCTTGTCGTAGTCGGCCTTGATCCGTGCCTCGTCGGCGGGCGTGAAGGGGACGTTTTTTAGTCCGGCCGCTTCCGGCGCCCAAGGCGCGCCCTGGTGGGTGAATTGGAACGGTTCGTACGAGTGGAAGGTGACGAGGATGTTCCGGTCGGATTTGGGCAGTTCGAGCGCAGGCAGTTCGTCCAGATTGTTCCAGCGGGTAGGCCCTATCACCAGCGTCCGGCCTGGATTGCTCGCCCGGACGACGGGAATGAGCCTGCGCAGCATCAGGTTCCACCGGGGACCATCCAATGGCGCGTGCGGCTCGTTCAGTAATTCGAATAATACGCTGTCGGGCGCGTCACGATACCGTGCGCCGATCTGCTTCCAGAACGCGATCAGCCTGGGTTCGCACGCGTCTGGCGCTTCCGAGCACAGGTTGAAATCGTGTTCGTCGAGAATGACGCTGAGGCCGGCGGCGGTGGCGTTCTTGACGATGCCATCGAGCGTCGCGAGCCACTTCGGATCGAGCCGGTTTGCGGCGTCCATGTGTCTGAACGACTGGAGCACGACCCGGACGAAATCGAACCCGCCCTGTTTGATGATCCGGAAGTGGCGCGGCTTGAACCGTGCCTTTTGCGGATCGTTCCACAACGGGTCGTAGCCGACGATGTTCACGCCGCGGTGCAGCCGCGATGCGGTGCGCCACGCCGGGCCGGTCGGCATCGTCGTACGGTCGGACGTCTGCACCAACGCTTTACCGACGCCATCGTGCGAATAAGCGAGCGAAGGCGTGGCGAGGGCTACAGCCGTACCCAACACGTATTTGAAGAGCACGGATGTGTTCCTTTCGATAACGATCCGCACAGTGCAGCTCCCCGCTGCGTAGGCGATGACAGGGAGCTGCAGACGTGGCGGCAATATTAGGCCTGCGCCCGGATCAGAACTTCATCCGCGTGGTCAGCGAGAATCGACGATCATTCTTGAAGTAACTGCGCGGCGCGCGCAGGCCCGCAGCGTTGATGACCGACTCCGTCTTCGTCGTGCTGTCGAGGAGGTTGACCCCCTGGAAGCCGATCTTGAAGTTGTCGTTGACCGAGTACAGGATCGTCCCGTCGAGCTGCCCGAACGCGCTGGAATAGATCGGCAGGAACGGGGCGATCTCGTCGCGGATCGTCAGCAGGTACCGCGAGCGCCAATTATAGGCGGCGCGCAGCGACAACGGGCCCTTCTCGTAGAACAGCGCGCCGTTGATCGTGTGGCGCGAGAGCCCTTCGAGCGGCAGGCGCGATACGTCGATCGTGGTGGTCGGCGAGGTGGCCTGCGCACCACGGCCCTGCGGGATGTTGGACGGATCGACGAAGGTATAGTTGGCCTGCACGCCGAAGCCCGACAGCAGCCCCGGCAGGAAATCATAGGTCTGCTGGTAGGCGACTTCGAAGCCCTTGATGTTGCTGTGGCTGTCCGCGTTCTGCGGCGCCACGAACAGCACGTTCTGCGTGATGCCGTTGTTCGTGATCGAGCGGGTTTGCGCGACGTTGGCAACGATGACGTTCGACAGATCCTTATAGAACGCCGCCACGGTCAACGACCCGACTTTCGCGAAATACCATTCCGCGGTGAGATCGAACTGGTTCGCCTCGACGGGTTTCAGGAAGGGGTTCGAGTTGCGGCTGCCGCCTTCGAGCTGGAACACTGAAAGGCCGCTGGTCGGTGCGATCAGGGTCGTGCTCTGCAACTGTTCGAAGCCTGGCCGCGAGATCGCCTTCGAATAGGCGAAGCGCGAGATCAGGTTCGGCGTGACGCCAACCTTCAGGTTGAAGCTCGGCAGGAAATGATCGAAGCGGTTGCGCGTCGTCTGGTTGATCGCGGTCCCGTTGGAAAACGTCAGGACATCCTGCTGCTGTGCCGAGGTCAGACCGCAAAAGGGGCTCGTCTGTGCGGGCTGACCGCAGAAGGTCGCGACGCTGGCGGCGCTGCCGATGATCTGGTTGCGCGTCGGAAAGGTGAAGAAGCCGTTCGCCTTGTCCGTGGTCTGGATGTAGCGCAGGCCGATGTTACCCGAGACCTTCAGGCCGCCGAACAGATCGTTGCCCTGTGTGCCGAAGTCGAGCCGGGCATAGGCGGCCTTGGTCTCTTCGGAATTGGTGTAGACCTCGCTCGGCAGGAAGCTCGTGCCCGCGATCACACCAGCGCGCTGGCCAGCCGGCGTCCATCCGCCGGAATTCGCGCCCTTCTGATTGCGCCAGATCGCGTTGACCGCCTGCACCTGTGCGGCGACCGCATCATAGCTCGATGCTGCGTTCCCATTGATGTAGTTCGCACCGAGTTCGGACGGACCGTCACCACGGAACACGTTGTCGAAGCTGAACAAGCCGTAGCTGTTCGGATTGGTATCGGCGAAGGTAACGGGGCCGGAGCCATCCCAGACTTCGCTCAGCACGCCCCAGTTATACAGCGAGTAGCGCACCGTCTGGTCGCGATCGGCATAGCGTGCGCCGACCTTGGCTTTCTTTAGGAAGCTGTCGTCGCCGAAATCATAGGTCGCGTCCGCCTTGAACGCCCATTCATTGCCCTTGTTGTCCTCGAAATGGTCCATCGCCGCCCGGTAATAGCTGTTCGCCGGATCCGCGAAATACGCCTGCCTGTTCGCGCCGTTAGGGGCGAGGAAGCTGATGTCGGGCGTGTTCCCCGTAAGATCGAGCGCGACGTCGGCGAAGGTCGATCCATACACCGACATATCCGTCTGCTTCGTGGTCGATTTCACATATTGGCCATCGAAGTTGAACGCGAGCTTCTCGGTTGCCTGCCACTTTACGTTACCGCCGAAGTCGTTGGTGACCGCCCGCGTCTTCACGCCGCGATTGGCAAGCTGCGTGACCATGCCGCGCTGCTGACCGCCGGCAGGCACATAGCCGCGATCGAGCGAAATCGTACCGGTCTCGAAAAGACCGTCGTCGCCGAAGGTGTAGTTTGTGCCAGGCCGCGGCGCCGTTGCGCGGTCGATGCCGTCGGAGACGGTTTCCACCGTGCGCTCGCCCCAGGTCTGGCGTGCGTCGCTGCGGACGAACTGCAGCGTGGCGAGCAGCGACTTGTCGTTCGATTCGAACTGCAGCGCGCCGGCCGCACCGATGCGCTCGCGGTTGAATTCCTGCGTGCGGACGCCGGCGCCCACTGGCGCGTAGGCCACCTGGCCCGGGGCAAGCCCTGCCAGGGTATCGGTTTCGGTTACCCCGTCGCCGTTGATATCCTGCGATCCGTTGAAGCGGGCCTGGTAGTTGGTGACCTGCAACCCGTCTGCGCGGCTGAAGAGCTGCGAATACGACCCACCGACGAGCACACCGAAACGCCCGATGTTCGTGTCGAAGTTCCGCGAGGCGAGGCCGGAAATCGCGGGCGAGCCCTTCTTTGAAAAGTCGCCATAATTCATGTCCGCAGACACGTAGACGACCGGTTCCTTACTATCGAAGGGCTTGCGCGTGTTGAGGACGACCGTTCCGGCGATCCCGCCTTCGATCTGGTCGGCCGTCATGTTCTTATAGACTTCGACCGAGCCGAGCAATTCGGGCGAGACGTCCTGGAAGTTGAGCGCGCGGCCGCCATTGACCGAGAAGCTGTCGCGACCGTTGAATTCCGAGCGGACGTAGTTGAGCCCGCGAATGACGATCCCGGATCCCTCGACCGAGAAGTGATCGGAGTCGTTGCCCGCCGCAAAGCGGCTGATCGACACGCCGGGTACGCGCTGGAGCGCCTCCGTTACCGAGCGATCCGGCAGCGCGCCGATGTCTTCGGCGGTGATCGCGTCGACGACGGTGTCGGCATCGCGCTTGATCCCCTGCGAGTTCGCCAGGCTGGCGCGGATGCCGGTAACGACGATCTCGTCGCCGGTCGCGGCGTCGGTCTGGGCCGCCACGGGATCCTGCCCGGTTGCAGGTGTCCCCGTCTGCGCGTCGGGTGCGGCAGCGCCAGCGACCACCGGATCGGTCGAGCGCGAGATGCCGCCGTCCTGGCTGTTGGTCGTGGGGGCGGTAGGCTGGGTCACCGTCTGCGCGACGGACTGCGCACTGGCAGTGAGCGCCATGACGGACGCGCCGATACCTAGCGAGCGGACGAACGATAGCGATGCGCTACGCGAGGCGTTGACGTGCATTCAGACTCTCCCCAAGGCCGGCTTCAGATGTCCACCGGCTCTCTTTCCCGCAAAACGCGGGTGATTATGTCGGACTAGCCTCCGTTTCGCCGCGACAGCAATGGCAAACCTGCGCACCACGGCTTTAACTGTTTTGATTTTCGTTAGTCTGTTGCGTACAGGTCACACTGCCCCGACACGGTAATACCGTGCAGCCTTGGCAAGAGAGAGGAATGTGCCATCAACCCGCCGCAGCCCTTACCGATCAGGCCCGTACCGATCAGGCCTGTTCCGATCAGGGTCGTCATTATCGGCGGAGGCACGGCGGGCTGGATGACCGCTGCGGCCTTGGCCGCCGTCGCGGGACCGACCGTTGCAGACGTGCATCTCGTCGAGTCCGAGGAGATCGGCATCGTCGGCGTCGGTGAGGCGACGCTGCCGCATATCCGCGCGTTCAACACGCGTCTCGGGATCGACGAGGCCGAGTTCATGCGGGCGACCGGCGCGACGTTCAAGCTGGGCATCGAGTTCTGCGACTGGGCGCGGATCGGCGACAGCTATATCCATCCGTTCGGGGCCTTCGGGCATGACGTCGACGGGGTGGGATTCCACCATTATCTCAGCCGCGCCGGCCAGATCGCCACGCTTCCGGACTATTCGCTGCCGGTCGTCGCGGCGCGTCACGCGAAGTTCGCGCCGCCGCTGGACGATCCGCGATCGCTGCTGTCGACCTTCGGCTATGCGTATCAGTTCGACGCGACGCGCTACGCGCCCTTTCTCCGCGCGCGGGCCGAGCGGCAGGGGGTGACGCGCACCGAGGGACGCGTGGTCGATGTCGAACGAAGCAGCACGGGCGATGTCGTCGCGGTCGTGCTCGGGGATGGCCGGCGGATGACGGGCGACCTGTTCGTCGACTGCTCCGGGTTCCGCTCGCTGCTGCTGGGACAGGCCATGGGCGAGCCGTTCGAAGACTGGTCGCACTGGCTGCCCTGCGACCGTGCGGTCGCGGTCCCTTGCGCCGACGCGGGGACGCTGAAGCCCTATACGACGGCGACCGCGATGCCCGCCGGTTGGCGGTGGCGTATTCCGCTCCAGCACCGGGTCGGCAACGGTTATGTCTATTCGTCCGCGCATATCGACGATGGCGCGGCGCAGGACGCCTTGCTGCGGTCGATCGAAAGCACGTCGCTGGCGGACCCGCGCATGCTGCGCTTCAAGGCTGGCCGAAGGGCGCGTAGCTGGGTCGGAAACGTCGTTGGCGTTGGGCTGGCCGGCGGGTTCCTGGAGCCGCTGGAATCGACGAGCATCTATCTGATCCAGCTGGCGATCACCCAGTTGCTGGAGCTGTTCCCCGCCACGCCGATCTCACCCGTCGACCGCGATACGTTCAACCGGGTGGTCGATCTGGAATATGACCGGATCCGCGACTTCCTGATCCTGCATTACCATGCGACGACGCGTGACGATTCGCCGTTCTGGGATCATGTGCGGACGATGGCGGTGCCCGATACGCTGGCGGAGAAACTGGCGCTGTTCCGAAAGCGGGGGCGGGTGATGACCTATCGGGAGGGCGTATTCCTCGAGCCGAGCTGGATCGCGGTGTATCTGGGGCAGGGGGTGGTGCCGGCGGGATATGACCAGCGTGCGGATCAGCCGTCCGATGCCGCGCTCGCCCAGGCGCTGGCACGGTTGCGCACCGAAACGCGCGACGCGGTCATGACCATGCCCGATCACGCCGCCTATATTGCGCAATCGGGCGCGGCTGCGGCATGAGCGACAGGCGGATCGGAACGATCGCGGTGGTCGGTGACGGGGTTGCGGGCTGGAGCGCGGCGGCCGCGCTGAAGTCGCGTGTGCCCGGCATCTCGGTCGCGGTGATCCCGGTCGCGGACCTGCGTCCCGGATTTGTCGATCTGTTCGGCGGGGCATCGCCGTCGATCGGCGAGTTCCATGCAGATATCGGGTTGGACGAGCGCGACGTCGTGGCGCGGACCGGCGCGGGCATCCGGCTCGGCACCCGGTTCTCGGGGTGGAGCGGCGCCGAGTATACGCACGCCTATGGCCCCGCCGGGATGCCTGTCGATGGAGTGCCCTTTGCCACGCTCTGGGCAGGTCTGGGGGGAATGGAGCCGTTCGACAGCTTCGCCCCGGCCGCTGCGCTGGCGGCAGCGGGACGGTTCATCCCGCCGCGCGGCGACATGCTCGGTGGCTATGCCAACGGGCTGCAGCTCGATCCGCGCGTCTATCGCCGGTTCATCGAAGCTTATGCCCGACATTTGGGCGTCGTGGTGACGGCCAGCGGGATGCGGCACGCGGAGGTGGACGGCCACCGCGTGACGGCGCTTCATCTCGACGATGGTGGGCGTCTGGAGGCGGATCTCTACATCGACGCGACCAACGGCGACGCGCGGCTCATCGGCCAGTTCGGCGACGATTGGCAGGATTGGTCGCCGTGGCTGCCGTGCGACAGCGTCGTTCAGGCGCTCGGGACACCGGATGCCGCGCCTTTCGAACCTTTCCTGTCACCCCTGGAGCAGGTCGAAGCGATCGATGGCGGGTGGCGCCTGACGTCGTGCCTGCCCGGCAGAACCGATACGGCGATCGTTTACGCAAGCGGGGCGCGCCACGAACCGGGCGAGGTCCGGTGGTTCCAGAGCGGTAGGCGATCGCGCGCCTGGATCGGCAATGTCGTGGCGATCGGCGAGGCGCATTGCGTCGTGGAGCCGCTGGAAGCCGCCCCGCTGCACGTGCTGCACACGCAGATCGACCGGCTCGTCGCGTCGCTGCCCGATCGCGATTTCGACGCGGTCGAGCTCGCTTATTACAACCGCGAGACGGGGCAGGAGGCGGATCGCCTGCGCGATTTCCTGATCCTGCACTATGCGACGTCCGATCGACCTGAGCCGTTCTGGCAAGCCGCGCGTGACGTCGCATTGCCGCCGTTACTGGCCGAGACGCTGACGCTGTTTCGCGAACGGGGACGGTTGCCGATCCGCGATGGCGAGAGCTTCGATCGGGACAGCTGGCACGCGGTGCTGCTCGGGCAGGGCATCCTGCCGCAGCGCGGCGACGTGTTGGCCGCGGCGGTCGACCCGACACGCGCGCGCGCCGCGATGGCTGATTTTCGGGCGCGGTTGTCGACGGCGGTCGCCGCCGCGCCGACCCATCGCGCCTACCTGGCGAGCTTGAGGACGAACGCATGAACGAACACAGCATCCGCGAGGTCGTCATCGTCGGCGGCGGCACCGCCGGCTGGATGGCCGCGGCGGCGCTATCCAAGTTCCTCGGCAGCAGGCAGGGCGGGGCGGGGCAGCCGCGTATTCGTCTGATCGAGAGCGAAGAGATCGGCACCGTCGGGGTCGGCGAGGCGACGATTCCGACGATCGCGACGTTCAACCAGATGCTGGGCATCGACGAGGATGATTTCGTTGCGAAGACGCAGGGCACGTTCAAGCTCGGCATCGAGTTCGTCGACTGGCGGCGGATCGGCGAGCGCTATTTTCACCCCTTCGGCCAGTTCGGACACGATATCGAAGGGCTGAGCTTCCATCAGTTCTTCCTCAAGCTCGCCAAACAGGGCCAGTGCGCCGATATCTGGCATTATGCGCCGTGCGCGGTGGCGGCGGCGGCGGGGCGGTTCGCGCGGCAATCGCCCGATCCCCGGTCGCCCTTCGGCACATTGCCGTATGCGTTCCATTTCGACGCCGGGCTCTACGCCCGATATTTGCGCGCCTATGCCGAAGCGCGCGGGGTCGAGCGTATCGAGGGGCGGATCGTCGATGTCGGATTGCGTAGCGAAGATGGGTTCGTCGAGAGCCTGACGCTCGACGGCGGCCGGCGCGTCGAAGGCGAGTTGTTCGTCGATTGCTCGGGCTTTCGCGGTCTGTTGATCGAAGGTGCGTTGAAGACCGGATATGAGGATTGGCGCCATTGGCTGCCATGCGATCGCGCTGTCGCGGTGCCGACGGCGAACATCGGCGACCCTGTGCCGTTCACGCGCTCGACGGCGCGAAGCGCCGGCTGGCAGTGGCGCATCCCGCTGCAACACCGCACCGGCAACGGCTATGTCTATTCGAGCGCGCATATTTCCGACGAGGATGCTGAGGCGACGTTGCTCTCCACCGTCGAAGGGCCGCCGATCGCCGATCCGCGCCGTCTGGCGTTCGTCACGGGGCGGCGCAAGCGGTTCTGGAACCGCAACGTGGTCGCGCTCGGCCTGTCCGGCGGCTTTCTGGAGCCGCTGGAGTCGACCTCGATCCATCTGATCCAGACCGGGATCGCCAAGCTTCTCGCGCTGTTCCCCGATCGACGGTTTCTTGAGGTCGAGGCCGGCGAATATGACCGCCTGATGAGCAGCGCATATGACGGCGTGCGCGACTTCATCATCCTGCATTATCACGCGACGACGCGGGACGATTCCCCGTTCTGGAACCATGTGCGGACGATGACCGTGCCCGACAGTCTGCGCCGGAAGACCGAGCTGTTCCGCGCGAAAGGCCGCTTCTTCCGCTATGACGACGAGCTGTTCTCGCTTGCGAGCTGGGTCGCGGTGATGCTGGGGCAGGGCATCACGCCCGAAGGCTATGATCCGATCGTCGACGGCCTCGACGAATCAAAGCTCGTCGAGGCCGTGGAGCGGATGCGGCTGGGGATCCGCCAGACGATCGCGCAGATGCCGTCGCAATCGGACTATATCCGCGCAAACTGCGCCGCTATCTGAAACGCCGATCTAGCGGGTCGGGCACGCCGCGACCGGCCCATCGGCATGCGCCAGACGAACGTCGGAGATCGAGAGCGTCAGTTTCCCCGCGGTTGAGATGATGAGAGGCTCGGTGACCTTGTGCGGATCGATCCCGGCGGCGACGAAGCATTTGAGCGGGATCGCCAAGGACTTCCATTCGCCGATCGGTGCCGCGTGTAGAATGCCGGTGATCGGGACCGTAGCGGTTTTGCCGGGGCCGGCCATCGAGAGCGCGACGGCGGACACGGGGCTCGCATCCGTTCGGAACTGGACGATCATGCTCAGTTCTCCATTCGCCTCGCGGGCGATGTCGAGCGGCGCGTTGGCCTCGATCCTGACGTCCGCCTCGTGCGTGCCTGTCCAGCTGAAACGCCGGGCGTCCTCCTGCGCATTGCGATCGATACCGGCGATCGTCAGCGCGCCACCCGGGCTCCGGCCGCTATTGCCGACGATGCGCGTCGATCCGCTGCTGCCTTCGCCGAGCGACAGGCTCCACGCGTCGGGGACGCGCCCCTTCGTGAAGAAGACGCCGCCCGCGTCGACCGCCATGCCGGCGGGACGCGTTTCGTCCAGTTTGCCGACCACGGCGCGATCCGCATAGGTGAGGCCGTACCCGAATTTGAACAGCGGGTCGTAATTGGAATCGCGGGCATTCAGGACATACTGGTCGGGACGCTTGGGCCACGAGAAGGACAGCTTGCCCCGGAAGTCATGAACGGGTTTGCCGTCCTTGCCGGCGAACAGCACGTCGGCGACGCCCGCGCCTTCGCTCCCCGGCAGAAACGCCGCGACGAAGGCATCCGATGCGTTAAGCTCGGCATTCACCCACATCGGGCGGCCCGACAGGAAAACGGCGACGACCGGGATGCCCGCCGCTTTCAGTTTGCGGAGCAGCGCGACATCGCTCTTGTCGCCCGGTGAATATTCCAGGGTCGGTCGGTCGCCCATGAATTCGGCATAGGGGGTCTCGCCGAAGACGACGATGGCGGCGTCGGGTTTCGCGGTATAGGCGCCCGTCGGCGAGTAGGTGGCGGTACCGCCGCCGGCGCGTACGGCCTGGTCGATGCCGGTCCAGATCGACGTCGCATTGGGGAAGCCGCGCTTCGGCACGTCCGTGCCCTGCCAGGTGATCGACCAGCCGCCCGCCTGCTGCGCCACATCGTCGGCGGCGCTACCGGCGACAAGAATATTCGCCTTGGGCTTGAGCGGCAGAACACCCCCGTTGTTTTTGAGCAGCACGAGCGATTCCTGGACGGCCTGGCGTCCGATGGCATGCCCTTCCGCCGAGCCGATCAGGCCGAACTGTCCGGCATAACGTCGCGTCGAGGGCTTGCCCGCGGTAAAGCTCCCGGCGAGCATCTTCACGCGCAGGATACGACGAACCGCGTCGTCGAGACGCGCCGGCACGATTTCGCCCGACTTGGCCTGCGCCAGCGTGTTGCGGTACAGCGCCTTCCAGTCGCCCGACATCATGAACATGTCGAGGCCGGCGTTGACGGCCGCCGCGCAGCTTTCGTTGCTGCACCCGGCAATCTGGCCGTGCGCGTTCCAGTCGCCGACAACGAAGCCGTTAAAGCCCATCCGGCCCTTCAGCACGTCGGTCAGCAAGGTCTTGTTGCCGTGCATCTTCTCGCCGTTCCAGCTCGAAAAGCTGGCCATCACGGTCAAGGTGCCGGCTTCGATCGCGGGTGGGTATCCCGCCGCATGAACGTCGCGCAGCACGACCTCCGAGACTTTGGTATCGCCCTGATCGCGTCCGCCCGTGCCACCGTCGCCGACGAAATGCTTGGTGGTCGCAATGACGTGGCCCGGCGTCATGAAATCTGGCGAACCCACCTTGCCCTGGATGCCGGTGACGACCGGGCCGGCATAGCTGGCGACCACGCCCGGCTCTTCGGAATAGCTTTCATAGGTGCGCCCCCACCGATCGTCCTGCACGACCGCCAGCGTCGGCGCGAAGCTCCAGTCGAGCCCGGCCGCGGCCGTCTCGAGTGCGGTGATGCGGCCGATCTTTTCCATCAGCGCGGGATCGCGGGCCGCTCCCAGCCCGATATTGTGCGGAAACAGGGTGGCGCCGACGATGTTGTTGTTGCCGTGAACCGCATCGGTCCCCCAGATCGTCGGGATTTTCGGCCGACCGTCGGTGCGCGCCATCGAGGCGTCGTAGAATGCGTCGGCCAGCTTCAGCCATGCCGCCGGCGGTGCCAGTTCGTCGTTGTTGGGCGCCGAATTCCCGCCGTTCAGCACCGAGCCGAGCTTGTAGGTCTTGAGGTCTTCGGGCTTTACGGTCGCGATATCGGCCTGGATGATCTGCCCGACCTTGTCCTCGATCGACATGGCAGCAAGGATGGCGCCGATCCTGGTTTCGAGCTTGGGATCGAGCGCGGGCTTCGCCGCGACCTTTGCCCATGTCTCGGCATGCGCGACGGGAGAGAGCGAAACCGGCCCCGTCTGCGCGATCGCCGTGGTGCCACCCAGCAGCGCCAGGACGCTGGCGACCGAAAGCTTCGTCTTCATCATTCTCTCCCCGGTTCCCGTCTTGCGGGATTGGTCGCGTTTCAAACCACTTGGGAGGCGTCGTCAATCAATATTAATTTTGATTTTCACGACACGCGATCAGTCGCGCCCGACGTTCATCAGAATGGCGTCCGAGGGCAGCATGAGATCGCTGAACGGCAGCAACGCCGCGCCCACCGCCGGTGCGTCGGCGGCCATCGCGGCACGCCGGATCGGCGCGATCGACGGCATATCGGCGGCGTGGTGGGCAAGCGCGTTCGTCAAGGCCGCGACCAGGGCATCGATCAGCGGTTCGGGCAGCCGACCTCCGACCAGCACCGCCTGTGGATTGATGAGGCAATTGATCGCGATCATCGGGTCGACCAGCATTTCGGCGGCTTCGGCAATCCACGCGTCGATGACGCTCTGCGCACGACCGTCCTCCAAGCCGAGTGCGGCAAGTGTCCCGCTTGTGCATCCGGCGTCCGACAGGCGATCGTATAAAGCGGAAAGCGACACGCGGCTTTCGATCGACTTTCCGCTCGAGGCGGGAACGCGGCTCAGAATATAGCCGACCTCCCCGCTTCTGGCGGATGCGCCACGGTAATAGCTGCCATCGATCACCAGGCCGCCGCCAAGACCTGCTCCGATCAGCAGGTAGAAGAAATTGTGGCAATTGCGGCCCGAGCCGAACTCCAGTTCGCCCAACGCCGCAGTTGCGGCATCGTTGTCGACATGCAGCGGCCAAGGCATCAGGTCCGCCAGCAAGCCTGCGACGTCGAGGTCGTTCCATACCGAATAGCCCGCGGGCTGATCATGAAAGCCGGCTTTGCTGAACGGTTCGGGCACCGCGATGCCTGCGCCGACAATCCTGTCGACGATCACGCGGGGGTCGTCGCAGCAGGTCGTTACCGCGCCGGCGACGAATGCCCGCACCTGGTCGGGAAGGGCATAGGCGATGTCCTGCGACACGCGTGCGCGGACATTTCCCGCGAGATCGAGAACGACGAAGGTCAAATGATCGCGGTCGATGTTGACGCCGATGCCGAACGCACCATCGGGGTCTATCGCCAATTGCACGGCGGGCTGCCCGCGCCCCTGTTGCAGGCGTCCGACGATCTGAACCAGGCCCGCGGCGATCAGGCGGCGGGTGATTGTGGCGATCGTCGGCGGCGTCAGACCGGTCACCGCGACCAGTTCCTGCCGGGTCGTCACGGCCCGCAAACGGATCGCCTGCAATACCACCCGCTGGTTGTAATCCGCCGCGCGTTCGAGGTTCGTACCGGACAGGCTGACCGTCAGCCGGGCGTGGCGCCGGTCGGTCATGCGCGTCGTCCCAGTCCCCGCTGGAGGAACTCGCGCATGAGCGCCGTTCTCTCTGGGCTGCTGGGTCCGAGGATACCGCGTGCATGGGCCGGCAGGTGCTCCGCGTCGGCCGCGTCGGCGTCGAACACATAATGATCGAAAAACGCCCGCCAGTTCCGGCGCTCCGCAGCCGGCCGGTTGCGGACGGCGAGCATCGCGTAGATCAACGCTTCGAAAGCGGACGCATCGTTCGGTGGACTCCACCAGTAATTGACGAGCAGGTTGAAGCGCTCGGTCGAGCGGACGTGATGCCACCACATCGTCGGCACATAGATCGCGTCGCCGGGCGCCAGCACCGCCGATCGCGCGGTTCCGACTGCCAGGGCATAGCGTGGGAAGCGGTCCAGGTCGGGCGCCAACGGGTCGACCATGCTGACGGGCTGGCCGGAAATCGTGTTTTCCAAAGGCCCGACATACAGGTTCGCGACCTGTTCGGGAGGAAACAGCGTAAAGCTGCGATGGCCCGCGGCCACGCAGGCGATGTTGTCCGCGGTGTCGTAATGCGTCGATACCGTCACCGCATTGCCGATCCACAACCTGGGGGATGTCGTCGGCGGGAGCAGCGGCATCGGGTTGTCGGCGGCGAATGTCGGGAAGTGTTCCACCGCGGATGCAGCGCCACTGTAGATTGATGGACCGGTTCCCGACGTCAGATCGCCGAGCAACATATCGGCCACGGCACGGAAAGGCGCCGTCCCGCGGTCGAAGTTGAAGCCGTTCATGTCGTCGCGGTAAAAGAATTTGCCGGCAATGGCGGGGGCGCCGACATAGGTAGACAGCGGCGTGCCCGAGTCATGCGACGCCAGATAGGCGACCAGGTCGCGCTCCGTACGCGATCCTGCGAGGGTAGCCGGCCAGTCCGCCACCAGACCGCGGAGTACCGCGGGTTCACCCATCGGTACGATCTCAGTCTCGAAAATCTGCCTCGTGACGCCGTGCCATTCGCGGACTGGTTTACCGATCGTATCCATGCGGCTGCTTTGCCTTGCTTATCCCGGAAACGAAAGGCTGGAGCGCGCGCCGCTACCACGTTCTTCGACTTCCTGCCCGGACCGTTGCGCGGTCTCGGCGCGCAGGCCAACCTCACCTATATCGACGGCGAGCAGATTGTGCCCGCGGCCGCCAATCTCGCGGGCGGGCGCAATACGGTGCCGGGCGTTTCGAAATACAGCTTCAACATCATCGGCCTGTACGAACTTGGTCCCGCAAGCGTGCGGTTGGCGTATGATTACAGGAGTGCCAACGTCGATGGCCTCGGTGCTCCCGGCGTATTCACCACGGTCTATTCGGATGCGGTAGGTCGCCTCGACCTGCCTGCAAGCTACAACGTGCACAACCATGTCACCCTGACAATGGATGCCACGAACCTGCTTCGGACGCCCGACCATAGCAAGGTGAAGTCGCGGAAATACCCTCGCGACGTTCGCTGGGAGGCGAGGCTGCTGTCTGCCGGTGTGCGCTTCCGCTTCTGGAGCAACCACAACGCGAATGAGTTTGGCGACCGGCAATAGTCTGACATAAGCAGTCGTTCGTCGGCAGGAGGACCTGCAAGGGAGAATATATGCGACATGGCCTGACCTCAGCGGCGGTGTTTGTCTTGATCGTAAGCATCGGGCCCTCGATCGCGCAGGCATTGCATCGGTCAGCCGCACCGTCACCCGCCGGTGGGCAGTCTGTTCCCGCGAGCGGGCGGGGCGGCGATGCGCCGTTCCGTGTTGCAGACGGCACGGTGCCGATCTCCGATGTTGGGGGTAGGGTCTCGCCGATGCTCGAAAGGCAACCGGCCTCGCTTCCCCCAAAGGCCGGTGTCGCGGCGGATGGCGCGGTGCCGGCAGCCGCGCCTCTCGACCTGCCCGTTGCAGCCGCACGTACATCGGGCAAGGCCGTGAAGGAGGCCTATCTTTTCGTCTACTTCACAGGGGATTCGATCGATGGCGAAAAGCTGCGGTTCGCCATATCTGACGGCAACAACGCGTTGCAGTGGCAGGATCTGAACCACGCCAAGCCGGTGTTGGAATCAACATTCGGTACGCGCGGACTGCGCGACCCCTTCATCATGCGCTCGGCGGAAGGAGATCGATTTTTCCTTCTGGCAACCGATCTCTCGACGGGGCGCACCGGGTGGGGGGGCGCCACCGACCGAGGTAGCAGCTATCTCGAAATATGGGAATCCGCCGATCTGGTGCACTGGGGCAAGCAACGCCACGTCAAGGTAAACACACCGCGTGCGGGCATGACGTGGGCACCCGAGGCGAGCTACGATCCAACGATCGGCGCGTACGTGGTGTATTGGACGTCGACTATGTTCAAGGACGCTGCCCGGACCAAGGCCGATGACAACGGACCGCAGATCCTCATGTCGACGACCCGCGATTTTCGTAGCTTCACCACGCCCGTGCCGTGGCTGAAGGCCGCCGACGTGCCCGGCCTCGTCCGAAACAAGGGAATGATCGACGCCACGGTGTTGAAGGACGGCGACGACTATTTCCGCTTCGTCAAAGGGACACAGGCACAGGGCTGCGCATCCGCTGACATCCTTGGCCAGCGCTCGACATCGCTGCGAGCGGCCGGCACCTCTGGTGAATGGTCCGTGATCGCGCGCTGTATCGGGCGGACAGCCGGCACGCCCGAAGTCGAAGGGCCGAGCGCATTCGTGGCGAATCCAGGCGATACCGGCGGTTTTCGCTATTATGTGTGGGTCGATAACTACGGCGGCGTCGGCTATATTCCGCTTGGGACAAACTCTCTTTCAGGAGATGTCCGCTGGACGTACCCAAAGAGTTTTCGGCTACCGGCCTCTCCCCGCCACGGCTCCGTACTCGCGATTACAACAGGCGAGCGCGAAGCCCTTGCCGCTCGATGGGGCGTTTCCGATGTGCCCTCCAAGGCCTCTCCGGCATCGGCTAAAACTGAAGGCGATGAATCTCGACTGATGGGCGAAGCCTGGGTCGTTCCATCCGTTGTGGCATCCGACACCAGGTTGCCGGCGCCGGCCGGCGCGCGCGTCGTTTGGGCCTCGGACTGGCCGGGTCTGCATGGGGGAGTCCTGACGAACGGTGGCGCAGAACCGGTAACGATGCACTTGACCGGGACCATCGTGAAGCCCGCAGGCGGATCGATCGTGAAGCGCTTCACGGTGCAAGTACTCGGGCGCGATATGCAACTCCTGTACGCCTATGGTCGTACGCCCACGAGCGCGCACGACGCCAATCAACCCGTCATCGCGCGCAGCGTGCATCTCGCGCTTGGGGGCGATGGAGCCGCGCCGATACCGCTCAACGAGAATTATGGCGTGATCTTCGCCAGGGGCGAGCACACCGGCGTCGATCACGTGGCACTGCGCGGTATCGTCGATCCGTCCCTGTTCTATTTTGCCGATGGAAGCCTTGGCGTCATCGGGACGCAAGTGCAGATGACAGCCACCGCGGATCCTTCGCAAACGTCCGCCGCCCTCGTCTTCAAGGCCGATCCCGTGACACCGGGAAATTTCACCGAGTTGGGCTTGGTCGATCTGCAGACGACGGGTGGGGTCGTCAAACCCATGGCGGTGTGGGACTCGTCGGCCCGCCGCTACGTCGTGGCGTGGCGGGATCGCGCCGGCGACGCGCGCTGGACGACGGTCGAGGATCTGGCTCGGACGCAGAAAATTGTCACGCCCTTCTATCCTGGCGATGGTGGCCGCGTTTCGCGGATAGTTTCGACCGGTAACGTGGGCGCGACACGGTCAGGTTTTGTCGCGACGATCTTCGGGCATGCAGCGGACAGCGCGCGTGCGAACCTTCCCGATGCCGAGGCTGCGAGCAGTCTTCCCGTCAGTGGCCAAACCGCGAACGCGCTCACGCATCGGTTCGGGCGCGTCGTCAACACGGCCGCGACGGTCGATGCACAAACAATCGCCGCAGGTGATATTGCTGCGGCGACGCGCGCCCGCGTCCGGCTGACGTACTCAGATGGATCGACCGCAACGCGCGGGGTCGACTGGGATGCCGACGACCTTCGGCGTCTGGCTCGGGCCCGCGGTGGCACGCATGCGGTTCGGGGAACCGTACGCCTGCCGGTCTACCCGTCGATCTTCGCGTATAATCGGGCGGATCCGACCATCTTTCGCTACGATCATGCCGGCATCAGCCAATATCTGTTCGTTGCCACCGACGACACCGGCAACGACAATGTCGGATCGGTTCATCTACCCCTGCGCACGGCTGACAGCATCGCCGCGCTGGCCGATGCCAATGGCGGCAGAAAGCTCGAGGTGGACCTTCTCAATCGCACCACGAGGAAAGACCGCACCGCAGAAGGGCGGGTGATCGCCGGCTGCTACTGGGCACCGGAACTGCACGAGATAGGCGGCCGGCTCAGCATCCTGTTCGCGCCGTGCTTCAATCCGGCCGACGACCAGTCGAGCGAACGGGGCGATTGGTCCACCGTCGATGCGCATGTGATGCAGCTTCGGGAAGGCGGAAATCCCAGCAATCCTGCCGACTGGTCGAAGCCCGCCGCCGTTCGCAAAAAGGATGGCTCACCGCTCGGTCGGGCGGCGTTCCAGAAGAATATCAGTCTGGATATGTCGTATTTCGAGGCCGATGGACAAGGCTATTACACTTGGTCGCAGCGATATCTATCCACGTCGGCGACGCTCGGAGATCCGTTGACCTGGATCGCCAAAGTCGATCCCGCTCATCCCGCGCGTCTGACGTCGGAACCAAGGCCCATCATCGTTCCCGATCTCTCGTTCGAGGAGAATCTGGCCGAAGGCGCTTTTGCCACTCTCCACGACGGACGCGTGACGCTGGCCTATTCAAGTTCGGGTGTCAGCCCGACCTATGTCGTCGGCGGGGTATGGGCCGACGCGCATGCCGATCTCACCGACATCGACGCTTGGCACAAATATGGCGCGCCGCTTCAAAAGAGCATGCCGATGCCGCCGGGCGTTACGGATTATCGTGCCTATGAGCAGGGACCGGGACATGGCGCGTTTACCACCGATGCGGACGGCACCATGCTCTATGTTTACCACAGCTGGGGCGACGGCGTGGGCGGCAATGGCCGTGATACACGCGTACGTCGTGTCCACTGGGCTGCAACCGGCCGGCCCATCCTCGACATGACCGCCGAAGAAGAGGTCGCGCCGCAAAATCGAGCCGTCACCATGATGGTCACGGCCACAACGCCGACCAGATGATAGGATGTCAAAACGCTTTTCCGTATCGGGCGCGATCAGCGTCCGGCGCTGCATGATCGTCGCACGACCTTCCGGGTGAGCAACACCGTCACGATCGCGCGTGGCGGTACGATCGTGCCTGCCATGCAGTTGGCAACATTTTTCGAGTTGGTGAGGGCCATCTGTGCAGGCCAGCCGCGCGGGAGATCGAGCGCGCGGGGGTTCAGTCCATCATTGACATGGACGAGCACACCTTTTTCCCGTCGGGAGAGATCGCGCCCGCCGTGTCGAGATCGTCGACCGCGATCAGTTTGTAGCCGGGTTTGATGTAACGGCTGAACTGCGCCACCGCCCAATAATTGCGCATAAGATTAATCTGATCATGCAGGTGGCGGGCAAATGCACGTCGGTTTCGATCAGCCCCCAATTCGATCCGGCTCCGGAATGCCCCGTGGTTCCGGCGGCCTGCCAGAAAGTCCAGGCGGCGGTTTGCAGCCGTTCAGGTCGAGCACTATGTGCGCGGCGAATGCGAGCGCGGACGGCATGCCTTCCAGATCCTGCGGGTCCTTGTCGAGCGGCGTATCATTCTCGCTCATCGAACATGATCTCGATACGGCTACGGCGCCTGTAGCGGCGTTTGTCGTATTTGACGGGCTCGAGCCGAGACCTCCGACCTAGGATGCGTGGCTAGATGCCCTTTGCCCGCAAGGCATCCCTGAACCAGTCGTCGTCGTAACCGCGGCCGCCGAGCAGCGATTGCGCCTCGGGCAGATCGTCGAGCAATGCGGCCGCACCGATATAGTCGCTGACCTGTCTGG
Organism: Sphingomonas sp. Leaf34; assembly: GCF_001421805.1. Classification (GTDB taxonomy): domain Bacteria; phylum Pseudomonadota; class Alphaproteobacteria; order Sphingomonadales; family Sphingomonadaceae; genus Sphingomonas. The sequence goes on along the minus strand of NZ_LMLC01000001.1, from coordinate 934,634 downwards.
CAGTCATGAAGAAGCTGAGCGGCGGGCCGGTTGCGTCGGTCACGGCATGGAGCGTCGTGTTCATGACACCTTTGGTTCGACCGATCAGGCGCCCGAGATTCCCTATTTAACTTGCAGGCTCGATGCCGTGCGGTGCGCTTTCAGATACGTCGCGTCGATCATGACGGTCTTCGGGGTCGGCAACAGCGGCAGCCAGGCCCTCCTTCATGCGGAGGAAACACCCATCTCACCCCACCGTTTCCAGCGCTTGTAGAGCGTTCCTTCGGCAGTAAGGCGCAACATATCTTATGGCGACTATCTTGAAGAGCCTCTTGCAGGTGACGACCCGGTCAAGGTGGCGGCGTTGGAAGCTTTGCGCGACGCGAGGGGCTGAACGGCGGTACTTGGACCCGTGGAAAACGTAATACATTCGTTGGGGTTCGTCATGCTGGTTGAAATAGCCAAGCAGGAACGTCACGCTCACCGATGCGAGATAGCCGGCAAGCAGCATGGAGCCGCTATAGCTGATCCGCGATACCAGCAACGCGACCGCGGCAACGCCGAATGCCGTGGAAAACGCCGGCACGATGAACGCGAATGCGCGTGCACCCGGGTAGAACGTCACCCGGCGAAAGACGAGCAAGGCCAGGACCGCGGCGGCCAGAGACGTGAGCTGCGTGTTTACCGTGCTCGGGAGGTCCAACGAGAGCGTATTGGACGCGATGAGGGGCGAGACAAGCGGCACGAAATACGATGCCAGCGCGACCATGAGAAGCGGCGTCAGCAATCGAACGCTCATGGGGTTCGTTCGCGTCGCCCTTCCATATGCACTATGCAGCAACAAATGTCACCCCATAACTGGCTAAAGCTTGATCTATGTCTGTCACGCGCGTGACAGATAAACGCGACGTTTTATCGCGGATTACGGCGTAGGACTCGCTCCAGCGCTCTATACTGATAGAGTCCGTCAATAGTTGTTATCAGCGAACAGACCGGGGCGATCAATTGATTCAAGATCGGATTTGATTGCATCGACTGTATTGACTAGATAATCACAGACCAGTTGCGGCATTTATTTTTTCGGGAATAAAGTCGGGAATTCGCTGCACCGGACGATACCAAGTCGCGTGTACCGAGGTTGTATATTAAGCCTTCACCGGACTTTTTGGTACGTCCTTGCAGGTGTTGGCAGCAGCGTAATACAGCGCGCGTATCGCCGCCTATGATGCTGCAGGATAACCTGTATCAGTATAGTCTAAGTCTTGATCGGTTTGAGGCCAGTCGGTCGGACCGATGGACGCGCCGAGGGGGCAGACGCCTGGCGCGCGCGCCGGGGCCGATATCGGCGCGCCGGCTGCGGTCCGTTCGGCAGGTTGCGCAACCGTGGCTCAGGCGCTCCGGGTTTCGATGCACATGAGCAACGCTTGTCGCAAATGGTCGATCTCGAACGGCTTTTGCAAGACGATCGTGCCCGCTTCCTCGCCGGCGAGCACGACCTGGTCGCCATAGCCCGAGGCAAAGACATACGGCACACCGTCTGTTTTGAGACGGTGCGCGAAGTCGAAGCTGACCTGGCCGGCGACGTTGATGTCGAGTACCGCCAGATCGAAGTGGTTGGCGGAGACCAGGGCGTGCGCCTCCGCGATCGTCGATGCGGTGGTCACTTTGCCCGCGCCGAGCGCGTACAGCATGTCCTCGGTTTCGAGCGCAATGATCATGCTGTCCTCGAGCAGCAGGATCGAGGTGCCGGTGATCGGGCTGGTTTCCGGCGATCCGCTATCGACATGCGGCTCGTCCGGCGCAGCGGGCTCGAACCAGATTTCCGCGTCTCCGCTACTCGCGACGACATATTTCGCGGGGATGAAAAAGTCGGCCTCGACTCCGGACAGGGAATACCGGATCTCGGCGGTTCCCTGGAGATCGAAGGGCACCGTCCGCTCGATCACGACCGACCCGAAACCCCGCCGCGTCGGCGCTTGCACGGGCGGTCCCCCCAGTTCGCGCCAGCGGATGTCGAGGCCGCCATCCGCGCGCAGGTCTAGCGCGACATGCACCACGCCTTCGGTCGACAGCGCGCCGTATTTGGCGCTGTTCGTCGCAAGCTCGTGGATCACCAGCGCCATCGTGGCAATCGCGGTCGGCTGGAGGTGGACCAGCGGGCCGTCGATCAGCAGGACGTCGTGGGCGTTGCGGCGATGCGCATTCACCTCGTCTTCGAGCAACGCGACGAGCGACGCCGGGCCCCAGGAATTGCGCGTCACATAATCGTGCGCGCGTGCCAGCGCCTGCACGCGCCCGTTGAGCGCCGTCGTGTATTCGGCGACGCTGGTCGCGCTCTGGCCGGTCCGCGCGATCAGCCCGCGGACGAGGGTCAGGATATTGCGGACCCGGTGGTTGAGTTCGGCGATCAGCAATGTGCTGCGCTCGGTCGATCGGCGGCGCTCGCCACTGGCCGCTTCGGAATAGCGCAGGATCACCTCGATGATCGCGATGCGCACGGCCTCGCCGATGCGCCGGTCCGCGTCCGAGAACGGTGACGCCTTGCCGCGCACCATCTCGGCAAACGCGGCAAAGCTCTTGCGCGGCGACAATCGCAGACCGTCCTCGGTCTTGACGACGGCCTTGGTCGGGTCGCCGCTCCACCGGACCTCCTCGAGCAGCTCGCGGCGGAACAGCATGATGTAGTCGCGCGGCGTCCGTGACACGGGAATCGCCAGCATCCCCGCAGCGCGGTCGGCGGACTGCGCCAGACCGGGATCGATCACCGCGATGGCGTTCGTGTCATAGACGCGGCTCGGCGATGTCGTGTCGAGAAAGCGGGCGATCGTCGCGATGTCGCCTTCTGGTGGCGTGCTGCCGTTGAGGGTCACCGCGCCGGGCCGAAAGACCGCCACGCCGTCGCATTGGATCATGCCGCCGACGTTATCGCGGATCCATGCCGCGTTGGTCAGCAGCGTTTCGTCGCCGGCGATCGCCATCATCATCCGGTCGCTGAGCGCACGCGCATTGCGTTCGTCGACCGCGGTGTTGCCGCGGAGCCGGCTCTCGAGCGTCATCGAATACATGAGGCCGAACAGTTCGGCGGCGGTGCGCATCACGAAGCTGGGGCAGCGCGCTTCGCTATGGTGACAGGCGATCAGGCCCCAGAGCCGGCCTTCGACGATGATCGATATCGACAGCGACGCGCCGACCCCCATGTTGGTCAGATACTCGATATGCACCGGCGATACCGCGCGCGTGACGGCGTACGTCATGTCGAGCGCCTGATCCGGCTGGCCGCGCACCGGCAACACGGGAACCGTCGGCGCCTGCACGTCGGGGATGATCCGGAACGGGTTGGCAAGGTAGAGCGCCCGGGCCTGGACCGGAATGTCCGACGCCGGATACCGCAAGCCGAGAAAGCTTTCGGTGTTCGACCGCGTCGATTCCGCGATGACGTCACCATCGCCATTGTCATCGAACCGGTAGATCATGACCCGCTCGAATCCGGTGATCGCGCGCACCTGGCGCGCGGCGTCGCGGTGGAAGTCGGTGACCGTCGTGGTGCGTCTGAGCCGCTCGATCATCGAACGCACCATCGAGGCGGCGTCAATCCGGTCCTGCGGCCGCGAGGGCTCGCCCTCGAGGATCAGCAGGTCACCGCTGAAATGCAGGCTGAGATCGAAGCGCTTCTTCGGCGTGATCAGGCCGATATCGTAGAGCCGCTCGCTCGACGTCGCCTGGAGGATCGACATCCGGTTGCGAATATCGTGCAGCGCCTGGCCGCTGACGAGCGTGTCGAGCGGTTGGCCGATCAACCGGTCTGCCGCGGTGCCGAGCATGTCGGCGGCGTTCGCCGAGGCGCGCGCGATGACCCAGTCGTTCGACAGCGCGAGCAGAAACCCGAAAGACTGGATCCGATCGAGCCGCGTTATCGGCTCGCGATCGCAGATTGTGAGATCGGGAATGCTCTGATCGATAGTGTCAGACATGATCGACGCGTCCTCACTTCCTCGATTGGCGGTATTCCAAGGCCGAACAGCCGACCCTGGCGCGGAACGCCCGCCTGAACTGTGCGCTCGTCGGAAAGCCGACTAGCCCTGCGATCGCCTCGATCCGGAGATCGGTTTGCGCCAATAGCTCGCGTGCGCGATCGACGCGCGTCGCGGTCACATGCGCGTATGGCGACGCGCCGGTCGCCATCTTGAAGGCGCGGGTGAAATGAAACCGGCTCAGTCCGCAGAGTTGCGCCAGATCGGACACGCCGATCGTTGCGGCGAGACGCGCGTCGACAAAGTCATCGACCAGTCTCAGATGCCGCCGCGACAATCCGACCCCGGTCGGGTCCGCCTGAACGCCGAAGACCTCGAGCACCGCAAGCAGGCACACGGTTTCCGCCAGCATCGTATCGACATGCGATGTCAGCAACACCGATTCGAGCCGGCCAAGTGCCGCCTGCAACGGCGGTGGCCTCAGGAACAGGAGCGGTGCCGGCGTTGCAACCGCGTAGCGACGCTCGAGCTCGTCGCTGACGAGCCCCGGCTGGAAATGGAGCGCCGTGAACGTATTGCGTCGGCGCGCAGGCGCCGCCCAGCCGTGCGCCGCATGGCCCCAGGGGATGAACGCCACCGAACGGCGCCAATCCCGCGTGCGATCCGGCGCCAGACCATCGATGGCAACCTCGCTGTCCTCGACGATCATGTCGTGGAAGGCGAGGTACTGGGAATTGCCCACACGCTTGAACGAATAGGACTCCGCACCGATCACGACGTGCTTGGCCGAGAAGCCGCGCCATTGCCGCAGCGGACGCGCCACATCGGCACCGCGACCGAACGCCAGGCTGAGGTCGTGGGCGATCTGCATCATCGTAACCGAGTCTTTATTGCGGTCCGCTGCATTCTTGCTTGGTACGGTATCCATCCGCGCGATGGAACCCAAGAAGCGATCCACTTTGCAATGCTGCGCTTACAAAGACGGGGCGACGGGCTGTAATTCGGAGTCTTCCCGGTGGCGATCTCCTGGGGCGTAGCTATCCGCTTGCGTCTCGGAGCAAGCGGACAATCTCCTATGCTTCTGTTACTGGCCGGTTGTTGCGGAGATTCGCTCGGCCGCACTCGATCGGACCCGCAAGACGGCGCGGTTGCTGGACGGCGTATGGCGGAATCTACTCCGCGACGCCCGATGCGCGTGGCGTCATTGTACGTTGAAAAGCGACCCTTTTCCTTGCGGCATGATAGGAACGGGCAGCGTCTCGCGGGCGGCGGTGCCGAAACCGCAACACGCGGTTTTGCCGATCGTGATGAAAGCGGGCGAGTCGTCGCTCTACCGGGGTACGTGCAACGCCGACTTTGACCGACACACCGAATATGGCGCCGACTTCGCCATCGAAGGGAAATGCTGCCACTATACGAAAGCCTCGCTTTACAGATGTTTGCAGTTTTTCAAGTAAAAAAACCAATACTGAACTTGAAAAACTCCGGCTATTAGCATTTTCTAAGGTAATTCTCGAATCGAGGAGGGTCCGATGGCGGAGTTCCGGCCGACTACGCCTGGCCTGAGGTCGTGACGGCGTTCGCGATAAACAGAGAATTCGCCGCGCTGGCAGACGCTATGCCGTCGCTGGTCTTCTGCGCGAATGCCAATGGCGAAGCGATCTTCTACAACAGCCGTTTTCGCGAATTTACCGGGCTGACCGATGCGTCGCTGTTGGGGAGCGCGTGGCTGTTTGCCATTCACCAGGACGATCGCGAACCTGCAGAACTGGCGTGGCGTCAGGCGATCGCGACGGGAGAGCCCTATGAAACCGAGTATCGGCTCCGGGGCGCGGACGGGAAATATTATTGGCTTCTCATCCGGTGCGTTCCGGTGCGCGCCGATCGTCGCGTGGATCATTGGATCGGGATCGGCGTGGATATCGACGATCGAAACCGGCGCGCCTTTACCGCCGAGGCCTATCTCGAACGCACGCAGGATGCGCTTGCCGGGAGTGAGGCACGCTATCGCGAAACGCAGGATGCGCTGACGGCCAGCTACGCCGAGCTCGAACAGCGGGTGATCGAACGCACGCATGAGTTGAGACAGGCCAACGCGCTGCTCCTCCAGGAGATGAACCGCCGCGAGGCGCTTCAGGCGACGCTGCTGCAAAGCCAGAAGCTCGAAGCGCTGGGTCAGCTCACGTCGAGCGTCGCGCATAACTTCAACAATGTCCTGGCCGTGATCACCGGCGGTTTCGCGCTGATCCAGAAGCGCGCCGAGGATCCTCAGATCCTCAAGCTGGCGGGTGACGGCGCCGTGGCCGCCGAACGCGGCGCACATCTGATGCAAAAGCTCATGAGCTTTGCGCGGCTGCAAAATGTCGTCGCGCGGACGATCGATCTTGCGCCCGTGTTCGTCGACCTGGCGCCGGAGCTTCGCCGTCTCGCGGGGCCGCAGATCGCCATCGTGATCGGCGATGCCCATCGCATGCCCGCCGTGAGGATCGACCCCGGGCAGTTGGAAACCGCGCTCGCGAACCTGCTCGTCAACGCGCGCGATGCGATGCGGGAGGGGGGCCCGCTGCGTATCGATTTTGAGGAAATTGGCGGGCGCGACCCGCGCAAGCCGCGCGAACTCGGCGAGATGGCCTGCGTCGCGATCCACGTGGTCGACGCGGGGTCCGGAATGCCTGCACCGGTGCTGCAGCGTGCGCTCGAGCCCTTTTTCACGACCAAGGCGCCGGACAAGGGAGCCGGCCTTGGCCTCGCCATGGTCCATGGCCTGATGATGCAATCGGGTGGTGCCTTGCGCTTGGCAAGCGTCGTCGGGCGCGGCACGACGGTGTCGCTGTATCTGCCCGTCGCGGCATCGGCGGTGACGCAGGAGCCCGACGCCGCCGCGGTCGAGTTGCGGTCGCACGGCGGCGGACGTGTGTTGCTGGTCGAGGACGACGATCTGGTCCGAAGCATCGTCGCCGATCAGCTCGTCGACCTGGGGTACAGCGTGGTCCCTGCGGTCAGTGCGACCGATGCCATGGCAAAGGTGCACGACGGCGAGCCGCTCGCGTTCATCGTGATCGACTATTGCGTTGCCGGGTCGGGCGCTGTGAAATTCATCGCCAGCGCGCGCGGGGTGCGGCCCAATCTGCCGATTCTGTTCATTAGCGGCCAGTTCAATCTCACCGGCGTCGCGCACGAAGCCGTGCTGCTCAAGCCATTTCTCCCCGAGCAACTGTCAAAGGCCGTGCTGGATATGGTCGAACGGTCACAACGCCTCGACGCGCGTGATGCGTCGCTCGATAGCATGGCCGCGCGGTTCAAGTCCGCTGTCCTCAACCGCGTGCTCACGCAGTGGCGAGGCGAGCGATCGGGCGAGACGTTGCCGGCGCTAAACCGCGTGCCGATCACGCGTGACGAACGGGATTTCGTCGCCGAGGTCGTGGTCGATCAGACGTACGTGCCGATGACCTTCGAACTGGTACAGGTCGGCGCAGAACTTAGCCGGCGGGCCGAAACCGATTTCACGTGGTGGCGGATCGATGGCACCGGCGACGATAGCGAGATGACGCAGGAAGGGGCGTATCGGCGCTGCGTGCGATCGCGAAAGCCCACCTATGACTTTGCGCGTTTCGACTTCGGATCGGATGACACCTCCTTTTTCGAACGGCTTTTGCTCCCCTGTTCCGAAGACGGAGCCGAAGTCACAAGTTTGATCGCCGTCGTCAATTTTGACGAGACCGATCCTGCAGAGGGGCAATAGGCCATGAGCGTCCGCTTCGATCAACCGGACCTCGCACGGGCTGTCGAGCGGCTCGAGGTCAAGGAGATCGATGTGCTGCCCTTTGGCGCGATCCGGCTCGATCCCAAGGGGGCGGTCGTTCTGTTCAGCGAAGCCGAGGCGCGCCTCTCCGGTTTTGGTGCACGCCCCCGGATCGGCCTGAACTTCTTCACCCAGATTGCCCCCTGCATGAACACCGAGAGTTTTCGATCCGCCGCCGAACGCGCGGTCAGTGCGGGTACGTTCAATGCCGAGTTCACGCATATCGGCGATTTCGACGACCGCGACCGCGAACTTACGGTGAAGATCCAGTCGGCCAGCGATGGTGGGATGTGGATTTTCCTGCGGCGGGAAAGCTAGAGCCGCGATGCAGTCCGTAGCGGACGGAAATCTGGGCTTCACGGCCGCGCCCTTCGATCGAGGGACAGCACTGGCAAATCCCTGCTGTCCTTGGTCCGTTGCACCCGCGGCCTCGGTATCGCCGTCGAGCATATCGGCGTGACGGTAGATTGGCCCGATGATCGCATAGGCCAAGCCGTGCGCCAGTGTGCCTGGCACGTGCCGCTGCGATATCCATCTTATTGGGTGGCCGATGAGAGAGGGGCGAGCCGAACTTTGGCTTGCGGCATCCGGGCCTGGGGTCTCGAAACCTTGCAAAACCATGCGACTAGCCGCGGCGAATCCTCCGGTGTCGATCATTGCAGGAACGCGGGGTGGCGGGTAGCGCTGGGGCGTAACCGATAGGACGATGCTGTGATGCTTACCAAGCGCGCGTTTGTAGGACTGCTGATGGCGGGCACGACGCTGCCGCTGATCCGGCCCGTGATCGCCAGCGCGGCGACCGGTCCCGCCAATGACGATGCGCGGCTCCTGCGCTTTCTCGACGCCGCGTTCGATGCCAGTGTCGCGCTCAGTCCCGAGACGCAGACCAGCCTCGGCCTGAAGACCAACTATGACAGGCTCGACGATTATACCGACGCTGCCGCGCGGCGCGCGCAGGCGTTGGCGGATGCGCAACTCGCCGACCTGCACCGCAGTTTCGCGGTCGATCGGCTCGGCCCCGACGCGCGGCTGAGCTACCGCCTGTTCGAGGCACAGGTCGCCACGGACCGGCGTCAATTCGCGTTCCGCGACTATGTCTTTCCGGTGTCGACGAATGGCAGCCCGGCGGGTAATATTCCGGTGTTCCTCATCAACCAGCACAGCATCGCCACGGTGGCCGATGCGCAGGCGTACGTGGCGCGGGTGCGCGATTCGCTGCGTGTCATGCGGGAGGTCGCCGCCACCATGCGGAAGCAGGCGGCCAAGGGCATCGTGCCGCCAAAGATGGTGTTCGCGCCCGCGCGTGGCGATGCGCGCCAGGTGATCACCGGTGCGCCGTTCGATAGCGGCGCGGACAGCAGCCTGCTCACCGATTTCAAGGCGAAGGTCGGCAAGCTGGCCGTGACAGACGCCGTCAAGACCGCGCTGATCGGGGATGTCGTCGCGGCGCTGAAAGGCCCGTTCCGGCAAGGCTTCGACCTGCTCTTTGCCGCGCTCGACGAGATCGAGCCGCTCGCCAAGGGCAATGACGGCGCCTGGAGTTTGCCGGGCGGCGACGCCTATTATCAGGCGCGCCTGGCCTATTACACCACGACCGATATGACGGCGGAGCAGATCCATCAGCTTGGGCTCGATCAGGTGCGGTCGATCCACGCCGAAATGACCGCGGTCATGACGCGGGCGGGCTTTGCCGGATCGTTGCAGGACCTGTTCACCGCGCTGCGATCCGATCCGAAGTTCAAATATCCGAACACCGATGCCGGCCGCCAACTCTACCTCGCCGATGCGCGTGCCGCGATCGCGCAGACGATGGCCGCCGCGCCGCGCTTCTTTCGTCGCCTGCCAAAGGCCCCGCTCGAGGTCAGGGCGGTCGAGACCTGGCGGCAGGAAACCGCCGCGGTCGCGTTTTACGACCAGCCCGCGCCCAATGGCTCGCGGCCGGGCATCTTCTACGTCAATCTCGCGGACATGACGCAAGTGCAGAAGACGCAGGTCGAGGGGATCGCGCATCACGAAGGCGCGCCGGGGCATCACTTCCAGATCGCCCGCGCGCAGGAGCTGACCGGCGTGCCCAAGTTCCGCCGCTTCGGCTATTATGGCGCGTACACGGAGGGTTGGGGCTTGTACTCGGAACGGCTCGCCAAGGAGATGGGCGCGTATCGCGATCCCTATTCGGAACTCGGGATGCTGGCGCTTCAGGTGTGGCGCGCGTGCCGGCTGGTGCTCGACACGGGGATGCATGCCAAGCGCTGGAGCCGCGATCGGGCGATCGCCTATTTCACGCAGAACGCGCCGCTCTCGGCGCGCGACGTGGTCAAGGAGGTCGATCGCTACATCAACAACCCCGGCCAGGCGACGAGCTATATGGTCGGGCAGCAGCGGATAGCGGCGCTCCGGCGCAAGGCGGAAGCCGCACTGGGCGCGCGCTTCGACATCCGCGACTTCCACGAGGTCGTGCTGGCGCATGGCGCGCTGCCGCTCGGCGTGCTGGCCGAACAGGTCGATGCGTGGATCGCCGCGGCCTGAGACTGCGGTCGCGTGGCGGATCCGGCACGCCAATGTCTGAAAAACTCCGGGACCAAGCGGCGGCGGCGGGTGGCACGAGAGATGCCCGACGCCACCGCCCGGTCGCCCGAACCGACGATCAGCTGACCGGCACCCCGCCGGTCACCGCGATCACCGCGCCTGTCATGTAGCTCCCCTCGGCAGACGCCAGGAGGACATAGGCCGGGGCGAGTTCGGCGGGCTGACCGGCCCGACCCAGCGGCGTATCCTGGCCGAGCTTCTCTAGTTCCTCCGTCGACTTGGCGATCGGTTGGATCGGGGTCCAGATCGGGCCGGGTGCCACGGCGTTGACGCGGATGCCCTTGGCGATCAGCAGATTGGACAATCCGACCGTCAGGCTGGAGATCGCGCCCTTGGTTGCCGCGTAGACGATCATGCTCTTGGTCGCGACCTTGGCCTGCTCGCTGGTCGTGTTGATGATCGCGGCACCGGGCTTCATGTGCGGCGCCGCGGCCTTGGCGAGACGGATCATCGCGAACACGTTGGCGGCAAACGCGGCCTGCATCTCGTCGTCGTCGATGCTGTCCAGCTCTTGGTTCATGGTCTGCTGCGCGGCGTTGTTGACCAAGATGTCGAGCCCGCCGAGGTCTGCCACCGTGCGGGCCACCAGCGCGGCGCAGTGATCGCGGTCGCGAATGTCGCCGGGCATCAAAATGCAGCGCCGCCCCGCCTTTTCGACCCAGGCCTGCGTATCCTCGGCATCCGCCTGCTCGACCGCGAGATAGGAGATCGCGACGTCCGCGCCCTCCCGCGCATAAGCTATTGCGACCGCCTTGCCGATGCCCGAGTCACCGCCGGTGATGAGCGCCACCTTGCCCTCGAGCAGACGCTTGCCGACATAGCTGTCCTCGCCATGGTCGGGTTTGGTCTTCATGTTCGCGACGAGCCCAGGACTTGGCTGCTGCGGTTCGCCTGGAAAGCTGGTCGGGTGGGTGTTGCGGGGATTTACCGTCATGAAGCGTGTCCTACTGGTTTGCTGATCGAACAATTCGACGACCGTTAAGTGCCGCTCGTTTCGACATAAGGCCCGACGGCAACGACCCGCGCATGTCGATCCGGCGCGCTAAGGCGTCATCGAGGCGACCGTCGCCGCAACGAGGGGCTGGGCCTTGCGCCGTCGCACTGGTCGCGACGTCCTCAATCGCCGGACTCCAGGAACCGGTCGGCGGTACGCAGCGACAGCGCCATGATCGTCAGCGCGGGGTTCGCCGCCAGCGCGCTGGGGAAAATAGAATTGTCGCAGATCAGCAGATTGGGAATGTCGAAGCTGCGACCGTCCGCGTCGACCACCGCCTCGCCGCCGTCATGCCCCATGCGACAGGTGCCGATGGTATGCGCGGAGCGATCGACGGCGAAGATGTCCTTCGCGTCCGCCGCCGTCCAGATGTCGGTCAGCGTGCGACGGGCGTGGCGATCGATCGCGTGTTCGTTGGCATGGTAGCTAAAGTCGATGCGCGCCTTGCGGTGGCCGAAGGCGTCGGCCTCGTCGGCAAGCGTCAGGCGATTGTCCGGATGGGGAAGGCATTCGCCGTTGATCCCGATCCCCGCCAGCCGATTATAGTTGCGCAGGATCGTCTGGAGTCGTTCGCCCCACATGCCGGCGCCGCGCGCGAGACCCGTGGCGAGAGTGACCGGCAGTACCCCCAGGCTCTGGATCAGGTAACCACCGGCGCAGTCGGCATCGCGAGGCCGCAACATATCCTCGCTGATGAGCGACGACGGATAGCCGCGGTTCATCCGCATATCGGCATCGAACCGGCCCCAGACCTGGGTGGCGACATGCGCCATGAAGTTGCGCCCGACCTGACCGCTCGAATTGGCGATGCCGAGGTTGAGCAGCAGGCGCGGTGTTTCGACGCCACCTGCGCACAGGAAGACCGCGGAACAGCGCTGTCGACGCTCTTCACCATCCTGCAGATAGACGACGGCGTTGATCCGGCCGCTGCCGTCGAACTCGAACGACAATACCCGGCACCCGGCGCGAATTTCGGCACCATGCGCCGCGGCGAGCGGCAGGTAGGTGGTGTCCATGCTCGTCTTGGCGGCGTTGCGACAGCCTTGATGACAGGCGCCGCAATTCACGCAGGCCTGCCGCTGTCCCCAATGCGGTTGATCGCGATCGCGCGACACCAGCGCGGCCGGTGCGTCGGTCGCGGTTATGCCGACCGCCGCGCAGCCACGTGCCATCGCGTCGGCTGCGGCATTGCGCGCCACCGGTGGATACTCGTAGTGGCGGTCCTGGTCCCAGGGATACCGTGCCGGCCCCGAAACCCCGGTGAACTGCTCCACTTCCTCGATGTAGCGGATCAATGCGGCATGATCGACTGGCCAGTCCGCGCCCTCGCCGGTCAGCGTCTTCAACTGCAGATCGCGCGGGTCGGGGCGGGGGCAGAATGCACCCCAATGCAGCGTCGACCCGCCGACGCCCATGCCCGAATTGTTCGCGCCGAACGCGGTGGGGTTCGCACCACCGCTCAGTCGCTCCTCCATCCAGTAAATGTCGGCCGCGACCTCGTCGGCGACATGCTCGTCCGGGTGGAACGCACGCCCGGCCTCAAGCGCAACGACCGACAGACCCGCCTTAGCGAGACGCGCGGTGAGCGGCGCGCCACCGGCGCCCGTGCCGATGACGACCGCATCGACGATGTCCGTCGTGGCATTGCGAGCGCCGGCAGTGCGAAGGGGCATCATGCCGCGCGCTCCGGTGCGGATTGCCAGCTTTCCACATCGTCGGCGGCGGTGCGCGTGTACCCCTGCTTGCGATTCGCATCGCCGCCCACGGCGAATCCATCATAGCCGATTGCGGCCATCGTCGTCGGCAACGACATCCAGACGCGGACAACCTCCGCGCGAACGTCCTCGAACCATAACTTCATCTGCTCGGGCGAAAGATACGCCTCGTCATCCGCGATACCCGCCTCTCCCTTGGCAACATTTTCTAGGAGGCCGGCGCTGACGTGCGTGTCCTGCGCGGCGACACCACCCGTCATCCTGCGCAATGTCGCCAGGCCGCGGATCCAGGCATCGTTATCGGTCGGCAAGTCGGCGAACCGCCAGCCATCGCCGTCCCCTTGGGCAACGCCGGCTGCGACACGCTGCGCCAAGCGGTGGTCGGCACCGCAATCCGGCAGGATCTGCGCGATCAGCGCAGCAAGCGTGGCATGGTGCGCATCACTCCAGGGCGCAGCGTCGCGGGGAGGGCGCAGTCTTTCCAGCATCACCCGGCGCGTCCTCTCGCTGACCCGAGCGGAGCCGAGGATCTGCGCAAACGCGGTCGGTAGCGCCGACCCCGCAACTTGGCTTGCGTGGTCGCGGATCAGGGCGGCAAGCGCTTGGGGGCGTTCGTAGGGGATCAGGTGCGCCGCGTTGGCCACCACGCGCACTTCGGACGTGACATAATGCGGCACGTTGAGCCGCCGCTGGGCATCCTCACCGAGATCGCCGTCTTCGCCGCCAGCGACGATCAATGCCGGAATGGTGATCTTTCCGGCGGCGGCGCGCCAGTCTTCGCGACTGCCGCGCTCGAGCCATCCAAGCCACGCCTCCCGGCTTGTGTGGAGGACATCGTCGATCGCCGATGCACGCAGCGGATCGGGGAGCGGCGCGACGGTATTGGCGTCGACGAAGGTGGCGGCATCGTCACGTGCGATCTGGCCATCGGCGAACCAGCCGATCATCTGCGCCCGGCGATCGTCGTCCATCGGTTCGGGCGCGGGGGGCGATGCCGCGACGAGAACGACGCCGAGAACGCCCGACAGACCCGTCTCCCCCGCTGCCGCGCGGGCCGCAACCAGCGTTGCGATCTTGCCGCCCATGCTGTGCCCGACAACAACGCACCGGACGAGTCGGCGGGATCGGATCTCGTCGGCCAGCCAATCGGTCATCGTGGCGACGTCGGCATGACCGGCACCTGCAGCGCCGCCGAATCCGGGCAGGTCGAGCGCGACGCACGCGTATTCGGGAAGACTGTCGATGACATGCTCCCATTCGCGCGCGCTGGCGCCGAGCGCATGGAGAAACACCAATGTAGGTCCGGTCATGAAGCCTCGCGAGATATCCTCCTGCCGGACGATGCAGGACCCTGTCCGTTCCCCCCGCATGCGCCAACAAAGGCAATATCGATCAATTCGCCGTCATTTTGCGTACCGCGAAGGGGCGATCAACATCGTCGCAGTCGCGCCCGGTGTCCGTCGCGCTTTCCGGGATGGCGCGCGACGAGGACAGATTGATGACCGTATCCGGCTGAGGCCAGCGGCGTAAGCCGGCATCGGGCTCCGCGCTTGCGTATGGCCCGACAACGGCGCAGTTCGCCGCTGCAGACACGAGATAGCGGAGACCCCGAATGACCGAGACCGCCGAATATACGCCGCCCAAGGTCTGGACCTGGGACAAGCAGAGCGGAGGCCGGTTCGCCAGCATCAACCGCCCGATCGCCGGTGCCACGCACGACAAGGACCTGCCGGTCGGCAAGCACCCGCTCCAGCTCTACTCGCTTGCAACGCCCAACGGCGTGAAGGTGACCGTGATGCTCGAGGAGCTGCTCGCCGCCGGTCATACCGACGCCGAATACGACGCCTGGCTCATCAAGATCATGGACGGGGACCAGTTCGGCAGCGGCTTCGTCGATGCCAATCCCAACTCGAAAATCCCGGCGCTGGTCGACCGCAGCGGCGCTGAACCGATCCGCGTGTTCGAATCGGGATCGATCCTCGTCTATCTCGCCGAGAAGTTCGGCGCGTTCCTTCCGACCGATGTCGCCAGGCGCGCCGAGGTGCTGTCGTGGCTGTTCTGGCAGATGGGGGCGGGGCCGATGCTGGGTGGCGGCTTCGGGCATTTCTATGCCTATGCACCCGTGAAGATCGAATATGCGATCGATCGTTTCGTGATGGAGGTCAAACGCCAGCTCGACGTGCTGGATCGGCGGCTGGGTGAAAGCCAGTATCTCGGTGGCGACGACTATTCGATCGCCGACATGGCGGTATGGCCTTGGTACGGCGCGCTTGTGACGGGCCAGGTATATGATGCCGCCGACTTCCTTCAGGTCAAAGACTATACGAACGTCCTGCGCTGGACCGACTTGGTCGGCGCGCGGCCGGCGGTCCAGCGCGGGCGGATGGTCAACCGGATCATGGGCGATCCCGCCAGCCAACTCCATGAACGCCATGACGCCGGCGACTTCGAAACCCGCACCCAGGACAAGCTCGACGGGGCAGCGGCGAAAAACCAGACGGGGTGACGCGCGGAGCAACCTGCCTTCAGACGTCGCCCGGATCATACCCGGTCCGGCGACGTCGCCGCCGGCATTGACGGGCTAGGGCATGCTGGTCGCGCCGCGTACCGGCTGCAGGCTCGATTCAGCGCCGTCGGTCTTTCACCGGGCACCGGCTATTTGAGCAGTTTCAACACGTCCTGTTGGCTCTGGTTCGCTTGCGCCAGCATCGCTGTCGATGCCTGATTCAGGATCTGCGCCTTCGCCAGAGTGACCGTCTCTGCCGAAAAGTCCGTGTCCTCGATGCGAGAGCGGGCGTCGGTCAGGTTGGTGGTGGCGCTCGTCATGCTGTTCACGCTGGCCTGGATGGCATTTTGCGAGGCGCCAAGGCCGGCCCTGACGGTGCCGATCGAGGCGATCAAATCGTCGACCCGGCTCAGCGTATTGGCGGTTCGATAGGGGTTGGTCACGTTCATCTCGTCCGTGAAGGTAAACGACTTCCACTTGGGGTAGCGGGCGAGTGCGTCGCTGTACCAGCTGTCGCCCGGTCGTTGCGGGGGGCTGAAGCCGATATCGTCCAGCGTGACGGCGCGCCCCCCGACGCGTGCGTCCGCAGTGTAGTCGTCGAAGGTGATCAGATGCGTCGTTTCGCCGGCGTAGACAGCCGGTCGCGTGAGCCGCGCATCGCTGACGACCCGATAATAGTTCGTCGTGACGGGCGGGATCGAAACCGCAATCGTATCGCGCGTATCCGGACCAATCTGCAGCGCGATCGACGTTCCCTCGTTGATCGGTCCGCGGCTTGGGTCGGAATTGGCGGGCTGCGTGTTGAACAGACTTCGCCCGTTGAAGGACGTGGCCTTCAGCGTTGCCGCGATCTGCGTCGCAAGCGCCGTGACCTCGGTCTGCATGTTGGCGCGGTCCGCCACCGTGTAGGTGCCCGATGCCGACTGGACGGTCAGTTCGCGAATGCGCTGCGCCATATCCGTAACTTCGCCGAGCGCGGCGTCGGCCGTTTCGATCAGGCTGATCCCGTCGACCGCGTTGCGGACGGCCTGGTTCATTCCTCTGATCTGCGCAGTCATCGACGTCGAAATTGCCAGTCCGGCGGCATCGTCGGCGGCGGAATTGATCCGCTTGCCCGTCGAGAGATGCGTCATGGATTTGTCGAGCGATGTCTGGGCGAGACGCGATGCATTCTGCGCGCGAAGCGCCGCGACGTTGGTGTAGATGCCGGTCATCGAATCCTCCCGAATGCGCGGCCTCGGCGCGCTGCGACCGGAACCTATCGGGGGCGGTGGGGGTCGCGGCATCCGGTAAAATCCCGGATACTTAATTCGGCATTAGTCACCGTTCGGCATGGGTAACCGGGCGGCGTCGACCCGCCGCGCGGGGTTGCGCGGCCGCGTCAGTCGACGTTGGGAATGATGGTCGATCCCGCCGGGACCGCGGCCGGATGAAAGTCGATATATTTGCGGCCGAATAGCGCCGGGCTCTCGACGAACTGCTGGTGGATCGTCGGCGTGACGGTCTCGGGATGCGCCTTGCCCTGCACCCAGATGTCGGCGGTCGGGGCATCGCCACCGATCGTGATACCGAGCGGCGCCATCAGCGAATGCAGCAGCATCTCGTCGGGACAATCCGAGTAGCGGAAGCACCGCATATACCAGGGATTTTCGTCGAGAAACCGCAGGATCTTGGCGACGGCCTCACGCTCGAACAGCCACCACGCGCCGCCGCCATACAGGTGGATGCCGCGCAGTTTGCTCAGCGATCGGTCGGGCAGGCGCGGGAACACCTTGCGCAGGATCCGCCAGGCGATCGGGTTCTGCACGTCGTGCAGCCAGTAGCGGGTATAGCGTTCGAGCGGCTTGTGGCTCACCGGCATCGCGGTCAGCTCCATGAGATTGGCCGAGCCCGCGGGAAAACCGGCGATCCGGTCGCGGATCTGCGCGTCGGTCTTCACCGGATAGCATTGCCCGCTCATATGATAGAAATGCGTGATCGTCGGATCGCGAAACGCGGCGCGCAAGAGCCGCAGGACGCCCTCGACCTGACTCAATCCGCCCCAGTTCACCTGTACGCGATCGTCCAGGAAGGTCGCCTTGTCGCGCAGCGCGGCGAACGGCGCGATGTCCGATTTGCGGTCGATATGGACGAACGGCATCCACAACTCTCCCTGAAGCCGGTCGAGCAGCAGCGCGAGTTGGTCGGGACGATGATAGGCGCGGATCAAGGCGGCGATCTTCAAGCGGCGGTCCTTTGCTGATGAAGGCGGGCGGGGTGGGCGAAACGCGTCATGTCCGCGCCTGACGCGCCAGCGAAAGCCGCAGGTCGCCGAGCGCGCGGCTGATCTCCCGCCAGGTCGGGTGGTTTGTGAGGGCGAGCGCGACCACCCACAGCGCGATGCCGAGGATCGAGGCCATCGCGGTGCGAAGCGAGAGCAGTTCGCCGTCGCGCACCAGCAGGATCACGGGGAGGCAGGCGGCGAGCGTGCCCACCGCGCTTCTCGCGTACATCAGCGCCAGCGCGCGGCCCGCAAAGCCGACGATCCGGCGCATCATGCCGATATAGATCATGTACCAGATCACCGCATAGACCAGCCGCGCCGCTGCCGCCGCCTCCAGCCCGAACCGCACCAGGCAGATGAGGCAAATCAGCGCCGCCGCGGTGTCGATCAGGTTGCGGATCAACAACTCGCGGAGATGCCCGGATATCAGCGGCACTTCGGTGTGGAGCGGCAGCGCGAAGAACAGCAATTCGCTCAGTGCGACCCAGCGAAGCGCCTGCGCAGCCTCGCCCCAACCCTCACCGTAGATCAGTGTCACGATCGGTGTGGCCAGCAGCGACAGCAGCAGCATCGCCGGCCACAACACGCTCGTGTAGCAACCGACCAGATCCAGATAGGGCTGGTCGAGCGTCTTCTTGGCCCGCACCAGTTGCGCGAAGTGGCTGAAGAAGACCGAGGCCAGGCCACCGTCGAGCAGGGTGCGCAAGCCATCGACCATGCCCGCCGCGCGCCCGAACAGGCCGACCGCATGCATCCCCAGCACGTTGCCGATGATCAGATCGGGTGAGCGCGTGCCGATCGCGCCGCTGACCGCGAGCACGGTGGTACCCGAGCCGAACGAGACGATCGGCCGTGCGCCCTCGAAACTGAACCGCAGGCGGACCCGCCGGGGGCCGAGCCACTGCGCCATCGTCGCGCGCGCGACCTGTTGTGCGAGGAAGCCGAGCGCCAGCGCGATCGGGCCATACCCCCACAACGCGAACGTCACCGATATGGCGGCGTTGGCGGCGGCGGCGGCCATGTTGATGAACGCAAGCGTCCTGAAATCGACCGCGCGTTGCAACAGCGCGATCGGCACGGTGTTGAACGGCAGCAGCAGGAAGGCGGCGGCGATCAGCAGCATGATCGGGATCAGTGTCGGATTGGCGTAGTACCACGCCATCGGGAGACTCAGCCCGGCGATCGTCGCGCTAATCGCGACGCCGACGCACAGCGTGATCGTGGTGCAGGTGTCGAGCACTCGATCGGTCAATTCCTCGGACCGGACGACGTAGCGGTTGAGTCCGAAATCCTGCAGATTGGAGATCACGCCGGCGGCGGCGAAACCCACCGAGAAGGTGCCGAAGGCAGAGGGCGGCAGCAGATAGCGCGCCAGATACACGCTCACCGCGAAATTGAAGGCGAACACCAGCCATTGCCCGCTGACCGACCATAAGGCGGCTTTGCGTACCGCCATTATTTGCCCCTTGGTGCGAAATAGGAGCGGGCGAGATTACCCGCGAGTTGTCCCGCACCGCGGATTTGTCCGTAGCGCAGCATCCGCGCGACCGCACGCGTCGCGGGACGCCGATCGCCGCCCTCCGCCACATAGTCGCCGATCAGGCGGGCGCCGCCCGAGGTCAGGGCGGGCAGCGAATAGAGCAGCTTCGGCGCAACGCGCGCGCGCACCTTCCGCGCGATTCCCGGCATGCCGAAAATCCTGTCCAGCTCGTCGAGATGATCGACATCCGGCAGCGCCGACAGGCCCTCGGTCGGGTCGGGGCGGCCGCTGCTGCGCTGGAGATGCGCCTGCCAGGCGACCGCGGCGCCGATCGCGGTATGCAGCAGATGCTGGAAGGTGACCTGTTGGGGATTGACGCAATAGCGATACAGGATTTCGTCGACGCTGCACAATTTGGTGACCTCGGACAGCCGCAGCCACAGGTCGTAATCCTCGCAGTGCCGATAGATCTTGCGATAGCCGCCGACCTTCTCGAACGCCGCCTTGGCGATGATCGCGCTCGGATGGCTCATCAGCGGCAGCAGTTCCATCGCCGCGAGGAACGTGGTGGCGTCGCGCGGATAGTCGTTGGTCAGGCGGATCGTCCTGCCCTGTTCGTCGACATTGACCATCTGCGTGCCGATCACGCCGTGATCCGGATGCCGGTCGAGAAATTCGAGCTGCGTCGCGAACCGGTGCGGCAGCGATTCGTCATCGCCGTCCATCCGCGCGATCCAGTCGCTGTGCGCCATCGCGAAACCGCGATTGAGGCTGGCAACGAGACCGCGATTCTCCTGTTCAACCAGCCGGATTCGCGGGTCGGTCGCGGCGAGGCGGCGCAGGATTTCGGTCGAGCCATCGGTCGAGCCGTCGTTGACGATGATGAATTCGAAATCGCGATACGTCTGGTCGAGGATGCTCGCGACCGCGCGTTCGACGAACGGCGCGTTGTTGTACACGCTCATCAAAACCGACAACCGCATCAACCACATCCTCCGCGTCCACCGTCACCCCTACAGCGCGTGCCGTTGAAAATGAATGAACGGAGGATGTGCGCCGAATCGACTCAAATATCCTGGAGAAACTGCAGCATCATCGTCAGGGCAGCGTCGGTCAGGCCGAGCGAGCGAGCCGCGAGATCCGCGTCGTGCGGCCAGGAGGTGATCAGGCCGCGATGTTCCAGCGCGAGCAACCAGCGGCGGATCGCCACGTCGGAGAGGCCAGAGGCGGTGCTTACCGCGTCGATCGTCAGCGGCGTGCCCTTCTCATAGGCGACGAACAGCCCCAGCAGGATATCCCATGCCGGATCCTGGAACAGCAGGCGGACGGGGGCGAATGCAGCCGAGCGGGCATCGCGCTGACGGATCAGCGCGCGCGCGCGATCGAGTTCGGTCGGTGACGACGCATCCCGTACCGATGCGGTCGTCGATGTGGTCGCGGTCGGGCCATCGCACGGGGCCTCGTAGCGGAGGCGAAGGTGATCGCTCATGGGCGTCTTTCATATCTTGAAGTCGGTGCCGGGGTTGGGGTCAGGGCCAGGGTCAGGGTCAGTGCGGCCCCGACGGGATCGACCAGTCCGGATCGATCCCGTATGACGATTTGCGGCGCCGGTGACGCTCGGTGCCGGCGACCAGCAGCGCGAGCATCGGATAGGCGATCTTGCTGATCGCGGCGGCGTACATCCACGGTACCAGCGATGGATCATATGCCCTGACCCCGTGCACCGCGATCGCCAGCAGATGCAGCGCGCTGATCCAGATCGGCCAGAACCGGTTCGCGAACAATGCGACCGCGACCAGCCCGGCAAGCAGCACCAGATCGACCGACAGAAGGGCCCCATCGACCGAGCGGAACGCCGGCCGCGCCGTGAATGCCAGCATGCTCGAGCCGATCGCCGCCAGCAGGAATGCGACTGCGACGGCGCGCTCGGGCATGCCACCATGGCGAAACGCGAACGAGCAGGTCGCCAGCGCCACCGCATAATAGATCAGGATGTGGATCACTGCTGCGCCACCGTCTTCGCGGTCAGGCGGCTTGCGCGACGACCGAGAGGTGGCTGCCATCCGCCCCCGCGAAGAACGCCTCGTCGGGTTTGGGAAGGCCATCGCCGAAGCCGACGAACTTGCCGATTCGTTCGGCGCTGCGGTGCGCGGCGATCGCATGGCCCTGCGCCTGCGCGATCGCGGCCATCGCGCCGCCGAGCTCCTGGACGACGGGCTGGGCGATCCGAGGGGTGAGCCCGGCGCTACCGCCGAACGTCGTCGAGGCCATGGCGAGCTGCGAGCAGATCGCGAATGCCTCGGTCAGCTGCGCCTCGAGCCGGTTGAGCAGGATGCCGATGTCGGTACCGGTACGCGTGAGTTGGGTGTTCATGCAGACTATCCGCCGGTGCGGCCTCTTCGATCGATTAGCCAGACAGGTGCCCCAGCCGTTCGATCAGCTCGGCGAGCACCTTGAGACCACTTGCGAGCATGCCGAAGCCGACCGCGAGGATCACTGCGATAGCCGGGATCCAGAGCAAGCGTGCCGCGACCGGAAGGTCGTTGTTCCGCTGCCCCGCACGCCTGATCGGAAGCAGTCCCGCGAGCGACATCGGCGTGTGTATGCCGGTGTCGTGGACCGCTTCCGGCTCGACGACCGGCGTGGCGATCTCTGTCACGGTTTGCGGCGAAGAGACCACCCATGGAGATTGCCCCCCGAATTGTCCGGGGGGCGTATCCAGAGGCGGAGAGGCCTTAAGCTCGTGCTGGGCGAGCATGCACGCGGCCTCGCCACGGTCGGTCGCCCCGAGGATGCGGACGGCTTCGGCGATATACCCGTCGACCGTTCCCGGTGCGATGCCGAGATCGGCCGCGATCTGCTTGGATTTGCGCAACGCGGCGACGCCGCGCAGCACGTCGCGGTGGCGGTTCGACAGCCGATCGATGCGGGGTTCGTCCATGTCATCCCCCTTTCATCGGGCTCTTGATCGGGCCGAAACCATCATATGCGAACGACGACGGGCCAACGCGACACCGGATCGCGCCTGTCCCTAAAACGTCGTTGCCTCTGCAAGCAACAGCCCGAAACCGCAACGCTCGCCACCGGCTCGCGCCAAAGGCCGCGTATCTGCGCCCGTCGATCGGCTCGGTCCGTCGCATTTGAACCATTCTGTATCCGGTTTGCACGTCTTTTGCGCATTCGTGCGTTAAGTCGACGTGCCGGCTCGCCATCAACCTTTGGCTCGTCACCAAGGCGAGTCGGCACAATCCCCAAGGGCGCAGTGGTTTACGACGCCTCGGCGATCAGCTTGGCCGCAGCGGGGGTGTTCCACTCGTACCCGCCGGTCATCCGCCAGACTTCCTTGCCCGCCGAATCGTAGAGGATCGTGGTCGGCAGGTTCGCCTGATAGGCGAGGCTGAGGCCAAGCTTGGGATCGAGATAGGGCTTGAGCGTCGTGAACGCCTTTGCCGAGAAGAATGGCGTCACCTTCTCCGCGCCCTGCAGGTCCTGGCTGACCGCGATGACCTGGACCTTGCCGGCCAATGACTTGGCGGCGGCGTCGAGCGTGGGCATCTCGGCGACGCACGGCGCGCACCAGGTCGCCCACAGGTTGAGCAGCAGCGGCTTCCCCTTGAAACTGGCCAGCGTCACCGATTTGCCGTCGGGCGCGGTGAAGGCGCCGGTCGGGCCGGTCTCGCCCTTGTGGCTGCGGTCGAGCTTTTCGGTACTTGCCGTGGGGCCGGTCGCCTCGTCGGGGGCAGGGCCGGGCGCGACCTCGTCGGCAGACGCCGCATTGGCGACGGCGACGTTTGCTTGCTCCGGCGCGGGCGATTTCCTATCGCAGCCGGCGACCAGCAGGCCCAGTCCCGCGAGACAGACGATTGGGCGCGAAGTGAACACAGGACGCAAGACCATGGACGGTTCCAATTCGATGTGGGGTGGGCGGTTCGCCGAGGGCCCGGCGGCGGTCATGCGCGAGATAAACGCCTCCATTCCCTTCGACAAGCGGCTCTGGCAGCAGGATATTGCGGGCTCCAAGGCGCATGTCGCGATGCTCGGCAAGCAGGGCATCGTTTCGGCCGAGGATGCCGCGACGATCTCGGCCGGGCTCGACACGGTGGCGGCGCATTACGCGGCGAACGGCGTCGAGGAGGATCTGGTCCTCGAGGATATCCACATGCAGACCGAGGCGCGGCTCGCCGACGCGATCGGCCCGGTCGCGGGGCGGCTGCACACCGCGCGCTCGCGCAACGATCAGGTCGCGACCGACTTCCGGCTGTGGGTGCGCGATGCGATCGACCAGGCACTGGCCGCGCTTGCCGGGTTCCAGGGGGCGCTGCTGACCCGCGCCGAGGAGCATGCGGCGAGCGTCATGCCCGGCTTCACGCATCTCCAGTCCGCGCAGCCGGTGACGCTGGGGCATCACCTGATGGCGTATCATGCGATGATGTCGCGCGACGTCGGCCGGTTCGCCGATGCGCGCGCGCGGATGAACCGGTCGCCGCTCGGCTCGGCGGCGCTGGCGGGAACGGGGTTTCCGATCGACCGGGAGATGACCGCCGCGACGCTCGGCTTCGACGGGCCGATGACCAATTCGCTCGACGGGGTCAGCGACCGCGATTTCGCGATCGAATATTTGACCGCGGCGACGCAGACGTCGCTGCATCTGTCGCGGCTCGCCGAGGAGTTCGTGCTGTGGGCGTCGCAGCCGTTCGGGTTCGTCGCGCTCAGCGATCAATGGTCGACCGGCAGCTCGATCATGCCGCAGAAGCGCAACCCCGACGCGGCCGAGCTGGTGCGCGGGCATGCGGGGCGTATCCTCGGCTGCATGACCGCGCTGATGGTGACGATGAAGGGCCTGCCGCTCGCCTATTCGAAGGACATGCAGGACGACAAGCCGCCGGTGTTCGAGGCGCACGACCTGCTCGCGCTGTCGATCGCGGCGATGACCGGGATGGTCGAGAGCGCGACGTTCCGCACCGACCGGATGCGCGGGTTGGCGGAGTCGGGCTTTGCGACCGCGACCGATCTTGCCGACTGGCTGGTGCGTGAGGCGGGCCTCCCGTTTCGCGAGGCGCATCATGTGACGGGCCGCGCGGTGAAGCTAGCAGAAGAGCGCAAGGTTGCGCTCGACGCGCTGCCGATCGAGGACCTGAAGGCAATCGATGCACGGATCGACGAACGCGTGTACGGCGTGCTCTCGGTCGACGCGTCGGTCGCCAGCCGGACCAGCTTCGGCGGCACTGCGCCCGACAATGTGCGCGCGGCGATCCGCGCCGCACGGGGAGAAACGGCATGAAACGGTTACTCGCACTGACGGGGTTGGCGCTGACACTGGCCGGCTGCGGCGCGGCGGACGGGTTGGTGCCCGCGGAGGGCAA
The DNA here is from genome assembly GCF_001421805.1 of Sphingomonas sp. Leaf34. Lineage (GTDB taxonomy): Bacteria > Pseudomonadota > Alphaproteobacteria > Sphingomonadales > Sphingomonadaceae > Sphingomonas. Next base: position 909,975 of record NZ_LMLC01000001.1, on the reverse strand, counting down.
GACTCTCCCGGTCGCGCCTTATGGTGCCAAGACCCGGCCGACCGCCGCGCAGCTGCTCACGCCCACCACGCAGCAACGCCCGCAGCGCAGCGATGAGCTGCTGACCAAGTCCGACGAGCGTCGCAGCGACGAATTCGACCTGCCGCCTCCCAATTGAAGACCTGATCCATGAACCATTTCGCCTATCGTGACGGTGTGATGCATGCCGAGGACGTCGCCCTGCCGGCGATCGCCGAGGCCGTCGGTACCCCCGTCTATGTCTATTCGACCGCCACCTTCCGCCGCCATGCGCAGGTGTTTCGCGACGCGCTGAAGCCCGCGGGCCGCGTCCACCTGGCCTATGCGATCAAGGCCAATCCCAACGTCGCGGTGCTCCGCGTGCTGGCCGACGAAGGCTATGGCGCCGACGTCGTCTCTGCGGGCGAGATGCAGCGCGCGCTGGCGGCGGGAATCCCCGCGTCGGACATCGTCTTCTCGGGCGTCGGCAAGACGCGGCGCGAACTGGCGCAGGCGCTCGATGCCGGGATCGGCCAGTTCAATCTCGAGCTGGAGGAGGAGGGCGAAGTCCTCGCCGCGCTGGCGCATGCTCGCGGTGAACGCGCGCCAGCAGTGCTGCGCGTGAACCCCGACGTCGACGCGGGAACGCACGCGAAGATCTCGACCGGGCGCAAGGAGAACAAGTTCGGCGTCGCGATCGACCAGGCGGTCGGTATGTTCGACCGGTTGTCGAAGCATGACGGCCTCGATTTGCGCGGCGTCGCGATCCACATCGGCAGCCAGCTTGCCGACCTAGCGCCGCTGGAAGCCGCCTATGCGCGGATCGGCGAGCTGGTCGCCGAACTGCGCGCGGCCGGGCACAGGATCAGCCGCGTCGATCTGGGCGGTGGCCTGGGCGTCCCGTACAAGCCCCAGGACGTGTTGCCGAGCCCGGCCGAGTATGGGGCGATGGTCGCGCGTGCGACCGCCGGGTGGGACGTCGAACTGATGTTCGAGCCGGGACGCGTGATCGCGGGCAATGCGGGCGTGTTGCTGACCGAGGTGATCTGGGTGAAGCCGGGCGTCGTGAACCCGTATGTGATCGTCGATGCGGCGATGAACGATCTCGCGCGCGTCGCGATGTACGATGCGTATCACGACTTCGTCGCGGTCGCGCCGACCGGCGAGCGGATGACCGCCAACATCGCCGGGCCGGTGTGCGAGACCGGCGACACCTTCGCGATGGGGCGCGATATCGACGTCGTGAAATCGGGCGATCTCGGCGTGTTCCGCACCGCAGGGGCGTATGGCGCGACGATGGCGTCGACCTATAACAGCCGTGCGCTCGTGCCCGAAGTGCTGGTCGATGGCGACCGGTTCGCGGTGGTTGCCGACCGGATCCAGCCCGAGACGATCCTGGCCGCCGAGCGCGTGCCGGAATGGCTCAAGCGGTGACGACCGCGCCGCCGCCTCCGCTACAGAGCCTGCCGCTGTTCGTGCGGCTGGCGGGGCGTCCGGTGATCCTGCTGGGGGAAGGCGAGGCGGCGGATGCGAAGCGGCGGTTGCTCGACCGCGCGGGCGCCGATGTGGTCGGCGAGGATGCCACGGCCTCGCTCGCGATCGTCGCGATCGACGAGGAGGACGAGGCGCTGGCGGCGGTCGTGCGGCTGAAGGCGCGGGGGATATTGGTCAACGCGGTCGACCGTTCGGCGCTGTGCGACTTCATGCTGCCCGCGATCGTCGACCGCGCGCCGGTGCTGATCGCGATCGGGACGAGCGGCGTGTCGGCCGGGCTGGCTGCGGCGTTGCGACAGCGGCTCGAGGCGCTGGTGCCAAGCGATCTGGGCAGGCTCGCGTTGGCGTTGCAGGCGGCGCGCGGCGCGTTGCGCAAACGCTGGCCCGACATGGGCGAGCGCCGCCGCGCGCTGGCGACCGCGATGGCGGCGGGCGGGTTGCTCGATCCGCTGTCGCCGACGCACGATGTCGATGCGTGGCTGGCGCCGACGGGCACCCCCGCTGCGACGCGCGACGTGGCGATCACGCTGGTCCTGCTGTCCGACGATCCCGAAGACCTGACGCTGCGGCAGGCACGTGCGCTGGCGAGTGCGGACCGGGTCTATCATGGGCCCGACGCCCCCGCGGCGATCCTCGATCGCGCGCGTGCCGATGCCGCGCGGCTGTGCGCGCCGATGCCCGCCGATCCCGGTACCGGGCTGTCGATCGAGATCGAGATGGCGCGGTGAGCGGGTTCGGGTTTCGCGTCACCGACGGCAAGGCTGCGCGGATCGACGTGAAGGACGCGCTGGGCAATACCGCGGATCTGGTCTGGGTACATCTGTCGACCACCGCCGAGCATGCGCAGTCCTGGCTGCGCGACGAGGCCAGGCTGCTCGACTATGTCGTCGACGCGCTGACCGCGACCGAGACGCGGCCGCGTTGCGAGGCGGTCGGCGAGGGCGCATTCCTCAATCTGCGCGGGCGATCGAAGGAGGAACTCGACACCTCCGATCTGCTCGCCTCGGTGCGGATCTGGGCGGTGAAGGGGCGGGTCTTCTCGGTCACGCGCAAACCGTTGATCGCGGTCGCCGAGGTTGAGAAGATGGTCGAACGCGGCGAGGTCCGCGATCCGGGCGACCTGATCGCGGCGTTTGCGACCGCGATCACCGCCGACCTCGATCCCGACGTGGCGACGCTCGGCGACGAGCTCGACGATTGCGAGGAGCAGCTCGACGCCAACCGCGTGTTCGAACTGCGCCGTGCTGTGAGCAAGGTGCGCGTGGCGGCGATCGGCTACAAACGCTTCCTCAGCCCGCAACGCGCCGCGCTGGAGAAACTGGCGGCGCTGCCCGGCGACTGGCTGGCGGGGGACGACCGGCTGCATCTGGCGGCGGCGGCGGATCGTGCCGCGCGGATGGCGGAGGAGCTCGAATCGATCCGCGAACGCGCGGCGCTGATCCACGAGACGCTGACCGACATGCGCGCGGAGCAGATCGACAATCGCTCGCTGATCATCTCGATCGCCGCGATGGTGTTCCTGCCGCTGACGTTCCTCACCGGGCTGTACGGCATGAACGTCAAGGGGCTGCCCTATGCCGAGGAGCCCTGGGCGTTCGACGCGATCGCGGCGGCCTGCGTGCTGATCGCGGTGGGGGTCGTGGCGTATTTCACGATGCGCCACTGGTTCCGCCGCTAGCGGTCAGGCGGCGCTGGCGGTCCGCCAGGCCTGGGCGATCTCATCGAGCATATCGGCGGAGTCGCGGAACGGCTGGGGGTCATGGCCGAGCGATGCGTTGATGACGGTCTTGCGCGCGCCGCCGTACAGCCGTGCTAGCGTCTCGGAGACCTGCCCGCCCTTTTCGAAATCGAGGCCGGCCTCGAGCGCGAACAGGATCGCGGTGGCGCGCGTGATCCGCTCGCTCTTGACCGCGAACTTGCGCTTTTCGCAGGCCCAGGCGGCGGCGCGCAAGGCCGCGACGAGTTCCTTGTAGAGCAGCTGGACGAGCGCCGGGCCGTCCGCGGTCGCGGTACGGCCGACCGCGTCGATCTGGCGGTAGGTAGCGAACGGGTCGCGCGCGAGCGTGGAGGCGTAGGTCACGAAGTTTTGTTCCACTGGGCGATCTGGCCGGTAAGGAAGGTCTGCGTCGATTTATACGCCGACACGCGCGCGTTCATGCTGGCATATTGCTGGGTCAGGCGCGTGGTGAGCTGCGCCGACTGGTCGGTGACCTTGTCCTGCTGCTTGGTGACGTCCGACTGCGCCGCCGTGTAGCGCACGGTCGACGCGCCCAGGCCGGTCAGCGTGCTGGTCGCACTGGTGGTCAGCGCGGTCAGCGCTGCGGACAGGCCGAGCGCGTTGGTGCCCGACGGCGCGAACATCGATTCGATCGTGTCGGGATAGGCGGCAAGCTGCTTGGCGAGCAGCGCGCTGTCGACGCGCAGCGTGCCGTCGGTGTTGGTGGCGACGCCCAGCTCCGACAGCGTCCGCGGGAGACCGGCGACCGCGCCGCCGACCAGCGGCTTCGACGTCAGCGCCTTGAGCGAACTCAGCAGCGACTTTGCCGCCGGATCGGCGCGCAGGTTGCCGGTGATCGGATCGGTCTGCGCGGTGACCGTCGCGAGCACTTCGTTATAGGTCGTGACGACGTCGTTCACAGCCTGGGTCAGTGCGTCGGTCGGCGCGGTGCTGGTCAGCGACACGGGGACGGTCGACACCGCGTTGAGCTGCAGCGTCACGCCCGCGACGAGATCGCTGACGGTGTTGCCGGGGCGCTCGACGGCGATCCCGTCGACGGTGATCTGCGCATTCTGCGCGGTCGAGACCAGGCTCGTGTTGGTCGCAGTGCCGCCGATGTCGAGCGCGTCGCTGTCCGTACCCTTCAGCGTGAACGCGTTGTCGCTGCCGGTCGCGCCCTTGACCGACAGGAACGCGCGTCCCTGCGCATCGGTGACGACGGAGGCGGTGACGCCCTTCTTCGACGCGTTGATGCCGGCTGCGATCGCATCGATGCTGCCGTCGCCGATATCGATCGCGATGTCATCGCCGGTGCCGATCTTGAGCGTCAGCGCGCCGGTGCCGAGCGAGGTCGCGCGCTCGGTGGCGGGGACGGGGGTGTTGGTGCGCGCGACCTGGCCGGTGGCGAGGCGCGTGACGGTGACGCTGGCGGACAGGCCCGACAGCTTCGCGCCCGACTGCGCGGTGGCGGACAGGATTGCGGCGTTCGAGCTGGTCGGCTGGGTCTGCAGGCTGCCGCCCTTCACCAGATTGGCGAGCGCGGTGGAAAAACCGGTCATCGTGCTCTTGAGCGAGGCGACACCCGAGATCTGCGACGTGAGCGTGTCCGACTTGGATTTCAGCGCGGCGGTGCGCGCGGCGAACTGCGCTCCGACCAGCGACGTGACCAGCGTGCCGGTATCGACGCCCGAGCCTGCGCTGAGCCCGGTCAGCAGCGCCTGCGTCGCGGCGTTGACTGCGCTTTGTGCGGTCGGCGTGGGTGTCGGAGTCGGCGTGGCCGTCGTGCTGCTGGTCGATGTTACCATGGCGAATTCCCTGCACGTGCGCGCGCATCTGTAAGAACGACCGTTCGCCGGGGATCTTTAGGCCTGTTTCATGCCGTTTTCGTCGAACCGTGCGTCCTTGGGCACGGTGACGAACGGCTGGACGCCCGCGGCCGTACCGCCGGCCGCCGCGTTCAGCCCGAAGACGAACGCAAGCACCGTCGCGATCGCCATGTACAGGTCGTCGCGGACCTCCTGGTTTTCCTTGCTCGTGTAGTAGACGGCGCGCGCGAGCATCGGATATTCGAGCACGGGAACGCGCCCCTCCGCGGCCAGTTCGCGGATCGCCAGTGCGGTCGCGCCGCGGCCCTTGGCGACGACCACGGGCACCTGGTCCTTGCCGCGATCATAGCGGAGGGCGACGGCGAAGTGCGTCGGGTTGGTCAGCACGACATGCGCCTCCGCGACCGATTTGCGTAAGCCCCCGCTCGCCATCGCGCGCATCTTCGCGCGCATCTGGCCCTTCGCCTCGCCATTGCCCTCGGTCGACTTGTGCTCGTCCTTCACCTCCTGCTTCGACATCCGCATCTTGCCGAGGCGGCGGATGATCTGGATCGGCAGGTCGATGCCCGCGATCGCGCACAGCCCGAACGCCATCGCGATCAGGATGCCCTTGAAGATCCCGCCGAGCGTCGACAGCGCCTGGTTGAGATCCGCGGACGAGGCGAGCCCCATCGTCGAATGCGCCGCGTTCCACAGCATCCAGCCGCCGATCGTACCGAGCAGGATCACCTTCAGCAGCGACTTGCCGAGCTCGATCCAGCCATTCACGCCGAAGATCCGCTTGAGCCCCGCGGTGGGATCGACGCGGCTGTATTTGGGCGCGAGCAGACCGCCGTTGAAGCCGAGCGACCCGAGCCCTGCCTGGCTCAGGATCGCCGCGCCGATGCTGACGATGAACAAGGTGACGAGCGAGGGGGCGAGCTTGCCGCCCGCCTCCATCAGCGGGCGCCAGGGCGCGAAATCCTCGACGTCTGCATGCGTGAACTGGAAGCTCGAGCTCATGATCGCCTTGCACGCGACGATCAGCGTCGGGCCGGCGTAGATCAGCCAGGCGACGCCGGCGAGCATGCTGAGCGCGGTGGCGAAGTCGCGCGATTTGAGGATGTCGCCCTTCTCGACCGCATCCTTTTTGCGCTTGGCGGTTGGGGCTTCGGTTTTTTCGCCGCCTTCCTCGGACATCAGCCGAGCACCAGGTTTTCGGTGGCGGCCAGGCCTTCGCGGACGATGACGAGCATATAGTCGCCCATCGTCGGGAACGCGATCGCCAGCGTGATGACGCCGACCGCGAGGCTGGCGGGCAGGCCGACCGCGAACAGGTTGAGCGAGGGCGCGGCGCGGCTCAACATGCCGACGACGATGTTGAGGCAGAGCAGCAGGAAGCCGACCGGGAGTGCGAGCAAGAGCCCGGCGAGGAACGCGTAGCCGCCGAAGAACGCGATCGCCTTCAGCCGCTCGACGCCGATCCATGCGGCGCCGGGGGGCAGGACGTCATAGCTCTTCACGAGCAGGTCAATCAGGATCAGATGGCCGTCGACCGACAGGAACAGCAACGTCAGCATGATCGAGAAGAACTGGCCGAGCGCCGGCGACGACTTGCCGTTCTGCGGGTCGATCGACGAGGCGAAGCCGAGGCCCATCGCGCCGCCGATCACCTCGGCCGCGATCATAGGCGCGGCGAACGCGATCTGGAGGACGAAGCCGAGCGCGAGGCCGACGAGCGCCTCGGCGGCGGCGGAGAGTATGGTGGAGACCGCGAAGATGGTCTGCGGCGGGACGATCGGATGCGCCGCGAGCACGAGGAAGCCGATCGCGCCCGACAGCGTGACGCGCACGGTCAGCGGCACCGAGACGGACCCGAACACCGGCGCGGCGATGAACGTCGCGCCGATGCGGATCATGACGAACACGAGCGCCCAGAGTTGGGGCTCGATCGAAAGCCCGAAGCCCAGCACGACTAAATCCCCCTCCCGCTTGCGGGAGGGGTTAGGGGAGGGCGCGACGTACGTACTGGCGTCCGGTCTGTTTGGTCAGCCCCTCCCCCGACCCCTCCCGCAAGCGGAAGGGGAGCAGAAGAGACGGTCGCATGTTCGGCGTGCCAGCGCCGCGGCAAAGCCGCGTCGTCGGTCCTTGGCTGTGCCAAGGCCGGCCGGGCTTGCGCTGAGTGCGCGGACGTCGCCGCGCTGGCGCTGCGCCTCACTTAACGAGATCCGGAATACGCTCGAAGATCCCGATCGTGAAATCGCTCAGCAACCCGAGGATCAGGCTACCGAAGATCAGGATCGACACCGCGACCACGACCAGCTTGGGCACGAACGACAGCGTCTGCTCGTTGATCGACGTCGCCGCCTGGATCATGCCGAGGATCAGCCCCGCGAGCAGCGCCGGGATCAGGATCGGCGCGCTGGCGAGTGCCAGCACCCACATCGTCTGGTTGGCGACGGTCAGGAAATATTGCGCATCCATGGTCTCAGGTCGCGAACGAGTTGGCGAGGCTGCCCATCGTCAGCGCCCAGCCATCGACGAGCACGAACAGCAGCAGCTTGAACGGCATCGAGATGATCGTCGGGCTGAGCATCGCCATGCCGAGCGACATCAGGACAGTCGCGACGACGAGATCGATGACGATGAACGGCAGGAAGATCAGGAAGCCGATCTGGAACGCGGTCTTCAGCTCCGAGGTGACGAAGGCGGGGAGCAGGACCGAGAAGGGGATGTCGGTGGACGACGCATACGGTCCGGACTTGGCGATCTGCGCGAACATCGTCACGTCCTTGATCCGCGTCTGCTTCACCATGAATGCGTGGAGCGGGACGCCCGCGGTGGTGATCATCTGCGTGCCGGCCAGCTGCCCGGCGGCATAGGGCTGGATCGCGGTCGTGTTGATCTGGCTGATCGTCGGCGCCATGATGAAGAACGACAGAAACAGCGACAGGCCGAGCAGCACCTGGTTCGGCGGCGTCTGCTGGAGCCCGAGCGCCTGGCGCAGGATCGCGAGCACGATGATGATCCGCGTGAAGCTGGTCATCATCAGCAGGATGCCCGGCAGGACCGTGAGCAGCCCCATGATGATGAGGACTTGCAGCGACAGCGACAGCGAACCGCTCTGGCCGGTATTGCCTGCGGCCTGTCCGCCGAGCTGGCCGAGCGCGCGATCGACCGCGTCGCCGACCGCGGGGTTGGTCGGGGCGGGGACGGCTTGGGCGAAGGCGGGCATGGCTAGGAAGAGGGCGAGGAGAAGGGCGAGCCCTATCCAAACTAGGCTGTTTCCCCGCGAACGCGGGGATCCAGGACCAAGCAGCGCGCCGTTCGTGGCTCCTGGATTTCCGCGTGCGCGGGAAAACGGTTTGGCGGTCGACGCGGCAAACAAGGCCGGGCCCGAGCCCTTGCGGGTCACCGTCGGACGAACAGCGGCGGTCATGCGTCGACCTTGTCGATCAAATGCACGCCGCCACGACCGACCGAGACGAGCAGCCGGCGGCCCTCGAAATCGATCACCGCGAGGCGCAGGCCCGGCGAGATCATCATCGTTTCCTTGACGCCGATCAGCCGGGTCGACGGCTTGCCCGGCATCCGGCTCTCGAACTTGCGCCACAGATACAGGCAGCCGAACATGAGGCCGCACACCAGCGGCAGCAGGATGACGAGCTTGAGGATATAGGTCCAGAGCATCGGGGGTCAGCCGCGCCCGACGAGCGATTTGTCGGGGCTGACGAGTTCGGTCATCCGCACGCCAAAGCGCTCGCCGACCGTGACGACTTCGCCGCGGCCGATCAGCGTGCCGTTGACGAACACGTCGAGCAGTTCGTTGGCCTGGCGATCGAGCTCGATCACGCTGGATTCGCCGAGCGCGAGCAGTTCGCGCAGCGTCAGGCTGGTCGAGCCGATCTCGACGGTCAGCTTGACGTCGACATCCTGGAGCAGCCGGAAATTGGCGGCCACGGCGGCGTCAACAGGGAAGCCTCCGGTCATGTCGTTCATGCTGCAAATCCTTCGTCGAAACGGGTAATCGAGGTGAGCTGGATGGCGGCGAAGCCATTGGACGTGCCGACCGTGCCGCAGCCGAGCCGGTTGTTGCCGACCATCACCGGCACGTCGCCCGAGATGGTGATCGGGATCACGTCGCCGGGTTTCAGGTCCATCAGCATCGTCAGCTTGACGACCGGCTCGGCGAGGACCGAGCGGATCGGGAAGCGCACGTTCATGGCGGCGCGGGTCAGCTCGTTGCGCCATGCCGGATCGGGCTCGGCCGACTTGCCGACGACCTTGGCGGTCAGCGACGGCGCGTGCGGCTTCAGCGCGGAGACGGGGTAGACGAGGTCGAGGAACACCGGCTTCGCGTTCCCCGCGGCGATGCCGAAGCGCGTGACGATCATCGCATCCTCGCCGTCGAGATCGGCGATCATCGCCGGGTTCACCTCGACACGCGTCGGCAGGAAGTCGAACCGCGCCATCGGCTCCCACGCGGTCTTGAGCGGGGTTGCGATCATCTGCCCGATCCGCGCGACCATCGCTTCGGCCGCGGGGGAGAATTCGCTCGGCAGCACGTGCGGCGCGGCGCCGGTGCCGCCGAAGAACATGTCGAGCATCTCGAGCACGAACTTGCCGTCCATGATGCACAGCGCCTGCGCCATGCCCGGCGTCATGATCAGCGGCAGCCATGCGGTGAGCGCGTCGCTGCGCTCGGCGCGGTAGTCGGTGAAGCGCTGGACGACCAAGGGCTCGGCCCAGCAGCGGACCTCCTGGCGCAGCAGCGGCTCGAACACGCCGCGCAGGCCGCGCGCGAACCGGGCGGAGAGATGCTGCAACGAATGCAGGTCGCCGAACGGATTGAGCTTGGCCCCGCCCAGCACGCCCTGATGCAGCACGCCGTCCTTGGGTGCGCCGGAGCGATCCCGGTCGCGTCGCTCGCGTGTCTTTGCTGAGGCCTCGTTAACCATGCCTCACTGAACGACGAAACTGGTAAAGTAAACGTTACCGATGCCGCCGAATCCTTCCTTCTGCTTGAGCGTATCGTTGATCGCCTTGGCCAGTCGGACCTGCAATTGACGCTTGCCGTCGCTGCTCATCACCTGCTCCTCGGTGGTGTCGCCGAGCGCCATCAGGATCGCCGAGCGGACCGCGATGTCGTTGGTCTTCAGGTTGGTGATGACGGTGTCGTCATAGGGCGTCGAGACCGCGACGCCGACCTGGACGAAGTGCACCGAGTCCTGGAGATTGGAGGTGAAATCCTTCTCCAGCGGGTAGTAGGTCGAGGCGTATTTGTCGCCGCCCTGCCCTGCGGGGGGCTTCATCCCATGGTTTTCGGGCGCAGCCTCGTCGCCGCCATGACCGCCGCCTTCGCCGCCCTCGGTTGCATGCTTCTGCTCGCTCTTGGGGACGAGCTTGGGCTTGCCGTCGTCAGCCGCCGCGGCATGACCGCCGCCAAGCAGGCCTGCGTTCGACGCGTAGACGCCTGCGCCGACGCCGCCGCCGACCAGCACCAGCAGCGCCACGCCGCCAATCAGGATCGTCTTCATCTTGCCCTTTTTCTTCGGCGCGGCGTCAGGCGTTTCTTTTGTGTCGCTCATGGTGTCGTGGTCCTTCGGTTCAAGCGATTCGGATGTCGTCGGGCGTGTTCGCGATCAGGGTCGAGGCCGATGCGAGACGATTCGAGGTTTGGGGAGGCGTCGGCGAGCGCTGCTGCGGTGCGCCGCGGTCGGCGTCACCGAGCGATCCTTGTGCAAGCTTCAACCCGCGCGCCTCGGCAAGGTCTGCAAGCCGCGGTTGCGCGTCCGCGAGCAACGTCCGCGTCGCGGCCTGTTCGGCACTGAAGTGGACGCGCACCCCGTCGCCGTCCTTTCTCACGCTCACGTCGATCGCGCCGAGCGCGTCGGGGACGAGGCGGATGCGCGTGTCGACCGCATCGGCAGCGTCGCGGAGCATCTCGATCCGCTCGATCATCGCGTGCGGCCAGCGCTCCTGGCGCATGTCGAGCGGCGCCTGTTGCGTATCGGCGACCTTGATCTCATGCGTCGCGGCGGCACCCACCGGGGTCAGCGGCGTATCGGAGGGGGCGGCGGGGATGTCGGGCTCGTCGCGTTTCCCGGTCGCCGCCTGGATCGCCGCGCCGAACACCATCGCGGCCGCGGCGACCGTACCGGGTTGCGCGGGAACGATGCCGGGTTGGACGTCGGGTCGTGGCGCGGCGAGGATAACGGGGGACGTAGCGGGCGCGGTCCACCGCACCATGTCGGTGGCGGTCACAGCCGTGGTCGGCGTGTCCACGGCCTGTGCGCTCGCGCTCGCTGGCGGCACCGCGGCCATGATCGCAGCCGCGAGTTGCATCGCGGGCGTGCCGCCTGCCTGCGCCGGGGGCGGGGGCGGCGTCAGCGTTGGGGGCGGGGCGGCATCGAGCTCGGTAAACGCTGGCGTCGGTGCCGGCGTCGCCGTCGGCGTTGCCGTTGGGGCATGAGGCGTCATCTGCGTGAATACCGGCCGGTGCACGATCGCCGACGGCGTGCCGGTCGCATCCGCAACGCCCATGACAGCCGGCGAAGCAGGGAAAACGGGAACGGGCGTCGCGATGATCGGCGTCCACACGAATGCGGGGTCGGCTACGATACCGGGGAGCGGCAAGCCATTGCCGGTCGCGGCGTCATCCTGCCGCGGCTCATCTTCCGGCGCTGCGGCGGTGGAATCAGGTTTCGCCTCGTCGCTGACCATGTCGAAGGAGTCGGCGAAATCGCCCGATTTGCCGCCCATTTTCGCAGACGCTGTGCGCGGGTGGAGAGGGGCGGAAGGGGAAAGGGTCGCGGTCTGGATCATTCGGGCACTCGCGTTCGGGCGTCTGCCCGTTACTCAGCAAGGATCGTGCCGAACCTTCCGAAAGGCGGGCGCGTCTTCCATCGCGCGGATCGCCTTCAGCACCGCATCGGCATCGGCGCGTGCGAGCAGCTTTTCGACCGCGCTCTGGTCGCGCTTGGCGGCACGTGTCGCCTCGGTCGCGCGCGCGACACGAGACTCCGCCGCCTGCACGCGCTCGACGGCGGCGTTGGCGGATTGTTGCAGGCGGTCGCGGTAATGCGCGGCCGCGCCGAGCGACACGGCGACCTGCGTTTCATGAACCGGCGCGACGGCTTCGGCGAGGCGTGCGATACGGCCTGACAGCGCTTGTTCGCTGGCGAACTTGTCGTGCGCGCGGGCTTCGTCGGCGCGGGTCAGCCCCAGCTGGAGCGTGCGGACGCGGTGGATGCGCGCCAGCGTCTTGCTGCGGGCATCCGCCATGTCAGCCGCCGAACACGCCGGTCAGTTCGGCAACCGCGTCGTCGAGCGAGACGTTTTCGTCGGCGTCCTGGCGGATATATTCCATGACTGCCGGATGGCATGCGATCGCCGCGTCGATCGCGGGATCGGCACCGTGGCGGTACGCGCCCATCAGCACGAGATCGCGGTTTTCCTCGTACGTGGCGAGGTGGCGGCGCAACGTCCGCGCGGCCTTGGCGTGATGCGAGGGGACGATGTCGGTCATGACGCGGCTGACCGACGGGCCGATGTCGATTGCGGGGTATATCCCGCGCTCGGCAAGATGGCGGTTGAGGACGATGTGGCCGTCGAGGATCGACCGTGCGGAATCCACCACCGGATCGTTGCCGTCGTCGCCGTCTGCCAGCACCGTGTAGATCGCGGTGATCGACCCGCCCGTGTGGACGTCGACGCCGGCGCGCTCGATCAGGTTCGGGAGCATCGCGATCGCGCTAGGCGGATAGCCGCGCGCGGAGGCGGGCTCGCCGAGCGCAAGGCCGATCTCGCGACCGGCATGCGCGACGCGGGTCAGCGAATCCATGATCAGCAGGACCTTCTTTCCTTCATCGCGGAAGGATTCGGCGATCGCGTGCGCCCGCAAGGCACCGCGGATGCGGAGGACGGGGGAGTGATTGGCGGGGACGGCGACGACGACCGATCGCTTCCGCGCGGTGCCAGCGACCTTGGTTTCGAGAAAGTCGGCGACTTCCCGGCTGCGTTCGCCGATCAGGCCGATGACGATCACGTCGGCCTGCGCGGCGCGGACGATCATGCCCAGCAGCACCGACTTGCCGACGCCCGAGCCCGCCATGATGCCGACGCGCTGGCCCTGGCCGATCGTCAGCAGGCCGTTGATCGCGCGCACGCCGACGTCGAGCGGTTCGCGCACCCGCCCGCGATCGAGCGGCGACTGGAGCTTGCCCGCCAGCGGCCAGCGACCCGCGCCACGGATCGGGCCGAGCCCGTCGATCGGCTTGCCCGCGCCATCGACGACGCGGCCGAGCATGGCGGCACCCACTTCGGCTTCGCCCGGCGCGCCGATCGGCTTGACCGGCGCGCGCGGAAGGAGCGCGGCGGGGCCGCCCAGGTTCATCATCAGCGTCCGGCCGTTGCGAAAGCCGATGACTTCAGCCTCGACGCTCGCCGCGCCTTCGCCGACCTGGCAGACGGTGCCGACCGGCAGGGTCAGTCCGACCGCTTCCATCAGGAGCCCGTCGAACGAGGCGAGGCGACCGGAGACCTTTGGCTTGGCGACGAAATCGGTGTTGGAGAGGGTTTCGAGATAATCGGCGGTAAAGCGATTGAGCATCAGCGGGGCACCGGGACGCGGTCGATCGCCTGCGCCAGCTGGTCGATCCAGAGCTCGGGGCCATCCTCGACGATCGTCGATGCGCTTTCGAGCACGAAGCTGCCGCGCGCGACGCTCGGATCCCCCGCCGCGAAGATCGATTTCGACAGCCGGCCTTCGAGCAGCGCGACGTCGTCCGGGTGGACGCGCAGCAGCGCGGATTCGGCGGAGTCGGCCAGCAGTTCGGCAGCGGTTTCGATCCGACCCGCGAGGATGTCCGGCGCGATACCAACCTCGCCGACGAGCTTCGAGACGAGCAACAGGACGGTCTGGCGGAGTTGCGCGGCGACCCGCTCGCGGTCGATCCGGTCGGCGCCGAGCGCGGTGGCGAGGTCGCCGAGCAGCGCACCGTCGCGGTTCGCGGTCTCCTGCGCCGCGAGCGCCGCGGCGGCGAGTCCTTCGGCGAACCCGGCGGCATGCGCCGCGGCGAGCGGATCGATGAACGACGATTCGCTCGCCGGATCAAGCGGATCCCAGCCCGCGGTCGGGTTCACGTCCTTGTCCGCCGGACTGAAATGCTTGGGTTCCGTGCTGAAGCTCGGCGCGGCGAAATTCGGCGTGTGGCGGACGCTCGCGCGCTCGCGGATATCCGCGGCGGCAAAACCCGAGGGTGGCGCAAACGCGCCGGCCAGGATGTGCGCGGTGGTGGTGTGGCGCGACGCGAAGCCGGCGGTGAATCCGTTAGACATAATCGTCTTCGCCCCCGCCCATCTGGATCGTGCCGTCCTTCGCGAGCCCACGCGCGATCGCGATCATCGCCTTTTGCGCCTCGAGCACTTCGGCGAGCTTCATCGGTCCGCGCGCCTCCATCTCGTCGCGGATGCCGTCGGCGGCGCGCGCCGACATACAGCCGAGGAAGCGGTTTCGGACGCCTTCGTCGACGCCCTTCAAGGACTTGGTCAAAATTTCGCTGTCGACGTTGCGGATCAGCGTACCGAGATTCTTGTCGTCGAGTTCGAGGAGGTTGTCGAAGACGAACATCGCCTCCTCGATCGCCTTTGCGACTTCGCGGTCGATCTTGAACAGTTTCGGCATCACGCGCTGTTCGGTCGCCTTTCGCGCGCCCGACAGGATCTTGGCGGCCTCGCGCGTGCCACCCAGCGTGACGCCGGCCGAGCCGGGCGCGGAGGCGGTACGGTTGGCGAGCACGACTTTCAATGTCTCGACCGCCTCGGGTGTGATCGGGCCAAGCCGGGCGATGCGGTGGAGGATGTCGGGCTGGACCGCGTCGGGCAGCAGTTCGAGCACCTGACCGCCGATCGACGCGTCGAGGTTGGCGATCAGGACGGCGGCGATCTGCGGATGTTCCTTCTCGATCATCGCCGCGATCTCGGTCGCGTCAAGCCAGTCGAGCAGTTCGAGTTCGCACGCGGCCTCGGGCGGGGTGATGCGTGCGAGCACGCTCTCCGCCTTTTCGGGGCCGAGCGCGCGGTTCATCACCGCCTCGATCTGCGGGCGCGGGTCGAAGCCGATCGCGGTACGCTCGCGCGCGCGGTCGACGAAATCGTCGAGCACGTCCTCGACTTCCTGCTCCGACACGTCGGCGACCTTGAACATCGCTGCGCCGAGCTGTCGCACCTCTTCGGGTTCGAGCTTCTGGAGGATGGCGGCGGCCTCTTCCTCGCCGACGAGCATCATCAGCACCGCGGCCCGCTCGACGCCGGTATAGGTGCGGAGCGCAACCTCGGTCACTTCGCGTCCGCCTTGATCATGTCGCGGACCGCGAGCGCGGCGCGGGTCGGATTGTCGCGGGTGAAGCCGCGGACCGCGCCGATCCGGTCGTCATAGCCGCGCGTGTTCTCGAGCTGATCGAGGCTGACCGGCGCGGCGACCGTCATACCATCGGCGTTGGCCGCGCCGATCGGCTGGCCGAGCGCGGGGCGCGCGCCGGCGTCGTCGCGCTTCTTCATCAGCGCCTTGGCGATCGGCCGCACGCCGAGCAGCAGCACCAGCAGCGCGATCAGGATCGCGGTGCCATTGCGCGCGAGCACCGGCAGCCACGCATTGTCGTACCATGACGGGCCGGCATCGGCGGCGGCATCGACGCCGGCGAACTTGCGGCTGATCACCGTCACGTTGTCGTTGCGCGCCTGGTCGAAGCCGACTGCGCTCTTCACGAGATCGGTGATCTGGTTGATCTCCATCGCGGTCCGCCGGCCCTTTTCGGGATCGCGCAGGAGGACGGCGACCGACAGGCGCTTGACGCCGCCGGGCGTGGCACGCGTGACCGACACTTCGCGGCCAAGATCATAGGCGCGCTGATACTGGTCGGATTGCTTCATCGCGTCGGGTGCGGGGCCGCCGGCGACGGGCTGCCCGGCGGGCGCGCCGGGGTTGCCGGTCGCGGCCTGCGGGGCGGACAGCGTGCTGGCGGCCGGCGGCGTGTTGCTCAGCGCACCAGGGATGCCGCCGGGAGCGCCCGCGGCGCCGTCCTTCTGGTTACCGGTCCAGTTGCCCGTCTCGGCACGCAGGACGCCCTGCTTCTCATAGCTTTCGCGCGTCGCCTGGCTCTCGTCGAGATTGACGTCGGCCTGCACCTCGGCGGTGAAGTTGCCCGCGCCCACGAGCGGGGTGAGCAGCGCGATCAGCTGCGTGCGATACTTGTCCTCGATCCGACGCTGGATATCGATCCGAGCGTCGCTGGCAGCCCCCGCGCCGTCGCTGCCGCCGGCCTTGGTGAGCAGCGCGCCCATCTGGTCGACGATCGTCACCGCCTCGGGCTTCATGCCGGGCACCGACGAGGCGACGAGGTTGATGATCGAGGCGACCTGCGCCTCGCTCAGCGACCGCCCGCCCTGGAGCTTCAGGATCACCGACGCCGATGGCGCGGCGTTGTCGCGGACGAACACCGACGCCTCGGGCATGGCGAGGTGCACGCGCGCCTCGGCGACCGCGTCGATCTCCTCGATCGACTTCGCCATCTCGGATTCGCGCGCCTGGCGAAGGCGTTCGCCCTCGACCGCACGGCTGACGCCCATCGGCAGCTGGTCGAGGATCGCATAGCCGCCCGGTGCCGCCTTGGGCAGGCCCTGGCCCGCCAGCAGCATCTTGGCGCGGCTGTAATCGTCCTCGCCGACGGTGAGCGCGCCGGTGCCCTCGTCGATATGGCTCTTGATGTTGGCGGTGGTCAGCGCGGACGTGACCGCGGCCTTGTCGGAATCGGGCAGGCCGCTGAACAGCGTCTTCTGCGTCGGCGTCGACAGGCTCATCCACGCCAGCGCGGCGGCGGCGATCAGGCCGACCATCAGTGCCATCGGCAGCGAGCGGCGAACCGCCGGCTGCGCCATGACGCCCTTGATCTGCTGGAGGGGATTGGCGAACCGTTCGGTTGCACCAGACGAAGCGGGGATGAGTGCGGTGCTCATGTCAGACCGGCATGCTCATGATATCCTTGTAGGCGGACAGCAGCTTGTTGCGGACCTGCAACGTCGCCTCGAACCCGACTGACGCCTGCTGGCGGGCGAGCATCACTTTCGCGATGTCGACCGTTTCGCCGCGCTCATAGCTTTCGCTGAGCTTGGCGGCCTGGGTCTGGCCGTCGTTGACGCTTTTCAGCGCGGTTTCCATCGTGTCGGCAAAGCTGGTCGGCTTGACCGTTTCGG
Organism: Sphingomonas sp. Leaf34; assembly: GCF_001421805.1. Classification (GTDB taxonomy): domain Bacteria; phylum Pseudomonadota; class Alphaproteobacteria; order Sphingomonadales; family Sphingomonadaceae; genus Sphingomonas. The sequence continues at coordinate 892,710 of NZ_LMLC01000001.1, read as the reverse complement.
TCGGCGCTACGGCGCCGCTCGCCCCGGCGCGCGACAGCGCCTGGTTGCGTTCGAGAATCTGCGAACGCAGCGCCATGACGCGGTCGACGCTCATCGCGCCGCCGCCTATTCCGCTGACGCCGCTCATGCCGAGGCGGCCCAATTATGCACGTTGCCGATATCGTCGCCCTGCTCGCGCGCCTTGGCGAGGCGATAGCGCAGCGTGCGTTCGGAAATGCCGAGGCGCTTGGCGGTCTCGATTCGGCTGCCGTTGCAGGCTTTCAGCGTCTCGCGGATCGCGGCGAACTCGCTCATCTGGACGATGTTGCCCAGAGTCCCGGGGGGCGTCTCGGGCTCCGACGGTGCTAGGGGCGCGAGCGAGACGACCGGTGCCGTGCGCTGGAAGGTCATCGACACGGGGCGGTCGAACACGATGTGGTTCGCCTCGATCGTGTCGCCGCCGCAGAACAGCAGCGCGCGCTGGATCACGTTCTCGAGCTCGCGGACGTTGCCGGGCCAATCGTGCAGCATCAGCTGCTCGATCGCCGCATGGCTCGGCCAGGGAATGACAGTGCGGCTGCCGGCGTGACGCAGGATCAGCGTGGCGGCGAGCGCGGGGATATCCTGCGGACGCTCGGCGAGCGACTTGGTCGCGAGCGGGAACACGGCGAGGCGGTAATAGAGATCGGCGCGGAACCGGCCCGCGGCGACTTCGGCGTGGAGATCGCGGTTGGCACAGGCGATGACGCGGACGTCGATCGGCTGCGGCACCGAGGCGCCGAGCGGCACGACTTCGCGCTCCTGCAACACGCGGAGCAGCTTGGCCTGCAGCTGGAGCGGCATCTCGGCGATCTCGTCGAGCAGGATCGTGCCGCCGTTTGCCGCGCGGAAGAAGCCGTCCCCCCCCGACGACGCGCCGGTGAACGCGCCCTTCTGGTGCCCGAACAGCAGCGCCTCGAGCATCGATTCCGGGAGTGCGGCGCAATTGATCGCGATGAACGGCTTGTCCTTGCGTGCGGAGCCGTTGTGGATGGCGCGGGCGAGCACTTCCTTGCCGGTGCCGGTCGGGCCGTTGATAAGGACCGTGATGTCGGCGGCGGCGACGCGCTCGGCCAGCGCCAGCAACGCGAGCGATTCGGGGTCGGCGGCGGTCGGCATCTCGGGACCGCCGATCAGCGCACGCGCGAAGCCGTTGCCGACCGCGGTGTCCTCCGCGGCAAAGCTGATGCGAGCAGGCGCACCATCCCGCGACGGCGTCACCTGGCGGCCTTCGCAGCCGATCACGACGGTGCGGGCGGGAGCGGTGATACCCTCGCCATCCGCGATCAGGAACAGGTCGTTCGGCGCTGGCTGGCTGGTCTCGAACGAGCCCACGCCGAAGCCCTGCGCCCGCAGCGACGAGACGAGCGCGTATTTCCGCGAAGTGACTGCAGCTGATGGAAAGATCGAACGCATGGTGTTCCCCCTGGACGATTCGGGGAATGCGCCAAGGGTGGTAAATTCGCGGTTAAACCCTGCCGTCGACCGGCAGATTATTTCCGGGCGCGTTCGCGCAGGCATACGTGCGCGCCGCGTTTGCGCGCGCGAGCCCCTATGCGCTGACCCCTGTGAGGCGCGGTTGAGCCGGCGGGTCGCGTCGCTGCGGGGCTGAATCTTTTTGCTTAAGTCTGTCCCGAAGCGGCCGTTACCTCACTCGACGGATCGGCACTTCGCCATGGGGGCGGCGCGGATCGTCGAAGATCACGGAGATTCTCATGACTGTCATCGGCACCAACATCTCGGCGCTTCGCGCGACCAACGCCTCGACCAAGGCCTCCAACATGCTGGCCACGTCGATGGAGCGCCTGTCGACCGGCAAGCGCATCAATTCGGCCAAGGACGATGCCGCCGGTCTGGCGATCTCGTCGTCGATGACCGCTCAGATCAAGGGCATGAACCAGGGCATTCGCAACGCGAATGACGGCATTTCGATGGCGCAGACCGCTGAAGGCGCGCTCGATGAGGTCAGCAACAACCTGCAGCGCATGCGCGAACTTGAAGTCCAGAAGGGCAACGGCACCTACTCGGCCAGCGACAAGGCCAACATCAAGTCGGAACAGGATGCCCTGGCCAAGCAGATTTCCAACGTGCTGACCAATACGACCTTTAATGGCGTCAAGCTGTTTGACGGCAGCGTTGGCGCAAGGGGCCCCGTTTACGATACCGATGGGACCACCGTCCTCACCCAACCTGTCGCTGGCGGAAAAGTTTCCATCCAGGCGGGAGCGAATTCAAGCGACACCATTTCGCTGAACTTGGGTAGCGATCTAGGAGCAGAAGCGACCGTCAGTGGTACTTCGTTGACTGGGGGCGTCGGATCGGTAGTCGACAAAACCACGCCGACCGCGGTGGTCGCCAAGGGTGGACTGGCGGACTATGACAACGCGATCGCACTCGTCTCGAACCGTCGTGCATCGCTCGGCGCGTCGCAGAACCAGCTGCAGTCGGCGGTCAACAACCTGACCTCGAACGCAACCAACCTGTCGGACGCCAAGAGCCGCATCGAGGACACCGATTTCTCGGCGGAAACGACCGCGCTCGCCAAGGCGCAGATCCTCAGCCAGGCGTCGACCGCGATGCTCAGCCAGGCCAACCAGAGCCAGCAGAGCGTCCTGAAGTTGCTCGGCTGATCCCGCTCCGCGGCGCCGGCACCGCCCCCTTAGGGTGACGGCGCCGTTAGGATCCGCCGTGACGATAGCGCATCCCGACCCCTCGACAGCTTCGTGCTGGCGAGGGGTTTTGCGTTTCCCGGCGTCTGCCGGTTTGCCGGCAAGTTTCTGTAAACCAAAGAAAAAAACGGCAAGAATTGGCCGGTTTCACTTAAGTCCGCGGCGCGCTGGCCGTTACCTAATGTGGCGGCACGGCCCTTCGCCACGGGGGCGGCGGGGATCGCCGAAGATCACTGGAGTTCACAATGACTGTCATCGGCACCAATGTTTCCGCGCTCCGCGCGACCAATGCTTCGACCAAGGCGTCCAACATGTTGGCCACATCGATGGAGCGTCTATCGACCGGCAAGCGTATCAATTCGGCCAAGGACGACGCCGCCGGCCTGGCGATCTCGTCGTCGATGACGGCGCAGATCAAGGGCATGAACCAGGGCGTCCGCAACGCGAACGACGGCATCTCGATGGCGCAGACCGCAGAGGGCGCGCTCGACGAGGTGAGCAACAATCTGCAGCGCATGCGCGAACTCGAGGTGCAGAAGAGCAATGGCACCTATTCACAAGCCGACAAGGCCAACATCAAGACCGAGCAGGACGCGTTGGCCAAGCAGATCAACAACGTTCTGACGAACACCACGTTCAACGGTGTCGCATTGTTCGCCGGTAAGGCCGGTGCGGCCGGAGAGGCGAAGATTGTTCCTATTCAGGCCGGCGCCAATAGCGTCGATGCCATCGAGCTCAATTTGGGCAGCAGCCTCAGCGCCGTCGCGGCCGGAACGGTTGCCGCACCTACCGGCGGAGTCGGTACGGTCGTCAAATCGACGACGACGGATTCCGTTACCACGATCACTGCGGAAGGTGGCCTTCAGGACTATGACACCGCGATCTCGCTCGTCTCGAACCGTCGCGCATCGCTCGGCGCGTCGCAGAACCAGCTGCAGTCGGCGGTCAACAACCTGACCTCGAACGCGACCAACCTGTCGGACGCCAAGAGCCGTATCGAAGACACCGACTTCTCGGCCGAAACGACCGCGCTCGCCAAGGCGCAGATCCTCAGCCAGGCGTCGACCGCGATGCTCAGCCAGGCCAATCAGAGCCAGCAGAGCGTCCTGAAGCTGCTTCAGTAATCCGAGTATCGGCATCGGCATCGCCCCCCCGAGGATGTCGATGCCGGTCGGATCCGCGCGCACCCGTTGCGCGCGGTACGCAACCCCGGCGGCTTCGGTCGTCGGGGTTTTTGCTTGTGTGCGAAAGGCGTCGCGCGTCATGCGCGCGACACCCGGCACGTTGCGCCGACGTCGCGCGCATGACCATCAGAATTGGTCTTAGCGGCTGGACGCACAGCCATGGCGCGGGACGGTCTACCGGGGAAATGGCCGCCGCAGCGCGGGCCGGGCTATGCCGCCGACTGCGCTACCGCGATCGAAATCACCATCGCGAACGAAATCGACACCGCGATCAAAATCACCGGCACCCATTATGCCAGCCAGACGCCAGCGACCGTTGCGCCTGGCGACCTGCCGGCCGCGGGGTTAAACGCCGCCCGCAGGATCCGGTGCCGGCGTCACGATGACCGGCGCCGGAATCACGACCGGGGCGGGCTGAGGTTGCCCCGCCTGGCCGATCAGCGCGGTGTTCTCGATCACGTCGAGCGCCTGGCGCGCCACCACATAGCGGCGTGCGGCGGCCATCCAGTTGCCGGCCTGCGCCGCGCCGGGCAGACGCGCGACTTCGGCACGCGCCGCCTCGACCTGGCCGGCTTCGAGCAGGCGGCGCGCGCGGGCGAGGCGATCGGTCGGCATCGGCGAGGGCGTGCCGGCCTTGCGCAGCACCACCAGCGAATCGATCTGGTGCTGGATCGTGTCGAGCCAGCCTTCGCCGGTCGAGGTCGTGATGTCGGGGGCGATAGTGTCGAGCCCCTGGCGAAGATCCTCCAGCGTCACCGGCTGGCGCGCCGTCTGGATCAGCAACGTCGTCGCACGCGGTTGCGCCTGGCCGAAGCGCAGCCGCAACTGCTCCTCGAGATAGCCGAGCCCGACCCCGCGATCGAGCGCACGGCGCACGGCGAACGCCACCATCAGCCCTTCCGCGCGTGTCGCCTGCCCGCCCGCCGCGCTGGCGTCCGTGGTAATCGCCGCGGCGCGCGCCTCGAGCGCGGTCAACTGTGCCGCCAGAGTCGCCTCGCGCGTCGCCAGCACCGTCGTATCGACTGGTGGATTAGCCTGGGGTTGGCCGTCGGGGCCGAGCGGCTGCGACGGGATATAGCCCGAACTGCTCGCGGCGAGCTTCTGCGCTGCGGCGGTCGACGCGGCGCTGCTGGCCTGCAGATTGGCGAACCATGGCAGCGTGCGGACGGCATAGCCCATCAGCCCGAGCCCGGCGACGAACGCCAGGCCGATCAAGGCCAGGATGACACCCATTTTGGGTCCGCGTGCCCGTGGGCGATCGGTCGGCACGTAGTCGCTCATGGCGTGCTTATCCCCGCCGCGCGTGCGCTGGTCAATCGCGCGCGTGTCGGCGTGCGCGGCCGCGAGCGCGACGATCGCGGAATCGGTCGGTGCGGCGGCGATCGCGATGGCGGCCCAGCCCGTCCCGGCCGCGTCGCCGACCGCGCGGCTGATCGCGATCAATGCGATGCGCGCGCGGTCCGCGCCGGCGTCGTCGACCAGCTCGGCCAGCCGCGTCGCGGCGCGCGCGGAATGCACCAGGACCAGCGCATCGTCGAACGATCGCACGACGTCCGCCGCCACCGCGACGGCATCTCCGGCATAGACGGTGACCGCCTCGACCCCGTCCTCGGTCGGCGCCCGCTCGCGCCCCGCGAGATGGAGCAACCGTGCAAAGCCCCGATCCCGCGCCGCGGCGACGACCGCACGTGCGTCGTCGTCCCCCATCACCGCGACCGCGAACCCCGCTTCGGCTGCCGCCGCCGCGGTCGCGGCGCCGACCGCCACGACCGGCAACCGCTTAAAGAGGTCCAGCCCCGCCCCGCCATGCCGCACCGCGTTCGCGCTCGTCAGCAACAGCCCGTCGAACCCGGTCGGGGTGGGCGGCGTCCAATCGACCGGCACGACCGCGAACAGCGGAACCTGCCGCACCGCCAGCCCGTGCGCCCGCAGCGCGGTCGCGGTGCGCGTGGCGCCGGGCTCCGGCCGCAGCACCACGACCATGCGGGTCATGGCGGCGTCATGCCGCGAACAGCCGCCGGACGCTGGCGGGCGCGCGGGTCAGCAGGTCTTCGGCAAGCGCCGTTCCGAGATCGTCGTCGACCGTCCCCTCGATCGATCCCGCGACGTCGCACGCGCCGTCCTCCGCGATCAGCTCGGCGCGGAGCGTCAGCGTCTCGCCCGCGAGCGACGCCAGCGCCGCGACCGGCGAGTGACAGTCCGCGCCGAGCCGCGCGAGCAGCGCACGCTCGGTCAGCACGCACAGGCTCGTATCGCGGTGGTTGATCGCCGCGACCATCCCGCCCGCCGCGCGTCCAGCGAGCACCTCGATCCCGACCGCCCCCTGCGCGGGCGCGGGCAGCATCACGTCGGTCGGAATCGCATGGCCGTCGTCGCGCCCGAGCCGGTCGAGCCCGGCGGCGGCCAGCAACGTCGCATCCATCTCGCCGCTCGTTACCCGGCCGAGCCGCGTGTCGACATTGCCGCGGATCAGCACGATCTCCAGATCGGGCCGCAGCCGCAGCATCTGTGCGCGCCGTCGCGGCGAACTCGTGCCGACCACCGCGTTCTGGCGCAGGTCGGACAGCGTCTCCGCGCCGATCAGCCGGTCGCGCACGTCGGCGCGCGGCAGCATCGCCGCGATCTTCAGCGTTTGCGGCCGGATCGTCTCGACGTCCTTCATCGAATGCACCGCGCAATCGATGTCGCCGTCGTGCAGCGCGCGATCAAGCTCCTTGGTCCACAGCGCCTTGCCGCCGATGTCGGCCAGCGCGCGATCCTGCACGCGGTCGCCGGTGGTGCGGATCACGACGATTTCTATATCGTCGGGCGACCAGCCATGCGCCGTACACAGCGCGTCGCGCACCAGGCCTGCCTGGGTGAGAGCGAGCGGCGACCCCCGCGTACCGAGCCGAAAACGAGTCATCTGGGCGCCATGCAGAAAGGGCGGGGCTTCGACAAGCTTCGCGCACCCATATAGAGAGCCATGATGATCATTCTCGGCATCGAATCCTCCTGCGACGAAACCGCCGCCGCGCTCGTCACCGGCGACCGGCAGGTTCTCGCGCACAGGCTGCTCGGACAGGAGGCCGCGCACGCGCCGTTCGGCGGCGTCGTCCCCGAAATCGCCGCGCGCGCGCATGTCGAGGCGCTCGAGCCGCTGATCGTCGCGGCGCTGGCCGATGCGAAGCTGACGCTCGCCGAAGTCGATGCGATCGCCGCGACCGCGGGGCCGGGCTTGATCGGCGGCGTCATGGTCGGGCTCGTCACGGGCAAGGCGCTCGCGCACGCCGCGGGCAAGCCGCTGATCGCGGTGAACCATCTCGAAGGTCATGCGCTCTCGCCGCGGCTGTCCGACCCCGATCTCGAATTTCCGTACCTGCTGCTGCTCGTGTCCGGCGGCCATTGCCAGTTGCTGCTGGTCGAGGGCGTCGGCGCGTATCAGCGGTTGGCGACGACGATCGACGACGCGGCCGGCGAAGCGTTCGACAAGACCGCCAAGCTGCTCGGCCTGGGCTTTCCCGGCGGCCCCGCGGTCGAACGCGCCGCCGCGCTTGGCAATCCGAAGGCAGTCCCGCTGCCGCGTCCGCTGAAAGGCTCGGCCGAACCGCATTTCTCGTTCGCCGGGCTGAAGAGCGCGGTCGCACGCGTCGTCGGGCAATATTCGCCCGAGGATCTAGCGGCCTCGTTCCAGGCCGCGGTGGTCGATTGCCTGATCGATCGCACGACCAAGGCGTTGCGTACGTCGCACGGCGCTACCGCGCTCGTCGTCGCCGGCGGCGTCGCGGCCAACACCGCGGTGCGCGGCGCGTTGCAGGCGCTCGCTGGCGCACACGGCCTCCGCTTCGTCGCGCCGCCGCTCTGGCTGTGCACCGACAATGCCGCGATGATCGGCTGGGCGGGCGCCGAGCGGTTCGCCGCGGGCTTCACCGATCCGCTCGACGTCGCCGCGCGCCCGCGCTGGCCGCTCGACCCCAACGCCGAAGCGGTGCGTGGCGCGGGGGTGAAGGCATGAAGGCCTCTGCTATGAAGATCGGGGTCATCGGCGGCGGCGCCTGGGGCACCGCGCTCGCGCAGGTCGCAGCGCACGAAGGCCGCGACGTGATCCTGTGGGCGCGCGAACCCGCCGTCGTCGACTCGATCAACGCGACCCACGAGAACGCACTGTTCCTGGCCGGTGTCGCGCTCTCGCCGACGATTCGCGCGACCGCCGACCTCGCCGCGCTCGCCGACATGGACGCGATCCTCGTCGTCGCGCCGGCACAGCATGTCGGCAGCGTCCTCGCCGCCGCGCCGGTCGGCCGCATCCCGCTCGTGCTGTGCGCCAAGGGCATCGAGGCGGGCAGCAAGCGGCTCGTCGGCGAAGTCGCGCGCGCGGTTCACCCGGATGCACCGATCGCCGTTCTCTCGGGCCCGACCTTCGCGCACGAAGTCGCCGCAGGATTGCCCACCGCGGTCACACTGGCGTGCGAGGATGCCGACCTTGGCGAGCGGCTCGCGACGCGTCTCGCCGCGCGTCATTTCCGCACCTACGTCTCGACCGACGTCGCGGGGGCGGAGATCGGCGGCGCGGTGAAGAACGTCCTTGCGATCGGTTGCGGCGTGGTCGAGGGCGCAGGCCTCGGCCAGAACGCACGCGCCGCTCTGATCGCGCGCGGGTTCGCCGAGATGACCCGGTTCGGCCTCGCCCGCGGCGCGCGCGCGGAAACGCTCGCCGGTCTCTCAGGATTGGGTGACCTCGTCCTCACCTGCTCATCGACCAGCTCACGCAACTTCTCGCTCGGCGTCGGCCTCGGCCGTGGCGACTCCGCGGCGACCTTGCTCGCCGACCGCCGCACCGTCGCAGAAGGCGCCTTCACTGCCCCCGTCCTCCGCGAAGCCGCCCGCGACGCGCGCGTCGACATGCCGATCACCGAGGCCGTCTGCCGCCTGCTGGAAGGCGCGCCCGTCAGCGACGTGATCGGCGACCTGCTCGCGCGGCCGCTCAAGGGCGAGGCGGGCTGACCTAAGATCCTCCCCCGCCAGGGGGAGGCGGCGCGAAGCGACGGAGGGGGAAGACACGGAACCGACGTGTCACTTACCGCCCCCTCCGTCTTGCAAGTGCCAGCCATCTCCCCCTTGCGGGGGAGGATCGAGGGTCACCGCAGCACCCGCGCTGCCAGCCCGGAGCAATCCGCGTCCCCCGCGACCGGCCCCTGCTTCCCCGTGATCGCGCGGCCAATCGCCTTGAAGATGTTTCCGACCGACTTCACCTCGGGGGGAATCGTAACATGCGGCCGCTCGATTGTCCCCGTCATGTAGGCCGACCCCGGCAACCGCAGCAGCGCATGCTGTTTTGGCGTGCCGGTCAGCCGGATGTCGAGTGTCTCGCCGGGAAACACCACGCTCCCCTGGCCGCGCAACTGGCTGGCGGTCGTGTCGATGATCATCGGATCGACCCGCCCGCGTCCACGCGTCACGTCGAGCTTGAGCACGACGCAGCGCAGACCCGCGCGCTCGCCATCCTTGGCCAGCAACGCGCGCGCCGCATCGAAGCCCAGCGCCGCCGCGATCCCCTGCGGCAAATGCCCGTCGCGCGCGACGAACCCGATCGTACCGTTCGACCGCCCGACCGCCGCGCGGATCGTCTCGCCCGACCCCTTCAGCCGCACGCGCGCGCTGACGTTGCCGCTGAAATCGCCGCCGCCGCCCGCGATATCCTGCACGCTGCTGCCGCGCAGCCTGAGGTCGATATCGACGCTCGGCACCTTGCGGTCGCCGCGCTGGTCGACGGTCACGCGTCCCGTGACGTTGCCATGCGGCAGCCGCGCGACCAGATCGCTCATCGTCAGCAGCTGATGGTCGATCGCCAGCACGCCTCTGGCGGACAGGATCGGCGACGCGCCCTTGCCGCTGACGATCCGGGCGATCCGGAACCCCATCCGCGCATCGGTCGTGTCAATCTTGCCGATATCGATCCGCGTGTTGGGCACCAGCCGAGGCCCGATCGCGCGCTCCAGCGCGGCGCCCTTCGCCTTGCCCTCGTCCGACGCCAGATCGCCGAAGTCGAACTGCCGCGAGACGATGTCGCCGTCGACCTTGCTGCGGCCCGCCTGCTTGTCGACCGTGACGTGGCCGGTGAAATCCGAGCGCCCGACCACGCCCTTCAACTGCGTCACCGTCCATTTCGGCTGGTCGTGACGGACATGCGCGCTGAACGATACGGGCTGCGTCCGGAACAACCCCGCCTCGATCACCGCGTCGATCAGCTTCAGATCGGTCGCGCGCGCGGTCACGTCGAGGCTCATCGCGTCGGTATCAAGCGGCCGGTCCATCAGCCCCTTGGTGGTGATCGACAGCGCATCGCCATCGATCGATGCGGTGAACGGCCAAGGCTTGCCTTGGAATTTTGCGACCGAAGGCCCCGCGACCGCGATCCGGACGGCCGCGCCGCGGATCGTGCCGCTGCCGGTCGCGCGGATCCCGTGGACCGGATCCGATACGAAGTGCGCCGTGACGAAACGGTCTTGCTTGTCGTCGCGATATTCGATGACGCTGTCGCTGATCGTCAGCGCGTCGAGATCGGTCGAACTCCCGCCGCTCTTGGGCTTGCCGGGCCGCTCCCAATTGGTCCGACCATGCTTGTCGCGCACCAGCACGACCCGTAGCCCGCGTGCCTTCACGTCGCGCGGCCTGAACGCACCTTTGAGCAGCGCGAGCCCCGAGAACGTCGCCTCGGCCTCGCGCAGCCGCACGAAATCGCCCTTGCCTGCCCAGTCGGCTTGCGGGATTCGCACATCGGTGATGCGGATCGTCGGGTTGAACCCGAACGCATCGACGCGTTCGATCCCGCCGATCGTCACCGGCCGCCCGAACCGCGCGGTGAGCTGTCGCTGGATCACGCCCTTCAGCGACCCCCAGGGGAAGGCGGCCAACCCCACCAGCCCCAGCACGAGCACCCCCGCGACGACGATGCCGGTGATTTTCACCCAGCGTTTTGCGAAGAATCCCCTCATCTCACCGCGACGCGCCGATCGGCCATTCGTTCCGCCTGCGTCAGGACCGCTGCCGTAGATTTAGCCCCACATACCACCCCGGCGAAGGCCGGGGCCCAATTGGGAAACGTCGCTAACGAAGGCCGCGCTACGGTACGATGACCTATCCTATTGGACCGCGGCCTCCGCTGGGGAGGAGGGGGGAGTAACCGAGCCGCTCCTCAGAAATCGATCGCCATGCCCTTCAGCTCCCAGTCGCCATAGCGCGTGGGATCGCGCGGCTCGGGATCCTTGTCGGGCACGATCGGCTCGGGCTTCGGGACCGGCGTTGTTTTCGCGAGATATTCGGGTGGCTTCACATGATCGGGGCGCTGGCCCATCGCGGCTCTCCGGATTTGCGTGTTGGCGTCGTAACCGCCACATGGGGCGCGCCGCGTCGTTTTGCCACAAGTGCCACGCGGCAAACCGAACGCGAAGGACCTTCACATGCCCGACTACACCCACGCCCCCGAGCCGCTCGGCGTCCCCACCCGCCGTGCAGCACTCCGCCTGCTCGACGCCGTGCTCCGCCGCGGCGAGTCGCTCGAATCCGCGCTGCCCGCCGCCACGCGCGCGATCCACGGCCCCGATCGCGGCCTCGCGCATGCGATCGCCGCCGAGACGCTGCGCCGCCTCCCCGATCTCGACGCGATGATCGATTCGGTCACCAAGACCAATTTGCCCGACGATGCGAAGGCGCGGATGGCGCTGCGCATAGCGCTCGTCCAGGTGCTGATCCTCGGCACGCCGTCGCACGCCGCGATCTCGACCGTGCTGCCGCTGGTCGACGGCGGCCCGCGCAAACTCGTCCACGGCGTGTTCGGGACGCTGTTCCGCGCCAACATGCTGCTCCCCGAAGTCCCGACGTTGCCCGCGCCGGTCGAACTGCGCTGGGAAGCCGCCTGGGGCGAGGAGATGGTTGACTCCGCCGGCCGCGCGATCGCCGCACCGCCGCCGCTCGACCTGACGATCGCCGACCCCGCCGAAACCGAAGGCTGGCGCGAGAAGCTCGGCGGCGAGAGCTTCATGCCTGGCCACCTCCGTCTCGGCGACCATGACTCGGTCCCCGACATGGCCGGGTTCGGCGACGGCGCGTGGTGGGTGCAGGACATCGCCGCCTCGCTGCCCGCACGCTTGCTGGGGAAGGGCGAGGGCCATGTCCTCGATCTGTGCGCCGCGCCTGGCGGCAAGACGCTGCAACTCGCCGCAGCAGGCTGGACCGTCACCTCGGTCGACAATTCGCAGAGCCGGATCAAGCGCCTTCGCGAGAACCTGTATCGCACGCATCTGAAGTCGGAAGTCGTCAACGCGGACATTCTCGAATGGGCGCCGACCGAGCCCGCCGACGCGATCCTGATCGACGCGCCGTGCAGCGCGACCGGCATTTTCCGCCGTCACCCCGACGTGCTCCACCGCGTCCGCCCCTCGATCATTGCCGAGACCGCGGCGTTGCAGGCGCGCATCCTCGCCCGCGCGGCGGACTGGGTGAAGCCCGGCGGCACGCTCGTCTACGCCACCTGTTCGCTCGAGCCGTCGGAAGGCGAAGCGCAACTCGATGCGTTCCTCGCGGCGCGCAGCGACTACACGATCGCGCCGGTCGACCAGTCCGAACTCCCCGCCGGCATCACCCCGACCGAAGCCGGCACCGTCCGCACCCTCCCCGGCATGCTCGCCGAGCAAGGTGGCTGCGACGGCTTCTTCATCGCCCGCCTGAAGCGCGCCTGACAGAACCTCCCCCGCCAGGGGGAGGTGGCTGGCACTTGCCAGACGGAGGGGGAGGACAGGGCAACCGCTGTTCCGTTTCCGCCCCCCTCCGTCACCTGCGGTGCCACCTCCCCCTGGCGGGGGAGGATAGAAGGCCTTCGCACCAACCGAATCCCGCGCTAGGACACAGTCATGCAACCCGTCCGCATCGCCCCCTCGATCCTCTCCGCCGACTTTTCGAAGCTCGGTGAGGAAGTCCGCGCCATCGACAAGGCCGGTGCCGACTGGATCCATATCGACGTGATGGACGGCCATTTCGTCCCCAACATCTCGTTCGGTCCCGCGGTCATGAAGTCGGTCCGCGGCGTCACCACCAAGCCGTTCGACGTCCACCTGATGATCTCGCCCGTCGACGCCTATCTCGACGCGTTCGCGGAGGCGGGTGCCGACTGCATTACGGTGCATTACGAAGCGGGGCCGCACATCCACCGCTCGCTCCAGCACATCAAGTCGCTCGGTAAGCGCGCCGGAATCGTGATCTGCCCCGGCACGCCCGCCAAGATGCTCGACTACCTCATGGACATGGTCGACCTCGTGCTGGTGATGAGCGTCAACCCCGGCTTTGGCGGCCAGAGCTTCATTCCGAGCCAGCTCAAGAAGATCTCCGCGATCCGCACTATGATCGAAAAGAGCGGTCGCGCGATCGATCTCGAGGTCGACGGCGGCGTCGATGCCGAATGGGCCAAGCGCTGTATCGAGGCGGGCGCCGACGCGCTCGTCGCGGGCACCTCGGTCTTCCGCGGCGGCCCCGATCATTATGCTGCCAACATCGCCGCGTTGCGGGGGTGAACGAACCGCATGATCTGACGCGCGATGTCGTGACCGAGTCGGCGCCCGACGGGATCGACGAAGGCCGTCGCCTGATCCGTCTTGGCGGCGACAAGGGGCTGTCGCTCGCCGACCGCCTCGCGGAGCGCTTCCACCGGCTGACGTGGCGCACCCCGCTGCACACGCTGCGGCTCAAGGGGCGCTACCCGCTCAAGCTGATCGCGGTCCCCGACGACCCCATCCTCGGCGACATCCCGCGCGGCACGATGCTGCTGGAGGGCGTGCTCTCGTTCCGCGGCGAAGCGCGCGATATCGAGACGCTCGATCTCGCCAAGCCGCTCCCCAAACCCTTTGCCGAGTATCTGCAGAGTTTCGCGTGGCTGCGCGACCTGTCGACCGTCGCAACCCGCTCGCGGGGCGCGCCGATCGCCGAATATCTCATGGGCCTCTGGCTGACCGCGCACGCTGACACGCAGGGCGGGATCGCGTGGCGCCCGGACATGTGGGGGCGGCGGATCCTCGCCTGGACCGCGCACGCGCCGCTGATCCTGTCGTCGTCCGACCAGATCTACCGCTCGAAGGTGCTCAACGCGCTCGCCAAGGGCGCGCTCCACCTCGATCGCAATGCCGACAAGGCCCCCGCGGGCGCGCCGCGCATCGCCGCGTGGTGCGGGGTCGTCGCGGCCGGCCTCCTGATCCCCGGCGGCGAACCCCGCCAGGCGTTCGGGGAGGCCGGGCTGCTCCGCGCGCTCGGGACCGGTCTGTTCGACGACGGCGGCTCGGTCTCGCGCAGCCCGGCGATGCTGCTCGATTCGATCCAGCTGCTAACGTTGCTCCAGGAGAGCTACGCCGCGCGCGGTGCCGAATTGCCCGAGACGGTCGCGGTCACGCTCACCCGGATGGTCGCAGCCCTGCTCGGTGTCGCGCACGCCGATCGTGGGTTGTCGAGCTGGCAGGGCGGCGGTCCGTCGAGCGAAACGCAGGTCGCCGCGGTGATCGAGGCGAGCGGCGTGCGCACGCGTCCGCTCCGCCAGGCGCGCGACTGGGGCTATCAACGCCTCGCGGCCGGCACCGCGGTGCTGATCGTCGACGCGGCACCGCCGCCGATCGCGCGGCTCGTCGAGGGCGGCTGCGCGTCGACGCTGGCGTTCGAATTCTCCGACGGCCCGGCACGGATCGTCGTCAACTGCGGCGGCGCGCGGGCCGGGATCGCGCAGCTGCCCGCGGCGATGGTCGAGGGGCTGCGCTCGACCGCGGCGCATTCGACGCTGACGATCGCTGACAGCAACTCGACCGCGATCCTGACCGACGGCACGCTTGGCCGCGGCGTCGGCGAAGTCGAGCTCAGCCGCCAGGAATCGGAGGCCGCGAGCCGGATCGAGGCGAGCCATGACGGCTATGTCCGCCGCTGGGGGTTCCTCCACCGTCGCCAGCTGATGCTGACCGGCGACGGCCGCGAACTGCGCGGCGAGGACGCGCTGTTGCCGCAAGGGCGCAAACGCCGCGTCGGCCTGTCGCTGTTCGCGATCCGCTTCCATCTCGGCGAAGGCATCCAGGTCTCCCCCACCGCCGACGGCCTCGGCGCGATCCTTCGCCTTCCCGGCGGGTCCCTCTGGCAATTCCGCTGCCGCGGCGGCGCGCTGGTGGTCGAGGACAGCGTCTGGGTCGACGCCGACGGCCGCCCGGTGGCGACGCAACAGCTGATGATCACCGGCGAAGCCGCAGCCGGTGGCGCGAGCGTGAGTTGGGCGCTGAAGAAGGCCTGAGGCTCTCTAGGTCGGCCGATGGCCACCGACCGAACGTCACAAGTCCACCTCCCCGGCGGAGGCCGGGGCCCAGTTGGGGGACGTTGCTAATGAAAGGCGGCGCTAACGAAGGACGGCGCGTCGTCACTGCGACCTTTCCAACTGGACCCCGGCCTCCGCGGGGGAGGTGCTATCCGTGCGTTGGGGCGCGCGACTGAGACGCCGCCCCCCCTGTTCCCCAACGTCAACCGACGCTAAGGCCCGCCGCACGGCGACTCCACGAAAGACTCCCATGACCAGCATCCCGATCAAGCGCGCGCTCCTGTCCGTCTCCGACAAGACCGGGATCGTCGATCTCGGCACCGCGCTCGCGAGCCACGGCGTCGAACTCGTCTCCACCGGCGGCACCGCCACCGCGCTGCGTGCCGCGGGTCTCACCGTGCGCGATGTGTCTGAACTCACCGGCTTCCCCGAGATGATGGACGGCCGCGTCAAGACGCTCCACCCGATGGTGCATGGCGGCCTCCTCGCGGTCCGCGACGACGCCGGCCACGCCGCCTCGATGGCCGAGCACCAGATCGGCGCGATCGACCTCGTGATCGTCAATCTCTACCCGTTCGAAGCCACCGTCGCGAAGGGCGCCGACCGCGACACCGTGATCGAGAATATCGACATCGGCGGCCCCAGCATGGTCCGCTCGGCCGCCAAGAACCACGCCTATGTCGCGACCGTCACCGACCCCGCCGACTATGCGCTCGTCTCGGGGGGCACCACCACGCTCGACGACCGCAAGAAACTCGCCGCCAAGGCCTTCGCCACCACCGCCGCCTATGATTCGGCGATCGCGACGTGGTTCGGCACCGTCGACCAGGCCGAGGAATTCCCCGCCACCTTGCCGATCACGCTCAAGCGCGGCGACACGCTGCGCTACGGCGAGAACCCGCACCAGTCTGCCGCCTTCTATACGGCGACGGGCAGCGTCCGCGGCATCGGCCATGCCCGCCAGCTCCAGGGCAAGGCGCTGAGCTACAACAACCTCAACGACGCCGACGCCGCGCTCGAACTCATCGCCGAGTTCCGCGACGCCGACCCCTCGGTCGTCATCGTCAAGCACGCCAACCCCTGCGGCGTCGCCACCGCGTCGACGCTCCCCGAGGCCTATGCCGCCGCCTTCGCCTGCGACACCGTGTCGGCATTCGGAGGCATCATCGCCGTCAACCGCACGCTCGACGCGGAGACCGCACGCGCGATCACCGGCATCTTCACCGAAGTCGTCGTCGCCCCCGATGCCGACGAGGACGCGATCGCGCTGTTCGCCGCCAAGAAGAACCTCCGCCTGTTGCTCACCGGCGAGCTCCCCGATCCGGCCCGTGCGGGTCTGACGGCAAAGTCGATCGCCGGCGGCTGGCTCGTCCAGGGCCGCGACAACGGCACGCCGGGAGAACTCACCGTCGTCACCAAACGCCAGCCGACCGAGCAGGAACTGATCGACTGCCGCTTCGCCTGGACCGTCGCCAAGCACACCAAGTCGAACGCGATCGTCTACGCCAAGGACGGCAGCACCGCCGGGATCGGCGCGGGCCAGATGAACCGCCTTGAATCCGCACGCATCGCGGCTTGGAAGGCGAAGGACGCCGCGGACAAGGCCGGTTGGGGCACGCCGCGCACGATCGGCTCGGCGGTCGCCTCCGACGCGTTCTTCCCGTTCGCCGACGGCCTGCTCGCCGCGGTCGAGGCAGGCGCCACGGCGGTGATCCAGCCCGGCGGCTCGATCCGCGATGCCGACGTGATCGCCGCGGCGGACGAGGCGGGCCTCGCAATGGTCTTCACCGGCATGCGCCACTTCCGCCACTGAGGTCGAAACGCGCGATACCAACCGTCATCCCCATATCGTCTTCCGCGCGGAGGCGGGGACCCATATTGGCAAGGGCCAGTTTTCACCGCGGAAGCTCGCCAATATTGGTTCCCGCCTTCGCGGGAATGGCGCGCCGGCGAGGCTGCCCATAAAACAGGCACCGCCACCGCAGTGCACAAGTTTTAACCGCAACCTCTCCGCTGCCCGCCCGCCGCGCACGCCTCGCCCTCTCGACGGGACAACTGGCACGCACATTGCGAGGCACCTTCCGTAACAAGGGGAAGGGGCGCGATGAAACTCGTCATTGCCATCATCAAGCCGTTCAAGCTCGACGAGGTGCGCGAAGCGCTCACCACGATCGGCGTGGCGGGCATGACGGTCACCGAGGTCAAGGGGTTCGGCCGTCAGAAGGGCCAGACCGAGATCTATCGGGGGGCCGAATACAGCACCAACATGGTGCCCAAGATCAAGATCGAGGTGGTCTGCGCCGCCAGCCTGTCCGACCGCGTGGTCGAGGCGATCCAGGCCTCGGCGAACACCGGCGCGATCGGCGACGGCAAGATCTTCGTGCTCGACGTGGCGCAGGCGGTGCGCATCCGCACCGGCGAAACCGACGATTCAGCGCTCTGAGGGGGGACGAGATGAAGCATGACATGAAGACGGCCGCTTCCGCGGTCCTCGGGTTCGGTGCCGCGATGATCGCCGCCGCCCCCGCCTGGGCGCAGGACGTCGCCGCACCCGCCGTGGCGCCCGTGGTCGCACCCGTGGTGGCAACGGTGAACAAGGGCGACACCGCCTGGATGATGACGTCGACGCTGCTGGTGTTGATGATGATCGTCCCCGGCCTCGCGCTGTTCTACGGCGGCCTCACCCGTGCCAAGAACATGCTGTCGACGATGACTCAGATCGGCGCGGTCGCGTGTCTCGCGATGCTGCTGTGGGTCATGTACGGCTATACGATGGCGTTCGGCGACGGCGGCGGCGAGTATATCTCGGGCTTCGGCAAGGCGCTGCTCCGCGGCATCACGCCCGACTCGACCGCGGCGACCTTCACCGCGGGCGTCGCGATCCCCGAGTATGTCTTCATCTGCTTCCAGATGACGTTCGCTGCGATCACCATCGCGCTCGTGCTCGGCTCGGTCGTCGAACGTATGAAGTTCTCGGCCGTCATGGTGTTCGCCATCGTATGGCTGACGATCGTCTACTTCCCGGTCGCGCACATGGTGTGGGCATCGGGCGGCAAGTTCTTCAAGATGGGCGCGCTCGATTTCGCCGGCGGCACCGTGGTGCACGTCAACGCGGGCGTCTCGGCGCTGGTGGCCGCGCTGATTCTCGGCAAGCGGATTGGCTACCCCGCCGAGCGCATGGCGCCGCACTCGCTGACGATGACCGGCATCGGCACCGGGCTGCTCTGGGTCGGCTGGTTCGGCTTCAACGCCGGCTCGGCGCTCGAGGCGAACGGGTCTGCGGGTCTTGCGATGCTCAACACCTTCGTCGCCACCGCATCGGCCGGGCTCGCCTGGATGCTGATCGAGCGCGTCAACGGCCACAAGGGGTCGGCGCTCGGGTTCTGCTCGGGGATCATCGCGGGGCTCGTCGCGGTCACGCCGGCGGCGGGCAATTCGGGCCCGTTCGGCGCGATCATCCTCGGCGCGGTCGCCTCGGTGGTCTGCTATTACGCGGTGACCTTCCTCAAGCCGAAGCTCGGCTATGACGATGCGCTCGACGCGTTCGGCATCCACGGCATCGGCGGCATGATCGGCGCGATCGGCACCGGCATCGTCTACGCCCCGTCGCTCGGCGGCCCCGGCAAGCCCGATTTCGACATGGGCCACCAGCTCTTCGTCCAGGTCGCGGCGGTCGCCACCACGATCGTCTGGGCGGCTGTCGGTACCGTCATCGCGATCTACGTCGCCAAGGCGCTGACCGGCCTGCGCGTCTCGCGCGAAGTCGAAACCGAAGGTCTCGACATCGGCGAGCACGGCGAGCGCGCGTACAACTGATCGCCAACACCAATCGGTAGCGGGCCACCCGAGCCCGCACCCACGACGTTCCTCCTGCGGACAACCTTGGCTCGGTGTGGCAACACACCGGGCCATTTTTTGTCGGTCGAAGTAGTACTTCGACCGAGTCCAGCGAGAAGAGCAGGGCGCGCCTCTCCCGTGAAGGCGGACGCTCAGGACCAAGCAAGGCGACGGGGGTACATGCTTTCTACCCCGGCGAAGGCCGGGGCCCAACTGGGGGACGGCAATGACGACGGATCATCCCTCGTTATATCGACCTCGCCAATTTGACCCCGGCCTCCGCCGGGGTGGTATGTAGGCCCGATAGGACTAGCCCAACCCCCACCCGTTCGTGCTGAGTAGAGACCGAGTAGCGACGTAAGGCGCGTATCGAGGGCTCGTATCGAAGCACAGGCCCCGAGAGCCAACCTATCCTTCGATACGCCGCTTCGACACGCTCAGCAGCTACTCAGGACGAACGGGCATTAGGTTCGTCAAACCCGCACACCCTTGGGGGCCAACCGCCGGATATCCAACACGTCGACCTTGGTCAGCATCACCGCGCCGAGCGCGCGGTCGCCAGTCTCGACCAGGATCCCCTCGTGCGTCGCGCGCACCGTCCGCCACGCGACCTCGCACACCGCCAGGCGGTTGCCGATCCGCTTGACCGCCGCGACGCGCCCGTCGTCGGCGATCGCCAGCGCGCCCTGGCCATCGGCGCCGACCACCGCACCCGCGACCGCAAAGCCCGGCAGATGCGCCTGCGCGGCGTCCGCCACCTCGTCCGGCGTCTCGATCTTCACCACGCGCCGCGTCCGCAGCGCCGCCCAGGCGAGACTTGCAACGAGCAGCACGACGCCGACCGCGATCCCCGCGATGGCATAGGGCCCCACGCTATAGGGCCCGATCGCGACAGGGCTCATCGCGGCCCTGCGAGCGCGTCCAGCATCGGGCGAATCCCGCGCAGGTCATAGCCTGCGTCCTCGGCCTGCGCGAGCAGTAGGTTCGGGTTGCGCCCCGCCTTCGCCGCCGCCAGCGCCCACAGATTGCAGCTCCGCGTCCCCGACCGGCAATAAGCCAGCACCGGCCCGTCCGCCGCAGTCAGCGCCTGCGTCATCGCGTCGATCTGCGGATGCGAGAAGCCCGCATGCGTCACCGGAATCGCAACATAGCTCAGCCCCGCCGCCTCCGCCGCCGCACGGATCGCGTCGCCCGCAGGCTGCCCCGCATCCTCGTCGTCCGGCCGGTTGTTGACGATCGTCTTGAACCCCGCCGCGGCGATCTCCGCGACGTGCTCGACCGCGATCTGCGGGGAGACCGAAATGCTTTCGTTGATGTGCCGGATCATGCGGACTCGCGGATAACTGCCAGAAAGGCATCTCCATAGGCGTCGAGCTTGCGCGCGCCAATGCCCGACAGCACGGCGAGCTCGGCGCGCGATCCGGGTCGCTGCCGCGCAATGTCACGCAACACCGAATCGTGGAAGATCACATACGGCGGAACGCCCGCTTCTTTCGCCAGATCGCGCCGCCGCACGCGCAACGCCTCGAACAGCGGATCGTCGACGGGGTTCGGGGTCGCGCCAACCGCCCCCTTGCGCCGCCGCTCGCGCTTGGGCGGCACGACGATCGACACCGCCGCCTCGCCTTTGAGGATCGCCTTGGCCGCGGGCCCGAACTCGAGGCCACCGTGCGGATTGGTGCGCAGTGCATCCTTCAGCATCAGCGCGCGCGACACGGGCTTCAGCAGCGCCACCTCGTCGCCATCGACGATCCCGTACACCGACAACGCCTCATGCCCGTTCATCAGGCTGCGCTCCGACGACACGCCGGTCAGGATCCCCTCGATATAGCCGACGCCGAACATCTGCCCCGTGCGGAACACCGCCGACAGGAATTTCCGCGCGGTCTCGGTCGCATCGACCGCGTCGACATTGCCGAGGCAATTGTCGCAATTGCCGCAATCCTCGTGTCTGTCCTCGCCGAAATGCTTGAGCAGGATACGGCGGCGGCACCCCGCGGTCTCGACCAGCCCGCCCATCGCAGTCAGTCGCTGGCGTTCGCCCGCCTGCCGCTCGGGCTCGACCTCGCCGATCCGCTGGCGTGCGCGCGCGAAATCCTCGGCACCCCAGAACAGATGCGCGATCGCCGGATCGCCGTCGCGCCCCGCGCGCCCGGTCTCCTGATAATAGGCCTCGATCGATTTCGGCAGCCCGGCATGCGCGACGAACCGCACGTCGGGCTTGTCGATCCCCATCCCGAACGCGACCGTGGCGCAGATCACCATGTCCTCGCTCGCGACGAAATCCGCCTGGTTCTTCGCGCGCACCTGCGGGTCGAGCCCGGCATGATAGGCCCGCGTCGGCCGTCCGCTGCGCCCGAGCGCCTCGGCGAGCTTCTCGGTCGCCGCGCGCGTCTGCGCATAGACGATCCCCGGCCCCGGGATCTTCTCGAGGATGTCGGCGATCTGCCGGTTGACGTTGTCGCGCCCCGAAATCGCATAGCGGATGTTCGGCCGGTCGAACCCCGACACGATCAGGCCGTCCTGCGAAATCCCGAGCTGCTCCAGGATATCCGCCCGCGTGTGGGCGTCCGCGGTCGCGGTCAGCGCGAGCCGCGGCACGTCGGGAAAACTGTCGAGCAGAGGCCGCAGCAGGCGGTAGTCCGGTCGGAAATCATGCCCCCACTCGCTGACGCAGTGCGCCTCGTCGATCGCGAACAGCGAGAGCTTCGCCTGGCCGAGCAGGTTCCGAAAACTCTCGTTCGAGGCCCGCTCGGGCGCGACGTAGAGCAGGTCGAGATCGCCCGCGCGGAACTGTGCGATCGTCTCCTCGCGATTGGTATCGACCGAGGTCAGCGTCGCCGCCTTGATTCCGACCGCGGTGGCTGCGCGCAACTGATCGTGCATCAGCGCGATCAGCGGCGAGACGACGACGCACGTCCCCTCCAGCATCGTCGCAGGTAGCTGATAGCATAGCGACTTGCCCGCACCCGTCGGCATCACCGCCAGCGTGCGCTGCCCCGCGAGCACCCGGTCGACGACGTCGCGCTGCACGCCGCGAAACTCGGGGAAACCAAAGATACGCTGGAGATCGGGAAGGGGGTCGAGCATCCTAGCCGATCTAGGCGTCGCATGCCGCTGCGTCGAGGGCACGCATACATTCATACTCGTGGCAAATGGCGTTGCGGCACGGCTGCGATGTGCGACACCCACCGCGATCAGTTGAGGGAGAAGGCATGAACGGCTCTGTTTTGCGTGGGGGCACCGCGGCGCTCCTGCTGGTCGCGCTCGTCCCGATCGGCAGTGCGGGTCTTGCCGCGGACACGCCGCCGCCGGTGCGCGACGTGCCGGTCGGTGGTCTGATCGCCGCAACGATCGACGGCGCGCCGGTCACGCTCCGCGTCGATCCGGCCGCGCCCGGGCTGGTCCTGATGACCACCACCGCGGCCGACCGGCTCGCGTTGAAGGGCGGCATGATGGAGCTCGGCTATTCGGTCGGCGGGCAGGGCGCGATGCAGGCCACGACGGTCAGGCCGATGACGTTCGGTGGAACCCACGTGAAGCGCCGGGTCGGCTTCCCCAGCCCCAAACAGGGCTCTGCCGACGGTCGCTGGGTCGGGCGTGTCTATGCGACCGTCGGCGATGGCAGCATCGGGCCGGGGTCGCTTCCCGAACCCGTCGTGCGTATCGCGCTGCGCGCACCCCGCACAGGCGAACGGACGGTCGCACTACCGATGGTCGATGGCGGCGGGCTGTTCGGGCGGCTGTCGGGCGTGTTCGCGCAGATCATGATCGGCGGCCAGCCGATCCGCGTCCTTTTCGATCCCTATCATCCGCGCACCACGGTCACCGCCAACGCGGCGTCGCTGATCGCCGAGGCGCAGCGCGGCACGCTCACGGGCACCGCCGAGCGTGTCGAGATCGCCTTCGGCATCACCCGCCCCGTTCGCACGATGACTCTCGCGGACCCGCTCGCGGTCGGTCCGCTGCGGCTCGCAACGCTCGGCGTCCGCACCAGCGACGTCGGCAGCGCCGTGTCGATCCGCGAGGCCGACGCCGCCCCGCCCGACCCCGACGAGATCGTCGTCACCGCCAAGCGCAAGCGGGACCCCAAACACGACCGCCTGACGCTCGGCGCCGACGTGCTCGACCACTGTTCCGAAATCGTGTTCGACCAGCCCGCGAAACAGGTCCGACTGACCTGCGGCTAGGCGAACTCGGTCGAGTTCCGGCCAGTCTGTCGCTCGCGGGCCATGGACCGCCGGCCCGCGCGCCCGCATCCTCCCATGTTCACCCGGGGGGACGCACATGGAACTGAGCATCAGGCTGGCCGAACTGCAGAAACGGACGATCGAGCACCGCGAGGTTCTCCTGACAGAAGAGGCGGCAAAGACCGCGCTGGTCATGCCGTTCCTGCAGTCACTCGGCTACGACGTGTTCAACCCATCCGAGGTCGTCCCGGAGTTCAGCGCCGATGTCGGCACCAAGAAAGGCGAAAAGGTCGACTATGCGATCTGCGCCGGTGGTAAGGTCTCGATCCTGATCGAGTGCAAGCCGTCCTCGGTGCAACTTAACGTCAATCACGCCGGGCAACTGTTCCGCTATTTCAGCGTCACCGATGCCCGTCTTGCGGTCCTCACCAACGGCGTCGTCTACCAATTCTATTCGGATATCGAACGCCCGAACAAGATGGACGACCAGCCGTTTTTCACCTTCACGATGGACGCGATCAAGCCTGGCGACATCCGCACGCTCGAGAAGTTCACCAAGGCGGCGTTCGACATCGACAAGATCGTCCAAGAGGCGGGCAGCCTCAAGACGCAGTCGCTGATCCGTCTTGAACTGGAAAAGGAGTTCGCCGAGCCCTCCGACGAGTTCGTCCGGATGATGGCGCAGCGCGTGCACGGCGGCCGGCTGACACCCGCGATCAAGGACGGGTTCGCCAAGCTGCTCTCCCCCGCAATTGCCGCGCTGATCCGCGATTTCGTCAACGAGCGGCTTTCCTCGGCGTTGAAGGCGTCGAGCCCGGTCGAGGATCTGCCCGTCGGCGCCGATGACGACCCGTCGGAGGGCGACGGCATCGTCACGACGCAGGAGGAAATTTCGGGTTTCCACATCATCCAGGCGATCGCCTCGCGGCTGATTGATCCGAAGCGCGTCATCGTCCGAGATGCGAAGTCCTATTGCGCGATCCTGCTCGACGACAATAATCGCAAGACGATCGCGCGAATGCATTTCAACGGCATCACGACCAAATATCTCGGGATGTTCGCGGGGAAGGACGAGACGCGCCATCTGCTGTCCGATCTCACGCATATCTATCAATATTCGAACGCGATCGAGACGCGCCTGCGCGAACTCGATCCCGCGATCCCCGCTTAGCCGGGCTCGATCATTTCCTCGCGCTGGCAGAGCAGAAAACTCGGCCGCGCGAGGTTAAATTCCCCAGCTACTCCGCCGCCAGCGCCCCGTCATCCTGTCCCGCACGCTCCTGCGCCTGGCGATTCCACATCTCCGCATAGACGCCCTCCCGGCGCAGCAGCTCGCCATGCGTGCCCTTCTCGACGATGCGCCCCGCCTCGAGCACGACGATCTGGTCGGCATGCACCACGGTCGACAAACGGTGCGCGATCACGATCGTGGTGCGACCGCGCTCGATCGCCTCTAGCGTGTCGAGGATTTCGGCCTCGGTGCGGCTGTCGAGTGCCGACGTCGCCTCGTCGAGGATCAGGATCGGCGGGTTCTTGAGCAACGTCCGGGCGATCGCCACGCGCTGTTTCTCGCCGCCCGACAGCTTCAGGCCGCGTTCGCCGACCCGAGTCGCGTAGCCCAGCGGCTGGCGCTCGATGAAGCCCGCGATCGCCGCACCCTTCGCCGCCGACTCGACTTCGGGCATCTCGGCGCCCTCGCGACCATAGGCGATGTTGTACCCGATCGTGTCGTTGAACAGCACCGTGTCCTGCGGCACGATCCCGATCGCGGCGCGCAACGACGCCTGGCGCACTTCGGCAATATCCTGCCCGTCGACGGTGATCCGCCCGCCCGTCAAATCGTAGAACCGGTACAGCAGCCTCGCGAGCGTCGACTTGCCCGCCCCCGACGGCCCGACCACCGCGAGCGTCGATCCCGCCGGCACATCGAGTTCGAGGTCGCGCAGGATCGGCCGGCCGGCGTCATAACCAAACGAGACATTCTCGAACCGCACATGCCCCGCGGTCACCGTCAACGCCGGCGCATCCCGCGCATCGATCACGGAGGCGGGCGTATCGATCAGGTCGAACATCGCCGCCATGTCGAGCGCGCCTTGGCGGATCGTGCGATACACCATCCCCAGCAGGTCGAGCGGGCGAAACAGCTGCGCGAGCAACGTCGACACGAATACCACGTCGCCCGCCGACGCTTCGCCGCGGCTCCACCGCCACACGACGAACCCCATGCCGCCCGCGAGCATCAGGTTGGTGATCAGCGCCTGGCCCAGGTTCAGCCACGCGAGCGAATTCTCGCTCTTCACCGCAGCTTCCGAATACGCCGTGATCGCGCTGTCGTAGCGTTTCGCCTCGCGCTCCTCCGCGCCGAAATACTTGACCGTTTCGAAGTTCAGCAGCGAATCCACCGCATGCGCGACCGCGCCGGTATCGAGGTCGTTCATCCGCGCGCGCAGTGCGTTGCGCCAGTCAGTCACCATCCGCGTGAACGCGATATAGCCGGCGACCATCACGACGGTGGCGATCACCAGCGGCCAGCCGAACTTGGTCCAGAACAGCCCGAGCACCAGCACGAGTTCGAATAGTGTCGGCGCGATGTTGAACAGCAGGAAGTATAGCATCGTGTCGATGCTCTTGGTCCCGCGCTCGACCACTTTGGTCACCGCGCCCGTTCGCCGCGACAGATGGAAATCAAGGCTCAGCGCATGCAGGTGGCGAAACACCTGCGCGGCGAGCCGCCGCGACGCATCCTGCCCGACACGCTCGAACACCGCGTTGCGCAGATTGTCGAACAGCGTCGTCCCGAACCGCGACGCCGCATATCCGACCACCAGCAGCACGACGAGAGTCAGCGCACCGCGGTCGTTCCCCGCCATCGCGTCGACCGCATATTTCAGCGTGAACGCCGCGCCGAACACCTGGACCAGCTTCGACGCGATCACCAGCAGCATCGCGACAACGATCCGTGCCTTCAGCTTGGGCTGCCCGGCTGGCCACAGGAACGGCAGGAAACGGCGGAGCGTCGGCAGCAGCGGCTGGTCCGCGCGGGTGGAGGTGTAAGTATCAGGTGGCATGGATCGACGCGATGTAGGAGCAGTCAAGCCCTGGCGAAACCAGTTGGGGGAACAATCCTGCCACTTCGTCGCTTTTGTTACCGTGTCCAGCGTCGGCCACCGCGATCCCCTGGAGAATGAAATGGAACCGCTGTTCTACGTCATGGCCATCATGGGCTGCGGTGACGGCAACACGGCCTGCACCGAGGCACGCGTCATTCCTGCTCGCTATGCAACGATGGCGCAATGCCGTGCGGCGCTGCCCGACCAGCTCGCGCGGAACACCGACGTTCCCTATCCGATGATCGGTGCCAACTGTCGCACCGCAGGCGCGCAGTTCGCAACGACGGGCAAGGTCAAGACGCGCGGCTGATCCGCCGCTCGGCTGACAGTCGGTCGGCGCAGTTTCCCCTTCCGCTCGTGCTGAGCGAACTCCAAGCACAGATCCCGAACACCGTCCCTTCGACTCCGCTCAGGCCAAACGGGTATGGGGGCAGTGGTAGGGGATCAGCTACCTCGGCCGCGTCCACAGCCCCGGATTGCGCGGCGTCCGCGGGTACAGATGGTCCCGCCGCGCCGATTCTCGTGCCGCCTTGGCGATAAAGCCCAGTTTCTGTGCCCCCGACGTCGTCACGCGGTAATCCCACGCATGCTCGCGGCGTGCCGCCACCGTCCGCCCGATCGCGCCGTAGATCCCCGCTGCCGACAACACCGCCCAGGCCGAGCGGAACGACAAAGCCGGCGTCCCCTGCCGCGCGCTGGCCTCGAACGCCGCCGCCCGCGCGGCCATCCGCTTCGTCAGCACGGCGAGCCGGGACCGGAATGGCGGCTTCATGTGCTGGCCCGGCGGAAAGTCCATCTCGACCAGCCACTCTTCAGGCAGATAGCAGCGCCCGACGCGGTCATCCTCCTCGATATCGCGCGCGATGTTGGCGAGCTGGAACGCCATCCCCAGGTCGCACGCGCGGTCGAGCGTATCCTCGTCGTCGGGATCGACGCCCATCGCCACCGCCATCATGCACCCGACGACGCCCGCGACGTGGTAGCAATATTTGTAGAGATCGTTCTCCGACCGCGGCCGCCATTCCTCCGCATCGAGCGCAAAACCGGCGACGAGATCGCGCGCGAACCGCTTGGGCAGCCGCGTTTCGGCCGCGAAGATCCGCAGCGCATCGAACGCCGGCTCGCCGACTACCTCGCCCGCCAGCGCCTGCTCGGTCATCGCGGACAAGGCGATCAGCCGCGCGGGGGCGTCCGCGACGACGGTCATGCCGTGGCCATGATCCTGCCCATCGGCAATATCGTCGCACCGCCGGCACCACGCATAGAGCAGCCACGCCCGCTCGCGCGTCGGCTTGTCGAACAACAGGCTGGCGGCGGCGAAACTCTTCGAGCCCTTCGCGATGGACTCCTTGGCCGCCGCAACGGTGTCCGCGCGGGTGGGGAGGGCGGAGGTCATGCTGCCACGCCAGTCTCTACCACCCCGGCGAAGGCCGGAAGCCAATCGGAAAGGCCGCAGTTAAGACGCGCAACGCTCACCAACGCATGTCCCCCAGTTGGGCCCCGGCCTTGGCCGGGGTGGTGGAGGGTATTGTGAGACCTCGAGACGCTCACAGATCCGACGCGTTCATCCGCACGATCGGCTGCGTCGGCACATGCTCCGCCATCCGGTCGAGTAGCCCGTCGAGCGTATCCGCGACGATCAGTAGATCGCGGTGCTGCGGTCGCAGGAACCCGACCTCGCCCATCTTCTCCCAGAACGCGATCAGATGGTCGTAATAGCCCGCGGTGTTGAGCAGCCCGACCGGATCCGCGTGATAGCCAAGCTGCGCCCAGCTCAGCGCCTCCCACAACTCGTCCATCGTCCCCGTCCCGCCCGGGATCGTCACGAACCCGTCGGCAAGATCGGTAAACATCTGTTTGCGCTGATGCATGCCCTGCACGACGTGGAGTTCGGTCAGCCCGCGATGCGCGACCTCGGCATCGACCAGCGCCTGCGGGATTACGCCGATCACCTCGCCGCCGCGCTCGAGCGCGCCATCGGCGATCGCCCCCATCAGCCCGGTCCGTCCGCCGCCATAGACGAGGCCTATCCCGCGCTCGGCCAGTGTCCGACCCAGCGCGCGCGCGCCTTCGATATAGAGGGGATCAGCCGGCGTCGCCGACCCGCAATAGACTGCAAGACGTTTCATAGCGCACCGCTAAGGGATGCACGCCCGCGCCACAAGCGTGCTGGTGCCTGCGCGACGACGTGGCAGGCGCGGTGGCGAGGGTGGTGGCCAGGGCGGTGTTCGAACCGACCGATCAGGGTCGGTTCGAACGGTCAGTCGCTCAACATCTCGATCGGCACAGATCGCCGCCGGTTTGCGCGGCGATAACGCAGACCTGCTGCGCGGTGCCCGACAATTTGCTGCACAGTGCGGTCGCGGCGGCTTCGGCCGCGTTGCAGAGTATCGTGCAAAAGCCGCCGACGTCGGCTATCGCGGTGCCGCCGTCCGCCGCTTCGATCGTCGCGCCGTCGAAATGCGCGCTCATAATGCTCGAAATCTCGCTTTGCTCGCTGGCGGTCAGTGCGTTCCAGTCCTGCGTGTTTACCTTGATCGTCATGTCGTGATCCTTCCTGCGTGGTCAGAGCGGCCGCTCGACAGGGAGGGTAGGGGATCGTCAGCGCGCTACCATCGATGACCCATCCGTTTCGGCGGTCTGAAAACAAGACAGGCGGCATCTGGACGGGGTGCGTGACGGGTGAGGAGGGGATGGTCCTCAAACAACTTCCATTCCGGACCATATCGTCCCGGCACGACACGTCGAAGCTTGATCTCGGCAGCACGCTATCGTTGCGGCAACGGCGCGACGGGTGGGGTAGACGGCATTACGCCATCGCCAACCATCGCACCCCACGCCGCTGCGTCACTTCTCGCCTTCTAGCATCAGCCGCGCGGTCGCCTTCGCGCTCCCGACGACTCCCGGAATCCCAGCGCCGGGATGCGTCCCCGCGCCGACGAAGAACAGGTTGGGAATATGCTCGTCGCGGTTGTGCACGCGGAAATACGCGCTCTGCGTCAGCACCGGCTCGAGCGAGAACGCCGAGCCCAGATGCGCATTCAGATCCTGCGCGAAGTCCTTCGGTGCGTACGAGAATTTCGTGACGATCCGCTCGTGGATATCGGGAATCAAACGCCGCCCGATCTCGTCGAGGATGCGCTTTTCAAGGATCGGCGCGATCTCGTCCCAGTCGACCGGGAACTTCCCCATGTGCGGCACCGGCGCCAGCGCATAGAAGGTCGAATGCCCCTCCGGCGCCAGCGAAGGATCGGTGACGGTCGGATGATGCAGGTACAGCGAGAAATCTTCAGACAGCACGCCGTGGTCGTAAATGTCCTCGAGCAGCCCCTTATAGCGCGGCCCGAACAGGATCATGTGGTGCGGGATGCCCGGCCACGTGCCCTTGATTCCAAAATGCACCACGAACAGCGACGGCGAATATTTCTTCCGCTCGAGCGACCCGGTCTTGCGCTTGGCACTGCGCGACGTCGCGAGCAGGTCGCGATAGGTGTGCATGATGTCGCTGTTCGCCGCGACCGCATCGGCCTGACCCGACCAGCCGCTCGCGGTCGTCACGCCGGTCGCGCGGTCGCCAAGCGTCTCGATCGACGTTACCGGATCGTCGAGCCGCAGCACGCCGCCCAGCCGCTCGAACTGAGTCACCAACGCCGCGACCAGCCGGTTGGTCCCGCCGCGCGCGAACCACACGCCGCCATCGCGCTCCAGCTTGTGGATCAGCGCATAGATCGCGCTCGTCGTCATCGGGTTGCCGCCGACCAGCAGCGTGTGGAAGCTCAAAGCCTCGCGCAGCTTCTCCGACTTCACATAGCTCGACACGATCGAATAGACCGAGCGCCACGCCTGGTATTTCGCCAGCGCCGGCGCCGCCTTGATCATCGACCCGAAGTCGAGGAACGCGACGTGGCCGAGCTTCTCATAGCCCTCGTGGAAGACGCCCGCCGAATAGGCGAGGAACTTCTCGTAGCCCGCCCAGTCCCCGGGATGCAGCTTCTCGATCTCGGCGCGCATCTGCACGTCGTCGTTGGTATAATCGAAATTCGTCCCGTCGGGCCAGTTCAGCCGGTAGAACGGCAGCACCGGATCGAGCGTCACGTCCGCGCTCATCTCGTGCCCGCTCAGCGCCCACAGTTCGCGCAGGCAATCGGGATCGGTGATGACGGTCGGCCCCGCATCGAACGTGAAGCCGTCGCGTTCCCAATAATAGCCACGCCCGCCGGGCTTGTCGCGGCTCTCGACGATCGTCGTCTGCACGCCCGCGGATTGCAACCGGATCGCGAGCGCCAGCCCGCCAAACCCTGCGCCGATGACTATTGCGGTCTTCATGATGACATACTGCCTGCGATGGCGCGGACGGCGCGCACGATGGGGACGGGGGGCTTGCCGGTCAGGACCCGCGCCTTGTCGGAGAGGGTCGAGCGTCCGGCATAGAAACGGCCTATCAGCGACGGCGATAGGCGATAGAAGCGCTCGAGGATGCGATAGCGTTCCTCGGGTTCCGCCGCGCGAAACAACATCGTGTCGAGCATCCGGTAGAAGCCGCGGCTTTTCCACGTCGCCCGCGCCATCGCATGCGTCGCCTCGTGCAGCGCCGCGCCCGAGAAATCGCCGAGACCGGCGATCATCGCCGCGGTCCGCACCGCGTCGGGCAACGAGTAGCCCGTGGTCGGATGGAACATCCCCGCGCGCATCCCGGCCTTGGCGACCTTGGCGCCGCCCGAGCGCCAATACGCCTCGAAATCGCCGCCCATCGCAACCGGCAGCACGCCCGATTCATGCCGCGCCGCCTGCGCTACCGCCCAGCCGCGCGCGTCGGCATAATCATGGATTCGCGTCGTCAGCGCCTCGACATCGAGATCGGGCGTGTCGCTGTAATAGGTGTCCTCGACGAACATCCGGTCCGCGGCGAACGGCAGGCAATAGACGAACCGATAGCCGTCGATCTGTGGCACGGTCGCGTCCATGACCATCGGTACCGGGCTGTCGTGTGGCGCGCTCAGCACCAGTTCGCGCCCGACGAATTTCTGCCACGCCAGATCGAGCAGCGACAGGTCGCCCGGGCCCCGCACGTCGATCACGCCGGTCGCCTCGATCCGGTCGCCATCCGCCAGCACCACAGCGGTCGCGCTCGCGCCAGAGACCTTGCGCCCGAGCATCAGCGCGTGCGGCGGCAGCACGCGCCGCACCTCGCGGTCGAGCCGCTCGCTCTCGATCGAATAATAGGTCGCGTCGATCGTCCGCGCATGCGCCGGAAACCGCACGTCATAGCCGCGCCACGCATGCGCGACGAGCGGCGCGACGAGCCAGCGATCGGCCTGCGCGACATCGCTGCCGAAAAACGACCAGAGATGATTGCCGCCGACGACCGGCGCTGAGTCGATCAGTCGCACGTCGAGCGCCGGATGCTTCGCTTTGAGCGCCAGCGCGATCATCCCGCCGGCCAAACCCGCGCCAACGATCGCGACGTCGCAGGAGATCGTCGATGCCATGCCTCCGACTAGCGCAAAGCGCGAGCCTCGAAAACAGGCTTTGCGAAGCAATCACGGCGGAAGACAACCTGCGTTGCTGGTCTCCCCTATGATCCTCCCCCGCCAGGGGGAGGTGGCTGGCGCTTGCCAGACGGAGGGGGCGGTCAGGGAAACGCCTGTTGCGTGTCCTCCCCCTCCGTCACCTACGGCGACACCTCCCCCAGGCGGGGGACGATCGAAGGCGTGCGTGCGCGGCTTGGTCGCCGTGGGAAGGGGGGAGGGGTGTTCCCCTCCGCCTGCCAATCGCGGTATCGGTACGTCGATGCAGACGTCCCCCGCCGCCCCCACGCTCACCACCGCACGCCTGACGCTGACCGGCCACGCCGCACCCGACCTCGACGACTGCGCGGCGATGTGGTCCGACCCGCGCGTCTACGCGATGATCGGTGGCCAGCCGCGATCGCGCGAGGACGTCTGGATCCGCCTCCTGCGCGCGATCGGGCAGTGGACGCTGTTCCGCTACGGCAGCTGGGTCGCGCGCGACGCGGCCGGCCGTCTGATCGGCGAGCTCGGCCTGATCGAGGCACGCCGCGCGGTCGTGCCCTCGATCGATGCGTGTCCCGAAGTCGGCTGGACGCTGACCGGCGACGCGCATGGCCAAGGCTACGCCTCCGAAGCGCTCGCCGCGATCCTCGCCTGGACCGATGCGCGGATCCCCGCGACGACCTGCATCATCGATCCCGCCAACGCCCCCTCGATCAGGCTTGCCGAACGGCTGGGCTACGGCCTGCGCACCACGGGTGTGTACCGCGACGCGCCGATCCTCATCTTCGACCGCACTGCGCGCCGCACGGATCCCCCATCCATCACCGCCGTGCGGTGACGATCCGAGGATCAGCGCTGCGCGGTAAGCGCCGGTTTTTGCACCGACGCGATCGGCATTGGATCATCCGCACGGTCATAAAATGCCATCAATACCAACCCCAAGGCCAGGATGCCGCCGGCGATCATGTAGATCAGCCCCTGATGGTCCTTGCGCGTATCCCCGTGCGCTGCGCCGTGGTTTGCCATGCATCACTCTCCAAGTCGGCAGGTCATCCTGCTCTGGCGGGGAGGCTATCACGATTCCCTGGACTGCATAGAGCCTATCGCATCCGGCGGGATGCGCCGGACCGCGCAAAGACGGCATCCCGTCACAGAGCGCGTTCGGGCACGCGTTCCGGCGCATTTTCGGGCTGCCACCGACAGCAAATTCCACGTCGGACCAGCGGCGGCGATCGCATGAAGAGCGTCCAGAACCGGCCACCCCGGTGACCAGGGATTCTCGACAATCAGCGCCCGGATCGGTGGCCCGAGCGCCGCTCTACCGCTGGATCAGCAGACATCTGACGTCCGGGAGTCGATAGCGGCCAGCGAATCGCCGTCAGCGGGTCGGTTGCTCGCGCGGCCGAATGGCGACCGCCAAAAGCGGGACTCCGCCCGGGGTGCAAACGTCGCACATTGGCCGCATTCGCTATGCTAACAGGCCGTGCATGAACTATCTCATGCTCGCGATCGCGATCGTCTCCGAGGTTTGCGCCACGTCGGCAATGAAACAGTCGAATGGCTTCACCCGCATGCCGTGGACCGTCGTTACCGTCGTCGGCTATGGTATCGCCTTCTATTTCCTGTCGCTGACCCTCCGAACGATCCCGACAGGAATCGCCTATGCTATTTGGTCGGGCACCGGCATCGTCCTGATTTCGGCGGTCGCTTGGGCGTTCCAGGGGCAAAAGCTCGATGCGGCCGCTATCACGGGCATGGGCCTGATCGTCGCGGGCGTCGTTGTGATGAACGTCTTCTCGAACGCTTCGGGGCACTGAACTCGGGACACTCGCCCAAGACCAACAGGCTGATCGGGTTCGGGCCGTAATCATGGTTCATCGGACGACGGGGTGTCCAGCGCCGGTGATGCAGCTTGCTTCGCCCCGCGCCCGGTGTGGCACCGCGATCGTCGGCGACCAGCAGTTCGACCGGGGTATCCCCAATCGGCCCGGGCGACTGATCTTCATCGGTATGCGCGAACAGCCGGCGACCGAGAAGCCCGGCTCCCGCGGCACGCCTCAGCAGTGCGATCCAGAACAGCCAGAGCTGCGACATCACCCATCCGCCGACGTACAGCGTCGGGCCGATGCTGCGTGCCGGGGTTGCTGTCGTCCATCGGTAGATGGGAAGAGGCGCGAGGCGGCGAACGCTGCCCCGCGCATCAGTTCGGCGTTAGGTGTATTACTTGCCGCGCAGCGTGTTGATCACCGCGATGCCGAGCACGCCGGCTACGGCTGCTGCGGTGAAGGGGCGCTCCTTCGAGAACTGGCGGACATAGTCGAGCACCGGGCGGATAGAGTCTTCAACGGCATCCCTTGCCTGGCCGACGCTCTTCTGGATGGTGCCGCCAAGCTGATCGGCAGCGCCTTCGCTCTGCAGCGACGTGTCGCCGATCGCGCCGCCAAGCGTTTCCTTGAGCTTGCCGCCGACGTTGGTGGCGGTGCCGTTGAGGGTATCGGTGTTCATACGCGGTTTCCTTGCGTTTACTGGGGAAGGGAGGGTCAGATCAACGGGCGGTCGATGGGGTCCCGCGCGTCGATCCGGTCGTTTTGGCGGTCGTCCTGGTGGGCGTCCTGGCGATCGTCCTTCCGGACCGGGTCGCTGTCCGAGGCAGTGCGCGTCGAAGCCAGACCCGACGTCGCCATACGGTCGCCGTCGATCGTCCGATCGTCGCGGTCGTTTGTCGACCTGGTACCGTCGAGCATCCGCTTGACGGCATTCCCGGCCGCGTCGCGACCACCCAGGCCAAACGCCAGGGCGAAGGCGACGGCGATCGCACCGAGCAGCAACCCGAATGCCAGGTTGATGATGTCGTCAGCCAGACCCATGAAGCGCAAGCCGATCGCGGTGCCGAGCACGATGATCGCGATCCGCACGACTGGTGCCGCCACGCGCGTGCCCTGATCGCCATTACGCTCGATCGCATGCGCCACGAACCGTGCGATGACCACCGATGCGAAGATGATGATCGCACCGAACACGACCTGTCCGAACAGCGTCAGCACCTCGGCCATGATCTGCGAGCCATAGGCGAAGTTCAGCTGGCGGAACGCTTCCATCAGACCGAAGATGAGGATCGCGACGAACGCGCCGGTGCCGACTGTCTTGGATGGCACGAACGACGGACCGGTCGTTCCAAGCGCGCGGTTTTCCGCGTTGCCGAAAATACCGATCGAACCGATCGTCCGGTCGAAGCCGGTCGTGGCCAGGAACTGCGTCAACAGACGCGATGCGAACCTGGCGATGACATAGGCAACGGCGAGGATCATGCCGGCAGCGATGACATGGGGGATCGCGTCGAGGATGATGCGCAGCATGGCGGTTGCCGGCTGCGAGATTGCCGCGATGTTGAGCGTGTCGAGTGCCGCGATCGAGACCGGGATGATGATCAGCGCGAACACGATGCCGCCGATGGTACGCGGCAGCATCGTCGGGTCGGTCGGCGACGTGGCGCCGACATGCGTCGAGAAACGCTCGACATGGCTGGCCGTAATGACCGCCTCAATCGCCTTTTTGGCGACCTTGGCAAGCACATAACCGAGGAAGAAGATGAGCGCGGCACCAATGATCCGCGGGACGGCCTGGCCGAAGCCCTGCAGCATGTCCCCCAGCGGGCCGGTCGCGCCAGCAAGCCCGAGCGGCTGCGTCGCGAGGAAGAGCGCGATCAGCAGGACCACCCAATAGGCTGCATCACCGACCTGTGCACCGATCGTGGTCGGGTTGCGCGGGCTGGCGTTCGGCTCGTTGGCGTGCAGCGCAAGCGGCGTCTTGTTGACGAGCTTCGCCACGCCCCATTTCACGGCGCGGGCAATCGCCCAGCCGATCACGAGGATGATCAATGCCGCGATGATCCGCGGTGTCCAGATCTCGACATAGCTCCAGGCTTGCGCCCCGAAATCGCGGGTATTCGATACGACCGTATCGCCCGCATAGGTTACGTCTTGCATGTGTGGTGTTCCTGAAACGCCCATCCGGGACGTGTCTTACATGACGCCGCCGCCCCGCCGTTTCGGGCGGGTGCAGCGGCGCGGTTGGCGTGATTACAGTGGCGAGGCGGGATCGGTCAGAATGCCGCAGGCTGCAGCGGCCTTGCCGACTTCCAGCGGAACCTTCGGGTCCTTCACCTGCGCGGATACGCGGACGAAATCGCTGGCGGTCAAGCGGCCTGGCGTCGTGTCGCCCTGGCGCGATGCCTTGGCGGCGCGGCCGAGCTGCTGAAGCTGGCCGAGCGAGAGATTTGCCTCGAGCCGATCGCCGACGCACTGCGACTGGGCAGGCTGGAAGCCATAGCCTTCGAGCGACGTCGCGATCTTGGCGGACGGATTGACGCAACCGGCGAGCGAGATCGTCGCGATGCCGACGACAAATACCCCGGCGCGTGAAAAATTGTGACGCTGTGACATGAAAGCCCCTTATGGTGGGGGTCACACAGTCAGCCCGAGTGGCCGACACCCTGTTGATCCCAAACGACAAACCAGCGAATTTTCCTAAAGGTTGCTAGTCTTGTCGGCAGTTCATCGGGTGCATAAATACTAGGCCCCGCAAGACCGGGCTTACGGTGCGGCATCGGCATGGTCGGCGTCGGTCCGCGCAATACAGAAGCCGGTGCGATCGAACTGAACGAGGCGTCTACAGCCCAAGCTGACGCAGTGCTGCGTAAGCCTGGCGTCGAACCGAGATTTGCTATCGGCCAGATTGCCGTCCCGTCGTCCACGCCGCGGGGCAATATCCCGTCGGACTGCGTCGCCTGCTTGACGCTTGAGGGACCGATCTTGCGAGGGACCGATCTTGCGAGGGACCGATCTTGCGAGCGCCGCTGAACTGTACCGGCGCATGATGACGCGGTTCGGCGATGGTGATGGGGCGGCGATGGCGATCGCGGCGCGACGCCCGGGCCCCGCCCAGGCACCCCTGAGGGCGGCCGAGTCATTAAAAAATGGTGCTGCCGGTGAGGATTGAACTCACGACCTCAGCCTTACCAAGGATGCGCTCTACCACTGAGCTACGGCAGCACTCGTCGGCATCGCTGCCGGCGGAGTGGGGCTAAGAGACGAGGGCGGGCCGATTGTCAAGGCGTCCCGCCACAATGTAGGACGTATTTATGGACGACAGGGATCGAAAGGCGGCGGAGAAGGCCGAGCGCATGGCGGCGGCGCTGCGCGAAAACCTGCGACGGCGCAAGGCGCAGGCGCGGGCCGTGCGTGCCGCGCCTGCGCCCGAGGACGAGCCGCTCAACTAAGCGGGGCGCATTTGGCGGCGAGCCAGGCGCGATCCGCCGCGTCGGCCATCTCGGGGGTCAGGACGGCCAGCACCTTTGCGTGATAGTCGTCGACCCAGGCGCGCTCCTGCGGCGTCAGCAGCGCGGGATCGATCAGCGTGCGCTCGATCGGGCAGAAGGTGAGCGTCTCGAAGCCGAGCATCGCGCGGTCGGCACCGGGAATGTCGCGCGGTTCGATCAGGATCAGGTTCTCGATGCGAATGCCGTATTCGCCGGCCTTGTAATAGCCGGGCTCGTTCGAGAGCATCATGCCGGCGCGCAAGGGCTCCATCGCCGCGCCGCCGGGATAATTGGGCGCGGCGATCCGCTGCGGGCCTTCGTGGACCGCGAGATAGGCGCCGATGCCGTGGCCGGTGCCGTGGCCGAAATCGAGCCCGGCTTCCCACAATGGACGGCGCGCGAACGCGTCGATCTGGCCACCCATCGTGCCGTCGGGGAAGACCGCGGTGGCGATGCCGATATGGCCCTTCAGGACGCGGGTGAAGCGGTCGCGCATCTCGGGCGTGGGATCACCGATCGGCATGACGCGGGTCACGTCGGTGGTGCCGTCTGCATACTGGCCGCCGGAGTCGATCAGGTAGAGCTGGCCTGGTTCGATCGGCGCGCTCGATTCTTCGGTGACGTGGTAGTGCGGGATCGCGCCGTGAGGGCCGGTCGCCGAGATCGTGTCGAACGACGTGTCCTTCAGGACGCCGGTCTCTTCGCGGAAGGCGAGCAATTTGGCGGCGGCGGACAGTTCGGTCTGGCCGCCCTTGACGCAATCGGTCTCCACCCAGCGCAGGAAGCGCGCAAGCGCGGCGCCGTCGCGGGCGGAGGCGGCGCGGTGACCGCCGATCTCGACCGGGTTCTTGATCGCCTTTGCGAGCACCACGGGGTCGCGCAGTGCAAGGATCTTCGCGCCGCCGGCCTGGAGCGCCTGCGTGATCGCGGCGACGGCGCGTTCGGGATCGGCGGCGACGCGCTTGCCGGCGTAGTTGCCAAGCGCGGGAGCGAAAGCCTCTCGGTCGTGGAGGCGGACCGCGTTGCCGAGATGCTGGCGGACCGCGTCGTCGAGCTTGTCGGGGGCGACGAACAGGTCGGTGGTGCCGTCCGCGCTCACGATCGCATAGGAGAGCGCGACGGGGGTGTGGTCGACGTCGCCGCCGCGGATGTTGAGCGCCCAGGCGATCGAATCGAGCGCGGTGAGGACGACCGCGTCGGCCTTGTGCTCGGCCAGCCAGTCGGCGATCGCGGCGCGCTTTTCGGCGGACGAGGCGCCGGTGAATTCATCGGGCTGGACGGTGAGCCTGGCGGGGGAGGGGGCGGGGCGATCGGTCCAGATCGCGTCGACCGGGTTGGCGGTTACCGGGACGAGTGTGGCGCCGCGATCGGCGAGCGCGGTGGTCGCGTCGGCGACCCAGGTTCCGGTATGCAGCCACGCGTCGTAGCCGATCCGGCTGCCTGCCGGCGCGTGCTGGCCGAGCCAGGCGGCGGGGCTGGTCTGGGGGACGTCGGCATAGTCCCAATGCGCGCCATCGACCTGCTCGCGGACCTGGATCGTGTAGCGGCCATCGGTGAAGATCGCGGCGCGGTCGGCGAGGACCACCGCGGTCCCGGCGGACCCGCCGAAGCCGGTGAGCCAGCCGAGCCGCTGCGCGTAGCCGCCGACATATTCGCTCATGTGCTCGTCGGTCAGCGGAATGACGAAACCGTCGAGGTTATCGGCGGTTAGCTGGGCGCGGAGGGCGGCTAAGCGGTCGGCTGCGCGGTCGTTCTGGGTCGGCATTGTGCGGGTCTCTCGTCGGTCGAGGTCGGGGTGATGCGGCGCGTTCTGCCAGAAATGGTCTGCGTGTGACAGCGCGGGGAAAAGCCGCGCGTTTGTGTTCGGACCGCGCTCCTGCTTCCTTTTTCTCGCGGGGAAACAGTAATCAGGGGCACGACCGAAGTTTTCTACCGCCCCGGCGAAGGCCGGGGCCCAATTGGGTGAAGCTGCTAACGAAGGCACGCGCTCCATTACTGCGACCTCTCCAATTGGGCCGCGGCCTTCGCCGGGGTGGTGGAGTAGGCCTTGTTCTCCCGCGGAGGTGGGAGCCCAGACTGGGTCCCCGCCTTCGTGGGGAAACATTGGAGTGGGGGCTTCCGTCCAATGGGACGAGCGTTGGCTTCCACCCTTGGCGCGGCTAACACCGCTGCATGACCACACCCCCTATCGCCGACCAGCGCCCGCACAGCTTCACCACGCACGGCGTGACGATCGAGGATCCCTATGCGTGGCTGAAGGATCCGAACTATCCCGAGGTCGATGACGCCGATGTGCTGGCGTATCTCGCGGCCGAGAACGCGTATTTCGAGGCGCAGATGGCGCCGCATACCGCGCTGGTCGACACGATCTACGAAGAGATGAAGGCGCGCATCAAGGAAGACGAATCCTCGGTGCCGCAAAAGGATGGCGACTGGCTGTACTGGACCGCATACGAGACCGGCGGGCAGTACAAGAAATGGTGGCGCAAGCCCGTCGCGGGCGGTGACGACGAGCTGTTGCTCGACGAGCCGGCGCTGGCGGAGGGCCATGAGTATTTCCGGCTCGGCGCGTTCTCGATCAGCAATGACGGGCGGTATCTCGCTTATGCGATCGACGATAACGGGAGCGAGCGGTTCGAGGTTCGGGTCAAGGACCTGGAGACCGGCGCGCATCTGCCCGACGTGATCCCCGGCATGCTGAGCGAGATCGTCTGGACCGCGGACGATGCGGGCTTCCTGTACGGCCTCGCGAACGAGCAGTGGCGCACCGACAATGCGCGCTTCCACCGGCTGGGGACGCCGATCGCCGACGACGTCGTGCTGTTCCATGAGGAGGACGAGGGCTTCCGCGTCGGCGTCGGCGAGACGAGTTCGCGCAAGTGGATCGTGATCGCAACGAGCGACCATGTTACAAGCGAGATCTACCTGCTGCCCGCGCACGAGCCGCTGGCGGTGCCGATCCTCGTGTCCGCGCGGAAGGTCGGGCGCGAATATGACGTGGACGAGCATGACGGGACGCTGTTCATCCACACCAACGACGTCGATCCGAATTTCCGGCTGTGCACCGCGCTGGTCGAGGAGCCGGGCGCGTGGACCGAGCTGATCCCGGCGTCGCCGCATTTCTACATGACGGGGGTGGAGTGCTATCAGGACTTCTTCGTGGTCGACGGGCGCGAGGACGGGCTCGATCAGATCGCGATCCACCGGTACGAGACGCCGACCGAAGGCAAGCGGATCAACTTCCCCGAGGCGAGCTATGTCGCGGGTCTTGGCGACAACCCCGAATACGACATGACCGTGCTGCGGCTTGGGTATGAGTCGATGGTCACGCCGGGGACGGTGTATGATTACGACGTGGATACCGGCGAGCGGACGATGCTCAAGGTGCAGGAGATCCCGAGCGGCTACGACGCGGCGAAATACGCGACCGAGCGGCTGAAGATCACCGCGCGCGACGGGACCGAGATTCCGGTGTCGATCGTGTATCCGGCCGGGTTCGTGCGTGATGGGTCGGCGCCTGTGTTCCTCTATGCGTATGGCGCGTACGGTTATGCGATCCCGCCGGGCTTCTCGACCGGGCGGATGAGTTTGCTCGATCGCGGCTTTGCCTATGCGATCGCGCATATCCGCGGCGGCGACGACCTCGGCCAGCAATGGTATCTCGACGGCAAGCTGGAGAAGCGCGCGAACACGTTCAACGATTTCGTCGATGTCGCCAAGGCGCTGGTCGACGCGAAGTGGACGTCGGCGGGCAGAATCGCGATTGCGGGCCGCTCTGCGGGCGGCGAGCTGATGGGGGCGGTGGTCAATTCCGATCCCGAGCTCTGGGGCGCGGTGATCGCGGACGTGCCGTTCGTCGACGTGCTGAACACGATGCTCGACGAGACGCTGCCGCTGACGCCGGGCGAATGGCCCGAATGGGGCAATCCGATCGAGGACGAGGCGGCTTTCAAGCTGATCCGGTCGTATTCGCCGTACGATAACGTCAAGGCGCAGGCCTATCCTCCGATGTTCATTTCGGGCGGGCTGAACGATCCGCGCGTTACCTATTGGGAGCCCGCGAAATGGGCGGCCAAGCTCCGGCGGATGAAGACCGACGACAACGTCCTGCTGCTCAAGACCAACATGGGCGCGGGGCATGGCGGCAAGTCGGGGCGGTTCGAATCGCTGCGCGAGGGCGCGGAGGAACACGCGTTCGTGCTGTGGCAGCTGGGCGTGGCGGGGTGAGCCGGTTCACGCTCTCGATCACCGCCGAGGATGCGGATATCGATGAGCTCGGGCATGTGAACAATGCGGTCTGGGTGCAGTGGATCCAGGCCATCGCCACGGCGCATTGGGAGGCGGTGGCACCGCCTGCCCACAAGCTGGCCTATGTCTGGGTCGTGACGCGGCATGAGATCGACTATCGCGGGAGCGTCGTCGTGGGGGAGACCGTTGTCGGGGAAACCTGGGTCGAGGGGGCACCCAAAGGCGCGCGGTTCGATCGGCATGTGCGGTTCGTCGGGGCTGATGGCCGCGTCAGGCTGGAGGCGGTGACGACCTGGGCGCTGCTCGACCGCGCAACCGGGCGACTGATGCGCGTACGCGCGGATATCGCGGCGCCGTTCTTTACCTGACACCCGGCGGCGAAGGCGCGCGGGAACCGACCGGCGGAACCGCACGGGCAGCGTCTTGGCGGGCAAGTCGAACCAGGTCCTGCCCGCCTAGGCGCTGGCGGTCGAGAGCTCGGCGCGACGGCCGACCTTCACGGGCGCGATACGACGGCACCCCGTCCAGCGCGGCGAAGATCGGGTGGAGCAAACGCACGGCGAGGTCGCGCGTCACCGCTTCCGGACAAACTCCGCGCGCAGCACCAGGCCCTTGATTCCTTCGTACCGACAGTCGATTTCCTGTGCGTCGCCGGTCAGGCGGATCGACTTGATCAGTGTGCCGCGCTTCAAGGTCTGCCCTGCGCCCTTGACGGTCAGGTCCTTGATCAGCGTCACCTGGTCGCCGTCCACCAGCACGTTGCCGACGGAATCACGCACCACGACCGCGCCGTCGTCCGCCGCCCCGCCAGCCGCCCCGCCAGCCGCTGCGTCGGTCGTCGCAGCCCCGCCCGCGACCCACTCGCCGGTCGCCTCGTCATAGATATAGTCGTCGCTCATCGGTCGGTCTCCGGCAGCGCCCAGTCGATCGGGGTGCGCCCATGGGTAGCGAGAAAGGCGTTGGCCTTGCTGAACGGCCGCGATCCGAAGAACCCGGTCCGTGCCGCCAGCGGCGACGGATGCGCGGACGCGATCACCAGATGCCGTCCGCCCGTCGCGATATCGTCGACGAACGCCGCCTTCTTCTGCGCATACGCTCCCCACAGCAGGAACACGACCGGTTTCGGTTGCGCGTTGACCGCGGCGATGACCGCATCGGTAAACCGCTCCCACCCGCGCTTGCTGTGCGACGCGGCCTCGCCGCTCCGCACGCTCAGCACCGCGTTGAGCAGCAGCACGCCCTGCGCCGCCCAGTGATCGAGCATGCCGTGGCGCGCGCGCGGAATGCCGAGGTCCGCCTCGAGCTCCTTGTAAATGTTGACGAGGCTCGGCGGCGTCCGCACCCCCTCGCGCACCGAAAAGCTGAGCCCATGCGCCTGCCCCTCGCCATGATACGGATCCTGCCCCAGGATCACGACCCGCACCTGATCGAGCGGCGTCAGGTCGAGCGCGCGGAACCGGTCGGCGTCATCAGGAAAGATCCGCGCGCCCGCAGCGCGTTCGGCCTCCAGAAACGCGTCGAGGTCGCGCATATACGGCGCGTCGAGCTCGGCGGCGAGCGTCTGCCAGCTTGGCGGGAGGGCGGGTGTCATCATCCCCGCCGCATGTCGGACCGGGCAGGGGCATGTCAATCTGCGCGCCTTGTTCCCCCGCGGCGGCGGGGGCCCAGGATCTCGCAGGGCAACGCCCGCGACCCTGGACCCCCGCCGCCGCGAGGCGACGGCGATCGTGCGGCACTCGATGCGAGGCGAAAGGCTCGCACAACGCGCCCCGGCTTATTATATGCGCCGCCATGACAGAGATCACCGTCGCCGCACTGCAGCTGGGCTTCACGCCCAACATCGACCGCAACATCGCCAACGTCTCACGCCTCGTCCACGAGGCCGCGGCGAAAGGCGCGCAGGTGATCCTGCCGCCCGAGCTGTTCGAGGGCGAGTATTTCTGCCGCGTCGAGGATGAGGGCCTGTTCGCCAACGCCGCCCCCGTGGGCGAACACAAGGCGGTGCTCGCGATGCAGGCGCTCGCCGAGGCGCTGAAAGTCACGATCCCGACCAGCTTCTTCGAGGCGGACGGCCCGCATCATTACAACAGCCTCGCGATGATCGGCCCCGACGGCAACATCCAGGGCGTCTACCGCAAGAGCCACATCCCCGACGGCCCGGGCTATGAGGAGAAGTTCTACTTCCGCCCCGGCAACACCGGGTTCAAGGTCTGGCCGCACGCATCGGAGGCGGGGCGGACGACGCTCGGCGTCGGCGTCTGCTGGGACCAATGGTATCCCGAGACCGCGCGCGCGATGATGCTGATGGGCGCCGAAGTGTTGTTCTACCCGACCGCGATCGGCAGCGAGCCGCATGACACCTCGCTCGACACCGCGCGGCTGTGGCGGCGCGCCATGGTCGGCCATGCCGTGTCGAATGTCGTGCCGATCGTCGCCGCCAACCGCGTCGGCGTCGAGCACGGGCAGACCTTCTACGGCACCAGCTTCATCGCCGACGAGCGCGGCGACATCCTCGCCGAACTCGGCCGCGAGGACGAGGGCGTGATCACCGCGACGATCGACCTCGACATCGTCAAGCGCCACCGCGCCGCGTTCGGCTTCTTCCGCGATCGCCGCCCCGATCTGTACGGGCGGCTCGTCCAGGACATCTGAATCCAAATCCTCCCCCGCTAGGGGGAGGTGGCTGGCTTGCCAGACGGAGGGGGAGGATAGGAGACCCCCCGTTCCGTGTCCTCCCCCTACGTCACCTTCGGTGCCACCCCCCCCTGGCGGGGGAGGATCGAGAGATCAGAACCACGCCATCCCCGCCAGCAGCGCGCCGACCAGCGCCGCCGCGCCCGCCACCCACAGCAACCACCGCCGCCCGGTCAGCGCGGTGATCGACGCCAGCGCGATCGCCACCTGGATCGCGGTTACCGCGAGCGCCAGTTTGGTATGCGGCCGAAGCGCCTCGTCCGATTCCCCGTTC
The DNA here is from genome assembly GCF_001421805.1 of Sphingomonas sp. Leaf34. GTDB lineage: Bacteria > Pseudomonadota > Alphaproteobacteria > Sphingomonadales > Sphingomonadaceae > Sphingomonas. The sequence continues at coordinate 848,345 of NZ_LMLC01000001.1, read as the reverse complement.
GCCATCGCCGATTGCCGGTCGAGCGTCTCCGCTTCCCGTTTCAGCGCCGTCCCGCGCGCCGTGTACCGCGCAATCTCCGCGCGGTGCGTCGCCATCCGCGTCGCATCGACCCCGGGCGGGGCGAGATCGACCTCCATCTGCGCGATATGCCGCTTCAGATCCTCCGCCTGGTAATAGCCCCACGCATCTGACGCCTGCGCCTTGATCAGCACCGCCTCGTTCTTGTGGAGCAGCGCCTCGTTCTGCGTATGCCCGCCGAGAAAGCTGGTGACCGCCGCCAGCGTCGCCAGGATCGCGGTGAACAAGGCGATCCGCTGGTCGAACGCCTCGCCGCCCGCGGCGCGCTCCTCCGAAAGTTGCTCGTGCAGCCCGCGCACTTCAAAATCATCGTCCATGGCGGTCGGTCTATGCATCCGCGCGTGACTGGACGCTGATGGTCGGGTGACATATTCGTCAGCGCGCCATGATCCGCACCCGCTCGATCCTGCTTGCTTTCGCACTGCTCGCCGGGTGCGCGATACCGTCGGTGAACACTATCCCGCCAAGCGATCACTTCAACGGGACGCGCTTCTTCAATCCGGACGGCGTGCAGGGGAGTATCGGCGAGCAGAAACAAGGTCCGGTCGCGCTGCTGCGCAATCTGGTGAAGCCGCCCTACCGCATTTGGCCCGAAATCCCCGTCACGCCGTCGCGACCGCCGGCGCAGGTCGAGGGCCGGACGATGCGCGTCACCTGGATCGGCCATTCGACCGTGCTGGTGCAGACGCAGGGGCTCAACATCCTCACCGATCCGATGTGGCTCGAACGCTCGTCGCCGGTGCAGTTCCTCGGCGTGAAGCGCGTCCGTGCGCCGGGCGTGCGGCTGGAGGACCTGCCGAAGATCGACCTGATCCTGCTCAGCCACGATCACCGCGACCATCTCGACATGCACGCGATGCGCCGGCTGTGGCACCGCGACAGGCCGCTGATCGTGACGGGCCTGGGCAACGACCAGATCCTCGCGCGGAACGGCATCCATGCGGAAGCGCGCGACTGGGGCGGGCGCGTGTCGCTGCGGCCCGGCATCGACGTGATCGTCGTGCGCGCGCATCACTGGAGCGAATACGACCTGGGCGACCGCGACACGACGTTATGGGCGGGGTTCACCGTGACGCTGCCCGGCGGCACCCTGTATTTCGCGGGCGACACCGGACCTGGCGACATGCGCTGGGCCACCGAGGCGCGCCGTGCAGGACCCGTCCGCCTCGCGATCCTACCGATCGGCGCGTATCATTTCGCAGGGAACGAGACGGACAATCACATCGGGCCGGACCAGGCGGTGACCGCGTTCGAACAGCTCGGCGCGGCCTATGCGATCGGCGTCCACTGGGGCACGTTCGAACTGACCTCGGAAGGCATCGACGAGCCACCCGAGCGCCTCCGCGCAGCACTGGCCCGCGAGCACATCGCCACGAACCGCTTTCGGACGCCCAAAGCCGGCGAGGCCTGGGTGATCGAGTAACACCCGGTAGATCCTCCCCCGCCAGGGGGAGGTGTCGCCGAAGGTGACGGAGGGGGAGGACACGGAACAGACGTTTCCCCGACCGCCCCCTCCGTCTGGCAAGCGCCAGCCACCTCCCCCTTGCGGGGGAGGATTGAGTGCGTCCGTCCGTCATCCTGACGAAAGTCAGGACCCAGAGCCAAGCAGGACCGCGTTCGGTTGCCCTGGGTCCTGACGTTCGTCAGGATGACGAGACGCGTCTCAAACCGTCTCGCGCAACGCCAGTGCCCGCGCGAACACCGCGTCGAACATCGCCGCGGTCAGCACCCCCGTGTTCACGTTGTAGCGCGAGCAGTGGAAGCTATCGATCAGGATGCGCCCATCGGGCATCACATGCTCCGCCCCATGCGCAAAGCGCGCCTTGGGCAGCCGTCCGCCGAGCATCTTCACCGCCGACTGATGCGCGATATGCCCCAGCGCCACGAACACGCGCGCGGTCGGCACCGCATCGGCCTGCGTCTCGAGAAACGGCCGGCAGGTCCGGATTTCTTCCGGCGTCGGCTTGTTCTCCGGCGGCAGGCATTTCACCGCGTTGAGGATGATCGCACCGTCGAGCGCCAGCCCATCCTCGGCCTTGGCGCCATAGGTACCGGTGGCGAGCCCGAACCGCCCCAGCGTCTCGTACAGGAACTGCCCCGCATAATCGCCGGTGAACGCGCGGCCCGTGCGGTTCGCGCCGTGCTTGCCGGGCGCGAGGCCGATGATGCCGAGCCACGCCGCCGGATCGCCGAACGCGGGCACGGGCGCGTTCCACCAGGTTGGGAACTCGGCCCGCAATTGCTCGCGCACCCCGACGAGGCGGGGGCAGAGCGGGCAATCACGCGACGGCTCGGTCTCGGGCAGCGCGGCGACGGGCGCGAAGACCGTCGTGACGTCGACCGCGCCGGCCTCGTCGTCGGTTTCGGGGAGCTCGGTGGTGTAAGGTGTGGAATCCATAGGATTGCGCTAGGCGGACCAAATGTCGCCTGCAACCCCGCACCCGATGATCGCGCGCGCCCCGACGATCTATGCGATCGCGCTCGGCTCCAATCGCCGCGGCCGTCACGGGAGCCCCGAGCGCGAGATCGCCGCCGCGCTGGAGGCACTCGGCGCTGTCGTCGCACGGTCGCCGACCGTCACCAGCGCACCGCTCGGGCCGTCGAACCGCCGCTACGCCAACGCCGTCGCGCTGATCGAAACGCCGGAGGACCCCGCCGCGCTCCTGGTCCGCCTCAAACGGATCGAACGCAGCTTCGGCCGCCGCCCCGGTCGCCGCTGGGGCAGCCGCGTGCTGGACCTCGACATCGTCCTCTGGTCAGGCGGCACCTGGTCGTCGCGCGGGCTCACCGTGCCGCACGCCGCGTTCCGCACGCGCAGCTTCGTGCTCGGCCCGCTCGCGCGCCTCGTGCCCGCTTGGCGCGATCCGCTGACCCATCGGACGATCCGCCAATTGGCACAGATGGTTGACCGACGGCACCCGCGCGACTAGGTGCGCGGTCCACGATGGCGGGGGTCCGTAGCTCAGTTGGTAGAGCAAGCGACTTTTAATCGAGAGGTCCCGGGTTCGAGCCCCGGCGGACCCACCATCGGCATCACACCACAGTCGCGGCGCCGAGCGTGCGATTGCGCGATGCCAGCGCCATCGCCGCGAACAGGATGAAGGCGGCCTCGGCCGGATTGCGCAGCCGACCCTGCGCCTCGTTGACGATCTGCGCGCTGACGAACACCGTGATCAGCCACGCCGCAGCGATGATGACGAGGAAGACGCATTCGGGCGATGGCGCGGGCCGTCCGCGGATCAGATCCCAGCCGATCCGCACCGCCTGCCAGACGCAGAACGCGAAGAACAGCCCGGTCAGGACCGAGGCAATCGCCTCGATCACATAGACCGGGTTGAGCACGTTGCTCGACCGGCTGCGCTGCGCATCCTTCGCGTAGATCAGTTCGTGACGCCAGCCGGCCGGATTGCGGTCGATGCCGAGATAATCGACGCTGATCTTGCTCGAATTGCCGCGCACGAACACCGTGACGGTGTCGAGCAGGAACGCCTTGGCAAATGCCGGCTTGTGCAGGGCGACCTCCTCGAGAAAGCGCCGCACCGAGATGCCGCCGCCGCCCTGCAGGTCGGCGGGCGGGCTGATCCCGTTGGCCTTTTCGGTGATCTGCGCCTTGCTCTGCAGGTTCCAGCCGAGATTGGCGCTACCGCCCTTATTGTAGCCGATCTGCCCCGTATATGCCGACGACAAGGCGGTCCAGAGCAGCAGCGGGGCCATGCCGACCGCGGCCATCGCATAGAGTCCCGGCGTGCGCAAATGCGCACGCGCGGCAGGCATGAGCAGCGCCAGGACGAAGGCGATCGGCAGCATCGCCGCGATCACCGGCCGGATGAAGATGGCGAGGCCGATGCACAGCCCCGCCAGGAGGAACGGCGCGATCCGCCCGCCGCGCACCCCTGCCAGAATGAGCGCGAGCCAGGCGACGCACAATGGGGTCGCGATCGCTTCGGTGACCAGCTGATGCGGGAAGGCGATGTTCTGGGGGAGCAACACATAGAGCAGCCCGCAGCCGAGCGCGGCGCGTCGCCACGGGATCAGCCGCCCCGCGATCCGCGCCACCAGCCAGCCGGCACCGACCGCCAGCGCGATCTGGACCAGGATCACGCCGATCGGTCCGCCCAGCCGCCACGGCAGCGCCGCGAACAGATATTCGCCCGGTACGATCGGCGCATCGGTCAGCCATGCGATCGTCGATCCCTGCTGGCCGACAAAGCCCTTCAGCGTGATCAGCCGTTCCATCCCGCGATCACCCCAAGTGAACGCGCGGAATCCGGTCATGATGTCGTAGGGCAGGATCGACAGGTGCAGGACGAGCGCGACGATCGCGACCCACCGCGCCTGCACATCGCGCGCGGCCGCATCCCGTATCGCGCCGCCGTCGTGCATGTCCGCGTTCCCCCTGGTGGCGACATGCGCGCCATCTTCGTTACTAGGTCTTCGCCACTAGGGTGCGCGCACCGCCTGTCAATTCGTGGCGCGCAATCCTGCCCTACATGTCCATGATTGGGACTGCGCAATCGTTATTTAACGGCAATGTGCGAGTAGTGCGATATAGTGGCGACACAGCGGGACGACGGAATTTTGCGGATCATGGCGGCAGGTCTCGGCGGTATCCGGTGGATCGCGTGAACGTCGAGAAAACAATGGCGTCGGATCAGGATGATACGCGCCCGAACGCGCTGCGGGGCGATGGCGTGGCGCTGGTCGTCGATCTCGACAACACGCTGATCCGCGGCGACGTCGCCATCGAAGCCTTGGTCAGGGGCATCCGCCGCGTCGCCGTCCTGCTCGCCATCCTGCGATGCCTTCTGGCAGGGCCGGCGGCGATCAAGACGGTGCTCGCCAGGCGCGTCCCGGTCGACGCGGCGCGGCTGTCGTACCGTGAGGAGGTGCTCGGCGTGATCGCCGCGGCGCGCGGTGCCGGGCGCCCGGTGATCCTCGCCACGGCGGCGCATTGGCGCACCGCGCGCCGGGTCGCGGCCGTCGTCGGGCCGTTCGACGCGATCATCGCCAGCAGCCGCCGGCATAACCGCAAGGGCGCGGCCAAGCTTGCGGCGATCCGCGCGCTGCTCGACGGGCGGACGTTCGACTATGTCGGGGACTCGTCCGCCGATCGCCCGCTCTGGCAAGCCGCGCGCACCGCCTACACCGTGGGAATCGACACCGGGGTCTCCGGGCAGGTCCGCCTGGCCGCGGCGTCCGGCACGCTGCGCATGCTCGCAAAGGCCGCGCGCCCGCATCAATGGGCGAAGAACATCCTCGTGCTGGTGCCGCTGATCACGTCGGGCCAGCTGACCGAGCCGGTCCAGATCGCCAGGGGGCTGGTCGCCTTTGTCTGCCTGTCACTGATCGCGTCGAGCATCTATCTGGTCAACGACGTGCTCGATATCGATGCGGATCGGGGCCATGCCCGCAAACGGTATCGGCCGATCGCATGGGGTGCGCTGACGATCCCGACCGCGCTCGCCGCCGCCGTCGTCGGCGTGTCGCTGGGGCTGGCGCTGGGCGGAATATTGCTCGGCCCGGCGAGCCTGGTCGCGCTTGCCGGCTATTGCGGACTGACGCTGGCGTACAGCATCCGGCTGAAGGCGGCGATCATCGCCGACGTGCTGACGCTCGCGTGTCTCTATACGATCCGGATCATCGTCGGGATTGCGGCGATCATGGTGCCGGTGTCGTTCTGGCTGCTGCTGTTCTCGATCTTCCTGTTCCTCAGCCTCGGCTATCTCAAGCGCTATGTCGAGCTGCGCGGCAGTACGCGCGCTGCGCACGAACTGCTGAGCGGCCGCGGCTACATCCCGTCGGACGAAGGGATCGTGGCGATGAATGGCGTCGCCGCGGGGATGGTGTCGATTCTCGTGCTCGCGCTGTTCGCCGAAGCGATGGCGCGCGGCAACAGCTATGCCAGCCCGGCGCTGCTCTGGCTGTTGCCGCTGCCGCTGCTCTATTGGCTCAACCGGATCTGGATGATGGGGCGAAGGGGCGAAGTCGACAGCGATCCGGTCGCGTTCGCGCTGACCGATCGCACCAGCCTGGCGGTCGGGGCGATCTTGGCGGCGATCCTGCTGGCGGCGAAGTTCATCCCCTTCCGCGCAATCGTCTGACGCCCGGCGCAGGACATGCGCGGCCTTTTCGCCCGCGCTCAGGCATAATGTATTGTTCGACGCTCAAGGGGAATTTGGTGCGCATTGCTGAAACGGAAGCCGGCGTCCGGTCGACGCCGCGGGGGCCCGTGCTGGCCTGGATCGCCGCGCACGGGATCGGTGCCCTCCTGCTGACGTGGATCGCGCTCGCCAATGGCTATCCGCTGCTCTTTTCGGACAGCGGCGGCTATCTGCGGGTCGCGACCGAATTTCGCTATCTGCTCGATCGGCCGATCACCTATGGCCTGATGATCGCGCCGTTCGTGCGGCTGTTGGGTCTGTGGTCCGTGGCCGGCGCGCAGGCGCTGTTCGCGACCTGGCTGATCGGTCAGGTGCTCGTCGCGGTCACGATGCGGCGGTCGGCGGTGATGCTGATCGTGACGATCGCGGTGTTGGCGGTGTCGAGCAGCCTGCCGTGGTTCACCGGGCAGGTGATGCCCGATCTGTTCACGTCGCTCTTGGCCCTGACGCTGTACCTGCTGCTGTTCGCGCCCGGTACGCAGCTGCGCGTGTGGCTGTTGGCGGCGGTCGCGACCGGACTGATCGCGCTGCATCTCAGCCATATTCCGCTTGCCGCCGCGCTGATCGTCACGGGCGGCGCGGTGCTGTTCTGGCAGGACGGCGGGCGCGCGGCCGTACGGGGCGTGATCCCGGCGCTGGCGGCGTTGCTGGTCGCGATTCTGGGTCTGTGCACCGTCAGCCTCATCGTCGTCGACAGCTTCCGCCCCAGCCTGGAATCGAACCAGTTCCTGGTCGCACGAACCTTCGACGGTGGGATCGGCCAACCCGTACTCGCACGGATCTGCCGGACCGAGACGTGGCGACTGTGCCGCGTTCGCGGCTTCGTCGACGATCCACGGCGACCCCAGCCGGGCCAGGATTACCTCTGGGCCGCGGACAGTCCGCGCGCTCCGCTCGAGATTGCGAGCCCGGTCGCGTTTCGGGCCGAGGAGGGCGCGTTCGCCCGACGCGTGCTCCACGACGACCCCGGCGGGACGCTGCGGATCGCCGTGCTGGGCTGGCGCGATCAGCTAATCGACGCGCGCGCCGCGGACGGGATGGTCGCGTATCGCCCGCGCATGCTCTTGGTGCAGCAGATCCATCGGTATTTCTCGGGCACGGGCGGGGCGTTCGATACGTCGCGGCAACAACGCGGGGTGCTGCAGCGGCTGGCGATCGCGCCGGACCGGGTGATCGCGCTGCTGATGTCGCTGGCCGCGCCGGTCTTCCTCTGGGCGGCGATCCGGCACGGCGATCGGCGCATGACCGCGCTGGTGGTCCTCGTCCTCGTCACGGTCGTCGCCAACGCGGCGATCTGCGGGATCCTGTCGGGACCGGCCGATCGCTACCAGAGCCGGATCGTGTGGCTGCTCGTGCTGATCGGGATAGTGGGTGTCGAACGGTGCGGCCGTACCTTGTCCGGTCGAGCCCGGTCGCTAGATACGCGACATGATACCCGACCGCCCGAATCCAGGACCACGCCCGCATTCCCCTGAGGCCGTGATCGCCGCGCTTCCGCCGCATCGCGAAAGGCGCCACCTGCCCAGGGTTTTCGCAGGAGCGTCGGTCGCGGCGGTCGGCATCATCCTCATCCTGCTCGTCGGTCTCGCGGTCGATCACTGGCCGTTCGCGTTCGACCGGTCGATCATCCTCGGCTTGCGCGCCTGGGGGGGGCCGTCATGGCTGCCCAAGGTCGCGTCCGACGTCACCGCGCTCGGCGGTGGCATCGTCCTGACGATCGTGGTGGTGATCGTCGCGGGCCTTTTGCTCGTCCAGCGGCTCTGGCTGACCGCGCTCGCGATCGTCGCGTCGAGCATCACCGGCAACGTCGTCGTCGAGCTGGTCAAGCTGCACGTCGCGCGTCCGCGTCCCGACATCGTCACGCACCTCGTCACCGTCACGCATATGAGCTTCCCGAGCGGGCATTCGGCGAACAGCGCGATCGTCTACCTGACGCTCGCCGGTCTCGCCTCGCAGGTGACGCAGGATCGCGCGACTCGCGCGTACATGCTCGTCGTCGCGATCCTGCTGGTCGGCGCGATCGGCTGCAGCCGCGTGTATCTTGGCGTGCACTGGCCGAGCGACGTGCTGGCCGGGTGGAGCTTCGGCACGCTGTGGGCGCTCGCCTGGTGGCTGGCGACCGCGCGCGTGCGCACCTCAATCGGCGGCGAGCGCTAGCACGGCCTTCGCCGCCTTCAGATGCGGCGCGTCGACCATCCTGCCCTCGATCTGCAGCGCGCCCGCGCCCGGATTTGCGGCGAACAGGTCGACGATCGCCTGAGCCTTGGCGCGATCTTCGGCCGACGGCGTGAACGCGGCGTTGATCACCGCGACCTGGCTCGGGTGGATCGCCATCATGCCCGTGAAGCCGTCGCGCCGCCCCCGCGCGGCATAGGCGGCAAGCCCGTCGAGATCGCGGAAATCGGGATAGACGGTCTCGATCGCCGCCACCCTCGCGGCATGCGCGCCGAACAGCGTAAGCGACCGCGCGAGCTGATACGGCGCGGTGTACGATCCGTCCGCCTCACGCGAGGTCGCCGCGCCGATCGCGGCGGGCAGATCCTCTGCGCCCCAGGTCAACCCGACGAGCCGGTCGGTGACGCCGCCATAGCTCCCGAGCATGAAGATCGCCGCAGGCGTTTCGGTCGCGATCGGCAGGATCACGGTGTCGCCGCTCAGCCTGGCGTCGAGCGCGGCTAGGCTGGCCGCGCCTTCCGCCTTGGGCAGCACGATGCCATCCGGCTTGCCTGCAAGCACCGCCGCAAGGTCGTCGTCCGCCAGCCCCGAATCGAGCGGATTGATCCGCACGAACAGCGGCACCGTCCGCGGTTCGGCGAGGGCCGCGGCGACATGCGCGCGTGCCGCGGCCTTGCCCGCGGGCGCGACCGAATCCTCCAGATCGAGGATCAGCGCGTCCGCCCCCAGGCCGCGCGCCTTGACCATCCGCTCGGGCCGGTCGCCCGGCACGAACAGCAGCGAGCGCAGTCTCACCGGCCCTTCTCGGCCAGCGCGCGCTCCCACGCCAGCGCGTCGCGGACGATCCCGTCGAGATCGGCGTGACGTGGCGTCCAGTCGAGCCGTTCCAGGATCGCGCGATTGTCCGAGATCAGCATCGCCGGATCGCCCGCGCGCCGCCCTTCGAACCGCCGCTCGATCGTCCGGTTGGTGACCTTGTCGACCGCATCGAGCACGTCGAGCACCGAAAATCCCTTGCCGTAGCCGGCGTTGAGCGTGTGGCTCTTGCCAGGCTCGGCGACCAGGACTTCCAGTGCGGCGACATGCGCGGCGGCAAGGTCGGTGACGTGGATATAGTCGCGCACGCCGGTGCCGTCGGGGGTGGAGAAGTCAGTGCCGTAGACGCCGACATGGCTTCGCTTACCGGTGGCCGCCTCGACCGCGATCTTGATCAGGTGAGTCGCACCGACCGTCGACTGGCCGCTGCGCCCCTGCGGATCCGCGCCCGCGACGTTGAAGTAGCGCAACGCCGCATAGTTCATCGGATGCGCCGCGGCGACGTCGCGCAGCATCGCCTCGGTCATCAGCTTCGACATGCCGTACGGGTTGATCGGCACTGTCGGATCGCCTTCCGCGACCGGCACCTTCTCGGGCGTGCCATAGGTCGCGGCGGTCGACGAGAAGATGAAGTGGGGGACATGCTCGACCACCGCGCTCTCGATCAGCGCGCGGCTGGCGGCGGTGTTGTTGCGGTAATATTTGAGCGGATCGCTGACCGATTCGGGGACCACCACCGAGCCGGCGAAATGCATGATCGCGCGAACGCCGTGCGTCCGGATCGCCGCGCGCACCGTCGCGTCGTCGGCGACGTTCGCCTCGACCAGCGTAGCGCGCGGATCGACCGCCCAGTCGAACCCGGTGACCAGATTGTCGACCACAACGACCTCATATCCCGCGTCGAGCAGCGCCAGCACCGCGTGGCTGCCGATATAGCCGGCGCCGCCGGTAACCATAACCTTGCCGTCGAGCTTTGGACCATCGATCATACGCATCTCCTCTTTGTTGCGCGGTAGCGACTTCCTATCTTGGGAGAAAGGAGATCGTGATGACGGATTATGTAACGCTGGCCGGCGGGTGCTTCTGGTGCACCGAGGCTGTGTTCAAGGACGTGATCGGCGTCGAGAGCGTCGAGAGCGGCTATATTGGCGGGCACGTGCCCAATCCGACCTACAAGCAGGTCTGCGGCGGCGACACCGGTCATGCCGAGGCGATCCGGATCGGCTTCGATCCCGAGCAACTGAAGCTTGGCGACCTGCTCGACATCTTCTTCGCGACGCACGACGCGACGACGCTGAACCGGCAGGGCAACGACGTCGGCACGCAATATCGCTCGGCGATGTTCCCGGCGGACGACGCACAGAAGACCGAGATGCAGGCGGCCCTCGAGCGCGCGCAGGCTGACTCGCCCAAGCCGATCGTCACGACGATCGAGCCGATGGATACGTGGTACGAGGCCGAGGGCTATCACCAGGATTACTGGGAAACCTCGGGCCGCTCGAACCCCTATTGCATGGCGGTGATCCCGCCCAAGCTGCAGAAGCTGCGCAAGAGCTTCGCGGCACGGTCGAAGGCGGCGGTGAACGCGTAAGATAGCCGTTCCCCCGCGGACGCGGGGGGACGGCCCAATACCGGACTACAACCTGACTTCTGGGCCCCCGCCTCCGCGGTGCAACAGGAGTCAGCGATGCGCGGCACGGCGCAGGCGATCGTTGATCGCTTCGCCGATGCCGTGCGCAGGGATCGGTGCGATGGCGATCGTCGCACTGCCGTTCGCGTCGGCGGCGTGCAGCAGATCGAACAGCTTCGCGGCGGCTTCGACCAGGTTTCCCGATGCGGAGAGCGATACGTCGCCGGCCACGTCGCCAAACCCGATCAGCCACTCGCCGGGTTCCGCATCGATTGCATGCAACCGAAGCGTCTTGATCGGCGCGTAGTGGCTTTCGAGCTGCCCCGGCGCGGTGACTGTATTTCCCCCCTGCGAAGGCCGGGGCCCAATTGGGGGGCGGCTATGATGTGCGCCGCGTTCCGTTACATCCGACGTGCCAATTGGGCCCCGGCCTTCGTCTGGGAGGTGCATTAGCAGCGCTTCCGCCGTCACCGGCCCGGGCCGCAGCACCGTCCGCCCCGCGACGATCGTCGATTCAAGCCCCGCCTCGGTCGCACCGTCGTCGAGAATCAGCGGAACGTTGCCCCCCAAACTCGTCGCGACATGCGCTGCCATCGTCGGCGAAATCCCCCCGCTCGCATTGGCCGAAGGCGCCGCCAACGGCCGCCCCGAAGCGGCAATCACCTCCTGCATCGCCCGGTGCCGCGGCACCCGGATCGCGATCGTCTCCAACCCCGCGGTCACCAGCGCCGCGATCCCCGAACCGCTGCGCACCGGCAGCACCAGCGTCAGCGGCCCCGGCCAGAACGCCGCGGCGAGCGCGCGCGCGTCCGTATCGAACACCGCGATCCGCTCCGCGGCCGCCAGATCGGCGACATGCACGATCAAAGGATTGAAACTCGGGCGCCCCTTGGCGGCATAGATCCGCGCCACTGCCTCGGCATTCGTCGCGTCCGCGGCGAGCCCGTACACCGTCTCGGTCGGCACCGCGACGAGTCCGCCGTCGCGAATCAGCGCGGCGGCTTCGGCGATCGCGGCCGTGCCGTAGGGTAAAATCCGAGGGTGTGGACGGGTCATTCCACAGGCGTATAGCGGGTCCAAACCGTAGCGATAAGAGGATGCGATGGCCTTCACTCCAGCAACCACCGAACAGCGTTTCGTGCTCGACCATGTCGTACGGATCGGCGAACTCGCCGAGACCGAACGCTATGCCGCCGCCAGCGACGACGTCGTCGACGCGGTCCTCGAAGGCGTCGGCCAGCTCGCCGCCGGCGAATGGGCGCCGCTCAACCGCACCGGCGACACCGTCGGCGCGAAATGGACCCCCGACGGCGTCGTCATGCCCGACGGCTTCGCACAGGCGTACAAGGATTATGTCGAAGGCGGCTGGGGTACGATCGGCGTCGAGGAGGAATGGGGCGGGCAGGGCCTCCCCTTCGCGATCCAGACCGCGGTGCTCGACACATTGGGCTCGGCGAACATGGGCTTCGCGCTCTGCCCGACGCTGACCGTCGGCGCGATCGAGGCGCTCCAGCACCACGGCAGCCCCGAACAGCAGGCGCTCTACCTACCGCACCTCGCGACCGGCGAATGGACCGGCACGATGAACCTGACCGAACCGCAGGCGGGCTCCGACGTCGGCGCCCTCCGCGCGACCGCGACGCCGCTCGGTGACGGCAAGTGGTCGATCAAGGGCACCAAGATCTACATCTCGTTCGGCGACCACGACATGGCGCCGAACATCGTCCACCTCGTCCTCGCACGGACGCCGGGTGCCCCCGCCGGGACCAAGGGCATCTCGCTGTTCCTCGTGCCGAAATACCGCCTCAAGGACGACGGCACACCGGGCGACTTCAACGACGTCCGCGTCGTCTCGATCGAGCACAAGATGGGGCTCCATGCGTCCCCCACCTGCGTGCTGAGCTTCGGCGACCATGACGACTGCATCGGCGAGCTGATCGGCGCGGAGCTGGGCGGTATCCGCGCGATGTTCACGATGATGAACAATGCGCGCCTCAACGTCGGGCTGCAGGGCGTCCAGGTCGCCGAGGGCGCGACGCAGGGCGCGGTCGCCTATGCGCTCGACCGTGTCCAATCGGCGCGCGCGGGCTCGCCGAACAAGGAGTCGGTCAAGATCGTCGAGCATCCCGACGTCCGCCGCATGCTGATGCGGATGAAGGCGCAGACCCAGGCGGCGCGTGCGCTGGTCTACTACGCGGCGGGGCAGGTCGATCGCGCCAACATGGGCGATCACGCCGCGCGCAACCGGCTCGAACTCGTCACCCCGCTCGCCAAGGCGCACGGCACCGATCTGGGCAACGAGGTCGCCTCGCTCGGCATCCAGGTGCATGGCGGCATGGGCTATGTCGAGGAAACCGGCGCCGCGCAGTATTTCCGCGATGCGCGCATCACGCCGATCTACGAAGGCACCAATGGCATCCAGGCGGCCGATCTGGTTGGGCGCAAGCTCGGCCTCGACAATGGCGGCGCGTTCGCCGCGCTGATCGCCGACATCCGCGCCGAGTCGAAGGACGAGCGGCTGCTCGCGCTGGTCGACGCGTGCGACGCGATCGGCCGCCGTCTCGCGACCGCGGACGCCGACGACAAGCTGGCGGCGAGCTATCCGTTCCTGACGATGCTGTCGGTAGCGACTTGCGGCTGGCTCATGGAGCGGCAGGGCGGCGTTGCCGGCACCGACGATTTCGGCCGGATGAAGACCGCGGCGGTGCGCTTCTACCTCGACCAGATCGTCCCCGAGGCGATGGGGCTGAATGCGGCAGCCAACGCCAGCGCGGCGGTGCTGTACGCGATCGAAGCGGACCTGTTCGCGGCCTGAGCGGGGCATAATCAAGCCCCGTCATCCTGACGAAAGTCAGGATCTAGAGCCCCGTGCACCGGCGTCCGTGGCTCTGGATCCTTGGTCGAGCCCAGGATGACAGGGTGGGGTAGGGGCCCGCCCTCGTACATTGCCTTCTACCCCCGTTCGATCCTCCCCACCGTCCGTTCGCCCTGAGCGAAGTCGAAGGGCAGGTCCCACACGCACGTTCTTCGACTTCGCTCGGCACGAACGGTAAGGGGGGCGGGAAAAGGGATACAGAAAACCAGATGTTCGACCTCGACGCCTATCTCACCCGTGTCGCCATGCCCGCGCGGCCGACGCTCGACTCGATCGGTCTAGGCCGCCTCCAGCACGCGCATCGCCTCGCAATCCCGTTCGAGGATCTCGACGTCGTGCTCGGCCGCGGCATCGCGATCGACAGCGCATCGGTGTTCGCCAAGCTCGTCACCGCGCGCCGCGGCGGCTATTGTTTCGAGCATAACCGCCTGTTCCTCGACGCGCTCGCCGAGCTCGGCTTCACCGCCCGCCCGCTGCTCGCGCGCGTCTGGTACGCGGCGACCGACGTACCGCCACCGCAGACCCACACCTTCGCGCTCGTCACGATCGAAGGGCAGGACTGGATCGCCGATACCGGTTTCGGCGGCAGCTACACGCCGGTCCTCCCGCTGGCGGACGGCGCCGAGGCAACCGCGCCCGATGGCGCCCGCTTCCGGCTGGAAGCGACCGACAGCGGCTGGATGCTGCTGCGCGACGGCGATCACATGACCACCGATGGGCGCGGGACAGGCGACGGGTTTCAACCGCAATACAGCTTCACGCTCGCGCCGGTGTTCGACGCGGATCTCGCGCTGTCCAACCACTGGACGTCGACCGCGCCGTCCAGCCGCTTCACCCACACCCCGATCGCCAGCGTCGTCCTGCCCAATGGCTTCGCGTCGCTGATCGGCCGCAACTATCGTCGTCGGTCGGGCACCGACACGACGGTCGGCGAGATCACCGATCCGCGCGTGTACCGGATCCGCATGAGCCTGTTGTTCGGGATCGACCTGAGCGTCGAGGATGTCGCCGCGCTAGGGCTGTTCTGAAGGCCCGGAAGGGGCTTCCAACCTAACTTCCGTTCGTGCTGAGTAGCGACCGAGTAGCTGCGTCAGCAGCGTATCGAGGGCGCGTATCGAAGCATGGGTTCCGTGCGCCGACCTGTCCTTCGATACGTCCGCTCGATACGCCGCGTCGCGCCTGCTCGATGACTATTTAGGACGAACGGATTTGGGTCACAGGCGAACGGCTCGCGCGCGTTCAGACCCGCTCGCGTTCCAGCAGGTCGCGCGCGTTCAGCCCGAGCAACTCGATATGCCCAAGGATCCGCGGCCACTGCGTCGTCACGAAATTCTCGCGCTCGGCGATCCGCAACGCCTCTGCCGCGCCCGGCATCACGAACATCCCGACGCCGCGGCGGACCTCGACATAACCGTCATCCTGAAAGCTCTGATACGCCTTGGCGACCGTCAGCGGGTTCGCGCCCTGCTCGGCGGCAAACGCGCGGACCGACGGCAACTGGTCCCCCGCGCGATAGTCACCTCGGAGAATCCCGGCGGCGATCGTGCTGCGGAGACGGATATATACGGGGCTGTCGTCGCTGCTGAGCGCTGTCATGCTGTTCTAATACAGCAATCGGGCGAATAGTCGAGTCCTTAGGATCCCCAATGGCTTACCAACCGTGCCATATCCGGGCGGGGCCGTTCGTCGAGCGCACGCGACGGCGTGCCGATGAACATGAAGCCCGCGATCCGCTCCGACGGCGAACCGAACGCATCGCGCACCGCATCCGAGAACGCCGCCCAGCCGGTCAGCCAGCCGCCCGCGAACCCCTCGGCATGGACCGCGTGCAGCAGGTTCATGCACGCCGCGCCCGCCGACAATTCCTGCTCCCACAGCGGAATCTTGCTCTCCTTGGGCGACGACAGGACGACGACCAGCGTCGGCGCCTGGTGCGCGAACTGGTCGAGCGACTCCAGCTCAAGCCGCGACGCGTCGGGACGCTCGGCGAGGTACGCGTCGGTGATCAGCGTCGACAGCGCCTTGCGGTGGTCGTCGCCGACCACGACGAACCGCCACGGCGCCAGCTTGCCATGATCGGGCGTCCGTGCCGCGATCTCGAGGATCGTCGCCAGCTGATAGGAATCGGGGCCGGGCGCAATCAGGTCGCGCGGCTTGCCCGAGCGGCGGGTGGCGAGCAGCGACAGCGGCGTGGAACGATCGTTGAGCATGGCATGGGAGATAGGCTTTGCCCTGCGATATTTACAGTCCGGGCTTTGTCGTTAAGTTGCGCGCACATAACGACGCCGCGACCGACGGCGGCCAGAACGAGTATTAGGGAGCGTAAGCATGGTGGACACCCCGACCGCGGATACCCCGCGAGAGCCGGATATCACCCATATCAATCCGGCCGCCGGGGAAACCTGGTTCGGGCACCCACGGCAGCTCGCGCGGCTGTTCACCACCGAGATGTGGGAGCGGTTCGGCTATTACGGCATGCGCGCGCTGCTCACGCTGTATCTCACCAAGCATTTCGTGTTCGGCGATCGCGAGGCGACCGGCCTGTACGGCGGCTACACCGCGCTGGTGTATCTGACGCCGCTGGTCGGCGGCTATCTCGCCGACCAGTATCTCGGCTCGAAGCGCGCGGTGAAGTTCGGCGCGATCATCATGGCGATGGGCTATCTGCTGCTGTGCTTCGGCGGCGAGACCGCCAAGCCCTATGCGACCATCGCCAACCAGCGCTACGAGATCCAGGTGGTCGAACAGGCCGACAGCGAGGTCCGCTACCTCGTCGACGGCGCGAACAAGCTGAAGATCAAGGGCAATGACGACGGCACCGTCTCGCTGCTCGCGGCCGACGGATCGACCGCGCGGACGGTCGAAAAGGGCGGCTTCGAATCCGGCGCGGAACGCAACAGCTTCTACGTCACGATCATGCTGCTCGCTCTGTGCATGATCTCGGTCGGCAACGGCTTCTTCAAGCCCAACATCTCGACCATGGTCGGCGAGCTTTACGCGCAGGGCGACAAGCGCCGCGATGCCGGGTTCACGATCTTCTACATGGGGATCAACCTCGGCTCGCTGTTCTCGCAGCTGCTCTGCCCGTTCCTCGCGGTCGCGTTCGGCTGGTGGGCCGGCTTCGGTCTGGCGGCGATCGGCATGCTGTTCTCGTGGACGCTGATCCAGTTCGATGGCGGCAAGTTGAACGGATATGGCGAGCCGCCGGTGCGCAGCGGCCCCGACCGCGCGCTCGGCATCTATGCGCTCGCGCTGCTCGGCATCCCGATCTTCTACCTGCTGTTCGTCAACCTGATGAATGCCGAGCCGCCGGTGCCGGGTTCCGGGATCGTCGGCTACATCGCCTCGCTGTCGCTGATGGGCAAATTGCTGTTCGGCACGTTCCTGATCGCGGTGCCCGGCATCCTGATCTGGTCGTTCGTCAATGGCGAGCGGCGCGAGTTCCAGATGATGCTCGCGGCGATGGTGCTGATCGTGTTCAACGTCGTGTTCTGGACGCTGTTCGAGCAGGCCGGCTCGTCGCTGACCCTGTTTGCGGATCGCAACACCGATCTCAGCGTGTTCGGGCTGTTCAGCATCTCGGCCGGGCAGACTCAGTTCTTCAACGCGTTCTTCATCGTCGCGCTTGCGCCGGTGATGTCGATCCTGTGGACCAAGCTGGCCGCCCGCGGCATCGAGCCGTCGATCCCGGTCAAGTTCGGCATCGCGCTGATCGGCGTCGGCGTCGGCTTCCTGTTCCTCGTCTGGGGCGCGAGCATGGTCGGGCCGACGTTCAAGGTCGCGATCTGGTGGCTGGCGGGGCTCTACTTCATCCACTCGTTCGCCGAGCTCTGCATCTCGCCGGTCGGGCTCAGCATGATCACCAAGCTGTCGATCGCGCGCGTGGTCGGGCTGATGATGGGCGTGTGGTTCCTGTCGATCTCGGTCGCGCAATATGTCGCGGGCATCGTCGCGCAGGTCGCGAGCGTCGAGACGGTCGGCGGGCAGGTGACCAATTTGAAGGTCAGCCTCGACACCTATGCGGGCGTGTTCTGGACGATCGGGCTGGTCTCGGCCGGGATCGGCGTGCTGCTGCTGCTGATTTCGCCGCTGATCAAGAAGTGGATGCACGGCGTCCAGTAAGGCCTGCTCTTCAATCCTCCCCCGCCAGGGGGAGGTGGCAGGCGCAGCCTGACGGAGGGGGCGGTACGCGAAACGCTTGTTCCGTGTCCGCCCCCTCCGTCGCCTTCGACGACACCTCCCCCTGGCGGGGGAGGATGGTGCAGGTATCGCGAATAGGCGGACGCGGTCAGATCCGCGTCATCGACAGCGCCTTCTCGCCGTACCGCGGCCCGGCTGTCCCACCCTTTGGCGCCGCCGCATCCAGCTTCGCCAGATCATCCGCGGTCAGTGCAACGTCCGTCGCCTTCATGCTGTCGTCCAGCGTAACACGGCGCTTCGACCCCGGAATCGGCACGATATCGTCGCCCTGCGCGAGCAACCACGCGAGCGCGACCTGCGCCGGGCTCGCGCCATGCGCGTCCGCGATTCCCTTCACCACCGCGACCATCTCCATGTTCGTGGCGAAATTCTTGTCCGAATAGCGCGGATCGTTGCGCCGATAATCGCCCTCGGGCAAATCCGACCGTGCGGTGATCTGCCCGGTCAGGAACCCGCGCCCCAGCGGCGAATAGGGCACGAACCCGATCCCCAGTTTGCGACACAGCGGCAGGATCTCGTCCTCCACCCCGCGCTCCCACAACGAATATTCGCTCTGCAACGCCGCGATCGGATGCGTCGCCGCCGCGCGCCGGATCGTATCGAGCCCGGCCTCCGACAGCCCGAGATGCCGCACCTTGCCCTCGCGGACGAGCTCCGCCATCGCGCCCACCGTATCCTCGATCGGCACGCCCGGATCGACGCGGTGCTGGTACAGCAGGTCGATCGTCTCGACCCCCAGCCGCTTCAGCGATCCCTCGCACGCACGCCGCACATTGGCGGGGGTGCTGTCGACCCCGGTCATGCCCTTGTCATCGTACCGAAAGCCGAACTTGGTCGCGATCACGACGCCGTCGCGCTTGCCGCGGATCGCCGTGCCGAGCAGTTCCTCGTTGATCAGCGGGCCGTAGATTTCGGCGGTATCGAACAGCGTCACGCCCAGCTCGATCGCGCGGTGGATCGTCGCGATGCTCTCGTCGGCGTTCGCCTCGCCGTACATGCCCTTGCCGATGCCGGCCATCGGCATGCAGCCGAGACCCAGCGCGGAAACCTCGAAATCAGGGCCGAGCGTGCGATATTTCATGCGGAATCTCCTTGGCGTCACTGCGCGCTGAAACGGAGATGGTGACGGCGGTATCCATCGTCACGTTGCCGACGGTGCGAAATAGGTCGGGAACCGTCTCGACCGCGATGAACAGCCCCAAAGCCTCGATCGGCACGCCCATCGCGATCGCCACCGGCGCGACCGAGGCGATGAAGCTGACCGTCCCCGGCAACGACACCGATCCCATCGTCGTGATCGCCGCGGTGGCGATTCCCGCCGCGAGCTGCCCCGGCCCGATCGGCACCCCGACGAGATGCGCGACGTACAGCGCCACCGCCAGATTCATCGCCGGGCTGGTCGCGCGAAAGACCGCGACCGCAAGCGGCAGCACGATCCCCGCCGTGGCAGGCGAAGCACCCAGCTCGACCGATCCCTTCAGCATCGCCGGCAGCGACGCGAGCGACGACTGCGTGCTGATCGCCACCGCCTGCGCCGGCGCGACCGCGCGCGCAAAGGCGGCGAACCGCACCCGCCCACCGATCATCCCGACCGGATACGCCGCGATCAGCACGACCACGCCGATCGCCGAGACGCAGACGATGTAATGCACCAGCGCACCGAACGCGGCCGTCCCGGTCCGCGCGCCAACGCCATACGCCAGCGCGAAGATCCCGATCGGCGCGAGCTTCAGCACCCAGCCGATCACGATCAGCAGCGCGTCGACCACCGCCTGGAAGAACCCGGTCAGGATGCTGCGCTGCGCCTCGGGCAGCTGCGTGACCGCGAACGCGAACGCCAGCGCGAACACCGTCAGCGGCAGGAACGCATCGCCCGCCGCGGCCGCCACGACGTTGGTCGGCACGATCGTATCGAAGAACGCACCGATCCCCGGCACCGTCCCGACCGGCGCGCTGGTCGTCAGCGCGGTGCGCAGCGCGGTCGCGAGGCCAGCCGGCAGTGGCCACGCCTCGAGCAGCAGCGGCGTCACCAGCGCGGACATGATCGTCACCGCCCACAGGATCGCGACCATCATCGCCAGCGCGCGCACCGTGATCCGCCCGGCGCGCGCGGCTTCCGCGGTCGCACCGATCCCGGTGACCAGCAGCGAGACGATCAGCGGCACGATGACCATCTGCAACCCGTGCAACCACGCCGACCCGATCGGCTGCGTCACCGCGGTCACCGCGATCGCCTGCGTCGGCGCCAGCGCGGCGGCGACGATGCCGATCGCGATACCACCAACCAGGGCGATCAATATCCGTGTTGCCTGCGACATGCTCGCCCTTCGTGTTGCATCGCGCTATCAGCGATGGCGAACCCGATACCGGACGGAAAGTACAAGCGATGGCAAGGAAATATTTCGGCACCGATGGCATTCGTGGCGCCACCAACGTCTCGCCGATGACGGCGCAGATGGCGATGAAGGTCGGGATGGCAGCGGGCGCCTATTTCCAGCGCGGCAACCACCGGCACCGCGTCGTGATCGGGAAGGACACGCGTCTGTCGGGCTATATGCTCGAATCCGCGCTCGTCGCAGGCTTTACCAGCGTCGGTATGGACGTCGTCATGGTCGGGCCGATGCCGACGCCTGCGGTCGCGATGCTCACTCAGTCGATGCGCGCGGATATCGGCGTGATGATCTCCGCCAGCCACAATCCCTATGCGGACAACGGCATCAAGCTGTTCGGCCCCGACGGCTACAAACTGTCCGACGAGGCCGAGGCCGCGATCGAGGCGCTGATCGACGGCGACGTGCCGCTCGTGACCTCCGACCAGATCGGCCGCGCGCGCCGGATCGAGGACGCACAGGGCCGCTACATCCATTTCGCCAAGTCGACCTTCCCCGAAAATCTCCGCCTCGACGGCATGCGGATCGTGATCGATTGCGCGAACGGCGCCGCGTACAAGGTCGCGCCGTCCGCCTTGTGGGAACTCGGCGCAGACGTCGTCGCGATCGGCGTGTCGCCCAACGGCACCAACATCAACGACGGCGTCGGCTCGACCGCGCCGCAGACGCTCGCCGAGACGGTGGTCGCGAGCGGCGCGGACATCGGCATCGCGCTCGACGGCGACGCGGACCGGCTGATCGTGGTCGACGAAACCGGCACGATCGTCGACGGCGACCAGCTGATGGCGACGATCGCGGCCAGCTGGGCGCGGCAGGGGCGGCTTGCCGGCGGCGGGCTGGTCGCGACGGTCATGTCGAACCTCGGGCTCGAACGGCATCTGGCGGCACAGGGCCTGGGGCTGGTGCGCACCAAGGTCGGCGACCGCCACGTGCTCGAGAAGATGCGGTCGAGCGGCTATAATGTCGGCGGCGAGCAGTCGGGCCACATCATCCTGTCGGATTATGCGACGACCGGCGACGGCCTCGTCGCCGCGCTCCAGATCCTCGCCGAGGTCAAGCGCTCGGGCGCGCCGGCCGGCGAAGTGCTGCACCGGTTCGAGCCCTTGCCGCAGTTGCTCAAGAACGTCCGGTTCGGCGGCGGCAAGCCGCTCGACGACGAGTCGGTGAAGGCGGTGATCGTGCAGGCCGAGGCCGAACTCGCGGGTAAGGGCCGGCTCGTCATCCGTCCGTCGGGTACCGAACCCGTGATCCGCGTGATGGCCGAGGGCGACGATCTCGGCCAGGTCGAGCGCGTCGTCGACCGGATCTGCGACGCCGTGCGCAAGGCGGCCGCCTGATGCTCGAGATGCGCCCCGCCTGCGAACGCTGCGCCGCGGACCTCCCCGCGGACGCACCTGGCGCGTTCATCTGCTCGTTCGAATGCACCTTCTGCGCGGAATGCGCCGACGCGCTCGACGAGCGTTGCCCCAACTGCGGCGGCGAACTGCTCGACCGCCCGACGCGGCTCGGCGAAGCGCCCCCGCAGAAGCCCGCCGCGGGCAGGCGGCACTAGGGTCCTCCCGCAACCAGACTCTTCTACCACCCCGGCGAAGGCCGGGGCCCAATTGGAAAGGTCCAGGTAACGGACCGCTACCCTCCGTTAGCAGCGTTTCCCGGTTGGGCCCCGGCCTCCGCCGGGGTGGTGGGGCAGGGCATAGCCCTGTCCTACATCGCCCCGATTATGCCATAGCCCAGCAGATGACCTCCACCCTCGCCAAACCCCGTGCAGCGGCCCCAAACCGCCTCACGACCAAACCGCGCGAGCGTCTATACTTCCTATACTTCACTTTTCCCGCAGCCCGCCGATGACCACCAGAATCCTCATCATAGCCGGCTCCGATTCAGGCGGCGGCGCGGGCATCCAGGCCGACATCAAGACCGTCACGATGCTCGGCGGCCACCCGATGACGGCCATCACCGCGATCACCGCGCAGAACACGCTGGGCGTACAGGCGGTCCACCCGGTGCCCACCGACATCGTCCTCGCGCAGATCGACTCGGTGGCCAGCGACATCGGCATCGACGCGGTAAAGATCGGCATGATCGGCTCGGCAGAAACCGCCAATGCCGTGGCCAACCGCCTAACCCCTCTGTTCTCCCGCGAAGGCGGGGGCCCAGTCTGGACTCCCGCCTTCGCGGGAGAACAAGGAGGGGAAGACCGTCGTCTCGCCAAGCGCATCCCCATCATCTTCGACCCGGTCATGATCGCCACCAGCGGCTCCGTGCTCGCCGACCCGGCGACCATCGCCGCGTTCGCCCGCCTCATGCGGATCGCCACGCTCGTCACCCCCAACCTCCCCGAACTCACCGCACTCGGCGGCGAGGCCGCCGTGCGCGCGCTCGGCCCGGCCGTGCTGATCAAGGGCGGCCACGCAGAGGGCGAGCACATCACCGACCGTCTCGTCACCGACGCCGGCGAAACGCGCTGGATCAATCCCCGCATCGAAACGCGCCACGCGCACGGCACCGGCTGCACGCTCGCCAGCGGCATCGCCACCGGGCTCGGCCAGGGCATGCCGCTCGACGCAGCCATCGCGCGCGCGATCGCGTTCGTCCGCGCCGCGCTTGCCCACGCGCCGGGGCTGGGTGCAGGGCACGGTCCGATGGGGCACGCACTCGGTGTCAGCCCATTCGACCAGTTGAAAGACCGCAAATGCCCGGCATGAAACACGAAAAGCTCTGCGTCGGCCCCGTCGCCGGCGTCGACGAAGCCGGCCGCGGTCCGCTCGCCGGCCCGGTCGTCGCCGCCGCGGTGATCCTGCCCGCCAAAGGCGTCCCCCGCGGCATCGACGATTCGAAAAAGCTCTCCGCCTCCGAACGCGAACGGCTCTGCGCGCGGCTGAAAGGCTGTGCGATCGTCGGCATCGGCATCGTCGAGCCCGACGAGATCGACACGCTCAACATCTACTGGGCGACGATGAAGGCGATGACGCTCGCGGTCGATGCGCTCGCCACCGAACTCGGCCACGCGCCCGGCCACGTCCTCGTCGACGGCAACCGCTTGCCCCGCTGGACCTACCCCGCCACCCCGCTGGTCGGCGGCGATGCGAAATCGCTGTCGATCGCCGCCGCCTCGATCGTCGCCAAACACACGCGCGACCTGATCATGATCGCCGCCGCCGACGTCCACCCCGAATATAACTGGCATTCGAACAAGGGTTACGGCTGCGCACATCACATGAAGGCGCTCCGCGACCACGGCCCCACGCCGATTCACCGCCGCAGTTTCGCCCCCGTCGCCGCGGCCTATCTGGCGCGCGAGGGACTTTTCGCAAAGGAAGCGACGAACTGAGTCTTTCGCGCCACACCCCAAGGGCTTGAGCCGCACGTCTCCCACGACTCAATATCTGGACGACGGCGACTCGATTGGTCGCATCGACGGAATCGCGCCGAAACGTCGTTAACGATTGTTTGCTTGACGGAGTCGGACAATTTCGCCGCTATGGGGGTGATAAGGGGCGGAAAACATGGGTTTGATCGACACGATCGCGCGGCCGCGCGCGAAGAAGGCAGCGGAACCGGCGGTTCAGCCAGTCCTCCCGCTCGACCAAATCCTGCGCGGCGACTGTATCGAGCGTATGCAGGCATTGCCCTCGAACTCGATCGACATGATCTTCGCGGACCCCCCCTATAATCTCCAGCTCGGCGGCGAACTCTATCGCCCTGACGGCAGCCATGTCGACGCGGTCACCGACGACTGGGACAAGTTCGACACCTTCGCCGCCTATGACCGCTTCACCCGCGCCTGGCTGAAGGAAGCACGCCGCATCCTAAAGGACGACGGCTCGCTTTGGGTCATCGGCAGCTACCACAACATCTTCCGCGTCGGCGCGGCGGTGCAGGATCTCGGCTACTGGATCCTCAACGACATCGTCTGGCGCAAGACCAACCCGATGCCCAATTTCCGCGGCACGCGCTTCACCAATGCGCACGAGACGTTGATCTGGGCGTCGAAGGGCGAGAAGGCGAAGTATCACTTCAACTACCGCGCGATGAAGACGCTCAACGACGAACTTCAGATGCGCAGCGATTGGGAATTCCCGACCTGCGGCGGGACCGAGCGGCTGAAGAAGAACGGCACCAAGGTCCACCCGACGCAGAAGCCCGAAGCACTGCTGTACCGCATCCTGCTCGCCTGCACCGAGCCCGGCGACGTGGTGCTCGATCCGTTCTTCGGCACCGGAACGACCGGCGCGGTCGCCAAGCGCCTCGGCCGCAGCTGGATCGGCATCGACCGCGAGGGCGACTATATCGAGGCGGCGCACGAGCGGATCGAGGCCGCGTTGCCGCTCGACGAATCTGCGATCCGCACGATGATGAGCCCGCGCACGCAGCCCAAGGTCGCGTTCGGCGTGCTGGTCGAGAATGCATATCTCGTACCCGGCGCGGTGTTGACCGATTCGAAGCGGCGGTGGCGCGCGACGATCCGCGCGGACGGCTCGCTGCTCAGCGATTGCGGCACGATCGGCTCGATCCACAAGCTCGGCTCGACGCTCCAGAACGCGCCCGCGTGCAACGGCTGGAGCTTCTGGCATTACGAGAGCGACAAGGGGCTGAAGCCGATCGACGACCTCCGCCAGACCTACCTGCTGGCGACGACCGTCTAGCGAATTGCCGTTCGTGCCGAGTAGAGACCGAGCGTAGTCGAGGGCTCGTATCGAGGTACATGTCCCTCGATACGGCATTTCGACGCGCTCGATGCCTATACGGGACGAACGGGATTAGCCGTTTGAACGGCATGCGGATTTGGGGAAAAGGGGATCATGATCAGCCTCCACCTCCGCCCCGTCCAGTTCGTCGACACCCCGATCGGGCACGCCGACGGCGCCGTCGCACGCCTCGCGGGCGGCATGCAGTGGTTCGCCGCCTATGAGGTGATCGAAGGCCGCACCCGAAGGACAATCCCGGTCGCCGACGTCGCGACGTTGAGCGCGCGCGCGGCGCATCTCCACGCGACGATCACCGCTCCCCGCGCCGCCCTCCAGCTCGGCGACCGCACGCTCCGCTTCGACCAGCCCGTCGTCGCCGGCATTCTCAACGTCACCCCGGACAGCTTCTCCGACGGCGGCAAGCATGTCGACGACCCCGCCGCGGCGGCTGCCGCCGGGATCGACATGGCGGCGGCGGGCGCGACGCTGATCGACGTGGGCGGCGAATCGACGCGCCCCGGCGCGGCGGCGGTCTGGGAAGGCGACGAGATCAAACGCCTCGTCCCCGTCGTCGAACGCCTCGCCCGCGCCGGTGCGATCGTCTCGGTCGACACGCGCAAGGCCGCGGTGATGGAGGCCACGCTCGCCGCGGGCGCGCATATCGTCAACGACGTCGCCGCGCTGCTGTGGGACGACCGCGCGCTCGGCGTGGTCGCGAAAAGCGGCTGCCCGGTCGTGCTGATGCACTCGCCCGACCCGAAGAAGGGCGGTCATGGCGATGGCGGCTATGCCAACGTCCTGACCGACGTCTTCGATTGGCTCGAGGCGCGCATCGCCGCAGTCGTCGCGGGCGGCGTTGATCGCTCGCGGATCATCGTCGATCCCGGCATCGGCTTCGGCAAGACGCTCGCGGAGAATCTCGCGCTGCTGAACGGTCTCGCGATCTTTCACGGGCTGGGCTGCCCGATCATGCTCGGCGCCAGCCGCAAGCGGCTGATCGGCGCGCTCTCGAACGAGGCGCCGGTCGACCGGCGCCTCGCCGGCTCGCTCGCGCTGGCGGTGAAGGGGGCGGAAGCGGGCGTTCAGATCCTGCGCGTCCATGACGTCGCCGAGACGGTGCAGGCGGTCAGGATCTGGCGCGGGCTGCGCGATCAGTCGCTTGTCGGGGGCTGATCGTCGCCGCATTGCAGCGAAACGCGACTTCGCGCATTAAACGCCGCGTGAACAAGGAGCCGCCCGCTTGATCGTTACCGCAACACCCCGCATGAGCCAGATTCTGAGCGAGGTCTGGCGCCCGCTGCTCGGCCTGTTTGTCTGGGACGTGATCGTCACGGTCACCTATTATGTGCTGCCATTCCACGCGCCCGCGCTGCCGCTTACCCTGTTCGGCACCGCACTCGCGCTGTTCCTCGGCTTCCGCGATAACTCTGCCTATCAACGCTGGTGGGAAAGCCGTGGCCTGTGGGGTCTGATGATCAACGCCTCGCGCAACCTCGCGCGTATGGCGCGCAACATGCTGCCCGAGCCCGAAGGGCACGACATGAAGCGGACGATCGTGCTTCGCCAGATCGCCTATGTGAACGCGCTGCGCTGTCAGTTGCGCAAGCAGCCCCCAGCGCCCGAAGTCTTGCGCTTCCTGTCGAAGGAGGAGGCGTCGTTCGCGCTCGAGCGTACCAATATCGCCAATGGCCTGCTCGACGGTACCGGCCGACGGATCGACATTGCACGGCGCAACGGCTGGATCGACACGATCCAGCAGACGCAGTTCGAGGCGATTCTCGTCGACATCGCGAACGCGCAGGGCGGCATGGAGCGGATCAAGAACACGCCGCTCCCCAACCAGTACCGCTTCTTCCCGAGCCTGTTCACCCGACTGTTCTGCGTCCTGCTGCCGATCGGCTTGGTCGAGACGCTGGGTTACGCGACGCCGGTCGGCTCGACGATCGCCGGACTGATGTTCTTGGCGGTGCTGCAGATCGGCGACGACCTGGTCGACCCGTTCGCGGACACGATCCACGACGTGCCGCTCAACGCGATGTGCCGGACGATCGAGATCGACCTGCTCCAGGCGATCGGCGACCCGGCACCCGAACCGCTGACGCCCGAAAAGGGCGTGCTCTGGTAGGCTGGCCGTCAGACGGCGCGGTTGTGCGAGCATGCTGAACCGTCACGATGCAGTGGGTGGTGAAGAGTCGCTGTTTGCTGAGCAAGTGACGGGTTTCCTTGGCTGTCAACAACCGCCCATTGTCGGACGTTCCTCACCCCTGGCAGTGCCAAATAACCTTTGTTCGGTCATATCTTGGCTGTGTTCTTGATGGGAAAGCGCGTCAAAAGCGCATCACATGAATCAATCAGCGCTGGCAGATAGGTTTGATCGGCATCCAGGGCAAAAGAATGCTGCTGAGTCATGTGATCCGGCGTAATGTCTACTGTCGCCTCAACCTGACCTTTGCTCTGGATCCTTAGAACGACTTTGAGGTCGGGCTCGAGCGGCTGTAGAGCCGCTTCTCCTTTGAGCGTCTTGACCATGATAGCGAGTTGATCCCGAAACCTACTAATATCGGCGGTCATCAGGATCGGCCCATTGCACTCAATACGGGCTCCGTTTGTTTCCATGCGGGCCCGAATGAGGAGCCAGTTGGCGTCCCAATAGTCGTCTGCGTCAGGGAACTGGTGCCCATCGATCCAGAGAGACAGGCCAAGGAAGCGGAGGTCCGGATCGTCTGTCATTGCGCCAACATGCCAGTGCTCTGGTCGGCCTTCCATCCGCTAAGACCACCAGTAGCACGGTCGTTTTCCATCGGGCTCCGACATTCCCTCAAGCCGCGTTGTCGATCCCCAGGTCGCTGAGCTTGCGGTACAGCGTCGAGCGGCCGATACCGAGGCGGCGGGCGACCTCGGTCATGCGCCCGCGATAGTGGCCGATCGCGAGACGGATGACGTCGGCCTCGATCTCTTCGAGCGCGCGGAGGTTGCCGTCGGGGCGGAACAGCGTGACGCCGCCGCCGCCCGCTGCGACCGCCGCAGGGCCGCGCTGGCGATTGCCGAGCGCGGCGATCTGCGGGAAATCCTCCTCGGTCAGCGCGGCGCCTTCGCACAGCACGGCCGCGCGGAAGAGGGCGTTCTGGAGCTGGCGGACGTTGCCGGGCCAATCATACTGGACCAACAGCGCCAGCGCGGCGTCGGTGATCCCGAGCGGTCGCAACCCCGGTTGCTCGGCGATCCGCGCGAGCAGATGGCGGGCGAGCGCGGGGATGTCGCCGGTACGTTCGCGGAGCGGCGGGATCGTCACTTGGACCGCGTTCAGCCGGTAATACAGGTCTTCACGAAACCGCCCCGCCTCGACCTCGTCGAGCAGCCGTTGGTTGGTCGCGGCGATCACCCGGACGTCGACGTCGCGCGCATGGCGCGCGCCGATCGGCAGGACCTCGCCGGTGTGGAGCAGATGGAGCAGCTTGGCCTGCGCCTCCAACGGCATCTCGCCGATCTCGTCGAGGAACAGCGTGCCGCCATCGGCATCGTGGAAACGACCGATCTTGCGCTCGAACGCCCCGGTGAACGCGCCCTTTTCATGCCCGAACAGCTCCGATTCGATCAGATTGGCGGGCATCGCCGCGCAATTGACGGTAATCATCGGCTTCTTGGCGCGCGGCGATGCGGCGTGGATCGCCTCGGCGACGACCGCCTTGCCGACTCCGCTTTCGCCCTCGACCAGCACCGCAACGCGGGCGCGGGCCGCCTTTGCCGCGATTGCGAGTGCGGCGCGGAAATCGGGAGAGGAGCCGACGATCTCGTCGAACGCGAGCAGCGCGGGAATTTTCTCGGTGAGCGGGCGTAGCTCGCCCGCAGCAGTGCCCGCGACTGCGGCTTCCAGTGCGGCGAGGACGCGGTCGGGCGCGAGGGGTTTGACGAGGAAATCGGTCGCGCCGGCACGCATCGCGGATACCGCGTGCGCGACCGAGCCATTGGCGGTGAGCATCAGGATCGGCAGCGCGGGGCGACGCTCGCGCAGTTCGGCGATCAGCGCGGTCGCGTCGCCGTCGGGGGCGGAATGATCGAGCAGGATCGCATCGAGCTGCATCCCGTCCTGCGTGCCGAGCGTGGCGATCGCCATCTCGCCATCGGTCGCGAACACCGCACGCCAGCCGCCACGCGCGGCGAGTGCCGCCACCAGCCGTCGCTGTGCGGGTTCGTCGTCGATCAGCATTAGAAGGCGCTGCCCGTTGCGCATCGTGGCGAATCCTGTCCCGTTCCGGTACGTGCAATAGCCCAGCCGAGTAAAGGGCGCCTTAAATGTCGTGCTTGGCGATCTCGGATGTGCGGGTTAAGGTCGGCGTCATAGAGGATGACGCCCCGAGATCGGGGCCAGAGGACAGGGGCAGGAACCATGGCCGGCAACGGAGACATGAAGGCGCATGTGGCGACCTATTCGAGCGTGACCGGCATGATGAAATGGGGCGCGGTCGGGTGCGCGCTGGTCGTCGCGCTCGTCATCTGGCTGATTTCGTAACGCCATGAAGATCGCCGTCCTGAAAGAGCAAGCGGACGGCGAGCGGCGGGTGGCCGCGACGCCGGAAACGGTCAAGAAATTCATCGCGCTCGGCGCGACGCTGGCGGTCGAGACGGGCGCCGGCGAGACCGCCTCGATCGCGGACGCCGCCTATGCCGACGCAGGCGCGTCGGTCGGGGATCGCGCGGCGACGCTGGCGGGGGCCGACATCGTGCTTGGCGTGCAGGGCCCCGATCCGGCGACGCTCGGCGGCGTGGCGCCGGGCGCGTGGATCGTCGCCAGCCTCAACCCGTTCGCCGAGCGCGCCCGCGTCGAGGCCTATGCCGCGGCCGGGTACGAGGCGCTGGCGATGGAATTCATGCCGCGGATCACGCGCGCGCAGTCGATGGACATCCTGTCGTCGCAGTCGAACTTGTCGGGCTACAAGGCGGTGCTCGACGCGGCCGCCGAATATGGCCGCGCCTTCCCGATGATGATGACCGCGGCGGGCACGATCAGTGCGGCCAAGGCGTTCGTGATGGGCGTCGGCGTCGCCGGGCTCCAGGCGATCGCGACCGCGCGGCGGCTGGGCGCGCAGGTGTCGGCGACCGACGTGCGCGCCGCGACCCGCGAGCAGATCCAGTCGCTCGGCGCCAAGCCGATCTTCGTCGAGAATGTCGCAGGGATCGAAGGCGAGGGGACGGGCGGCTATGCCGGCGAGATGTCGCCCGAATATCAGGCGGCGCAGGCCGAGCTCGTGTCCGGGCACATCGCCAAGCAGGATATCGTCATCACGACCGCGCTGATTCCCGGGCGCTCGGCGCCGCGGCTGATCTCGGCGGCGCAGGTGGCCAGCATGAAGCCGGGCTCGGTGATCGTCGATCTCGCGGTCGAGCAGGGCGGCAATGTCGAGGGTTCGGTCGCGGGCGAGGTGGTCGTCGTGAACGGCGTGACGATCGTCGGCCACCGCAACGTGCCGTCGCGGCTGGCGGCGGACGCGAGCGCGCTGTTCAGCCGCAACCTGTTCAATTTCCTGAGCGCGTTCTGGGACAAGGACGCGGGGCGACCGGTGCTCGACGCCGAGATCGGCGACGCGATCCGCCTGACCCAAGGCGGCAAAATCGTGAACGCGCGGCTCACGTCGTGATATTCCTCCCCGGCACGGGGAGGGGGACCGGCGCAGCCGGTGGAGGGGGCGTCCCGCCTATGCTGCGTCCTGAAGTATCGCTGGCGCGCCGACTGCGCCGCAAGATGAGCCTTCCCGAGGTGCTGCTTTGGGAGCATCTGCGAGGACAGAAGACCGGCTTCAAATTCCGGCACCAGCATCCCATCGGTCCCTACGTCTGCGACTTCTACTGCGCCGCTGCCAAGCTGGCGGTCGAGGTCGATGGCGAATTCCACGGCCGCGGCGATCGCCTCCAGCGCGACACCGATCGCGACCGATTTTTAGAGCAGAATGGCCACCGGGTGCTGCGTGTGGCCGCCGGCGACGTGCTGGGGGATATCGAGGCCGTGGTGACGATGATCGTGTCGTCTGCGGCCCGCCCCCTCCACCAGCCTGCGGCCGGTCCCCCTCCCCGTGCCGGGGAGGAATGATGTACGGCAGTGTTGCGTCTATGGCTCTTGTGGAGCGGACGATGAAACCTCGAGATTATGATGTCGTGATCCGAGAGCTTCGGGCCGTTGATGGCGACACGCGCCGCAGCGTGAGAGAATTGGGAACCGAATAATGGACTTTATCGCGATCCTGTCGATCTTCGTGCTGGCGTGTTTCGTCGGGTATTTCGTCGTCTGGGCGGTCACGCCCGCGTTGCACACGCCGCTGATGGCGGTGACCAATGCGATCTCCAGCGTCATCATCGTCGGCGCGCTGATCGCCGCCGCCGCTGCCGGGATCGGTGCCGGGTCGGGCGTCGCCAAGGCGCTCGGGCTGGTCGCGGTGGTGCTGGCGAGCGTCAACATCTTCGGTGGCTTTGCGGTCACCGCGCGGATGCTGGCGATGTACAAGAAGAAGGAACGGCCGGTCGCGCCCGCTTCGAGCAAGTGAGCGGCACGCCAGGCGAGGGGACGCGATATGCATGAACTGACGGTCAGCCCCTGGGCATCGCTCGCCTATCTGGTCGCGGGGGTGTGTTTCATCCTCGCGCTGCGCGGGCTGTCGAGCCCGGCGTCGAGCCAGCGCGGCAACCGCTTCGGTATTATCGGGATGACGATCGCGGTCGTGACGACGCTGGTGACGCATGTGCCGGTCGCGGGAGGGATGATCGATCGCGCCGACCTTTACGGGGAAACGTGGACTTACGATGCGCTAACGATTGCCGAAATTCTCGCGGCCATAGTGATCGGCGCCATCATCGGCCTAGTCACCGCGAAAAAGATCGCGATGACCGCGATGCCGCAGCTCGTCGCCGCGTTCCACAGCCTCGTCGGGCTCGCTGCAGTGCTCGTCGGCGTCGCGGCCTATCTCAACCCGCAGGCGTTCGGGATTTCCGACCTCGTCGTGCCGATGATCGGCCAGCCTTTCGCGGTGATCCACCCTGTCAGCCGGATCGAGCTGGGGCTCGGCGTCGCGATCGGTGCGATCACGTTTTCGGGCTCGGTGATCGCGTTCCTGAAACTCAACGGCAACATGGGCGGCAAGCCGATCATGCTGCCGGGGCGCCACGTCATCAATCTCGCGCTGCTCGCCGGCATCCTCGGGCTGATCGGGTATTTCGTGACCGACCAGTCGGCGTGGATCTTCTGGACGATCACGCTGCTGAGCTTCGCCATCGGCTTCCTGCTGATCGTCCCGATCGGCGGCGCGGACATGCCGGTGGTCGTCAGCATGCTCAATTCCTATTCGGGCTGGGCCGCCGCCGCGATGGGCTTCACGCTCCACAACAGCGCGATGATCATCACCGGTGCGCTGGTCGGCAGCTCGGGCGCGATCCTGAGCTACATCATGTGCCGCGCGATGAACCGCAGCTTCATCAGCGTGATCGCCGGCGGGTTCGGCGCGGTCGCGGATACCAGCGGCGGCGGCACGGCGATCGATCGTCCGTGGAAGCGCGGTTCGGCGGAGGACGCCGCGTTCCTGATGAGCCAGGCCGAGCAGGTCATCATCGTCCCCGGCTACGGCATGGCGGTGGCGCAGGCGCAGCACGTCCTGCGCGAGATGGGCGACAAGCTGAAGGCCGAGGGCGTCCGCGTGAAATACGCGATCCACCCGGTCGCGGGGCGCATGCCGGGGCATATGAACGTGCTGCTGGCGGAGGCGAACGTGCCGTATGACGACGTGTTCGAGCTCGAGGACATCAACAGCGAGTTCGCGCAGACCGACGTCGCGTTCGTGATCGGCGCCAACGACGTGACCAACCCCGCCGCCAAGACCGACAAGGCCTCGCCGATCTACGGCATGCCCGTGCTCGATGTGGAAAAGGCCAAGACGGTGCTGTTCATCAAGCGATCAATGGGTGGCGTCGGCTATGCAGGGGTAGATAACGACCTGTTTTACCGCGACAATACGATGATGCTGCTCGCCGATGCCAAGAAGATGGTCGAGGATATCGTCAAGGCGCTCGACTAGGCGATCGGCCTCGTCTCGCGAAGGTTCCCCAACTTCAACGAAACTCGTTCCAGTTCGGGTGTAATTCTGGCGATCGCCGAGGCTAGTCTTCGCAACCCAGCGGAGATAGCCATGACCCCACTCGACGACGCCCCTTCCGATACGCGGTACGACACCGGGATCGATGCGATCCTGATCACGGCAGAGGGCGCACCCGACTGTTTCGCCGCCGCGCTGGCGGCGGTCGACGGGCGGATCGTCGCCCGGATCGGGTGGCAGGCGCCGTTCGCCCTTCACGCCACGCCGCAGGTGGTGGTGGTCGAGGCGGCGGGGGTGGACGCCGCCGTCCTTGCCGACCATCTGCCGCGGATCGTCGCGCGCGCGGCCGTTCTGGAGGCCGCGCTGGTGGTCGCGTTGGATGCCGACCAGATCGATGCGGTCTCGGCGGCGACCCTGGGCGGCGGCACGACGCTGCTGGTCGATCCCGGCGTCGCGGACTGCTTGGCGGCCATCGTGGTCGCCGTCGAGCGCACGCGCAGTCCTGCGGGCGTGTTCGATACCGGGCGCGAGACCGATGGCATGCGACTGGAGCGGCTGAACACCGAGGTCGCGCGGATCGCCGAGGCGCTCGCGCGGCTGACCCGTGCGGAGCTTGCGGGGGATGCACCCGCCGCGCCGATCGTCGGCGACCGGACGACCCGCTACGGCGCGCCGCCGTCGCTCGCCACGCCGAGTGCTGCAGACGTCCGGCGGGCGATCCGCGCGCGGCGGTTGCGCGACCAGTTTTTCGGCACCGCGCTGTTTGAGGATCCGGGCTGGGACATGCTGCTCGACCTCTACGCCGCCGAACTCGAACAGGCGCGGGTCTCGGTGTCGAGCCTGTGCATCGCCGCCGCGGTCGCACCCACCACCGCACTGCGCTGGATCGCGCGGATGACCGACACGGGGCTGTTCGAACGCCGCCCCGACATGCACGACCGGCGACGCGCGTTCATGGCGCTTTCCGAGCGCGCAAGCGAGGCGATGCGGGGGTATATCCTGGCCACGACAGGGGCGAATCTGCGGATTCCATGACGGTGCCCGCCCTTTTAGCTTGCCCCGGCCGCCGGGCTTTGGCATCGCACGTCGACCCGAGAGGGGGCGATTAGCTCAGTTGGTAGAGCGTCTCGTTTACACCGAGAATGTCGGCGGTTCGAGCCCGTCATCGCCCACCATCCCTGCATTCGATCGTCACAGGTCGCGGACGAGCCGGATCGCGACCGCGATCCAGGCGGGGTCCTCGATCGTCTGCGGCTGCGTGCCCGCGCCCGGCGGCAACAGGGTGACGCCGTCGCCGCATCCGATCAGCCGTCCGAAGACGAACCGGCCTGCGGGGTGCGGGACGAGCACGTCGCGGTTGAACGCGGTCGCAAACTCCTCGGGCGCGACCATCGCACACCAGATCACGTCGCCCGCGCGATAGTCGCCGATGCCACACGATACCGTCAGAGCGATCTGGCCCGATGCGACCTGCGGGGGCGCGACCGTCGCGGTGCGCCGGGGGGCGTGTGCGCCGCGCGCATCGAGGATCGCGGTGACGGGCAGGTCGGCGCGGTCGGGCAGCGTGACGAGATCGGCGGCTTCGACGCCCAGCGCGGCGGCGATGCGGTTGAGCCAGCCGACCGAGACGGTGCGCGTGCCGGTTTCAAGCCGGCCGATCGTCTGCGCCGTCGTCGGCGGGACGCAGCGCCGCGCGACATCCTCGAGCGTCAGGCCCTTGGCACGGCGAACTTGGCGGATGGCGGTGATCATCGACAGGCTCCAAACCAGATGGGTTATTCTTCTGTCCTACAACCGTGCCGATATGGCAATCGCTATGAGTAAGGGAGACGGTGGATGCGCGAATTGGTAGAACGGTCGATCGATTCGGAGGGCGTGCCGCTGCCGTCGGGGCCTCGGCGCGGGCGGACGGTGACAGTAAATCTGGCCGAATCGCCGCTCGGGTGGCTGCGCGCGCGCGGGCTGGTCAACGCGCGACAGTTCGCGGCGGGGGAGCGATTGCGCGCCGACTACGAGCGCGCGTCGATCGCGCCGAGCGTGACGATGCGCTGGGCGGAGCGGGTCGATGGCGCCCGGTATGACGGCGGCCATAACGGGCTCGATCCGACGTCGGCGCAGATCGCGGCAAAGGCGCGGTTCGACGCGGCGCTGGCGGCGGCGGGGCCGGGGCTCGCGGATATCCTGTGGCGCGTGGTCTGCGCGGGCGAGGGTCTGCCCGTCGCGGAGAAGGCGTTGCAATGGCCGGCGCGGGCGGGGCGGCTGGTGCTGACGCTCGCGCTCGATCGGGTGGCGGCGCAGTATGCGATCGGTTAGGCGCTCGCTTTGGCGCAGTCGCATGACTAGATGGCAAGCATGCGCTTCGATCTCGTAAAATGTCATGGGTCCGGTAATGATTTCCCGCTGATCGACGCGCGCGCGTCGACGCTCGGCGATGCGGCGTGGGCGGCGGTCGCGCGGGCGCTCGCGGATCGCGACGGCCCGGTTGGCGGCGATGGGCTGTTGCTGCTCACCGATGGCGATGCGGATCACGCGTTCGGGATGCGGATGTTCAATTCCGACGGCAGCGAATCCGAGACGTGCCTGAACGGGCTGCGGTGCGTAGCGCGCGCGGGGTTCGCCGCGACGGGCACAAAGACCGCGACCGCGCTGCTCAAGACGAGCGATGCGGTAGTGGTGCGCGATGCCGATATCGCGGCCGGCGTCTATACCGTCCGCGAGATTGCGGGGCCGGCCTCGCTCGACGTCGCCGCATGGCCGATGGCGGTGGGGGTGGACCGGGTCGTCGACGCGCCGATCGCCGGCTTGCCGACGCCGCGCGCGTTCACTGCAGTGGCGATGCCGAATCCACATCTCGTGACGTTCGTCGACGCGATCGACGAGGCCGAACTCGTCTGCGTCGGCGGAGCGTGCGAGGCCGCGCCCGACTGGCTGCCCAATCGCGCGAATGTCAGCTTCGTCGAGCTGCGGGGGCGCGACCTTTTCGTGCGCACCTTCGAGCGCGGGGTTGGGCTCACCGACAGTTGCGGCAGCGCGATGGCGGCGTCGACCTATGCCGCGTGCCTGACCGGGCGGATTGCGTACGACACGCAGACGACCGTGTTCAACAAGGGCGGGCTCGTCCGCGCGCAGGCGAATGCGGCGGCGATGGTGACGCTGTCGGGCAATGCGACGTTCGAGTGGAGCGGCTCGGTCGAGGTCGATCTGGAGACCGCGATCGCGACCGACCTAGCGGTCATGCGGCGGTACGAGGACGAGAGCGCCGCTTGGTCCAAACTCGTTGCAACTATCTGATGGCGCCTGCATCCTTCCATCAGACGGCGCGTATCTCCGGCAGTGGCGCCGCACACAGGCTCCGCGCAGGAGAGATGCCATGAATCATGTTTTCCGTACGGCAATCGTCGCCGTTGCCGTCGTCGCCAGCGGTAGCACGCTCGTTGCTGCCAAGACCAACCCGATGGTCGGTGGTGCCGCGATGTACCCGACCAAGAATATCGTCGAGAACGCGGTCAATTCGAAGGATCACACGACGCTCGTCGCCGCGGTGAAGGCTGCAGGCCTCGTCGAGACGCTGTCGGGTCCGGGTCCGTTCACGGTGTTCGCGCCGACCAACGCCGCGTTCAAGAAACTGCCCGCCGGCACCGTCGACACGCTGCTCAAGCCCGAGAACAAGGCGCAACTCGCTGGGGTCCTGACCTATCACGTCGTCCCCGGCACGATCACCGCGGCCGACATCGCCGCCAAGGCGAAGGCAAACGGCGGCACCGCGACCTACACCACCGTGCAGGGCGAGCCGCTGATGTTCAAGAAGGTCGGCATGGGATGGGGCATCATGGACGGCAAGGGCCACCAAGGTAAGATCACGATCGCCAACGTCATGCAGTCGAACGGCGTTATTCACGTTATCGACACGGTGATGCTGCCGTAATCGACTATAATAAAAGAGAGCTGCCTCCTCTCCCCCGAAAGGCAGTGGCGTCGGGCTCGTCGCCGAAAGGCGGCGAGTCCGATTGCGTTCTACGCGCCGTGTCGTCCCGGCCCTGTCGTCTCAACCTCTGTCATCCTCACGAAAGTCAGGATGACAGAGGAGGGCGACTCAGCTGATCAGCAGCCCCGCGAGCGCGGCGGACATCAGGTTGGCGAGGCTGCCCGCGGCCAGCGCGCGCAGGCCGAGCTTGGCGATCATCGGCCGCTGGTTGGGGGCCAGGCTGCCCGTCACCGCCATCTGGATCGCGATCGACGAGAAGTTGGCAAAGCCGCAGAGCGAGAAGGTGATCACCGCGATCGTGCGTGCGCTCAGCCCCTGCTGCGTGCCGAGCGAGATGTAGGCGACGAATTCGTTCAGCACGATCTTCTGCCCGAACAGCCCGCCCGCGATGCCCGCCTCGTTCCAGGGCACGTTGAGCAGGAACATGATCGGCGCGAAGAGATAGCCGAGCAGGCCCTGGAAGCTGAGCCCGGGCAGGCCGATCATGTTGCCGAGCCCGCCGAGCAGGCCGTTGGCGAGCGCCACCAGCGCGACGAACGCCAGCACCATCGCGCCGACCGCGACCGCGAGGCGGACGCCGGTCTGCGCACCCTGCGCCGCGGCCATGATCAGGTTGGCAGGCTTTTCCTCGTCGTGCGTCGCCTGCGGCATGGGTTCGCCAGCCGACGATTCGCCGGGCAGGTCGCCGAGCGCGAGTTCGCCCTCGGGCGGGGTGACGCGGTCGGGCATGATGATCTTGGCCATCAGGATGCCGCCGGGCGCCGCCATGAAGCTGGCGGCGAGCAGATAATCGATGCGGATCCCCATCGACGCATAGGCGGCGAGGATGGTGCCCGCGACGCCGGCCATCCCGCTGGTCATCACCGTGAACAGCTGCGCCGGCGTGAGGCCTGCGAGATAGGGGCGGATGACGAGCGGCGATTCGCTCTGGCCGACGAAGATGTTCGCCGCGGCGCACAGCGATTCGACCTTCGAGACGCCGATGACCTTCTCGATCCCGCCGCCGACCCAGCGCACGACGAACTGCATGATGCCGAGATAATAGAGGATCGAGACGAGGCTGGCGAAGAAGATGATGACCGGCAGCGCAGCGATCGCGAAGCTCTGGCCGCCGATTTCGGGGGTCGCCATCTTGCCGAACAGGAACTCGGTGCCCTTTTGCGAATAGCCGAGCAGGTTGGCGACGCCGCCCGACATCTCGCCGAGCACGACCTTGCCGAAGCTGGAATAGAGCACGAGGACGGCGATGCCCGCCTGCAGCGCGAAGGCGGCGCCGACGATGCGCAGGCGGATCGCCCGGCGATCGCTCGACAATAGCACGGCGATGCCGAGGATGACGGCGATACCGCCCAGGCCGATGACTAGTCTTTCCATGGACGCCCTGCGTTCTCGTACGATGACACACGCGGCCCCCCGGCTGCGCAAGCGGCCGACATGACACGGGCGGGCGCTAGTCGCCAGTCATTTGAGGACAGGCCGGTTTTCGCCCCCGCTTGTCATTTGACGGCGCGCGCGTTTTCGCTAGCGTCCGCGGCGATGAATACAGACCTTCCCGCGTTCCCGCGTTCGCTCTTCATATTCTCCGTGCTGTATGGCGGCATGGTGTGCATCGCCGGCGTGCTGGGGGTCAAACAGGTCGCGCTCGGCCCGCTCGCGGTCGAGGCGGGGATCTTCGCATTCCTGCTGCTGGTCGTGCTCAGCAGCGCGATCGCCGAGCTGCACGGGCAGAAGACCGCGACGCTGCTGGTCCGCCTCGGGTTCATACCCTTGCTGGTGTCCGCCGCGCTGATCCAGCTGGTGCTCGCGCTGCCGCACGATCCCGGCATGTACCCGCCCGCGGTCGACGCGTTTCCGATCGTCGTCGGGCAGGGCGCGCGGATGATGATGGCGGGGCTGATCTCCTACGGCATCTCGCAGACGCTCAACGTGCTGATCTTCGCCAAGCTTGCGGGGCAGGTCGGCGGCGGCGAGGGCAAGCTGGTGTGGCTGCGCGGGATGATCGCCAGCATCGTCTCGCAGGTGATCGACACGGTGTTGTTCATCACCATCTCGTTCCTCGGCGCGCGGCCGATCGTCGAGCTGATGGCGGGGCAGATGCTGACCAAGGTCGTGCTGTCGATCGTGCTGGTGCCGTTCATGATCACGTTCTTCGTGAAGCTCGGGCGGTGGCTGGACCGGGGCTAATCGTTTCACCAAGCCCGGCATCCTGACGTCCGTGCCTGCGTCATCCTGACGAAAGTCAGGATCCAGAGCCACGAGGGACGCCGCCCGTTACCCTGGATCCTGACTTTCGTCAGGATGACGGAATTGGTGATATGCGGTCCGGCTTTCGCTAATCCCCCGCACTGGCTAAGGGACGCGGATGACCGATCACACGCCCGATCCCGCCCTGCTCGCCAAGGCCGAAACGCTCACCGAGGCGCTGCCCTATCTGCAGCGTTATGCGGGCAAGACGTTCGTCGTGAAATATGGCGGCCATGCGATGGGCGACCCCGAGCTGCAGCGCGATTTCGCCGAGGACATGGTGCTGCTGAAGGCGGTCGGCATCAACCCGGTCGTGGTGCATGGCGGCGGGCCGCAGATCGGCGCGATGCTCAAGCGGCTCGGCGTCGAATCGCGTTTCGTCGACGGCCTGCGCGTGACCGATGCGGAGACCGCGCAGATCGCCGAAATGGTCCTCGCGGGTTCGATCAACAAGGAAATCGTCGGCTGGATCGGCCAGGCGGGGGGCCGCGCGGTCGGCATCTCGGGCAAGGACGCCGGCCTCGTCCTCGCGCAGAAGGTCGGCCATGGTCGCGAGCCCGACAAGCTCCAGGGGATCGAACGCCATGTCGACCTGGGCTTCGTCGGCGAGCCGATCGCGGTCGACCGGACGATCCTCGATACGCTGATCGCCGCCGACATCATCCCGGTGATCGCCCCGATCGGCATCGGCGCCGATGGTCACACCTACAACATCAATGCGGATACGATGGCGGGCGCGATCGCGGCGGCAATGGGCGCCGCGCGCTTCTTCCTGCTGACCGATATCGTCGGCGTGCTCGACAAGGAGGGCGAATTGCTGACCGACCTCGATCCGGCGCGGATCGCCGAACTGCGCGCCGACGGCACGGTGACGGGCGGGATGATCCCCAAGCTGGAAACCTGCGTCGCCGCAGTCCAGTCGGGCGTCGACGCCGCGGTGATCATCGACGGCCGTGTGCCGCATGCGATGCTGCTCGAGATCTTCACCAAGCAGGGCGCGGGCACGCTGGTGAGCGCGACGGGCGCGGCGCGGTAGGGGACGAGCCGCCTTTCACCCCCGTCATCCTGACGAAAGTCAGGATCCAGAGCCTCAAAAGGTAATCTTCGTGGCTCTGGATCCTGGGTCGAGCCCAGGATGACGGGACTCGGGGCGGCAGGTGCGGCTGAAATCGTCACGTGCAATCCAGCAACATCACAGGCCTTCTCGTTCTCCCTCCGCCCCCTTATATCAGCAATACACCAGCGGAGACCCACGCCTTGATCGCCCTTCTTCAGATCGTCCAATTGCTGCTCAATCTCGTCTGGTGGGTCATCGTGATCCAGGCGGTGCTGTCATGGCTGATCGCGTTCAACGTCATCAACACGCAGAGCGATTTCGTCCGCACGGTGTGGAACGCGCTGCAGAAGATCACCGAGCCGCTTTATCGCCCGATCCGTCGGATCCTGCCCGATTTCGGCGCGCTCGACCTGTCGCCGCTGGTCGTGCTGCTGATCCTCTACATCTTGACCAACATCGTCATCCCGAACATCGCGCAGAACTATCTCGTCGCGGCTTATTGAACGGACCGGCTGCCTGGCGCGCGGTCGGTGACGGCTTGGCGATTGCCGTCCGGGTAACCCCGCGCGGCGGCCGCGATATGCTCGCCGCCGGCACCCCCGAGCATCTTGCCGCGCGCCTGGCGGCGGCGCCCGTCGATGGTGCCGCGAACGCCGGACTGGTTGCGCTCGTTGCCAAGAGCTTCGGTGTGCCCAAGCGCGCGGTGACGATCGTCTCGGGCGAAACCGCGCGGCTGAAGCGCCTGCATATCGCCGGCGATGTCGCTACGCTGGCGGAAATCGCGTCCGCGCTCTATGGGCCGCGGGCATGAGCGCGACCATCATCGACGGCAAGGCCTTCGCCGCCGGCCTCCGGGCCCGTATCGCAGAGGGCGTCACCGCCTTTCGGACACAGGCGGGCCGCGCGCCCGGCCTTGCCGTGGTGCTGGTCGGCGAGGATCCCGCCTCCAGCGTCTATGTCCGCT
The DNA here is from genome assembly GCF_001421805.1 of Sphingomonas sp. Leaf34. Taxonomy (GTDB): domain Bacteria; phylum Pseudomonadota; class Alphaproteobacteria; order Sphingomonadales; family Sphingomonadaceae; genus Sphingomonas. The sequence goes on along the minus strand of NZ_LMLC01000001.1, from coordinate 807,007 downwards.
CGAAGGGCAAAGCGACGCGCGAGGCGGGGATGGAGAGCATCGAGCACCGGCTGCCCGCCGACGTGTCGGCCGAGGACCTGCTGGCGCTGGTCGCGACGCTCAACGCCGATCCGGCGATCGACGGCATCCTGGTCCAGCTGCCCTTGCCCAAGCATATCGACGAGCAGGCGGTGATATCGGCGATCGATCCCGACAAGGACGTCGACGGCTTCCACCCGATCAACGCCGGCCGTCTCGCGACCGGACTGCCGGGGTTCGTGCCCTGCACGCCGTTCGGCTGCGTGCTGCTGCTCAAGAGCGTGTTGCCGAGCCTGAGCGGGCTCGAGGCGGTCGTCGTCGGGCGCTCGAACATCGTCGGCAAGCCGATGGCGCAACTGCTGCTCGGCGAAAGCTGCACCGTCACCGTCGTCCATAGCCGGACGAAGGACGTGCCCGCACATATCCGCCGCGCCGACATCGTCGTCGCCGCGGTCGGGATCCCGCAGATGATCAAGGGCGACTGGCTCAAACCCGGCGCGACGGTGATCGACGTCGGCATCAACCGGACCGAGACGGGGCTGGTCGGCGACGTCGACTTTGCGAGCGCGGTCGACGTCGCGGGCGCCATCACGCCGGTACCGGGGGGCGTCGGGCCGATGACGATCGCGTGCCTGTTGCGCAATACTCTGGTCTCGGCAGGGCGCCGCGAAGGCGTCGCGATCGAGGAGTCGAGCCTGTGATCGAACTCTATATCTCGTCGCTGATCACGTTCTTCGTGGTCATCGATCCGCCCGGCTGCGCGCCGATCTATGCCGGACTGTCGGCGAGCGCGTCGGCGACGCAGAAGCGGGCGATGGCGATCCGCGCGGTCGGCGTCTCGGCGGCGATCCTGTTCGTGTTCGCGCTGTTCGGCGAGGCGTTGCTGAAAGGGTTGGGCATCAGCCTTGCGAGCTTCCGCATCGCCGGCGGCATCATGCTGTTCCTGATCGCGCTAGAGATGGTGTTCGAAAAGCGCACCGAGCGCCGCGAGGATCGCGCCGCCAAGGTCGCGAGCGACCCCGAGGCTGAGGACGTCTCGATCTTCCCGATGGCGATGCCGATGATCGCCGGGCCGGGCTCGATCGCGTCGGTCATGCTATTGATGAGCCGCAACAGCGGGCTCGAGCGCTCGGCGATCGTGCTCGCCGCGATGGTGACGATCCTGCTGCTGACGCTGGTCGCGCTGCTGGCCGCTGGGCCGATCATGCGGATCCTAGGCGCGAAGATCGAGGCGGTGATCACCCGCCTGCTCGGCGTGTTGCTGGCGGCGCTGGCGGTGCAGTTCGTGCTCGATGGCCTGTCGGTGGTGCTGCACTAAGCCGTCATCCGGACTTTCGTCGGGATAACGGCGGTGGGCATCAGTCCACCTTGAACAGCCGCAGCGGCGAATTGCGCGGCAGCGGGAGCGGCGTCAGCCACGTCGGCACCTCGTTCTTGGCAAGCTCCGCGTAGAACCCCTTGGGGCTACGCGCCTTGTAGTTGGTCGATTCCGCCGCGTTGGGGCAGAGCAGCATCATCGTCGCGCCATGGCGCTTGACGATCGCATGTGCCTGGTCCGCGGTTCCCCCGAACGCATGCTGGACGTCGAGGATCGCGTCGCCGTTGCGGTGATACGGCCCTGCGATCGCATCGTGATGCGTGATCGTGATCAGCCGCGGGCCCATGTCGACGAAGGTGAAGATCGTCTGCGCGGGGTATTTGTTGAGCGCGAGCAGCACTGTCGTCCGCAGGCAGTTGCCCGTCGCCATGTTGACGCGCTTTTCATAGGGCTTGGGGCGGTCGATCGGGAAATACTGGATCACCATCCCCGCGAACAGCCCGGAGACGATCAGGAACGCGCCGACCGTGCCCAGCACGCGCACCGCCAGCGATCGGTTGCCGAGAAGCCTCGGCAGGATCAGCCAGCCGAGCGCGGTCGCCCCCGGGATCGCCAGCAATTGCGCGGCGGGGCCGGCGCGGACCTGCCACAGCAGCATCGCGCAGGCGAACGCGGTGAACAGCGCGACCGCCGCCCAGCCGACCGCACGCGGATCGCGCCGCGCACGCCAGGCGGCGACGATCGCACCGATCAGGCCGATGATCGGCAGCGTCGCCAGCGCGAAGCCGACGCGGAAGCTGTGCTTGTAGATCGGCTTGGCCTCGCGGACATTGTTCAGCCAGTTGCGCTGCAGCTCGGGCGAAATGCCCTCCGGGCGGCCGAGGCACTGCGGGAAGACGAGTGCGAAGCCGGCGACGATCGCCGCGCCGGCCGCCAGCGCCAGCGCCAGCCGCGCGCCGCGCGAGGCGGGCCCGAACCGCGCGAGCAGGAACAGCAGCATCCCCGCCGCGATCATCACGCTCAGCCACACCGGCGTCAGCGCGTCGCAGCGCATCGCCTGGTTGGCGTTCGACGCGAACAACGCGAACCCCAGCGTGCTGCCGCCGCCCAGCGTCAGCGCATAGATCGACAGCCGCTCCGCCTCCGCCCGGTCCCAGACCCAGCGCAGCGCGATGATCGCGCCTGCCATCGCCGCATAGGGCAACAGCTCGAGCCCGATCGACAGCGATACCGCGCTGGCGATGCCGACCATCGCGCCACCGCGGCGGCCGTTGGTGTCGCACAGGCCCGCGACCGTGAGGCTCAGCATCGCCAGCTGCCAGCCGTGATGATCGATCCGCTCGGGCATGAACATCAGCATCGTGCCGGTCGCGCCGACCATGAACACGATGGCGAGCGGCCACGCATAGGGGCTGATCAGCCGCCGCACGGTCGCGCCGATGCCGAGCATCGCGATCGACAGCGGCAGCAGCGGCGCGATCCCGCACGCCAGCCGCTCCGCCCAGCTGTTGCTCGTGAACAAACGGAAGACCAGGATCAGCCCGGCGATCGGCAGGTCGACGATCCGGCTCCAGTGAATGTCGAACCCGACCGGCGGGTTCAGCCGGTAGTTGCGCAGATCGTACCAGCCCTGGCCGTCGAGCAGCGCGCGGACCTGCATCAGCCGCATATTGTCGTCGGTATCGCCGAGCGACAGCCAGCGGACCTGCCCCCAGCGATCGACCATCGACCATGCCGCCACCGCCACCCAGGCGAGCAACGACAAGGCGATCCAATGCCGATCGAGTGCGTCGAGCAGCGTATGCCGCCGCGGTGGTGCCTGATCCAAAACGCTTTCCTCCGGCCCGCACGCACTCTAGATGCGCGGGCATATCTCAAGCGTCGCTCTATCGCGGTGTTGGTAAAGAACAAGGCGGGCATGCAGGCGATTTGGCGACAGGTGGAGCAGATGCGGGCGAGCGGCGTGCTCGGCCAGCTCGTGCGCTTCGGGATTGCCGGCGGCTTCACGAGCATGGTCTATTCGCTCGTCTACCTGCCGCTGACGGCGTATGTCTTCCCACCACGCCAGGCGGTGGCGGCGGTGCCGTTCGCGTTTGCCGTCGCGGTGGTCGTCGGGTTCTTCCTGCACAGCCGCTGGAGCTTCAGGGGACATGCGAAGGAGCCCGGGGCGGGGCGGCATATCAAGTTCGTGATCGTCCAGGGCGCCGGGCTCGCGCTCAACGCGCTGGTCACCTGGATCGGCACCGCGCTGTTTCACCTGCACCCGTGGGTCCCGTTGGTCCCCGCCGTGCTTCTTGCCGCGATCCTGAGCTTCGTGCTCAACCGCCTTTGGGTTTTCAACTGATGCTTCCAACGAACTGGGCGAATTACTGATGGATCGCATCGTCTACGACCGGATGGCCGCACATGACTCCACGCACTGGTGGTACCGCGCGCGCCGCGACATCCTCGCCGATTACCTGACCCGCTACGGCGCTTTGCCGAAGGACGCCAAGATCCTCGAGATCGGCTGCGGCACCGGGCACAATCTGCCGATGCTGGCCGCGTTCGGCAGCATCGACGCGATCGAGATCGATCCCGCCGCGCGCGAGATTGCAAGCGAGCGGCTCGGCAAGCCGGTCGGCGCGGCGCCGCTGCCCGAACTGCCGGGCGTGCCGCGTGGCCATTACGACCTGATCGCGGTGCTCGATGTCGTCGAGCATATCGAGGACGACGTCGCGGCGCTGAAGGCGATGGCGGATTGCCTCGCGCCCGGCGGCAAGATCCTGATTGCGGTGCCGGCGCATGCGTGGCTGTGGAGCGCGCACGACGTCGTGAACCATCATCACCGCCGCTATTCGAAGGCGACGCTGAAGGCGGCGATCGAGACTGCGGGGCTCACGCCCGAAAAGCTCGGCTATTTCAATTCGCTGCTGTTCCCGCTGGCGGCGGCGGCCCGGATCGCCGGACGGATGACGGGGCGCGACGACAGCGATGATTCCCCGCCGCCCAAGCCGGTCAACGCGCTGTTCGAGACAATCTTCCGGCTGGAACGCCATCTGGTCGGCCGCGTGCCGATGACGCCGGGGGTGTCGATCGTGACGCTGGCGGTCCCGCGGTAAGCTTCCTCGATCCTCCCCCGCAAGGGGGAGGTGGCTGGCGTTTGCCTGACGGAGGGGGCGGTACGCGCCAACCTCTGCTGTGTGTCCTCCCCCTCCGTCGCTTCGCGCCACCCCCCCTTGCGGGGGAGGATTGGCGGTGGGTCGGGATGACGGGGCAGGAATCTTGGATCTTAAGCAAGCACCACCCCGGCGAAGGCCGGGGCCCAATTAAGGGACGGTGCTGACTGCGGGTGCACTTCGTTACTGCGACCTTTCCAATTGGGCCCCGGCCTTCGCCGGGGTGGTGCAGCGACTAGGTAGCGTTCGTTTAGTCGACGCGAACGGGCGGGGGGCCATCAGGCGCCTGCACCGCGTCGACCGGCTCCGCGCGGAACCCCAGCGTCGCCTTGCCCTGGATCGGGCCAGCGATATCCGCCACGATATAGAGCGGCCGGCGCTTCGACTCGACATAAAGCCGGCCGAGATATTCGCCGATCATCCCCAGCACGAACATCTGCACCGCGCCCAGGAACACGGTGACCAGCATCGTCGAGGTCCAGCCCTGCACCGCGCTGCCCGACAGCCAGCCGATCGCGATATAGACGAACAGCAGCAGCGACACGCCGGTCAGCGCAAGCCCCGCATGGCTGGCAAACCGCAACGGCGCGGTCGAAAAGCCGGTGACCGCGTCGAACGCGAGCCGGATCATCTTGGCGAGCGGGTAGTTCGTCTCGCCCGCGAGCCGCTCGGCGCGGTCATAGGGGAACGGGACCTGGCGGAAGCCGATCCAGGCGACCATGCCGCGGATGAAGCGCGCCTGTTCGGGCAAGCTCAGGAACGCATCCAGCGCCCGCCTGCTCATCAGGCGGAAATCGCCGGTATCGAGCGGGATCGGCGTTTCGGTCATCCGCGTCAGCAGGCGATAAAAGGCGGCGGCGGTGGCCTTCTTGAACACCGTCTCGCCCGCGCGCTGGCGGCGCACAGCATAGACCACGTCGGCCTGGCTCGCCGCCATCGCCGCGCGCATGTCGGACAGCAGCTCGGGTGGATCCTGCAGATCCGCGTCGATGATCAGGATCTGCTCGCCCGCGCACAGATCGAGCCCCGCGGTGAGCGCCAGCTGGTGGCCATGGTTGCGCGACAGGTTGATCGCGACCAGCCGCGGGTCGGCGCTGGCGAGGCGTTGCATCACGTCCCAGCTGTCGTCGCGGGAGCCGTCGTTGATCAGCACGATCTCGTAATCGTTGCCGACCGCGACCTTGGCCGCGCCGGAAATACGGGCGTGCAGGATGTCGAGGCACGCGGCCTCGTTATAGCAGGGCACGACGATTGAAAGGGACGGGGCCGAGAGAGAGGGACGGTTCATCGCCCCCGTCTAGCGTCCGCTGCGCCCGCCGTCATCGTCGGATGTTTCTACACGCGCTCCACGGTGTGCACCGCGTCCGCCGCGCGCAGCCCCGCCATCAGCCGCATCAGCTGCTGCACGTCGTGCACCTCGACATCGATCTCGTTGGTGTGGAAGCTCTTGTCGCGCGTATCCAGCCGCAGGTTGATGATGTTGGCCTTGTGCCCGCCGATGATCGTCGAGACGATGCCGAGCGAGCCCGGCTCGTTCTTCACCATCACCGATATCCGCGCGACCGCACCCTCGGTCTCGTCGCCCCAGGCCACGTCGACCCAGTCGGTCTCGTTCTCCGATCGCTCGGCGAGTTCGCCCAGCACGCGGCAGTCGATCGCATGCACCTCGATCCCCGCATCGGGGCGGCGCAGGCCGACGATCCGGTCGCCCGGGACCGGATGGCAACAGGTCGCAAGGTCGTAGGCTACGCCGGGGGTGAGGCCCTTGATCGAGATCGCGCTCGATTGCGGCGCCAGCGCATGCGTGACGTCGGCGCCCGCCGACCCCGGCATCAGCGCTTCCATGACTGCAGCGTCGGACAGCGTGCGCCGCGCGATCGCGACCATCAGCGACGATTCGTCGGGCAGTTTCAGCCGCTTGAGCGCATGGCTCAGCGCATCGTTGCCGATCTGCGCGGGCAGCCGCGTGACGATGTCCTCGTACAGGCTCTGGCCCAGCGCGATCTGCTCGACGCGCTCCTTCTGGCGCAGATGCCGGCGGATCGCGGCGAGCGCCTTGCCGGTGGTCGCGACGTTCAGCCATTGCGGCTGCGGCGACTGGCCCTTCGAGCGCAGGATCTGCACCTGGTCGCCATTCTCGATCACCGTCGACAGCGGCACGACGCGGCCGTTGACTTTTGCACCCACCGCCTGGTCGCCGAGATCGGTATGCACCGCATAGGCGAAATCGATCGAGGTCGCGCCCTTGGGCAGCTGGATCAGCTCGCCCTTCGGCGTGAACGCGAAGATGCGATCGGTGTACATCGCCATGCGCGTATGTTCGAGCAGCTCCTCGGGGCTTTCGGCCGTATCGAGGATCTCGACGAGGTCGCGGATCCAGCTGACCTGCCGGTCGCTGCCGTTGATCTGCTGTTTGTACGCCCAGTGCGCCGCCAGCCCGAATTCGGCCTGCGCGTGCATGTCGGCGGTGCGGATCTGGATCTCGATGCGCGCGCTGTCGGCATGGATCACCGAGGTGTGCAGCGAGCGATAGCCGTTGCGCTTGGGCGTCGAGATGTAATCCTTGAACCGGCCCGGCACCATCGGCCAGCGCTGGTGGATGATGCCGAGCGTGCGGTAGCAATCCTCCTCGGTCGGGACGATCGCGCGGAACGCCATCACGTCGGACAGCTGTTCGAAGCTGATGTGCCGCTCCGACATCTTGCGGAAGATCGAATAGGGATGCTTCTCGCGCCCCGAAATCTCGGCCTCGACGCCGGCGCGCGCGAGCACGAGCTTCAGGCCGGACGCGATTTTCGCAATGCGGTCGCCATCGCCCTTTTTGAGCTGTTCGAGGCGCCGGTTGATCGATTCGGAGGCTTCGGGCTCGAGCTGTTCGAACGCCAGCGACTGCATCTCGCGCATGAACTCGTACATGCCGATCCGCTCGGCGAGCGGCGCGTAGATGTCCATCGTCTCCTTGGCGATGCGACGGCGCTTCTCGGGTTTTGCGATGTGGTGCAGCGTCCGCATGTTGTGCAGGCGGTCGGCGAGCTTGACCAGCAGCACGCGGATGTCGTCCGACATCGCGAGCAGGAACTTGCGCAGGTTTTCGGCGGCGCGTTCGTTCTCGGTCTGCGCCTCGATTTTGCTGAGCTTGGTGACGCCGTCGACGAGACGCGCGACCGACGCACCGAACAATCGCTCGATCTCCTCGGGCGTCGCGACCGTGTCCTCGATCGTGTCGTGGAGGATCGCGGTGGCGATCGTCTCGGCATCGAGGTGCAGGTCGGTGAGGATTCCCGCCACCTCGATCGGATGGCTGAAATACGGATCGCCGGACGCGCGCTTTTGGCTCCCGTGCGCCTGCATCGAGAAGACATAGGCGCGGTTCAGCAGGGCCTCGTCGGCGTCGGGATCGTAGTCGAGGACGCGATCGACCAGTTCATATTGGCGCAACACGGATCATAGATGGGGCCGGGCACGGACTTTTGGCAACAAAAAGCGTCGGATCACTGTGATCTAATCGCTGCATGAGTGGCGAATGCGTGGGGCGTTTCGCTTCTGCGGCATATGCGGTACGCTTGCCCCCGGACGAGGATGACGTGATGGGCAAATTGCGCGAACCCCTGCTGGAATGCAGCCTGCCCGCCGCGCTGGAGGCGATGGGCGAGCGCTGGTCGTTCCTGATCCTGCGCGCCGCATTCAACGGCCTGCACCATTTCGAGGAGTTCCAGTCGGAGCTCGGCATCGCGCGCAATATCCTGGCGAACCGGCTGGCGCGGCTGGTCGAGCACGGCATCCTGGAGCGGCAGCCGATCCCGGAGGACCGGCGCAAGATCGCTTACGGCCTGACCGACAAGGGCTTCGCGCTGCTGCCGACGATGATCGCGCTCCGGCAATGGGGCGAGCGGTGGGAGACGTGCGTGCCGGCGTTCCCGATCCTGGTCGACGCGCGCGATCGGCGGCCGCTGCAGCCGGTCTCGGTCCGCGCGCATGACGGGCGCGTGCTGGGGAAGGGGGACCTGATCTGGGCGCTGCCGGGCGAGGTTGCGGGGGAAGAGGCCGAGGCGGCTGAGTAAGCTGCCTTCGCTCTTTCTTCCTTGTTCTCCCGCGAAGGCGGGAGCCCAGTCTGGACCCCCGCCTTCGCGGGGGAACATGCTGTCTTCGGATTGCTAGGCGAGCAACGCCACCAACACCGTGCGGATCGAGTCCGGCAGCGGCACCGGCCGCCCCGTTTCCAGATCGACGTGTACGCTGACCATGGTGATCACCGTATGCAGCTCGCCCGTCTCGGCATGCGCGAGCTCGAAACGTTTCGTCAGGCTCGACGTGCCGAGCTTCTCGATCCGCACGAACGCCTCGACCGTATCGCCCAGGCGGAACGGCTTCAGATAATCGATCTCGGTGCGGCGCACGTTGAACTCGGTGCTGGGCCACACATCCGGCAAGGCTGCGGCGATCCCGGTCCAGTCCCAGAACTCGGTGACCGCGACATCGGCATATTCGAGATAGCGCGAGTTGAAGACGATGCGCTGGCCGTCGATCTCGGCATAGCGCACGCGAAACCGGGTCGAGAAGGCGAAACCCGGGCGCATTTCAGATGATCAGGCGGATGCCGACGATCGCCAGCACGGTCGCCAGCACCGGCACCAGCACGCGGTCCGACACGCGCGTCGCGATCAGGCTGCCGATGATGATCCCGGGGATCGATCCGATCAACAGCGACACGAGCAGGTCGACGTCGACCGAGCCGAGGATCCAGTGGCCGATCCCGCCGAGCAGAGTCAGCGGCACGGCATGCGCGATGTCCGAACCGACCAGCCGGTTGATCGGCAGCTTCGGATACAGGATCAGGAGCGCGGTCATCCCCAGCGCGCCGGCACCGACCGAGGTCAGCGAGACGAGCACGCCGAGGACGGCGCCGAGCAGGATCGTCAGCATTGCCTGACGCTCGCCGCCGACGGTGCCGATCCGCGGGGTGAGCCACGCGACGATCTTCCCGCGAAAGAAGGTCGCCACCGCCGACAGGATCAGCGTCACGCCCAGCACGACGGTGATCGCATGGCCGGTGTCGGACGATTTCTCGCCGAGATGGTTCAGCACGAGCAACGTCGCGATCGCCGCAGGGACGCTGCCGGTCGCGAGCCGCCGCACGACGCGCCAGTCGACCGTCCCGCGCCAGCCATGCACGGTCGTGCCCACCGTCTTGGTCGCCGAGGCGTAGAGCAGATCGGTGCCGACCGCGGTGGCCGGGTGGAAGCCGAAGACGAGCACCAGCAGCGGCGTCATCAGCGATCCGCCACCGACGCCGGTCAGCCCGACGATCAGGCCGACGAGCACGCCGGCCACCGAATACAACAGATTAATGTCCACTAAGTGGTTAGCCAGCGCCACGCGCGGGCGTGTTGACGCCCATCGACTGGAGATATTTCTTCACGTTGCGCGCCGCCTGGCGGAGCCGCTGTTCGTTCTCGACCATCGCGATCCTCACATAGCCTTCGCCGTTTTCGCCGTAGCCCACCCCTGGGGCCACCGCGACATGCGCGTGAGTCAGCAATTGTTTGGTGAACTCAAGGCTACCTAAATGCGCGAGGGCGGGCGGCAAAGGCGCCCAGGCGAACATGCTCGCACGGGGGCTTGGAATATCCCACCCGGCGCGGCCGAAGCTTTCCACCAGCACGTCGCGGCGCTTGTGATAAAGTTCGCGGTTGCGCGCGACGATATCCTGCGGGCCGTTGAGCGCAGCGCAGGCCGCCGCCTGGATCGGCGTGAACGCGCCGTAATCGAGATAGGATTTCACGCGAGTCATCGCCGCGATCAGCGTCTTGTTGCCGACCCCGAAACCCATCCGCCACCCGGCCATCGAATAGGTCTTGCTGAGCGAGGTGAACTCGATCGCGACGTCCTTCGCGCCCGGCACCTGGAGGATCGAGGGGGTCGGCTTGCCGTCGTAATACAGCTCCGAATACGCCAGGTCGGAGATCACCCAGAGCTGATGCTTCTTCGCGAACGCGACGACGCGCTCGTAGAAGGCGAGGTCGACGACCTCGGCGGTCGGGTTCGACGGATAGCCCATCACCAGCACCGACGGGCGCGGCACGGTGAATGCCATCGCGCGCTCCAGGCTCTCGAAATACGCCTCGTCGGGCGTCGTCGGCACCGCGCGGATCGTCGCGCCGGCGATGATGAAGCCGAAGGTGTGGATCGGGTAGGACGGGTTCGGCGCGAGCACGACGTCGCCGGGCGCGGTGATCGCGGTGGCCAGACTCGCGAGCCCTTCCTTCGAGCCCATCGTGACCACGACCTCGGTCTCGGGATCGACGTCGACGCCGAACCGGCGGCCGTAGTAATTCGCCTGCGCCTTGCGCAGGCCGGGAATCCCCTTCGACTGCGAATAGCCGTGTGCGCTCGGCTTGCGCGCGACTTCGACGAGCTTCTCGATGACGTGCTCGGGCGGCGGCAGATCGGGATTGCCCATGCCGAGATCGATGATGTCCTCCCCGCCCGCGCGCGCCGCCGCCCGCATCGCGTTCACTTCGGCGATGACATAGGGGGGTAAGCGTTTGATGCGGTAGAAATCTTCGGACATGGAACCCTCGTGTGATGGCGCACGATCCTTACGTCATTCGCGGGAATGCGGAAACCTTTGGATTGTGCAGATCGCAAAGAGGGATGGAATGGCCCGGCACTCTTGGGCTAGGCTACGGAAAAATAAGAGGACGTCATGGCCGAAACTCCGCCCGCTCCGAGCCTGACCGATCTCCAGCACTGGACCTGGGTGATGGGCCGCGCGCAGCAGATGATGATGGAGCAGGGGCTCGGCGCGATGCAGGCGCCGCCGGAGGGGATGCCCATAATTCCCGGGCTTACCGATCCCGCCACGCTGGCGCGTGCGCGGGATTTCTGGACCGAGAGCCTGACGCTGTGGCAGCGGTTCCTCGATCCCGCCAAGGCGCCGGACCCCGCGCCGGTCACCGACAAGCGCTTCAAGGCGCCGCAGTGGCGCGAACCCGTGTTCGACCTGATCCGCCAAAGCTACGAACTGATCGGCGACCATATGCTGCGCAGCGTCGAGGCGGTCGACGGGCTCGACGCCAAGCAGAAGGAGCAGTTGCGGTTCGCGACCAAGGGGTTCGTCGATGCGATGAGCCCGACCAACTTCGCGCTGACCAACCCGCAGGTGATCGAGAAGACGATCGAGACGCGCGGCGAGAATCTGCTGAAAGGGCTGCAGAACATGATGGCCGATCTTGCCCGCGGGCAGGTGACGCACACCCCCGACGGCGCGTTCGAGCTCGGTCGCAACCTTGCGATGACGCCGGGCAAGGTGGTCAAGCGCACGCCACTCTACGAACTGATCCAGTATACGCCGACCACCCCCAAGGTGCTGGCGACGCCGCTCGTCATCTTCCCGCCATGGATCAACCGGTTCTACATCCTCGACCTGACGCCCGAGAAGAGCTTCATCCGCTGGGCGGTCGAGCAGGGCATCACGGTGTTCATGGTGTCGTGGAAATCCGCCGATGCGAGCATGAAGGACGTGGTCTGGGACGATTATGTCGCCGCGCAGGTCGATGCGATCGACACGGTGCGCGCTGCGCTGAAGGTGCCCGCGGTGCACACGATCGGCTATTGCGTCGCGGGGACGACGCTGGCGGCGACGCTCGCGCTGCTGGCGGCGCGCGGCGAGGCGGCGAAGGTCGCGAGCGCGACGTTCTTCACCGCCCAGGTCGATTTCGCGCAGGCTGGCGAATTGCAGCATTTCATCGACGACGAGCAATTGAAGATGGTCGCGTCGCTCTCGCCCGAGGGGTTTCTCGACGGACGCTACATGGCGACGACGTTCAACCTGTTGCGCGGGCGCGACCTGATCTGGAACTACGTCACGCAGAATTACCTGCTCGGCCAGGATTACGTGCCGTTCGACCTGCTCCACTGGAATGGCGACACGACCAACCTGCCCGCGAAATGGCATCTGAGTTATCTGACCGATCTCTACCGCGACAATCTGCTGGTGAAGCCCGGGGCGATCAGCGTCGCCGGCACGCCGCTCGACCTGACCAAGGTGACGACGCCGAGCTATGTCCAGGCGGGGCGCGAGGATCATATCGCGCCTGCCGAGAGCGTCTGGAAGCTGACTGAACTCTTTGCCGGACCGCTAAAATTCGTGCTCGCGGGGTCGGGGCACATTGCCGGAGTCGTGAACCCGCCGGCGGCCGGAAAGTATCAGTATTGGACCAATCCCTCGCCGCATACGACGCTCGCGGACTTCGTCGCGGGGGCGACCGAGACCAAGGGAAGCTGGTGGCCGGACTGGGTCGAATGGGTCCGCGCGATCGATGCCAAAACCGTGTCGGCAAAAGGGGTTAGGCTACCCGGCGCGGGATCGCTCGCGGCGCTCGGAGACGCGCCCGGCACGTACGTTAAAAGCTGATAACGCGACCTTCCGTTAACGTCATGGTGCGGTGCACAATTTATTTGTGCGGCGCCGTAATTCGTGTATAAGGATTGCGACATAACTCCGAAGAGAGGTGCGTGGATGGTGGATATCGTGAAACGGACGGCCAAGCCCGGTTCGAAGCCTGTCGCCACCGCGAAGGCTCCTCGGATTGTCGCCCAGCCGGCACCCCCGGAACGCAAGCCGGTACCACCGGCCGTGAAACCGGCAGAACCCGCACACAAGCTGGCCCAACCGGCCCCCACGCCGGCGCAAGCAGAACCCAAGCCGGCACAACCGGCACCCATGCCGGTCGCCATGACGCCGGCGATCGACTCACCTCCCGCGGCCGCTTTTGTATCGCCGCAGCCAGACTCGCCCCCCCCGATCTTGGCCGCCGCGCCGTCGGGGATTCCAGTCGGCGAAGCTCCAGTTACCGAAGCTCCAGTTACCGAAGCTCCAGTTACCGAAGCTCCAGTTACCGAAGCTCCAGTTACCGAAGCCGCAGCTACCGAAACCGCAGTTACCGAAACCGCAGCCAGCGAAACAAAGGACGCCATCATGGAAACGATCCAGAGCATCACCGACAAGACCAAGTCCCTGTTCACCAACGGGTTCAGCGGCACGACCACCACCGATTTCACCGAGCAGGCCAAGGGCGCGATGGAAAAGTCGGCGAAGATGGCCGAAGATTTCGTCGCCTTCGGCAAGGGCAATATCGAGGCGCTCGTCGAGTCGTCGAAGATCGCCGCGAAGAACGTCGAAGCGCTGGGCCAGGAGGCTGCCGATTACGCCAAGACCTCGTTCGAACACGCGACCGAAGCCGCCAAGACGCTCGCCGCCGCCAAGTCGCCGACCGAGTTCATGAAGTTGCAGAGCGATTATGCGCGTACCGCGTTCGACACGATGATCGCCGAGGGCTCGCGCTCGACCGAGCGGATGCTCAAGATGTTCGGCGAGGTCGCACAGCCGATCTCGAACCGCGTCGCGGTTGCGACCGACAAGATGAAGATTTCGGCCTGAGCCTCCGCCGCGTCGCCGTCGGGTGACGCGTCGGAGCACGGTGAGACAGAAGGGGGCGGCCGTCACGCGACGGTCGCCTCTTCTGCTGCCGCCTCTTTTGCAGTCGTCGTTTGCGGACGCCCCCTTGCTCTTGCCGGGCGGGATGCCATATTTCGACGGCATGGTGGTAAACTCTCAAATGATGGCCGTAAAATCGATGGCCGAGCGCCGTGACGATGGCGAGGATGGTACCGGCGGCACGGGCGCGGGAATCGCGACCAAGACACGTGCGAAGACCAAGCAGCCGACACCATATCGCGTGCTGATGCTCAACGACGATTACACGCCGATGGAATTCGTCGTCCTCTGCCTTCAGCGGTTCTTCCGCATGGATATGGAGGCTGCAACGCGCGTGATGCTCCACGTCCACCAGAAGGGCGTCGGCGTATGCGGCACGTTCAGCTACGAAGTGGCCGAAACCAAGGTGAGCCAGGTCATGGATTTCGCCCGGCAGAACCAACACCCGCTACAGTGCACGCTCGAAAAGGCGTGATGCCCTAAGTCACCGGTACCGGCTCTGCTAATCCTCGCCCGCAAGGGGGAGGTGGCACCGAAGGTGACGGAGTGGGAGGCAAGCCCACCCCCGTTTCGTGTTCCCCCCCTCCATTCGGCAAGAGCCAGCCACCTCTCCGCGGCGAGGGAGGAGAGGGGACGCCCCCTAGCGGGCCGGGGGTAGCCAGCGCAGGTCGAGCCCGTCGAAGCGATCGATGTAATTCGCCGCCTGTGCCAGCAGCGTCTCCTTGAGCAGTGTCACCCGGCTGCCTTCGCGCCGGATCAGCCCGTCTTCCTCGAGCTGGCGCAGCATACGGTTGACGTGCACCGCGGTGAGCCCGGTGGCGTCGCCGATCTCCTCCTGCGTTACACCGAGCGTGAAACTGTTGCCGATCGCCTGGTCGCGCCGGCGCAGACGGTTGTGCATCTCGATCAGCAACGCGGCGATCCGCGCCTTGGCCGAGGTGCGACCGAGCGCCGCGAGCCGGTCGGTCAGCGCGACCTTCTCCATCTGGTTCATCACCATGATGATTGCCGACAGTCGCGGATGATCGGTCACCATCGCAGTCATTGCCGAGCGATCGAACGGGCACACCGTGCAATCGGTCAGCGCCACCACCGTCTCCGGCGAATCGCGATACACCAGCGCCGACACGCCGAGCATGTCGCCGGCGTGGAGGAAGCGAAGGATCTGGCGGCTACCGTCGTCGAGCAGCACATAGCTCATCGCCATGCCGCGCTGAAGGATGAAGAGCTCGGGCTGCGGATCGTTCTCGCGCAGCAGGATCGCGCCGCGACGCAGGTCGCGCGGGCGTTCCTCCAACCGCGCTAACGCAGCCCTTTCGTTCATCGACAAGTCGATGAGATCGCCGACGCGTTCGGCGAAGCAGCTGTCCGGCACTCTGTGATGGTCCCCCATGTTCGAGAACCCAAAGAGCAAAGCTATGATTCCCGCGCATTAAAGTCGATCAAGCGCGTGCATTCGGGCGACGTGCGCGCGAGTCCGCTCGTCGGGTCCGTGCTGCGTGGCCCTTGCGCGCACCGCCAGCCGCGATACACACCCGGGATGGACCGTATTCTAATTCGTGGCGGCAACCGCCTGTCCGGGCGTCTGCCCATTTCCGGTGCGAAGAACGCAGCGCTCACGCTGATGCCGTGCGCGCTGCTGACCGAGGAACCGCTGACGCTGCGCAATCTGCCGCGGCTGGCGGACGTCGACGGCTTTGGCCATCTGCTCAACCAGCTCGGCGCGTCGACCGCGATCCAGGGTACGCGGCCTGAGGATTTCGGCCGGGTGATGACGATCCGCGCGGGCAACCTCACCTCGACCGAGGCGCCGTACGATATCGTGCGGAAAATGCGCGCGTCGATCCTCGTGCTCGGGCCGCTGCTCGGGCGCGGCGGCGAGGCGACGGTGTCGCTGCCGGGCGGCTGTGCGATCGGCAACCGCCCGATCGACCTGCATCTGCGCGCGCTCGAGGCGATCGGTGCCGAGCTCGAGATGGCGGCGGGCTATGTGAAGGCGACCGCGCCGGGCGGACGCCTGCCGGGTGGACGCTATCGCTTCCCGATCGTGTCGGTTGGCGCGACCGAGAACGTGATCATGGCGGCGGTGCTCGCCAAGGGCACGAGCGTGATCGAGAACGCCGCGCGCGAGCCGGAGATCGTCGATCTGTGCAACTGCCTGGTCGCGATGGGCGCGTCGATCGACGGGATCGGCACAGAGACGCTGACGATCGAGGGTCGCGACCGGCTGCACGGCGCGACCTATGCGGTGATGCCCGACCGGATCGAGGCGGGCAGCTATGCCTGCGCCGCGGCGATCACCGGTGGCGACCTGGAACTGGTCGGCGTGGCGATCCCCGACATGGGCGCGACGTTCGACGCGCTGGTCGAGGCGGGCGTGTCGGTGACGCCGACCAAGGACGGCGTGCGCGTCGCCGCGGACGGCGGACTGAAGCCGCTGACGCTGTCCACCGCGCCCTATCCCGGCTTCGCGACCGACATGCAGGCGCAGTTCATGGCGATGCTCTGCAAGGCGGATGGCGCGAGCGTGCTGACCGAGACGATCTTCGAGAACCGCTACATGCACGTGCCCGAGCTGGCGCGGATGGGTGCCGATATCCAGGTGCGCGGGCGGACCGCGGTGGTGCGCGGCGTCGACAAGCTCGTGGGGGCGCCGGTGATGGCGACCGACCTGCGCGCGTCGATGAGCCTGATCCTGGCGGGTCTCGCGGCGGACGGCGAGACGTCGGTCGGCCGGGTGTATCATCTCGACCGGGGGTATGAGCGGCTGGAAGAGAAGCTGAGCGCCGTGGGCGCGGATATCGAGCGCGCCAGCGACGGGTGAGCTTGAGCCGGGGTTAGCCCTCTCCCCTCCGGGGAGAGGGTTGGGTGAGGGGCAGTTGGGGAGCGCAGCGCTTGCGGCGCCCCTCTCCCCGACCCTCTCCCCGAAGGGGAGAGGGAGCAGGTTGCTTGGCGTTTTGCGGTGGCATCCTTGCCGCACGGACACTGGGGCGGCGCTCCAAGCGGCGCTACCCGGCTAGTTCCCCCGCGAAGGCGGGGGCCCAGGATGACGCAAAGCTGCCCTTGGTAGTCCGGTAGACATCTACGCAGCGCCGCCGGCAAAGCCGCCGTCGGACGGGTTCGGTAAACCGACCCGCCGGCCGTGCCGGGCGCTGCCCGCTCGCTTCGCTTGATGGCAGCGCCCGTCAGTACATGTGCTGCCCGCCATTGATGCTCAGCGTAGACCCGGTCACGAACCCGCCCTCCTCCGAGCACAGAAACGCCACGCCGCGCGCGATCTCGGTCGCCTGACCCAATCGCCCGACGGGGATCTTCGCGACGATCTTCTCCAGCACGTCCGCTGGCACCGCCGCCACCATGTCCGTGTCGATATAGCCCGGCGCGATCGCGTTGACGGTTACGCCGGCCCGCGCGCCCTCCTGCGCCAGCGCCTTGGTGAACCCGTGGATCCCCGATTTCGCCGCGGCATAGTTGACCTGGCCATACTGCCCGGCTTGTCCGTTGATCGAGCCGATGTTGACGATCCGCCCCCATTTGCGCGTCCGCATGCCCGGGAACACCGCCTTGGCCATGTTGAAGCAACCGCCGAGGTTGGTGTCCATCACCTCTTTCCAGTCCTGATACGTCATCTTCAGGATGGTGCCGTCGCGCGTGATGCCCGCATTGTTCACGACGATATCGACATCGCCCAGATCGGCGGCGACCTGCGCACAGCCCGCCTGACACGCATCGTAATCGGCGACGTCCCACTTATACGCCTTGATACCGGTGCGTTCGGTAAAGTCCCGCGCACGATCGTCATTGCCGGCATAGGTTGCCGCGACGGTCAGCCCCATGTCCTGAAGCGCAAGACTGATCGCCTCGCCGATGCCACGCGTACCCCCGGTTACAATCGCGACGCGTGCCATTAGTCTCTCTCCTCTGGGTAGCCTTTTAAAACAGGTTAACCAGCCCGCACCCATCCTTCAAGCTCACGCGCCAAAATGCTGCGCAGCATTTCGACGCCGACCGGGCTGTCGTTGAGGCACGGCAGATAGGCGAAATGCGTGCCGCCCGCCTCCTCGAAGCTCTCGCGTCCGCGGATCGACAGCTCCTCGAGCGTCTCCAGGCAATCGGCGGAGAAGCCCGGCGCGAAGATCGCGACCTTCGTCTTGCCGGCCTTGGCGAGCGCGACGAGCGTCTCGTCGGTCGCTGGGCCCAGCCACTTTTGCGGCCCGAAGCGCGACTGGAAGGCGATCGTCAGCTCGCGTCCCATCCGCTCGCCGAGCAGCCGCGCGGTCTTCTGGCAGTGGCAGTGATAGGGATCGCCCTGCTGCAACGTCCGCTTCGGCATCCCGTGGAAGCTCGCGACGATCGCGTCCGGCGTGAAGTCGAGCGCGGCGAGCCCCGCCTCGAGCGAGTCCTTCAGCGCGTCGATATACAGCGTGTCGTCGTAATAAGGCGGCAGCGTCCGGATCGCCGGCTGCCAGCGCAGGCCGGCCAGATGCTTGAACGCCTTGTCGTTCGCGGTCGCGGTCGTTGCTGCGCAATATTGCGGATAGAGCGGTGCGAGCAGGATGCGCTCGCAGCCCGCCGCCTTCATCGCGACAAGCCGGTCCGAAATCGATGGATTACCATAGCGCATCGCCCAGTCGACCAGGACCGTGGGGCCGAACGCGTCCTTCAGCGCCGCCGCCTGCAACCGGGTGATCGCGGCGAGCGGCGATCCGTCGTCGCGCCAGACCTGCGCATAGGCGTGCGCGGACTTTTTCGGGCGCGTGTTCAGGATGATCCCGCGCAGGATCGGCTGCCACGCGATCTGCGGGATTTCGACGACGCGCGAATCGGACAGGAATTCGCCGAGATAGCGCTTCACCGATTTCGCATCGGGGCCATCGGGCGTGCCGAGGTTCATCAGCAGCACGCCGATCTTGGGGGCAGGAATCGGCGGATGATCGGGGGGCAGGGTCATGCCGTCGGTCTTAAGGGCAAATGGCGGATGCGAAAGCCCGTTGACGCATGGAGCGCGTTGGCGATCGCGGGCGCGACCGCGGGAACACCGAGTTCGCCGACGCCGCCGGGGGCCTCCTCGCTGCGGATCAGCTCGACGGTTATGTCGGGCGTGTCGGCGAGCCGGGGCAGCGCGATCGTGTCGAACCCGCGCGCGTCGGCGAGCCCGCGGGTAATCTCGGTCGATGCGCCGAGCGCGCCGGCCAGCCCGAAGATCAGCCCGCCCTCGATCTGCTGACGGACGATGTCGGGATTGATCTGCGCGCCGCAATCGACCGCGGCGACGAGGCGGTCGACGACCGGGCGCTGGTCGGGCCCCAGATGCGCCTCCGCCATGACCGCGATGTAGCTGCCGCGAAAGGCATGCGCCGCGATCCCTTGGCCGCTGCCTGCGACACCGCCGTTCCACCCGCCGAGCGCCGCCGCGGTCGACAGGCAGCGCGCAAGGCGCGGCTCGCTGCCGAGCATGCCGATCCGGAACGACATCGGTTCGGACTGCGCGACATGCGCGAGTTCGTCGAGGAAGCATTCGGTGAAGAACGCGGTGTAGCCATGCGCGCCGCCGCGCAGGTGCCCCGTCGGGATGCCGATCTCGGCGGGGTGGTGGTCGATCGCATAGGCCGGGATGCGATAGACGGGCGTCACTCCCGCCACGGCGTAGCGGTCGCCTTTGACGCCGATCAGCGCGGCTTCGGTCGCGAGGCCCGGCATCATCCGGCGCGCCATCTCGGCCCCGGTCGCCGGCGCCGCGATCTTCGCGCTCCAGCCCAGAATCGCGCCATTGGGGGCGAGCCGCGCCGCCATCTTCGCCACCGCCGGCGCGCGATAGGGATCGTGAAGCGACTCCTCGCCGCGGGACCAGACCAGGCTGACGGGGCGCCTGAGCTTTACCGCGAGGATCGCGGCCTGTTCGGCGATGTCGGGTTCGAGTGCGGCGCCGAATGACCCGCCGATCAGCATCGGGTGGACGACGACCGAGTCCTCGCCGAGACCCGCCGCCCGCGCCGCCGCGGTCCGCGCGAGGCCGGGTGCCTGGGTTGCGAGCCAGAGTTCGAGCCGACCGTTCGAGAAGGATGCGGTGGCGCTGCGCGTCTCGATCCCCGCGTGCAGGCCCAGCCCCGCGCGGTAGGTCGCGGTGACGAGTTTGGCGCCCTGGAAGATCGCCGCGACATCCCCGACCGACGCCATCGACGTGCCCGGACGGGCGAGCGCGGCGTCCAGCGCCGTATCGATCGACCGCGTATCGGGGAGGGGGGCGGCATTTTCGAATCGCGGCGCGAGCGCGTCGAGCGCCTTGTGCGCCGCCCACCATGTCGTCGCCACGGACGCGACCCAGCGCTGGTTTTCGACCACCGACAGCACGCCGCGAATGCGATCGGCGGCGGCGCGATCGACCTTCGTCAGGCGTCCGCCGACGGGCCCCTGCCGGATCGCGGCATGCACCATGTCGGCGAGCCGGACGTCCCCCGCGAAATTCGCCGAGCCATCCACCTTCGCGGCGGCGTCGATCCGCGGCACCGACGTGCCGGCGAGCTTGCCCGCGCCCTGGATCCCGAGCGGCAGCGGATCGGGCAGCGTGAAGGTCGCCGCCGCCTCGGCCAGTTCGGCGAAGCGGATGCGCTTGCCCGCATGCGTGCAGAAGCCCGCCTCGACGGCCACCTCGGTCCAGTCGGCATCCCAGCGCTTTGCCGCGGCCATGCACAGCAGCGCGCGCGCGCCCGCGCCCGCCGCGCGACAGGCCTGCTCGAACATCCGGATCGAACTCGATCCGCCGGTCAGCATCGGTGGCTGCGGGATGCCTTCGGGCAGGCGGTCGAACAGCCCTTCGAACAGGTCGTGCAGGCCGACCGGGTTGGCGTAGAGCGGGTTGAGCGGCGCGAGTTCGACGCCGACGGTGCGCCAGTCCGCGCCGAGCTCGTCCGCGACGATCTGGGGGAGGGTGGTGTAGACGCCCTGGCCGTGCTCGACCTGCGGCACTGCGACGGTGACGTGGCCGTCGGTGCCGATCTTGAGCCAGGCGCCGAACGGGGTTTCGCCGGGGTTGGCGACGAGCGTTGGCGCATAGCCGCGCGGCCAGAGGCCCCAGGCGACGACGAGGCCGATCCCCGCGCCGCCGCCGACGAATATGCTGCGCCTGCTGATCATGCCGTGGTCTCTAACCCTTCTCCCCCAAGGGGAGAAGGTGGCGCGGCAGCACGTCTATCTTCCCTCGTCATCCTGACGAAAGTCAGGACCCAGAGCCAAGCAGCGGAGCCTCCCGTTATCCTGGGTCCTGACTTTCGTCAGGATGACGGAAATGGGAGACTTCTTGTCCCACAAATTCAGGCCAGTGCGCGGTACGTTGCCTTGAGCGAGACCTTGTCGATCTTTTCCGTCCCGAGCCGCGGCAGCGGCGTATCCGAGATCCAGATCCGCTGCGGCACCTTGAACGCGGCGATGTGCTGGTAGAGGAACGCGCAGAGATCGTCGGGCGTCAGCGTCTCGCCGTCGCGCACCACGACCACCGCGCCCGGCACCTCGCCGAACCGCTCGTCCGCCAGCCCGAACACCGCGGCTTCCGCCACCGCCGGATGCTCGTACAGCGCCGCCTCGACCTCCTGGCACGAGATATTCTCGCCGCCGCGGATGATGATGTCCTTCTTGCGGTCGACGATGAACAGATAGTCGTCCTCGTCGAGATAGCCGATGTCGCCGGTGCGGAAATAGCCGTCCGCGGTGAACGCCGCGGCGGTCGCGTCGGGGCGGTTCCAATATTCCTTGAAGTTGCAGATCGTGCGGATGCAGACCTCGCCGCGCTGACCCTGATCGACCGGGTGGCCGGCATCGTCGAGGATCGCGAGATCGACCAGCGGCGCGCCCGCGCGGCCCGCGGAATTGGGCTTGGCGAGATAGTTGCTGCGCCAGTTGCCCGTGCCGACCGCGTTGGTCTCGGTAAGGCCGTAGCCGATCAGCGGCGCGCCCCCGCCCATCTCCGCGTCGATCCGGCGGACGTGATCGACCGGGCGCGGCGCACCGCCCGCGGCGAAATCGGTGACGGTCGACAGGTCGTACTTCGCGCGATCGGGGTGGTTGAGGATCTCGAAGCTCATCAGCGGCACGCCGACGAAATAGGTGACGCCCTCCGCCTCGATCAGCCGCATCGCCTCGCCCGCATCCCATTTCGGCATCAGCACGAGCTTGCGCCCCATCGCGAAGCTCTGGAGGAACACCGGCACTTCGCCGGTGATGTGGAACAGCGGGATTGTCAGCAACGTGACCGGCTGGCCGACCGGCGGATTGCCCTGAGCGGTGGCGATGCCCATCATCATCATCGCTTGGGCGAGATAGTTGAAGACGCCCTGCACGATCGCGCGATGCTCGGACAGCGCGCCCTTCGACTGGCCGGTCGACCCGCTCGTGAACAGGATCGTCGCATGATCCTCGGGCCCCAGCGGCGGCAGGTCGGCGGTATGATCGTCCCTGGCGAGCACGGTTGCCAGCGCTTCAGTGATCGGCCGCGTATCGTCGATCTCGATCACCGGCGCGGTAAGGCCGGCGATCTGCGCGAGCCGCTTCACGCGCGGCGGGTCGGCGAAGACGAGCGCGCAATCGACGTCGCGGATCGCCGCTTCCAGTTCCTCGGCCTGCCACCAGCCGTTGAGCAACGTCGCGACGCCGCCGGCCATGACGATGCCCATGTAGAGCACGATCCACGACGGCGAATTGCGCATCGCGATCCCGACCCGGTCGCCCTTCGCCACGCCGTGCCCGCCGACCAGCGCGCGCGCGACACGCTCCGCCGCGGCATGGACCTCGCCGAACGTCAGCCGCTCGGGGCCCGAGACGAGGAAGACGGCGTCGCGATGCTCGTTGGCATAATGCGCGAAATAGTAACTCAGCGCAGGCGGCGCGGCAGCGATCGTCGGGAGCGTGACCCCGAACCGCTCGGCCGAACCGAGTGCCAGCATGCCGTCGGGCGCGGTCAGCGCGGCCATCGTGGAATCCATAGCCGCATCGAGCTCGGTCCGCATATCGCTCTCCTACTTGGTCTTATCGTTACTCGTCTTTATGCAGGGGCGAACGCGTGGGGAAAAGCCTTTGATCCTGTCGACCATTTCTGCTGCCGTCGGCAGTCACATCCGCTTCGAGGATCTGGGTTTGCACCCCGACGTCTTCTCGATCGGATTCTTCACGCTGCGCTGGTATAGCCTGGCCTATATCGGCGGGATCCTGCTCGGCTGGTGGTATCTGCTGAGGCTGCTCGCGCAGCCCGGTGCACCGATGGCGCGGCGCCATGCCGACGACCTGGTGTTCTACGCGACGCTCGGCATCATCCTGGGCGGGCGACTCGGCTATGTGATCTTCTATGCGCCCGAGATGTTCCTGCATCCGCTGCGGATCTTCCGGCTGTGGGACGGCGGGATGTCGTTCCACGGCGGGGTCATCGGCACCTCGATCGGGCTGATCCTGTTCGCGCGCAAGCACCAGCTCAACTGGTTGCGCGTGCACGATTATATCGCCTGCGCTGTCCCGTTCGGGCTGTTCTTCGGGCGGCTCGCCAACTTCGTCAACGGCGAGCTCTGGGGCAAGCCGACCGACGTCGCCTGGGGCATCATCTTCGAACGCACCGTGCCGTTCGGCATGATCGAGCCGGCGCGCCACCCGAGCCAGCTGTACGAAGCCGGCCTCGAAGGCATCGCACTCTTCGTGCTGCTGTGGTTCGCGTTCTGGAAGACCAAGGCGCGCTACGATCCGGGCAAGCTCGTCGGGCTGTTCGTGCTGGGCTACGGCCTCGCGCGCTTCACCGTCGAGTTCTTCCGCGAACCCGATTCGCAGCTGCGGGCCTTTGCCGAACATACCGGGCTGCACATGGGCCAGTGGCTGTGCGTGCCGATGATCGTCGGCGGTGCCTATCTGGTCGCGACCTCGGCCAAGCGCCGCGTGCGAGTGGAGTCGATCGCGGGGACGCAGAGCGTCGCCTGACTCCCCTCCCGCTTGCGGGAGGGGGCGGGGGAGGGCATGGCCGCAAACGTCATGGCCAACGATACTCCAGCCCCTCCCCTAACCCCTCCCGCAAGCGGAAGGGGAATAGAAGCCGCCCTACCCGAACGCCTCGCGCGCGCGATCGCACTCGCGGGGCCTATCCCTGTTGCGCAGTACATGGCGGCCGCCAACGCGCACTATTACGCGACGCGCGATCCGCTTGGCGCCGCGGGGGATTTCACCACCGCGCCCGAGATCAGCCAGATGTTCGGCGAACTCGTCGGCCTTTGGTGCGCGGACCTGTGGGACCGTGCGGGGCGGCCGGACGTGGCGTGGGTCGAGCTCGGCCCCGGTCGCGGGACGCTCGCCGCCGACGCAGCGCGCGCGATGGCGAAGGCGGGGCTCGAAACCCCGGTCCATTTCGTCGAGACGAGCCCGGCACTCCGCACCGCCCAGGCCGACCGAGTCCCCGGCGCGACGTGGCACGACACGTTCGACACGCTGCCCAATGATCGCCCGCTGATCGTCGTCGCCAACGAGTTTTTCGACGCGCTGCCGATCCGCCAGCTCGTCAAGCGCGAGCAGTGGCACGAGCGGCTCGTCGCCGCGCAGGACCTGCTGTTCCTGCCGATCGCGGGCAAGCCGCTGCCCGACGCGGTCATTCCCGAGCCGTTCCGCGATGCGCCTGCGGGCTCGATCCTGGAGACCTCGCCCGCCGCGGTGACCATCGTCCGCGGCCTCGCGCAGCGGATCGCCCGCCAGGGCGGCGCGCTGATCGCGATCGACTATGGCTATGAAGGGCCTGCGCTCGGCGACAGCTTGCAGGCGGTCCGCGGCCACGCCTTCGCCAATCCGTTCGAGGCGCCGGGCGAGCATGACCTCACCGCCCATGTCGACTTCACCACGCTCGCCGCCGCCGCGCAGGCCGAGGGCGCGGTCGCCTGGGGGCCGGTGAGCCAGCGCGACCTGCTCGGCGGGCTTGGCATCGATTCGCGCACCTCGGCGCTCGCCAAGGCGGCGCCCGCGCGCGCCGAATCGCTGGCGGCGGATCGCCGCCGGCTGATGGACGACATGGGGACGCTCTTCAAAGCGCTCGCGATCACCGCGCCGTCCTGGCCGACCCCGGCGGCGTTCGCAGGGATGGGCGCGTGATCGCCTATCGCGACGCGGTGCCCGCCGACGGCCCGGCACTCGCCGCGATGGCGACGCAGTCGTTCACGGAGACGTTCGGCACGCTGTACCGCCCGCAGGACCTCGCGACGTTTCTCGACCAGGCGTTTGGCGAGAACGGGCTGCCTGCGCAGATCGGCGATCCGCGCTACACGATCCGCCTTGCCACCGACGGCGCGGCGATCGTCGGGTTCGCCAAGATCGGCCCCGTCGCCTTTCCCGGCGACTGGCCCGACACGGCGGTCGAACTCTACCAGCTCTATGTTCGCGCCGACCAGCATGGCGCGGGCGTCGGCCCCGCGCTGATGGACTGGGCGATCGATGCCGCGCGGGCTGACGGGCGGACGGAAATGATCCTCAGCGTCTATGTCGACAATGCGCGGGCGATCCGATTCTACCAGCGCTATGGGTTCGTCGAGATCGGCCGGTATGTGTTCATGGTCGGCGAGCAGCCCGACGACGATCGTATCATGCGGCTCGTCCTGTGATGATCAATAGTGCCGCAAATGAGCACCACCCCGGCGCAGGCCGGGGCCCAATTGGAAAGGTTGGTGTAACGATGCGCCGTCCTCTGTCAGCATTGTCCCCCATTTGGGCCCCGGCCTTCGCCGGGGTGGATGTGCGGGGAGATCGTTCGGCATGACCATCGACGTCATCCGCGCCACGTCGCTCGGCGGGGTCCGCCACGGCTTTCTCGGCCGTCGCGGCGGCGTGTCGACCGGCGCCTATGCGAGCCTCAACGTCGGCATCGGCTCCGACGACGACCCCGCCGCGATCGCCGAGAACCGCCGGCGTGCCAGCGAGGCGGTGCTGCCGGGCGGTACGCTCGTCGGGCTCTACCAGATCCATTCTGCCGACGTGGTCACCGTGATCGCGCCGTTCGACGACGCGCTCCGTCCCCGCGGCGACGCGCTGGTCACCAACCGCCCCGGGCTGGCGCTCGGCATCCTCACCGCGGACTGCGGGCCGGTGCTGTTCGCCGACGCGGAAGCCGGCGTCGTGGCGGCGGCGCATGCCGGGTGGAAAGGGGCGCTCGGCGGCGTCACCGATGCGACGATCCTCGCGATGGAGGCGATCGGTGCGCGCCGCGACCGCATCGTCGCCGCGGTCGGTCCGTGCATCGCGCGCGCGAGCTACGAGGTCGACGACACGTTCATCCGCCGGTTCTGCGAGTCGGATCCGGAGAATGAGCGCTTCTTCGCCGATGGCCGCGCGGACCATTATCAGTTCGACCTTGAGGCCTATGTCGTCAGCCGTCTCGCGGTCGCCGGGATTGGCCGGATCGAGGCGCTCGGGCTCGACACCTACGCCGACCCGGAGCGCTTCTTCAGCTACCGCCGCGCGACCCATCGTGACGAACCCTCTTATGGCCGCCAGATCAGCATCATCGGGCTGTAACGGGTCCCAAATCCTGCAGCGCTCGTTTAGGCTCGACAGATCGGTCCGCGCCAGACGGGCCACGCAGGAGCTTATGAATGTCCGATACCCCCGATAACGCAGGTGCCATCCCCGCCGAGACCGAAGCCGACCTGACCGGCGTCGCCGCGCGAGTCGCGCCCAAGCCGCAGGTCGAGAAGATCGGTGGACGCAAGCTGAAGCCGTCGACGCTGATGATGGGGCACGGCTATGATCCGTCGCTGTCGGAGGGCTCGCTGAAGCCGCCGATCTTCCTCACCTCGACCTTCGTCTTCCCCAACGCCGCGGCGGGCAAGCGGCATTTCGAGGGCGTCACCGGCAAGCGTCCGGGCGGTGCCGAGGGGCTCGTCTATTCGCGCTTCAACGGCCCGAACCAGGAGATCCTCGAGGATCGCCTCGGCGTGTGGGAAGAGGCGGAGGACGCGCTCGCCTTCTCGAGCGGCATGTCGGCGATCGCGACGCTGTTCCTCGCGATGGTCAAGCCGGGCGACACGATCGTCCATTCGGGGCCGCTTTATGCGGCGACCGAGACGCTGATCGGCCGCGTTCTCGGCAAGTTCGGGGTGAAGTGGCTCGACTTCCCGGCGGGTGCGACGCGTGAGGAGATCGACGCGGTGATGACCGAGGCCGCGACCGGCAACGTCGCGCTGATCTATCTCGAAAGCCCGGCGAACCCGACCAACGCGCTCGTCGACGTAGAGGCGGTCGCCGCCAGCCGCGATGCGATCTTCACGGGTGATAAGCCCCCGATCGCGATCGACAACACGTTCCTCGGGCCGCTGTGGTTCCAGCCGCTCAAGCATGGTGCGGACATCGTCGTCTATTCGCTGACCAAATATGTCGGCGGGCATTCGGATCTGGTCGCGGGCGGCGTCCTGGGGTCGAAGGAGCACATCAACACGATCCGGACGATGCGCAACACGATCGGCACGATCACCGATCCGAACACCGCGTGGATGCTGTTGCGCAGCCTCGAGACGCTCGAACTGCGGATGAGCCGTGCGGGCGAGAATGCGGCGAAGGTCTGCGGCTTCCTGCGGCATCATCCGAAGGTGGAGCGAGTCGCGTATCTCGGCTTCCTCGAAGACGAGCCCGGCATGGAGCGGCAAGCCGACATTTATCGCCGCCATTGCACCGGCGGCGGCTCGACCTTCTCGCTGTACCTCAAGGGCGGCGAGCGCGAGAGCTTTGCGTTCCTCGACGCGCTGAAGATCGCCAAGCTCGCGGTGTCGCTCGGCGGGACCGAGACGCTGGCGAGCCACCCGGCGGGCATGACGCATCTGTCGGTGCCCGATGCGCGCAAGCAGGCGCTGGGGATCACCGACAACCTCGTCCGCATCTCGATCGGCGTGGAGGATCCGGACGACCTGATCGCCGATTTCGAGCAGGCGCTGGAGACGATCTGAACAGTGTTCTCCCGCGAACGCGGGAGCCCAGGGTCACGAGGGCAAGGCCTGCGGCCCTGGGCTCCTGCGTTCGCAGGAGAACGGCTAGCTCTCGCAAGGGCAAGACGGTAACACCCCGTCGATGCCGATCTTCACCCCTATCCCGCAGGACGATTTCGTCGCTGCGATCCACGTCCTCGCCGCCAAGCTGGCCGAGGACACCGCCTGGACACCCGATTTCATCATCGGTATCGGCCGCGGCGGGCTGGTGCCCGCGGTGTTCCTCAGCCACGCGATCGGCCTGCCGACGTTGTCGGTCGATTATTCCAGCCAGGTGAAGGACTTCGCCGACGCGCCGCTGGTGAAGCTCGCCCAGCGGACGCGCGACGGCGAGCGGCTGCTGTTTCTCGACGACATCAACGATTCGGGGCGGACGATCACGCATCTGCGCGGCGCGCTCGCCGCGGCGGGTGCGGTCGACGGTGCGGTGCGGTTCGCGATGCTGATCGACAATGTCAGCTCGGCCGAGCGGATCGAGTATAGCGCGCGGACGATCGACCGGACGGTGACCAAGGACTGGTTCGTGTTCCCGTGGGAGGCCGTCGCGCCGAGCGCGGCGATCGCGGAGGATGCCGCCGAAGTGCCGGAGCGGATCGCCTGACCAGACCACCGACGTCATCCTGACGAAAGTCAGGACCCAGGGTAACCGACCAGTGTCATCGTGACTTAGGAGCCTGACTTTCGTCAGGATGACGGTGGGATTGTCACGCCCCGCCTCGTCGGTGCGGGTATTGCGCGGCGCAGACGAACAAAGGGCCGGCTTCCATACGGGAAACCGGCCCTCGCCCTCGATACGCTACGCGAGGGAACTGGGAAACTGGTTGGGCCTAGACGAGCGGGACGTCGGCAAAGCCGCCGTCGGTCGGGTCAGGCGCTGCCTGCCCGCCGTCCGTGCCGGCCGCTGCTCGACCGCTTTCGCGGCGAGCACCGGCCCGATGCCGGGCTTACCGCCGGCAATAGCGGGGGTTGTCCGACTTATCGATCGCGTTGCCCGCCAGACCGCCACCCGCTGCGCCGAGGACCGCGCCGAGCGTCCGGTCACCACGGCCGGCGATGGTGTGACCGAGCAGGCCGCCCGCGAGCGCGCCGATGACGGTGCCGCCGGTGTTGTCGCAACCGCGGCGGTTGCGCGCATTGTAGCGGCGGTCGTTGCCGCGATACTCGCGGTAGCCACGGTCGTAGCCATTGTCGCGGTAGCCACCCCGATAGCCCCCCTGATAGCCATCGTAGCCACGCTCGTAGCGCGAGCCCCAGCGCTGCGCATCGGCGGCGGCGGGAACGAGGGCGGTCGCACCCAATGCGAGGGCACTGGCGGCGAGGGTAAAAGTCTTGAACATCGTGCGTCTCCCGTTGGGGATTTCGGCGGCGGCGGTGGCCGTGCGTCCATCCTCGATGAGAGGCTTATGGGTGATTCGCATTGAGCCGAGCCTGAATGCCTCCGTTATCCGCGGTTCATGCTTCCGCGGACCGCGCGGGGCCCTATGAGGGCGCGATGCGACGCCTGATCACTGCCCTGTTCGTTTGCGTCAGCGTCTGCGCGATCGTGCCCACCTGGTCGGGCGAAGCCCGGCTCGACCTGCTTGGCGAGCGTGCGCAACTCACCGCGACTCGCGTGATGCTCGATCGCACCAATCCGCGGCACGTGCGCGTCGGTGGGCTGACCTATCTTGGTGGTTTGGCGCTCGACAGCCGCGACCCCGCGTTCGGGGGATTCTCGTCGCTCGATGTCGCGCCGGCCGCGACCGGCAATCGCTTCACGTTGCTGAGCGATGGCGGCAACATCGTCCAGTTCGACATGGGCGCGGACTGGCTCCCGCACCGGGTCGCGTTCACGAACCTGCCCGCGGGCCCCGGGATCGGCTGGGAAAAACGCGACCGTGACAGCGAATCGATGGCGATCGATCCGAAGACGGGGCAGATCTGGGTGGGGTTCGAGAACAGCAATATGATCTGGCGCTATGCGCCCGGGTTCGCGCGCTATGAGGCGCGTGCGAACCCCGATGCGATGCGGGCCTGGCCGGGGAACGGCGGCCCCGAAGCGATGACGCGGCTGCCGGATGGGCGGTTCGTGGTCATCAGCGAAGAAGCGCATGCCCGTCCGGCGGACTGGTCCGGTTCGGCGCGGACACGATTGCGCACGCGGCAGGCGCTGATCTTCTCTGGCGATCCGACGCGGTCCGGACCAGCGGAGCGCTTCGCCTACGAACCGTATGGCCGGTCAGATCCATCGGATGTCACCGCATTGCCCAACGGCGACCTGCTGGTGCTCGATCGCGCGTTCCGGCTGCCGTTTACGTTTTCCGCGCGAATCTCGCGGGTGGCTGCACGCGACGTAGCGGCCGGGCGCATCGCCCGCGGCACCCTGATCGCCACGATCGACGCGCCACTGGTTCACGATAATTTCGAGGGAATCGACACGACCGTCGAGAATGGCCAGACGATCGTCTGGCTCGTGTCCGACGACAACCAGATGGTTCTCGAGCGGACGCTGCTGCTGAAGTTCCGGCTCGATCGCTAGCCGCACAAACGCCGACGGCCCGCCCTGCGAGGTGCAGGGCGGGCCGCGGTGTTCGTCTCGACCGCCGCTCTACTGAGCGGCAACCGACAGCCGTCGCTGTTAGGCGGCGACTGCCGAGGCTGCGATCTTCTTGACGACTTCGCGCTTCAGGCGGCGAACGCGGAGCGACAGCTTGTCGTCCGAGGTCTTCACCAGCCAATTGTCGAGGCCACCATTATGCTCGACGGTGCGCAGGCCGTGCGTCGAAACGCGCAGCTTGACGCCCTTTTCGAGCGAATCGGACAGCAGCGTGACGTTCTGCAGGTTCGGCAGGAACGTGCGCTTGGTCTTGTTGTTGGCGTGGGAGACGTTGTTCCCGACCATCCGGCCCTTGCCGGTCAGTTCGCAAATGCGCGACATGTGATTACCTATTCAAGTGTCGGGAGGAACCCCGGAAAGGCGCGCGGATAGCTGGCACGCCGGCTTTCGTCAACCGATTCACGTAAAACGTGTTGTGCAACCGGCAGCGCTCGGCAACGTTGTTACGCTATCGAACTGTTCAAGAAAAGGGGATGTCTCATGCGTACGCTCTTGTCACTGGTCGCGATCGTCGTGCTGGTCGTGGTCGGCCTGATGTATTTCGGAATCATCAACATCGATCAGACCCGCCAGGGCGTGGTCCAGGCGCCGAAGTTCCAGGCCGACGTCGCCAAGGTCACGCTCGGCACCGAGAACAAGACCGTGGCGGTGCCGACGATCAACGTCGAGAAGCCCGCCAACAGCCAGGCACCGAACTGATCTTTACCTGACGGGGCGGGGCGGGCAGGGCTTTGCGCCATGTTCCCCGTCCCAGCCCCCATGCGCCGCGCGCTCGACGCGGCGCGCGATGCCGCGCTGGCCGGTGAAGTCCCGGTCGGCGCGGTCGTCGTGAAGGACGGCGTCGTTATCGCCGTGGCGGCCAATGCGCCGCGAACCCTGTCCGATCCGACCGCGCATGCCGAGATCCAGGCGATTCGCGCGGCCGCGCTGGCCTTGGGCAGCGATCGGCTCGAAGGGTGCGACCTGTGGGTGACTCTCGAACCCTGCGCGATGTGCGCCGGCGCCATCGCGCATGCCCGGATCGCGCGGCTCTATTATGGGGCGCCCGATGCGAAGGGCGGCGCAGTCGAGCACGGACCGCGGTTCTTCGGCCAGCCTACCTGTCACCACCGGCCCGAAATCTACGCCGGCATTGCCGAGACTGAGGCGGCGGGGATCCTGCGGGCATTCTTCGGCGCGCGGCGGTAGGTCACTTTAACTCCGCCTCCCGTTCGCCCTGAGCGCAGTCGAAGGGCATGCCCCAAGCGAAGGTGCTTCGACTTCGCTCAGTACGAACGGGGGGCGTGTGATCCTCCCCCGCCAGGGGGAGGTGGCGCCGAAGGCGACGGAGGGGGAGGACACGCAACAGCGGTTTCCCCTTCCCCCTCCGTCTGGCAAGGGCCAGATACCTCCCCCTGGCGGGGGAGGATTCCGGTTACCCCTCCAGGCTTTTCGACGCCTGCTCGAACAGATCCTTCGATAGCCCTGGCGTCGCCACGATCCGCTCCAGTTCCGCGCGCATCAGCCCGGCGCGCGCCGAATCGAACCGCCGCCAGCGCCCGAGCGGCGGCAGTAGCTTCGCCGCGGTCTGCGGGTTGAGCCGGTCGAGCGCCACCAGCTGGTCGGCGAGGAACCGATACCCGCTCCCATCCGCACTGTTGAAGGCGCGCTGGTTCGCACCGAACGCGCCGATCAGCGCGCGCGCGCGATTGGGATTGGTCAGCGTGAAGTCGGCATGCTCGGCAAGGCCTGCGACGATCGCGCCGGTATCGTCGCGCGACGACAGCGCCTGCGCCTGGAACCACTTGTCGAGCACCAGCGCGTTGTCGCAATATTGGCTGTAGAAGATGTCGAGCGCGGTAGTGCGGATCTCGGACTCGCTGCTCACCAGCGTGGTCAGCGCGCCCATCCGGTCGGTCATGTTGTCCGCCGATTCGAACTGCGCGAATGCCAGGTCGGCCGCATCGTCCGCGCCGCTCGCCGCGATATAGCCGAGCGCGACGGTGCGCAGGCGACGCAGGCCCTTGCCCTCGGGCGTATAGGCATAGGGCTGGCCCTCGGCGCGCGCATAGGCGGTGCGCCACTGCGCCTCGAGTTGCGTACCGAGATCGCGGCGCAGCGATTCGCGCGCACGGAAGATCGCCTCGGGATCGACGACGAGCATCTGGTCGCCGATGAAGCTTTCGGACGGCAGCAGCACCGCCTCGGCGACGAAGGCGAGATCGAGCTCGGCATTGTCGAGCGTGTTGGCGACCGCGGCGATCACGTCTGCGTGATCGGGCCGCCCCTCCGCCGAGGCGACCAAGGTATCGAGCATCAACTGCTGCATCGCCTCGTACCGCGCGAACGGATCGTCGTCATGCGCGCTGAGGAAGGCGAGATCGGCCGCGCTGCGATTGCTCTCGACCACCACGGGGGCCGAGAAGCCGCGGTTGATCGACAGCACCGGGCGTTCGGTGATGCCGTCGAACACGACCGTCTCGAGCGTATCGTCGAACAGGATGAGCCGCTCGTCGGTCAGCGGCAGGCCCGAATCGGCACCGAACAGCCGGACGCGGAGCGGCAGCACCATCGGCGACTTCACCGGCTGGCCGGGGGTCGAGGGGACCTGCTGGGCAAGCCGCAGCATCGCGCGATCGCCGTCCGGCGACACGCCCGTTTCGTACGTCAGGTTGGCCGAGACGCGCGGCGTGCCCGCCTGCGAATACCAGAGGCGGAACTGCGTCAGGTCGACCTTGCCGCCTTCCTCCATCGACGTGACGAAATCCTCGCAGGTCGCGGCCGTCCCGTCGTAGCGATCGAAATACAGGTCGGTGCCCGCGCGGAAGCCCTGCGGGCCGAGGATCGCGGCCATCATCCGGATCAGCTCGGCGCCCTTGTTGTAGATCGTCGCGGTGTAGAAGTTCGAGATTTCCTGATAGGATTCAGGCCGGACGGGATGCGCGAGCGGCCCTGAATCCTCGGGGAACTGCGACGCGCGCAGGCCGCGGACGTCCTCGATCCGCTTGACGGCGCGCGACCCTTGGTCGGCGGAGAAGCCCTGGTCGCGGTAGACGGTGAAGCCTTCCTTCAGCGACAGCTGGAACCAGTCGCGGCAGGTGATCCGGTTGCCCGACCAGTTGTGGAAATATTCGTGCGCGACCACCGCGGCGATCGCGTCATAGTCGTAATCGGTCGCGGTATCCGGATCGGCCAGGATGTAGCGCGAATTGAAGATGTTGAGGCCCTTGTTCTCCATCGCGCCGAAGTTGAAATCGTCGACCGCGACGATGTTGAACACGTCGAGATCGTATTCGCGGCCATAGGTCGTCTCGTCCCACGCCATCGCGAGTTCGAGCGCCTTGAGCGCATGGTCGGTCTTGGGCAGGTCGGCCTCGCGCACCCAGATGCCGAGCGACACCTCGCGGCCCGACATCGTCGTGAAGCGGCCGCGGTTGACCGCGAGATCGCCCGCGACCAGCGCGAACAGATAGGAGGGCTTGGGGAACGGATCGTGCCACGTCGCCCAGTGGCGGCCGTCGTCGAGCTGCCCTTGCGCGACCGGATCGCCATTCGCGAGCAGCACGGGGAAGTGCGTCCTGTCCGCGATCATCCTGACCGAATAGACGCTGAGCACGTCGGGGCGGTCGGGGAAATAGGTGATGCGGCGAAAGCCCTCCGCCTCGCACTGCGTGCAGAGATTGCCGCCCGACGCGTAGAGCCCCATCAGCTGCGTGTTGCGATCGGGCGCGATCTCGACCTGAGTCTCGACGACGTGCGCCGCGCCGGTCAGCGGGATGACGAGCTGTTCGCCGTCGAGCCGCCAGTCGTTGACCGCGACGCCGTCGACCGTGACCGACAGCGGCTTCTGCCCCGCGCCGTCGAGCCGCAACGGGCTGTCGTGATCGCCGTTGCGGGTCACCGACAGCGTTGCCGTCACCCGCGTGGTCGACGGATCGAGGGCGAAATCCAGCTTCGTCTCGGGGACCAGCCATTCCGGCGGGGCATAATCCTCGCGACGAATGACGAGAGGGTGGGCGAGACTGTTCTGGAGATCGAGCATATCCTTGCGAATATAGGGCCGCGCCGATCTATCGCCAGCCAAAGCTTGGTTCGCATTCATCCGAACATTGCACCTCCCCGGCCTCCGCCGGGGAGGTGTTTCTCGGTAGGCAACGTCTTCGCCCGGGTGACCCAAAGCTTGCGCGGGAGTTGGTGCATGCTACGTCGCTGCAACACGTTCCCTTTGCTAGGATTTTCGGATGTATCGTCCCCTTGGCGCGCTCGCGATTCTCGCGCTTTCTACGTCGGCGCTTGCTCAGACTGCGCCCGTTACGGCGGCGACCACTGCCGCGTTGAACGCAAAGCTTGCTGCCCCGCTGCCCGCGGACCAGGCGGCGATGAAGGCGCACGTGCTGTTCCTGGCGTCCGATGCGATGAAGGGGCGCGAGGCCGGGAGCCCCGAATTCGACATCGCCGCGCAATATGTCGCCGCGCAATTCTATGCCGCGGGGCTGCGTCCGGGTGGCGACGCGGGCGGCTATCTCCAGACGGTGCCGCTGGTCAGCTACAAGGCGGCGAGCAAGGGGGATTTCGTCTGGACCGGTCGCGGCCCCGCACAGCCGCTCGTGTTCGGTGAGGACTACGTCCCCGCCGCGAACGGCGCAAAGGCCGAAACCAGCGTTTCGGCCCCGGTCGTGTTCGTCGGCTACGGCATCGACGCGCCGCAATATGGCCAGGACGATTATAAGGGCGTCGACGTGCGCGGCAAGATCGTCGCCTATTTCGGCGGCTCGCCCGCGCGGTTCGGTGGCGAGGAGCGCGCATTCTTCGGCTCGGGCGGCACCAAGGCGGCGATCGCGCAGGCCAAGGGCGCGGTCGGCGTGATCACGCTCGAAAGCCCGCGCTCGGCCAAGGTGCGGCCATTCGCCAAGCTGGCGGAGTCCTATGCGACGCCGCGGATGACGTGGGCGAACCCCGACGGCACCGGCAAGGTCGATGCGCCCCGCGCGCCGTCGCTCGGCACGGTCAGCATGGCCGGCGCGGCCAAGCTGTTCGCGGGCGCAAAAATGCCGTGGAGCCGGATCGCCAAGCAGGCCGAGGGCGACAATGCCAAGTTCATGGCGATGCCGCTGCCCGGCACGCTGACCGTCGCCACCAAGACAAGCTTCGTACCCGCCGCCAGCAGCAACGTCGTCGGCATGATCCCCGGCAGCGATCCGGTGGTCGGCAAGGAAGTCGTCGTGCTCTCGGCGCATCTCGATCACATCGGCATCACCAAGCCTGTGAAGGGCGACGCGCTCAACAACGGCGCGCTCGACAATGCGATCGGCATCGCCAGCCTGATCGAGGAGGCCAAGCGCTTCACGGCGAGCGGGCAGGCGCCCAAGCGGACGATCATGTTCCTTGCCGTCACCGGCGAGGAGAAGGGGCTGGTCGGCAGCGACTATTTCACCAACCATCCGACCGTGCCGCTGGCCTCGATCGTCGCGGACGTGAATCTCGACATGCCGATCCTGACCTACAAGTTCGAGGACATGGTGGTGTTCGGCGCAGAGCGGTCGACGATCGGCCCGATCGTGCAAAAGGCGGT
Source organism: Sphingomonas sp. Leaf34 (assembly GCF_001421805.1). Classification (GTDB taxonomy): domain Bacteria; phylum Pseudomonadota; class Alphaproteobacteria; order Sphingomonadales; family Sphingomonadaceae; genus Sphingomonas. The sequence continues at coordinate 770,885 of NZ_LMLC01000001.1, read as the reverse complement.
CGCCGCGATCGGCGTCGGCCTGTCGCCCGATCCGATGCCGGAGGAGGGCATCTTCGTCCGCTCCGACCATTTCCGCTTCGTCCAGAAGGGCATTCCGGCGGTGTTCCTGTGGCCGGGTCAGAAGGGGCCGGGCAAGGCCGCGGTCGCGTATTTCATGGCGAACAATTACCACAAGCCGTCGGACGACCTGTCGCAGCCGATTATGTGGGATCAGGGCGTGCGGTTCGTCGATGCGAACTACCGGATCGCGCGCGAGATCGCTGACGGCGCGCAGCGGCCGGTGTGGAACGCGGGCGATTATTTCGGGACCTTGTATAAGGGGCCGATGGCACCGACCGGGACGACGAAATGAGCAGGCTGCTGATCTTCGGGCTGGGCTACACCGCCGGGCGGCTTGCCGATCGGCTGGCGGCGGACGGCTGGCATGTCGTCGGCACCACGCGCGACGGTCGCGGCGACTCGATCCGGTTCGACGATACCGACGCGGTGACCGCGGAGATCGCCGCGGCGACGCACATCCTGTCGTCGGTCCCGCCCGAGCATGAGGCGGACCCCGTGCTGGGGCGCTACGGCGCGCTTTTGCTGCGGACTCGGGCGTGGGTCGGCTATCTGTCGTCGACCGGCGTGTACGGCGATGCGCGCGGCGCGTGGGTGGACGAGACCGCGCCGATCGGCGGCGGCCGGCGCAGCGCGCGGGCGGCGGCGGATGCGGACTGGCTGGCACTTGGCGCGCGGACGTTCCGGTTGCCGGGGATCTATGGCCCGGGTCGCTCGCCGCTCGACCGCGTGCGCGCGGGCAAGGCGCACCGGATCGAGCAGCCGGGGCAGGTCTTCAGCCGCGCGCATGTCGACGATATCGTCTCGGGCGTGATCGCCGGGTTCGATGCGCCGGCGGGGGCGTATAATCTCGCGGACGACGTGCCCGCGCCGCAGAACGACGTCGTGGCGTTCGCGGCGATGCTGCTGGGCATGCCCGCGCCGCCGTTCGTGACGCTCGACGAGCTGTCGGCGATGGGGCGCGGATTCTATAACGAGAACCGGCGCGTGGCGAACGGCAAGGCCAAGCGCGTGCTCGGCTGGACGCCCGCCTGGCCCGATTACCGCGCCGGCCTGCGTGCGCTGAGTGCGATGACCAGCCCGATGCCCGACAGCACCGCACCGGCGACCGCCAGCGTCGACCAGTGATAGCGCTCGAACAGAGTCGATAGCAGCATCGCGATCACCGGCACGATCACGCCTGAATAAGCCGCCTTGGCCGGGCCGATCGCGCGGATGACGTTGAAATAGAGCGGGAAGGCGAGCGCCGACGCGAACACGCCGAGGTACAGGATGCCCGCGACATAGCCGAAGCGGGCCTCGAACACCGGCGGCCCGGTGGTGATCCACGCGAACGCCGCATCGAGGCACGCGCCGATCAGCATCGCGATCGCGAGCACGGGCGCCATCGGATAGCGTTTGGCGAACGCGCTGCCCTGGATGACGTTCGCGACGGAGGCGGCCATCACGCCGCACAGCGTCAGCACGATGCCGATCGTCGCCGAGCGCGGCCCATGCGGATCGACCCGCGCCTCGTTGACGAACAGCAACGCGACTCCCGCCATCGCCACCGCGCAGCCGAGCATCAGCTGTCGCCCGAGGCGTTGCTTGAGGAAGATGCGGCCGAAGATCGCGTTGGGGACGAGCAGGAGGGCGAACACCACCGCGACCAGCCCCGAGGTGACATAATGCTCGGCGCGGTAGACGAAGTTGAAGTTGAACGTGAACAGCGCGACGCCGATGACGGCGGCGAACGCGTAGCCGCGCGCGTCGAACCGGAAGCTCTCGCGCTTGATGCTCGCATAGATCGCCATCGCGATGCCGGCGACGAGGAAGCGGTAGCTGATCGACCAGCTCGGCGGCACCACCGCGATCTGGTCGCGGATGACGAGCCAGGTCGAGCCCCAGATCAGCGTGACGATGCCGAACGGGATCAGCACCGCCGCGCGGGTCGACTGGATCGGGGGTAGCGGCGGGGCGGGGGTCATAACTCCCGGATCGCGTCGGCGAGCAGGCCGACCGCGTCCGCCGGGCTGTCCCAGGCGGTGACGAGGCGGATCTCGCCCGCCGCCCAGTCGTAGAAGTCGAAGCCGCGCGCGCGCAGGGCTGCGGCTTCCTCTGGCGTGGCGCGCAAGAAGACTTCGTTCGCCTCGACGGGGTGGACGAGGCGGTCGCCGGCTGCGGCGGCGAGCGTGGCGGCGGCGTCGTTCGCAGCGCTGGCGGTGGCGAGCCAGAGATCGTCGTCGAGCATCGCCAGGATCTGTGCCGCGAGATAGCGCCCCTTCGACAGCAGCAGGCCCGCGCGCTTGCGGCGGTATTGCGTGACGGCGGCAAGATCGGGCTTGAAGAAGACCAGCGCCTCCGCGCTCATCGCGCCGTTCTTGACGAAGCCAAAGCTGAGCGCATCGACGCCGGCGCGCCACGTCATGTCGGCGGGCGAGCAGCCGACGCGCGCCATCGCGTTGGCGAACCGCGCGCCGTCCATGTGGAAGCCGAGCCCGCGCTCCTTTGCCAGCGCGCCGATCGCGGCGACCTCGTGCGGCTGGTAGACGCGGCCATATTCGGTCGCGTTGGTGATCGAGATCGCGTGCGGCTGGACGCGGTGGACGTCGTCGGGGATCGCATCGAGGACGGTCCGGATCGTCTCGGGCGTCAGCTTCGCGCCGATGCCGTCGGCGAGGAACAGCTTGGCGCCGTGGGTGTAGAATTCGGGCGCGCCGCCCTCGTCGTTCTGGATGTGCGCGTCGCGGTGGCAGACGATCCCGCCATGCGGCGGGCAGAGCGCGGCGAGCGCGAGGCAGTTGGCGGCGGTGCCGGTGGGAACCCAGAGGACCGCGACCTCGGTCTCGAACAGCGCCGACAGGCGGCCGTCGAGCTGCTGGCTCCACGCATCGCCCGCATAAGCGGTGTCGAGCGTGTCGGCGGCGGCGATCGCGGCCATGACTTGGGGATGGATCGTGGCGGCGTTGTCGGAGAAAAAGCGCATGGTCAGGACATGCTGCGATGCAGTGATGGCGTCAACGGGGAGGGTGCGTGCCGCGGTTCGATCCGAGCGGCTCTTCCACCCCGGCGAAGGCCGGGGCCCAATTGGGGGCGGCAGGTGGCGAAGGACGGCGCGTCGTTACTGCAGCCTTTCCACTTGGGCCCCGGCCTCCGCCGGGGTGGTGGCGTTTGCGGAATCACTGCTCCCCGTCATACCCCGGCTCGTCCTCGGGCGGGCGGCGATCGTCGCGTTGCGGCGGGCCCTCCTCGCGGTCGCGGCGCGAGGGGCCGACGGAGATCGTGCCGTCCTCGCCCATCTTCAGGTTGAAACCTAACCCCTCGATCTCGCCGCCGAGCGGCAGCATCGAATTGCTCTCCTCGTCCGCGGGCAGCGCATCCGGATCGACCTCCTCGACCGCGGGCGGCGGGGCGGCGACAGGCGCGATGCCGAGCGCGGACTGCATGAAGTCGCGCCAGATCCGCGCCGGGATCCCGCCGCCCGACAGCCCGGGGTTCGAGCTGTTGTCGTCGTTGCCGACCCACACGCCGACCACCAGATCGCGCGCGAAGCCGACGAACAGCGCATCCTTGTTGTCCGAGGTCGTGCCGGTCTTGCCGAACGCATCGACCGTCAGGTTCGCCTGCCGCCCGGTGCCGTTCCGGATCGACGCCGCGAGCAGATCGAGCATCTCGTCATGGATCTTCGACGGGATCTCGGTCGCGCCGCCGGTCAGCGACTGGTACCAGCCCTTCTCGCGGACGTCGGCGAGGCCGCGCGGCTGCACCGGATAGTGCTCGCGTGCGATCGCGGCATAGGCGGCGGTCAGTTCGAGCAGCGACACGGTCGAGGTGCCGAGGCCGATCGTCGCCTCGCTCGGGATCGGCGTCGAGATGCCGAGGTCGCGCGCCGCCTTGATCACCGCCTTGACGCCGACCTGCTGCGTCAGCCGCGCGGCCGCCACGTTGGACGAGCGCGCGAACGCCTGGCGCAGCGTGATCGTCCCCTGATAGCGGCCATCGCTGTTCTTGGGCGTCCAGTCGCCGATCGTCACCGGCCGGTCCTCGATCGTCGAATCGGGGGTGAGCCCCGAGCGCATCGCGGCCAGATAGACGAACAGCTTGAAGGTCGAACCGGGCTGGCGCCGTGCCTGCGTCGCGCGGTTGAACGGGCTCTTGCGATAATCCTTGCCGCCGATCATCGCGACGACACGGCCATCCGGGCGCATCGCCACGAGCGCGACCTGCGCCTGCCGCAGCCCCGCGCGCGCGACGGTACGCTCCGCCGCACGCTGCAATCTCGGATCGAGCGTCGTCTGGACGGTCGCCTCGGTCTTGATCTCGCCTGCCTGGTCGCGCGCCTCGGGCAGGATCCAGTCGGCGAAATAGGTGCCGTTGGGCAATTGCGACGGGCGGCTGCCCAGCACGCGCTGCGGGCGGACCGCGTCGCCCTCCGCCTTGGTGAGGAAGCCCGCATCGACCATCGCGCCGACCACGACCGCTTCGCGCTTGCGCGCGCCTTCGAGGTTCGAGGTGGGGGCGAGACGCGACGGCGCCTTGACGAGCCCGGCCAGCATCGCCGCCTGGCCGACGTTAAGCTTGTCGGGCGTGCGGCCGAAATAATGCTTGGCCGCCGCGCTGATCCCGTAGGTGTTGTCGCCGAAATACACGTTCGACAGATAGCGCGACAGGATCTCGTCCTTCGACAGCCACGCCTCGAGCCAGAAGGCGATCATCGCCTCGCGGATCTTGCGCGTCGCGGTGCGGTCCGAATCGAGGAACGCGTTCTTCGCGAGCTGTTGCGTGATCGTCGAGCCGCCCTGGCGCACGCCGCCCGAGCCCATGTTCGCCCACGCCGCGCGCGCGATGCCACGCGGATCGACGCCCCAGTGCGAGTAGAAGCGCCGATCCTCGATCGCGAGGAACGCCTGCGTCACGTGCGGCGGCAGCGTGGCCGCGTCGACCGGCTTGCCGATGATCGCCCCGCGTCGCGCGATCGGCGTGCCGTCGTCCGCGGTGAGCGTGATCGACGGCGGCGTCGGCGGCTGGAGCGACTTCGACAGCGGCGCGGTGATCGCCAGCCAGATGATCGCGATCACCAGCAGGACGATGCCGATGCCGAGCCCGCGCAGGATCCACCGGCCGATCGGACGCTTGCGGCGGGGGGCGCGCTCGGCGGCATAGGGCGGCGGCGCGTCGCGATCGTCATACGGTTCGAACGCGTCGCCATCGCGTTCGCGCCCGTATTTCTGGCGCAGGCGTTCGCGTTCGGTGACGAGCCGCTCGCGCTCATAGGCATAGGGCTCGCGGTTGCCGCCTGCGCTCGAGCCGGAACGGTTGGTGTCGAAGGGATCGGGGCGCATCGGTCGTTCCAGCGGGTCGGCCAAGCGGCGGACATCAGGTGTATTATCGTTCTATGACAGCTCGGGCAAGTCTCGGCTTGCGACGCGCGTTCCTGCGCATGCTTAACGTGTACAGGGGCTTAGCGACAGCGGTACGACGTCTCCAGGACGAGAACCGACCGAAGGCCTGTTGTCATCGCGCGACGAAACGGGGAAGAGCATGTCGATGACGTTCGAACAGGATGAAACCGTGGCCGCTTCCGAGACTTTCCCGCTGGTCGTTGGCATCGGTGGCACGATCGGCGGCGTGTCGTCGACCGAGCGCGCGCTCCGGATCGCGCTCGATGCGGTCGAAAAGCAGGGCTATCGCACGCGAATGTTCGGTGGCGCCGACATGGCGCGGCTGCCGCTCTACGATCCCAAGGCGACGACGCGGACCGCGGACGAGCGAGCATTCGTCGAGGCCGTGCGCGGAGCATCCGCGATGATCATCGCCAGCCCAGGCTATCACGGCAGCATTTCGGGCGTGGTGAAAAACGCGCTCGACCTGCTCGAGGAAACCGCGCGCGACGGGCGGCCGTATCTGGCCGACATGCCGGTCGGGCTGATCGCCACCGCCTATGGCTGGCAGGCGACGGGCAGCACGATCGCGGCGCTCCGCTCGATCGTCCACGCGCTGCGCGGCTGGCCGACCCCGTTTGCGGCGGCGATCAACACGCAGGTCACGAAGTTCGACGACGAGGGCGGGGCGAACGACCCCGCGGTGATCGAGCAGTTGCGACTGGTCGGCCACCAGGTCGCCCGGTTCGCGCCGCTGTCCGAGCCGGCGAACTAACGGGTCTGCACTCTTCCCCGTTCCTGAGCGAAGTCGAAGGATGTGCCCCAAGCGCGGGTGCTTCGACTCCGCTCAGCACGAACGGAATTTTGCGCGGTGGATGCGACGTCCGTCGTGTCGGCGAACGCGTCGGTGAGTCCTACAATCCTCCCCCGCCAGGGGGAGGTGGCAGGCGTCAGCCTGACGGAGGGGGTGGGAAGGGCAACCTCTGTTCCGTCTCCTCCCCCTCCGTCGCCTGCGGCGCCACCTCCCCCTGGCGGGGGAGGATCAGGGTCGGGCTCGCTACCGGACCGCAGCGCGCAGCGTGGCGCGGACGCCGGTGTGCGTCGGGTCGTATTCGACGATCGTCTGCAGGCTCTGCGCCATCGCGCGGATCAGTTTCGTGCCGAGCCCCGTGCCGCGCGGTACCGCGTCTTCGGGAATCCCGCAGCCATCGTCCTCGACCGCGAGCAGGACGATGTCGTCGTCGATCCGGCGCAGCACCACGCGGACTTCGCCGCCGCTGGTGGGATAGGCATATTTGCACGCGTTGGTGACGAGTTCCGTGACGATCACGCCGAGCGACACCGCGCGATCGGTCGGCAGCCGGATCGGCTCGGCGAGCAGCGTCAGCGCGCGCGGGAGCGCGTCGGTCGACCAGGTCTCGGCGAGTTCGTCGACCAGCGCGCCGAGATATTCCTGCATGTCGACATTCTCGACATCGTTGCTCGTGTAGAGCCGCCGGTGGACCTGCGCGATCGCCTGGATGCGGCGCTGCGTATCCTCCAGCGCCTCGCGTGCGGAGGGGTCGGTTAGCGCGGTCGCCTGCAGGCGGACCATCGCCGAGACGAGCTGCAGCGAGTTGGCGACGCGGTGGTTCACCTCGCCGAGCAGCGCCTCGAGCCGCGCGTTGCTGGCGCGCAGATCGGCTTCGACGGACGTCTTCTCCTGTTCGAGCAGCGCGCGCGCGCGCACCTGTGCGAACGAGGCGTCGAGCAGGTCGAAGAAATCCTCGCCCACCGTCTTCACGACATAGTCCGCCGCGCCCGCCTTCAGCGCGGCGACCGCGATGCGGCCTTCCTCGGACCCCGTGACGTACACGACCGGGGGCGGATCGGGCAGCCGGCGCAGCGCCTCGAGCGTTTCGAGCCCGTCCATGCCGGGCATGTAGTGATCGACCGCGATCAGGTCGAACCGCTCGGCCGCCGCCTTGACCACGCCTTCCGCGCCGGTCTCGGCGACGGTCATGCGGTAGCCGCGGCGTTCGAGCGCACGCGCCGCCAGCCGCCGGATCCCGGCGTCGTCGTCGATGTAGAGAACGCTCGGCCCGCTCACTCGGCGTCGGGAACCTGGATCACCGACAGGAACAGCCCGAGCTGGCGGATCGCCTGCGCAAAGCTCTCATAGTTGACCGGCTTAGTGATGTAGACGTTGCAGCCCAGATCGTAGCAGCGCTCGATCTCGATCTTGTCGTCGGTGGTCGTCAGCACGACGACGGGCGTGCGGCGCAGCGGGCTGTTCTCCGCCTTGATCCGCGCGAGAATGTCGGTCCCGCTCATGTCGGGCAGGTTGAGATCGAGCAGGATCATCGCCGGGCCGCTCTTGGCGGGACCGTCGACCGCGTTGAACAGGAAATCGAGCGCGCTGGTGCCGTCGGTGAAGTGCTTGATGTCGTTCAGAATGCCTGCGCGACGGATGTTCTTTTCGATCAGCCGGGCATGGCCTTCGTCGTCCTCGATCATGACGATCCCGACGGTCTGGTGCTGGTTCATGGCGTGCTATCCTGAATCGTCATTGCGCTGGGAAGGTTGAGGCGGAAGGTGGCGCCGTCGCCAAGCGTCGACTGCACGTCGATCGTGCCGCCGAGACGATAGGCCAGCGCGCGGACATGCGCGAGGCCGATCCCTTCGCCGGGCTGATCCTGCGGCCCCGAGCGGCGGAACAGGTCGAACACGCGCTGATGATCGCGCACATCGATACCGCGGCCATTGTCGATCACCGACAGGATGACGCGGTTGCGCTCCTTGTGCCCGCGCACGACGATCTCGCCGGGACGGCCGGGCTTCAGATATTTGGTCGCGTTCTCGATCAGGTTCGACAGGATCTGTTCGAGCGCGAGGCGATCGGTGACGATCGCGGGCATCGGCCGCTCGACGCGGACCACCGCACCGCGATCGTCGACGATGTGCTGCATCGAACCGATGATCGTGTCGACCAGCTGCGCGGGGTCGATATGCTCGGGCGCGATCGTCCGGCGGCCCTCGCGCGACAGCTTGAGGATCGCGTTGATCAGCCGGTCCATCTTCTGCGTCGAGGTGCGGATGAAGCCTATCGCCTCGGGCAGGTCCTCGCGCGCGGCCAGCATGGCGTCCTGCGTCAGGATATGCGGCGCTTCGGCCTCGACACGATCGATCAGCTCGGCGAGCGGTCCGGCGGCGGTGGCGAGTTCGGCAGTGAAGCCCATCACGTTCACCAGCGGCGAGCGCAGGTCGTGGCTGACGATATAGGCAAAGCGCTGGATTTCCTCGTTCGCGCGGCTGAGATCCGCGGTGCGAGTCGCGACCTGCTCCTCGAGCGTCTCGTTCAGATCGCGCAGGCTGTCGCGCGAGCCCGCGAGATCGCTGGTGTAGCGGCGGATCACGAGGATCGCGAGGATCGCGACGATCAGGAGCAGTGCGGCGGCGAGCCCGGCGACCGAGAGGAACAGCGCGCTGCTGGTCTGCTGGCGGCCGGTGCGGATCGCGAGCAGGCGAACCTCGTCGGCGGCCATTGCCTGAAGACGGTAGCGGATGCCGCGCATCAGCGGCACGCTGGCGTCGACCGCGAACCGGCGCTGCGCCTCGGCGATCCGGCCCGATGCGACCAGCGCCACCGATTCGGTTCGCAGCGCGCGCAACTGGACGAAGCTTGCCTCGATCCGGTCTATCCGGGCGATCTGCGCGGCATTGTCGCGCGTGAGATGGCGGATCGTGCGGATCGACGGGACGATATTGCCCGCGGTCCGCGCATAGGCGGTCGCGAACAACGGCTTGCCCGCGAGCATATAGCCGCGCCGTGCGGTCTCGGATTGCTCCATCTCGATCTGGAGTGTCGCGATCGCCTGGCGGACGTCCTGCGTGTGGAGGATATCGGCGGTGTAGGTGCGGTTGCGGACCGTGATCCAGCCGATCGCGACCGCGGCGGCGGCGAGCGCGATGAAACCGAGCGTCATGAACGCGACCAGCCACCGGGCGACACGCCCCTCGGACGAGGGCAATTTCAAGCGTACGCTTACCATAGGCTGTCGATCTACGTTAAGGCCGGTCGTTACGCCAGCGATACCGCCCTGACGCAAAGCAATGGCGTTTCCGTGCACGATTCGCCCCCTGGCGGGGGAGGATAGGCAGCTACAGCAGCAGGTCCTGTGCGCTGGCCTTGCCGACCCTGCCGCCACCGCTGCGACGGTCCATCTCGTGGTTGGCGGTAAAGCGGATATCGGGGTCGCGATCGGTCATGAACGCCATCAGCGTCTCGTGATCGAGCTCGGACCATTCCTTGCCGCGATCGGGGCCATAGCGGACGCGCGGGATGAGGCCGGGATCGCGCGACCATTCGAGCAATTGCGCCAGACTCGCCTCGTTGAGCATGTCGCGCAGGTGGAACGCCGTGACGTACGCGTCGGGAAACGCGCGGTGCGCGGGCAGGCCGCGCTCATGCTCCATGCCCTGCGGCCTGCGCCAATAGCGCAGCACCTGGTTCGAGAAGCTCGGGCTGTCGGGCCACAGCCGCAGCGCGCATTTCCAGGTGCAGATCCACTCGGCGTCGCGGGTGAGCGCAGGGGTGCAGAATTTCTGCTCGAAATCGGCGCGGTGCGCGGCGAGTGCGAGGCGGCGCGGCCACGGATCGAGCACCTGCCGCGCGCAATCATGCCACCACGGCGCATCGGCGACATGCTCGTCGAGGATATGGTGGATCGCCTGCGTGACCGGCGGGATCAGCCGACCGGGATTGACGAGCAGGCTGCCGCCTTCGCCGTAGATCTCCCAGCGGCCGTCCTCGCCGAGCGCGACGTCCTGCCAGCCGATCTCGCAGACGCCGTGCGCGGGCGGGGCGGAGCCGGTCGTCTCCAGGTCGACGACCCGGATCATCTGCGGTTGCGGCTTGGGCTTGGGATAGGGGGGCGCCATGCCCGCCATGTGGGGACAAAAGCGCGCTTAATCCAGCGCGTATGTATCCTCGACGTCGAGTTCGCGGACGCCGCGACGCTGGCGCGCGCGGTCGACGAGCGTGCGCAGGCCCTCGCGGCGATCGCGCGCCATCGGGATATCGCGGAGCGTGAATTCGCCGCCGTTCGTGGTGCGATCGCTCGAGGTGAGCGTGATCGTGCCGATGTCGGTCATCTGGTTGAGCAGCGAATAGCCGAGCCGGACGTCCTTGATCCGGTAGAGCTCGACCTCGTCGATCGTCTTGAACAGGATGCCGCGTTTGATGATCAGCCGCTGGTCGGTGATCTCGTACGCCGCGCTGCGGTTCCTGAGCCAGCGGACGCCGATCAGGACGAAGCCGATTCCGACCAGGCAGGTGACCAGCGTTCCCCAGCCGGCAAAGCTGCCGAGCAGCCAGCGGCGCGTACTGGACCGGAATTCATCGACTGGGCGCTCCACGGGAGACTCCTTGGGGGTGGTGGCCGAACGGTAGGCGAGGGGGATGGCGTGTCAATCACGTGTCGCCGCCGCGTTAAGTACTGCCGCCATTCCCCGCGTTGTCGTTACCCCCGCGAAGGCGGTACTCAATCTGAGGGCAAGCTTTCAACCTGCACCCCCCCCCCGGCGAAGGCCGGGGTCCAATTGGGTGACGTTGCTAACCGATGTCGGCGCTTCGTTAATTCCACCGTTCCACTTGGGCCCCGGCCTTCGCCGGGGTGGCGTTCTAGGTGGGCCGCCCGGTGCGGATCACACCACTCGCCGCCAGCTGCGCATCGACCTCGGCCAGCAACGCCGCGAGCGCCGCCTGATCCTTCGCCTCCGCCCGGACGGTCAGCATCGCCTGCGTGTTCGACGCACGCAGCAGCCACCAGCCGTCGGCGGTCGTCACGCGCGCACCATCGGTGAGGATCACGTCCGCGCCTTCGGCCTCCAGTCGCGCGATCACCGCGTCGACGACGACGAATTTCCGCGCGTCCCCGACCGGGAAGCGCAGGTCGGGCGTCGCCACCAGCGCGGGCATAGCGTCGCACAGCGCGGTCAGCGAACGGCCAGACAGGTGTACCGCGCGGATCAGCCGTACCGCGGCGTAATGCGCGTCGTCGAAGCCGTAATAGTCGCCCGCGAAGAACAGGTGACCGCTCAGTTCTCCCCCGAGCGGCGCACCCGTGCGCGCCATCGCCTGCTTCATCAGGCTGTGCCCGGTCGCCGCCATGACCGGCTCTCCGCCCAGTTCGACGATCCGGTCGAACAGCGCCTGGCTCGACTTCACGTCGGCGACGATCGGTGCGCCGGGATGGTCGCGGAGTGCAGGTTCGACCAGAATGGAGAGAATCTGATCGCCCCAGATCACGCGTCCCCGCCCGTCGACCGCGCCGATCCGATCGCCGTCGCCGTCGAAGGCCAGTCCGAAATCGAGGTTCTTCGCCGCGACCAGCCGTTTGAGATCGGCAAGGTTGGCTTCTTCGGTAGGATCGGGATGATGGTTTGGAAAATTGCCGTCGACATCGGCGAAGATCACATGATGCTCACCCGGCAGCAGCTCGACGAGCTTCTCGATCACCGGGCCGGCGGCGCCGTTGCCGGTGTCCCAGCCGATCCGGTACGCGCCCCCCGCAAAGCCCGCCATCAACCGACCGACATAGGCGTCGAGCACGTCCGCGGTCGTGACCTCGCCCGCGCCTTCGCTCCAGGCGCCCGAGGCGGCGAGCGTCGCGAGGTCCTGGATGGCGTCGCCGAAAAATGGCGCGTGCGCGTGCACCATCTTGAAACCGTTATACTCGGGGGGATTGTGGCTGCCGGTTACCTGGATACCGCCATCCACCTCTAGCGTGGCCTCGGCGTAATAGAGCATCGGCGAGGTGCTGAGGCCGATGCGGACGACGTCGACGCCGCCGGCTGTCAGGCCGGAAACGAGTGCGGCTTCGAGTTCGGGGGAGGACAGGCGGCCGTCATAGCCGACGACGACGCGCGTGCCGCCGGCCTCACGGATACGGGTGGCGAAGCCGCGGCCGATCGCGACGGCGTCGGCGGGGCCGAGCGCTGTGCCGACGATCCCGCGGATGTCGTATTCGCGGAGCGAGGTCGGATCGAACTGATGGGTCATGGGCTCTCTCCGATTACGTCTCACTGCTGTGCCGCCGCGAAAGCGGAGGTCCAGGAGCCAAGAGCGATAGCGTTTTGCGACCCTGGGCTCCTGCGTTCGCAGGAGAACGGGTTAGCGCGCGCGCTTTAGCAGCAGGTCGCGCGCGGCGTTCACCCGGCGGGTCAGGTCGGTCGAGCCGCCACGGTCCGGATGCACCGAGGCGATCAGCCGCCGGTGCGCGCTGCGGATCGCGTCCACGTCCGCGGTGCGGTCGAGGCCGAGGATCGAACGCGCCTCGGCTTCGTCCGTCACCACGGCCCGTTCAGATTTGGACGTCGGCTTGGGCCGTAGATAATGCCAGGCCAGCCAGATGAAGACGGCGGCGACGATCCACTTCACGCAGCGACGCCGGGCATCGACGGCTGCTCCGCGACGACCTCGGGTAGCTGCAGCGCCGCCATCATCTCGCGCAGTTCCTGGCGGGCGGCGACGTGGGCGAGGCCCATGCTGCCAAACGCCTTCGCATCGATCATCGTCAGCCCGGCGGGGAACATCTCGCGGTAGATCACGCGCTCGCCGAGCCCCGGGATGATCCGGAAGCCGACGCGCTTGGCCAGTTGCGCCAGCGCATCCGACACGCGGCGCATGTTGCGCGCTTCGATATGCTGGAGGCGGTTGCGCAGCACGACCCAGTCGATCGTCGTGCCATCGGCGCGCGCGCGCTGCTTGCGCGCATCCCAGATGAGCTCGGAATAGAAGCTGGGGCGGGTGACGTGATACGTCTCGGGATCGACCTGTCCGATCAGGTCGAAGTCGACGAAGCTGTCGTTCATCGGCGTGACGAGCGTGTTCGACAGCGCCGCCGCGGTGCGCGCGAACGGATCGTCGCGGCCGGGGGTGTCGACGATCAGGAAGTCCGAGCCCTCGCACAGGGAATGCCAGAGATCCTCGAACTGGTCCTCGCTCTGTTGCGACAGCGTCGCGTGGCGCGGCATCGGCAGCACCGAGCCGTTGCGCTTCATCGTTTCGGCGCGGTTGTCGAGATAGCGGCCGACAGTGCGCTGGCGATGGTCGAGATCGAGACACGCGACGCGCGCGCCCTTGGCGGCGAGCGCGATCGCGACATGGACCGCGGTCGTCGACTTGCCCGTCCCGCCCTTTTCGTTGGCAAACACGATCACGTGCGTCGACGCTGCCGCTGGCAGAGGGGCGGCAACAGGCGTAGAAGCGGGGGTCTGTTCGGGGCCCGTGGCCAACGCGCGTTTCCTTATTGATCGTAACTGTCACCCTTCATAGAAGCCGCGACCGCACTTATCGAGTAGGAGTTTCACGTGGACATCGTCCGGGACCTGAATGCGTTGCGCGACAGCGTAGCCGCCTTTCGTGCGGGCGGCCAGCGCGTCGCGCTCGTCCCGACGATGGGGGCGCTCCACGCGGGCCATGTCGCGCTGATCGAGGCGGCGAAGCGGCCCGGGACGAAAGTGGTCGCGTCGATCTTCGTGAACCCCAAGCAGTTCGGGGCGAACGAGGATCTGTCGCGCTATCCGCGGCGCGAGATGGCCGATATCCGGATGCTCACCGAGGCCGGATGCGACCTGCTCTGGCTGCCGTCGGTCGAGGCGATGTATCCCGACGGGTTCGCGACGACGGTTCGCGTCTCGGGTGTCAGCGACGGGTTCGACGGTGCCGCGCGCCCCGGCCATTTCGACGGCGTCGCGACGGTCGTGTCGAAGCTGTTCAACCAGGTCGGCCCCGACGCGGCATATTTTGGTGAAAAGGATTACCAGCAGCTCGCGGTCGTCCGGCGGTTCGTCGCCGATCTCGACTTCGCGATCGACATCGTCGGCGTGCCGACGCAGCGCGACGATGACGGCCTGGCGATGTCGTCGCGCAACATCTATCTCGATGACGAGCAGCGCAAACAGGCGGTGGCCCTGCCGCGCGCGCTGGGTGTGGCCGCTCGAGCGATCGCGAAGGGCGAGGACGTCGAGTCGGTACTCGATGATGCGCGGACGACGCTCGTCGGCGCGGGGTTCACGATCGATTACGTCGCGCTGGCGGATGCCGAGACGCTGGCGGATAACCCCGCCGCCGATCGTCCGCGGCGGTTGCTCGCGGCGGCGCGGATGGGCGCCACGCGGTTGATCGATAACATCGCGATAGAGTTGTAAAGAACGCCTGTTAACCCATTAACCATTTCGTAGCCCGAATCACGGCAGTTTGTCCTCACGAACATTGGGGGCAAGACCATGGGCAGCAGTCTGAAGAACGCGAATAGTACGATCGAACGCCGTCTGGCCGATGCCGCGCGCGGCGACGGTCGGGCGTGCTACGAACTCGGGATGGTGTATTCGACGGGAACGTCGGGCGTCGTCCTCGACCTGATCGAGGCGCACAAGTGGTTCAACCTCGCGGCGGTGTCGGGGAACGTCGCCGCGCAGGAATGCCGCGCGGAAATCGCCGAGGACATGACGCCGCGCGAAATCTCGGTGGCGCAGCGCGCCGCACGGGACTGGATGCAGCTGACGCAACGCCGCGCGGCGTAAGCTGAAGGCTCCCCTTCCGCTTGCGGGAGGGGTTGGGGGAGGGGATCACCGCGAACGTCGCGTTCGTGGGGTATTTCGATCCCTCCCCTAGCCCCTCCCGCAAGCGGGAGGGGAATTAGGCTTCCTCTTTCTTCTTTGGCGCGGCTTTCTTGGCGGGGGCCTTTTTCGCCGGAGCCTTCTTTGCAGGAGCCTTCGCCTCGGCCGCAGCCGCCTTCGCCGGGGCCTTCTTCGCCGCAGGCTTCTTGGCCGGCGCCTTCTTCTTCTTCGTCGCCGGCGCCGCCGCCGCGCGCGCGTCGATCAGCGACGCGGCTTCCTCGAGCGTCAGTTGGTCCTTCTCGATCGACTTGGGCAGCGTCGCGTTGGTGGTGCCGTCGGTGACGTAGGCACCGTAGCGGCCCTCCATCAGCTTGATCTCCGCCTCGGTGCGCGGATGGTTGCCCAGCACCTTCAGCGGCGCCTGCGCGCCACGCGCGGTGCGTCCGCCGCCGGCCGCCGCTTCGGCGAGCTTCACCACGGCGGCGTTCATCCCCGTCTCGAACACGTCGGCGGTCGAGGTCAGCCGCGCATATTTGCCCGCATGCTTCAAATACGGACCATAGCGCCCGATCGCCGCGGTGATCGGCTCGCCGGTTTCGGGATGCGTGCCGACGGTGCGTGGCAGCGACAGCAGTTTTAGCGCCCATTCGAGATCGAGCTCGCCGATATCCTTCGGGATCGACGCCATCTTCCGCGTCTCGCCCTCGCCGATCTGGATATAGGGGCCGAAGCGTCCCGACTTGCGCTCGACCGGCAGGTTGGTGTCCGGATCGACGCCAAGCGTCGACGGGCCGGTATCGGCTTCCGCCTCGCCGCCGGGTTGCGCGAACCGGCGCGTGTACTTGCACTCGGGATAGTTCGAGCACGCGATGAACGCGCCGAACTTGCCGCCGCGCAGCGCGAGCTGGCCCTCGCCGCAATTCGGGCAGAGGCGCGGATCGCCGCCGTCCGCCTTGGCGGGGAAGAGGTAGGGCGCGAGGAAGGTGTCGAGCTCGGCGGTGATAGCGCTGGGCTGCTGCTCCATCACCTCGTTGGTGCGCGGCTTGAAATCGCGCCAGAACGCGTCGAGCACCGACTGCCACTGCGCGCGGCCGCCCGAGACGTCGTCGAGTTCCTCCTCGAGCTCGGCGGTGTAGTCGTAACCGACATATTTTTCGAAGAAGCGTTCGAGGAACGCCGTCACGAGGCGCCCGCTCTCCTCGGCGAAGAAGCGGTTCTTCTCGATCCGGACGTACGCGCGGTCCTTCAGCGTCTTGATGATCGACGCGTAGGTGGACGGGCGGCCGATGCCGAGCTCCTCCATCCGCTTGACGAGGCTGGCTTCCGAGAAGCGCGGCGGCGGCTGCGTGAAGTGCTGCTCGGCGTCGACCTTCTTCTTGGCGGGGGCATCGCCCTCCTTCATCCGCGGCAGGCGGCGGGCGTCCTCGTCGGCGGAGTCGTCCGACCCTTCCTCGTACAGCGCGAGATAGCCGGGGAAGAGCACGACCTGACCGGTGGCGCGCAGGATATTGCGCCCCGTCCCGTCGGCCATCTCGACCGTCGTGCGCTCCATCCGCGCCGACGCCATCTGGCTGGCGAGCGCACGCTTGAAGATCAAATCGTACAGCCGCGCATGGTCGCCGCCGCCCGCCCTGTCCTTGGAGAAATCGGTCGGGCGGATCGCCTCATGCGCTTCCTGCGCGTTCTTCGCCTTCGACTGATACTGGCGCGGCTTGTCGGGGACGTAGCTCGCATCGAAGCGGTTCGCGACCGCGAGGCGTGCGGCGCTGATCGCGCTGCCGTCCATCTGCACGCCGTCGGTACGCATGTACGTGATCGCGCCGTCCTCGTAGAGGCCCTGCGCGATCCGCATCGTGTGATCCGCCGAGAAGCCGAGCTTCCGCGATGCCTCCTGCTGCAAGGTCGAGGTGGTGAACGGCGGCGGCGGGTTGCGCGTGGCGGGCTTGGTCTCGACCGTCTGGACCGAGAAATTGCCGTCGAGCACCGCCTGCTTGGCGCGCAGCGCGTCGCCCTCTTTGCCGATCGACAGGCGGTCGAGCTTGTTGCCCTCGAACTGAGTCAGCCGCGCCTGGAACGCGGTGCCGTCATGCTCCATCTCGGCCGTCACCGACCAATATTCCTGCGGCTTGAACACGTCGATCTCGCGCTCGCGCTGGACGATCAGGCGCAGCGAGACGGACTGCACGCGGCCGGCGGACTTGGCGCCGGGCAGCTTGCGCCATAGCACCGGCGACAGCGTGAAGCCGACGAGGTAATCGAGCGCACGGCGGGCGCGGTACGCGTCGATCAGATCGTCGTCGAGCTCGCGCGGGTTCTTCATCGCCTCGGTGACGGTGGCCTTGGTGATCGCGTTGAAGGTGACGCGCTCGACCTCCTTGGGCAGCGCTTTGCGCGCCCGCAAAACCTCACGGACGTGCCACGAAATCGCCTCGCCCTCGCGATCCGGATCGGTCGCGAGGATCAGGCGGTCGGCGAGCTTGGCGAGATCGGTGATCGCCTTGAGCTGCTTCGACTTATCGGCGTAATTCTCCCACGTCATCGCGAACGCATCGTCGGGATCGACCGAGCCATCCTTGGGCGGCAGGTCGCGGACATGGCCGTAGCTGGCCAGCACGCGATAGTCGCTGCCGAGATACTTCTCGATGGTTTTGGCCTTGGCGGGCGATTCGACGATGACAAGCTGCATGGGGAAACCGGGGTCCTTACGTGTACGCGTACGAGGGTGACGGCGTCGGGGTGGCCGCGTCAACCCGGGGTGACCCCGGAATGACGTGCCCCAAGTGCCGTCGCGGCAGCCGGTTTTCCAGAGGGCGGCAGCCTGGCGCCCCCTGAATTTACCGCACGCATCGGCAAACGCGGCACTTTCTGGCAGCGATCCTGCCTCGGCCGGGAGAGGATCGCACACGCACAGTGTAAGGAATCTTAGAAGCGATAGCCGATCGTCGCCTGGACGGTGCGGCGGTTGCCGTACCAGCACCAGTTATAGTTGGCGAAGCACGACGTCAGATACTTCTTGTCGAAGATGTTGGCGCCGTTGACCGCCAGGCTCAGCCCGCGCAGCGACGGCGCGAGCTTTTCCAGGTCGTAGCGGACCAGCGCGTCATAGACGGTGTAGGACGGGCTGTTGCGACCCTGCGTCTCGCCCGGCGAGACGCCGGCATAGACCTGGTCGACATGCCGCACCGCGCCGCCGATCGTCAGCCCTGCGAGCGCGCCGTCCGGCGCCGCCCAGTCCAGCCCGAGCGACGCGCCGCCACGGCCGACGGTCTCCAGACCCCGGCCGACGCGAGCCGGGTTGTCGGCGTCCTCGGTGACCTTGACGCGCTGGCGGCTGAACGCGCCGCGGGCAGTGAAGCCGTAAGGCAGCGGTGCGCTACCCTCGAACTCAACGCCCTGCGAACGCACGCCACCGGTCTGCCGCGATCGCGAGAAGTTCGGCGTCGAGGTAAGCACGTTGGTCTGTTCGATCCGGAACCACGCACCCGACAGCAGGATCTGCGTCCCCGGTACCGTGAACTTGGCGCCCGCTTCGAGCTGTTTGCCAAGCGATGGGTCGGCGAGACCCGGCGATCCGTCGCTGCGTTCGATCAGGCTGGGCTGCTGTTCGAACGACGTCGAATAGCTGACATACGGGGCCAACCCGAACGGCAGCGTGTAGAGCGCGGCGGCGCGATAGGTGAACTTCTCATCGTGCTTCACGCCGAAGCCCACCTGCTCGGAGCGCGCCCAGTCCTGCCGTCCGCTCAGCACCAAGCGAAGGTCGCCCAGCGACATCTGATCCTGTGCGTAGAGGCCTTGCTGACGTTGCCGTATGTTCGTCGGATTTTGACCGCCGATCTGCTCCGGCGCGGTGGGGACCGTCGTCGTCCCATAGACCGGGGCAAAGCCGTTGAGCGACGGCGCGACGCCGAACGCCACGATTTGGGCCGAGTGCGCGACCTGGCGATCGACGCCGAAGAGAAGCGTGTGCTTGATCGGCCCGGTCTGGACCGTGCCGCTTAGCTGGTTGTCGAACGTCCAGTTGTTGAGCTGTTCGCGCGACGCATAGGAGGCGCGCGAGAAGGTCTGGCCGCTCGGATCGCTCGGATCGAGCCCGCCTGCGGTATAGATCAGCCCCAGATTGGCCTTCACATATTGATAGCGGCCCGACGAGCGGAACGCCCAGCCGCCGCCCAACTCATGGCGGAAGATGTAGGTGAGCGCGGCCTGGTCGCGGCTGAACCGGTTGCCTGCTTCGCCCCCGTCGAAGCTGGTCGGCAGCTTGCCGTTGGGGTTTGCGAGCAGCGTGCCACTGGCCGGAAACACGCCGTAATCGCCGTTATACGGATCGTGCGAATAGGCGCCGAGCAGCGTGAAGCTGGTCGAGCTGCCCGCGCCCGCGGTCACCGCGGCCGAGATCGTCTGGCGTTCGCGCTTGCCGAACTTCTGCTGCGTGTCCGCGCCGTTCGCGCTGCCGTTGATCCGCCACAGCACGCCCTCGCCGGCGCGCCCGCCGAGATCGGCGTCGACGCGGTAGAGATCGTAATTGCCATAGGTCCCGCTGATCGCGCCGTACAACGCCTGGTCGAGCGGGAGCTTGCTCGATTCGGCGACGAGGCCGCCCGGGCTCGACTGGCCGTACAGCACCGATGCGGGCCCCTTGATGACCTCGATCCGGTCGAGCCGCGAGACGTCGACCTGCGGCACCGCATAGCCCGATGCGCTGCCGAACTGTTTCAGGCCGTCGAGATACACCGGCGCATCGAACCCGCGCAGCTTGAACTGGTCGTACACTTCCGCGCTTGCGCCGCGCGTCTCGGGGGTGACGCCAGCCACGAAGCGCAGCGCCTGGTTGAGGTTCTGCAGGCTGCGACCCGCGATGTCGTCGCTCGTGATGACGCTGATCGATTGCGGGGTCTCGGCCAGCGGCGTGTCCGTCTTGGTCCCCGACGACGCCTGGTTGCGCGCATGTTGGCCGGTGACGACGACGATCCCGGTGTCGAGGCTGGCGGCGGGCGCCGCCGGCGCGGTCTGTGCCAGCCCGGGGGCGGCGGTCGCTGCCGAAGCTAGCAGGACGGCTATGCCGAAACGTCGTGTCATGGGATCCCTTTCGTAATGCTGGCCGGCTACCGTTCTTGATAACTATTATCAATAGCGAATATCGCGATCGCGGCCCGCGGAGGCCGGCTGTGATATCCGGGCATCAGTGCGGACCGCTTCGCCGCCCCCAGGTTGCATTGCGGGCGCTTCCGCAGCACCGCGCGGGATCAGTGACGATCGACGGGATATGAGGCAGGTCATGAACGGACGGGATTTGGCGGTGGAGATCGCGACGGCAGGCGACGCGGCATGGTTCGCCAACGCGTCGACGCGTCGCTTGCGGATCCGCAACATGGTGCCGGGCGAGTTCGCCGACGTCGTGGGTCCGGCGCCGGTCGGCATGGCGTGGCGGACGATCGTGCTGGAGGCGCAACCGGGTGCGCGCAGCCGTCAGGCGATCGCGCTGCCGATCGCCACCGCGCTCGAGACGTTCGACGACGAGGCGCTGTTCGCGCTGTTCCTCCAGGTCGCCCCGGCGGGCGCGCGCGACGTGATCGCCCGGCTGCGAAAGCTCAAGATGCCCGCACCGGCTGACTCGCAGACACCAGCGAAGAACTGAAGGCTCCGTTCTTCGCAGCGTTTCGGCGGCAGTAAGCCTGCGGTGCGGGACATGTTGCGGACACATATCGGACCAAGCGAGCCTGACGCGTGACGGACCGTGCTTCCGCTCCGGGGATCTGATGCTAGCTTATAGTTAGTGATGCGCGCTTCATGGCGCTGCGTCCTTGGCGCCCCGCCCGGATACGAGAGTGTCGCACGGACGGGCGGGGCGCCATCGTTCACCAATAATTCACCAGGTTCCGGCAAAGCGGTTCGCAGAGGATTCGCCTAGTAACGCGTACCTTCTGCGCTCCGCCGGTTTCAGTCACACGGACAGGCGGAGCGCAAAACCTCTGTTTCTTCGGTGCTACGCAAGCCCCTGGCGCGACAGACGCGCGTCGATCAGGTCGAGCTCGCGGCCGAGCTGCTCCGCCAGCGTCACGCCGATTTCCCGCCGCCGCGCCAGATCGAAGATCGCATTGCGCTCGGCACGGACCGCCGCCAGCCGCATGTCGCGCTCGATCGGCGCATCCGCCTGGCCGGTACGGTCCTCGGGCAACGTCGCCAGGCTGTCGATCCGCTCGCGATACTGATCCATCAGCCGCGCGGCGATGTCGGTGAAGCGATCCGGATCCTCGCGCCCGTCCGCCATCTGGTGCTGGACACGATCGAGCTCGGCGATCGCCGCCTTGGCGGAGACCAGCCGGGCCCGGTCGCGCGCCGCTGCGATGCCTTCGTCGGGCGGCAGGTTCAATCCGCGCAGCAGCAGCGGCAGCGCGACCGCGGCGATCACGAGCGACGACAGGATCACGCCCGACGCCAGGAAGATCACCAGATCGCGCGCCGGGAAGGGCGTTCCGTCGTTCAGCGTGAGCGGCAGAGTCAGTGCACCCGCCAGCGTGATCGCACCACGTGCGCCCGCCGCCGACATCGCCGCGATGATCCGGCGCGGCGGGCTGACCGCGGCGTCATCGTGCCGCCGCGCGCGCAGCAGCGTCAACTGCATCGACACCCACACCCAGCCGAAGCGCAGCACCGCGAGGCCGAGCACGACGGCGAAGACATAGATCGCCAGCCACCAGGGGCTGACATGCCCGGTCGTGGTGACCGTATCGCGCGCGCGCACGAACACCTCGGGCAATTGCTCGCCGAGCAGCACGAAGATCACGCCGTTGAGCGTGAATTGCAGCATGTCCCACACCGCGCGGCGGCGGATCCGCGTCCCTGCCGCGACGCTGGTGGTGGCACCGGTAAAGGTCATCGCGATCCCCGCGGCGGCGGCGGCCAGGACACCCGATGCATGGACATGTTCCGCCGCGAGATAGGCAGCGAACGGGATCAGCAGGCTGACCAGGATGTTCGAGCCGGTCTCGTCGCCGAACCGGCGCGCGAACGCGGCCTTGCTCGCGACGATCGCCCAGGTGATGCCGACGCCGATCGCGACCCCCGCCAGCGCCATCCACGCAAAGGTCAGCGTCGCCTCGCCGAGCGAGAAGCCGCCGGTCAGCACCGCGGCAATCGCGAATCGCACGCAGACCAGCCCCGACGCATCGTTCAGCAACGCCTCGCCCTCCAGGATGTGCATCATCCGCTTCGGGATCGGCGCCTTCTGCGCGACCGCGGACACCGCGATCGGATCGGTCGGCGAGACGACCGCCGCCAATGCGAACGCGACGCCCAGCGGCATCGTCGGGATCAGCCAGTGGATGAACACGCCCATGCCGAGCACGGTCAGGAAGACGAGCCCGAGCGCCAGCCCGAGCACCGCGCCGCGATCGCGGAACAGCTCGTCCTTGGGGATCCGCCAGCCGTCGAGGAACAGCAGCGGCGGCACGAGCAGCAGGAAGAACAATTCGGGGTCGAGCTCGACGCGGACATGCGCGACCATCCCGACCAAAGCCCCCAGCGCGATCTGAACGAGCGGTCGCGGCAACGCCGACGGCAGCATGCGCGACGCCATCCCGCTGATGACGACGGCGAGCAACAGGAACAGGCACAGGGTAACGATCTGCAAAACGGAAGGCCCTCGGTTGATGTAGAGGCGACCCTATACACGGATTGTCGTCTTTTGGGGGATCGTCCGGTCGGCGCTTCGTGCGTGATTCGCCCAAGAGAGCACTCGTAGACTACCGAGACCTTGGCATGAACACCGTTGTCCAAACTCCTCGGACCGTCCAAAAGACCCCGATGCTGATCCGGCCATACCCGCATATCTATCTGCGTCGCCGCGATATGGTTCAGACGATTGGCATGATCATATGCCTGCCGATCTTCGTTTATATATTCTCGCAGAACGGTTGGAGCCGGCGGGATACTCTCGCTCTAACGGTCATGGTGGTTCTTATCACTGTGACACGCATAGTGACACTTGCTGTTGACGCGAAACTCCGTCGACATACTAGATATGAGCTGCGCGACGGCGGATTGCACATTTTTCGAAACAACGATTTCGTTACCACTATTCCGATCGCAGACCTGGACCGGATTCACCCCGACAGCGTCGACGGCGAAGGCTTAGGCTCCGCCGAGCTGCCGCACCGCGCGTTAACCGACTTACGCGCCTTTAATCGGTGGAGGTTTCTTATTCCCGCCCTCTACGCAGACGCTGAGTTGAGCGTCGTGCCCGAGATCGCCAAGGTTTGCGTCCTCATCAGGGCAGAAGCAAAAATGAGCAACGCGATTGCCGCTAAGGACTAACGCTCACGCCTCCGCTGCCCACGCAAACCGCCCCGTGCATGCGGGAGTTCGACCCTACCGCGTGATAGCCTCGGCGTGGCGGACGATGTCTTCGCAGAGGCGGTGGGTGGCGAGGATGTCTTCGGCTGCTGTCGGCCGGGCTTCGCGGACGCCGGCGAGGAAGTCGGCGCACATCGCGTCGAAGCCGCGTTGGCGCGTGACCGGGGTCCAGTCGCCGCGACGGGTGCGCGTGTCGGTGCCGGCCTGGTCGCGCGTTTCGGAGAGGTTGAGGACGGAGCGGCGGCGGCCCGCGGCGATGACGTCGAGCCGCTCCTCGTCGAGCCCGGAGTCGCGCTGCATCGTGCCGATCGCATGATGGCCATCGCCCGCGAGCGTCAGCGTGATCGCGCTGAGCAGGCCGTCGCGGACGATCGTCTCGATCTGCGTCCGGGCGATCGGTCCGGGCGCCAGGAACCGCAGCGTGTCGACGACGTGGATGAAGTCATCGAACACGACGCGGCGCGGGGTGTCGGGCTGCGCGTGGCGATGCTTCTGCATCAGCATGAACGCGCGGGGGCCGCTGCGCAGCGCGGCATAATCGGGGGCGAAGCGGCGGTTGAAGCCGATGGCGAGCAGGCAGCGCTGGCGCTGCGCGAGATCGACCAGCCGTGCGGCCGCGTCGAACGTATCCGCAAGCGGCTTGTCGACCAGCACGGCGGCACCGTGGGCAAGCAGCGTCTCGACCATCTCCGGGTGGGCTGGCGTCGCCGAATGGACGAACGCGGCATCGAAGCGCGCCGCGGACAGCGCCGAGTCGAGACGGTCGTGGAGATGCGTGATCCGGTACGTCGCGCCCAGCGCGGCGAGCACCGCGCGATCGCGCGTGACCAGATGGAGCTCGATCCCCGGCGTCGCGGCCAGCACCGGGAGATAGGCCTTGCGCGCAATGTCGCCGAGCCCTGCCATGATCACGCGCATCGCGCCGTGCTGCTTATTCGGCGACGTCGATCGCGTGGGTCTGGATGATCACCGGGCGCGCGGCGGCGAGATCGCGCGCGGCCAGCCCAAACGCCTTGAAATGGTCCGATGCCATGTGCTGCTGGACCGCGGCGTCGTCGGCATAGAGCTCGTTGAACACGAAGCGGCGCTCGCCATCGGCCTCGCGCCACAAATCGTAGTGCAGCACGCCGGGCTCGGCGCGCGATGCGGCGACGCAGATGCGCGCGGCGTCGACAAACGCGTCCTCGCTGCCGGGCTTCACGGTGACGAAGGCGATGATCTTGACGGACATGGGGCATCCTTCTTTTTGGTGTTGCCGCGTTCTGGCGCGGGACGCCCCGCACGACAAGCCTCGTCGCGACGTGCTGCCTGCTTGCCCCGCCGTCCCCGACCATCGTCCGGGATGGCGGGGATTCGTTATGCCGTCGGTGCGGCGACCAGCGTCGCTTCGCGCGCCATCAGCAGATGCAGCAGGCCGGGGGCGGGGCGCGCGATCGCGTGGACGCCGAGCGCTTCGAGCGCGGTCGCCGACGCGCGGTCGGTGTCCTTGAGGCGGATGCGCAGACGCGTGCCATGCTGCGTGGCCGCGTCGACATTGTCCGCGCCGCCCAGCGCGGCCAGAGTCGCCGGCGTGAGGCGGATGTCGGCGACCTCCGGCAGCGGAGCGACCGCCGCAGGCGCGACGCCACCCGCCGCGATCGCATCGCGGATCTCGACCGCGACCGAATCGGCGATCGGGCCGAGCACGATCTGCAGGGCATTGGCCGAGGGCCGGATCAGGCCGCGCGCGCCGAGCGCCTTCAGCCGTGCCTCGTCGACTGCCCCCTGGTCCGCGACGATCAGCCGCAGCCGGGTCGTGCACGCGCCGACGCTGGTGAGGTTGGCGGCGCCGCCGAGCGCCTCGGCAAACGCGGCGCCGCGTTCGCTCTTGGCGACCGCCACCGCCGTTACCGGCGCATCGCGCTCGCGACCCGGGGTCGGGAGATCGAGGCGCTTGATGACGGTGCGGAACAGCACATAGTAGATCGCGGCATAGGCAAGGCCCACCGGGATCAGCAGCAGCGGCTTGGTCGCCTTGCCGTAGTTCAGCACGTAGTCGAATAGCCCGGCGGAGAAGCCGAAGCCGAGCTTGACGCCCAGCGCGTTCATCAGCGCCATCGACACGCCCGTCAGCACCGCATGGATCGCGTAAAGCACGGGCGCGAGGAACATGAAGCTAAACTCGATCGGCTCGGTCACGCCGGTCAACGCGGACGTGAGCGCAAGGCTGAGCAGCATGCCGCCGACCGCCCCGCGCCGCTCGGGCAGCGCCGCATGGTACATGGCGAGGCACGCGGCGGGCAGGCCGAACATCATCACCGGGAAGAACCCGGCCATGAACGCGCCGGCATTGGGGTCGCCCGCGAAGAAGCGCCGCAGATCGCCGGTCGTGCCGTGGTAATCGCCCGCGACGAACCAGACGATGTTGTTGAGCAGGTGATGCAGCCCGGTGACGAGCAGCAGCCGGTTGAGCAGCCCGAACGCGAACAGCCCGAACCCGCCCGCGCCGCTGATCCCGTAGCTCAGACCGTCGATGCCGGTGCTGAGCGCGCCGAAGCCAAGCCCGACGACCACCCCGAGCGCAAGCCCAGCGACGCCGCTGACGATCGGCACGAACCGGCGCCCGCCGAAAAAGGCGAGATATTCGGGCAGCGCGATCGCCGAGAAGCGGTTGTAGAAACTCCCGCCGATCAGCCCCGACAGGATGCCGATCGGCACGTCGAGCCGCGCGATCGCCTTGGCCTTCCACGCCGCGGTGGCGAGCGCGATCGTGTCACCGGTCAGGCCTTTGAGTGCGTCGGCGGGCACTGTCATCAACGCCTGCGCGCCCTGCGTGGTGACGAGATAGCAGACCACGCCCGCGAGACACGCGGCGCCATTGCCGTCGCGCGCGAAACCGGTCGCGACACCGATCGCGAACAACAGGCCGAGATGCGAGAAGATCGCGTCGCCCGCCGCGCTGAGCACCGCGATGTCGAGCAGGTCGGGCTGGCCGAGACGCAGCAAGAGCCCTGCGACGGGGAGCACCGCGATCGGCAGCATGAGCGCGCGGCCGAGCGGCTGGAGGGCTTCGAGCAGCGACTTCATGGGCGGAAACTCCGGGCGAGCGTTCGCACGTCCGCGGCTGAGATACAGGACATCGCCGCCGCGGCATGCGCGCGGCAGGCGTCGATCGTGAGCGTCGCGACCAGCGCCTTGATCTCGGGCACCAGCGCGGGCGCGGACGACAATTCGGTGACGCCGAGCCCGATCAGGATCGGCACCGCGAGCGGATCGGAGGCGAGCCCACCGCACACGCCGGTCCATTTGCCGTGGACCGCGCCGCCTTCGCACGTGCGCGCGATCAGCCGCAGCACCGCGGGGTGGAGCCCGTCGAGGTCGCTGGCGACCGCCGGATTGCCGCGGTCCATCGCGAGCGCGTACTGGGTCAGGTCGTTGGTGCCGATCGAGAGGAAGTCGGCTTCCTGTGCGAGCAGGTCGGCGGTGATCGCGGCGGCGGGCGTCTCGATCATGATGCCGAGCGCGACATGCTCGGTATGGCCGGTCGCGGCAGCGGCGGCGTCGAGCGCGGTGCGGACCGCGCGGAGTTCGGCGAGGCTCGCGATCATCGGCACCATGATCCGGCACTGGCCTGCGGGGCGGACCGCGAGGATCGCGCGCAGCTGTGCGTCGAGCATCTCGGGGTGCGCGAGCCCGACGCGGATGCCGCGCAGGCCGAGTGCGGGGTTCTCCTCCGCGGCGATCGGCAGATAGGGCGCGGGCTTGTCGCCGCCGATGTCGAGCAGCCGGACGATCAGCGGGCGGCCGGCGAGCGTGTCGGCGATGCGCTGGTAATCGGCGGTCTGTTCCTCGACGCTCGGCGCGCTGTCGCGTTCGAGGAACAGGAATTCGGTGCGCAGCAGCCCGCAGCCCTCGGCGCCGTTGCGGACCGCGGACTCGGCATCGTCGGCCGAGCCGAGATTGGCGAACGCCTCGATGCGGACGCCGTCCTGCGTGCGGCATTCGCGCGCGGCGTTGGCGAGCGCGGCGCGGCGGCGCTCGGTCTGTGCGTCGAACGCGGCCTGCGCGGTGGCGAGCGTGGCTGCGTCGGGTGCGACGTGGAGCAGGCCCGCGCCGGCGTCGAGGATCAGCGGCGTGCCGGCGGCGATCTCGGCGAGCGCTGGGCCCATCGCAACCAGCGCGGGGAGGCCCATCGTCGCGGCGAGGATCGCGACATGCGACGTCGGCCCGCCGCGCTCGACGCAGAAGCCGACGATCGACGCGGTGTCGAGGCCGAGCAGATGCGAGGGGAGCAGGTCGTCCGCCAGCAGGATCGTGCCGGGGGGGAAGCTGAGGCGTTCGTCGAGGTCTTCGCCGGCGAGTGCGCGCAGCACCTGCCGCTCGAGGTCGAGCATGTCGTCGGCGCGCTCGGCGAGGCGTGCATCGCCGGTGGCGCGGAGCGCATCGGCCTGCGCGCGGATCGCGGTGCGCCAGGCATAGGCGGCGCTGTCGCCGCGGGCGATCGCCGCGTGGGCGTCGTCGGTGAGCGTCGGGTCGTCGAGCAGCGCGCTATGCGCGGTCAGGATCGCGCGCTCGGCGCCGATGGCGGTCGCCGATTTAGTGGCGAGCCGGTCTGCGACGGTGGCGAGCGCAGCGTCGAGCGCGGCGCGTTCAGTGGCGGCGTCGGCGCCTTCACGGACGACGGCGATCTCGGCGAGGCGGAAGAGTCCGGCTTGGCCGATCGCGATGCCGGGGGAGGCGGTGACGCCGGGGAGGCGGCCGTCGGCGGGGAGGGTCGTGGCCTGCTTTCTCGCTCCCTGTTCCCCCGCGAAGGCGGGGCCCCAGAACCCAGCAGCGCCGACGTCCGTGGCTTCTCGGCCCCCGCCTTCGCGGGGGAACACGGGGGCGGTTGGGGCGGATCCCGCCTTCTCGCCCATGCCGCCGAGGATCAGGTCGCCAATTGCCGCAAGCGCGTCGGCTGCGTCCGGGCCGGTGGCGGCGATCGTGATCTCGTCGCCGAGCTTTATGCCGAGCGCCATCAGCGCGACCGGGCTGCGGACGTTGCCGTCGCGCCGATCGGCCTCAACGAGGGCGTCCTTGGTGATCTTCACCTCGGACACGTATCTCCGCGCGATCTCGCCGATCCGCGCTGCTGGCCGGGCATGGATGCCGTGGACCAGCGGCACCACGATCGTGCGGCGGACGGTATCGCCCTCGACGATCGCCACATCTGCGCCATCGTCGCGCGGTTCGAGCGTCATCAGCGCCTCGCCGACGCCGACCAGCCTGCCCGTTTCGCGGCGAACGATCGTGAAGCGCTCGGGGTTGGTGACGATCACCGGGGTGATCACCGCGCGCGCTTCGCAGACCAGCAGGTCGAGATCGAAGCGGATCAGCGGGTCGCCGCGCTGGACGCTCGCGCCCTCGGCCACGCACGGGCTGAACCCGCGCCCGCCGAGCGCGACCGTGTCGAGCCCGATATGCATCAGGATCTCGGCGCCCTCGGGCGTGCGCAGCGTGATCGCGTGGCCGCTCGCATGGACGCTCAGCACGACCGCGTCGCACGGTGCGTGCAGGCAGTCGCCGGTCGGGTCGACGGCGATCCCGTCGCCCATCATCCGTTCGGCGAAGACCGGGTCGGGGACCGCCTCGAGAGGCGATGCCCAACCCTGGAGGGGCGACGTCAGGATGAGGGGTTTCATGCTAGATCCCGTCGGCAATCTTGAGGCCACCGATCCAGGTGCCCGCGGGCCTCAGACCGGCCGTGAGCGCGACCCAGTCCGCGCGCAATCCCGACGCGAGCGCGCCGCGTTCGTGCGACAGGCCAAGGAATGCGGCAGGGTTGGTCGCCGCCATCGCCGCCGCGGTCACCACGTCGGCATGCGTGCGAGCGACGAGGTTGCGGACCGCGCCGGCCATGTCGAGGTCGGAGCCGGCCAGCGTCCCGTCCTCGCCAAAGCACTTGCCGTCCTCGACATGGATCAGGCGCCCCTGCAGGCGGAAATCCTTGTCGGCCGCGCCGACCGAGGGCATCGCATCGCTGACCAGCATCAGCCGGTCATGCGGGCGGGCGTTCAGCGCAAGCCGCAGCGCGGCGTCGTGGACGTGGAGACCGTCGGCGATCAGCCCGCAATAGACATGGCGATCGTCGAGCGCGGCACCGACGACACCGGGCGCGCGGTGGAGCAGCGGCGACATCGCGTTGAACAAGTGGGTCACGCCGGTCAGCCCGGCGCCGGCCGCCGCGACCATCGTCTCATAGTCCGCATCGGTATGCCCCGCACTGACGATCACGCCGCTTGCGACCAACCGTGCGATCGATGCCGGATCGGTCAGCTCGGGCGCCAGCGTCACCATCACGCGACCCTTGCGCGGACGGATCAGCAATTCGATCATCGCGTCGTCGAGCAGCCGGAACTTGGCCGGATCGTGGATGCCCTTGCGCGCCGGGTTGATCCACGGTCCCTCGATATGCGCACCGACGACGCCGGGCACGCCGGCCAGCATCGCGGCGTCCATCGCGTCGAGCGTCGCTTCGATCACGTCGGGCGTATCGCTGATCAGCGTCGGCATGAACGCGGTCGTGCCATAGGGCGCGTGCGCGGCGCCGATCGCGGCGATGCCCGCGACGGTCGGCTGGTCGTTGAGCAGGACGCCGCCGCCGCCATTCACCTGCGTGTCGATAAAGCCGGGGACGAGCCAGCCGCCGCCCAGGTCGACCGCGTCGGCGGGCGCGCACTCGAGCGGGGTGATCATCGCGATCCGGTCACCGACGACGCGGATCGTGGCGCCGTTCAGCAGGCCGTCCGGCGTGACGACGCTGCCATTGACGACGTGAAACTGGGATTCGTTCATTTCGACGCCGCTCATACCGTCTTCGTGACCTTGCTGAGGTGGAGTGGCGCGTCGGGGTTGAGGCCGCGACGCAGCGAGAGGGCGTTGGCCATCCGGTAGAAGCTCTGGATCATCAGGATCGGCTCGATCGCCGGATGCGCGGTGTAGGCGGCCGGATCGGTGTCGCCGTTCACCTTGGCATCGGCAAGGCAGACGACCGCGCCGCGCGCGCGGAACTCGGCCGCGGCCTCGCGCACGCCGTCGCCGGCGATGTCCGACGTGGCGAACGCGATCACCGGGAAACCGTCATTGACGATCGCCATCGGTCCGTGACGAACTTCGGCGGCGCTGAACGCCTCGGCGTGGAGCGCGCACGTTTCCTTGAGCTTCAACGCGGCTTCCTGCGCGATCCCGTAGCCATAGCCGCGGCCGATCACGAACAGGTTGTTGGCATCGGCCAGCGCGTCGACCACCGACGTCCAGTTCGCGCCGAAAGCGAGCGCGAGCATGTCGGGCAAGGTGTCGATCGCCTTGATCAGCAACTCGTTCTGCGACCAGGCCGCGGTCAGCGCGGCGAAGGCGGCGAGCGCGCAGATATAGGATTTGGTCGCCGCGACCGAGCGCTCGGGGCCGGCCTTGAGTGCGATCATCGTGTCGGCCATCGCGGCGAGCGGCGACTCCTCGTCGTTGACGAACGCGACGACATGCGCGCCCGCCGCCTGATAGGCCGAGACGGTCGCGAGCAGATCGGGGCTGCGGCCGCTCTGCGACACCGCGATCACCAGCGCGGTGCCGGGCGCCATCGGCGCGGCATAAACCGACGATACCGACGGCGCGGCGGAGGCAACAGGGACGCCGAGCAGCGTCTCGATCAGATATTTGCCATAGGTCGCGGCGTGATCCGACGACCCGCGCGCGCAGGTGACGACGACCGCGGGCGGCGCGGCGCGCAGCCGCTCGCCGAGCGCGGCCAGCGCGTCGCGGTTGGCGGCGAGCAGCCGGGCGACCGCATCGGCGGCCTCGGCGGCCTCGCTGAACATCAGTGTCTGCGGCAACGCCGCATTGCCGGCGGTATCGATAGTCTCGGTCACGGTAAGCCCCCCGGCCGGCGCCCGTGCGCCGGCGTCAGATGTCGTTCAGCTCGGCGACGAGGTCGTACGCGTCGCCACGGTAATAGGATTGGGTGAATTCGGCGGCCCGCCCGTCGCGCAGGAAGCCGCGGCGTTCGATGAACAGGCCGGCATGGCCTGCGTCGACGCCGAGCATCTTGGCGTGCTCGGGGCTGAAATGAACCGCGCGCAGGCGTTGCAACGCGCGCACCGGACGGTTGCTCGCGGCCTCGAGCGCTTCGTACAACGAGTCCTGGACGGCATCGATCGTCGGCAGGCAATATCCCGCGATCGTCGAATATTCGAGCGCCATCGGCGTGTCGTCGGCGTAGCGGATCCGCTGGAACCGGTACACCGCCGAGCCTGGCGACAGTCCGAGCGACAGCGATTCCTCCGGCGTCACCATGCCGATCGTCCGGCTGACCCATGCGCTGCTCGGCGTGCGGCCGCGCGACTGCATGTCCTCCGAGAAGGACGACAATTTCGAAAAGCTCTTTTCGACGCGCGTCGCGACGAACGTTCCCGCGCCGCGGCGACGGGTCAGCAGGCCTTCTTCGACCAGCCCGCCGATCGCCTTGCGGACGGTGATGCGCGACACGTCATACTCGATCGCAAGATCGCGTTCGGCGGGCAGCGCATCGTCCTTGGCCAGCACGTTGCGGTTGATCGCGTCGCGGATCAGCTGCTGGAGCTGGACGTACAACGGCGCAGGATTGCCATCCCGGAACCTGCCAATGCTCGTTGAAATGGACATGAAGGCGACTTTCGATGGTGCCGGTATGGATGCCGAGAGCATCGCGACAGGCAGCAGAGGGTGGATACGTTATATATTGGTACTGTTCAAGCGGCTTGCCGAGCGAAACGATCGAGTACCAACTTCAAGTTTCGAACGCCGTCGACGCTGGTGATCCGGCGATCGGCCGCAGCGAACCCGAATTCGCGTTCGCGCGCCTCGTACTTGGCTGTGGCGGAGTCGATCGACGCGAGCGTGGCGCCGCAGGACGCGTGGAGTTCGCGCAGGCCGGCGTCGAGGAACCGACTCGCGTTGCCCGCATCGATCCCGCTGGCGGGCAGAATGACGATCCGCCCGGCGGCCGCACGGTGGAGCGTCGCGAGCATCGCCAGCCCGTCGATCGCCCTGGCCGCGCCGCCCGAGGTCAGGATCCGGTCGAACCCGAGCCCGACCGCGGTCTCGAGCGCGTCGGGGAGGTCGGGACACAGATCGAAGGCACGATGCAGCGTCAGCGAGAGCGGCGCCCCGCGCATCGCCGCGCAGGCCCGCGCGTGATCGACGAGGCGCGCCAAAAGCGCTGCGTCTAGCGTATGATCCGCGCCGCTTGCGCCGATCACGACGCCGGCCAGCCCACCCTCCGCGGCGGTCGCGATTTCCGCGGCGATCATCGCGGCCTCGCGCGGCGTATAGCGGAACCCGCCCTCGCGCGGGCGCACGAGCATATGGACGGGAATCGGCAGCGCGCGCGCCGCCGCGATCAGCGCGGGCGTCGGGGTCAATCCGCCGAGCGACAGTGCGGAGCACAGCTCGAGACGATCGGCGCCGCCCAGAACCGCCGAGTCGATGCCAGCGATATCGTCGACGCAAATCTCGAGGGTCATTCGCAGGCTTTCGATCGGTCGTAATTATATTACGTCTGGCCGATGGAGTCGGTGCGTTCAACGACAAAATCGCGATCGAAAGGCAAGAAATGGTATTATCGCGATCGTGGCGTCGCAGCGGCCGGAGACCCGCATTGCGCCGGGAAAACCCTGCTAAGTCACCTGAAAACGCGGAAAACGCGGGTCATCGCAAAAGTTCCATCGACGGGTAACCAAACTGTAATTTCCGATGGATTTCCCAATCAAATTGGTTATACGATATTCATACCAAGCTGCTCAGATAGTAACCAAAGCAGTACCAGCGGTTGGATGGCGGTGGCGCGGAGATTTTCCGGGTCGGAATGGCGCTGCGGCGTCGATTGGGAAGGGGCTTTGACGATGGTTTTCCGTAAGCAGGTTTTGTTGGCGTCGAGCGCGGTCGTGTTCGGTCTTGCGGGGTCCCTCGTCGCCCCGTCGGCGATGGCTCAGGTCGCAGACGCGCCCCCGACGACCACGCCCGCCGGCTCGGACACGCAGAACGGTGCGCCAGCCACCGTCGATGCGGAGCAGGACATCGTCGTCACCGGCATCCGCGGCAGCCTGCGCAGCGCGATCGCGGTCAAGCGCCAGGCCAACGCGGTCGTCGACGTGATCTCGGCCGAGGATATCGGCAAGTTCCCC
Source organism: Sphingomonas sp. Leaf34 (assembly GCF_001421805.1). Lineage (GTDB taxonomy): Bacteria > Pseudomonadota > Alphaproteobacteria > Sphingomonadales > Sphingomonadaceae > Sphingomonas. The sequence continues at coordinate 737,335 of NZ_LMLC01000001.1, read as the reverse complement.
GATCGCAACGTCGCCGAATCGCTGTCGCACATTCCCGGCGTCAGCATCGACCGTCGCTTCGGTGAGGGCGAGAAGGTCGCGATCCTCGGCACCGACCCCGCACTCAACCGCATGCTGCTTGACGGCCATGCGCTCGCCTCGGCCGACTGGGGTGGCAACGACAACGACCCGTCGAGCCGCACCTTCAACTATTCGCTGCTCGCCCCCGAGCTGGTCGACCGCCTCGAGGTCTACAAGTCGCCCGAGCCGCGGATCGAGGAAGGCAGCCTCGGCGGCACCGTCATCGTCCGCACGCGCCGTCCGCTCGACCTGAAGGCCAATGCGATCTTCGCCTCGGGCGGCTATTCGTACAACGACCGCTCGGACAAAGGTAATGTTCGTGGCTCGGGTCTCTACAGCTGGAAGAACAAGAACGAGACGTTCGGTGTCCTGGTCGCGGCGACCTACGACAAGCAGAGCCTGACGCGCGCAGGCGTCGAGTTCTTCGGCTATGACAACGTCGCGCCGAACGCGGACGGCACCTACAACAGCCCGTTCGTCAACCGCGCGGCCGACGGCACGCTGAGCCTCAAGAGCCCCGGCGCGACGATCACCGGCGGCACGATCGCCGATCTCTACAAGGCGGCATCGCCGTTCGGCATCAACTATGCCTATTTCCAGCAGACGCGCGAGCGCAAGAGCGTGTCGGGGACGATGCAGTATCGCCCGACGTCGGAGCTGACCCTCACGCTCAACGGTCTGCACATCAACGGCAACTACAACAACTACAGCCAGTCGATGTACACGATCCCCGGCGCGTGGACCGGCGACGTGCTGCAGTCGGCCAATATCAGCAACGGCGTGGTCAACGCGGCGTCGTTCGGCGCCGCCAGGAGCCAGAGCGCACAGCTCGACACGCTGGTCCGCAAGACCAAGCTGAAGACCGACAACATCAACTTCTTCGCCGATTACGAAGGCGATGCCGGCGCCAAGGTGTCGTTCGCAGGCGGCTGGAGCAAGGCGGTCGGCGGGCGTAACCCCGAATATCTGTTCAACGTGCAGACCAAGCTGCCGTACAGCTATGCCTTCACGAACAACAGCTCGACGGTGAACTTCGTCGGCGACCAGACCAATCCGGCGAACTACTTCACCAACCCCAACAACAACCCGGCGCAGATCGAGGGCCGTCCGGTCATCGTCAACGGCACGCAGCTGAACGCGGCACAGATCGGCGGGCAGGACTTCAGCGTCACCACCGACCGCGACATCTTCGGCGGCTACGACGCGACGATTCCCGTCGACTTCGGTCCGTTCACGGAGATCATGCTCGGCAGCCGCGTGACCGACCATATCAACCGGATCGATGCGCGCGGCATCAACACGTATCTCCAGTCGTCGCAGACGATCGCGCAGCTCGGCGCGACCGCGCTCGTCACGCCCGACGGCACGTTCGACGGCAGCGGCGGCATGGGCAATGCGACCAGCTATCTCAACCTGCCGCAGCAGTCGGTGATCGACATCCTGTCGGGGGCGATCAACAGCCCGCTGGTGACCAAGATCGGTGCGTCGACCAAGGTCAAGGAGACGGTCGTCGCGTCCTATGCGCAGGCCAATTTCGACCAGGGCGGGTTCCGCGGCAACATCGGTGGCCGGATGGTCTATACCCGCGACATCTCGAACTATGCGACGACGCCGAGTGGGGTGGCCAATCCGCAGCCGGTGCCGACGCGGACGGTGACCGATTACCTGAAGTTCCTGCCGAGCCTCAACATCGCCTATTCGGTGTCGCCGACGGTAATCGTGCGTGGCGCGGTGGCCAAGGTGATCTCGCGGCCGCGCTATCAGGATCTGGCGGCGGCGACCTCGCTCAACGACACGACTCTCGACGGCGGCGGCGGCAACCCGAACCTCAAGCCATATGAGTCGACCAACTACGAGCTGACCGCGGAATGGTATCCGCGTTCGGGGACGCTGCTGGCGGTCGAGCTGTTCCGTCGCGACATCAAGAACTACATCATCAGCTCGCGCCAGAACGTCGATTACTTCAACGCGCTGCAGAACCGGATCACGACCTACAACGTCAGCCAGCCGATCAACGGCGCCAAGGCGAAGGTCAACGGCGTGCTGGTCTCGGGCCAGGCCGAGATCTGGGGCGGGTTCGGGCTCCAGGCGAACTATTCGTACCAGGACAGCGACACCTCGTCGGTCGATGTCAGCGGTGCGGCGCTCAACCTGCCGTATCTGTCGAAGCACACCGTCAACGTGATCCCGTATTTCGAGAGCGGTCCGTTCCAGGCACGTCTGAGCTACAACTACCGCACCGCCTATTTCCGGACGATCGGTCGTCTGGGCTCGCGCGAGATGGTGGCACCGTACAACCAGCTCGATTTCTCGGCCGGGTTCAACGTGACGCCGGCGGTGACGCTGTCGGTCAACGCGCAGAACCTGCTCGACGAGACGTATCTCCAGTATAACGGTACGCCGGATCGCCCGACCGCGTTCTACAAGAACGGCCGGACGTTCTCGGCATCGCTCTCGTTCCGCATGTAGGCTGGACGAAGCGGCTTCCGACGGCGTGGCGCGTGGCAAGACGCGCCGCCCCGTCGCGACCGAAAGTATAAAGTCACGGCATGATATCGGGATGTATCAGGACAGTGCGGCAGCGAATCCGGCACAGGCGTGCCGGATTCGCCTTGGCCGTGCTGATGCTGCTCCCGTCGCCGGCCTCGGCTGAACGGATCGATCTCGATGCCGGCTGGCGTTTCTGGCTGGCGAAAGATGCGCCGGCCGATCCGGCATGGCTCGCCGGCGATCCGGTGGGTGCGGAAAGCGTGGTCGTCCCGCATAGCTGGCCAGCCACGCGAGGCGCTGGCGCCGAAGGCGTCGGCTGGTATGCGCGGACGCTGGTCGTGCCCGACGCATTTATCGGCAAGCATCTCGAACTGCAATTCGACGCCGTATTCTATGCGGCACGCGTATGGGTGAACGGGACGCTCGTCGGGACGCACGAGGGCGGGCACACCGCGTTCGATCTCGACGTTTCGAAGGTGCTGAAGGCGGGTGCGAACCGGATCGTCGTCGCCGCCGACGATCGGCCGGGGTTCGCGACGATCCCGGGCTATGCGATGCGCTTGGCGGGCTCGGGGAACGTCTGGTACGACTGGTGGCATAGCGGCGGGATCACGCGCGACGTGTCGCTGCGGATCGCCGAGCGCGGACTGATCCGCCGCCAGCGTATCCGGCAGGTTCTGAAGGCCGACAGCGCGACCGTCACGAGTGGCATCGCAATCGAGAATGTCGACCTGACGCCGCATAGTTATTCGCTGACGACGATCGCGATCGATCCGGATGGCCGCATGGTCGCGCGGGCCTTCGCGGGTTTGACGGTTGCGGGGTCGTCGGCGGGGACGTCCGATGCCGCGCTGATCATCGCCAAGCCGCAGCGGTGGCAGATCGGCGCGGGGAAGCTCTATCGGATCGTTGCCGAGCTGCGCGACGAGAAGGGCGTGGTGCTCGACCGGCGCGAGGACACCGTCGGTCTGCTCACGCTCGCGCTGCGCGACCGGAAACTCTACGTCAACGATGTCGCGGTGCGGCTGACCGGCGTCACGCGGCACGAGGATTCGCCGTGGGAAGGCGCCGCAGAGACGCGCGGCACGATCCTGCACGACATGCGCGATTTGAACGCGCTGCACGTCACGCTGACGCGGCCGGTGCATTATCCGCAGCCGCAGAGCGTGTTCGATGCGGCAGACCGCGCTGGCATGCTGCTGATCCCGGAAATCCCGATCTGGCAGATGACCGCGGCGCAGCTTGGCGACCCCCGGCTGCTCGTCCGCGCGAAGGCTATGACGACCGAGATGATCGCCGAAAGCGGCAATCATCCCAGCGTGCTCGCGTGGAGCGTGATGAACGAGAGCGAGGCGGCCACGCCGCAGGGGCTCGCGTTCGTGCGTGCGATGAAGGCGCATATCAACGCGATCGATCCCGGCCGGTTCGTGACCTTCGCGGACTCGCAGATCGCGGAGCGTCCGGTCCGCGTGCCCGCGCTGGTCGAGGCGGACTTCGTCATGGCCAACGCCTATTTCGGAACCTGGAGCGGCGCCGCGGGCAAAGTAGGCCCGTGGCTCGATGCGTTCGACAAGGCGTATCCGGACCGGATGCTCGTCATCTCCGAATTCGGCTGGCCGGGGCCGTTTTCGAAGGACAGCGCGAGCGCCGACGTGGCGCGCACCGACAATCTCAAGGACCAGCTCGCGGCGTTCGCGACGCGGCCCTGGATCGGTGGCGCGATCTTCTGGAGCTATGCGGATTATCGCTCGAACAAGAACCTCTTCGCAGGGCTCGCGGACGGGTATGTCGACCACGGTCTGGTCGATCCCGACCGTCAGCGCCGGCCGAGCTATTTCGCGTGGGAAGCCGCCAACCGTGCGGTCTCCGCGAAGGTCGATCTCACGATGGCGGGCGAGACGCCGACCGGCCTCACCGTCACCGTCCTGGGCGCCGTAAAGGGGGCCTTGCCCTCCTATCCGCTGGTCGGTGCGCGGTTGCACTGGCGCGCGATCGGCGGCGATCGCGTGGTGCTCGGCGAGGGCGAACAGTCGCTTCCCGTAATCGCGCCGGGGGGCACCGCGACGGTGTCCGCCAGCTGGTCGGGCCGTCTCACGCCCGTCACCGTCACCGTCGATATCCTGACCGCGGAGGGCGCGCGCGCAGGCGGCTTCGTCCGCGACTATGAACCGTTCAAGGCCGGCTCGGCCGTCTATCCCCCCGACCCAGCGCACATGCCGAAGGACCCTACATGATCCGTCTCCGCCCTTTGGTGTTCGCGCTGCTGATGACCTCGACCGCGGCGGTGGCCGAGGGGCCGAAGCTGATACCGATGCCCGCCTCGATCGAGGCGAAGGCCGGCACGCTGACGATCGGCGAGGGGGCGGGGATCGTCACGGGCGATGCCGGCGCGAAGATCGCGGCCAAGCTGCTCGCGCAGCAGGTGAAGATCGTCCGCGGGCTCTCGCTGACGAGCGACGCGGGTACGGGGCCGATCCGGTTCGTGCGTGATGCGAGCGTGGCGGGCGACGAGGCCTATGTGCTGAGCGTCGATGCGAAGGGCGTGACGATCGCGGCGAGCGGTGACGCGGGGCTCGTCCACGGCGCAATGACGCTGGCGCAGTTGCTCAGCCCCGATGCGGCGGTCGGCAAGCCGGTCGTGCTCGCGGCGATGACGATCCGCGACGCGCCGCGCTTCACGTGGCGCGGGCTGATGATCGATCCGGCGCGGCACTTCGTGCCGATGCCGACGCTGTACGCGATGGTCGATCAGCTCGCCGCGCAGAAGATGAACGTGCTCCATCTGCATCTGACCGACGATCAGGGCTGGCGCGTCGAGATCAAGCGCTATCCCGACCTGACTCGGATCGGCGCGTGGCGGACGCCGCCGTCGGCGGGTGGTGCTCCGGGCGAGAAGGTCGGCGGATTCTACACGCAGGCCGAGCTCAAGGCGCTGGTCGCCTATGCGCACGAGCGCGCGATCACCGTGGTGCCCGAGATCGACCTGCCCGGCCATGCGCAGGCGGCGGTCGCGTCGTATCCCGCCGAAGTCGGTGTGCTCGGCGATCGGCCTGCGGTCGGTCACGACTGGGGCGTGAACCCGTGGCTGTTCAGCCCGGAGGATCGCAGCATGACCTTCATCAAGCATGTCCTCGACGAGCTGATGGAGGTGTTCCCGTCGCAGTTCATCCATCTCGGCGGTGACGAGGCGGTCAAGGACCAGTGGCAGCGGTCGCCCGCGGTGCAGGCCAAGATGAAGACGCTCGGGCTCAAGACCGAGATGCAGATGCAGAGCTGGATGATCGACCAGCTCGGCGAGTATCTTGCCAAGCATGGTCGCCGCCTGATCGGCTGGGACGAGATTCTCGAAGGCGGGCTGCCGCCATCGGCGTCGGTGATGTCGTGGCGTGGCGAGAAGGGCGCGGTCGAGGCGGCGAACCAGGGGCATGACGTGGTGCTGAGCCCGGCGCCGATAATGTATCTCGACAGCCTGCAGAGCAATCGCAGCGACGAACCGCCAGGCCGCATCTCGAACGGCGATGCGATCGTGCCGCTCGCTCGGGTGTATGCTTACGAGCCCGAGCCGGCGGGGGTGGCGCCCGACAAGGCGAAGCATGTGCTGGGCGCGCAGATCAACGCGTGGAGCGAATATCTTGTGACGCCGCAGCAGGTCGAACACGCGGTCTTCCCGCGGCTGTCGGCGCTGGCGGAGCGGACGTGGTCGCCGAAGTCGGTTCGCGATTTCGACGGATTCGTGTCGCGCCTCGAACCGCAGATGGGACGCTACGCCCGTGCCGGGATCGCCGCCGCCGACAGCGCCTTCGCGGTCGATTTCACGATGGCCGGCACGCGCGGCGATGCGCTGCGTCGCGGCAAGGTGCCGGTGACGCTCGCGACGCAGACGGGCTATGGCACGATCCGCTACACGCTCGACGGCAAGGTGCCGACCGCGCGGTCCAAGGCCTATGCCGCGCCGTTGTCGCTCAAACCCGGCACTACCGTGCGCGCCGCCGCCTTCACCACCGATGGCCATCCGACCGCGGAACCGCGGCTGTTCGAGACGAGCCGTGCCGCGCTGCTGCGCCGGTCGAGTTCGGACCTCGTCGCATGCCCCGATGGCGCGATCGGGCTGCGCGTGCCGCTGACGTCGGAGGCGACCGCGAACACGCCGGTGTTCAACGTCAACATCTTCGACACATGCACGATGTACCCCGCCGCGCCGCTCGATATCGCGCGGAGCTTCACCGTCGATGTCGCCCGCCTGCCGCGGCATTACGGGCTGGCGCATGACGAGAAGGCGCTGCGGCGGCATTATGCGGTGACGACGTATGGCGAGCTCGTGGTGCACACCGGCGGCTGCGACGGCGCGATCGCGGGGACGTTCCCGCTGCCGAACCCGGCGACCAGCCCCAACCGCATGACCTTCCGCGGCACGTTGCCGCAGGGGAAGGGCGATGCGGATATCTGCCTGACGTTCACGGCGTCGATGGAGTCGCCGTTCTACGCGGTCGAATCGATGCAGCTGTTGGAGAAGAAGTGATGCGGCGCACGGCTCTTTTGTTGCTCGCCGCTATTGCTGCGACCCCGGCCTGGGCGGCACCGCGCACCAGCGTCGTGCTCGACAGCGGCTGGTCGATGCGGATCGATCCGGCCGATACCGCGGCGGCGAAGGCGCATCCCAAGGCGGCGCGCTGGTTGCGCGCGACCGTGCCGGGCAGCGCGCAGACCGACCTGATGGCGGCGAAGATCGTGCCCGATCCGTATAAGGGGCTCAACGAGGCGAAGATCCAGTGGGTCGGGCTGACCGACTGGCAGTATCGCACCACGCTGCGCATGACGCCCGACCAACTCGCGCGCGATCATGTCGACCTGGTGTTCGACGGGCTCGATACCTTTGCCGAGGTGCGGCTGAACGGGACGAAGCTGCTCGCCGCGGACAATGCGCACCGGCGCTGGCGCGTGCCGGTCAAGGCGGTGCTCAAGCCCGGTGCGAACGACCTGCTCGTCACCTTCCGCTCGCCGATCCGCACGTTGCAGCCGATGGTGCTCAAGACCGCCAATCCGCTGCCCGGCGAATATGATTCGATCTATGGCGACGAGCCGATGGGCAAGCAGACGTCGCCCTATATCCGTAAACCCAAATACCAATATGGTTGGGACTGGGGCCCCCGGATCGTCACGCAGGGCATCTGGCGGCCCGCGCGGATCGAGGCGTGGGACGACGCACGGATCGAGGCGTTTCGCGTGACGCAGGAAGCGCTGACCAGGACCGAAGCGCGGCTGTCGGCCGAGCTCGACGTGGTGGCGGGCGCGGAGCGGCCGGTCACGGTGCAGGTCGCGGTGACGGGGCCCGATGGTCGGGTGACTCAGGCGGCGCGGACCGTCACGGTCGCGGCGGGTGCGAGCCATGTCGCGGTGCCGGTGAGCATCGCCAATCCGCAACGCTGGTTCCCGGCGGGCTATGGCGCGCAGCCGCTCTATACCGTGAAGGCGACGCTGACCGACGGAACCACGACGATCGACACCGCGCAGCGCCGCACCGGCCTGCGCACCGTCGAACTCCGCCGCGAGAAGGACGCGCAGGGCCGCGGGTTCGCGTTCGTCGTCAACGGCATCCCCGTGTTCGCCAAGGGCGCGAACCTGATCCCGTTCGACATGTTCCCCGCGCGCGTGCCCGAGAGCCAGATCCGCACCGTCATGGCCGGCGCGCGCGATGCCAACATGAACATGATCCGCATATGGGGCGGCGGCTATTACCTCGACGACGCATTCTACGACTTTGCCGACCAGATGGGGTTGATGGTGTGGCAGGACTTCATGTTCGGCGGCGCGGTGACGCCCCCCGATCGCGACTTCCGCGAGACCGTGCGGATCGAGGCGGAGGAACAGGTCGACCGGCTCCAGGCGCACCCCTCGATCGTGCTGTGGTCGGGCAACAACGAAGTGCTGAGCGGCTGGGCGAACTGGTCCGACCGGATCGCGTACAAGAAGGCGGTCGGCGCGGACGAGCAGGAGCGGATCGGCGTCGGCATGGCGGTGCTCTTCGACCGCGTGCTGCGCGATGCCGCCGAGCGCCGTGATCCCGATGCGGTCTATTGGCCGGGCTCGCCGAGCAACAATTACGAGGACAAGCCCGACATAGATACCGATGGCGACCGGCATTACTGGGACGTGTGGGGCGGTAAAAAACCGGTCGAGGCGTATCTCGACAGCTGCCCGCGCTTCATGTCCGAATATGGCCTGCAGTCGATGCCCGAGATGAAGACGATCCGGAGCTTTGCGACCGACGCGGACTTCTCGCCGACCTCGCCGGTGATGAAGGCGCACCAGAAGTTCCTGAAGGGCGAGGGTAACGACCGGCTGCTGTTCTACATCCGCGAGAAGTACCGCGAGCCGCGCGACTTCGCCGAGTTCGTATATCTCAGCCAAATGATGCAGGCCGAGGGGATCGAACTCGCCGCGCTGCATCACCGGGCGTGCCGGCCGGTGACGATGGGGTCGCTGTTCTGGCAGATCAACGACGTCTGGCCGGGCGCGTCCTGGGCAAGCATCGATTATTACGGCCGCTGGAAGGCGCTGCAATATCGCGCGCGGCATTTCTATGCGCCGCTGGCAATTGCCGCCGAGCATAAGGATGGCGCGACCAAGATCAGCCTGATTTCCGACGCGACGACGCCTACGCAGGCGGTGTGGCGCGTGCGGACGCTCGACGTCGACGGGAAGGTGCTGGCGGCGACCGAAACGCCGGCGACGCTTGCGCCTTTGTCGGCGACTCCGGTCGCGACCCTGCCCGATGCGACGCTGTTCGCGGGTGGCGATCCGGCGCGGACGATCGCTGTGGCGGAGTTGGTGGTGGACGGCCGCGTGACCTCGCGCGCGCTCGTGTCGGCGGCGCCCAAGACGATGACGCTGCCCGATCCGGGGCTGACCGCGACATGGGCGGGCGATCGGCTGACGCTGACCGCGAGCAAGCTGGCGCGCGCGGTGTGGATCGATTTCGGCAAGCTCGAGGCGACGCCGTCGGACAATGCGTTCGATCTGCTGCCGGGGGAGAGTGTCACGGTGACTGTAGCGTCCAAGGAGTCCGAGGCGGCGCTGCGACGCGCGCTGACGGTCCGCACACTGGCGGGTATCGCGGCGGTGAAGTCGTGATGCGCATCACCACCCCGTCATCCCAACGAAAGCTGGGATCCAGAGCCACGAACCGCGCCGCCCGTGGCCCTGGATCCTGGGTCGAGCCCAGGATGACGGCTGTTGCGCGGCTCGCGCTTGCCCCGATCGGCCTGTTGCTCGCGTCGTCGGCGCTCGCGCAGACGGTCGATCCGGCCGTCCGCACCATGACGCTCGACGAAAAGGTCGCGCAGTTGCAGAGCGTCGCGCCGGCAATCCCGCGGCTCAACCTGCCGGCCTATGATTACTGGAACGAGGGGCTGCACGGGCTCGCGCGCAACGGCGTCGCGACGGTGTTCCCACAGGCGATCGGCCTTGCCGCGACCTGGGACGAGGCGCTGCTGCGGCGCGTCGGCGACGTCGTGTCGACCGAGGCGCGCGCAAAGTCCAACGCGCTGCCGGCGGGCGACCGCGCGCGCTATCAGGGACTGACGATCTGGTCGCCCAACATCAACATCTTCCGCGATCCGCGCTGGGGTCGCGGGCAGGAGACGTATGGCGAGGACCCGTATCTGACGGGGCGTCTTGGCGTTGCGTTCATCGGCGGGTTGCAGGGGCCGGATCTCGCGCACCCGAAGGTCATCGGCACGCCGAAGCACCTCGCCGCGCATAGCGGGCCGGAGGCGGGGCGCGACGGGTTCGACGTCGATATCTCGCCGCATGATCGCGAGGCGACGTTCCTCCCTGCGTTCCGGATGGCGCTGACCGAGGGGCGCGCGCTGTCGACGATGTGCGCGTACAACGCGATTCACGGCGTGCCGGTCTGCGCGTCGGCCCCGTTGCTCGACCAGACGGTGCGCAAGGAATGGGGCTTCAAGGGGCTGATCGTGTCCGATTGCGATGCGGTCGGGAATATCGCGAACTATCATTATTACCGGCCCGATGCCGCGGGCGGATCCGCCGCTGCGATTGCCGCGGGCATGGATTTCAATTGCGGCCGCACCTACGCGGCGCTCGGCGATGCGGTGCGCCGAGGGCTGGTGCCCGAGGCAACGCTCGACACGAGCCTGACGCGGACGTTCGCGGTGCGGCGGATGCTCGGTGGCGCGTTCGGCGCGACGAGTCCGTGGGACACAATCAAGCCGACCGAGTTCGACACGCCCGCGCACCGTGCGCTGGCGCTGGAGGCGGCGCGCAAGGCGATGGTGCTGGTCCAGAACAATGGCGTGCTGCCGCTCAAACCGTCGGCCAGAATCGCGGTGATCGGGCCGAACGCCGACAGCATCGACGTGCTGGAGGCGAATTATCACGGGACCGCGGCGGCGCCCGTCACGCCGCTTGCGGCGCTGCGGACGGCGTTTGGCGGTGTCCACTATGCGCAAGGATCGAGCATCGCCGAGGGCGTGCCCGTGCCGGTACCCGATACCGCACTGTCGCTGCGGGCTGAATATTTCCGGGGGAGCGATTTCGCGGGGACGCCGGTGGTACGCGCGGACCGGACGATCGACTTCGACTGGGATCGCACCGCGCCCGCACCGGGGATCGATCCAGCCGCGTTCTCGGTGCGCTGGACGGGGACGGTGACTGCCCCGGCTGCGGGGGATTACGTGTTCCGGCTCGACGTGCCGCGCTGCTTCGACTGCAAGGGGCATGATCCGGCGCGCCTGTGGATCGACGACAAGCTGGTCGCTGATGACGATGGCAGCGGCAAGAGCGTCGAGGCGGCGGTCGCGCTGGCCGCGGGCGCGCATATGATCCGGGTCGAGCTGGCGCATAGCGGCGAGGATCAGGGGCTGCGGCTGACCTGGACCGCACCCGCCGATGCGCAGATCGCCGAGGCGGTGGCTGCGGCGAAGGAGGCCGATGCGATCGTCGCGTTCGTCGGGCTGTCGCCTGCGGTCGAGGGCGAGGCGTTGCAGATCGAGGTCGCCGGCTTCTCTGGCGGCGATCGGACCGATATTGGACTGCCCGCCGCGCAGGTGAAGCTGCTCGAAGCCGCCAAGGCCACGGGCAAGCCGCTGGTCGTCGTGCTGATGACGGGCAGCGCGGTCGCGCTGACCTGGGCGAAGGCGCATGCCGACGCGATCCTGGTCGGCTGGTATCCGGGCCAGGCGGGCGGTCAGGCGATCGCCGATACGCTGGTTGGCAGGAGCAATCCTGGCGGGCGACTGCCGGTGACGTTCTACGCGAAGACGCGCGATCTGCCCGCGTTTATCGATTACAACATGCGCGAGCGGACCTATCGCTACTTCACGGGCACGCCGCTCTGGGGTTTCGGCCACGGGCTGAGCTACACGCAGTTCGCTTATGCTGCACCCAAATTGCTGCGCAGCACGATTGCTGCGGGCGAGAGCTTTACGGTCGAGGTGCCGGTCAAGAATACGGGCAAGATCGCGGGCGACGAGGTGGTGCAGGCGTATCTCGTGCCACCCGAACCGGCGGTGAAGCCGCGCTTCAACGATCCGGTGCTGCAACGCCAGCTCGTCGGGTTCAGGCGCGAGACAGTGAAGCCGGGGCAGACCGCTCGCGTGGCATTTACGATCGACCCACGGGGCATGAGCAGCGTCGATACGGCGGGCACTCGTCGCGTCGTGTCGGGCGAATACCGGCTGCATATCGGTGGTGGCCAGCCAGGCGACGGGCCGGGGGTCGATACCGTCTTCACCGTGACGGGAACGAAGGATTTGCCGAAATGATAGACCGCCGCATGCTCATCGCGGGCGCCGCGGCGCTTGGCCTCGCCGGACCGCTTCGATCCGCCGCTCCGTCGTTCGTCAGCAAGCGCCCGAAGCTTGCCGATCGCCGCTACACCAGCCGCGCGGTCGAGGCGGAGATTGCGCGCGTCACGGCGAAGATCGGCGATCCCGAACTTGCTTGGATGTTCGGCAATTGCTACCCGAACACGCTCGACACGACGGTGTTCATGGGGAGCGTGGACGGCAAGCCCGATGCGTTCGTCATCACCGGCGACATCGACTGCATGTGGCTGCGCGACAGCTCGGCACAGGTGCATCCGTATCTGCCGCTGGCGAAGCGCGATCCGGCGTTGCGAACGCTGTTCCGCGGGCTGATCGCGCGGCAGGCGCGGTGCATCCTGATCGACCCCTATGCCAACGCGTTCATGCACGACCCGTCGGCGAAGACCAATCTCAGCTGGTCGCTCAGCGACGACACGGTGATGAAGCCGGGCGTCGGCGAGCGGAAATGGGAGGTGGATTCGCTCTGCTACCCGATGTGGATCGCGCACGCCTATTGGCAGGCGACCGGCGACACCGCGCCGTTCGACGCGCTGTGGGCGGACGGCGCGCGCGCGTCGATCCGCACGTTCCGCGAGCAGCAGCGCAAGGACGGGCCGGGGCCGTATCGCTTCCGCCGGTCGTCGCCGATCGTCGGCGAGAGCATGCCGCTCGACGGCTATGGCCCGCCGTCGCGGCCGGTCGGGCTGATCCATTGCGGGTTCCGCCCGTCGGACGATGCGTGCGTGCTGCCGTTCCTGATCCCGTCGAACATCTTCGCGGTGCGTGCGCTGCGCCAACTGGCGGAACTCGCGACGCGCGCGCGGCCTGATGCGGCGCTGGCGGCGGATGCCACCGCGCTCGCGGACGAGGTCGAGGCGGCGTTGCGGCTGCATGGGGTGACCAAAGGCGCGGACGGCCAGCCGGTCTGGGCGTACGAGACCGACGGCTATGGCAACGCGATCTTCATGGACGACGCCAATGTGCCGAGCCTGTCGGGGCTCGCCTATCTCGGCGCGGTGAAGCCCGACGATCCGCTCTGGCGGCGGACGGCCGCGCGCGCGTGGAGCAAGGACAACGCGTATTTCTTCAGCGGCAAGGCGGCCGAAGGGATCGGCAGCCCGCATACGGGCTTGCGCGAGATCTGGCCGATGGCGATCGTGATGCACGCGCTGAACGCGCTCGAGACCGGTGACAACGCGACCGTCGCGCGCAGCCTCGCCTCGCTGAAATCCACGCATGGCGGCACCGGCTTCATGCATGAATCCTTCAACCAGGACGACGGCGCGAAATTCACGCGGTCGTGGTTCGCCTGGGCGAACGGGCTGTTCGGCGAGCTGATCGTCGACATCGCCGCCAAACGCCCCGCGCTTCTCGGAGTCCGCGCATGACCATTTCCCGCCGTATGCTGTTTGCTGGAAGCGGCGCGCTTGCGCTGACCGCACGCGCGACGTTCGCCGCCACGCCCACCAAGACGACCGCGCCCGACCTGTTCGTCGGCACCGGCGGGCATGGCCACACCTATCCCGGCGCGACGTTGCCGTTCGGGATGGTGCAGCTCAGCCCCGACACCGATGTCGAGCGCTGGGATGCGTGCTCGGGCTATCACCGGACCGATACGTCGATCATGGGCTTCAGCCACACGCATCTGTCGGGCACCGGGATCGGCGACATGCTCGACGTGCTGGTGGTACCGACGCGCGGGAAAGTGCAGCTGACCCCGGGGACGCTCGCCGATCCGGATGCGGGGTATCGCCAGCGCTTCACGGCCGAGCATGCCGAGCCCGGCTATTACCGCGTGACGCTGGAATCGGGCGTGCGCGCGGAGCTGACCGCGACCGAGCGGACCGGGATCCAGCGCCACGTCTTCCCGGCGGGGGCGGGGCATATCCTGGTCGACCTGTCGCACCTGATCCTCGACAAATGGGATCACGGCGTGCTGATCGACGACGCGTCGCTGAACCTCGACGCGACCGGCATGCTCACCGGCAGCCGCCGCGTGTTCCGCTGGGCGAAGGGGCGGCGGATCCACTTCGCGATGCAGCTGTCGCGCAAGCCCGACCGGATCGTGTTCTACGGCAATGACGATGCCCCGCAGGCGGCGGGCGCGAAGGGCGTCGCGGGCAAGCGCGTCAAGGCGGTGCTGCATTATGACGACGCCGGCGCCGCGCCGATCGTGATCCGCACCGGGATCTCCGCGGTCGACGTCGCCGGTGCGCGCAAGAATTTGGCGGCCGAGGCGCGGCATTGGGATTTCGATCGCTACCGTGCCGATGCGACCAAGCGCTGGGCGCCCGCGCTCGAGGCGGTCACCGTCGAGGGCGGCACGGCGGCGCAGCGCACGATCATGGCGAGCGCGCTATACCATGCGCAGCTCGCACCGACGCTCTTTTCAGACGTCGACGGGCGCTATGTCGGGCTCGATCGCAAGGTGCATGACGGCGCCACGAAGGATCGTGCGTACAGCTCCTACTCGATGTGGGACACGTATCGCGCGCTGCATCCGCTGCTCACGCTGATCGAGCCGGCGCGGACTGCCGAACTCGTCGGCGACCTGATCCGGCAGACGCAGCAGAGCGCGTACGGCCCGCCGGTCTGGCCGCTCCAAGGCGTCGAGACGGGCTGCATGATCGGCTGGCACTCGGTGTCGGTGATGGCGGAGGCGCGCGCGAAGGGCGTGCCGGCGAACTATGCCGCGGCGTGGCCGAACGTGCGCCGCCGGTCCTTCGACTTCGCGATGCCCAATCTCGACAACAGTCTGGGGATCAAGCCGTACGACACGATGGGCTACATCCCCGCCGATACGGTGTTCGAGTCGGTCTCGCGCACGCTCGAATATGCGTATGACGATTACGCCTCGGCGCATCTCGCCGATGCGGCGGGTGCGAGCACGGAGGCGGCGCGGTTGCGCAAGCGGAGCGGCAACTGGCGCAACGTCTTCGATGCGTCGATCGGCTTCGCGCGGCCGAAGCTCGCGAACGGGACATGGGCGACGCCCTACGATCCGATCGCGCTCGGCCATTCGAGCAAATGGCGCGATTATACCGAGAGCAATGGCTGGCAGGCGACCTTCCTCAACCAGCACGACGTCTACGGCCTGATCGCGGCGATGGGCGGCGATGCGAAGTTCGAGGCGAAGCTCGACGGCCTGTTCAACGCGCCGTCGACGCTGCCCAAGGACGCGCCGCCCGACATCAGCGGGCTGGTCGGCCAATATGCGCATGGCAACGAGCCGAGCCACCATGTCGCGTATCTGTACGCGTACTGCGGCGCGGCGTGGAAGACGCAGGCCATGGTCCGCCGGCTGCTGACCGAGATGTACAAGGACGATCCCGACGGCATCATCGGCAACGACGATTGCGGGCAGATGAGCGCGTGGTTCGTGCTGAGCGCGCTCGGGCTGTACCCGGTCGATCCGGTGAGCGCGAACTATGTGCTGGGCTCGCCGCTGTTCGACCGGGCCGAGATGCGCGTCGGTGCGGGTAGGACGCTCGTCGTCGAGGCGCGCGGCAATGGCCCAGACCGGCCCTATGTCCAGTCGGTGACGTGGAACGGTCGGCCCTGGACGAAGAGCTGGATTGCGCATGCGGACATCGTCCGCGGCGGACGGCTCGTGTTCGAGATGGGTGCGACGCCCAACCGTGATTTCGGCCGCGCACCCGCGGATCGGCCGCCAGCAACAACCGGAGTTTCGCGATGACCCCCAAATTTACTGGCGATCTCAATCGCCGCGCGTTGATCGCCGGTACGCTCGCCACCGCCGCCGCTGGGCGAGCAAACGCAACGGCTCCCGTCGGTGCGCCTGCCCCCTGGGGTGCGACGCCTAGCGTCCGCCAGCTCGCCTGGCACAAGCGCGAGCGTTACGGCTTCGTCCACTTCACGCTGAACACCTGGACCGACAAGGAATGGGGCTATGGCGACGAGGACCCCAAGCTGTTCGATCCGACCGCGTTCGATCCCGACCAGATCGTCGCGGCGGCCAGGAGCGCAGGGCTGACCGGCCTCGTCCTGACCGCCAAGCATCATGACGGCTTCTGCCTCTGGCCGACCAAGCTTACCGAGCATTGCATCCGCAACAGCCCGTACAAGGGCGGCAAGGGCGATATCGTCCGCGAACTGGGCGATGCGTGCCGGCGCGGCGGGATTTCCTACGGGCTGTACCTGTCGCCCTGGGATCGCAACCGCGCCGATTACGGCACGCCCGCGTACGTCGCGTATTTCCGCGCGCAGCTGACCGATTTGTGCACCAATTACGGCGAGCTGTTCGAGGTGTGGTTCGACGGCGCGAACGGCGGCGACGGCTATTATGGCGGCGCGCGCGAGGCACGGAAGATCGATGCGCCGAAATATTACAACTGGCCGTCGATCATCGCGCTGGTGCACAAGTTGCAGCCGATGGCGTGCACGTTCGATCCGCTCGGCGCGGATATCCGCTGGGTCGGGAACGAGGATGGGCATGCGGGCGATCCGTGCTGGCCGACGATGCCGAACCATCCCTATGTCCAGACCGAGGGCAATTCGGGCGTGCGCGGTGCGCCGCTCTGGTGGCCGGCGGAGACCAACACGTCGATCCGGCCGGGCTGGTTCTATCACGCCGACGAGGATCTGCAGGTGAAGTCGCCGCAGCGGCTGATGCAGTTCCACGACGAGTCGGTCGGGCGCGGCACCAACATGATGCTCAACCTGCCGCCCGATCGTCGCGGTCTGATCGCCGAGCCCGATCTCGCCTCGCTCAAATCGTTCGGCGATGCGTTGCGCGCGAGCTTCAGGACCGATCTGGCGAAGGGCGCGGTGGCGAGCGCTTCGGCGGTTCGCGGGCCCCGGTTTGCGGCCGCCAACGTGCTCGACGGCAATCCCGACACCTATTGGAGCACGCCGGACGCGGTGAAGACGCCCTCGCTGGTGCTCGACCTGCCGCCGGGGCGCCGGTTCGACCTGATCCGGATCCGAGAGGCTCTGGCGCTTGGCGTGCGCGTGACGAAGTTCGCGATCGATGTGGCGGAGGCGAACGGCGCGTGGCGCGAGGTCGCGGTGCACGAGTGCATCGGCGCCCAGCGGATCGTCCGGCTGCCCGCGCCCGTCACCGCGCGCCGCGTGCGGCTGCGGATCGTCGAGGCACCCGCGTGCCCCGCGATCACCGAGCTGTCGCTGTTCCTGAGCGTTGCGCCGGTTGCGGTCGTGGCGTCGCAGGCGACGGGCAACAAGATCATCGCCAAGACCGGGTGGACGATCGCGGGGGCAACGCAGCACAGCCTGGCGATGAAATCGGGCAAGCCGGACTTCGCGGGCGAGACATCGCTGGCGGGCGCGCTCAAGCCGACATTGCCCGGTGCGGAGGCGGTGCTCGACGACGATCTCGCGACCGTCTGGACGACGCCTGCGCCGACGCCCACGAGCGTAATCATGCTGATGATCGACATGGGTAAGGCCGAGCAGGTCGCAGGGTTCAGCCTGACGCCGACGCGTCAGGCGCTGCCCGATGCGGGCCCGCCGGGGCGCTACCGGGTCGAGACGAGCGAGGACGGCAAGACCTGGACGCCCGCGGGCGAGGGGGAGTTCGGCAACATCGCCTATGCCCGCGCGACGCAGCGCATCACCTTCGCGAAGCCGCGCCAGGCGCGGTACCTGATGCTGGGCTTCACCAGCGTCGCGACCGCGCAGCCGAAGATGGCGATCGCCGGGATCGGTGCGTTCCGACCGTAAGCGACCAATATCGATCCTCCCCCGCCAGGGGGAGGTGGCTGGCGCTTGCCAGTCGGAGGGG
This sequence comes from Sphingomonas sp. Leaf34, assembly GCF_001421805.1. Taxonomy (GTDB): domain Bacteria; phylum Pseudomonadota; class Alphaproteobacteria; order Sphingomonadales; family Sphingomonadaceae; genus Sphingomonas. The sequence goes on along the minus strand of NZ_LMLC01000001.1, from coordinate 719,197 downwards.
GAGGTAAGGGAAACGGCTGTTGCGTGTCCTCCCCCTCCGTCACCTGCGGTGCCACCTCTTCCTGGCGGGGGAGGATGAGCGGGGGGCTGGGCGCGCCGCGCCGGATCGGGCATGGCGTTCCCCGACGGAACGGGTGAGCGAACAGATGGACGACCAAGCGACGATGCCGCGGATTGCGGGCCCCGAGGATCATGTCGTCGTCGTCGGCGGCGGGTTCTGCGGCGCGCTGTTCGCGGTCAACCTCATGCGACACGAGGGGCCGCGCGTCACGTTGATCGAGCGCCGCGACCGGCAGCTCGCGCGCGGCGTCGCGTACAGCGCGGCACATCCCGATCACCTGCTCAACGTCCGCGCGGGGAACATGAGCGCGCTGCCCGACGACCCCGGTCACTTCGTCCGCTGGCTGGAGGCGCATGGCAAGGGCGACCGTACCACCTTCGTCCCGCGCACGACCTATGGCGCGTATCTGCGCGAACTGCTCGATGCGGCGATCGCCGAGTCGGACGGACGGCTCGTCCATGTCGAGGGCGAGGTCTGCGCGATCGATCCGGTGGCCGGTGCCCCGTTGGCAGGAGGGGGCGTCACGCTGACGATGGCAGACGGGCGGACGATCGCCGCCGACACCGCGGTGCTCGCGCTCGGCAACCTGCCGCCGCATACGCCGCCGGGTCTGAAGCCCGACGCGTTGCCGGCGGGGGTGTATTGCGCGGATCCGTGGGCGGCCGATCTCGCCGAAGGGCTTGGCGCGGACGACACCGTCGTGCTGGTCGGCACCGGGCTGACCGCGATCGATGCGGCGCTGTTGCTCGATGCGCAGGGCTTTGCGGGACGCATCCTGGCGATGTCGCGGCGTGGGCTGTCGCCGCGACGGCATGTCGATGGCGCACCCGCCCACCGCGGTGTCGCGGACAAGCCACAGGGCGGTCTGACCGACCTCGTCCGCCACGTTCGCGCAAGGGCCGCGGTCGAAGGCTGGCGGTGCGCGGTGGACGAGCTTCGGCCGGTCACGCAGATGTTGTGGGCGGCCGCGTCGCAGGAGGTGCGCGGACGGTTCCTTCGGCATCTGCGGCCCTATTGGGACGTCCATCGCCATCGCCTCGCACCGCGCGTCGCCGAGCGGGTCGAGGCGCTCGTCGGGTCCGGGCGGCTGACGGTCGCGGCGGGCAAGATCGTGTCCGCGCAAGCGGATGGCACGCACGCCGTGCTGCGCTGGCGACCACGCGGCGAGACGGTGCCCGTCGTCACCCGCGCCGCGCGGATCGTCAACTGCACCGGGCCGCAGGGCGATCTGCTGCGCTCCGGGGAGCCGCTCGTGAAGCATCTGCTCGCGGCGGGGGCGATCCGGCCGGATCCGTTGCGGCTGGGCGTCGACGTCGATGCGCAGTCGCGCGCGATCCGGGCCGACGGCACGCCCGACGATCGCATCCACTGCATCGGCCCGATGACCCGCGGCGGGCTGTGGGAGGTGGTCGCGGTCCCCGATATCCGGGTCCAGAGCTGGGATCTCGCACGCCGCCTGTCGAACGCGCAATGGGTCGGCGGCGAGGGGCTTTGACCGCGATCCGGCGTTTCCTTGCGGGCGATGCGGCGGGTGCGATCGTGCTGCTGGCCGCGGCGATCGCCGTGCTGCTCGTCGCCAGTTCGCCGCTCGCGCCGACCTATGTCGCGACGCTGCACCATGCGGTCGGCGGGATGAGCGTCTAGCACTGGATCAACGACGGCGCGATGGCGCTGTTCTTCCTGCTGATCGGGCTGGAGGTGGGGAGCGAGTTCGTCTCGGGGCATTTCTCGACCTGGGGAGAGCGCATCCTGCCCGGTACCGCGGCGCTTGCGGGCGTGGTGGTGCTGCGTGCCTCTATCTGCTCGTCAACATGCACACACCCGCCAATCGGCGCGGCTGGGCAATTCCGGCGGCGACCGACATCGCATTTGCGCTCGGCATCCTGGCCTTGCTCGGGTCGCGCTGTTCTACACCGGCCATATCGCGCTGACGATCCCGCTGCGGACGGGCGGCGGCCCGCCGCCGTTGAACCGTCTCGACCATGCGCTCCAGCCCTGGTCGAGCTTCCTGATCGCGCCGGCGTTCGGGTTCGCCAATGCAGGCCTGCGTTTGCCGGCGCGTCGCACGCGATGGATTCGGTGAAGATCGGCGTGTTCGCGGGGTCGATCCTGTCGGGTATCGCGGGGTGGATACTCCTGCGTCGCAGCGCGCGATAATTCCGACAATACTACGCGAAACATACGCGCGACGCGGGCAATCGATCTCGAATTGCTACGTCGCCAAGGCCTAATTGCCAGTCCTCGCGGTGCGCCAGTCTTTCGGCCGCCCGCGCATGGGGATAGCAATGCACAGTCTTCGTTTCGCCGCCGCCGCCGGTCTGTTGACCGGTCTCGCCACGCCCGCCTTCGCGCAGGACACCGCCCCGCCGTCGCCCGTGACCGTCAGCGGTTCGGTCACGCTCGCGACCGACTATCGGCTGCGCGGCGTGTCGCAGTCGGACAAGGACGGCGCGATCCAGGGTGGCCTGACGATCGCGCACGACAGCGGCGTCTATGTCGGCGCCTGGGGCTCCAACCTGGCGGGCTGGGGGACGTTCGGCGGCTCGAACATGGAGCTCGACCTGATCGGCGGCTACAAGCACAAGCTGGCCGACAACGCGACGCTCGACGTCGGGCTGACCTGGTACATGTATCCGGGCGGCGCGTCGAAGACCGACTATGCCGAACCCTATGTGAAGCTGAGCGGCACGACCGGCCCGGCGACGCTGACCGCGAGCGCCTTTTATGCGCCCAAGCAGCAGGCGCTCGGCAAATGGTACCGCACCGGCGCCGAGGCCGCGACCAGCATCTACACCGATGCGGGCGACACGGAGGACAATCTCTACCTGACCGGCGACGGCGCGTTCGCGATTGCCGGCACGCCGCTGACCGCCAAGGCGCATGTCGGCCATAGCTGGGGCAATGACGGTCTCGGCCCCAACGCGACCAGCGCGGCGCCGACCGGCGACTATTGGGACTGGTCGCTCGGCGCGGACGCGACGTACAAGAATCTGACGCTCAACGTCAGCTATGTCGACACCGACATCACGCGCCGCCGTGCGGCCTATCTCCAGCCGAGCTTCTCGCGCGGGCAGGACGGCGCCGGATCGATCGCCGCCGGCACGATCGTCGCCTCGCTCACCGCCGCCTTCTGAAGGATCGACCGATGCAGGATCTACTTTGGATAGCGTTCATGCTCGGACTGGTGGCGGCAACGCTCGCCTATGTCCGGCTGTGCGACCACGCGTGAGGACGCAGCCATGACCCTCGACCTCTGGCTCGCCGCGATCGTCGCGCTCGGGCTGCTTTTCTATCTCGTGGCGGTGCTGATCCGTCCCGAACGCTTTTAGGAGCGCGTCCGCATGACATTCGAAGGATGGATCCTGATCCTGGGCTTCGTCGGCATATTGCTGGCGTTGACCAAGCCCGTCGGCCTGTGGCTGTTCGCGCTGTACGAAGGGCGCCGCACGCCGCTCCACCTAGTCTTCGGTCCCGTGGAGACCGGCTTCTACAAACTCGCCGGGATCGACCCGAAACAGGAGCAGGGCTGGCGCCGCTATGCGCTGCACATGATCATGTTCAACGCGCTGCTGATGGCGCTGACCTATGCGGTGCTGCGGCTGCAGGGCGTGCTGCCGGGCAATCCGCAGGGGCTCGCCGGGCTCAGCCCGCATCTCGCGTTCAACACCGCGATCAGCTTCACGACGAACACCAACTGGCAGAGCTATGGTGGCGAATCCACCATGTCGAACTTTGCCCAGATGTTCGGCCTGACGATCCACAATTTCCTGTCGGCCGCGACCGGCATCGCGCTGGCGTTTGCGCTGTTCCGCGGGTTCGCGCGGCGATCGGCCCCAAATATAAAAGAGGCGACGATCGGCAATTTCTGGGCCGACATGACCCGCGTCACCCTCTATCTGCTGGTGCCGGTCTGCGTCGTCGTGACGCTGTTCTACATCGCCAGCGGCGTCCCGCAGACGCTGGCCGGCACAGTCGACATCACCACCCTCGAGGGTCTTAAGCAGACGCTGACGCTCGGCCCGGTGGCGAGCCAGGAGGCGATCAAGATGCTCGGCACCAATGGTGGCGGCTTCTTCAACGCGAACTCGGCGCATCCGTTCGAGAACCCGACCGCGCTCACCAACCTGGTGCAGATGCTGTCGATCTTCGTCATCGGCTTCGGGCTGACCTGGACGTTCGGCAAGGCGGTCGGCAACACCAAACAGGGCTGGGCGATCCTCTCGGCGATGCTCGTGCTGTTCCTCGCCGGCGTCACCATCACCTATGCGCAGGAAGCCGCGGGCAACCCGATCCTGCACGGCATCGGCGTCGCAGGCGGCAACATGGAGGGCAAGGAGGTCCGCTTCGGGATCGCCGCATCCGCGCTGTTCTCGGTCGTCACCACCGCGGCCTCGTGCGGCGCGGTCAACGCGATGCACGACAGCTTCACCGCGCTCGGCGGGATGATCCCGCTGCTCAACATCCAGCTTGGCGAAGTCGTGATCGGCGGCGTCGGCGCGGGCATCTACGGCTTTCTGCTGTTCGCCATCCTCGCGGTGTTCGTCGCCGGGCTGATGGTTGGCCGCACGCCCGAATATGTCGGCAAGAAGATCGAGGCGCGGGAGGTGAAACTCGCCGTGCTCGCGATCGCGATCCTGCCGCTCGTCATCCTCGGTTTCACGGCGCTCAGCGCGGTGCTGCCCGACGGGCTGGCGGGGCCGCTGAACAAGGGGCCGCACGGGTTCACCGAGATCCTGTACGCCTATACCAGCGCGGCCGGTAACAACGGGTCGGCCTTTGCCGGGCTGACCGCCAACACGCCGTTCTACAACGGCCTGCTCGGCGTCGCGATGTGGCTCGGCCGCTTCTTCATCATCGTGCCGATGCTCGCCATCGCCGGGTCGCTCGCCGCGAAGAAGTACACGCCCGAAAGCGCAGGCTCGTTCCCGACGACGGGGGCGCTGTGGATCGGCCTGCTGGTCGGGATCATCCTGATCGTCGGCGGCCTGACCTTCCTGCCGAGCCTCGCGCTCGGTCCCATCGCCGATCATCTCGCGATGATCAGCGGCAAAACCTTCTGACGGGACAAGCCAAAATGGCACGCACCCCTACCAAGTCGCTGTTCACGGCCGACTTGATCGTACCGGCGATCGGCGACGCTTTCCGGAAACTCGATCCGCGGCAGTTGATCCGCAACCCGGTGATGTTCGTCACCGCCGTCGTCGCCACGCTGCTGACGATCCTCGTCAATGTCGGCGGCGACGGCCTCTCGATCGGCTTCAAGATCCAGCTCGTCATCTGGCTGTGGCTGACGGTGCTGTTCGGCACCTTTGCCGAGGCGCTCGCCGAGGGGCGCGGCAAGGCGCAGGCCGCGTCGCTGCGCGCGACCAAGGCGGAGCTGACCGCGCGTCGCATGAAGGGCGACCAGGTCGAGTCCGTCCCCGCCAGCGCGCTGCGTGCGGGCGATATCGTCCTCGTCAGTGCCGGTGGCGCTGGGGGGGGCGACCTGATCCCGGCGGACGGCGAAGTCGTCTGGGGCGTCGCCTCGGTCAACGAGGCCGCGATCACCGGCGAGAGCGCGCCGGTGATCCGCGAGGCGGGCGGCGATCGGTCCGCGGTGACCGCGGGCACGCGCGTCATCTCCGACGAAATCCGCGTGAAGGTCACCGCCAATCCGGGCGAGGGCTTTCTCGACCGGATGATCGCGCTGGTCGAGGGCGCCGAGCGGCAGAAGACGCCGAACGAGATCGCACTCACGCTGCTGCTCGTCGGGCTGACGATCATCTTCCTGATCGCGGTCGGCACGATCCCGGGCTTTGCGAGCTATGCGGGCGGCCGCGTACCCGTCGCGATCCTCGCCGCGCTGCTGATCACGCTGATCCCGACGACGATCGCCGCGTTGCTGTCGGCGATCGGCATCGCCGGGATGGACCGGCTGGTGCGCTTCAACGTGCTGGCCAAGTCGGGGCGCGCGGTCGAGGCGGCGGGCGATATCGACGTGCTGCTGCTCGACAAGACCGGCACGATCACGATCGGCGACCGCCAGGCGAGCGAATTCCGCTCGGTCGGCGGCACGCGCGACGAGGAACTGGCCGAGGCGGCGCTGCTCGGCAGCCTTGCCGACGAAACGCCCGAGGGTCGCTCGATCGTTATCCTCGCCCGCGAAAAATTCGGGGTGACGACGACGGCTTTGCCGGACGATGCGGAAGTCATCCCCTTCACCGCGCAGACCCGCATCTCGGGCGTGAAGGTGCACGGCGCGCTGATCCAGAAGGGCGCGGTCGATTCGATCCTGAAGGCCAATCCGGGGGCAGGGGCGACCGCTGCGGCGACCGAGCTGCGCCGGATCACCGACGAGATCGCGCGCGCCGGCGGCACGCCGCTGGCGGTGGCGATGGACGGGCGGCTGCTCGGCGCGATCTTCCTGAAGGACGTCGTCAAGGCGGGCATCCGCGAACGCTTCGGCGAGCTGCGCACGATGGGTATCCGCACGGTGATGATCACCGGCGACAACCCGCTCACCGCGGCGGCGATCGCGGCGGAGGCCGGCGTCGACGACTTCCTCGCGCAGGCTACCCCAGAGGACAAGCTCGCGCTGATCCGCAAGGAACAGCAGGGCGGGCGGCTGGTCGCGATGTGCGGCGACGGCACCAACGATGCGCCCGCGCTGGCGCAGGCGGATGTCGGCGTGGCGATGAACACCGGCACGCAGGCCGCGCGCGAGGCGGGCAACATGGTCGACCTCGACAGCGATCCGACCAAGCTGATCGAGATCGTGGGGCTGGGGAAGCAGCTGCTGATGACCCGCGGCGCGCTGACGACCTTCTCGGTGGCGAACGACGTCGCGAAGTATTTCGCGATCATCCCGGCGATGTTCGTCGCGCTCTATCCGGGGCTCGGCGTGCTCAACGTGATGCGGCTGGGCTCGCCCGAAAGCGCGATCCTGTCGGCGATCATCTTCAACGCGATCATCATCCCGATGCTGGTGCCGCTCGCGCTCAGGGGCGTGGCGTACAAGCCGATGGCGGCGGGCCCGTTGCTCGCGCGCAATCTCGCGGTCTACGGCCTCGGCGGCCTGATCGCGCCGTTCGTCGGGATCAAGCTCATCGACGTTCTGGTCGGTGCGCTGGGCTTAGCGTGATGACCGAGCGCAGCGTGCGGGTTCTTCGTCCGCCGACACACCAACGGCCACTACCACCCCGGCGACGGCCGGGGCCCAAGTGGAAAGGTTGCGGTAACGAAGCGCGGCGCAGGTTGGCGACGTTGCCCAATTGGACCCCGGCCTTCGCCGGGGTGGTGGCAGGGGGGAAGTCGCAGGATGCAGCCTCCGCCGGCTTCCCCCCGAAGAATTGTTCACCCGCGAAGGCGGGTGCCCAGACTGGGTCCCCGCTTTCGCGGGGACACATGGAGACGACAGAATGACCTCCGATCTTACCTCCGCCCTTCGCCCTGCGTTCGTCATGACGATCCTGTTCGCGCTGCTGCTCGGGATCGTCTATCCCCTCGCCATGACCGGCATCGGACAGGCGATTTTCCCGACCCAGGCGAACGGCAGCCTCGTCGTCGCCGACGGCAAGGCGATCGGCTCGACCGTGGTCGGGCAGGCGTTCACCACCGATCGCTATTTCCAGACTCGCCCCTCGGCGGCGGGCAAGGGCTATGACGGGCTCGCCTCGTCGGGGTCGAACCTCGGGCCGACCAGCCAGGCGCTCGTCGACCGGACCAAGGTCGATGTCGCCAAGCGTCGCGCGGAAGGTGTGACCGGGCCGCTGCCCGCCGATCTCGCCACCGCCTCGGGTTCGGGTCTCGACCCCGATCTGTCGCCCGCCTCGGCCTATGCGCAGGTCGCGCGCGTCGCCCGTGTCCGTGGCGTGACTGCCGACAAGGTCCGCGCGTTGGTAGCCGCCAATGTCGATGGCGCGCTGTTCGGTATCCTCGGCGAACCGCGCGTCAATGTCCTGGCCCTCAACCGCGCGCTGGACGCAACCGGGCCGCACGCAACGGGCGCACGTTGAACGACGACACACGACCATCGCCCGAGGCCCTTCTGCGACAGGCGTCGCAGGAGGGTCGCGGCCGTCTGAAGATCTTCCTCGGCGCCGCGCCCGGCGTCGGCAAGACCTTCGAGATGCTCTCCGAAGGCGCCGAACGCCGTCGCGCGGGCGTCGACATCGTCATCGGCGTGGTCGAGACGCATGGCCGGGTCGAAACCGCGGCACTCACCCGCGGGCACGAGATCGTGCCGCGCAAGCCGATCCCCTATGAGGGGCGGACGCTCGACGAGATGGATCTCGACGCGATCCTCGAGCGTGCGCCGACGCTCGTCCTGGTCGACGAACTCGCGCATACCAACGCGCCCGGCAGCCGCCACCCCAAACGCTATCAGGATGTCGAGGAGCTGCTGGCCGCGGGCATCGACGTCTATTCGACGATCAACATCCAGCATATCGAGAGCCTCAACGACGTCGTCGCGTCGTTCACGCGGGTGCGCGTCCGCGAGACCGTTCCCGACAGCATCGTCGAGGCGGCCGAGATCGAGGTCGTCGACATCCCGCCCGACGAGCTGATCGAGCGACTGAAGGCGGGCAAGGTCTATCTGCCGCAGGAGGCGACTCGCGCGCTCGCGCACTTCTTCTCGAAGTCGAACCTGTCCGCGCTGCGCGAACTCGCGCTGCGGCGTGCGGCGCAGGCGGTCGATGCGCAGATGCTCGAACATGTCCGCGCGCTCGGCGTCGGCGGCACCTGGGCGGGCGGCGAGCGGATCGTCGTCGCGATCAGCGAATTGCCCGGCGCGCTCGGCCTGGTCCGCGCGACGAAGCGGATCGCCGATGCGATGCACGCGCCCTGGACCGCGGTGTATATCGAGACCCCGCGCGCGCAGGGCTTTGGCGAGGCCGAGCATCGCCAGCTCGCCGGCGTCTTCAACCTGGCGACGCAGCTCGGCGGCGACGTCGCCACCGTCCCCGCGGCCTCGGTGGTCGACGGCCTCAAGACCTTCACGACCGAGGCGCGAGCGACGCAGCTGGTAGTCGGCAAGTCGACCCGCTCGCGGTGGTTCGAGCTGCGCCACGGCTCGGTCGTCGACCAGATGGTGCGCGAGACGCCGGGGATCGCGGTGCATGTCCTGCCGATGGAGGAGGGGGGCACCACGCGCGGCCGGCGGAGACATGTCGGCGGCTGGGGCGGCAAGGCGGGTTACGCCTGGACGACGGCGATGGTGGCGGGCGTCACCGGCGTGGCCAGCGCGTTGTTCCACATCCTCAACCTCGGCAACGTCGCGCTGTTGTACCTGCTGCCGGTGATGGCGGCGGCCAGCCTGTTCGGCCTGCGCACCGGGTTGTTCGCGGGGATCGCCTCGTCGGTCGCCTACAACTTCTTCTTCCTGCCGCCGACTGGCACGCTGACGATCAGCAACCCGGAAAACGTGATCTCGATCCTGGTGCTGCTCGGCATCGCGTTCGTGACGAGCCAGCTGACTTCGCGGGTCCGCGCGCAGGCCGATATCGCCGCTGCCAGCGCACGCACCAACGCCGCGCTCGCCGGGTTCCTGCGCCAGATGACGTCGCTGAACGAGCCGGTCGCGCTCGCCCGCGCGATCTGCGAGGAGATTGGGCGGCTGTTCGACGTGCGCGCGGTGATCCTCGTCGCCGAAGACCCCGGCCTTGCGGTGCAGGCGGCGAACGGCGCGGACTATCGGCTCGAGACGATGGAGATGGCCGCCGCGCAATGGGCGTATGACAATGGCGCGCCGGCGGGGCGCGGGTCGGGGACGCTGGCGGCATCCGAATGGTTCTTCCAACCGCTCCGATCGGGCGAGCGGACGCTGGCGGTGCTCGGCCTCGCGCGCGACGTCGGCGGCGATCCGGTGCGCTCGGACCAGCTGCCGCTGCTGATGAGCCTGGTCGATCAGGCGTCGCTGGTGCTCGAACGCGCGCGGCTGGAGGTCGAGATGCGCGACGTTGATGCGGTGCGCGAACGCGATCGGTTGCGGCAGGCGTTGCTGTCGTCGGTCAGCCACGACCTGCGCACGCCGCTGACCTCGGTGATGGCGGCAACCGCAGAACTCCACCGCGGCGTCACCCCCGAACTGATCGCCACGATTGAGAGCGAGGCGGCGCGGCTCAACCGGTTCGTCGGCAATCTGCTCGACATGGCGCGCGTCGAGGCGGGTGCGCTCCGGTTGCGGCTCGAGCCGACCGACCTGACCGATGCGGTCGCCGGCGCGGTCCACGATACCAGGCGCGTGCTCGAGGGGCATGCGATCGACCTCGACGTCGCGCCGAACCTGCCGCTGGTCCGCATCGATCCGCAACTGCTCCACCACTGCCTGCTCAACCTGCTCGACAATGCCGGCCGCTATGCCGACCCCGGCACGCCGGTCGTGGTGCGCGCCGAGCACCGCTTCGGGATGCTCCGGTTGTCGGTGATCGACCAGGGGCCCGGGTTGCCGCCGGGCCGCGAGAAGGAGGTGTTCGAGACGTTCCGCCGCCTCGAAGGCTCCGACCGCGCGATCGGCGGGACCGGGCTGGGGCTTGCGATCGTCAAGGCGTTCGCCGAAGCGATGGGGATGGGCGTCGAGGCCGGCAACCGCGAAGACCGCACCGGCGCGCGCTTCTCGCTGTGCTTTCCCAAGGCCCTGCTCGTCCGCGAGACCGATGGAGCGAATGTGTGAGCGGACAGACCATTTTGATCGTCGATGACGAGCTGCATATCCGGCGGCTGCTGCGCAACACGCTGGAGCGGGCGGGCTATGGCGTCGAGGAGGCGGTCGACGCGCGCGAGGCGTTGCGGGTCGCAGGCAGCCGGCCGTTGACTGCGGTACTGCTCGATCTCGGGCTGCCCGATCGCGACGGCCTGGAGCTGGTGCCGCTGTTGAAGAAGCTCGGCGATCCGATCGTCCTGGTCGTGTCGGCGCGCGAGGCGACCGACCAGAAGGTCGCCGCGCTCGATCTCGGCGCCGAGGATTACGTCACCAAGCCGTTCGATACCGAGGAGCTGCTCGCACGGCTGCGCGTGGCGTTGCGCGGGCGCGGCGAGGCGACGGCGCGCCCGACGATCCTGCGCGCGCACGGCGTCGAGATCGATTTCGAGCACCGGCTCGTGCGGCGCGGTGACGAGGAGGCGCATCTCACCCGCAAGGAGTTCGACGTGCTGTCGGCACTCGCGGCGCATCCCGGCCGGGTCGTGACTCATCAGAGGATCCTGGAGGCGGCGTGGCCGACGGACCATGACCGGCGGATCGAATATCTCCGCATCGTCGTGCGCAATCTGCGGCAGAAGCTGGAAGGCGCAGGCGGTGTCGGCAGCGTGATCGCGAACGAACTCGGCGTCGGCTACCGGCTGCTCGTCGACGCCTGAGCGCGTTGGTAGCTTTTTAGCCAGTTCCGTTCGTCATCCCCGCGCAGGCGGGGATCCATACTGGCTGAACGCGCGATCAACTCTCATCCCGTTGAGCATCTGGATCCCCGCCTCCGCGGGGATGACGGGCGTTGGCACAGTGATCGCCGTACGTCGGCGCACGCGCACTATGCGAAGACTATGGTGCCCCCGCGATATCGATCTCGAACGCATATGCGCGTGGCGATAGCTGGGATGTCGCATGACCGACGCTTGCCGCCTCCGTACCGATCTCAGCCTGCGCGCGGCCGGCGTCCTGTCGCTCGCGATCGCCGTCACCGCGCTCCACGCGCTCGTTCGTCTGCATCCGGCAACCGGCGTGCTGGCGTTCCTGCTCGCGATGATCGGGTTTCTCTGCGCGAGTGCCGGCGCGATGCTGGTGATCGTCGGCGGGCATATCCACGACCGGGTCGCGATCAGCGCGCGCTGGCGCCGCGCCGAGCGATAGGGCGCGCCCGGGGCGGGACCTGTCGACGCGCGCGCGCGATGGCCTTATGCTACCGCGTTGCAGCATAATGACGACAAGGGAGCGTTCCGCATGATCGGTCGACGCGAAGTGATGACCGCGCTGGGTCTGTTGGGTGTCCTCCCGCAGGCCGCCGCGGCGATGCGAACGGCGCCCGGCAAGGCGACGCCGTTCTCGTGGGAGGCGCTCCAGCAACGCGCCGCGACGCTCGCGACCAGGCCATACAGCGCGCCCGCCAAGGTCGCCGCGGCCGCCGCGATCGATTACGACAAGGTCGGGAGCATCCGCTTCCGCGCCGACAAGACGCTGGCCGGCGGCATCCGCCTGTTCCCGCTCGGCCGCTACGCCCCCACCCCCGTCGCGATCAACGTCGTCGAGGGCGGGCAGGCGCGCCGCATCGACTTCGCGCGCGATCTGTTCGAGGCGGAGGAAGGCCATGCCGCCGCGCTGGGCATCGCCGGCTTCCGCGCGATGGCGCCGGGCGGGACGAGCGACTGGATGGCGTTCCAGGGCGCATCTTATTTCCGCACCGCCGGCGCGCAGGACCAGTACGGCCTGTCCGCGCGCGGGCTTGCGATCAACACGGGGCTTCCCGGTCGCGAGGAATTCCCGGACTTCACCGAATTCTGGATCGAGCGCACCGGCGCCGATGCCTATACGATCTACGCGCTGATGGACGGCGCGAGCGTCACCGGCGCGTACCGGTTCGAATCGCGCCACGTCGCGGGGGCCGGCGTCGAGCAGCGCGTGTCCAGCGTCCTCAACGTCCGCCGCGACATCGAACGGCTCGGCATCGCGCCGGCCACCAGCATGTTCTGGTACGGCGAGGGCAATCGCGCCGCCGCGGTCGACTGGCGTCCCGAGATCCACGATTCGGACGGTCTCGCGCTGCTCACCGGCGCGGGCGAGCGCATCTGGCGGCCGCTCAACAATCCGCCGCACGAGACGCTCGACAGCTTCGCCGACCAGGCACCCAAGGGCTTCGGCCTGATCCAGCGCGATCGGAACTTCGATCATTACCAGGATGACGGCGCGTTCTACGATCGCCGGCCTAATCTCTGGGTCCAGCCGCAGGGCGACTGGGGCCAGGGCGCGGTGATGCTCTACGCGTTCCCGACCAACAGCGAGACGGTCGACAATATCGTCTCGTTCTGGACGCCGGCGGCGCCTGCCAAGGCCGGCCAGCGGCTGCAGTTCGACTATACTTTGTCGTGGCGATCGACCGATCCGACCGCGGTCGCGAGTGCGGCGCATGTCGTCGATTGCTGGCAGGGCATCGCGGGCCGACCGGGCGCTGAGCCGGTGAAGGGCGCAAGGAAGCTCGTGGTCGATTTCCTCGGCGACGGGCTTGCCGGCCTCGATCGGCAGAGCGGAGTCACGCCCAAGATCGACGTCGTCCGCGGCAAGGTGCTCGCAAGCGCCGCCTATCCGGTGGTCGGCCAGAAGAATCGCTGGCGGATCACGGCGGACATCGCCCCCGATGCGCAGGGCCCTGCCGACGTCCGGCTGTTCCTCACGCGCGGCGGCCGCGCGCTCAGCGAAACCGTCCTGACGCCGATCTTCTGATGCAGTCGACCTCGGCCATGATGCCCGGCGAATCGCCGATCGAGATGCTCCCGCAGCGGTTCGACGGTCCGCCGCCGCCTTGGACCGCGCCCGAACCGGGGGCGGGGATGGTCGTGTCGTCGGACGACATGCTCGCGCGCCGGATCATCCTCGTGCTGATGACCGGGCTGCTGGCGACCGCGGCGTCGTCCGCGGTGCAGGAATCGCTGCTCGCCGACGGGCTCAGCCTGTGGGACGCGGCGCTGCTGGCACTGTTCTTCCCGCTGTTCGCGTGGATCGCGTTCGGCTTTATGAACGCCGCGATCGGCTTCGTGCTGTTGATGACGGGCGGGCATCCTGGGTTCGTGCCGACGCCGCGCCAGTCCGAACCGCTCGAGGGCCGCACCGCGATCCTGATGCCGGTCCATAACGAGGATATCGCTGCGGTGTTCGAACGCATCGCCTGGATGGCGCGCGCGATCGCCGCGGGCGGTGTCGCGGATCGGTTCGATATCTTCATCCTGAGCGACTCGGGCGAAGCGGCGGAAGCGTCCGAGATCGCCGCGTGGCAGGCGCTCGCCCCGACGATCGACTGCGCGCTCTATTACCGGCGCCGCACGGTGAACGTCGGGCGCAAACCCGGCAACGTCGCGGAGTGGATCCGGCGGTTCGGCGGCGGCTATCGCTATATGCTGATGCTCGACGCCGACAGCCTGATGGGCGGCAACACGATCATCGGCATGGCGCAGGTGCTCGAACGCCGGCCTGCGGTGGCGCTGCTCCAGACCGTGCCCGCGGTGATCAACGGCGTGACGTTCTTCCAGCGCTGGATGCAGTTTGCGAGTCGCCTTTACGGTCCGATCTCGACCGCGGGGCTCGTCTGGTGGTCGGGGTCGGAGGCTACCTTCTGGGGGCATAACGCGCTGATCCGGATCGAGGCGTTCGCAAGCAGCTGCGGGCTGCCCGACCTGCCGGGGCGCGCGCCCTTCGGCGGCGTCATCATGAGCCACGACATGGTAGAGGCGGCGCTGCTCCGCCGGCGCGGCTGGCGTGTTCACATGCTGATGACCGAGGAGACGTTCGAGGAATATCCGCCGACGCTGATCGATGCGGCGGTGCGCGACCGGCGTTGGGCGCAGGGCAATATCCAGCATCTCAGCCTGCTGACGTCGTCGGGGTTCCACTGGGTCAGCCGGCTGCAACTGCTGATGGGCGCGTCGGCGTTCATCACCTCGCCGGTGTGGCTGCTGATGATCGCGACGAGCGTGGTGCAGGCGCTGATCGGCGAGCGCAACATCGTCGAGGCGCAGACCTCGCTCCAGGTGTTGGCGGTGACGCTGCTGCTGCTGTTCGGGCCCAAGCTGCTGAGCGTGATCTGGGCGGTCTCGAACGCCGAGCGGCGCGCGGGGTTCGGCGGACGGCGCGGGATCGTCAGGTCGGTGCTGATCGACGTGCCGTTCTCGATGCTGTCCGCGCCGGTGATCGCGCTGACGCAGACGATCGATCTGGTCGGGATCCTGATGGGGCGCAAGTCCGGCTGGGCGCCGCAGAATCGCGATGCGCATGAGCTGTCGCTTAGCGACGTGATGCCGCGCTATCGCTGGCATGTCGGGGTGGGCGTCGCGCTGTTGGCGGTGACGCCGTTCGCACCGGTTACCGCGGCCTGGCTCGCGCCGGTGACGCTCGGACTGTTGCTCAGCCCGTTCCTGACGATGCTGACCGCGAGCGAGAAGGCGGGGCGGTGGGCGAGCGCGCACGGAATGTTCGTCGAGCCCGGCGAGCATGTCTCGGTGCTGTCGCGGCCGTCTCTGCCCGCGCGTAGCGGCTGAGGATCCTCCCCTGGCAGGGGAGGTGGCAGTCCGAAGGACTGACGAAGGGGTGTCGTACTATCGAGAGGGGGGCACCCCTCCGTCTGGCAAGTGCCAGCCACCTCCCTTTCAGGGGAGGATCACCTATTCCGATGCCCGCTGAGCTGCGCACCGGCATCCTTGGCGAACCGGCGGTTCCAGATCGTCGCGGACGCCGACACTGCGGTCACCACCAGGAACGCCAGCGTGAAGTCGGTCAGCGCGGGGCGTGTCGCGCCCGTGCCGAGCATCCCGACATGGAGCGACGCCGCGCCGACGCAGATGCCGAGCGACAGCATCAATTGCTGGAATGTCGCGTAGAAGCTGGTCGCGCTGCTCATCCGCGACGACGGGATCTCGTCATAGGCGATCGTGTTGTACGCCGAGAACTGGAACGACATGAAGAAGCCCGAGAGCATCAGCACGCCGAAGATCGCCGGGACCGGCCAGTCGGGGCGGAACAGCCCGGCGACCGCATAGCCCGAGCTGGCGCACAGCCCGCCGACGATCAGGCTGTTGCGGAAGCCGAAGCGGCGGAGCACGCGTGGGGCGAGGCTCTTCATCGCGAGCGAGCCGATCGCGCCGGCGATCGTGATCGCGCCGCTCGCCGCCGCGGTCATGCCGAAGCCCAATTGGAGCATCATCGGCAGCAGGAACGGCTGTGCGCCCTGCGTGATCCGGGTCAGCGAGCCGCCGATCACCGACAGGCGGAAGGTCGGGACTCGCATCAGCGACAGATCGAGGATCGGGTCGCAGCGCCGCTTGGCGTGACGGATATAGGCGACGCCCGCGACGAGCCCGACCGCGATCAGCGCGATCGCGCGCGACAGTTCGCCGGTGCGGCTGGTCATCTCGAACCCGAACAGCAGGCAGCCGAGCGACACGCCCGACAGGAGAAAGCCGGGTACGTCGAACCGTGCCGGTTTGTCCTCGCGGACCTCGCCGATGAAGCGCGTCACCAGCACGACGCCGAGCAGGCCGATCGGGACGTTGAGATAGAAGATCCAGCGCCAGTCGAGATAGGTGACGATCGCGCCGCCGACCGGTGGCCCCAGGATCGGACCGATCAGCGCGGGCATGATCAGCCACGACATCGCCTGGACCATGTCCTCCTTGGCGACGCTGCGCAGCAGGACGAGGCGGCCGATCGGGATCATCATCGCCCCGCCCAGACCCTGCACGAAGCGCGCGGCCATCATGAACGGCAGGCTGGTCGCCTGGCCGCACAGCATCGATCCGCCGACGAGGATCAGGATCGCCGCGCGGAAGATCGTGCGCGAGCCGAACCGGTCCGCCAAGCGTCCGCTGGCGGGAATGAAGATCGCGAGCGCCAGCAGATACGAGGTCAGCGCCGAGCTCATGCTGGTCGCGGGCACGCCGAAATCGCGCGCCATCGTCGGCAGCGCGGTGGCGAGCACGGTCGAATCCATCTGCTCCATGAACAGCGCGCAGGCGATGATCAGCGCGGTGATCCGATAGTTGCTGGGCGTATGCGGCAGCGCGTGCGGATCCTTGGCAACGCGCGCGATGGTGTCGGCGGCGGGCATGATGCCGTCGCGGATCTCGCTGTTGATCGAGGCGAGCCCGCGCCGACGCAGCCTCATGCCTGCCACCCCCCGCCGAGCGCCTTGAACACGTCGACCTGGCGATCGACGAGCAGCGCATCGGAGGCGGCGAGGTTGGCCTGCGCGGTGGTGAGCGCGGCCTGTGCGGTCAGCAGCGACAGGAAATCGGTGCGGCCGAACCGGTAGAGCGTGCCCGCCTGGTCGGCGGCGCGCGCGGCGCTGCCCTTCGCGCGGCGCAAGGCGGCGTTGCGGTCGCCTTCGCGCGCATAGGCGGACAGCGCCGTCTCGGTCTGGCGCAGCGCCTCGAGCGCGGTCGAATCGAACTGCGCCAAGGCCTGATCCGCCGCCGCGCCTGCCTGCGCGATCTGCGCGCGGATGACCGGGCGGTTGGGGAAACTCCAGCTGATCAGCGGGCCGAGGCCGAGATGGAACGCATTGCCGGAGCCCAGCGACGAGACCGGGCCGGTGAACCCGGCGGAACCGCCGAGGCTGACCTGTGGGTAGAGGTTGGCGGTCGCCACACCGATCCGCGCGGTGGCGGCGGCGAGCGAGCGCTCCGCCGCACGGATATCGGGACGGCGCAGGATCAGCGCGCTGCCGTCGCCGATCGGCAGCGGGCGGGTGAGCGCAGGCGGGCGGGCGCAGTCCGCGACGTCCCTGGGATAGTCGGCGGGGGTGCGGCCCATCAGCGTGGCGAGCCGGTACAAGGCGGCGGTGCGCGTCGCGATCTGCGACGGGATCAACGCCTCGCTCTGGTCGACCGCGGTCCGTGCGCGCGTCACGTCGAACGCGGTGCCGCGGCCGCCGCGCTGCAGCCGCTGGGTCACGTTGAGCGTCTGGCGTTGCAGCGTGAGGATGCGGGTGTTCGCGGCCAGCACCATGTTGGCGGTGCAGGCGGTGGCATAGCTGCGCGCGGTCTCCGCGGCGACGGTGACGCGGACATTGTCGCGCGCGGCGGCGACCGCCTCGGCATCGCCCTGCGCCGCTTCGATCGCGCGGCGGATCCGGCCCGACAGGTCGAGCGGGTAGGCGAGCGTGATGCCGAGATTATAGTCGAGCGTGCCGGGCAGGCTGCTGCCGGTCGTGTAGGGGCGATCGAGCGAGGCGCCGCCGCCGAGCGCGGTCGACAGCGTCCGGCCAGCCGCGACTTCGGCGACGACCGCGTCGGCGCGGCGCAGGTTCGCGTCGGCAGCGCGCAGATCGGTGTTGGCGGCGAGCGCTTCGGTGACGAACGCGTCGAGGCGCGCGTCGCCATAGAGCTGCCACCAGCGATCGGGGAGCGGGGCGTTGGCGAACACCTTTTCGGTGCCGCTGTCGAAGGCGCCTTGCGCGGAAGGACGGTTGACGACGGCGGCGTCGGGGAGCGCGTAGTTCGGGCCGGCGGTGGTGCAGGCGGCGAGCGCGAGTGCGAGCATCGCTGCGGCAAGCCCACGGCGGCAGGTGCGCGGGTCCATCCCCCTTGCTCCGTCATCCTGACGAAAGTCAGGATCCAGGGTTACAGGTGACGCCGTCTTGGGCTCTGGAGCCTGACTTTCGTCAGGATGACGGAGGGGGCCGTGGCAGTGACGGAGGGGGGACAGCGCGATGCGGGACAAGCGCGTGCGCATCACGACGTCGCCCCCGGCTGGACCCGCGGCTGGACCGTCACCGTCGCGGTCCGACCGACGATCAGTTGCGTGCCCTTCGGCACCTGAGTCAGCTTCATGCGGACGGGAATGCGTTGCGCCAGCCGCACCCAGCTGAAAGTCGGGTTCACATTGGGCAGCAGATTGGTCGTGTTTGTCCGCTCGCTGTCGTTGATCCCCGCCGCGATGCTGTCGACGCGGCCGTGCAGCGGTTGCGGCTCGCCCATCAGGTGGACGATCACCGGGTCGCCGACGCGGATGCTCCCGAGCTTGGTTTCCTCGAAATAGCCTTCGACTCGGAGCGAATCGGTGTCGACCAGCGCCATCGCCTGCGCACCAGTCGCGATATAGTCGCCGGGGTGAAGATCGAGATTGGTGACGATCCCGTGCACCGTCGCGCGTACCGTCGTCCGAGCAAGGTTCAGCGCGGCGGTCGAGCGAGCACTCTGGGCCTGGGCGAGCGCGGCCGACGCGGTGGCGACTCGCGCGACATTCTGCTCGTGCGTTTCCTTGGCGACCAGATCGCCCAGCACCATATCGCGCTGCGCCTCGCGGCGCGCCTGCAACAGCGTCGCGCGGGCACTCGCGATCGCGGCGTCCGACTGCGCCAGCGTCAACTGGAAGCGCGGGCGATCGACTACGAACAGGACGTCGCCGGGCTTCACTGCCTGGTTATCGTGCACCGCGACCTGGGTGACCAAACCCGCCACGTCGGGCGTCACGCGGACGATATCGGCGCGGATCCGTCCGTCGCGCGTCCACGGATCGGTCTCGTAACGCTGCCACAGCCATAGCGCGACCAGCACCGCGAGCGCGACGATGATCAGCGTGACGGCGGAACGGCCGAGCGGGGCGAGCAGCGATTTCAGGCGGCTATTCATGCGGAAGGTCCGGTGAGCAGGGCGAGCAGCCCGAGGATGAGGATGAACACGGCAAGGTCGACGAGCGGTCGGTAGGTGACCGCGCGATAGGCGCCGGCGAAGGCGAGCAGGCGGGTGGCGATTCCGGTGAGGATCACTGCGGCGACCGCGAGCAGCAGGATGCTCGGCAAATAGACGCCGGCGATCGAAATCTCTCCGGTCATGCCGGCGCCCCGTACGCTGGCGCCTGCGGGAACAGGTTGCGACGAAGCGAGGTCAGCGCGAGTACGCTGGTGCGACGTCGATCAAGCGGACGATCGGGCGTGCTGGTCGCCAAGCCGGTCATCGCGCTGTCGATCCCGGCGAGCAGTTCGGGCTCCGGCGGCGCAGGCTCGTCAGGGCGCAGCGCGCGGTAATGCAGGCCTATCCCGCGCAGCACCGGCGTGATCATCGCGGCCTCGTCGGGCGTGCCGTCGAGCCGCAATTGCTTGAGTTCGCCGACCGCCACGCCAACGCGCAGATCGGTGAGCGCGTCGAGCAGCGGTTTGCCTGGATCCTCGCCCTGCAATGCGAGCCGCGGCGCGAGCAAGCCGATCCGGTCGAGCATTCGCGCGATCCACCCCGCCGCATCGGGGCGGCGCATCGAATCGCTGCGCGCCGCCAGTTCGCGCCAGCCTGCGCGGATCAGTCGGCGCGCGCTGGTGTCTGCGCCGATCGTCTGGAACAGTCCGACCGTGACGACCGCAAACAACGTGCCGACCAGCTGCGCGATTCCGCCGTTGATGAAGCTGCTGAAATCGCTGCCGAAGCGGTCGTTCAGCCCGACCGTATTCAACCCGCCAAGCAAGGCGCCGAGCGTCACGAGCAAGGTCGACGGGCGTGCAAGGAACATCCCGCCGATAAGCATCGGCGGCGCGAGGACCGCGGCCAGCGTCACGAAATCGGTCACGCGCGGCACGATCGCGAATGCGTAGACCGCCGAGACGACCAGTCCGATGATGGTCCCGTAGAAGAACGCCATGATCGCTGGCGCAGGATCGTCGCTGTTACCGAACAGCGCGCAGCATACGCCTGCGATCAGCACCGCGCCGGCGCCGTCCGCCCAGCCGGTGCCGATCCAGAACACGCAGCCGAGCAGGATCGTTGCGACCGTTCCCGCGGCGGCGCGCAACGCGATGCCGCGGTCGCGGTGCAGCGGTCGCCGGGCGATCCGGGCGAGCAGGCGGGCGACGGCGGGGGTGACCGGCGCGCGTGACGGCGAGCGCATCTGGTCGCGCAAGTCGCGCGTGTTGCGGTGCGCATCGACCAGTTCGCCAAGCCTTGCGAGCAGGCTGAGCCGCAACGCATCGCGCCAGATCAGCGTCTCGTCGGCGGGTGGCTCCAGCGCGCGCGCGCGAGCGATCAGTGCGTCCGCGGTTGCCGCGCGGTGCGAGACCTCGGGCGGTTCGCGCAGCCACTCGCGGACATCCCCGATCAGCGCCAGCGCTTCGGGACGCGGCGCGTCGGCGCCACGTTTCAGCTCGACGATACGGTCGTCGACGGCGCTGGCCAGCGGCAACACCATCGACAACTCCGCCTGCAGTGCACGCAACGTCCGCGTGCGCGGCAACAGGCGCGCGGTGTCGAACGGGAGGTGGATCGAGAGCTGGTGCAGCTCGTTGATGTCGAGTGCAAGCCGCCGGCGATCGCGGTCGAGCGCGGCATCGGATGCCCCCGCCAGCGAATCGCGCGACCAGCGTTCGGCATCCGCCAGGATCGCATCGATCCGCGCGAGCAGGGTCGCGGTCACGGTCTGCGGGAAGACGAAGCCGTGGATCAGGCTGCCGCAGAGAATCCCGATCGTGATCTCCTGCACGCGCAGCGCGGCGATCGTGAACACCGCGCCGGGCGTGCTGACCGCGGGAAAGCCGATGATGCTCGCGGTATAGCCCGCAAGCAGGAACAGATACGCGCGCGGCGTCCGGTCGAGCAGCGATACGTAGAGGCACAGCCCGAGCCACAAGGCGAGGCCGAGCGACAGGAGTTCGGGGGCGTTGACCAGGTTGGGTACCAGCACCACGGCGGCGATCGCGCCGAGCACGGTGCCTGCGACGCGAAATACCGCCTTCGACAAGACGGCACCCGCAAGCGGCTGGGCGACGATGTACGAGGTCGTCACCGCCCAATAGGGGCGCGTCAGGCCGATCCTCAGCGCGATGTAATAAGCGAGGATCGCGGCGACGAAGCATTTGGCGGAGAAGAGCGCCTCCTTGCCGCCGAACCGGGCGAGGCTCATCGCGCGCGATCCGCCATGAACCGTGCGCCCAGCCGTTCGGCGACGCGTAGCGCGGTGGCGAGATCCGTATCGGACACGTCGTCGAGCATGGCGTGGCGCAGGCTCGCGAACTTGGCTTCGATCCTGGTCACGAGCGCACGGCCGTGATCGGTGAGACGGATCCGGCTGACGCGTGCATCGACGGGATCGCGGTGGCGCTCGACCAGCCCGGCAGCGCTCATCTGGTCGATCGAGCGGACCAGCGAGGCCTGGGTGACATCGAGTTGATGCGCGAGATCGGTCTGGCGCACATCGTCGCCGAGCCGGCCGACCTGAACCAGTGCCCAGCCGGTCGAGGCTGAAACGCTCATATCGCGGAGCGCGCGATCCGCGGCCTGCCGCCACGACCGCGCGAGCGGCAGGAGCGTTCGGGCGTAGGACGATTCCAGTGTAGCACGGGGCGAAGTCATTAGCGTGCTAAGTAATGGCGTTTGATTTTGCTGCAATGCGGAATTTTTGATCCGCTGCAAAACCCGGCTTGATCGCAAATGGAAAAACGATCCAGACCGACGCGCCACACGGGCGGGGTTCGGGAAGCGCGAGCGCTTCAGTCCAGGAGCGCGACGATCTCCGCCGCGATATCGGCGGGCGGGCGCGACGCGCCGTCCACAACAGTCGATACCGTTGCCCAGCGCCCGAGCAGTCCGGCCTGCGCCATCGCCGCATAATTGGTACGTACCCGATCCTGCAGCCCGGTATCCGCCTCGTACGCATCGAACGCATCGTCGGTGTAGGAGCGTTTGCGCTTCTTCAGGATCAGCCCGCGGGCAATCGCGGCAGGCGTATCGAGATACACCGACAGATCGGGCGTCGGCAGCGCGAACGAGCCCGTCTCGAGATGGGCGATCCATGCCATCATCGCGTCGGCCTCGTCCGCGGGAACCTGCGCCGCCTGATACGCCATGTTCGATGCGATGTAGCGGTCGAACACGACGACGTCGTTCGCGGCCATCGTCGCCAGCAGGTGATCGCGCGATTCCATCCGGTCGAGCGCGTAGAGCACGGCCGCCGCCTTGGGCGACGTGCCGCGCGGCAGCGTGCCTGCCAGCATGGCGCCGAGCGCCCAGCCGCCGACCGTTTCGGTGTAGCGCGGAAACGATACGACGTCGGCGGTGCGGCCGGCGGCGCGCATCTGTTCGACCACCAGCGCCGAGGCGGTGGCCTTGCCCGCGCCGTCGGCGCCTTCGATTGCGAGGAGGAAGCTCATGGGCGCGCCCTAGCAAGCCTTACCGGCTCACCAAAGCCTGCAAATCGATCAGTCCGCGCAACAGCGACGTGCCGCCCGGCGACGCGATGTACCGCGGCGTCCAGTTCGGCCGGAATTTCTCCTTGTATGCGCGCAGGCCGGCAAAGCCGTAGAATCGCTCGCCGTGGCGGAACAGGAACGCGGCGACCTTCGACCAGGTCGGTGACAGCCGCCGCGCCTCGATCCCCGACAGCGGCGCCATCCCGAGCGAGAAATGCCGATAGCCGTGCTCGTGTCCCCACAGCATCAGCCGCGTGAACAGGAAATCCATGCCACCTTGCGGCATGTCCGCGGCGTGGCGCATCAGGTCGACCGATAGTTCCTGCTTGTTGGGCGTCCCCCAGATGTTGGCGAAGGCGACCACGCGTCCTTCGATCCGCACCACCGCGCAGTCGAACTTCGCCAGATAGCCCGACTCGAACCGGCCGACGCTGAAGCTCTTCTCGGCGTGATCCTTGTCGGCGAGCCACCAGTCGGAGATCGCCTGCAGTTCTGGGATGATTGCGGGCATCTCGGCGGCGGGGACCACCGCAAACGCGGCGCCGGCCCGCTCGGCCACGCGGCTGGCCTTGCGCACGCTGCGCATCTCGGGCGTCTCGAGCGTAAAGCCATCGAGTTCGACGGTCGCCTCCTCGCCATATTTGACGAGCTTGAGCCCCATCTCGATTGCGATCGGCACGATGCGCAGGCCGATCTGGTACAGCAGCAGCCGCCCTTGCGCGGCGTCTGCGCGCGCGCGGATCGCCCAGAGGAGTTCGGACCAGGCCTCCGACGGGCCGACCGGATCGCCGATCACGATCCAGCTCGCGCCCTTGACCTGGTACATCAGGAACGCATCGCTGCTGTCCGATACCAGGAAGCGCTTGTCGCCGGTGAAGGCGAGCATCGCGTCGGTGCGGTCGGCATGCGCAAGCGCCGCGGTCGCGACGTCGTCGGGCAGCATGTCGTGCACCACTGGCACCGGCGCCGCCGCGAACAGCCGCCAGATCGACGCGCCGATCAGCAACAGTCCGACCGCGAGGCTGGTGCGCAGGAAGCGCGAGGCATTGGCGTTGGTCTCGAACTGCCACCACAGATCGCTCGAATACCCGACCCGGCGATAGGCGAAGAAGCCAATCAGCACCGACAGGCCGATCGCCGCGCCGACCCCGACCAGCCACTCGGGCGACAGCGGCTCCGCGGTCAGCCGCGTCCGCCGGTAGAACGCCGCCCTTGTCCATTGCAGCGCGGCGGTGGTGAGCAGCAGGATCGTCGCCTCCTCGTAATCGAGGCCCTTGGCGATCGATAGCAGCGCGCCTGCGATCAGCAGCAGCCGCGCCGCCCAGAACGCACCGTCGAGCCGTCGGTACAGCCCCAGCGCAACCAGCAGCAGCATGACGCCGACGAGGCTTGCCGCGACATGCGCCATCTCGCTGATCGGCAGCGGCAGGATCGTCGCGAGCGTGTCCATCCGGCCGGGCGCCGCGGGTAGCGCGCCCGACACGAGCAGCATCGCACCGCTGAGGAACACCAGTACGCCCAGCAGCAGCGGCGCGAGCGGCAACGCGATCGTCAGCGGATCGGCCCCGCGGCCGCGCCACTGCTTGCCCTCGTGGAACGCCATCAACACCGCCGCCAGGATCAGCGGCGCGACATAGTAGATGATCCGATAGGCGAGCAGCGCGGCGAGGATGGTCGCGTTGTTCTCGGGCATCGCCGCGATGATGACCGCCTCGAACACGCCGAGCCCGCCGGGCACGTGGCTGATCAGCGCGACGACGATCGCCACCGCATAGCCGAGGAACAGCACCGGATAGAGCGCGGGCGACGCGTGGGGCAGCAGCACGAACAGCGCGGCGCTGGCCGCCGCGAGGTCGACCGTCGAGACCAGGAGCAGCGCCAGCGCCTGTCGCCAGTTTGGCAGCGGCAGCCGCCAGCCGAACAGCCCGAGCGCGCCACCACGGCGGAAGCGCAGGACGATCCCCAGCATCGCGAGCGGGATCGCGATTCCGATCGCTCGCTCGAGCAGCGGCGGTATCGTCCAGTCGACGATCGGCAGCATGCCGGGATGGATCGCCATCGACAGGCTGGCGACGGCGATGACGCCCGCCCAGAATGTCACGCCCGCGATCAGCACGACGCGTGCCACCGCTGCCTCGTCGAGACCGGCGCGGCTATAGACGCGATAGCGCGCCGAGCCCCCGGTCAGCATCGCCAGGCCGAGATTGTGGCTGATCGTATAGCTCGTGAACGATGCGACCGCAGCCGTGCGCCATGGCAACGGGTGGCCGATCACCTTCAGCGCGATCGTGTCGTAGAAGGTCAGCGCGATGTAGCTGACGATGGTCAGCGCGATCGATGCGGACAATTCGGGCCAGCCGAGCGCTGCGAACGCCGCGCGCACTTCGGACAGCCGGATTTCGGCGGTCAGCTTGTGGATCGCCGCGAAGCCGATCACTGCGACGATCAGCACCGCCAGCGCGATCAGCGTGCCACGGCGGTGTGCGATCCAGTCGCGTATCCGGGCCATGCGCGTCAACCGCGGTGCCACGTCTGCGTCTTGCAGAAGAACCCGCCGACCAGACAGCCCTTCACGGCGATCGTGTTCGCGTCGACCAGCGTCAGCGTCGAGCCGAACGTCCGGCCCATGTCGGGGACAAAAATCTCCCCGGACCATTTGTTGTGCCCGCTGGGCCTGTAGTCGCGCAGCAGCGCCGCGCCGATCAGCTTCGGCGTGCCACCGTCGCGCGCATCCGCCTGCGCCTCGTCATCGGCGCGAACGACCCAGCCGCACAGCGTGTCGCCAGCCGTCCTGTCGGGGCAGACGCCGGTCTTCACGGCCACGCTGTTTTTCGGATTGTGCCAGGTTCCGTCGACAGGAGACGCGGGGGCGGGGCCTCCCGCGAGCACCGCGAGCGCCAACAATGCAGCAACCATCAATCGATCCTCACCCCGCGGACACGAACCGCCATATCACGTCGTAGAGCGCGTCGGCGTCGCGGTGAAGCGGATGTCCACCGGGCAGCGCGACCCGCGTTGCATTGGCCTGCGTTAACAGCGGGCAAAGACTGTCGATTTCGTCGGCGCCCTGGACGCACAACAACGGCGCCCAGATAAGCCGGCGCGCGGTCGGCAACGCTGCGGTGGTCGGCGTCCAGATGTCGAACACCTCGCTCGGCGATGCGCGAAACTGAACGGTGTCCTCGGGTACGATCAGCGCGACCCTGGCGATCTTCGTGCGCAGCGGTGGGGGCAGTCCGACCAAGCCGACATGGAGCATGTCCGCGCCGAACGACTGGCCGATCAGCACGACCCGGTCGGTATGTCCGAACCGCAACGCGCGTTGTTCGGCGCGCGCGATCAACGTCGTGATGTCCGCTGGCGTCCGGGTCTTGCGCAGATAGGTCAGCGTGTTGACAGCGACCACGGGCACTCCGTCCGCCACCAGCCGCCGTGCGATCTGGGGGGCCATGCCGATCTTCACCCCGAGGTCTCCGCTCAGCAGCACGACCGCATAGCGACGCTCCGGCTTGCTCGGCGCGAGATCGGTGAATACCGGGCCGCCGAAATAACCGAGCCAGCCCATGAAGCCGACCGCCGCCACGGCGAGTCCGACAAAAGCGAGTGAGGATCGGCGAAACCACGGCATTCGCAACCGATTGCGCCCGAGCGGATGATCGACACGTGGAGCAGGCATGACGTTTTCGTCATACGGTCAGGCGGGAAGTCCTGCGATCCTCCGCTTGGCGGGGGGGATTGTCAGCCGGTCCGCGCCTCAGCCCGGCTCGTGCGCGAGGCGTTCGTGATGCCGGATCACCTCGTCTATGATGAAACGCAGGAATTTTTCAGAAAATTCCGGGTCGAGCTGCGCGTCGGTCGCCAATTGCCGGAGCCGGGCGATCTGGCGCTCCTCGCGACCGGGATCGGCGGCGGGCAGGCCGTGCGTCGCCTTGTGTCGGCCGACCGCCTGCGTCACCTTGAAGCGCTCGGCGAGCATGTGGATCAGCGCCGCGTCGATATTGTCGATGCTCTGGCGGTATCCGTTCAGCAGTTCGTCAGCCACGCACGCACCCTTTCACTGGTTCGCCGCGCCTTTTGCGGGCACGATGCGGGATCGGCAAGAGGCAGCAAGGGTTGCTTTGCCGGGGCATAGGCGTCAGAGGCACGGGAAGATGAGCGCCACCGTCCACCGCCTCGAATCCCTACGTCCCAATCCCGAGTCCCAGCCGTCGCTGGACCCGATGGTCAGGCTCGTGTCCGGCGACATGGATCAGGTCAACGCGGTGATCCGCGGCCGGATGCAGTCCGAAATCCCGTTGATCCCCGAACTCGCCGGTCACCTGATTGCGGGCGGCGGCAAGCGGATGCGGCCGATGCTGACGCTCGCGAGCGCGCAGCTGATCGGCTATGCCGGCACGCAGCATCACCTGCTCGCCGCCGCGGTCGAATTCATCCACACCGCGACGCTGCTCCATGACGACGTCGTCGACGGATCGGACCTGCGCCGCGGCAAGCGCACGGCCAACATCATCTGGGGCAATCCCGCCAGTGTGCTGGTCGGCGATTTCCTGTTCAGCCGCAGCTTCGAGCTGATGGTCGAGGCGGGTAGCCTGAAAGCACTCAAGATCCTGTCCTCCACCAGCGCGGTGATCGCCGAGGGCGAGGTCAACCAGCTGACCGCCGCACGCCGGGTCGATCTCGGCGAGGAGCGCTATCTCGACATCATCGGTGCCAAGACCGCGGCGTTGTTCGCGGCGGCGTGCCGGATAGCCGCGGTCGTTGCGGAGCGGCCCGAGGC
Source organism: Sphingomonas sp. Leaf34 (assembly GCF_001421805.1). Classification (GTDB taxonomy): domain Bacteria; phylum Pseudomonadota; class Alphaproteobacteria; order Sphingomonadales; family Sphingomonadaceae; genus Sphingomonas. Next base: position 691,516 of record NZ_LMLC01000001.1, on the reverse strand, counting down.
GGAGGAAGCCGCGCTCGACGCCTATGGCCGCAACCTCGGCATCGCGTTCCAGCTGGTCGACGACGCGATCGACTATGTCTCGGACGCGGACACGATGGGCAAGGACGCCGGCGACGATTTCCGCGAGGGCAAGATGACGCTGCCGGTGATCCTGGCCTACGCGCGCGGCTCGGCAGAAGATCGCGCGTTCTGGAAGGACGCGGTCGAGGGCCGCCGCGACAGCGACACCGATCTGCAACAGGCGGTGCGGCTGATCCGGTCGACGCGCGCGATCGACGATACGTTCGCGCGCGCGCGGCATTACGGACAGCGCGCGATCGATTCGATCGCGGGGTTTCCCGACGGCGCGGCCAAGGACACAATGGTCGAAGCGGTCGAATTCGCGGTCGCCCGCGCGTACTGAATTGATCCTCCCCCGCCAGGGGGAGGTGGCAGGCGTCCGCCGGACGGAGGGGGCGGGAAGGGAAACGCCTGTTGCGTGTCCTTCCCCTCCGTCACCTTCGGCGACACCTCCCCCTGGCGGGGGAGGATCAAGCGAAGACACAAAAACGGCGGCCGATCGCTCGGCCGCTGTTGTCGTTTCTAGAACCGGTTAGGGCTCAGCGGCACTTCACGTTGCCGCGATCGACCGAGCGGCCGAGCAGTGCGCCGCCACCGGCACCCGCCAGCGTGCCGAGCGTCCCGCCGCCGATCAGGTTCGCCAGCACGCCGCCGCCAAGCGCACCAATCACCAGACCGGTCGTGCCGTCGTTGCGCTTGCAATAGGCGCGGCCGTCCCTGCCGCGATAGATGCGGTCGTTGCGGCTGAGCCGGCGCTCGCGGTAATTACCGTTCTGGTAGCTGCGCGACGGATCCCAGTTGCGATCATTGTCACCGCGCCAATTGCGATCGCCCCCACGACGGTCGTCACCCCAGCGGCCGTCACGATCGCGGTGGTCGCGGTCGCGGCGATCGTCATTGCGCTGCGCAGTCGCTGCGGTCGGCAACATCGCGGGAGCGGCAACCGCGACCGACATCAGCGCGGCGATAAGATGCTTCTTCATGGGTAAATGCTCCTGATCTATGTCGGGGTAACACTTCCCTCGTCGTAAAAGTTCAAACCGTCGCCGCGTTCGCCATCGAACACGCATGGCCGCTGCCCGTCTCGACCTGCAGCGTGGCATGGCCGATCCCGAACCTGTCGTGCAGCATCACTCGGGTATCGCTCAGGAAGTGATCGCCGGGATGGCCGGCGGGCATGACCAGATGCGCGGTCAGCACGGGTTCGGTGGTGCTCATCGGCCAGATGTGCAGATCGTGGATCTCGGTGACTCCGGGCAGGTCGCACAACGCCGCGTCGACATCGTCGAACGCGATGCCGCGGGGGACGGCGGACAGCGCCATCTCGACCGTCTCGCGCAGCAGGCCCCAGGTCTGCCAGAAGATGAGGATCGCGATCACGATGCTGACCGCGGGGTCGATCCAGGTGAGCCCCGTGCGCCAGATCACGAGGCCGGCGATCACCACGCCCGCCGAGACCAGCGCGTCGGCCGCCATGTGCAGATACGCGCCGCGAATGTTGACGTCGCCCTTGCGCCCGCGCGCGAACATCCAGGCGGTGATCGCGTTGACCGCGATACCGATGCCCGCGACCATCGAGACGGTGAGGCCCGCAGTCGGGGCGGGGTCGGCGAAACGCTGCGACGCCTCGAGCACGATCGCGCCCAGCGCGACGAGCAGGAGGAGTGCGTTGGTGAGCGCGGCGAGGATCGTCGAGCCCTTCAGCCCGTAGGTGAAGCGCTTGCTGGGTGCTGTGCGCGCGAGCATCGTCCCGCCCCAGGCGACGACGAGGCCGAGCACATCGGACAGGTTGTGCCCGGCGTCGGCGAGCAGCGCGACCGAGTCGATCCGCAGGCCGACGATGGCTTCCACCGCGACGAAGACGATGTTGAGGCCGATGCCGATCGCAAAGGCGCGGTCGAACGAGGCGGGGGCGTGGCTGTGCCCGTGCCCGCCATGCCCGTGCCCGCCATGCCCGTGCCCGCCATGGCCATGCCCGGCATGGCTGTGACCATGACCTTGAGAATGCTCGTGATGATGTCCGCCCAAGGCCCGCGCTCCACTGATCCTGTCGCCGCGTAGCATCGAGCGGTCGTGAGATACTAGGACGCGGAGCGGTCATCATACGCACCCCGCGCGATCCTCCCCCGCCAGGAGGAGGTGGCAGGCGCAGCCTGACGGAGGGGGAGGAAAGGGAAACGTCTGTCGCGTGTCCTCCCCCTCCGACGACTTGGGCGCCACCTCCCCCTGGCGGGGGAGGATTGGGGATGGCAGATGCGTCACCCCTCGCTGGCAAGCGCCTTCAACCGGTACAGCGCATCGAGCGCATCGCGCGGGCTCATCGCGTCGATGTCGAGCTTCGCCAGATCCTCGCGCAGCACGTCGCAAGCGACCTCCTCGACCTGCGCCGCGGCGGCGAACAGCGGCAGGTCGTCGAGACCGGCGGCGATCCCGCCGGTCTTCGCGCGGCCCGCCTCGAGCTTGGCCAGCACCGCCTTCGCGCGCGCAACCGTCGCCGGTGACATCCCCGCGAGCCGCGCGACCGCAAGCCCGTAGCTGCGATCCGCCGGGCCGTCGGCGAGTTCGTGGAGCAACACCAGCTCGCCCTTCCACTCGCGCGCGCGGACGTGATGCAGCGACAGCGCCTCGCAGCGTTCGGCAAGCCGCGTCAGCTCGTGATAATGCGTCGCGAACAGACACCTGCACCGGTTGTCCTCATGGATCGCCTCGACCACCGCCCAGGCGATCGCGAGCCCGTCATAGGTCGAGGTGCCGCGCCCGACCTCGTCGAGGATCACGAACGAGCGCGGCGTCGCCTGCGCGAGGATCGCCGCGGTCTCGACCATCTCGACCATGAAGGTCGACCGCCCGCGCGCGAGATTGTCCGACGCGCCGACGCGGCTGAAGAGGCGATCGACGAGGCCGAGCGTTGCCTTGGTCGCGGGCACGTAGGAGCCCGCTTGTGCCAGCACCGCGATCAGCGCGTTCTGGCGCAGGAAGGTCGATTTACCGCCCATGTTCGGGCCGGTGACGAGCCACAGCCGCGAGCTTTCGGACAGGTTGCAGTCGTTCGCAACGAACCGGTCGCCCGATTTCGCGACCGCGGCTTCGACCACCGGGTGCCGTCCGCCCTCGATCTCGAAGCACGCGTGATCGACCAGCGCCGGCCGCGCCCACGCACCTTCCGCCGCGCGCTCGGCGAGGCCCGCCGCTACGTCGAGCCGCGCGAGCGCATCGGCGGTCGCGGCGATCGCCTCGCGCCCCGCCAGCGCCTGCGCGGTCAGCTCCTCGAGATGCGCGGCTTCGGCCGCCAGCGCATGCGCGCCCGACTGCGACACCTTGGCCGCGACCTCGTGCAGCGCAGGCGTGTTGAACCGCACGACCCCGGCCAGCGTCTGGCGATGCGTGAAGCCGCTCTCGGGCTTCATCAGCGGGTCGGCGGCGCGCGCAGGCACCTCGACATGATAGCCGAGCACGCCGTTGTGGCGGATCTTCAGCGCGGTGACGCCCGTGGTGGTGCGGAATTCGGCCTCCAGCGCGGCGATCGCGCGCCTGCCGCCCGCGCCCGCATCGCGCAGGTCGTCGAGCGCGGCGTCATAGCCCGCCGCGATATACCCCCCGTCGGACGACTCGATCGGCGGTGACGGCACCAATGCGCGCTTGAGCAGGTCGATCAGCGCGCCATGCCCGCGCAGCCGCGGCGCGATGGCGCGCAGCAGCGGCGGCGGCGTGTCGATCCCGTCGAGCCGCTCGCCAAGGCTCCACGCGCCGTCGAGCCCGTCGCGCAACTGGCCGAGATCGCGCGGGCCACCACGCCCCGCCGCGAGCCGGCCGAGCGCGCGGCCGATATCGGGGAGCGCGCGCAGCGTCGACCGCAACCGCTCGCGCGCCGCCTGATCGTCGTGGAACAGCCGGACGAGATCGAGCCGCGCATCGATCGCGGCTGCGTCCATCAACGGCGCGCCGAGATCCGCGCCCAGCAACCGCGCGCCCGCGCCGGTGACGGTGCGGTCGACCGCGTCGAGCAGGCTGCCCTTGCGGACGCCGCCGGTGGTGCAGGTGAGCTCCAGGCTCTCGCGCGTGGCCGCGTCGATTGCCATCGTCTCCGCCGCGCGGCCGATTCGCGGCGGGCGCAGGAAGGGCATCGTGCCCTTGGCGTTATGCTCGAGATACGCGACCAGTCCGCCCGCCGCGGCGAGGGAGGCGCGGCCGAACTGGCCGAACCCGTCGAGCGTCGCGACGCCGTAGAGCCGCTTCAGCCGCGCCTCGCCCGCGGCGCTGTCGAAGTCGAGCTTGGGCCGGAGCGTGGTGGCGGCCTCCGCGAACACGCTCGCCTCCGCGGCGACGACTTCGGCCGCGCCGAGCCGCGCGAGTTCGGCGTCGACCGCGTCGGGGGCGACCTCGACGATTTCGAACCGGCCGGTCGAGACGTCGGCCGCGGCGATCGCGACGCCGCCGCCGACCTCGCCGATCGCGACGCACCAATTGTCGCTGCGGGCGTCGAGTAGTGCCTCCTCGGTCAGCGTGCCGGCGGTGACGACGCGGACGATCGCGCGCGCGACGAGCGCCTTGGAGCCGCCGCGTGCCTTGGCCTCGGCGGGGCTCTCGACCTGCTCGGCGATCGCAACGCGGTGGCCCGCCTTGATCAGGCGTTGCAGATAGACGGTCGCGGCATGGACGGGGACGCCGCACATCGGGATCGGCTTGCCCTCATGCTCGCCGCGCGCGGTCAGCGCGATGTCGAGCACCGCGGCGGCGGTCCGCGCGTCGTCCATGAACAGCTCGAAGAAATCGCCCATGCGGTAGAACAGCAAACAGTCCTGCGCCTCCGCTTTCAAGCCGAGATACTGCGTCATCATGGGGGTAGGGGCGGGGTGCGACATCACGGTGCGGGTAGCGAAAAGCCGCGCCCCGTAAAACCCCTCTCCCCTCGGGGAGAGGGAGGGGCCCGCGCGCAGCGTGGGAGGGTGAGGGGGCGTGAGGCTCGGCTGCGCACCCCAACCGCCCTCATCCGCACCACCCCCGCTTATCACAACCACCCCGGCGAAGGCCGGGGCCCAAATGGGGGACGGCGGTAACAAAGGACGGTCCGTCCTTACTTCAGCCTTCCCACTTGGGCCCCGGCCTTCGCCGGGGTGGTGGTTAGCTCCAAGCCCTGGGGCAAGTGTCCGGGGTGACGAACGCCGGCCACCTGCCTAGAAGGTCCTCCAATCCTAACGATCCCCCCGCGAGGCCCCGCCATGTCCGACGAAACGCTCCAATTCTCCGAACGCGAAGCGCTGCTGTTCCATTCGGAAGGCCGGCCGGGGAAGATCGAGATCATCGCGTCGAAGCCGATGGCGACGCAGCGCGACCTCGCGCTCGCCTATTCGCCCGGCGTCGCGGTGCCCGTGCAGGCGATCTACGACGACCCCGCGACCGTCTATGACTATACCGCCAAGGGAAACCTCGTTGCGGTGATCTCGAACGGCACCGCGATCCTCGGCATGGGCAATCTCGGCCCGCTCGCCAGCAAGCCGGTGATGGAAGGCAAGGCGGTACTCTTCAAGCGCTTCGCCGATGTCGACGCGATCGATATCGAGCTGAAGACCGAAGACGTGAACCGCTTCATCGACGCGGTCGAGCTGATGGAGCCGACGTTCGGCGGCATCAACCTCGAGGACATCAAGGCGCCCGAATGCTTCATCATCGAGCAGGCGTTGCGCGAACGCATGAACATCCCGGTCTTCCATGACGACCAGCACGGCACGGCGATCATCACCGCCGCGGGGCTGATCAACGCGTGCCTGCTGACGGGCCGCAAGCTCTCCGAGGTGAAGATCGTCGTCAACGGCGCGGGTGCGGCGGCGATCGCGTGCACCGAGCTCGTCAAGGCGATGGGCGTGCGCGGCGACAACGTCATCCTGTGCGACCGCAAGGGCGTGATCTACCAGGGCCGCGAAGGCGTCGACCAGTGGAAGTCCGCGCACGCCGCGATCACCGAGACGCGCACGCTGACGGAGGCGCTGGTCGGCGCCGACGTGTTCCTCGGGCTGTCGGCGGCAGGCTCGCTGACGCCCGAGATGGTCAAGGACATGGCGCCCGCGCCGATCATCTTCGCGATGGCCAATCCCGAGCCGGAGATCCGCCCCGAGCTGGCGATGGCCGCGCGTCCCGACGCGATCGTCGCGACCGGCCGTTCGGATTATCCGAACCAGGTCAACAACGTGCTGGGTTTCCCGTTCATCTTCCGCGGTGCGCTCGACGTGCGCGCGACGGGGATCAACGATGCGATGAAGATCGCCGCCGCCAACGCGATCGCCGAACTCGCGCGCGAACGCGTCCCCGAGGAAGTCGCCGCGGCGTACGGCGTCCGTCACAGCTTCGGCCCGACCTACATCATCCCCGCGCCGTTCGATCCGCGGCTGATGGAGGTCGTCCCCGTCGCGGTCGCCAAGGCGGCGATGGCGTCTGGCGTCGCGACCAAGCCGATCCTCGACATCGAAGCCTATCGCCATTCCTTGAGAGCGCGGCTCAACCCGACCACCTCGGTGCTGTCGATGGCGTATGAGGGCGCGCGCGCGCATCCCAAGCGCGTGATCTTCGCGGAAGGCGAAGAGGAGGTCGTGCTGCGCGCGGCGATCGCGTTCAAGGAAGGCGGCTATGGCACGCCGGTGCTGGTCGGTCGCGACGACGTGCCCGAGCGGTTGCGCGCGCTGGGCGTGACCGACCCTGAGAGCTTCGAGCTGCACAACAGCCGCGTCTCGCCGCTGGTGCCCAAGATGGTCGACTTCCTGTATTCGCGGCTCCAGCGGCGCGGCTATCTGCGCCGCGATTGCGAGCGGATGGTCAACCAGGACCGCAACATCTTCGGCGCGCTGCTGCTCCAGCTCGGCGAGGGCGACGCGATGATCACCGGCATCACGCGGACATACGGCGAGACGATGCGCCAGATCCGCCGTGTGATCGATCCGCTCGCGGGCAAGACGCCGTTCGGCATCCACCTGCTCGTCGGCCAGAGCCACACGGTGTTCATCGCCGACACGACCGTCAACGAGCGTCCGACCGCCGAGCAACTCGCCGACTTCGCCGAACAGACCGCCGCGGTCGCGCGGCGGATGGGGCATGAGCCGCGCGTCGCGTTCCTCAGCTATTCGAACTTCGGCAACCCGAAGGGCGAATGGCTCGAAAATATCCGCGATGCGGTGACGGTGCTGGATGGCCGGCAGGTCGGCTTCGAATACGAAGGCGAGATGGCGCCCGACGTCGCGCTGAACCCCAAGCAGCTGGCCAACTATCCGTTCGCACGGCTGTCGGGGCCGGCGAACGTGCTGATCATGCCGGGGCTCCAGTCTGCGCATATCTCGGCGAAGCTGCTGCGCGAGCTGGGTGGCGACTCGGTCATCGGCCCGATGCTGATCGGCATGGAAAAGCCGGTCCAGGTCGCACCGATGACGTCGACCGCAAGCGAACTGGTGACGCTGGCGGTTCTGGCTGCAGGGGGAATCGCGCGGTAAGTCGGGTTTTCGGCAGCCCGCCCCTCCATCCCTCCATTTTGACCCCGAAATACATTGCGTCGCGGTAATGACGCATGGTGTATTCACTGTGACAGGGTAAACGGCTCCGTCCTTTCGCCTCTCCAGTATCGTTGCGTCGCGTCTCGCCGATGTTGAGGGGGGGTAAATGACAAAATATTGGGGGGTGGCCTGTGTCGTCGCGCTGAGCGGTTGCTCGGTGCCTGAGTCCTTACGCACGAAGTTATCGGCGGATCCCACCGAAACAAAAGACGAGAAGCTGATGCTCATCGTCGAGATGCGTCAGGCGTATGACTGCAATGGCGATGCCGGGGCCAAGGACGCTGCGACAAAAGCCGCCAGGAAAAAGCCGTCCGGGAGCGAGGGGCCGGTTTCGGCCGCGAACTGTCAGAAAATCGTCGACAAACTAGCCGCATTCCGACGGTCCGATTACACTACGCCGCTGACGACAGAGCAGAAAGTCCAGCAGGAACAAGTGTTGCGTTTCATGGATGCTGGCACGACCCTGTCCGACGTGTATTGCGACGAGTTCTTCCGGTCGGTGAATCTGTCTGCGCGCAAGCGACAGTTCGGCAAGGGCCTGGCGACCGACACCAGCACGCTCGTCGCCGGCGCGTTGAACCTTGTCAAGGCGGGCAGTGCGGCGCTTACTGCATCGACGGTAGGGTTCAACGCCCTTAACGCCAGCTTCCGGAATTACGACGAGAGCTTCATGGTTGATGCGGATCTTGCCAAGATGCGGCGTCTGGTCCTGGCGGCGCAGGACAGCATGAAGCTGCAAAACGAGAAGCTGCCGCCAAGAACGTTCTTCGCCGCAGAGTCCAAGGTTATCCGCTATGCCGGGCTGTGTTCGTTCCTGGGGATGAAGGACCTGTTCAACGACTCGATCGCCACGAAAACAGCGGACATCGAGAAAAAACGTGCCGAGGAACAACGACCGTCGGAACGTCCCGTTACGACAGCGAACGTGAGCACTGCCCCGGCAGGGGCGCCCGGCGCACCGGCGGTGACTCCGGACGGGAAAACGCAGCCCGCCTCTACCGAATCCACCATCGCCCCCCTGTCTCAGCCGTCGCCGCCGGGTTGAACGGCGCCGCGTTAAGTGTGCCCGTCACGCGTCGATGCTCGTCCCCAGCGACGCGTGCACCAGCCCGCCATCGACCGTGATCGTCTCGCCGATCACGTAATCCCCCGCGCGGCTGGCGAGATAGATCGCCGCGCCCGCCATATCCTCGTCGACTCCGACGCGCTTCGCCGGAATCCCTTCCGCAACCGCGTCGCCGTGATCGCGCGCGGCCTTGTTCATGTCGCTGGCAAACGCCCCCGGTGCGATCGAGGTCACGTTGATCGAGTCTGTCACCAGCCGCGCCGCCATCCGCTTGGTCAGATATATCAGCGCCGATTTCGACGCGTGATAGCTGTACGTCTCCCACGGGTTGAGCCGCTGCCCGTCGATCGAGGTGATGTTGATCACCTTCGCCGGCCGTTCGCGCGAGCCCGACGCCTTCAAGGCGGCGTGCAGCGCCTGCGTGAGGAAGAAGGGCGACTTGACGTTGAGGTCCATGACCTTGTCCCAGCCGACTTCCGAAAACTCCTCGAACGGCACACCCCAGGCCGCTCCGGCGTTGTTCACTAGGATATCAAGCTTCGACTCATGCTCGGCGAACTGCTCGGCCAACGCCTTGCACCCGGCCACCGTCGAGACGTCCTGCGGCAGCGCGATGCAGTTCGGCCCGAGTTCGGCGGCGGTCTCCTCGCACGCCGCGGCCTTGCGCGACGAGATATAGACCTTGGCCCCTTGCGCGACGAAGCCCGCGGCGATCATCTTGCCGATCCCGCGGCTGCCGCCGGTGATCAGCGCGACGCGGCCGTCGAGCCGGAACAGGGTGGTGGTATCCATGACGCATCCTCCGAATGTTTGCCCGCTTGGTATCGTCGGGACGGCGTTCCTGCAAACCCGTTATTCGAAGCGGTGCATATTGACGAGGGTGGGGGCCGTACTATGCTCGCAAAAAAGAGCAGGAGAGCGCGTATGAGGTTTTCTGGCAAACGTGCCGTCGTGACCGGCGGCGCGTCCGGCATCGGCCGGGCGACCGCGCTCCGGCTTGCCGACGAGGGCGCCACCGTCCTGATCGGCGACATCGACGAAGCCGGCGGCCGCGCGCTTGCCGATGCATCAGACGGCCGCATCCAGTTCCAGCGCACCAACGTGCTTCAGGCGAGCGATATCGAGGCGCTGATGCAGGCGGCCGACGATGCAGGCGGGCTCGACATCCTGTTCAACAATGCCGGTGCGGGCGGATCGCGCGATCCGATCGGCGAGATCTCGCCCGAGGACTGGGACCGCACGCAGGCGCTCCTCCTCCGCTCGGTCGCGCTCGGCATCCGCTATGCCGCGCCGCTGATGGCGAAGCGCGGCGGTGGCGCGATCGTCAACACCTCGTCGGTGTCCGCGCTCGGCACGGGTTATGCGCCGACCGCCTACTCGACCGCCAAGGCCGGGGTGCTCCACCTCACCAAGCAGGCCGCCGCCGATCTTGCGCGCCACGCGATCCGCGTCAACGCGGTCGTCCCCGGCTTCATCGTCACCAACATCTTCACACGCATGCTCGATCTCGACGAGGCGAAGACCAGCAAGGCCGACGCGATGATCGCGCACATCGCCGCCGACGCACAGCCGATCCGTCGCCCCGGTACCGGCGACGACATCGCGGCGGCGGTCGCGTTCCTGGCCAGCGACGATGCGAGCTTCATCACCGGCACGCACATCTTGGTCGACGGCGGCATGACGATCGGCACGCGGCCGAGCTGGGACCCCGCGCAACCGTCGCTGTTCTCGATCCTCGACAGCCTGAAATGACCGCCCCTATGACCGGCTCGCTATGACCGCCCCGGCCCGGCGGCTGTCGACCGCGACGATGGCGAGCTATGGCTTCGGCGCGGTGGCGTACGGGGTGAAGGATTCCGGGTTCGGCACGTTCCTGCTGCTGTTCTACAACCAAGTCGTCGGGCTGCCCTCCGCCACCGTCGGGCTGGTCATCATGATGGCGCTGCTGATCGATGCGTTCGTCGATCCCGCGGTCGGCTTCTTCTCCGATCGGACTCGGACGCGGTGGGGGCGGCGGCATCCTTGGATGTACGCGTCGGCGCTGCCGATCATGATCGGCTGGCTGTTGCTGTGGAATCCGCCGGCGATGCTGTCGCAGCCGCAGACGCTCGTCTGGCTGTTCGCGATGGCGGTGCTCGTGCGCAGCGCGGTGAGTTGCTACGAGGTGCCGTCGGTCGCGCTGACGCCCGAACTCACCTCGGGTTACGACGAGCGGACGCGGATCATGGCCTATCGCTATCTGTTCGGCTGGGTCGGTGGGTTGCTGATGCTGCTGTCGGCGTACCAGTATTTCCTCAGCCCCACTGCGGCGTTCCCGAACGGTTTGCTCAACCGCGCGGGCTATGCCGGGTTCGCGCTCGCGGGGGCGGTCGCGATCGGCATCGCGATTCTCGTCTCCGCGCTCGGCACGCACCACGAGATCAGGCATCTCCCCAACCCGCCGATCGCGCGGCAGACTCTGCGCGAGTCCTTCGCCGAACTCCGCCAGACCGTGAAGAACCGCGCGTTCGCCATCCTGATGGCGGCGGGCGTCTGCGCGTACACGATCCAGGGCATCAGCTATGCGATGTCGAACTATCTCTACACCTATGTCTGGGGCTTCAAGGGACCGGTGTTCGTCTACCTGACGATCGCGCTGTTTTCGGGCGTGTTCCTCGCGTTCCTCGCCGCGCCCCGGCTGGGCAGGACGGGGAGCAAGCCCAAGGTCGCCCTGGCCGCGGTGCTGCTCGGCGCGGCGCTGAACACCGCGCCCTACTGGTTGCGGATGCTCGGCGTTTTCCCGGAGGTCGGCGACCGCGCGCTGCTGCCGATGCTGTTCGGGCTGTTCATCCTCGGCACCGCGTCGAACGTCACCGGGTTCATCCTCGGCGCGTCGATGATGGCCGACGTGGTCGAGGATTCGGAGGCGAAGACCGGGCGGCGGTCCGAAGGCGTGTTCTTCGCGGGCTCGTTCTTCGTCCAGAAATGCACGAGCGGGATCGGCATCTTCTTCGCCGGGATGATCCTGGCGATCGCGGGCTTCCCGGCCAAGGCGACACCGGGGACAGTGCCGGTCTCGACAATCGACCGGCTGACGCTGATCTATGCCGGGCTGTACGTCGTGCTCGCCTGCGTCTCGGCGTATTTCTTCTCCCGCTTTCCGTTCGGGCGCGTGGAGCATGAGGCACGGCTGGCGCGGCTGGCGCGGCTGGCCGACCCGGTTCGGTAGGTATGACTTTAGCCGTTCCCCGGCGGAGGCCGGGCCCAGTCGGGGGACGGTTGTTGATCCGCTAGCGCGCCATTACGAAGGCCTATCCAACTGGGCCCCGGCCTCCGCCGGGGAACGGTGACATCGGAGTTTTCATGCGTATCGCACCCGTTTTAGCCACCGCCCTGACGCTCGTCCTTGCATCCCCCGCCGTGGCACAGACGATCGCGCCGATCCTCACCACCCCCGACGCGCGCGATCCGCACAGCTACGCCCGCCCCGCAGAAGCCCGCGTCACGCATGTCGCGCTCGATCTCGCCGCCGATTTCGACACGCACGTCATCCGCGGCATCGCGACACTCGACATCCTGGCCAAACCGGGCGCGAAGCTCGTGCTCGACGATAACGGGCTGAAGATCGTCAATATCACCGACGCCAACGGCAAACCGCTCGCCTACGAAGTCGGTGCGGTCGACAAGATCCACGGCGCGCCGCTGACCGTCACGCTGAACGGCGCCAAAAAGATTCGCATCGCCTACGCCTCGTCCCCCGACGCGAAGGCGCTCCAATGGCTGACCCCGGCGCAGACCGCGGGCAAGAAGCAGCCATTCCTGTTCAGCCAGGGCGAGGCGATCCTCAACCGTAGCTGGATCCCGACGCAGGACTCCCCCGGCATCCGCCAGACCTGGGAGGCGAAGATCGCCGTCCCCAAGCAGCTCACCGCGGTGATGAGCGGGCTCGCGACCGGCAAGCCGACGTGCGTCGCCGATCGCTGCACCTTCCAGTACAAGATGGACAAGCCCGTCGCGCCGTACCTGATCGCGCTCGCGGTCGGCGATATCGCGTTCAAGTCGACCGGCCCGCGCACCGGCATCTGGGCCGAGCCCGCCACGCTCCCCAAGGCCGCCTATGAATTCGGCGAGCTCGAGAAGTTCGTCGCCGCCGCGGAAGGATTGTACGGCCCGTATCGCTTCGGCCGCTACGACGTGCTGGTCCTGCCGCCGTCGTTCCCGTTCGGCGGGATGGAGAACCCGACGCTGACCTTCGCGACGCCGACCGCGATCGCGGGCGACCGCAGCCTCGTCTCGCTGATCGCGCACGAACTTGCGCACAGCTGGTCGGGCAATCTCGTGACCAATGCAACGTGGGACGATTTCTGGCTCAACGAAGGTTTCACCAGCTATTTCGAGAACCGGATCATGGAGGCGCTGTACGGCAAGCGCCGCGCCGACATGGAGGCCGACCTCGCCTGGACCGACATGATGGCCGCGGTGAAAGAGGCCGGCGGTCCGGCGGCGAAGGACACGCAGCTCCACCTCGATCTCGACGCGGCGCGCGATCCCGACGACGGCATGACTCAGATCGCCTATGACAAGGGCGCATCGTTCCTCCGCACGATCGAGAAGCAGGTCGGCCGCGCACGCTGGGATGCGTATCTGCGCAGCTATTTCGACCGTCACGCCTTCCAGCCGCAGACCAGCGCGGGCTTCCTCGCCGACCTGAAATCGAAGCTGCTCACCCCCGCCGAGGCCAAGACGATCGGCGTCGACACCTGGGTCTACAGCCCCGGCATCCCGGCAAACGCGGTGCATGTCACGTCCGCTGCGTTCCCCGCAGTCGATGCCGCGGCGAAGGCCTATGCGGCAGGCGGGCCCGTGTCCGGCGTTCCGGGCAAGGCGACCACGCAGGAGATCACGCGCTTCCTGTCGCAGCTCCCCCGCAAACTCCCCGCCGAGCGGCTGAAGGCGCTCGACGAAGCATTCGGCTGGAACAGCACGGGCAATGCCGAGATCCGCTTCGCCTGGCTGCAACTCGCGCTCGCCAATCATTACGCGCCCGCCGACGCCTCGGCCGAGCAGTTCCTGACCTCGCAGGGCCGACGGAAATTCGTCGCGCCGCTGTTCCAGCAGCTGATGGACTCAGGGGACTGGGGCCATAAGCTCGCGATGGACATCTACGGCAAGGCGCGGCCGGGCTATCATGCGGTCACGCAGGTCACCGTGGACCGCATAACCGGCTGGAAACTCATGAACTGAGCCAGTCTGCCTGACGAATATGGGCGTTGGTCGGTGCGGCAACACGCTTCGTCGGATATGGTTCCCGGCGCGCTTTCAATTAAATCGAACCTCCCGTAGCCAGACTGCGACAAACGGGTTTTGGCCGGGGGGTCTCGATGAATTTCAAGGCGTTAGCAGCGCGTTTTGCGCTGGTGGTATCGTGCGGCCTGATGACGGCCACACCGGCAGCGGCCCAGTTCTGGCAGTGTGTCACGTTTGCGCGTTCGGTTTCGGGCATCGAAATCCGCGGCAACGCGAACACCTGGTGGAGCCAGGCCGAGGGTCGCTACGAGCGTGGCCACACCCCGAAGGCCGGTTCGGTCCTCGCCTTCTCGCCGACCTCGCGGATGCGCGTCGGCCATGTCGCGATGGTCTCGAAGGTCGTCAGCGACCGCGAAGTCCTCCTCACCCACGCCAACTGGTCGCGCCCCGGCGCCGTCGAGACCAACGTTCGCGCGGTCGACGTCTCCGACGCCGGCGACTGGAGCATGGTCAAGGTCTGGTATGGTCCGCAGGGCGGCCTCGGCACCTCGTCCTATCCGACCAAGGGCTTCATCTATTCGGGCCATGCCCCCGCCGCCGACACGCTCGACGCGCCTGCGCAGCCTTCGTTCCAGATGGCCAGCGCCACCCGCACCGTCACCGCAACGCAGCGCGCCAACGCGGCGCAGCTCGCAAGCGTGCAGCACGGCCCGACCGACCCCCGCGGCATCTTCACGCTGGTGAACGACGCGAACTGAGCCCGTGGCGCCCGGCTGGTCCGGCATCCATTGCTGCCCCAACGTCTCGCGCTCATCATCCCCCAGCCAGTCGAGTGCTTTAACGCTACCCTAAAGGAACACCTCCCCGGCGAAGGCCGGGGCCCAATTGGTGAGGTTTCGGTAACAGCGCGCAACGTCGATTAGTGACGTCTCCCAATTGGACCCCGGCCTTCGCCGGGGAGGTGCAGACGCACAGAGGCCGCTACGAAAACGCGCGAACGTTACAGCGTAAAACGGGCCGCTCGGTCCTGGCCCCTTGTTCTCCCGCGAAGGCGGGAGCCCAGTCTGGATCCCCGCCTTCGCGGGGAAACACTTTTAGGTGGTAGCGATGAGCGATGCCCATCACGGGCTGAATTTCTTCAAGCAGCCTTAAACGTCAGTGCATCGCCGTTCATGCAGTAGCGCTTCCCCGTCGGCTTCGGCCCATCGTCGAACACATGCCCCAGATGCCCGCCGCATCGCCGGCAATGCACCTCGGTCCGCGCCATCCCCATCGTCGAATCGACCCGCGTCCGCACCGCGTTCGGCAATGGCTGCCAGAAGCTCGGCCAGCCGGTGCCGCTCTCGAACTTGGTCTTCGACGAGAAATTCGGCAGACCGCACCCGCCGCACGAGAACACCCCCGCACGATGCTCGCCGTTGAGCGGGCTCGAATAGGGCCGCTCGGTACCCTCCTTGCGGAGCGTGTTATACGCGTCGGGCGACAGCTTCTTGCGCCACTGCGCGTCGGTCAGCGTGACCTCGAACCGCTCGGCGGCCTGCGCGGGCTGCGACGAGCATCCCCATAGCGTGAAACCGGCGATGCCTGCGCCGGCAAGCGTGAGAAAGGCGCGGCGGTCCTGGGTCATGTTCGTCTCCATGGTTCGGATATAGGTACGGCCGAACCACCCGATAAGGTGACGCCAACGCTCAGTATTTGCTGATCTCCACCGGCAGCGTGCGGTAGCCGTGGACGAAGCACGCGTTCACGCGGGTCGGCTCCTCCAGCACGTTTACGCGCATGCGGCGTTTGGCCATCTCCTCGAGCAATATCGCGATCTGCATCTCGGCGAGCCGCGCGCCGACGCAGCGGTGGATACCGTGCCCGAACGCCAGATGCCGCCGCGCGTTGGGGCGATCGACGACGATCGAATCCGCATCCTCGCCGAACACGCTCTCGTCGCGGTTCGCCGAAATGTACCAGAGCGCGAGCTTGTCGCCTGCCTTGATCTGCTGGCCCATCAGTTCGGTGTCCGCCGTCGCGGTCCGCCGCATATGCGCGAGCGGTGTCTGCCAGCGCAGGATCTCGCTCACCGCATTGGGGATCAGCCCCGGGTCCGCCTCCAGCTTGGCGCGCGACTCGGGAAACTTGTCGAGGCCGTAGGCGAGCGCGGACATCGAATTGCGCGTCGTGTCGTTGCCGCCGACGATCAGCAGGATGAGGTTCCCGATGAATTCGTTGTGATCCATGTGAGACATCGCGTCCGAATGGATCATCATCGAAATGAGGTCGGGCGTCGGGTCCTTGTCGATCTTCGCGTCCCACAGGGTTTTGAAATACGCGCCGCATTCGAACATGTGGACGAGGCGTTGCTGGCGCAGCTCGTCGGTCTTCACCAGTTCGATATCACCCGCCCAGTCGGACCAGAAGGTCAGCTTCCGCCGGTCCGCCCACGGAAAGTCGAACAGGATCGCCAGCATCTGCGTCGTCAGTTCGATCGCGACGGTGTCGACCCAGTCGAACCGCGTGTTCCACGGCAGGCTGTCGAGCATCGCCGCGGTGCGGCTTCGGATATCGCCCGACATCCGGGTCATCTCGCTCGGCGTGAAGGCGGGCGCGACGGTGCGGCGCTGGCCGGTATGGACGGGCCGATCGCGCGCGATGAACATCGGCATCTGGACGTCGCGCCCGGCAACGAAATCGGCGATCGTGATGCCGCCCGCCTCGGACGAATAGAGTTCGGGGAGCGACTCGACCTCGACGATCCCCTTGTAGGTAGAGACGGACCAGTACGGCCCGTAGTCGGAGTGCTCGACATAATGCACCGGCGACTCGGCGCGCAGACGGGCGAACGGCGCCTGCCAGAGATCGTCGCGGTAGAGTTCGGCACGACTCACATCGAGCGGATCGACCGCGTATTGCGCCACGTCACTCGCCAGAGTCGCCATCGTCTCTCTCCCGTGTTTTGCCACAGGAAATGCTTTGCTGACACCTATGTCAATAGGGACCGTCGGATTCGGCTTTCACGATCCTCCCCCGCCAGGGGGAGGTGTCTGGCCCTTGCCAGACGGAGGGGGAGGACACGGAGCATTGGTGGTCGCTTACCTCCCCCTCCGTCACCTTCGGTGCCACCTCCCCCTGGCGGGGGAGGATTGAGCCGCCCTAAGCCACCTTGGCCTTGCGCCGCCAGAACGGCCGTGCGCTCCCCGATTGCAGCACGCCGCGCCGGAACAGCCGCGCGCCGACGGTGATGAAGATCGTCACCCACAACGCCTGCCACGCGAGCGCCGCGATGTGCGGCCACAGTGCGGGCGAATTCGCCGCGCGGCCAGCCATCGCGAACGGCGACGACAGCGGGAACAGCTCGGCAGCGGTCGCGATCCAGCTGCCGGGATGCGCGACCGCGGCCGACGACAGTCCGAACATCGCGACCTGCAGGATCGTGATCGGCAGCGACAGCATCTGAATCTCGCGCATCGTCGAGGCCTGCGCGCCGACGCCGAGGAACACCGAACCGAGCAGCAGATACGCCATGCTGAAATAGGCCGCGAACAACAGCGCGAACGTCGGTCCGCCGACCGCCGGCGTCAGGTCGCCCAGTGCTGCCGCCGCGCCCGCGGGCATCAGCGTCGTGATCTGCGTGACGACGGTGCCCCAGAACGCGACGAACAGCACCGCGACGCCGAACATCCCGATCAGCTTGCCGAAGAACACCGATTCGAGCGGCACCGCGGCGGCAAGCACCTCGATCACCTTGTTGTTGCGCTCCTCGGCCATCGTCCCGACGACCTGGCCCGAGAGGAACAGCGTCAGGAAGAAGATCCCGAACACCGCGAAGAACGCGGACTGGTGCTGGCCGCCGACCGACGTCGTCGAGCGCGTAACCGGCATCTTGGTCGCGGCGATCGCCGGCAGCGTGCCGCCGAGCTTCTGCGCCGCCAGCGTCGTCTGCGCGAGCGTCGCCAGATAGTCCGCCGATCGCGCGCCACGCGGCCCGTACAGGATCTGCGGCGCATCGAGCGGGCCGTAGAGAACGGCGGATGCGTCGATATTCTTGGTTTCGAACGCCGCGCGCGCCTGTGCCGCCGGGTCGGCCAAGGGCGCGACGGTGGTCAGCTCAGGCGGGGCTTCGTCGTCGCGAAACATGCCGCGCAACCGTGTGTCGGCGTCGGCGATCGGGCGCGTGGTCGCGGCGGGGACGATCGCGACGATCCGCGTCTTGTCCTGCGCGCCGCCGCTGACGCTCGCCGCGCCCAACCCGCCAATCGCGCCGAACGATCCCATGATCACCGGCGCGAACAGGAACAGCAGGAAGATCGGCGTGAAGACGGTGGCGATGAAATCGCGCCGCGCGATCGTGAAGGTCTGGCGGAGAGTCCGGCGAAAACGGCTCATGCAGTCTCCTCCTTGGCGACGTCGCCATGCTGGCCGACGATTCGGACGAATGCTTCGTGCAAGCCAGGGCGCTCGATCGACAGCCCCGAAATCCCGTGCCCCGCGTCGATCAACCGCACGAGCAAGCTCTCGATACCCTCGCCCGGCAGCTCGAACCGCCAGCTATCCCCGTCCGCCACCGCGTCCGCGGGCAACACCGCGCGTATCGCCGGGTCGGGGCGGTGCGGCGTGTAGTGAACCCGCTGCGGCAATATTCCGCGTGCGTCCGCCACCGTCCCCTCGAACCGTCGTTTGCCGCCGGCGATGATCGCCAGCCGGCCGCACAGCCGCTCGGCATGGCTCATGATGTGCGTCGAGAACAGGATCGTCGCACCTCGGTCCCGCTCGGCCAGGATCAGCGCCTCGAGCCGCTCCTGGTTGACCGGATCGAGCCCCGAGAAGGGCTCGTCGAGCACGAGCAGGTCGGGCTGATGGACGACCGAGCCGAGCAGCTGCACCAGCTGCGCCATGCCCTTCGACAGCTTGCGGATCTTCTCGTCGACCGCGTGGCCGAGCCCGGCGGCCTCCATCAGCACGACCGCACGTTCGCGCCCGGTCTTCCAATCGAGTCCGCGCAGCGCACCCAGGAACGCGATCGCCTCGCGCGCCTTCATCGCCGGGTACAGCCCGCGCTCCTCGGGCAGATAGCCGACCCGGTCGCTCGCATCGCGCGGATTGTCGTAGCCGAGCAGTGTGCGGCTCCCCTCGTCGGGCTCGATGATCCCGAGCAGCATCCGCAGCGTCGTCGTCTTGCCCGCGCCGTTGGGCCCGAGCACGCCGTAGACCGAGCCGCGTGGCACCATCATGTCGACGCCGTCGACCACACGCCGGTCGCCGAACCGCTTTACGATTCCGCTCGCGGTGACCGCCCATTCATCGTTCACGCGCAATCTTCCTCCCGAGGGTGCTCGCGTGGTAGCGGGCGGACGTGGCGCAAGACAAGCTGGAACACCGCCTTAAGGCCAAAGCGGCCGAATTGGGTTTTGCCGCCTGCGGAATCGCGCGAGCGGATGCCGCGCCGCGCGCGGGCGAACGGCTCCACCGATGGCTTGCCGACGGCCGCCACGGCGACATGATCTGGATGGAGGAGCGCAAGCACCACCGCGAAAGCCCCGCCGGCCTGTGGCCCGAGGTGCGCAGCGTGATCGCGCTCGGCATGAGCTACGCGCCGAAGGACGATCCGCTGCGGCTGGCGGACGAGGGCGGGGTAGGGCGCATCTCGGTTTACGCGCAGGGCCCCGACTATCACGACGTCGTGAAGCGCCAGTTGAAGGCGCTCGGGCGCTGGCTGGCGGCGGAAGCGGGACGCGACCTGCCGCCCTTCGACCTGAAGGTTTTCGTCGACACGGCGCCGGTGATGGAAAAGCCGCTCGCCGAAGCCGCCGGGCTCGGCTGGCAGGGCAAGCACACCAATCTCGTCAGCCGCGAGCACGGCAGCTGGCTGTTCCTCGGCGCGATCTACACCACGCTCGACCTGGCGCCCGACAAGGGCGGCGTCGACAGCTGCGGCAGTTGCGACGCGTGCCAGACCGCGTGCCCGACCGACGCCTTTCCGAAGCCGTTCCAGCTCGATGCGCGCCGCTGCATCTCCTATCTGACGATCGAACATGCCGGCCCGATCCCGCACGAATTCCGCGCCGCGATCGGCAACCGGATCTATGGCTGCGACGACTGTCTGGCGGTCTGCCCCTGGAACAAGTTCGCCGCCGCGGCGAATGCGAACCTCGCCTTCCACCCGCGGGCGGAGCTGGTCGCCCCGGAACTGGCGGACATCCTTGCGCTCGACGACGCGAGCTTCCGCCAAGTCTTCGCCGGCTCCCCGATCAAGCGCATCGGCCGCGACCGGATGATCCGCAACGCGCTGATCGCGGCGGGCAACAGCGGCGATCCGATGCTCGTCGAGCCGATCGTAAAGCTGCTGGCCGACGATGCCCCGGTCCTGCGCGAGGCCGCAATCTGGGCATTGGCACGGCTGGATGCCGTGCGTTTCAAGGAGGAGCAGGCCCTGCGGGCGCCGATCGAGACCGACCCCGTGATCGTCGATGCGTGGGCAGAAACCTGTACGAGTCCGGCCGAACGAAACGCGGTCCGCGCACGACCGGACCAGTAACCCGTGGACGCTGCCGGTGGGATGCGCCGGCAGCGTCGCTGGGTCTTATGCGGCGTCGCGGTCGCTCTTGGTTTCCGCGATACGATCGTTGGCGGCGGCGCCCGCGATCTCGATCCGACGTGGCTTCATCGCCTCCGGTACCTCCCGCTTCAGAGCGATGCGGAGAAGTCCATTGTCGAAGCTTGCATGCTGGACCTGGACGAAGTCGGCCAACTGGAACCGGCGTTCGAACGCGCGCGTCGCGATGCCGCGGTGCAGGAACCGGCTGTCGTCACGATCGTCCGGGCGTCGGCCCGTCACCGTCAGCTGGTTGTTCTGCGCGACGATCTCGATGTCGTCGGGGCGAAAGCCCGCGACGGCCAGCGTGATCTGATAGCTGTCCTCGCTCTCGCGTTCGATGTCGAACGGCGGATAGCCCTCGGGGGCCTCGGTCCGTGCCGTCGTCTCGAGCAGATCGAACAACCGGTCGAAGCCGACCGTCGACCGGCGATAGGGAGCGAAATCGAAGTTGGTCCTCATATCCAAATCCTCCTCATGAGCAATCTGAGCACGAGGAACACCGGATACCGAGCCGGTGCCCTCTGGTGACGCCGGACCGAAAGATCGCGTCCGGCGCCGGCAAGATGGTTCAGCCGAGACCCTGTTCAAGAGCCGCCAGAAATTATTTTTTGCGACGATTTGCGGGTCGGAAGAAGGCAGCGAAAAAGGGATCGCGACGGCGATTACCGTCCCCCCTCGCGGCGGGTTAGGGCGGCGACGCAGCTCGCGCGGTCGATCGTGCTGCCGTCGGGTTCGCGCGCGTCGAGATAAGTGACGCGCGGCGCGTCGGATCCCTTGGGGTAGAGATACGCGTCGAGCACGCAGATGCCGCTCTGGAACTGGAGTTTGCGCGCGCTGCCTTCGCGGACGTCGGCGTCGGGCTGGCCGAACAGCTTGGTCAGCCCGGCGACGTCCTGGCCCAGCACGCGCTCGAGTCCGACGCTCGTATAGGGGATTGCGGGGCGGCCGACCGCGGGCCTGGCGACCGGTGCCGCGCACCCGGCGAGGCCGCCGCCGAGGGCCAAGGCGATCGCTATCGTCGTCTGTCGCGTCATGCTCGGCCCTTGTTGGAAGATTGGTTGCCGGAAGATTGGGTGCGGGAATATCGCGCGTGGAAATAATGCGTCGCCATCGCGGCCCCCAGTACGGGGGCGGCGATGTTGAGGATCGGAACCACGAACAGGCCGGTGTTCGCAAGCCCCAGGACGAACCGCCCCGGCCTGGTCGTCGCACGCCAGCCCCGCATCGCCGCCGCGTCCATGTGTCGCGCCGCCACCATGTCGCCCAGATCGCGCCCGAGCAGCCAGCCATTGACGAGGAAGAACGCCGCCGCCGTGCCGACCCCGGTGACGAGCAGCGCCACATAGACGGGCAGCATCAGCAGGTTGACGAGCACGACGCGCGCGGCCGAGCGCAGGCCCATTGCGAGGCTGCGCGCGAGCGGGACGGGGCGGGCGGTCTCGAGCGCTGCGGGATAATGCCGCGCTTCGACCGCTTCGACGACCTCGTCCGCGAAGATCCCGACCACCGCGATCGCGACCGCGCGGAACAGCAGCCACAAGGCGAGGATCGTGACGAACAGCGCGAACGCCGCGGCGAGTCCGTCGGCGCGCCAGTCGAGCCACGCGGCGAGGGCCGCCTGCGTACCCCACCATGTACCCATGCCGAGCAGCGCGAAGACGAGCAGCGTGACGACCATCGACTTCACGAACACGCGCAGGATCGGCGGATCGGTGAGTTGGCCGAGCGAGAGGAGGAGGGCGCGGAGCATGGGTCCGGGATGGCGCGCGGTGGTCGGAAGGTCAACGCGGCTTCTCATGCCGCCCACCAGTTCCCCCGCGGACGCTGGGGCCCAGCTAAGCCACGGACACTACGCGTGACCCTACCCCCCCCCCCGCGTTCCCGAGGGAACAGAAGGGCGAGAGCCGTGGGGACCGCGAGACCGTCGGTCGTCGCTGCTCCCCGAACCATGATCCACCCCGGCCTCCGCCGGGGAGGTGGATCTGGCGGCTCCGCGGAGACCTGACCGGAGCGGGGGCCCCCCTCACCGGTTGCACCAATCCCCCCCGGCATTTACGGCAAGCGTTTTCCCGCACCCCCGGAGTCTCGCCTTGCCCAACCCCACCTACGACGTCGTCGCGATCGGCAATGCCATCGTCGACATCCTCGCCACCGCCGACGACGCGTTCATCACGGAGATCGGCGTCGCCAAGGGCTCGATGCAGCTGATGTTCTCGTCCGAGGAAGCCGATGCGCTGTATGCCAAGATGGGCCCGGGGATGGAGATTTCGGGCGGTTCGGCGGCCAACACCGTCGCCGGCATCGCCGCGCTCGGCGGCAAATGCGGGTTCATCGGCCAGGTCGCCGACGATCAGCTCGGCCAGGTCTTCGCGCACGACGTCCGCAGCATCGGCATCGAGTTCGCCACGCCGGTCCGCGCGGGCGACCCGACCACCGGGCGCTGCCTGATCTTCGTGACGCCGGACGGCCAGCGCACGATGAACACCTTCCTCGGCGCGGGCCAGTTCCTCCCCGCCGCGGCGATCGACACCGCGATGATCGCCGACAGCGCGATCCTGTATCTCGAAGGCTATCTCTGGGATCCCGAAGAGCCGCGCGCCGCGATGCGCGCCGCGATCGATTGCGCGCGCGGGGCAGGGCGCAAGGTCGCGTTCACGCTCAGCGACGTGTTCTGCATCTCGCGTCACGGCGGCGATTTCCGCCAGCTGCTGTCGGACGGCCTGATCGACATCCTGTTCGCCAATGAGCATGAACTCGCCGCGCTCGCCGAGACGGACGATTTCGACGCGGCGGTCGCGAGGATCTCGGCGCAGGTTCCGACGTTGGTCGTCACCCGCGGCGAGCACGGCGCCTGCGCGCTCCAGAACGGTACGCGCGCCGAAGTGAAGGCCGAGCCGATCGCCAAGGTCGTCGACACGACCGGTGCGGGCGACCTGTTCGCGGCGGGCTTCCTTCACGGCCAGGCGCAGGGCTACGACCTGCACGCCTCGCTGAAGCTCGGTGCGATCTGCGCTGCCGAGATCATCAGCCATGTCGGCGCGCGCCCAATGGTCGACATGAAGGCGCTGGCGGTCAGGCACATCGGCTGACGCCGCCACATCGTCATTCCCGCGGAAGCGGCAACCCATATTGGCTAACCGCCCGATCGAGTCGCGGGCGCCCGAGGCTATGGATCCCCGCCCCCGCGGGGATGACGCATTTGGTACACAGCACAAAAAAAGGGCCGCGGGAATTTCTTCCCGGGGCCCTTTTCGCGTCCGCCGTCAGAGCGTTCCCGGCGGCGCGCGGTCGTCGGTATCGGGACCATCGTCGAGCCCCAGCCCGACATGGCTGCGCGAGCGGCTGTAGAGGAAGTAGATCAGCAACCCGATCGCGCCCCAGCCCGGCAGGACCAGCTTGGCCGTCAGCGGCAGCGACAGATACAGCCCGACGCAGCCGATGATCGCGAGGGGCGCGACGATCCATACCGCGGGGGTGCGGAACGGGCGGCGGCGAGCGGGATCGGCCTTGCGCAGCACCATCACCGAGATCGCCACCATCATGAATGCGAACAGCGTGCCCGCATTCGAATAATCGGCGAGCTTGCCCACCGGCAGGATCGCCGCCGCAATCGCCGCGGCGATGCCGGTGACGATCGTGACGACATGCGGCGTGTGGAACTTCGGGTGGATCGACGCGAGCCGCGCGGGCAGCAGCCCGTCGCGCGCCATCGTGAAGAACACGCGGGTCTGGCCGAACATCATCATCAGCACGACCGACGGCAGCGCCAGCACCGCCGCGAGGCCGACCAGCCGGCCCATGATCGGCCAGTTGATGACCTGCAGCACATGGACGAGCGCTTCCTTCGAGCAGACCAGAGGCTCCATCGCGCCCGACGCGACGATCGCGGCGCAGCGCCCCGCCATCTCGGCCGAGCCCGGCGCCAGCACGCCGCCATCGGCGCTCGTGACCGGGTTCGCGCCGATTGCACCGATCGCGCCCGAGGCGACGAGCAGGTAGAACAGCGTGCAGATGCCGAGGCTGGCGATTAGCCCGATCGGCACGTTGCGCTGCGGGTTCTTGGTTTCCTCTGCTGCGGTCGACACCGCGTCGAAGCCGACATAGGCGAAGAAGATCGACGCCGCGGCACCCAGCACGCCGACACCCGACGAGCTCAGCGGATTGCCGACGCCGTAGGGCAGGAAGGGCTGGAAGTTGTCCGCCTTGAGCACCGGAATCGTCAGCGCGATGAACGCGGTCAGCGCGGCGATCTTGATCAGCACCAGTACCGCGTTGACGCGCGCGCTCTCGGTCGTTCCGACCACGAGCAGCCACGTGACGAGTGCGATGATGATCACTGCGGGCAGGTTCATGAAGCCGCCGACCGTCATCGCGGTCTGCAGATCGGCGTTGGGCGTCGCGCCGAACGCGACCTGGACGTGCGCCATCAGCGCGTCGGCGTTGCGCAACCCGCTCGGGATATGGAAGCCGATCCCGTCGAGCAGCCCGGCGAGATGGTTCGACCACCCGACCGCGACCGCGCTCGCGCCGACCGCATATTCGAGGATCAGCGCCCAGCCGACCATCCAGGCGAGCAGCTCACCCGTGACCGCATAGGTATAGGTATAGGCCGAGCCCGACACCGGCACCATCGAGGCGAGTTCGGAATAGCAGAGCGCGGCGACCGCGCAGACGAAGCCCGCGACGACGAAGCTGAGCAGCATGCCCGGCCCGGCCTTCTGCGCGGCCTCGGACGTCAGCACGAAGATACCGGTGCCGATGACCGCGCCGACGCCCAGCAGCGTCAGCTGGAATGCGCTGAGCGTTCGCGCCAGACCCTTTTTCTCTGCCGTCGCCAGAATGGCATCCAGCGATTTTACGCGACCAAAAATCAATTCGGTACCCCCCGGGGATTGCGAGGGCCGGGTCAATAAGGCCCCCTTGCACAAGCAAACGAGCCTAATGGCAATTTTATTACGCGCAATCCTTTAGTGCGGTGAAGCTGGCCTATCGCGCCAGCATCGGCCCGAGCGGGCGCCCGCCGAAGACATGAACGTGCAAGTGCGGCACCTCCTGGTGGCCGTCCTGGCCGATGTTCGCGAGCAGGCGGTAGCCGGGCTCGACCAGCCCCGCGGCGCGCGCGACGGTGCCGACGGCACGAATGAAGCCGGCGATCTCGGCGTCGGGCGCGCGCGCGGAAAAGTCGTCCCACGAGACGTAGGCGCCCTTGGGGATCACCAGCAGATGCATCGGCGCCTGCGGATTGATGTCATGGAACGCGATCGCGAAGTCGTCTTCATAGACGCGGTTGGACGGGATCTCGCCGCGGAGGATCTTCGCGAAGATGTTCTGGTCGTCATAGGGCAGGGTGGCGTCGATCGGCATACATTCCCCTTCCGCTTGCGGGAGGGGTTAGGGGAGGGGCTTGCCTTCCCGATCCCGGCGGAGCGCGTCGATCATGCCCTCCCCCGACCCCTCCCGCAAGCGGAAGGGGAGTAGATCAGCCTGTCCGCGCGGCCTTCTCGACGAGCCCGCCAACCCCCTCGCGGCGCACGAGCTCGGCACGCACGTCGTCGAGGCTCAGCCCCGCATCCGCGAGCAGCACGGCCAGATGGAAGATCAGGTCCGCGGCTTCCGGCACGATGCTCGCCTCGTCGCCCGAGCATGCCGCGATCACTGTCTCGACGGCTTCCTCGCCGAGCTTCTGCGCGATCTTGGGCCGGCCCTTGGCGAACAGGCTGGCGGTGTAGCTGGTGTCGGCGGGTGCATCGCGGCGGGCGCGGATGGTCGCCTCGAGGCGGTCGAATACGGGGTCCATGCGCTGCGTGCTGACGCAGCGCGGCAGGCGGGTCAATCCTTCTTGCGGTGGCGCTTCTCAGTCGGGGCCGTCTTTGCGAACCGCTTGCGCAGCGCCCGCCGTACCATCCACACGCCCACCACCGCGACCGCGAAAAGGGCGATGTCCGACAGTTCGGGCCCGGTGCGCGGATGGACGATGCCGCTATGCCCCGACTGCACCGCGAGAAGGGGCAGGGCGATCATCGGATCAGGCTGACCGAACTGGCGTGCGCACCGGAATACCCGCCGCCGCCAGGGCCGCATGCGCGTCGCCGATCGACGCCTGCCCGAAATGGAAAATCGACGCCGCCAGCACCGCGCTCGCATGCCCATCGCGGATGCCCGCGACCAGATCGTCGAGCCCGCCGACTCCGCCGCTGGCGACCACCGGCACGCCCACCCGGTCCGAAATCGCTCGAATGAGGTCGAGGTCGTAGCCGCTCCGCGTGCCGTCGCGGTCCATCGAGGTGACGAGCAACTCGCCCGCGCCGAGGTCGGCGAGCTTCACCGCATGCGCGATCGCGTCGATGCCGGTCGCGCGTCGGCCGCCATGCGTGAACACTTCCCAGCCTTCGCCCGAGCGTCGGGCGTCGACGCTCGCGACGCAGCACTGGCTGCCGAAGCGTTCGGCGATGTCGGCGACGAGTTCGGGCCGCTCGACCGCGGCGGAATTGACCGCCACCTTGTCCGCGCCCGCGAGCAACAGCGCGCGCGCATCGTCCGCGGTCCGCACGCCGCCGCCGACGGTCAGCGGCATGAAACACACCGCCGCCGTCCGCCGCACGACGTCGAGGATCGTGCCGCGGCCTTCATGGCTCGCGCCGATATCGAGGAAGCACAATTCGTCCGCCCCGGCGGCATCATAGGCGCGCGCCTGCTCGACCGGATCGCCGGCGTCGCGCAGTTCGACGAAGTTCACGCCTTTCACGACGCGGCCATCGGCGACGTCGAGGCACGGAATGACTCGGGCGCGGACGGTCACGCGCTTGGCCTAGAAGAGTTTTCACGCGGAGACGCGGAGACGCGAAGACGCGGCGGCGCCGCTAAGAAGGCGATTTCGCGCAGAGGCGCAGAGAACGCAGAGAAGAGGGGGAGCAGCGAAGCCCGCAGGATACCGACGCCGGTAGCAAAAAGATGAATGCTGCCGCGCACTGCCTCCGCGTTCTCTGCGCCTCTGCGCGAAAAACTCTCACTATCTCCGCGTCTCCGCGTCTCCGCGTGAACCCTCATGCGGCTTTCGCCACGCTCAAGGCTGCGGCGAGATCGAGCCGGCCGTCGTACAGCGCCCGCCCGGTAATCACGCCCTCGACACCATCGCGGACATGCAGCGCCAGCACATGGATCTCGGCGATGCCCTTCACGCCGCCGCTCGCGATCACCGGAATGTCGACCGACCGCGCCAGGTCGACCGTCGCCTCGACATTGCAGCCCTTCAGCATCCCGTCGCGACCGACATCGGTGAACAGCAGCGACGCCACGCCCGCATCCTCGAACCGGCGCGCGAGATCGACCGCGCTCGTGGTCGAGACGTCGGCCCAGCCCTTGGTCGCGACCATGCCGTCCTTCGCATCGACCGCGACGACGATGCCGCCGGGGAAATCCTTCGCCACGCCGCGCACGAAGTCGGGATCCTCGAGCGCCGCGGTACCGATCACGACTCGCGACACGCCCAGATCGAACCAGCCCTCGACATTGGCGCGCGTCCGGATGCCGCCGCCGAGCTGCACATGCCCCGGAAACTGCGCGACGATCGCACGCACCGCGTCGCCATTGACCGAGGCACCCGCAAACGCCCCGTCGAGATCGACGACGTGCAGATGCTCGGCGCCTGCGCTTGCGAACAGCATCGCCTGCGCGGCGGGATCGTCGCCATAGACGGTCGCGCGGTCCATATCGCCTTCGGCAAGGCGGACGACTTGCCCTGCCTTGAGGTCGATCGCGGGGAAGATGATGAGGCTCATGGCCGCCACTCCAGGAAACGTTCGAGCAGGGCCAGGCCGTAGTGCTGGCTCTTCTCAGGATGAAATTGCACGCCGATCATCGTGTCGCGACCGATCGCCGCGGTGACCGCGCCGGCATGCTCGGTGGTTGCGAGCACGTCCGCGCCTTCAAACGCGAAACTGTGCAGAAAATACGCCTCGCCCGGCTCGATCAGCGGATGCGCGCGCGCCGGCACGACGTCGTTCCAGCCCATGTGCGGCACCTTCGCGTCGCTGCTCCCCGGCTCGAGCCGTCGCACGCGCCCGGCGACCCAGCCAAGCCCGGCATGCGTCCCCATTTCCTCGCCCGCCTCGGCCATCAACTGCATGCCGACGCAGATACCGAGGAACGGCGCGCCCTCGTCGCGCACGCGTCGGTTCAGCGCCTCGACCATCCCCGGCACCGCGCGCAACGCCGCCGCGCACGCGCCATAAGCCCCGACGCCCGGCAGCACGATGCGGTCCGCCTTTGCGACGACATCCGCGTCGGCGGTGACGATCAGGTCGCTACAGCCCGCGGTGCGCAGCGCGTTCTCGACCGAATGGAGATTGCCCGCGCCGTAATCGATCAGCGCGAGCGTCACAGTATCCCCTTGGTCGACGGGATCGCGTCGGCCTTGCGCGGGTCGATCTCGATCGCGGTGCGCAGCGCGCGCGCGACGCCCTTGAACGCGGCCTCGGCGATGTGGTGGTTGTTGGTGCCGTACAGCGTCTCGACGTGCAGCGTGATGCCGGCGGCCTGCGCGAAGCTGTGGAAGAAATGCTCGAACATCTCGGTATCCATCGTGCCGAGCCGGGTCTGCGAGAACAGGTCCTTCCAGACGAGCCACGGACGGCCGGAGATATCGAGCGCCACCCGCGTGAGAGTCTCGTCCATCGGCGACAGCGCATCGCCGTACCGCGTGATGCCGCGCTTGTCGCCGAGCGCCTGCGCGAACGCCTGGCCGATCGCGATGCCGGTATCCTCGACGGTGTGATGCTCGTCGATATGCAGGTCGCCCTTGGTGCGGACGTGCAGGTCGATCAGCGAATGCCGCGAGAGCTGTTCGAGCATGTGATCGAAGAAACCGACCCCGGTCTCGACGTCGTAAACGCCGGTCCCGTCGAGGTTTATGGTGACGTCGATCGCCGTCTCGGCGGTGGAGCGGGAAATCGTGGCGGTGCGCATTCCGACTCCCATAACGGACCGTACGGCGCATGCAATCTTGACCGGCATCCGAATACCGCTACCCAGAGGGAATGAGCGATGGACTGCCCGATAGCCTGATTCCGTACGACGAGATCGTGCAAGAAGCCCTGCGTGCCGTGGTCGGCCGCGTGCTCGGCTCCGTGTCGGAGGCCGGCGGGCTTCCCGGCGAGCATCATTTCTACATCACCTTCAAGACGCAGGCGCCGGGAGTCGACATCCCCAAGCGGCTGATCGAACGCTTCCCGGACGAGATGACGATCGTGATGCAGAACCGCTATTGGGACCTCGTGGTCGACGATACGCGCTTCTCGATCGGGCTGAGCTTCAACCAGGTCCCGTCGAAGCTGGTCATCCCCTATTCGGCGATCACCGCGTTCCAGGATCCCGCGGTCAGCTTCGAACTGCGCTTCCAGGCGCAGGAGGGCGCCGACGAGGCGCTCGGCGAGCATGACGAACCCGAGAATGACGGCCCCACCGCGGTGCCGATCGAGGACGGCTCGAACGTCGTCGCGGTGGATTTCAAGCGGAAGAAGTAGGCTGGAGCGAGGCGATCAGCACGCTGATCGCCGGTCGCACAGCGACGCGAACGGCCGGCCGACGCGCACCGCGCGGTCGACGGCATGGGATTTACTCCCATGTCGGGCTTCTGGCCTCCGCCGCTCCCGACTCTACGGCGTCATACCGGAACAAGCCCGGCATGACGGAGTAGGTACGAGATGACCACCACCCGCATAGAAACCGACTCGATCGGCCCGATCGAAGTCCCCGCCGACGCCTATTGGGGCGCGCAGACCGAGCGATCGGTCGAGAACTTCCCCTTCGGCACCCGCGAACGCATGCCGATCGACATCGTCCACGCATTGGCGCTCGTCAAACAGGCGGCTGCGCGCGTGAACCGATCGCACGGCCTCGACGCCACCATCGCCGACGCCATTGAATCAGCCGCGCAGGAAGTCATCGACGGCACGCTCGACGACCAGTTCCCGCTGGTCATCTGGCAGACCGGCAGCGGCACGCAGTCGAACATGAACGTCAACGAGGTCATCGCTGGCCGCGCCAACGAGGTCCTCACCGGCACGCGCGGCGGCAAGTCGCCGGTCCACCCCAACGATCACGTCAACATGAGCCAGTCGTCGAACGACAGCTTCCCGACCGCGCTCCACATCGCCGCCGCGCTCGCCACGACGCAGCGGCTGATCCCCGCGCTCGACCGGCTCCACGCCGCGCTCGATGCGAAGGCGAAGGCCTGGGACGACATCGTCAAGATCGGCCGCACGCACCTGCAGGACGCGACGCCGCTGACGCTCGGCCAGGAATTCTCCGGTTATGCCAACCAGCTCTATCGCTGCCGGCACCGGATCGAGCCCGCGATCAGCCACGGCATGGTCATCCTCGCGCAGGGTGGCACCGCGGTCGGCACCGGCCTGAACGCGCCGCACGGCTTCGGTGATGCGTTCGCAGGCGAAGTGGCGACGATCACCGGCCTCCCGTTCGTCAGCGCACGCAACAAGTTCGAGGCGCTCGCCTCGAACGATCCGCTTGTCCATTTGTCGGGCACGCTCAACACGCTCGCGGTCGCACTCACCAAGATCGCCAACGATATCCGCCTGCTCGGCTCGGGCCCGCGCTGCGGCTTCGGCGAGATCGACCTGCCCGCGAACGAGCCCGGCAGCTCGATCATGCCCGGCAAGGTCAACCCCACCCAGTGCGAGATGCTGACGATGGTCGCCGGCCAGGTGATGGGCAACCATGTCGCGGTGACGGTCGGCGGGATGCAGGGCCATCTCGAGTTGAACGTGTTCAAGCCGCTGATCGGCGCGAACGTGCTGCGCTCGATCGACCTGCTCGCGACGGCGATGGAGGGCTTTGCGGAGCGCTGCGTCGACGGCATCGAGCCCAATCGCGACCGCATCGCCGACCTGCTCGACCGCTCGCTGATGCTGGTGACCGCGCTCGCCCCCGAGATCGGCTACGACGCGGCGGCGAAGATCGCCAAACACGCGCACGTTGAGGGTCTGACGCTGAAGGAGGCGGGGCTCGCACTCGGGCTGGTCGATGCTGAGACGTTCGACCGGGTCGTGCGCCCCGAATCAATGCTGGGACGGTAACCGTTCTCCTGCGCACGCAGGAGTCCAGGGTCACGGGCGGCGCGCTTGGTACCCTGGGCTCCTGCGTGCGCAGGAGAACACGGGGCAAGGGAACCCAAACGCCCCTCGCGCGCTAACCCGCCACACGCGAAGGAGAAATTACGTGGGCGCAACGACCATAGGCGCGCTGATCGGCGCAGGCATCGATTCGCTTAGCGGCGATGACGGCAACGCGGACGGCGCAATCATCGGTGCGGTGACCGCCAACGTGCTCAAAATCGTCGTGCCGCTGGCCGTGACCTACGCGATCGGCTGGGCGGTGCTGCGCGGTGCAGCGGAACTCAAGGACCAGGTTTTCGGAGAGGTTAAGTCATGATTGGACGTATCATCAGTGCATTGGTTGGCCGCGAAATGGGTCGTCGCGAAGGCTCGGGCGGCGCATCGGGCGCGGTCAAGGGCGTAGTCGCAATGAGCGTACTGCGTCGCATGGGCCCGCTCGGCATGGTCCTCGGCGGCGGCTATGCGGCCAAGAAGGCGTATGACCGCAACAAGGCGCGCAAGGCAGGCTACTGACCGCCGTCTGAATGACACAAGCGGGCCGCGCATGGGTTGACGCCCATGCGCAGTCCGCGGCAAGGGCGCGCATGCCCCACACACTTCCGTCCGACCCGCATGGTTTCCGTCGCCGCGGCGTCCTGTTCGTCCTGTCCTCGCCCTCCGGCGCCGGCAAGTCGACGATCGCGCGCCGCCTGCTCGCCGACGAGCACGAGCTGGAGATGTCGGTCTCGGTGACGACTCGGTCGATGCGGCCGGGCGAAGTCGACGGCAAGGATTACCATTTCACCGATCTCGAGGGCTTTCGCGACATGGTCGCGAAGGACGAGTTCCTCGAATGGGCGCACGTCTTCAACCACCGCTACGGCACCCCGCGCGCGCAGGTCGAGGAGATGCTGGCGGCCGGCAAGGACGTGCTGTTCGACATCGACTGGCAGGGTGCACAGCAGCTGTTCCAGATCGCCGGTGGCGACGTCGTCCGCGTCTTCATCTTCCCGCCGTCGATGGAAGAACTCCACCGCCGCCTCACCAGCCGCGGCACCGACTCGACCGAAGTGATCGACGCGCGCATGTCGCGTGCGGCGAACGAGGTCAGTCACTGGGACGGTTATGACTATGTCCTGGTCAACGACGACGTGGACAGCTGCATCCGCGGCGTGAAGACGATCCTTGCCGCCGAACGCCTCAAGCGCTCGCGGCAAACGGGGCTGATAGGCTTCATCCGCCGCCTGACTCGCTAAGCTCCCCGGTGCTCCTGCGAACGCAGGAGCCCAGGATACCAGGCGCTATCCCTAGTAACCCTGGGCTCCTGCGTTCGCAGGAGAACGGCTAGAGCATCCCCAGAAACGCCACCCCGCGCGCGAACTCCTGGCGCTTGAGTTCGCGCAGCTCGGCCGCCTGCCAGTCCTCGCCCCACATTTCGATCGACCAGTCCTCGTCGAGACCCGCCGCCGCCCAGGCCGCGTCGGCATCGATCTCGCCCTCGATCAGCGCCAGCCCGATCACCAGCGATCCCGTCAGCGTCACCACCGGCGACAGTCCCGCCAGCCGGAAATCGTCATACGCCGCGACCGCCTCGTGCAGCCGGGCGATCGTCGCGGGGGCCTGCGCAACGTGCATCACCCCCGCGGTCACCGCGAACGTCACGTCGTACCGCGCGCGCGCCCAGTCAAGCAGCGGATTCCACGCCGCCGCCTGCCGCTCGACCAGCAACGGCGGCCCCTCGGCGCGGTAGCAGAGCAGGTCGCTCTCGCCATAGGCCGCCAGCCGCGCGGCGAACTGCGTCGGGTCGTTCGCGATCGGATCGGTCGCCGCATTGGCGAGCCCCGTCAGCGGCATCGTCCGCGGATCGATCGTCTCGCCGACGCTGCGCCATTCTTCCGCCACCGCCTCGGCCAGCGCCGCGGTCGGCAGCGCCAGCGGCCGCCGCCCGGGCGTCCGCACCGGCTTGCCGTCGAGCGTCACCACGCGATCGGCATCGATCGCAACGTCTTTCCAGAACCGCTTCATTGGGGTGGACTCCGCCAGCGATGCGCGAGGCTGCGCGGGACGGTGGCGATCATCGCCATCGCCGACAGCACGATCGCCGTCCCGAGGATCTTCGGCCCCATGTCATGCGCCCGCGCGATCAGGATCAGGCCGAGCAACGCCCCCGCGACCCCTGCCATCCGCACGACGACCAGCACGAACCAGCGCCGCTGCGCCACTTTTTCGGCGTCGGTCATGGCCCCGTCCTCGAATCCGCGACCATGTGCAGCAGCTCGGGCACCGCGGTCGCGACGACGTCCGCCCCCGCATCCGACAATTCGTGCACCGCGTGATAGCCCCAGGCGACGCCGACCGCGCGCACCCGCGCCGCGCGCGCCATCGCCATGTCGAAGCTCGTATCGCCGATCATCGCGGTCGTCGCCGCGGTCGCGCCCGCTTCGGCGATCGCCGCGAACAGCATCGCCGGATCGGGCTTCGACGGATGGCGATCGGCGGTCTGCAACGTCACGAACCGATCGGTGATCCCATGCGCGGCAAGGATATGCGCGAGGCCCCGGTCCGACTTGCCCGTCGCGACGCCGAGCACCCAGCCATCGTCGGCGAGCTTCGTCAGCACGTCGGCGATCCCGTCGAACAACGGCTCGTCGGCCAGTTCGCCGCTCGCGCGCATCGCATGGAACGCGGCCTTGTAGTCGCTTGCGAGCGAACGGTGCAGCGCCTCGTCGGCCTGTGGCAGCAACACCTGCATCGCCTCGACGAGACTGAGCCCGACGATCCGGCGAATTTCGCCACGCGGCGGCGGGACGAGCCCGGCCTGCTGAAACGCGCGCTCGCACGCGACGCAGATATTCGCCTGGCTGTCGACGAGCGTCCCGTCGCAATCGAACACGGCAAGGCGGATCATGAGAGTTTCCAACGCATCCCCGCCTCGTAGATCAGCCGAGCGAACGAGGGAACGCCAAACCGGAACGCGCGTCTTGCTCGACGGTTCGTCTCGCAGACTTTTGGAGATTCACGATGGCGCACGCACCGACCGACACCCCGAACATCTGGGCCGCCGCTGCGGCAGGGCTGGTCGCGGGGCTCGCCGCGTCGTTCGTGATGGATCGTTTCCAGGCGGGCGTCGCCGCGCTCTCGTCGTCGGACAGCGACGCGGAACCCGCGACCGAAAAGGCGGCGGACAAGGTCTCTCAGGTGGTGGTGGGTCATGATCTCCCCGACGATCGCAAGCCGCTCGCCGGGCAGGCGGTGCACTACGCGCTCGGGGCAGGGCTGGGGATCGTCTACGCGGTCGCGGCCGAATACCGGCCGGCGGTGACGGCGGGGTACGGCACTGTGTTCGCGCTGGCGAACACCGCGCTGCTCGACGAGGCAGCGGTGCCCGCGGTGGGTTTTGGCAACGCCCCCTGGAAGACCGCGCCGTCGACGCATCTGCACAGCGTCGCGTCGCATATGGTGTTCGGGACGGTGACCGAA
Organism: Sphingomonas sp. Leaf34; assembly: GCF_001421805.1. GTDB lineage: Bacteria > Pseudomonadota > Alphaproteobacteria > Sphingomonadales > Sphingomonadaceae > Sphingomonas. The sequence goes on along the minus strand of NZ_LMLC01000001.1, from coordinate 656,455 downwards.
GCCGTGCAGCGGCTGCTGCGCGGGTGGATGAGGTAGGCAGTCACGCGCCCCATCACTGTTCCCCCGCGAAGGCGGGGGCCCAGGAATCAAGCAGTGCTACGACCATGGCTCCTGGACCCCCGCCTTCGCGGGGGAACGGGTAGTGGAGGACCGCCCCCCCCAACACCCGCTCCACCCCGGCGAAGGCCGGGGCCCAATTGGGGGACGGTGCTAACGGAGGGCATCGCTCCGTTACCGCAACCTCTCCAATTGGGCCCCGGCCTGCGCCGGGGTGGTGTGTGGCTCGCGTACCGGTCCGTCCGCTAGATCAGCGCGAACCCGGCCCCGTACGCGGCCCACTCGGCTTCCCCCCCGAACGACCCCGGCCGCCGGGCTTGGCACCCTCGACCCGAGGCCCACTCCGCGGCGCCCCGAACGTCGACCCGGCCCCCGTCCGAGGCCCGCCCGTCTTGGGCGCCCCCGGCTTACCGCCAGCCGGCTTCTTGTCCTCGACAACCCCGCGCCCACGCCGCTCACCTTTACGCTCTTTCCGAACCGACTTCGCATGCGCCCGCGCGCGCGACTTGATCTCCTCGCGCGACGGCGGCTTCTTCTCGTCGAGCTGCAGCGCGTCGCCGAGCTTCTCGTCGAAGCCCAGCTGCTTCAGGCTTTCCTCGAAATGCGTCGGCAGCCCGGCGGTCACGTCGATCGATCCGCCATCGGGATGATCCACCTTGATGCGCCGCGCATGCAGATGCATTTTCCGCGAGATCCCACCGGTCAGGAACGCCGCCGCGCCGCCATATTTCCCGTCGCCGACGATCGGATGCCCGATCGCCGCCATGTGCACGCGCAGCTGATGCGTGCGGCCGGTGAACGGCTGCAACTCGACCCACGCCGCACGGTTGCCCGCACGCTCGATCACGCGGTAGCGGGTGCGCGCGGGTGCGCCCTCGGCCTCGTCGACGTGCATCTTCTCGCCGCCGGTACCCGGCTGCTTGCCGATCGGCAGCTCGATCATGCCGTCCTCGATCGACGGCACGTCGACCACCAGCGCCCAATACACCTTCCGCGCGGTACGGCCCGAAAACGCCTTGGCGAAGAACGCCGCCGCGCGGCTCGTCCGCGCCACCAGCAGCGCGCCCGACGTATCCTTGTCGAGCCGGTGGACCAGCTTGGGCCGGCCCTCATTGTCATACTGGAGCCCGTCGAGCAGCCCGTCGACATGCTGCGTCGTCTTGGTGCCGCCCTGCGTCGCGAGGCCCGGCGGCTTGTTCAGCACGAACGCCTGGAAATCCTTGTGGATGACCATGCCCTGCGCGAGCTCGGTCTCTTCGTCCGACAGGATCACGCGTTCACGGACGCGCCGGGGCTTGTCGACGTCGGCCGCAGCCTTGTCGGCCTCGGGCGGCGGCACGCGGAGCATCTGGCCCGCCGCGATCCGGTCGCCCGGAGTCGCACGCGCGCCGTCGACGCGCAACTGGCCGGTGCGCGCCCACATCGCCACCGTCGTGAAGCTCGTGTCGGGCAGATGCCGCTTGAACCACCGGTCGAGCCGGATGCCGTCATCGTCGAACCCGACGTTGAACTCCCGAAAACCGGAGTCGCTATCGTTTTTGCCCGCGGTCATGCGATGGCCCTTACTGCGGTGAGACCCGCGAATACTGCGACGATCGAGCCGATCACCGAAAGGAGAATATAGCCGAACGCGACGCCGATCGCGCCCCGCTCGATCAACGTGACGACGTCGAGCGAGAAGCTTGAAAACGTCGTGAAGCCGCCCAGGACGCCGACCGCGAGCAGCAGGCGCCACGCCTCCGACGCGGTGTTCCGCGCCAGCACGCCGACCAGCACGCCCATCAGCAGTCCGCCGATCAGGTTCACCGCCAGCGTACCGAACGGATAGTCCGGTCCGAGCAGCGCCGTCATCGCGCGACCGGTCAGATAGCGCGCGCCGGAACCGACCGCGCCACCGACCATGACATAAAGAAGGGGAAACATCGCCGCGCCCTAGCGCGAATCGGGTCGAACGGAAAGGTGGGCCGGGGCGAGGGGCGAGGTGGGGACAGGCAGGCTCCCTCCGCGTCCGCTTGCGATCATCGCGCGAGCATCTGTCCCACCCTGTTTCCCCGCGGAGGCGGGGATCCAGCCTGGCCTCCTGCGTCCGCGGGAGCCCAGGTGAGGGAAGCTGCAGTTTTCCCCTACCCACCCCGGAGAAGGCCGGGGCCCAATTGGAAAGGTAGCAGTGACAAGGGGCCGCGCTCAGTTAGCAGCGTTTCCCAACTCGGCCCCGGCCTCCGCCGGGGTGGCATAATCGCGGACCAACGCCACCCGACCCTCACCGACCAGCGTTGGACACCATATCCACATCGCTCCCGCCGCCAGGCCGCGCGGTGACATACACGACATACGCGTCGTTCCCCCGAACCCCGCCCAGCACATGCTGCCGCCCGTCGGTGCTATGCCCCGCCGAATAGCCCGCCGCCCGGGCGCGCGTGTAATAATAATCGAGCATCTTCTGCATCGGCGCGCTGCTCGAGAAACTCACGACGCGCAGGCGACAGCCGTCGCGATCCGCCCCCGCCGCCTCGGTCAACCGCGCGCCCGGATAGAGCGGCAGGTCCGCCGGCAACCGGTTCGCCCATCCCGCCGAATAGCCGATCTTGGTCGCACACGCCCCCGCGTCCGGGGTTTTCTGCGCCTCGGCCAGCGCGCCAAGCGTCAATGCCGCGTTCGCCGTCCTGCATTCGGGGCAGTCGTTCGACGCCGCGGGCGCGCGCTGCAGCGTCTTCGGATCGACCGAATCGGCCTCCAGTGGCCCCTCGGGCGGCACCGCGCCGTTATCCGGGCGCGGTGCCGGTCGCACCGCATCGGTGTTCGCCGACTGCGTCAGCCGCGGATCCACCATGATCTGCGCGGCAAGCGACTCGGCCACCGCCGGATCGCGTACCGATCCATTGGTCAGCTCGGCATCGAGGCTGTTGAGATCCTGCTGGTCGGTCGAGGACTGTCCACACGACGCCAGTGCAAGCGGCAAGAGAACAAGGGCGGGGCGGAAGGAAAGGCTCATCACCAACATTCTATGCGCGAACGGTGGTGAAGAAAGCGTTTTACGCGCGGTTCGCCCCGCTGTGTCGACTTCGTCGTTAGATCCAGCGCTGTCCGGCCCGTCTTCGCGCGCCATCTTGCTCCGACGCCTGCCCGCCGCCATGTTCCGCTCATGCTGAACCTCGTCTCCATCCTCATCGGCCTCGTCACCCTGGTGCTCGGCCTCGTCGCCTTCATTCCGCTGCTCGGCTGGATGAACTGGCTCGTCATCCCGATCGGGATCGTCGGGGCGGCGGTTGGCGCGCTTTCCTCGAGCAGCGGCGGCCGCAACCTCAACATCGTCCTGATCATCATCTTCGCGCTCCGCCTCAGCCTTGGCGGCGGCATCATCTGACGCAAAAAAGGGCCCGGCGTTTCTGCCGGGCCCTTCTGTCGGATCAACTATACCGGATCAGCGGCAGCGCACGTTGCCGCGATCGATCGACTGGCCGAGCACCGCGCCGCCGCCCGCACCGATCAGCGTGCCGAGCAACTGAGAGCCACCGCCCGCAATCACGTTGCCCAGCGCACCACCTGCGAGGCCACCGATGATCAGCCCCGTCGTGCCGTCGTTGCGACGGCAATAATACCGCCCGTTGCCGCCGCGATAGATGCGGTCGTTGCGACCCAGGCGGCGCTCCTGGTAATAGCGGCCGTCGCGATAATAACGGTCGGCGAAATAGCCGCGCTGGCCCCGCTCGTAGCGGTTGTAATCATAGCCGCGATATTGCTGCCAATTGCCGTTGCGTCCGTTGTCGCGGCGGATGTCACGGATGTCGCCGCGGCGATCCTGGCGTGCGTCGCGCACCTCTTCGCGATACTCGCGCCGCGCATCGCGCACGTCGCCGCGCGAATCGGCATCGCGCAGGTCGCGGCGATAGTCGCGCTGCGCGTCGCGGACCTGGTCGTTATATTCGCGGTTGGCGCCGCGGACGGTCGATTGTGCGGTCGCGGGGATCGCCCCGAACGCCGTGGCGGCAAGGGCCGCCGAGAGAATGGCAATACGCATTGTTCGTCTCCTGCTTCGATGCGCAGAGAACGGCCGGCCGAAGCGGGAGTTGCGTGAACCGCAAACTACACCGCGTTCAGCCGGCCGAAAGACTTACACCATTGAAATCAGGCGAGGTTATGATCGAGCGTGATGTCAGCATTGAGTACCTTAGACACCGGGCAGTTCGCCTTGGCATCGGCAGCGATCGCCTCGAACTCGTCCTTCGAGATACCCTCGACCTTGGCGTTCAGCGTGAGGGCGGACTTGGTGATCTTGAAGCCGTCGCCATCCTTGTCGAGCGTCACCTTCGCCGAGGTCTCGAGCGTGCCCGCCTCATAGCCCTTGCCCGCGAGCGCAAAGCTCAGCGCCATCGTGAAGCAGCTCGCATGCGCCGCCGCGATCAGTTCCTCGGGGTTTGTGCCCGGCTCGTTCTCGAACCGCGTGTTGAAGCCGTAGGGGCTGTCCGAGAGCACGCCCGACTGCGTCGAGACATGACCCTTGCCGCTCTTGCCAAGGCCTTCATACTTTGCCGAACCGCTGCGTGTGGTCATCATGTGATCCTTCGTATGATTAAGAAAAAGGGCGCCGCGGTTTCCCACGACGCCCTCCTCCAACGCATGACGACCGAATTAGCGGCATCGATTTCGCCGCTGACAGTCAGTGGCGTCTTAGCGGCAACGACGATTGTTGTTGCTCGTGCCCTTGTCGATCGCGCGACCGGCGAGACCGCCGAGGACCGCGCCACCCAGCGTGCCGACCGTACGGTCGCCGCGCGTGTCGACCGTGCGGCCGAGGAGCGCGCCGCCGACGCCGCCGATGATCGTGCCGGTCGTGCCGTTGCTCTTCTTGCAATAGACGCGGCCGTCACGGCCACGCCATTCGCGACGATCACGCGCGTCTGCGGCCGAAACCGGGATCAGGACGGTCGGCAGGACCATGGCGCTGCAGCCAAGAGCGAGAATGAGTTTACGCATGATTGAACTCCCTAGTGAATTGATCTGCTGGTGTAACGACGTGACTATACCGCCGGTTGCATGAACCAAAAACAACACCCCGTTCATCTTCGTTCAGGGTTGGCGAGCCGGGTCGAGGCTTGTGCTTTACGCTGTAGGGCGGGGCGGTTACGCCGGCCCGATGTTGCCCGTCCCACTGCCCGTCGAGATCCTGCCCGCCCAGCTCCTGCCGGTCGCGGCGCCCTGGTTCGACCTGGCCGGCCTCGCGGTGTTCGCCGCGTCGGGCGCGCTGGCGGCGGCCAAGCGGGGGCAGACGTTCGTGACGCTCGTGTTCTTCGGGCTCATCACCGGCGTCGGTGGCGGCACGGTGCGCGACCTGCTGATCGGCGCGCCGGTCTTCTGGGTGCACGACGCGCGCGCGGCGACCGTGTGCCTGGGCATGGCGCTGCTGATCTGGGTGACGCCCGAACGCTGGTGGAAGGGCGAGGCGCTGGGCTGGTTCGACGCGGTCGGGCTGGCGGCCTACGCGGTCTACGGCGCGGCAAAGGCGCTCGGCTACGGCGTGCCGCCCGTGCCCGCGGCGCTGATGGGCGTGATGACCGCGTGCGTCGGCGGTATCATCCGCGACGTGCTGGCGGGTGAACCCTCGATCCTGATGCGGCCCGAGCTGTACGTGACCGCGGCGGCGCTGGCGTCGGCGAGTTATGTGGGGCTGGTGTTGCTCGGTATGCCCCTGTCCTGGGCCGCAGTCATCGCCGCCAGCGCGGGCTTCACACTCCGCGCCGCCGCGATCCGCTTCCACCTCGCGCTGCCGGCCTATGGTGGGCGTCGCTAACGCAGCCAGCTTCCAGCGCTAGCAGCATGTGTCCCCGCGAAGGCGGGGACCCAGTCCGGGCTCCCGCCTTCGCGGGAGAACAAGGAGGGGCAGGGGGTATCGCCCCGCACGCAATCGCCCCCCGCACATACCCCCACCCCGGCGAAGGCCGGGGCCCAAATGGGGGACGTCGCTGATGTGCGTAGCGATCCGTTACTCCAACCTTTCCAGTTGGGCCCCGGCCTTCGCCGGGGTGGGGCAGGAGTTTGCGAGCGCCTGAAGCACGGGCGAAGGAATCACCCCCGCACCACGCCGACATCCGCAAAGCGCCGCGGCTCGACCGGCGGCACCGCGGGGTCATTCAGCTGGCATTGCCAATGACCCACATCGATCCACCGGCCATTCTTGTACCCAACCTCGCGGTACACGCCCGCGCGCCGGAACCCGACCGCCTCGTGCAGCTTGATCGATGAGTCATTGGGTAGCGCGATCGCGCCGATCGCCTGCGTGAAGCCCTGCGCGCGCAGCGTATCGATCAGCGCCTCGTACAATAGCCGCCCCGCACCCTGGCGCTGCGCCGCGTCCGCGACATAGACCGTGGTCTCGCACGCGAACCGGTACGCCTCGCGCTTGTGAAACGGCGCGGCATAGGCATAGGCCAGCAGGCCGCCCTCGGCGCCGATCGTTGCGACCAGCCACGGGTACAGCCCGTCCGATGCCGCCATCCGAGCGCGCATCTGTCGTGCATCGGGCGGGTCGGTCTCGAACGACACGGTGCCGACCAGCACGTGCGGCGCATAGATCGCCGCGATCGACGCCGCATCCTCGGGAACCGCGGCGCGAATGACGATGCCGCCCCCGTTGGCAGAGGCGGCGACCATCAGAACCCGATCCGAGCCAGCAACAGGTCGAGCAGCCTGGCATCCCCGAAGCCCGCGGTCGTCGGCCCCATCCCGCCGCACTCCAGGCAGCGCGCCTGGACCGAACCCGACGTCGCCAGCCGCTTCATGTCGCCAACCGCGCGCGCGAGCATCTGGCGGCGGTCCGCCGCGACATGCGCGAACGCATCGCCGCCGCCCGCATCGTCATCGCTGCCGTCATTGCCAAAATCCTGCGCGATCGTCGCGAGAAAGCCCGGCTTCTTCTCAAGATACTCCGCATGCACCTTGGCCGGATCGAGCTTGGCGCGCTTGGCGGCCTCATCGATCGCGTCCTTAAGCGTGCCGAACCGGTCGACCAGCCCGATCTGCCGCGCGGTGCCGCCATCCCAGACGCGTCCCTGGCCGATCGCGTCGACGCGCGCAGGAGTCATCTTGCGCGACGCGGCGACCCGGCTGACGAACGCGCGGTAGCCGTTCTCGATGCCGGCCTGCGCGATCGCGTCGAACATCGGCGTCGTCCCGCCGGTGATGTCGGGCTGGCCCGACAGCGGCGTGGTCTTCACGCCGTCGCTCGTCACGCCGATCTTGGCGAGCGCGTTCTCGAACGTGGGCACGACGCCGAAGATGCCGATCGAGCCGGTGATCGTGCCGGGTTCGGCAAAGATCACGTCGGCCGGCGTCGACACCCAGTAGCCGCCGCTTGCCGCCAGGCCGCCCATCGACACGACGATCGGCAGCTTCTGGCGCTTGGCCTCGAGGATGGCGAGCCGGATCTGCTCGGACGCCAGCACCGATCCACCCGGCGAATCGACGCGCACGACCAACGCCTTCAGCGTCTTCTTGGCGAGCCCGTCGAGGACTGCCTTCTCGATCGTCTTGCCCGCCGCCTTGCCAGGGCCGCTCTCGCCGTCGACGATCTCACCGGCGATCGTCAGCACGCCGATCGGGTCGCCGCCGGTCGGTAGCGGGTTGGCCTTCACCCAGGTGTCGTAGGTGATGCTGTTGTAATTCCCCGCAGGCTTCTTGTCGTCGGACCCGGCGATCTGCGCGACGCGCCGGCCGAAGGCGGTCCGGTCGCCGAGCTTGTCGACGATCCCCGCGCGCAGATTGGCCTGCGCGATGTTGCCGTTGGCGCCGATGATCACCTTGTCCGGTGCGCTCATGAACTGCGCGATCTGCGCCTTGGGGCGTGCCTTCGCGACGGCCTCGCGCCACTGCGAGAACAAAGTCCCGTACAAAGCGGTGCTCGCCGCCTTCGCGTCCTCGCTCTGGTCGGCGCGCGTGTACGGCTCGACGAACGACTTGTAGCGGCCGACCCGGTAGACGTGCGCGTTGACGCCCAGCTTGTCGATCAGGCCCTTATAGTAGAGCTGGTTGCCGCCCGGGCCCATGAAGATCGTGCCGCCCATCGGGTTGACCCACACCTCGCTCGCATTCGCGGCGAGGCGATAGCCGCCATCGGTGTAGGCGGTCGCATAGGCGAGCACCGGCTTGCCACTCGCACGCACGCGCGCGAGTGCGTCGCCGACCTCGCCGAGTGCCGCGGGATATGCTCCGCCAAAGCTGTCGAGATCGAGTACCAAGACCTTCACGCGGCCATCGGTGCGTGCGGTGTCGATCGCGCGCACGACGTCGCGCAGCCGGAACTGGCGAGTCGTGCTCTGCCCCGACAGCGCGGCGAACGCGGCCTGCTCCTCGGGCTGCTCGACGATCGACCCGTTCAGGTCGAGCACCAGCGCGCCATCCTTGATCGCCTTGGTCCCCGGCCGCGCGTTGAGCGCCGCGAAGATCAGGCCGAAGAACAGCAGCATCGCGAGCAGGACGAGCGCGTCCTTGATCGCGACGAGCAGCTTCCACACCCCGCGCACCAGCCGCCACTTCCGCCGCGGGGGGCGGGCCGGATCGGTGTAGGAGGGGGCGTAGGACGGCGCAGCTGTATCGGTCATGGGACGAGAGCTAGAGCAAGCGTGGGGCTTCGTAAATGGCCTGTGTTACGAGGCCAACACAGGGGGCGTCGTCGCGCGGCCCCACTCCACCCCACCCCGTCATCCCCGCGGACGCGGGGACCCATAGACTCGAACGTCGGCGCTCCTATCGTGACGCCCGCCCGTATCGATTCCCGCGTTCGCGAGGATGACGGCGTATTGGCGCGGGCGGCGAGGCGTTTTTCGGTATCCGTGCTACCAACGTCGGCGTTGTCACTGCGCGCACCCGCTCTTCAGCCACGGTGCCCGAATACCACGCCAGTCGGAAAAAATTTCCGCGGCGGAACCTTTGACATGTCGCCCGGGCGTCCACATATGCCGGGTGTTGGCACTCGGGATCCCTGAGTGCCAGAAATCTGTCACAATCCCAAAAGGACATGGACCCCATGAACTTTCGTCCGTTGCATGATCGCGTGCTGGTGAAGCGCCTCGAAGCCGAAGAGAAGACGGCTGGCGGCATCATCATCCCCGACACCGCCAAGGAAAAGCCGCAGGAAGGCGAAGTCGTCGCCGTCGGCACCGGGACCCGCGCCGAGAACGGCACGATCACCCCGCTCGACGTCAAGGCCGGCGACAAGGTTCTGTTCGGCAAGTGGTCGGGCACCGAGGTCAAGGTCGACGGTGAGGATCTCCTCATCATGAAGGAATCGGACATTCTCGGCATCGTCGGCTGACCCCGACGGTCTCGCGATCGTCGGCCTTTGCTGACGTGACCGGGCCGAGAAAGGCTGGCCGCGAGATCCGCGCCAGCGTCTGCACTTCCTATACTTCACTCCATCGAAAGGGCAGCTAGCATGGCTTCCAAAGACGTAAAATTCGGCCGCGACGCGCGTGAGCGCATCCTCCGCGGCGTCGACATCCTCGCCGACGCAGTCAAGGTGACCTTGGGCCCCAAGGGCCGCAACGTCGTCATCGACAAGAGCTTCGGCGCACCGCGCATCACCAAGGACGGCGTCACCGTCGCCAAGGAGATCGAGCTCAAGGACAAGTTTGAAAACATGGGCGCGCAGATGCTGCGCGAAGTGGCCTCGAAGACCAACGACATCGCCGGTGACGGCACGACCACCGCGACGGTTCTAGCGCAGGCCATCGTCCGCGAGGGCATGAAGTCGGTCGCAGCGGGCATGAACCCGATGGATCTGAAGCGCGGCATCGATCTCGCCGTCGTCAAGGTCGTCGAGGACGTCAAGGCGCGTTCGAAGCCGGTTTCGGGTTCGAAGGAAGTGGCGCAGGTCGGCATCATCTCGGCCAATGGCGACCGTGAAGTCGGCGAGAAGATCGCCGAAGCCATGGAGAAGGTCGGCAAGGAAGGCGTGATCACCGTCGAGGAAGCCAAGGGTCTCGAATTCGAGCTCGACGTCGTCGAAGGCATGCAGTTCGACCGCGGCTATCTCTCGCCCTACTTCATCACCAACCCCGAGAAGATGACCGTCGAGCTTCAGGATCCCTACATCCTGATCCACGAGAAGAAGCTCAGCAACCTGCAGGCGATGCTCCCGATCCTGGAAGCCGTCGTTCAGTCGGGTCGCCCGCTCCTGATCATCGCCGAGGACATCGAGGGTGAGGCACTCGCCACGCTCGTCGTCAACAAGCTGCGCGGCGGCCTGAAGGTCGCAGCGGTCAAGGCACCGGGCTTCGGCGATCGTCGCAAGGCGATGCTCGAGGACATCGCGATCCTGACCAAGGGCGAGATGATCTCGGAAGACCTCGGCATCAAGCTCGAGACCGTCACGCTCGGCATGCTCGGCACTGCCAAGCGCGTCACGATCGACAAGGACAACACCGTCATCGTCGACGGTGCCGGCGATCATGACTCGATCAAGGGCCGCACCGAAGCGATCCGTCAGCAGATCGAGAACACGACCAGCGACTATGACAAGGAGAAGCTCCAGGAGCGTCTCGCCAAGCTCGCCGGTGGCGTTGCGGTGATCAAGGTCGGCGGTTCGTCGGAAGTCGAAGTCAAGGAGCGCAAGGATCGCGTCGACGACGCACTGCACGCAACCCGCGCAGCCGTCGAAGAGGGCATCGTCCCCGGTGGTGGTACGGCGCTGCTGTACGCGACCAAGGTCCTCGACGGCCTGACCGGTGCGAACGAAGACCAGACGCGCGGTATCGACATCGTCCGCAAGTCGCTGACCGCGCTGGTTCGCCAGATCGCGCAGAATGCGGGTCATGACGGTGCGGTGGTTTCGGGCAAGCTGCTCGACGGCAACGACTCGAACATCGGCTTCAACGCCGCGACCGACACCTACGAGAACCTGGTGGAAGCCGGCGTGATCGATCCGACCAAGGTCGTCCGCACCGCGCTGCAGAACGCAGCCAGCGTCGCAGGCCTCCTGATCACGACCGAAGCGGCCGTGAGCGAAATGGCCGAAGACAAGCCCGCCATGCCCATGGGCGGCGGCGGCGGCATGGGCGGCATGGGCGGCATGGACTTCTGATCTTCGACCGGGGCAGCGAAGGCTGCCCCGGACAAGAAAATCAGAACGGCCGGCGGGCTGGTGGCATGGCTACCAGTCCCGTCCGACGAACGCGCCGGCTTTGCCGGTCCTCCGTTCCGACCAAGACGACCAAGGCAAAGGGCCGGGGAGCAATCCCCGGCCCTTTGTCTGTCCACGTGATAGAAATAACCATCCACGCACGACCGCAGTCCGCGTCGATCCCGCCCGCCGCCGCGCCGAAGTCGATGACGTCCTCGATATGGGATTCGGTGGCGCCAAGGCCGAGTTCGAAGATGCCCTGATCGCCCGCTGGAATGAGGGGCCTGCCCGCATGCCCGCTAATCTCCCGATACCTCTCGAAACGACGCTCGACGGCGCCGACTTCGCCACCCGTATCGGCGGGCGGACGATGCGTTTCGCCGACGTGAGCCTCTGTACTAAACATTCTAGGTGCCCCCAATTGCCTGTCATTGGCAGGCGATCGGGCTAGGCCAGCGAGTCGGCCATCAAGGCTTTCTCGCACTTTCAACGCGTTGCGCCGCCGCGGCTTGGAAACCCTGTCCTGACGCACGTGAATGGTGCAACGGCGCCGCGTTCGCGCTACCATCGCGGCATGACCGCAGGACGCATCGAGCAGTTGACCGAAGCCCAGCGTGCCTGTCTGCGGCTGGTGCTGACGCATCACAATTCGAAGGAAATCGCGGCGCGGTTCAACGTGTCTCCCTCGGCAATCGACAAGCGGATCGAGCGCGCGGTCCAGATTCTTGGCGTCGGCACCCGGTTCGAAGCTGCGCGCCGTCTCCAACAGCACGAGCAAGGCGGTGGCAATCAAAGCGGGGATACCCTCCTTCAGGATCATCCCCCGGCGGTGCCGCCGACATACGAACGTCTCCCATCCGAACCATTCGACGTTCCCAATCCCCCCGTCCGACCGGCAGGGATCTTTGCGACCGAGCCGTGGGGGCTTGTTCGCCGCTTCCTGGGATTGTCCCAGGGCAGCGGTTCGAGGGGTATGGCGCGCAACCGGGTTCCGGTCGGCGACAGGCTGGTACGACTGGTCGGGCTCGTGGGCTTGATCGCCATCACCTCGATGGCGCTCGTGAACATGGCGATGACGTTGACCACGCTGTTGCGGGCAACCCGGATCAGCGCTGCGCCCATACACGGCACCGAACGCTCGGGGCCAACGGGGAGACTTTCGATGTTGAAACAGCGACGCGATGCCACCGATGCGGTAACCGACATCTTCCTGAAGGCCGAGACGGCGGTCGACGAAGCGGCGATGCTGGCCGCGTCGTGCGTATCGACGCTGCTTCAGCAGCGGGTTGCCGCGAACCTGCCGGTAGGAACAGGCACCGCGGCCCTGCAGCTGGTTTCGCAGGCCTCGTACGACATGATCAACGCGCGTCAGCGCTTCGTCGAGGCACATCGCGCGCTGGTCGATGTCCGTCACGACATCGGGCTTGGCCAATTCTATGGCTATGGCGACACCGCGAAGTGCCCGCCCAACGAAGGCGCGTTGCAGGGTGCCGTCGAGACGCCGCGTCGCTTGGCGGCGGTCGCCTGAACGACCGATCTCGGTCCGGCTTCGTCAGGTTCGGAGATACGCGTTGGATCGAGTTTGGGTGTTTTATGCGATCCAGATCGGAGCGTCGGGATATGCGCTCTGGCGCGGCGGTGCGCCGGAGCGATTGACCGGACTGGCGCTGCTGATCGCAGCCGTGTCGACCGGGTTGCTCCAGCGCGACTTTCCTTCGCTGTTCTCGGGGGTGGAAGTCGGCGTGATGGTCGTCGATGTGCTGCTGCTCCTGGCGATGATCGGTATCACGCTGCGTGCCGATCGGTTCTGGCCAGCCTGGATCACCGCGCTGCATGCGCTGGGGTCCGGAGCACATCTTGCCAAGGCGATCAGCCCCGAGGTGATCCGGCTTGTCTACGCGGTGCTCGCCGCGGCCTGGAGCTATCCCATCGTCCTGGTGCTGGTGATCGGTACGATGCGGCACTCGCAACGGATCCGGACGCGTGGCTGGGATCTCGACTGGAGCCGGCAGGATCCCACGTTCGGATAACCTTCATTCTGAAAGGTGCTCATGACCTACGTCCTTGCCCTGGCGCCGCTGCTGACGCCGCTCGCCACCCTGATCGCCGCACCCGCGCGCAAGACCAAGGACTGTGCGTTCGCCCCGGTCTTACCCCAGGCCCAGCTCGCGCAGATAGCAAAGCGCCTTTACGAGGTGCGCCAGATGCGCGCCGACATTCTGGGCGATGCGCTGTTTTCCGAGCCAGCCTGGGATATCCTGCTCGATCTGTTCATCTCGGAGCACGAGGAACGTCAGCTCAGCGTTTCCGCGGTTTGCATCGGTGCACGGTCGCCATCGGCCACCGCGCTCCGCTATCTGTCGATGCTGCAGGACGCCGGCCTGGTCGACCGCACGCGCGACGAGCGCGATGGCCGACGGTCGCACGTCCGGCTGACCACGCAAGGGCGGCGGCGGATGGCAATGCTGTTGGGGCGGCTCGTAACGCCATAATCGCGAGCTTTGGCTCTGGATATAAATGGAGCGGGTAACGGGAATCGAACCCGTGTATTCAGCTTGGAAGGCTGCTGTACTACCATTGTACTATACCCGCCCGATGTGCCGGAGCGAGCGAAGGAACTAGCGTCGCCGCGCGCTCGGCGCAAGCGCCCGTGTGACCGCATCCGAACATGCTTCATGGCTTCATTACCATTTTACGCTAGGCCTCGGGCATGGATCATGACCCAGCGATTGCCGTTTCCGCCACGCCCGATCCCCGACCGAAATCCGCGGTCAGCCATGGGGCGGGGCTGGCGGGGCTGGTCGGCGTGCTGGTCTGGATCGGGCTGGCACGGCATTACGGGATGGACGGGCCCTATTCGGCGCTGACCAACGTCGCCGCGTGCGGCCTGCCGATGATTCTCTGGTCGCTGCTCGTCGACAAGGTCCATCTGAGCTCGACCACCGGCATCGACTGGTCGGCGCGCAAGCCATGGCGCGAGACGCTCGACCCGAGCCTGACCAAGCTGGCCGGTTTATGGGCGACATGGGCGGCGATTGCGGTGATCTATGGCGCCGGGCGGTTCTATTGGCAGGGCAATTTCGCGTTTGCGATGTGGTGCTTTACCAACGCGGCGCCGATCCTGTTCGTCGTGTCGATCCCCTATGTCCTCTGGATCGACCGCTATCTGGTCGATCCGCGCGACGGCGCCTGGCATCTCGGTGCCTGGATGACCGGGCAGGCTGGGGTGGAGCCCGAGGCGATTTACGGACACCTGCGCGCCTGGGGGGTGAAGACGTTCTTCCTCGCGTTCATGCTGGCGATCGTGCCGCCGGGGTTCGGCGATTTCGTCCGCGGCGATGTCGCGACCGTGCTCCACGATCCGGTCGCGCTGTCGAGCTGGCTGGTGACGTTGATGTTCCTGATCGACGTGGCGTTCGCGACGGTGGGGTATCTGCTGACGTTCCGCCCGCTCGATTCGCACATCCGCAGCGCCAACCCGTTCGCGGCGGCGTGGCTGCCCGCGCTGATGTGCTATCCGCCGTTCATCCTGATGACCCCCGGCGGTCCGCTCGATTATCATCCCGGCACGTCGGACTGGGCCTATTGGTTTCAGGGCCATCCGATCCTGCTCGCGCTGATCGGCGCGATCCTGGTCGGGCTGACCGCGATCTACGCCTGGGCGACGATGGCATTCGGCTTCCGGTTCTCGAACCTCACCAACCGCGGCATCCTCACGCACGGCCCCTATGCGGTGTCGCGCCATCCGGCCTATCTGTCGAAGAACCTGTTCTGGTGGCTGTCGACGATCCCCGTGCTCACGCTCGGCAGCATGGTCGACGCGACTCGCGCCACGCTGTTGATGGCGGCGGTGAGCGGCGTCTATTACTGGCGCGCCAAGACCGAGGAGCGCCATCTGAAGCTCGATCCCGCCTATCGCGCCTATGACGACTGGATGGCGCGCAACGGCCTCGTCCCGCGGCTGTTCGCCAAGCTGCGCGGCTGAGGCGGGATCGGCGTCGTCAGAAGCTGGCTTCGTCGTACACCTTCGAGACGTCGCCGTTCCAGGCGCCGTGATAGCGGTCGAGCAGCACTTCTGCCGGCACCTTGCCGCTCCGCACGATCTCGCGCAGCGGATCGAGGAAGCCGGTCTCGTTGTCGCCCGCCCGGTTGAACCGTGCGCGCGCCGACAGCCCTGCGCCGGCGATGTCGAGCACCTGACCCGCGATGTCGCGCAGCGTGCCGCCGCCCGCGATCGGCGCGTTCAGGCCGAGCTTCGGCACGCCGTCACGCAGGCTCTGGCGCTCGTCGAGCGTCCAGTCCTTGACCAGATCCCATGCGGCATCGAGCGCACCCTGGTCGTACAGCAACCCGACCCACAAGGCCGGCAGCGCGCAGATCCGGTTCCAAGGGCCCCCATCCGCGCCACGCATCTCGAGGAAGGTCTTCAACCGCACCTCGGGGAACGCGGTCGACAGGTGATCGGTCCAGTCGTCGAGCGTCGGCTTCTCGCCCGGCAGCACCGACAATTCGCCCTTGAGGAAATCGCGGAACGACAGCCCGGCGGCGTCGATATACCTGCCCTCTCGGTAGACGAAATACATCGGCACATCGAGCGCGTACTCGGCATAGCGCTCATAGCCGAAGCCATCCTCGAATACGAACGGCAGCATGCCGGTGCGATGCGGATCGGTGTCCGACCAGATATGGCTGCGATACGACAGCATGCCGTTGGGCTTGCCCTCGGTGAACGGCGAATTCGCGAACAGCGCGGTCGCGAGCGGCTGGAGCGCCAACCCGACGCGGAACTTCTTCACCATGTCCGCCTCGGACGCATAATCCAGGTTCACCTGGATCGTGCAGGTCCGCAGCATCATGTCGAGCCCCATGCTGCCGACGCGCGGCATGTGCCGCAGCATGATCGCATAGCGCCCCTTGGGCATCGTCGGCAGTTCGGCGCGCGTCTTGTCCGGCCACATGCCGAGCCCCAGGAACCCGATGCCGAGCTTCTCGCCCGCGGCCTTCACCTGCTCGAGGTGACGCCCGGTCTCGGCGCAGGTCTCGTGCAGATTGTCGAGCGGCGCGCCCGACAGCTCGAACTGACCCGCGGGCTCCAGGCTGATGCTGCCGTCCGCGCCCGACATCGCGATGGCGTTCTGCGTACCATCGGGGCCGCCCTCCAGGACCGGCGTCCAGCCATATTGCTCCAGCTCGCCGAGCAGCGCGCGGATGCCGCCCGCCTCGTCATAGGACGGCGCGTGATGGTCGCTATTCGCATAGACGAACTTTTCGTGCTCGGTGCCGATCCGCCATGCGTCCTTGGGCTTTTCGCCGCTGGCGAAGCTGGCGATCAACTGGTCGCGCGACTCGATCGTCGGGCTGGTCTTTTTCGGAGCGGGTATCGTCGTCATTGTCGCGCCTTACGCGGCGATGAACGAGCCCGCTAGGGGGGATTCGGACCAATCGGTAGGTATTGCGCCCCGGTTCTGTTATCGGCGCCAGTCGCCCGCCGCCGCCATCCACAGCGCGACGGCCGCACCCGCTGCGGTTTCCGCCCGCAGGATACGTGGCCCAAGCCCGACCCCGACGGCCTGCGGGTGCGCGCGGATCGCCTCGCGTTCGTCGGTATCGAAGCCGCCCTCCGGCCCGATCAGGATCGCCGCCGGCCCCGGCCGCGCGCGCATCGCCTCCAGCGCGGGCACGCCGCCGGTCTCGTCGGCGAAGAACAGCGCGCGGTTCTCGGGCCAGTCGCGCAGCAGCGCCGCAAGCTTCACCGGCTCGGTCACCTCGGGCAGCGCGGTGCGCCCGCATTGCTCGGCCGCCTCGATCATCTGCGTCCGCAGCCGCTCGGTATTGGGCTTGTCGACGATCGTCCGCCGCGTGACGACGGGTTGCAGCCGTGCGACGCCGAGCTCGCACGCCTTCTCCGCCATCCAGTCGACGCGGCCCTTCTTCAGCGGCGCGGCGCACAGCCACAGGTCGGGCACGTCTTCACGCGGGCGCAGCAGCGCGGTGACGTCGAGCACCAGATCGCGCTTGCCGACGCTCGACGCGACTCCGACCCACTCGCCGGTCCGGTCGTCGAACAGCTTCACCGGATCGCCGATCTTCATCCGCATCACCCCGACGAGATAATGCGCCGCCGGCCCATCGACGTGAAGCGGACCGATCGCGAGCGGCGTATCGACGAAGAGGCGCGGCGTGGACTGCGGCGGCCAGGCTGGAGTTGCGGGCATGGCAGTGCCCTAGCAAATCTTCAACGGCACGGGGAGGGGCGGCAGTGGGTACGCTCGCGGTGCAAAAGCGCGGCCCCAATTCTCCCCCGCCAGGGGGAGGTGGCTGGCCCTTGCCAGACGGAGGGGGAGGAAGGGGAGAACCGCTGTTCCGTATCCGGCCCCTCCGTCGCCTCCGGCGCCACCTCCCCCTGGCGGGGGAGGATCAAGAGCGGCGATTGTCGGGCGCGAGGAGTGGGCAGGGCAGATGGACGAGGCGGCCAGGGCCGGTCGCCACCGTCCGCCGCGCGATCCCATGGTTCCCGGCAAGCGCGGTTCACCCCCAAACTCCGTCATCCTGACGAAAGTCAGGATCCAGAGCCATGAGCGCGCCGTCCGTTACTCTGGGTCCTGACTTTCGTCAGGATGACGGTCTAGTTGTAAGCGGATCCTACTCTAGATCAGCCAATTGGCGGACGGCACGTAATGATCGGCCATCAGGGATAGGCCCTCAGCGGCCTTATCCACCAAGAGCGGCAACTCAGCGCTTCCGACGCGCCCACATCTTCCGCGCGACCACCCAAGCCACTACCGCCACGACGACGCCAAGGATCAGCACCCCCGCAACCGCGCCGGCGACGCGGAAGATCCCCCAGAACAACGCCTCGACGAAGCGGCCGACCGCGACCGACAGGCCGATCATGCAAGGGGCTCGAAACACGTCACGCGCCACCGGTACCCGGCAAAGGCTTGCGCGCCAAACGCCCTCTTCCTACGCCTCCGCCATGCAGACCCAGCCCGCGCCCATGGAAATCGTCCCCGACAGCGAACACCGAGGGCTGGTCGGACGCCTCCCGCCAACGCTCCGCGGCCTCGCGTTGCTCGCGCGCTTCGATCGGCCGATCGGCTGGTGGCTGCTGTTCTGGCCCGGCGCCTGGGGCGTCGCGCTCGCCGGCGGCGCGGTGCAGCGCTGGGACCTCATCCTCTGGCTCCTCCTCGGCAGCATCGCGATGCGCGGCGCAGGCTGTGTGTTCAACGACATCGTCGACCGCGACCTCGACGCGCAGGTCGCGCGCACGCGGGCCCGCCCGATCCCGAGCGGTCTCGTGTCGATCAAGCTCGCCTGGGTCTGGCTCGTCGTGCTATGCTTGGTCGGGTTCGCCGTCCTGCGGCAACTCACCTTCTTCGCCGCGATCGTCGCGCTCGCCAGCCTCGCCCCCGTCGCCGCCTATCCGTTCATGAAGCGCATCACCTGGTGGCCGCAGGCCTGGCTCGGGATCGTCTTCTCCTGGGCGTTGCTGGTCGGCTGGAGCGACATCGCAGGGTCGCTCGATACGCCGATGTGGCTGCTCTACGCGGGCGCGATCGCCTGGGTGATCGGCTACGACACGATCTACGCGCTGCAGGACCGCGAGGACGATGCGATGATCGGCATCCGCTCGTCGGCGCTCCGCATGGGGACCCATGTGAAGGCCGGCGTCGGGATCTTCTACATCGCCGCCGTCGCGTTCTGGGCCGCAGCGTTCTGGGCCGTCCGTCCCGATCCGCTCGCGATCGCCGCGCTCGTCCCCGTCGCGCTCCACCTCGGCTGGCAGGTCGTCACGCTCAAACCCGATACGCAGGAGGGGGCAGGCACAGCCGCACTCGCGCGTTTCCGCGCGAACCGGTTCGCCGGACTGCTCATGTTCCTCGCCTGCGTGGTTGTCGGCACGACGCTGCATCCTTAAGTCGCTGATATGCTGACTCCAGACCAAGCCCGCGACCGCGCCCACGACATCGTCCAGCGCGCCAAGGCGGCGGGCGCCGACGCCGCCGATGCGGTCTTCGCCGCCGATGCCGCGCTCGACGTGTCGATCCGCCTCGGCAAGCTCGAGGATATCGGCCGCTCCGAAAGCGAGGATCTCGGCCTGCGCGTGTTCGTCGGCCAGCGCTCCGCCAGCGTCTCCACCTCCGACCTGTCGACCGCGGCGATGGACGCGCTCGTCGAACGCGCAGTCGCGATGGCGCGCGAGGCACCCGAGGATCCCTGGGCCGGCCTCGCCCCCGCCGACCGCCTGCTCCACGGCATCACCCCCATGCTCGGCCTCGACGACGGCGGCGACGTCAACCCAGAGCAGCTCCGCGATGCGGCGCTCGAAGCCGAAGACGCCGCCCGCGCCGTCCCCGGCGTCTCGAACAGCGAAGGCGGCGGCGCGAGCGCGTCGCGCAGCGTCTGGGCGCTCGCCACCAGCCACGGGTTCGCCGGCGCCTATGCCGCGACCGGCTACGGCGTGTCGGCCAGCGTGCTCGCCGGCGAAGGCAGCAGCATGCAACGCGATTACGCGCACAGCAGCGCTCGGCTCCGCGCGCATCTCGAAGACCCCGAAGCGATCGGCCGCCGTGCGGGCGAACAGGCCGTCGCCCGCCTCAACCCCGGTCGCCTCGTCAGCGGTCCGACCACGATCGTCTACGACCGCCGTGTCGGTGGGTCGCTGGTCGGTCACATGCTCGGCGCGATCTCGGGCCAGGCGATCACGCGCAAGACCAGCTTCCTGCTCGATTCGCTCGGCAGCCAGGTGTTCGCGTACGGCATAACGATCCGCGACGATCCGCACCGCCCGCACGGCCTGCGCTCGCGTCCGTTTGATGGCGAGGGCCTGCCCGTCTCGCCGAGCGAGATCATCGAGAACGGCATGCTCGAACGCTGGCTGCTCGATTCGGCCTCGGCGCGCCAGCTCGGCCTCGAACCGACCGGCCACGCCGCGCGCGGCATCGGCGGCGGCCCCGGCGTGTCGACCAGCAACGTGTTCATGGAGCCGGGCCACGTTCCGCTCGAAACGCTGATCGCCGACATCGAATCGGGCGTCTACGTCACCGAACTGATGGGCGGCGGCGCGAATGGCGTGACCGGCGACTATAGCCGCGGCGCGGCTGGTTTCCGGATCGAGAACGGCCAGATCACCACGCCCGTCGCGGAGTTCACGATCGCCGGCAACGTGAAGGATATGTTCCTCGCGATGACGCCCGCGAACGACCTCGAATTCCGCTACGGCGTCAACGTACCGACCTTGCGCGTGGAGGGCATGACGGTGGCGAGTGGCTGAGCGCTATCGCGGCCCGCCGCGCTCGCCCGAATGGCTCCGCGCGATGGCCGACGCGGTCGCGGGGATCGCGCAGGAGGCGGGCGCGATGGCGCTCGACCGGTTCGACACCGACTTCCAGCGCTGGGAGAAGACGCCTGGCAGCCCGGTTTGCGAACTCGACATCGCGATCGACCGGATGCTCAAGGCGCGCCTCGCGACGCTGCTCCCTGAGGCGGGGTGGCTCTCCGAGGAAACCGCCGACAACGCCGACCGGCTCGCGCACGACTTGCTCTGGGTGGTCGACCCGATCGACGGCACCCGCGACTATATCCGCGCGCGGCCCGGCTGGTGTGTCTCGATCGCGCTGGTCGACCGCGGCCGCCCGGTGATCGGCATCCTCGAAGCGCCATCGCGCGACGAACGCTGGCACGCGGTCGCAGGGCAGGGCGCCACCCGCAACGGCGTGCGCCTCCAGACCGGCACCCGCACCGACTTCCCCGGCAGCCGGACACCCACAGACGCGCTCCCCAAGGCCGACCGCGACCTCGTCATGGTCCACAAACCCAACTCGATCGCGCTCCGCATCGCCATGGTCGCCGCCGACGAAGCCGACCTCGTCGCCACGCTGCGCTGGGGCAATGAATGGGACATCGCCGCCGCGGTCCTGGTCGCGAGCGAGGCGGGCGCGGCCGTCAGCGATGCGCTCGGCGCGCCGCTGGTGTTCAACAAGCCACGGCCACAGGCGTTCGGCGTGTTGACCTCGACACCCGGCATACACAAGGCAGCGGTAGACCGTCTGGGTAGTCGCGCCCATAATTTACTGACGTGAACGGCGGCTTAGGCAGCATTTGGTTCTATACGAACACGGCTGAATAAAGTCGAGAACTCGGCCTGCATTGACGCGACTTGACTATCAGGCGCGTTACGACACTATCGCTCGGACGATATTGGAGATGACGCCATGCTTTGGATTGCTTTCGCCGCGACGGCCGCAATTGCCGGCCCTCCCGGGCTACCCGCATACGGTGTCGATGCGCCGCGCATCAACGTACTCGACCAGGTGATCTATGCGCCAACGGGCGAAACCGTTGCCGCCGACAACGGACATCGGGCGCGGCTGATTGCGCTCCGTCAGGAAGGGCTTGCGCAACAGGCCGAGGATGGCGGCACGTTGACCCCTGCACATCGTGACGAACTGCAGCGCAAGTTAGAGAGGATCCAGTTGCGGTTCGCCGAGCTACGCCGACGCGCAGACGCTTACGCGGTCGATGGCAACGGTCATGCACGCTATTCCGCCGCAACGCGGCCGGGCGTCGTTCTTCCCCCCAGTCTGCGCCTCACAAGCGCATCGAAATCGGCACGGCTTTTTTGAAGCCTGACGTGTCAGGGGCGATCAAACCCTGACACGCGTTTGCCCTTCGTCCGGCTGGTCAGGTGGAAATGTAGGCACCGGTCGCAGCGATAGACCCTGAGCGGCACGCGTCCGGCCCGGGCCACCAACAGCGCGTCGGTTTCGGACACGAAGCGCGCCTTGCGGCGACACACGCTGAGCCGAGTGCGCGTCACTGGTCAGTCCTTGTACTTCAACTCCAAGAACCGCCCGCGGGTCGACAGGTTGTCGAGGTCGCTTTGTGCGAGGCGCGCGGTCATTTCGCCGATTTCCTGTTCGATCAGCTTCAGCCCGTCGACCAGTTCCGCGTCCGGCGTGCGACCGTTGCGCGGAGTCGTGCGCAGCGACGCCGGCACTTTCTCGTAATCCTTGACGAACGCGGGCAATTGTTCGCCGATCAGTTTCCGGATGTCGACCGCCTCTTGCGTATTGGCGTCGAGCGTCGCGAGTTGCGGCGTCAGCGTTTCGAGGCGCAGGCCGATCCGGTCGACCAATGTCATCGCCGGCGCGGGGAGGGCGGGGCGCTGCGCCTCCAGCCATCGTTCGGTCTGCGCGGGCAGCGTGCGGATGTCGACCGCGGCGAGCCGCTCTGGAGTCGGCGCGCGCTCTGCCGGCCACACCGCGAACAATACTGTCGCCGCCACCAGCAACGCCATCACCAGCATCGCGCCACCAATCCCGAGCGGCACGATCCAGCCGATCACCATCGCCGCGATCAGGATCGCGACGTCGGCGATCGCGATCCGCGTCAGCCGCTTGCCGATCGCCTGAGTCTGGCGCGACCGGACGCGCGACGGCCCGCGCGGAATGAGGGCGCTCGTCCGGTCGTCCGAAATGCGCGACCAGGAGGCGCGGGCGCTGGCAATGGCGTCGTCGACTTCGCTCACGGCGGTTACATCGCCTCCAGCTTGAACGCGCTCGGCGACGGGCCGCCGAGCTGGCCCTGCGTGGCCCCCTCGGCCCGCGCGATATACCCGCGCGACTTGTCGACCTCGTTCGACAGCGCGCCGACCGTCGTCTTCATGCTGTCGAGCGCCTTCAGCTTGAACACGTCGATCGCATCCATCGTATCGTAGATGTTCTGGAACGCGCGTTGCAGCGTCTCGAGCGGGATCGTCGCCGACGCCGCCTGCTCATGGATCTGCGCGGTCTGCGATTTCAGCAGCTTGCCGGTCGAATCAATGATGTTCGCGGTGGTCGTGTTAAGCGCTGTGATCTGCTCCAGCACCAACTTCTGGTTGGTCAGCGCCTGCGCGACCGTCACCGCGGTGCGCAGCGCGGACACGGTCGTGGTCGAGGCGCGATCGACGCCCTTCACCAACTCGACATTGTTCTTCTTGACCAGATCGAGCGCGAGATAGCCCTGCACCGTCACCGCCATCTGCGTCAGCAGGTCCTGCGTGCGCTGGCGCGTATAGAACAGCGCCGTCTCGCGGATCGCCTTGGCCTTGGCCGGATCGCTATGGTCGAGCTCGTTCGCGACGTCCTCGAGCTTCGCGTCCATCGTCTTCGACAAATGGATCATCTGTTCGAGCCGCCCCATCGCGGCCCAAAGGTTCGCGCGCTCGGTATCGATCGCGGCATTGTCCATCAGCAGCTCGTCCTTGCCCGACGACAGGCTCTTGAGGATCTGCGCGATGTGCGTCTGCGACGATTTATAGCCGTCGAAATAATTGCGCATCTTGCCACCGAACGGGATGATCCCGAACAGCTTCTGCGGCGCGGTGAGATTGCCCTTCTTGCCCGGATCGAGATCCTCGACGACGCGGCGCAGCTCGGCCAGATCCTTGCCGACGCCCGTTTCCTGATCCATCGCCCTTACCGGGCGGTCGAGGAACCGGTTCGACTGGCCCGCCGCCTCGCGGATTTCCTTCGCCCCCATCGCGGTGATCGCATCGACGCGCTTGCCGAACTCGGGGCTGTTGACGTCCTGCGCGACGAGATCGGTGACGAACCCCGATACGCGCTCGTCGAGCTGCGACTTCACGCCCGCATCGACGGGTACCAGCCCGGCGGCCTTGGCGGCGGCGACGGTCGGCACCGGATCGGGCGGCGTCAGTACCAGGCTCGGCTCAGTCAGCGTTTCCGGGGTCGTGGCCATCAAGTGTCTCCGTTCGGTAGCGCATGGTGGCTGCAACCCGCGCCGCGTTCAAGTGGCGTATATAGATAATACACCCGGCTTGCCAACTCCTGCGTGGCACTGAGGGGAACCGGGAGGGGGTGTCGGCGGCTTTGTCCCCACATTCCAGGAGACACAGCATGCGAGCCATCGGCTACACCCAATCGCTCCCGATCGACGATCCGCAGTCGCTCGTCGATCTCGACCTGCCCAAGCCGGAGGCGACCGGCCGCGACCTGCTCGTCGCAGTGAAGGCGGTGTCGGTGAACCCGGTCGACACCAAGATCCGCCAGCGCCGCGCGGATCCCGACGGCACGCCGCAGGTGCTCGGCTGGGACGCGGCCGGGACCGTCGTCGCGCTCGGCGATGCGGTGACGGGGTTCGCGGTCGGCGATGCCGTCTTCTATGCAGGCGCGATCGACCGGCCGGGCACGAACGCCGAATATCACGTCGTCGACGACCGCATCGTCGGGCACAAGCCGCAGTCGCTCGACTGGGCGCAGGCGGCGGCGATGCCGCTGACCTCGATCACCGCATGGGAAACGCTGTTCGATCGGCTCGACGTGCGCAAGCCGGTGCCCGGTGCGGCGAACGCGATCCTGATCA
The DNA here is from genome assembly GCF_001421805.1 of Sphingomonas sp. Leaf34. Classification (GTDB taxonomy): domain Bacteria; phylum Pseudomonadota; class Alphaproteobacteria; order Sphingomonadales; family Sphingomonadaceae; genus Sphingomonas. The sequence goes on along the minus strand of NZ_LMLC01000001.1, from coordinate 631,917 downwards.
TCGGCGGCGCGGGGGGAGTCGGCTCGATCGCGATCCAGCTCGCGCGGCAGCTGACCGACCTGACCGTGATCGCCACCGCCTCGCGCGACGAAACGCGCAGCTGGGTCGAGGATCTCGGCGCGCATCACGTGATCGATCACCGCAAGCCGCTCGCCGACCAGGTCGCGGCGCTCGGGCTCGGCGTGCCGGGCTTCGTCTTCTCGACGACGCATACCGACGAGCATGTCGCCGAGATCGCGACGCTGATCGCACCGCAGGGCCGGCTCGCGCTAATCGACGATCCCGAGACGCTCGATATCAGCCCGCTCAAGCAGAAGTCGATCTCGATCCATTGGGAGCTGATGTACACGCGCTCGCTGTTCCAGACCGCGGACATGGCCGAACAGGGCCGCATCCTCGACGAGGTCGCGCGGCTGGTCGACGCGGGGACGGTGCGAACGACGCTGGCGGAGAATTTCGGCCGGATCGACGCGGCGAACCTGCGCAAGGCGCATGCACGGATCGAGAGCCACACCGCCAAGGGGAAGATCGTGCTCGAGGGGTTCTGAGTTCTCGCGGAGCCATCTCTCCCGCGTCTTACCACCCCGGCGAAGGCCGGGGCCCAATTGGGGAACAGCGGTAACGGATGGCAGCCCGTCATCATTGCCACCTCTCCACCTGGGCCCCGGCCTCCGCCGGGGTGGGGCGTAAGTGGGCTTGCCGATCGCCACTACCTCACGATCCTCCCCCGCAAGGGGGAGGTGGCAGGCGCAGCCTGACGGAGGGGGCGGTAAGCGACTACGCCTGTTGCGTGTCCTCCCCCTCCGTCACCTTCGGCGACACCTCCCCCTTGCGGGGGAGGACCGTGATATCCGCTCTGGCGCTCTCGCCAGCACGCTATACGCTGCCCGTCATGCTCCGCCCGCTGATCCTCGCGCTCGCCCTCCTTCCCGCGGCCGCCGCGAATCGCCCGCCGCCCGCCGACCCGCTCACCGCGACGATCCACACCGAAGACGCCGACCGCTTCGCCGCGCTCTTCGCGAGGACCAAGGGCAAGCCGACCGCCACACAACTTAAACGCGACTATCTCGACAAGGGCAGCGTCGCGATCGGCGTCTTCACCCCCGGCCGGATCGGCGACGCCGACACGCTCGCGCGCGCGATCGCCGCCAACCCCACCCGTTATGCGCAGGCGATCAAGACCTGCCTCCCCGCCGCCAAGGCCGCCACCGCCGATCTCCGATCGATCTATCTCGGTCTCCACGGCGCGCTCCCCGACGCGAAACTCCCGCAAGTCTATATCGTCTTCGGCGCGGGCAATTCCGGTGGCACAGCGGGCCCCGGCGCCCAGGTGCTCGGCCTCGAAGTCCTCTGCCGCATCTCCCCGACGCCCGAGAAACTGCGCCAGACGCTGCGCCATTTCTTCGCGCACGAGACGGTGCACGCGATCCAGGAGGATGCCGGCATGACGCTCGCCCGCGATCCCCTGCTCACCGCGATTCTCGTCGAGGGCGCGGCGGACTTCATCGCGCAGCTCGTCACCGGCGAGGAACCCGACGCCGCCCGCGCCGCCTGGGCCGCACCCCGCGAGGCAGACCTCTGGCGCCAGATGCAGACCGACATCGCGCTCACCCGTAGCCTCACCGACAAGGACGACCCGGACGAGGGCTCGCCCGAAGCCAAGGCCTATGCCCGGTGGATCGGCAACTACTCCACGCCGCCCGCGGGCTGGCCGCCCGAGCTCGGCTATTGGATGGGGCTGCGGATCTGGCAGCGTTATTATGCCGCCGCGCCCGACAAGCACGCCGCGCTCAGGGCGATGCTGGCGGTGCGCGATCCGCGTGCCATTCTCGCCGCCGGAGCCTATAGGCGTCGACCCCCGTCATCCTGACGAAAGTCAGGACCCTGGGTAACAAACGCTGCCGTCCATGGCCCTGGGTCCTGACTTTCGTCAGGAGGACGGCAGGGGTGGTGAGGCCCCGAACCCGCCCGGTCTTCCCGCGGCGCAACAATTACGCTATGGCGCGCGCCAACCCCGTTCCTCGTTTCAAGAGAATACATTCATGAGCCTCCGCAACGTGGCGATCATTGCGCACGTCGATCACGGCAAGACGACGCTGGTCGACCAGCTCTTCCGCCAGTCCGGCACCTTCCGCGACAACCAGCGCGTCGAAGAGCGCGCAATGGATTCGAACGACCTCGAAAAGGAGCGTGGGATCACCATTCTCGCCAAGCCGACCTCGGTCGACTGGATGCCCCCGGGCGAGAGCGAGAGCATCCGCATTAACATCGTCGACACGCCCGGCCACGCCGATTTCGGCGGCGAAGTCGAGCGCATCCTGTCGATGGTCGACGGCGTCGTCCTGCTGGTCGATTCGTCGGAAGGCGCGATGCCGCAGACCAAGTTCGTCACCGGCAAGGCGCTGGCCCTCGGCCTCAAGCCGATCGTCGTCGTCAACAAGGTCGACCGTAACGACGCGCGCATCCAGGAAGTGCTCGACGAAGTGTTCGATCTGTTCGTGTCGCTCGACGCGAATGACGACCAGCTCGATTTCCCCGTGCTCTACGCATCGGGCCGCAACGGCTATGCCTCGACCGACATGGACGCGCGCGAAGGCACGCTGATCCCGATGTTCGAGACGATCGTGAAGCACGTGCCGCCTCCGGCCGTGGAAGTCGCTGGCGTGCCGTTCACCTTCCTCGTCACGCTGCTCGACCGCGATCCGTTCCTCGGTCGCGTCCTCACCGGTCGCGTCAATTCGGGTACCGTGAAGACCAACCAGGCGATCCACGCGCTCGATAACGACGGCAAGATCATCGAGACGGGTCGTGCGTCCAAGATCATGTCGTTCCGTGGCCTCGACCGCGTGCCGGTCGACGAAGCCAAGGCCGGCGACATCATCTCGCTCGCAGGGCTTTCGGTTGCGACCGTCGCCGACACGATCGCCGACATCACGGTGACCGAGCCGCTGCACGCGCAGCCGATCGATCCCCCCACGCTGTCGATGCGTTTTGCCGTGAACGATTCGCCGATGGCGGGCCGCGAGGGCACCAAGGTGACGTCGCGCATGATCCGCGAGCGCCTGTTCCGCGAAGCCGAGTCGAACGTCGCCGTGAAGGTGACCGAGGCAGCCGACAAGGACAGCTTCGAAGTCGCCGGCCGCGGCGAGCTTCAGCTGGGCGTGCTGATCGAGACGATGCGCCGCGAAGGCTTCGAGCTCGGCATCTCGCGTCCGCGCGTGCTGTTCGGCGAGGACGAGGACGGCAAGAAGACCGAGCCGTACGAGACCGTCATCATCGACGTCGACGAGGAGCATTCGGGCACCGTCGTCGAGAAGATGAACATCCGTAAGGCCGAGATGACCGACATGCGTCCGTCGACCGGCGGCAAGACCCGCATCACCTTCTCGGCGCCGTCGCGCGGGATGATCGGCTATCACGGTGAATTCCTGTCCGACACGCGCGGCACGGGGATCATGAACCGGCTGTTCGAGAAGTACGGTCCGCACAAGGGCCAGATCGAAGGCCGCAAGAACGGCGTGCTGATCTCGAACGGGTCGGGCGAAGCGAACAACTACGCACTGGGTCCGCTCGAAGAGCGCGGCATCCTGTTCGTGGGTCACGGCGAGGCGCTCTATGAGGGCATGATCGTCGGCGAGAACGCCAAGCCGGACGACCTCGAGGTCAACCCGATGAAGACCAAGGCGCTGACCAACTTCCGCGCCTCGGGCGGCAAGGACGACCAGGTCCGCCTGTCCCCGCCGAAGCGTGCGACGCTGGAGCAGGCGATCGCGTATATCGACGACGACGAGATGGTCGAAGTCACGCCGAAGTCGATCCGTCTGCGCAAGCGCTTCCTCGATGCGAACGAGCGCAAGCGGGCGAGCCGCGCTAAGCAAAGCGCGTAAGCCCGGCACGGCGAAGCCGGCCAGGCTTACAAGCTCGGCCGGCCTCGCTAAAGCGAGGTCCGACGACGCGGCTTCGCCGCGGCGCGCTCCGTGAAACGAGAAAGAGGCCGGGGGGAAACCTCCGGCCTCTTTTTTTCGACACGAAAGACCGAAGGTCGCGCCACTACGCCCGAAGCCCCGAGGCGTCAGCACCCGATCCGGTTTAGTAACCTAACTCTGCCCCTCCCCGGCGAAGGCCGGGGTCCAGGTGGAAAGGTCGCAGTAACGGAGCGCCGCCCTTCGTTGGCGACGTCGCCCAACTGGACCCCGGCCTGCGCCGGGGAATGGCTGCCTTGTGGATATGATTGCGCGCGCACAATCGTCTCGCACCGGGAGAGGAAGACGCCGCAGGCGGTAAAAGGTGAGGGCAGGGTACGGCGAGCGCGTATACCCCATCCCCTCAAGCCGCAGTAATCCGCCCGCCGCGTTCCAGCATCTCGCCACTCGTCACGATCACCCGATCCCCAAGCTTCACCTGCCCGAAGATCAGCTTGGCAAACGCGGTCGGCACGCCGACGCAGCCATGCGTCGCATATTTCCCGTCCATCAGCGCGCTGCCATGGATCGAGACACCGTCGTTGGTCAGCCGCAGCATGTAGGGCATCGGCGCGCCGTACAGGTTCGACACGTGATGCGCGTCCTTCTGCGTGATCGTGAACACGCCCAGCGGCGTCGGCTTCTCGTCCGCGCCATAGATCACCGCCGCCGTCCCGATCTCATAGCCTGCGCGAAAGATCGACAAGGTCTGCGCGACGAGGTCGACGGTGATCACGATCGGCCCCTCGGGCACGCCCTCGGTATCCCAGTAATAGGCGCCGTGGCGCAGCGGCTCGGGCACATCCAGCACGCGCTTGACGACATAGCCGTCGGCAGGGGCGGCGGCGACGACCGGCGCAGGCTTCGGCGGCAGCGCGCGCACCGGTGCCGCGACCTGCGCCTTGGCGGCGCGTATCGGCGCCTCCGCGGCGCGCACCGTCACCGGCGACCCCGACAAGGCCAGTCCGCCGATCAGTACCGCACTGCCCGCCAGAACGGCAAAGGCGATCGCTCGCATCGTCATGGTCCTGCGCATCCCGCCTCCCTACCCCAAATTCGTAAACGAAGCCCAGCGCCGCAGCTATACCGTGGGTTAACAGCCCGTTCCGACCCGGTTCAGGCCGAATCGCCCAAAGCCTGAAACACGGTCGGACACTTATGCGTTTGTCCCAAGCGGACCGGGCGTAACTAGTAACGGAGTTCGAAAAGATGAACGGGTTTTTGAAGAAGGCAGGCTTGGGCGTCGCGCTCGCGGCAACGGCGCTGACAGCGGCAGTACCGGCGGATGCACAGCGCTGGGGTCGCGGTTATGGCCGTGGCTATGGCGGCGGCTGGCACGGCCATCGTGGCGGTGGCAACGCAGCCGGTGCGGCGGTGCTGGGCGGTATCCTTGGCCTCGGCGTCGGCGCGGCGATCGCCAGCAGCAGCAACCGCAACCGCTATTATGATCGCGGCTATTACAATGGCGGCTATTACGCCCCGCCGGCGGTGAACTATTACGCGCCGCCCGTGCGGACCTATTACCGAGAGGACTATCGTCCGCGGTGCTGGAACGAGTGGCGGGTCGATCCCTATTACGGCGATCGCGTCGCGGTACAGGTCTGTAGCTGACCCCCTGCAGAGCGAAAGACCGGCGTCGGGAGCAATCCCGGCGCCGCTTTTTTGTGGCGCGTCCCCGCCGGTTGCCGCTAGACGCGCGACCATGACCGACACGCCCAACACGCCCGAGACCGACACCCCGACCACCGCAGCGGGCGACACGCCCCCGGATCGTCTGTCGATCAATCACCGCAGCCCGTTCTTCAAGCAGGACCTGCTCGAGCGCGGCATCGGCATCCGCTTCAAGGACGGCATCCGCCACGACGTCGAGGAATATTGCATCTCGGAAGGCTGGATCCGGGTCGCGCTCGGCAAGAAGGTCGATCGCAACGGCAACCCGCTGACGCTGAAGCTGGTCGGCCCGGTCGAGGCTTGGTTCGAGCGCCCCGCGGCAAGCGACGCCGACGAGGGCTGAGCCCGAAGCGTTCGGCGCTTAGCCCCCGAACTACCTGTTTCCCCGCGAAGGCGGGGACCCAGTCTGGTCTCCCGCCTTCGCGGGAGACCACCCGCGCGCGGACAGCATCTGAAATATGGCGGCCGCCCGCCCAGATCCGTCACCCCAGCGAAAGCTGGGGTATCCCCGTTGGCTGGCGTCGCGACTCGAACCGGGAGATCCCAGCGTTCGCTGGGATGACGGTTGGGGTTAGGCGAAACCTAGCCCGTCATCCTGGGCTCGACCCAGGATCCGGAGTTACGCGCGCCATCGTCCGTAACTCTGGTCCTGACGTTCGTCAGGATGACGGAGGGAAGTTTACGCCGCCACGCCCTCCAGCGCCTCACTCGCCTCGAGCCACTTCGCCTCGCTCGCCTCCAGCTTGGCATTCACCTCGGCACGACGCTTGCTGAGGTCGCCCATCGACATCCGCGAGAAGCGCGGCTCCGCAGTCGCCGGATCAACCATCGCGCGATCGATCGCGTTGCGCTCCTTGGTGAACTTGGCGGTCTGCTCCTCGACCTCGCGCAGCGTCTTGCGCAGCGCCGCGTCGTTGCTCTTGGCCTCCGCCGCGGCCTTCTTGCCCGCCTTCTTGTCGGCCTTCGACGCCGCATCGCCCTTGCCGCCATCGCCCTTCAGGACGAACGCGATGTAATCGTCGAGGCTGCCGTCGAATTCCTTCGCCGTCCCGTCGTCGACCAGCACCAGCCGGTCGGCGGTCAGCTCGAGCATGTGGCGATCATGGCTGACCAGCACGACGGCGCCGGTATAGGCGTTGAGCGCCTGCACCAGCGCCTCGCGCGCATCGACGTCGAGATGGTTGGTCGGCTCATCGAGGATCAGCAGATGCGGCGCATCGCGCGTGATCAGCGCCAAGGCTAGCCTTGCGCGCTCGCCACCTGACAGCTTGCCGACCCGCGTCGTCGCCTTGTCGCCCGAGAAGCCGAACCGCCCAAGCTGCGCGCGCACGGCGGCCGGCGTCGCGCCCTTCATCAGGTGCGACATATGCTCGATCGGCGAATCGGTCGGATCGAGTTCCTCGACCTGATACTGGGTGAAATACCCCACCTTCATCTTGCCCGACGACGCCATCTCGCCATCCATCGGCGTCAGCTGCGCCGCGAGCAGCCGCGCGAGCGTGGTCTTGCCGTTGCCGTTGCGCCCGAGCAGCGCGACGCGGTCGTCGGGATCGAGCCGCATATTGAGCCGCTTCAGGATCGGCACGTCGGCATAGCCCACCGTCGCCATGTCGAGCGTGATGAGCGGCGGGCGCAGCTCGGTCGGATTGGGGAAGCCGAACGACAGCGTCGGATCGTTATAGCTCTCGGCGATCGGCTGCATCTTCGACAGCATCTTCTGGCGCGACTGCGCCTGCTTCGCGGTCGAGGCGCGTGCGCTGTTCTTGGCGATATATTCCTGCAGCTTCTCGCGCTGCACCGCCTGGTTGGCGCGCGCCGCCTCGATCTGGGCCAAACGCTCGGCGCGCTGGCGCTCGAACGCGTCATAGCCGCCGGGATACAGCGTGATCTTGCCGCCCTGCAGATGCAGGATGTGATCGACGACGTTGTTGAGGAAATCGCGCTCGTGGCTGACGACCACGATCGTCGCCTTGTAGCCCTTGAGGAAGTCCTCGAGCCACATCACCGCTTCGAGATCGAGATGGTTCGACGGCTCGTCGAGCAGCAGCAGGTCCGGCTGCGAGAACAGCAGAGCGGCGAGCGCCACGCGCATCTTCCAGCCACCCGAGAAGCTGTCGAGCGTCCGCGCCTGCATGTCCTCGTCGAAGCCGAGGCCGAGCAGGATCTGCGCGGCGCGTGCGGGTGCGGTGTAGGCGTCGATCGCGATCAGTCGCTCGTACACGTCGCCCAGCCGGTCGGGATCCTCGCTCGTCTCGCTCTCGATCATCAGCGCGGCGCGCTCGAGATCGGCTTCGAGCACGGTTTCGAACGGCGTCTTCACGCCGTGCGGCGCTTCCTGCGCGAGATAGCCGATGCGCGCGCCCTTGGGCATGTCGGCCGAGCCGTCATCGGGTTCGAGCTGGCCTGCAATCACGCGCACCATCGTCGACTTGCCCGCGCCGTTGCGCCCGATCAGCCCGACGCGGCTGCCCGGCGGCAACGCGGCCGTGGCGCCATCGAGGATAACGCGTCCGCCCAGGCGCACCGTGATGTTGTTCAGGTTCAGCATGCGCGTGCCGTTAGCAGATGCAGCATGGTTTTGCGAGAGTGGGGAAGGGGCCGCGTTCGCGCGCGATTCCCCAGTCCGATGCCGTCTCGATCCTCCCCCGCCAGGGGGAGGTGGCGCCGAAGGCGACGGAGGGGGAGGACACGCAACAGCCGTTATCGCTAACCTCCCCCTCCGTCTGGCAAGTGCCAGCCACCTCCCCCTAGCGGGGGAGGATCAGGTCACTGACCCAGCCTCCGAGCACCACCCCGGCGAAGGCCGGGGCCCAAATGGAGAGGTCGTCGTAACGGAGCACCGCCCGCCGTTAGCGACGTTTCCCAATTGGGCCCCGGCCTTCGCCGGGGGGGCGGCTTTTGGAGAGGCTAGCTTTCGTCCGAGACGACCGCGTCCAAACCCTCGCCACCGCCAAGCGTCGGAGACGCCCGCCCGCCGACATGAACCCGAACGCCCGACACCAACCGGGTCTGCACGTCCCTCGCGCTTGCCATCGTCGACACCGAGCGGGTCACCCCCCGGTGAACCGTCACGCCGTGCACCGCATCCGCCGGCGCCGCGGCCACGCTTGCGACCGCATCCACGTCCGAGACGTCGTCCCGATTGCCGTAATGCACCGAAACCCCGGCAATCTGCGCCGCAACCGCCGTCACGCCGCTACCGGTGGTACTCCCACCACCGCGCCACGCCGGCTCCACCCCGGCATAGGCCTGCCGAAACGTCAGCGCCCGCTCCAGCGCGCCCTGCCAGCGATAGAAGACATGCGCCCCGACCGTCGTGATCCGCGCGAGACTGGAGGCCCACCATGGCAGGATGCTCGTGGTATGAAACGACGTCGCCGCCCCGACCGGCGCGTACACGCTCCCGCCAAGTGCCGCCGTCGCGACCCCCTGCGCGCGCTCCCAGGCGCCCGGTTCGCGCGCCCGCGCCATCGACCCGTCACAGGTGAAGCTGAACTGGCACCCCGTCCGCCGCTCCGCACCCTGATAGACGACGCCGCACACGCTGTTCGGAAAGGCTCGGTCGCGCACGCGGTTGAGCACGACCTGCGCAACGGCGCGCTGGCCCTCTTCCGACTGCGACCGCGCTTCGTAATAGACCGCTGCGGTCAGGCAGTCGGCCGCCCGACCCGCATCGTCCACAGAGCGCGCGGTGAGAAAGGGCGGGGCGACGAACGGGGCTGCGGCGGCGAGTGGCGCATCGGGCGCCGTCGTCGCGATCTTCGCCGAGATGTCGTCGGGCACATGCAACGCCATCCGCCCCAGCAACGCGCGCGCGTTGCGCTCGGGCTGGACACGCGCGATCGCCGCAGGCCGGTCGGCCGGCACGCACGACGTCGCCATCACCAACGCGGGCAGGCTGATCAGCGCATGCGGATAAAGGCCGAAACCCGACATCTTCATCCGCCCGCTCTACGCGCGCGGGTTTAGGGACTGGTTAACGAGGGCGCCCCCGGAGGAGAGCACATCCCCCGTCATCCCGACGAAAGTCGGGACCTCGATCGGCAAGGACGGACTGGGTAGGGGGGCGCCTTCAAGCCCACCGCCGCCAACCCCTCCGCCTCCGTCATCCTGACGGAAGTCAGCAAGCAGAGTAACGGGCGTTGCCCTCAATGGCTCTGGATCCTGACTTTCGTCAGGATGACGGGAAGTGGGGCAGAGGCACGCGCTCGGCCGCAAGCCTCAGTGGACGAACCGCGCCACCACGTCGCGATACGACCGCGACACCTTCACGCTTGCCCCCGAATTGAGCACCAGGAAGCATTCACCATTGGTGTGCGGCTTCACCTGCTTCACCAGGTCCAGGTTCACGATCGTCGAGCGATGCACGCGCTGGAACCGGCGCGGGTCGAGCCGCTTCTCCAGGTCCTTCATCGTCTCGCGCAGGATCAGCGTGTTGTCGCCGGTATAGATGCACATGTAATCGCCGGCCGCATCGATCCGCTCGATCGTGTCGACGTCGACGCGGAAGATCTGGCCGCGATCCTTGATGTTGATGAGCTTCTCGAACCGGTTGGCCGATACCGCGTCGCCGTCCGGCATGTCGGCCGCCGCATCCGGCGCCACGTCGGCGAGCACTTCGCGCAACCGGTCGACTTCCTCGACGCCGCGCTTTTCGCTCAGGCGCTGGCGCACGCGCTCGATCGTGTCGGCGAGCCGCGATTCCTCGACCGGCTTCATCAGGTAATCGACCGCCTGCGCCTCGAACGCGCGCAAGGCGTGATCCGAATAGGCGGTGACGAACACGAACAAAGGCGGTTCGACCTCCATCAAACCCTGCACGACGGAGAAGCCGTCGAACCCCGGCATCTGGATATCGAGGAAGACGAGGTCGGGCTTGTGCGTCTTGATCGCACGAATCGCCTCGCGGCCGTTCGAGCATTTTTCGATGATCTCGACGTCTTCATGCGCCTGGAGGCGGAGCTCGAGCCCCTGGATCGCCAGCGGTTCGTCGTCGACGAGAATGGTACGGATGGTCATGCGGCCTCTCTGTTCACGTCTTCAAGCTGATACGGAATCTCGATCTCGACCGAGAAGCCGCCAGCGGGCGTGGAGCGGGTTTCGAAACGGTGGTCGGGGCCATATGCCTGAGCCAACCTGTCTCTAATATTAGCGAGCCCCACGCCTGTCGAATGGCTTGACCCGATCCGGCCCTCGATCAAGCCCGGACCGGTATCGGATACGGCGATCTGCACGCGTTCCCCGGCGAGCCGCACTTCGACATGGATATCGGCGCCCTCTTCCTGCGGCGTGACGGCATATTTGATCGCGTTCTCGACCAGCGGCTGCAGCAGCAGCGAGGGCAGGCGGGCGCGTTCGGCGCGCGGATCGATGTCGAATTTGGGGCGCATCCGGTCTTCGAAGCGCATCTTCTCGATCTCGAGATACAGCTTCAGCTGATCGACCTCCTGCGCGACGGTGACGTGCGCGGTCGGCTCGTTCGCCAATGTATAGCGCAGGAACGACGACAACCGGCTGAGCATCGCGTTCGCCCGCTCGGTCTGCTTGAGCAGCACCAGCGTCGAGATCGAGTTCAGCGTGTTGAACAGGAAATGCGGGTTGAGCTGATAGCGCAGCATCGCCAGCTGCGCCGACGACGCCTGGTTCTCCAGATGCTCCATCTGGTCGATCTGCTGCTCGACGATCAGGTAGAAGTTGATCCCGAAATACAGCGCCGACCAGCCGAACAGCACGGTGAAGGTCACGTACACCGATCCCAGCAGCCGGGTGAGCGTCACCCCCGGCGTCGACGTCGCGATGAACGAGAAGGTGAACGCATCGAGCACCGCGTACAGGAACGTGGCCGCGGCCAGCGTCGCGATCGTCAGGAAGATCCCGACCAGCCGGTTCATCCGCCGATACTGACCGTACATCGTCGAGAGCAGCAGCGTGATGCAATAGCCAACGATCGCCTCGACGATCACCGGGATCACCCCGTCGAGCGACAGCCCGTTCGAGATCGACACGACGCCGCGCAGCAACAGATAGCCACTCCAGCCGACCGCCTGCAGGATCCAGAACGCCCGCGCCTTGTTCTCGAAGAACGGCCGCGCGGTGAAAGGCAGGCGCCGAGCCGAATTGAGGGCGGAGGAGCCGGGGGGCGGGGCAGGAGAAATAGCCATCGGCCTGCGCTCTTACACGTGGCGCAAGGCATGCGCAAAACAGGGGTGGTTCGTCCGATCTTAACATGGTGCGGGCTATGTCCGGATGATGCATCCGATACCTACCACCACCGAAACCGCGCCGCTGCGATCGTCTGCGGCATCCTCTGTCGCGGGCGGGCACCGGGTCGGGCTGGACCTGTTGCGGGGTGTAGCCGCGGTCTTCGTCATGCTTCACCATGCGGAATTCTTCTACGGGTTGGCCGGGTTCTGGGCGCACGGCTATATCGCCGTCGATTTTTTCTTCCTGCTGAGCGGTTTCGTCCTGGCGATCCGTTACGAGGGCGCGATGCGTGAGGGGCTGCGCGCGAGGACGTTCCTGGCGCTGCGGATCCGGCGTCTATGGCCGACGATGGCGATGGGGATCGTGCTGGGGGCGGCGGTGTGCTGGCTGGACGGCGTGCCGATCACCGCGCTGGCGGTGCAGACGCTCGTGCAGCTCTGTTTCATGCCGGTGTTCGCGGGCCGGTTTCAGGTGTTCCCGCTGAACGGCGTGCAATGGTCGCTGCTGGTCGAGTTCGTCGCCAATGCAGTACATGCGACTTTGCTGTACCGACTGACCACGCGCGTCTGCGCCGCGTTATTGCTGCCGACGGCCGCCGGGCTCTTTCTGCTGGTGTACCGCGAGCACAGTCTGGCGATCGGTGATGTCGGGCATACCTGGTATGCGGGGTTCGTGCGGGTCGCCTTCTCGTATCTCTGCGGCATAGTTCTCGGCCGGTGGTGGCAATCCCGCGCTGTTGGCGCGTCCAGCCTTGCTGCTCCGGAGCGCCGGTCGCTGGCTGGCCGATGGCGTTCAACCGTGTCGCTGGTCGCCTTGCCACTGGTGCTGTGGCTGGGTGCGAGCTCGATCGGGAGCCTGCGCTATTTCGATCCGGTGATCGTGACGCTCGTCTTTCCGCCACTGGTCTGGCTGGCCGCACATGCCACTCTGTCGCCTGCGCTCACGCAGGTGGCCGGGCGTCTGGGGGCGATCTCCTATCCGCTCTACGCGCTGCACCTGCCGCTGATCCGGGCGGGCGAGATGGTCGGCGAGGGAAGGTCGAGTGTGGTGCTGGCGGCCATTCGTCTCGTGACGCTGGCCGTAGCGGTCGTCGCGGCATGGCAGTGGGCGGTCTGGACCGAGCGTCGCGCCCGCGCGGCCGCAAATGCCCCTTCCGCATCCAAAACAGGCCATCTGGCCCAAGCCTAACCGAGCATCGCAGCGAAAGCATAGCCGACACCCGGTACCCGACTCGCGCGTTGCACGAAAAAGGCCGCCGCTCCCCTGAAAGGAACGGCGGCCTTGTTCGACCGATCGGGCCGGACGCCGCTTAGAAGGTAAAGCGTGCGCCGATACGGATCGAGTAGAGCGACTGGTTCACATACACCTGATCAGGCTGCGGCGAGAACGTCGCGCTGCCGCCGACCGGCGAGTAGCGATATTGTGCGCAGGCCTGTCCGGCGTTGGTCGCCACTGCGCCATAGTTGCCACCGGCAGGATTGGCGGAGCCGGGTGCGATGCCGGTCGGAACCACGGCCTGCAAGCACTGCACGCGGACCACCGGGGTGTTGTACGGGAACACGTATTCGCGCTGCTGGCCCCAGTTCTTGTTCAGGAAGTTCGTGAAGTTCTCGATGTCCGCGAACAGCGTGACACGCGAGCCGCCGACGAAAGTCGGTATTTCCTGCGCGACGTGAAGGTCGAGACGCGTGAACCACTTCGAGTTGAAGCCGTTGCGCGGCGCCGTCTTGCCGCGATACTTGCCCAGCCCCGACGAGTCGATGAACGCGTTGACCGCATCGCGGACCGCCGCGCTGCTGTACGAGACCTTCGCGTCGTCGAGCGTCGGTACGTACATCAGATAGCGGTTGCCGCCTGTGCCGGAGTTCGAGCTGACGCCCGTGGTGCCGAACACTGATGCGCGGCCGCTGCCGTTATTGCCGAAGTCCTGGAACGTGTAGCTGAACGGGTGGCCGATACGCGATTCGCCGAACAGCGCGAACGTGGTCTTATAGTCCCCGAAGAAGGCGTGATCGTAATTCACGCCGTACTTGAAGAAGTACTTAACCTGGTCGTTCGAGATGCCATAGGCGACGTTGTTTGGATCGACGAACGCACCGTTGGAATAGTTCGACCCTGCGGTCGACGACGTTGCCGGCGCGGCGTCCTTGACGTCCTGATAGGTGAAGCTGCCGTTGATGCTCAGCCCCGAATCCCATGCCTTTTCGAGACGTGCGACGGCGATGTACGCGCGGCCCTTGTTGGTGTTGGTCAGCAGGATGTCGGTGTTGGTATTGGTGCTGGTCGCACCGCCATCGATCAGGTTCTGGTAGCGCTGGCGGCCGTCTGGGGTCAGCGAACCGGCGATCGGCACCGAACGGATGTCGGTGAAATACACCTGATCGCGAACCTTCGAGTAGAGAAGGTCGGCACCGAACACCCAATCGTCGCCGAGCGGGCCGAGGTTCGCGGTGTACTCGCCCGTCAGCGTGGCGCGCCACTGCGACGGGATCTTGAAGTTCGGGTCGAGTGCATTGACCGTCGCGTTGGCCGGCGCCGAACCGCTGGTCAGGAACGTGTTGGCCGCGGTCGGCACCGACGTCCCGGTGACGCCGGTCAACAGCGCTGCGGCAGTTGCCGCCTGCGTCGCAGCCGGGGTGCCGGCCGGGAAGCCGTTGAACCCGGTCAGGGTGCGGCTGACACTAAACGAATTGGTCAGGACGCCCGTGTTCGAGAAGCTGTTCGATACATAGACGTCGGGGGTGCCGCCGCCGAAGACGCCGCCGCCGCCGCGGATGCTGACGCGCTGTGCAGGCTTCCAGTCGAACCCGGCACGCGGCTGGAACAGGCCGAACCCGGAGATGTTCGCGCTGTTGTTGTTGATGTTGATGCGCTGGCCGTTGACGATCGCGCCGTTCGCATAGCGGCCGGCGAAGGCGGAGCTGAGCGGCGGATTGTCGTCCATCGCATACAGGTCGTAGCGTGCGCCGAAGCTGACGTTCAGCGTCGGCGTCACCTTCCACGAGTCCATCACGCCGAACGTGTAGCTCTGGTAGCCGAACTGCGCCGCGGCGGCATTGGGATCGAGTGCCGACAGTCCGTTATTGCCCACGATCGCGTTGCCGTACGCAAACGACCCCGCATTGCGGTTCTGCAGGTCGGCGATCGAGTCGAAGTAATAGCTGCCTGCGCTGTTCTGCAGGAACGAGTTGAAGATCGAGACGCTCGAGACCTCGGTGAAGACGCGGACGTCATGGTCGTTCATGGTCAGGCGTGCCTGGACCAGGCCACCCCAGGTCTCGGTACGCAGTTCGTTGGTCTGGCGCGAGCTGTCCGGACCGAACGACACGGTCCCGGCGTTGTTCTCGCAAGCGGTCGGCGAGACGGTCAGCCCTGCCGCCGCAACCGTGGCCGTAGGGTTGGTGCAGACGCGGAACTGCGCGAAGCCGCGGCCGAGCAACGGATCCTGGATACGCTTGTAGTTTTTGTAGAAGCCGCGGACTTCGGTCGAGAAGCTGTCCGACCATTCCGAGTTCAGCTGCGCGACGCCGGTGTGCAGGCGGTTGCCCTGAACATAGGCGTTGGACGCCAAGCCAAGCCCGGTCGGCGCCGTCGGGAAGGTGTTCTGCAGCAGATTGATCGCGTCGTTCGCGTAGGTGTAGGTCAGCGACAGACGCTGCCTGTCGGTGATGTTCGCATCGATCTTGGCGACGACGCGGTCGTCCTTGTCGCCGAGGTTACGCAGCACGCCGCCGGTGTTGTAGCCATAGACCGAGTTGGCGATGGCGCTGATCTGGTCGACCTGCGACTGGGTGATGCCCGGAATGCTGGTGCCGGCGTTGTTGTCCGTCGGACCCTCGGCGATCGGGCGTCCGCCGCGCAGGCGCTCGCCGGCGACCATAAAGAACAGCTTGTCCTTGATGATCGGGCCGGACAGCTCTGCGCCGTAATTCTCGGTCTTGAAGTTGGGGACGCTGACGCGCAGGTCCTTGGTGCGCTTGCCGACGAACTCGTCGCGCGACTGCGAATAGAAGCCGGTGCCGTGGAAGTCGTTGGTGCCCGACTTCAACACGATATTGATCGCGCCGCCCTGGAAATTGCCCTGGCGGACGTCATAAGGCGCAACCTGCGCCTGGAACTGGCCGATCGCATCGAGCGGGATCGGCGAGCGGCGGCTCGGCAGGCCGTCGCTGTTGAGACCGAAATTGTCGCTGACCGACACGCCATCGACGGTGAAGCGGTTGTAGCGCGCGTTCTGGCCGGCGAACGAAACCGAACGGCCGCCCGAGGGGCTGTCGTCGAGACGGGCGAACGGATCGCGGCGCTCGAGATCGCGGATGTCGCGGTTGACCGTGGCGATATTGGCGATCTCGCGGGCATTGAGGACGGTCGTCGGCCCCTGCGAGATCGACCGCGCATTGGGCAGGCTCGCGGCGGTCACGACGATCTCGTCAGCGCCGCCGGCGACATCGGTAGCCAGCTCGACGGGGAGGTCGAATGCCTGCGCCACGGTGATGTTGACGTCGGTCACCTGCTTGCTGCCATAGCCGGCCGCAGCGACGGAAACGGTGTAGGGGCCGCCGGGGCGAAGACCGTTGACGTTGAACGTGCCCGACCCGTCGGTGGTTGCGGTCGAACGCGAACCCGTCGCCGCGCTCGTGATCTCAACCGTAGCACCGTTGATCGGTGCGCCATCGGCGGTCACGGTGCCGCGGATCGACGATGTGGTTTCCTGTGCCGACGCGGCCATCGGCGCGACGAGCGCGACCACTGCCACACCCAGGAAAAGGTTGTTCCGCATCAGTAATTACCCCTTTTGAGCGCTTTGCTCTGGATTTCGCGACTTCATGTCGTGTTAATCCGGCCCTGCACTTTGAATATTTCGGATATGTGACATTGGCGAGTAGCGAATTGTCACAGACGCACTCGGCGGTGTTGCGTTGCAAAATAGCAACGCAATTCGACCGATCTCGTCGATCCGGGAACCAACCTTCAAACGAGGCGTGACGGCCAGCGTCAGTCCGCGGCGGCGACGATCTCCGCCCACTCGGCCTCGGTGATGACGCGGATGCCGAGATCAGTCGCTTTTTTCAGTTTCGAGCCCGCACCCGGCCCTGCGATCACGAGCCCGGTCTTGCTCGAGACCGAGGCTGCCACGCGCGCGCCGAGTGCCTCGGCCTGCGCCTTGGCCTCGTCGCGGCTGAGCGTCTCGAGGCTGCCGGTGAAGACAAGGATCTGCCCGGTCACCGGCGATTCGCGCGTCTCGTGGATCACGTCGGCGGGCTTCACCTCGCGCAACAGGTCGAACACGACGCGGCGGTTATGCGGCTCGGCACAGAAGCCGATTAGCGCGCTTGCAACCTCGGGGCCGATGCCCGCGGTCTCGATCGCTGCGACTAGCAGCCTGTCGCGGCGCAGGACGAATTTGCGCTCGGATTCGCCGATCACCGGCTCGATCCGGCCGCGCAGGAACACCGCGTGCCGCAGCACGCTGCCGAGCGCCCTCGCCGACGCATAGCGGCGCGCAAGGTCGCGCGCGGTGATCTCGCCGACGTGGCGGATGCCGAGCGAAAACAGGAACCGGTCGAGCGGGATCGTCCGCTTGGCCTCGATCGCAGCGATCACCTTGGCTGCCCAGACGCGCCCGTCCTTTTTCCGCGCAGCGAGTTGCTCTTCGGTTAGACGGAAAATGTCCGCCGGCGATGCGATCAGCCCGTCGCGGAAAAACGCCTCGATCAGCGTCTGGCCGAGCCCGCCAATGTCGAACGCATGGCGCGACGCGAAATGGATCAGCCGCTCGACTCGCTGCGCCGGGCAGATCAGCCCGCCGGTGCAGCGATAGACGACCTCGCCCTCCTCGCGCTCGGCGGCAGAGCCGCATTCGGGGCAGCTATGCGGGAAGACATACGCGTCGCGGTCCACGTCGGGGGTCAGATTCTCAACGATCTGCGGGATGACGTCGCCCGCGCGCTGCACCAGCACGCGGTCGCCCGGCCGCACGCCGAGTCGCTCGATCTCGTCGGCATTGTGCAACGTCGCGTTGGTCACGACGACGCCGCCGACGGTGACGGGCGACAGCCGCGCGACCGGAGTCATCGCGCCTGTCCGCCCGACCTGGATGTCGATCCGTTCGAGCAATGTCTGCGCGCGCTCGGCCGGAAACTTGTGCGCGATCGCCCAGCGCGGCGCCTTGGCGACCTGACCCAGCCGCGCCTGCCAGTCGAGCCGGTCGACCTTGTAGACCACGCCGTCGATATCGAACGGCAGGTCGGCGCGCTCAGCTTCGATTTTTCGGTACACGTCGAGCGCCGCGGCCGTCCCCTCGACTCGCGCAAACCCGTCGGCGATCGGAAAGCCCCAGCCGCGCAGCGTGTCGACCACCTCGGCCTGCGTCTCGCCCGGCACGACGCTCGCCTCGCCCCAGCCATGCGCGAGGAACCGGAGCGTCCGGCTCGCGGTCACGCTCGCATCCTTCTGGCGCAGCGATCCGGCGGCGGCGTTCCGCGGATTGGCGAACTGCCGCGCGTCCTTGCCGGTCTCCTCGGCCTCGGCGAGCAGGCGCGCATTGAGCGCGGCGAAGTCGTCCTTCGCCATATACACCTCGCCGCGAACCTCGAAGACCGCGGGGATGCTCTCCCTCTCGTGTTCCCCCGCGAAGGCGGGGGCCCAGTCTGGGCCCCCGCCTTCGCGGGGGAACAAGGTCTGGGGAATGTCAGCAATGGTTCTCACATTGGCGGTAACATCCTCGCCGACCTGCCCGTCGCCGCGCGTCAGCGCCTGCACGAGTCGCCCGTCCTCATACCGCAGCGAACACGACAGCCCGTCGATCTTCGGCTCCGCGGTCAGCGCCACCGGCGCGTCATCCGCCAGCTTCAGGAACCGGCGCACGCGCGCGACAAACTCCTCGACCTCCTCGTCCGCAAACGCATTGTCGAGGCTCATCATCGCCTTGGCATGCGCGACCTTGGCGAGGTGCCCGGCAGGCGCCGCGCCCACCGTCCGGCTCGGCGAATCGCTCCGCACCGCCGCCGGAAACGCCGCCTCGATCGCCGCATTGCGCCGCACCAGCGCGTCATACTCGGCATCGCTAATCTCGGGCGCGTCGTCGGTATGATAGCGCGCGTTATGATACGCGATCTGCGCGGCGAGCGCCTTCAGTTCGGTGGCGGCTTCGGTCTCGGTCGCGGGAAGGTCAGGCATCGCGCCGGGTTAGGGGAGGGGGCCGCCTTTCGACAAGACCTCGATCAACATGGCGTGAACATTCGCGCGACTTGCGCGCTGACATCCCAAGACAATTTTTCGCAGGATCCGCCATCATGACCGACACCAATCGTCGCGACCTCTTCAAGGGTGCCGCCGTCACCGGCCTCGCCGCCGCCGCCGCACCGGCATTCGCGCAAGGCCAGGCGCCGCTCGCCGATCCGCAAACGCGCTTCGTCTCGACGCCCTTTCCCGAACAGCGCCAGAAATGGCCAGCACTCCAGCGCGACATGCGCCCGGTCCCCGATTGCGGCGAGGCGAGCTATCGCGGTTCGGGACGGCTCGCGGGCCGCAAGGCGCTGGTCACCGGCGGCGACTCGGGGATCGGTCGCGCGGCGGTGATCGCGTTCGCGCGCGAGGGCGCCGACGTCGCGATCAATTACTACCCGACCGAGGAACCCGACGCGCAGGACGTCGCCAAGCTGCTCCGCGCCGAGGGGCGCAAGGTCGTGCTGATCCCCGGGGACCTGACCGATGCGAAATTCTGCACCGACCTGATCGCGCGCGCCGCACGCGAGCTCGGCGGGCTCGACATCCTCGTCAACAACGCCGCCTATCAGCAGTCGAAGGCGTCGATTGCCGAGATCAGCGTCGAGCAGTTCGACCGGACGATGAAGACGAACGTCTATGCGATGTTCCACCTGTGCAAGGCGGCGATCCCGCTGATGAAGCCGGGCGCGTCGATCATCAACACGGGGTCGGTCAACTCGGTCGATCCGGGCGAGGAGCTGCTCGATTACGCGACCACCAAGGGCGCGATCCTGATCTTCACCAAGGGGCTCGCCAAGCAGCTCGGCAAGAAGGGCATCCGCGTCAACATGATCGCGCCGGGCCCGGTCTGGACGCCGCTCCAGGTCGCGGGCGGTCAGCTCCCGGGCAAGATGGGCGAATTCGGCCAGGACACGCCGCTCGGCCGCGCGGGCCAACCCGCCGAACTCGCATCGCTGTTCGTGACGCTGGCCGAGACGGGCACGAGCTTCACCAGCGGCAGCGCGTTCGCAGCGACCGGCGGCAGCGGCGTGCTGTAACGCCGGCCTCGTCCCCTTACTCCACCCCGGCGAAGGCCGGGGCCCAAATGGAAAGGTCGCAGTAACGGAGCGATGCGCATCGTTATCACCGTCCCCCAATTGGGCCCCGGCCTTCGCCGGGGGGGGGCATAACGAACTCACCCCTTACCCAACCGCCGCAACCCCTCCGCATCCACCACCCGGATCCGCGCATAGTCCAGCGCGATCACCCCTTCGCGCTCCATCGCCTTCAGCGCCTTGTTGAGCGTCTGCCGCGACACCCCGATCATCGCGGCGATATCCTCCTGGCGAAGCGCGACGCTGTCCCCGCCCGCCGCGCGCACCAAGCCCCCCAGCGTCCGCGCGAGCCGCACCGGGATCGGCTGCGCCAGCGTGTTCATCATGAACGCCAGCGACGCACGCTGGTGCGCGCACGCCAGCAGCGCGATGTCCCACCACAATTCGGGCGTGGCGCCTGCCAGCCGCCGGAACGCCTCGATCCCGATATGCAGCACGCGCGCCGCACCGAACGCGATCGCATCATGCGGCCTGGGCCCCGCGTCGAGCGTCGACAGCTCGCCGAACCACGTTCCCGGCCCCATCATCAGCACCACCAACTCGGCGCCGACCGCGGGATAGCCGATCAGCCGGACCTGTCCGTCGAGCACCGCCCACAGCCCGTCGGGCGGATCGCCGACGCCGTACAGCCGCGTCCCCGCCGCGACCGACCGGATGCTCGCCTGCGCCAGCAACAGCGCGCGCCGCGCGGCGGGCACCGCGCCGAACCACGCATCGGCCTCGAGCAGCCCGGTATCGATCGGTGCCATGACGCATCGTGTCGGCCGATCGACGAGATTGTCAATCCGGCGACATTGTCACGCCGGGGGGCATGCTATTTCCGGGGCATAATAACAGGAGATCGATGATGGCGACCGCACTCAGGACCGAGCCGACCGTACGCGACCTGGTGTCGCCCGAGGAATGGGCGCTCCGAGTCGATCTCGCCGCCGCATACCGTTTGGTCGCGCATTATGGCTGGGACGACCTGATCTTCACGCATCTCTCGGCGCGCGTGCCCGGCCCCGAGCATCATTTCCTGATCAACCCGTACACGCACATGTTCGAGGAGATCACCGCGTCGTCGCTCGTCAAGATCGACGTCAACGGCGACAAGGTCATGGACACGCCCGCGCCGGTCAACCGCGCGGGCTTCGTGATCCACTCCGCGATCCACGCTGCGCGCGACGATGCGGTCGCGGTGCTGCATCTGCACACGCCGCACGGCCAGGCGGTGTCGGCGATGGCGGAGGGGCTGCTCCCGCACACGCAGACCGCGATGATCGCCGGGCACGACGTGGCGTATCACGACTTCGAGGGCATCGCGACCGAGCTCGAGGAGCGCGAGCGACTCGTCGAGGATCTCGGCACCAAGCACAGCATGATCCTGCGCAACCACGGCACGCTGACGGTGGGCGACTCGATTCCGCAGGCGTTCCTGCGCATGTATTTCCTCGAACGCGCGTGCGAGGCGCAGGTGCTGATGCTGAGCGCGGGCCGCGAGAATCTCAACACGCCGAACCAGGGCGTGGCGGAGAAGGTCGAGGGCCAGTCGAGCGGCCCCGGCATGCGGATGCTGGCCGATGGCCTCGCCTGGCCGGCACTGCTCCGCAAACTCGACCGGATCGACCCAAGCTTCCGCGACTAGGGCGGGCGCGACTGGAATAGAGGCCACCACCCCGGCGAAGGCCGGGGCCCAGTTGGAAAGGTCGTTGTAACGGCGCGTGGCATTGGCCAATTACCGTATCCCAACTGGCCCCCGGGCTCCGCCGGGGTGGTGGAATGCGAGGTTGCGATGAAGAAATCGTCGGTGTTCGTGATCGCCCTGAGCCTCACCACCCCCGCCACCGCCCAGCCGACGCACATCCCGGCCAAGCCCGCCCCCGCGATCGGCTATGACTGGAACGATGAGTCCTCCGCCGACGACCGGGTCCAGCAATCGCTATGGCCCCGCTCGGACGCCAGCGCGGCCGGCCTCGACGACATGATCCACACCGAGCAAGCCCCCCTCCACGCTGCGATCCGCGAAGACGGCGGCGTCGGCACCCGCGCGCTGCACGGCCTGCGCAAAGTCGTCGGCGACTCCATCGTCGTCCCCCTTCTCAAGATCCATCTCGGCCACCCGTGACACGAGACGCCCTGATCCCGCGCCCCTACTGTTCTCCCGCGAAAGCGGGAGCCCAGGGCCACGTACACCACCCTGCGTAACCCTGGACCCCCGCCTCCGCGGGGGAACGGCAAGGGAGGAGGAAAAGCGGCCGGTTTAGCCATCCCCCCACACCCTCAGGCCCGCTCCAACAACCGCTCCGCCTGCGCACGCGCCTCGTCGGTGATCATCGCGCCCGACAGCATCCGCGCGATCTCCTCGCGCCGCTCGTCCTCGGACAGCGCACGCACGCCCGTCCGCGTCACCGTCCCGTCGTTGCTCTTCGCGATCAGCAGATGCTTCGCGCCACGCGCCGCGACCTGCGGGCTGTGCGTGACCACCAGCAGCTGCGTGCTCTGCGCCAGCCGCGCGAGTCGCTCGCCGATAGCACTCGCCACCGCGCCGCCGACGCCGCGATCGATTTCGTCGAACACCATCGTCGACGCGCCGCCCTCTTCCGCCAGCGCGACCTTCAACGCGAGGATGAAGCGCGACAATTCGCCGCCCGAGGCGATCTTGGTGAGCGCCGCGAACGGCGCGCCCGGATTGGTCGAGATCTCGAACTCGACGCGGTCCTTGCCCGCCGAAGACCAGCCCTCTTCGCCAAGCGGCGCGACTACCGTCTGGAACCGCGCCGCATCCAGCTTCAGTGGCGCCAGTTCGCCCGCCACCGCGACATCGAGCCGCTTGGCAGCCGCCAACCGCCGCTTCGTCAGCGCATCCGCGGCCGTATCATACGCTTTGCGAGTCGATGCCACGCGCGCTTCCAGCACGGCAATCCCGCCTTCGCCCGCATCGAGCCGCTCGAGCCGCGCGCGCATCTCGTCCGCCAGCGCCGCCAGATCGTCCGGCTGCACGCGGTGCTTGCGCGCCATCGCGCGCAGCTCGAACAGCCGCGCCTCGTCATCCTCCAGCGCGCGTGGATCATAAGCGAGCTCGGCCCGCGCATCGCGCAACTGCTCTTCGGCCACCGACGCCTCGATCACCGCGCGGTCGACCGCCGCCAGCGCCTCGCCCAGCGCGACATGATCCTCCGCGATCCGCTCGAGCACGCGCGCCGCCTGGCGCAGCTTTGCCAGCCCGCCGTCCTTGCCCTCGAGAAAATCGTCGATCGCCGCCAGATCGTCGGCGATCTTCTCCGCGCGCTGCATCGATCGCCGCGTGTCCGCCAGCGTCTCTTCCTCGCCCGCGACCGGCGCGAGCGTCGTCAGCTCGGCAACGGTATGCTCCAGCCACTCGCGATCGCGCGCCGCCGTCTCAATGTCCGCACGCGCCGCCGCCAGCTCGGCCTCGGCCGCACGAAACCCCGCATAGGCCTTGCCCGTCGCCCCCGGCTCGGTCCGCCCGAAAATGTCGAGCAGCGCACGATGTCCGCGCGCGTTGAGCAACCCGCGCTCGTCATGCTGGCCGTGGATCTCGACCAGATGCGGCGCCATCTCGCGCAGCAGCCCCGCCGATGCGGGCTGGTCGTTGACGAACCCGCGACTGCCGCCGTCCGCCTTGACGATCCGCCGCACGATCAGCGGCTCGCCGCGCTCGATCTCAAGCCCGTTCTCGTCGAACAGCAGCGCGAGCGGCGATTCGGGGGCAGGGGCGTCGAACGTTGCGGTGACGACCGCCTGCGCGGCGCCATGCCGCACCAGCCCGCTATCGCCGCGCCCGCCGAGCGCAAGCCCCAGCGCATCGAGCAAAATCGACTTGCCCGCGCCGGTCTCGCCGGTGAGGACGCCGAGCCCCTCGCCGAAGCCCAGGTCCAGTGCCTCGATCAGCACCACGTCGCGAATAGAGAGTTCGGTCAGCATCGCGCGCGTCTTAGACGATTTGCGCGCGAAGGTGATCCCCTAATGTTCTCATGCGCGACCCGGCGTCAGTTGCCGGGGCCGGTCCGCGTCGCGCTGCCCGGGCCGACCGGTGCAGGGCTCGAAACGCTGCCCGCACCGGTTCCGCCGGTGTTCCCGTTCGCCTTGGGAAGCTCCAGCACGCCGGTACCCGGCGTACCCGCAGTTCCGGTTGGGACGACGGCTTCACCCGGTGCGAGCGGCGCAATCGGCTTGACCGGATGCTCCTGCATCAGCGTGTAGGCATGGTCGTACCAATCGCTGCCGGGATAATTGCGCCCGAGCACCGCCGCGGCCTTCTCGGCCTCGATCGGCACGCCGAGTTGCAGGTACGTCTCGGTCAACCGCATCAGCGCTTCGGGCGTGTGCGTGGTCTGCTGGAACTTGTCGATCACCGTCCGGAATCGGCCGTTCGCCGCGAGCCACTGGCCGCGCGTCTCGTAGAAGCGGCCGATCTCCATCTCCTTGCCTGCGAGATGGTCGTTGACCAGATCGATCTTCAGCCGCGCATCCGACGCATAGCGCGTGTTCGGATAGCGCCGCATCAGTTCGCCGAGCGAATCGAGCGCCTGACGCGTGATCTTCTGGTCGCGCGTCACGTCGGTGATCTGCTCGTAATAGCCGAGCGCGATCAGGTAATAGGCATAGGGCGCGTCGCGGTTGCCTGGATGGACCGCCAGGAAGCGCTGCGCCGAACTGATCGACGCGGTGTAATCCTTGGCGAGGTAATAGCTGAAGGCCGACATGATCTGTGCGCGGCGCGCCCAGATCGAATAGGGATGCTGGCGCTCGACCTCGTCGAACAGCTGGGCTGCCTCCTTGTAGCGCGCCTGGTCGAGCCGCTGCTTGGCGGTCGAGTACAACGTGCCCACGTCGCGCGCGACATAGGGGAGGTCGCCCTTGGCGGCGCGGCCACCCGCACAACCGGCTATGGGGAGCGCAAGCGCGGCGATGAGCGTGACCGCGAGGGCACGAGACTGGGTGATACGCATCGGCGTGATCCTTAGCGTAAGCGGATAGCCGCGAACAATCCTTTTCGCCGGGTCGCTCTTGCCCCTTCCCGCCAACCGGATCGCACGGCAATAGTCGCGCGTTGGCGTCACGCCATTGCTATCGAGGATCATGTCATGCCGGCCACATTGTTGCACACCCACCGCGTCGAAAAGCCCTGGGGTCGCGACACGCTCTGGCCCGGTTTCGAGGATCCCGCCGCAAGCTCGCCGCCGATCGGCGAAGTCTGGTTCCAGGAGCCCGGCAACACCACGCCCGACCTACTGATCAAATATCTGTTCACCAGCGAGAAGCTGTCGGTGCAGGTCCACCCCAATGACGAGCAGGCGCAGGCGCGCGGCCTGCCGCGCGGCAAGGACGAGTGCTGGACGATCCTCGCGGCCGAGCCGACCTCGACGATCGCGGTCGGCACGAAGGCGCCGATGTCGAAGGACGAGCTGCGCGCCTCGGCGATCGACGGTACGATCGAGGGCAAGCTTGACTGGAAGCCGGTCCAGCCGGGCGACTTCATGTATTGCGCGTCGGACACGATCCACGCGATCGGCGGCGGGCTGACCGTGATCGAGGTTCAGCAGAATTCGGAGACGACCTACCGCCTGTACGATTACGGTAGCGACCGCGAGCTGCATCTGAAGGACGGCATCGAGGTCGCCGATCCAACGCCTTACGTCCCCGTCGCGCCACCGGTCGAAGTCGAGACGGGCCGGACGATCATGGTCGAAGGGCCAAAGTTCGTGCTCGAACGCTGGAAGGGCGGCGATCACGTCGTCAATCTTCCCGAAGGCACGACCGGTTGGGTGATCCCGATCACCGGCACGGGTCACGTCGCGGGCGTCGCGTTCAAGGCGGGTGAATGCGCGACGATGACCGGAAGCGAGACGGTTTCGACCAGTGCGGATGCGGACGTGCTGTTCGCGTATCCGTTGGCAAAGCGGCTCTGACCGGAAAACCCGGTCATCTTGATTTCTCCGCGAAGGCGGGTGCGCTGCTCTGCGGTCGCGGGGAACATTGGAAGCCGGGCAAGCGTCGCTGACACGACCGCTATCCCGAATCACAGCTACGCCCCGGCGAAGGCGACGCCGGATGGGCGGTATTTCAAGCAGGCGGCGGCGCTTCATCACTAACAAACACCGCCCCAATCACCTTCGTAGTCAACAATCCGCCGGTGCAAAAAAATCTGCTCGAAGGATGAAATTGCGGCGGGAGTCTAGACCGGGATCGCAACGGCTCACTCACCCCGCATTAACCAGCATGCCCCTACACCCACGGCGACATGCTTCGCATCCTGACCCTTTCGACGCTGTTCCCCGATGCCACCCGCCCCAATTTCGGCATCTTCGTCGAGCGCCAGACGTCGGGCCTAGCGGCTCATCCCGACGTCGTCCTCCAGGCGGTGGCGCCGATCGGCCTTCCCCCCGCGCCGCTCGCGAAACTGGGCCGCTATGCCGGTCTCGCCTCTGTCGCGACGCGTGAATGCTGGAACGGCATCGACGTCCATCGCCCGCGTTTCACCGTCCATCCGTTCCTGCAGGGGCGTCGCCATGCCGCCGAGCTCGAACGCGCGCTGATCCCGCTCCTCGACGCGATCCGCGACGAGTTCGCATTCGACGTGATCGATGCCTCGTTCTTCTTTCCTGACGGCCCTGCCGCGGTCGCACTCGGCAAACGCTATGATGTGCCTGTCTCGATCAAGGCCCGCGGCGCCGATATCCATCATTGGGGCACGGCGCCCGCCACAGCAGCGCAAGTGCGAGCCGCAGGTCGTCACGCGGCCGGGCTGCTCGCGGTCAGCGGCGCTATGAAAGCCGACATGGTTGCGCTCGGGCTGTCCGCCGACCGCATCCGGATCCACCACACGGGTGTCGATCAGGCGCGGTTTCACCCCGTGGATCGTGCCGCGGCAAAGGCTTCACTCGGCGTGACGGGGCCGCTCGTCGTTTCGGTCGGCGCCCTGATACCACGCAAAGCGCATGATATCGTCATCGACGCGGTCGCAGCGCTTCCGGGCGTGACCCTGCTGGTCGCGGGGGAGGGCCCCGAGCGGGCAAGGCTCGAGGCACGGATCGCGCGGCTGGCGATAGGCGATCGTGTCCGCCTGCTCGGCGCGGTCCCGCACGCGGACCTGCCAAGGCTGATCGCCACCGCCGATGTCGGCGCGTTGGCGTCGCGGTCCGAAGGTCTCGCCAATGCCTGGGTCGAGTCACTCGCGTGCGGGACTCCGATCGTCATCACCGACGCGGGCGGCGCGCGCGACGTGGTGACGTCGCTCGACGCCGGCCGCGTCACGATCCGCGACGGATTGGCCTTTGCCGCGGCGATCGTCGCGCTGCTGGCCGATCCACCGACTCAGGCCGCGACGCGGGCCACCGCCGCGCGGTTTACGTGGGAGGCGAACACCGCTGCGCTCTATGACCATCTCGCAGCGCTGGTCGCGGGTCGCCGGTGACATCCTTCACCACTTTGGGTGGCACCTCGCACTGCGGGGCAGCTTCCCGGTCTGGTTACCGCGCGAGCGGATAAAGCGCCGCGACGATCCAGCGACCTTCGCCGCGCAAGACCGCCCATGCGCGAGCGGCGGCTCGACTATCCATCGCCTCGATCCCGAACCCGCGCGCCTCGACCGCGCGCTTGAACGCGAGCGGGGGTTGGCGCAGCGCGGCGCCGGTGCCGAGCAGCAGGAATTCGGGCGGCGGCTCGAGCGCGAGCAGCGCGGCGACGTCCGCCTCGCCCAGCGTCTCGAACGCGGGCGGCTCCCAGCCATCCGCACGCTCGGGGCTGATCGACAATGCGGTATAATAACCATCGTCGACCTTGAACCCGGCCCGACCGATCGCCGAGATCATCGGCCCATCGGTCTTCTCGCGGTCCATCCTCACTTAACGTTCGACCTTCGGGCCCACCCGCTCGGCCCCGTCCTGCACGCCGCCCTTGCGCGGTGCAGGATCGGCACGCAGCCCCAGCGTGATCAGCAGCGACGACGACACGTAGATCGACGAATACGTCCCCACGACGATACCCAGGATCATCGCCGCGGTGAACCCACGTAGCACATGCCCGCCGAGCACCAGCATCGCGACCAGCGCGAGCAGGATCGTCACCGACGTCATAACCGTACGCGGCAGCGTCTCGTTGACCGACAGGTCGATGATCTCGCGCATGTCCATCTTGCGGTACCGGCGCATATTCTCGCGGATCCGGTCGTCGATCACGATCTTGTCGTTGATCGAATAGGAGATGATCGTCAGCACCGCCGCGACGATGTTGAGGTCGACCTCGAAATAATCCCGCATCAACGCAAAAAAGCCGAGCGTCATCAACAGATCGTGGACGATCGCAACGATCGTCGAGACACCGAACTGCCATTCGAACCGCACCACTGCGAAAAGCGCAATGCCCAGGATCGAAAGGCCGACCGCGAGCAAGCCCTTGGTGATCAGTTCATCGGAGACCTTGCCCGAGATGGTGTCGTATTTCGAGAACGTCGAGCCTGGGAATTTCGCAACGATGTCGTCCGAAACCTTCTTCACCAGTCGGTTGGTTGCGCCTTCGTCACCGCTCTCCGGCAATGGCAGTCGGATCGACAGCGTCCTGGGATCGCTGAACGACTGGATCGAGGCCTCGCCGACGCCGAGCCGGTCGACCTCGGTTCGGACTGCTTCGATAGAGGGCGGCGTCGCGAAGTTCTGTTCGATCAGCACGCCGCCGACGAAATCGACGCCCATGTTCAAGCCGCGGAATGCGACAAGGCCGACCGCGAGAAGCGAGAGGATCAAAGTCAGCCCGAATGCCCATTTGCGGAGCGAAACGAACTTCAGGTTCGTGTTGTCGGGAACGAGTTTCAGCAGGCGCATGGTAATCTCCCGCCTCAAATATTGATCGTGGTGGGGCGGTTCTTCCGCAGCCACAAGGCGACCATCATCCGGGTGAACGTGACGGCGGTGAACACCGACGTGCAGATCCCGATCAGCAGCACGACCGCGAAGCCCTTCACGGGGCCCGAGCCCAGCAGGAGCATGATCACGCCGGTGATGGCGTGGGTCACGTTCGCCTCGAAGATCGTCCGCGACGCTTCCTTGTAGCCGAGCTCGACCGATTGGACGACGCTACGTCCGCGTCGCCGCTCTTCGCGAATGCGCTCGTTGATCAGCACGTTGGCGTCCACCGCGGTCCCGATCGTCAGCACGAAGCCGGCGATACCGGGCAAGGTCAGCGTCGCGTTGAGCATCGCCATGACGGCAACGATGACCAGGATGTTGATGACCACCGCGAGGTTCGCATACAGGCCGAACCGTCCGTAGGTGACGAACATGAACACGATCACGAGCAGCGCGGCGACGATCGATGCCAGCACGCCGGCGCGGATCGAATCCTTGCCGAGATCGGGGCTGACGGTGCTTTCGGCGATCGTCTTCAGATTGACCGGCAGCTTGCCCGACCGCAGCGAGATCGCCAGCGCGTTCGCCGACTCGACGGTGAAGTTGCCTGAGATCGACGCGCGACCGCCAAGGATCGGCTCGTTGATGTTCGGCGCGGAGATCACCGAATTGTCGAGGATGATCGCGAACGGCTTGTTGGTGTTCTCGGTTGTGACCTTCGCGAAGCGACGACCGCCGACCGCGTCGAACGTGATCGCGACCTGCGGCGCGTTGGTCTGCGGCTCGAACTCCTGGCGCGCATCGGCGAGCTGATCGCCCGAGATGATAACCGAGCGCTTCACCGCGATGAACGGAATGCCCTGCGGATTGCCTGGATACGGCAGCACCTGGCTACCGATCGGAGCAATGCCCTTGGCGAGGTCGGCCGGGTTCGCGGTCTCATCGACCAGCTTGAACTCGAGCTTGGCGGTCTTGCCGATCAGCTCCTTCAACGCCTGCGGGTTTTTCAGGCCCGGTACCTGCACCACGATCCGCGTCGCGCCCTGGCGGATGATCGTCGGCTCCTTGGTGCCGAGCGCGTCGATACGACGACGGACGACTTCGGTCGCGTCCTTCATCGCCGTGTCGATCGCCTGCGTCAGGCCGGCCTGGGTCGGCCTGAGCACGAACCGGCTCGTGTCGACGACGTTGATGTCCCACTCGCGCTGGCCGCTCATGCCTGCGCCACCACCGGTGATCGCCAGCAGGCGCTCGCGCGCCGCATCGACCTGGCTTGGATCGCGCAGCAGGAAGGTCAGCTGGCCCCCACGCGTCGAAATTTCACCGATCTCGATCCGCGGCGTGCCGTTGCGCATGGTCCCCGCCACGCTGTCGCTCATCGCCTCGATCCGCGTCGCGGCGAGGTCGGCGGTATCCGCCTCGAGCAGCAGATAGCTGCCGCCGGCGAGATCGAGCCCAAGATTTATGTGCGGATGGGGAATGCTGCCCCATTTGCTCGTTGTGCTCTCGGGGAGGAAACTCGGGATCGCCAGCAGGCACAGCGCCGCGAGCAACCCGATGATCGACCCGACCTTCCAGCGCGGAAAATCCAGCATCAGTCGTTGGCCGGTTTCGTGTTTGGGCTGGTGATGTCGGTCAGCGTCGCCTTGACAACGCGCACGCGGACATTCGGCGCGATCTCGACCTCGACGACATTATCCTCGACCTTGGTCACCTTGCCGAGGATGCCGCCCGACGTGACGACGCTGTCGTTCTTCTTCACCGCCGCGACCGACGCCTGCAGCGCCTTCATCCGCTTTTGCTGCGGGCGGATCATCAGGAAATAGAACACGACGAACACGAGGAAGAGCGGCGCGAGGCTCAGGAACGAGGCGATGCCGCCCCCCGCCGTCGTGGCGCCGTCTGCGGCCTGGGCATAAGCTGGTGAGATGAACATGAAGGTCCGTATCTGGCTGGGCCGTAGAAGGCGCAAGGTTGGGTCGGGCCGGACGTCGCGCGTCGCGCCCGCATTGGTCCGCCCGCTATCATCGCTTGGAACCGCGCGCAACAGATCGCCACAGGATGAGACGTGGGCGTCATGCGACCGAGCGCATCTTGCGGTACGGGTGTGTTCGCGCTTGCATCCTGCGCGGACCCCGCGTAGTGCGCCCCCCTCGGGTCGCCTTGCGGCCCGTTCGGTCGGAGCGTAGCGCAGCCTGGTAGCGCACCACACTGGGGGTGTGGGGGTCGCAGGTTCGAATCCTGTCGCTCCGACCATTTTCTCTTAGCGATGCGAGTGCGGAACGTTCCGCCCACCTCGTTCTCCCGCGAACGCGGGAGCCCAGGGTAACGAACGCTGCCGCCTGTAACCCTGGACCCCCGCCTGCGCGGGGGAACTCGCTTTGGTTTGGTGGGCGAGAGCTTACGCCGTCTCGCTCACCGTCGCTGCATGGCCCACCGCGATCGCGCTCAGGTTGACGATCCCGCGCGCGGTCACGCTCGGCACCAGCATCTGCAGCGGCTTGGCAAGCCCGAGCAGCATCGGCCCGAGCGGCGCGGATTCGGTCGACGCCGACAACAGCGACACTGCGATGTTCGCCGCATCGATGTTCGGCATCACCAGCAGGTTTGCAGACCCCGTCAACGGACTGTCGTTCACCAGCCGCCGCCGCAGCGCCTCGGACAGCGCGGCATCGCCGTGCATCTCGCCGTCGAACTCGAACCCCGGCGCCATCTCCTTGAGCAACGCATGCCCCGCGCGCATCTTCTGCGCCGACGGCGACCGCGACGCACCGAAGCTCGAATGCGACAGCAGCGCCGCCTTGGGCTCGATCGCGAACGCGCGTACCGCGTCCGCCGCGAGCATCGTCATCTCGGCGATCTGCTCGGCGGTCGGATCGACCGTCACGTGCGTATCGCAGAAGAACAGGCTGCCGGTGCGCAGGATCACCGCGGACATCGCATAGAGGCGCGACACGCCCGGCATCCGCGGGATCAGCGGCATGACGTAGGTCATCTGCGTCCACCAGTCGCCGATGCCACCACACAAGGCTGCATCGACGCGACCCTCGCGCAGCAGCATCGCCGCGGCGACGCTCGGCCGGGTCCTGAGCGCACGCTCCGCGCTGTCGGGTGGCGTACCGCGGCGGCCGACGAGCGCACCGTAGCTCGCGAGCAGGGGCTCGAACACCTCGCGGTCGGTCGCCGGATCGAGCACCTCGACATCGCTGCCGATCGTCATCCGCAGCCCGCTCGCCTCGATCCGCTGGCCGATCACGTCGCGGCGCCCGATCAGCACTGGCCGGCCAAGGCCTTCGTCGATCACCGTCTGCACGGCGCGCAGTGTCCGGTCGTCCTCGCCCTCGCCATAGGCGATCGAGCGCCCCGCCTGCTTGGCGCGCGCGAAGATCGGCCGCATCAGCTGGCCGGAGCGGTACACGAACACCTCGAGGTCGCGCAGATACGCATCGAAATCCTCGATCGGCCGGGTCGCGACGCCCGAGTCCATCGCCGCCTTCGCCACCGCTGGCGCGACGTGCAGGATCAGCCGCGGATCGAACGGCTTGGGAATGATGTAGGTCGGCCCGAACACCGGCGTCGCGCCGCCATAGGCGCTGACCACCACGTCCGACGCGGTCGCACGTGCGAGCGCGGCGATCGCGTCGACCGCGGCCACCTTCATTGCCTCGTTGATCTCGGTCGCGCCGACGTCGAGCGCGCCGCGGAAGATGAACGGGAAGCACAGCACGTTGTTGACCTGGTTCGGGAAATCCGAACGGCCCGTCGCGATGATCGCATCGGGGCGGGTCGCGGCGACCAGCGCTGGCTGGATTTCCGGTTCCGGGTTCGCCAGCGCGAGGATCAGCGGATCGGGCGCCAGCAGATGCAGCCATTCCTGTTTCAGCACGCGCGGCGCTGACAGCCCGAGGAAGATGTCCGCTCCCTCCAGCACGTCCGGCAAGGTCCGCGCGTTGGTGGTGCGGGCATAGCGCGCCATGTTCGGCGGCATCACGTCGCCGCGATCGGCATGGACGACGCCCTTGATGTCGGTCAGCGTGACGTTCTCGGGGTTGAGCCCCATCGACACCAGCAAATCCACCGTTGCGAGCGCGGCCGCGCCTGCGCCCGACGTCACCAGCTTCATCTGGTCGAGCTGCTTGCCGCGCAGTTCGAGCACGTTGCGGACTGCGGCGGCACACACGATCGCGGTGCCGTGCTGGTCGTCATGGAACACCGGGATGTTCATGACCTCGCGCAGCTTCGCCTCGATCTCGAAGCATTCTGGCGCCTTGATGTCCTCAAGGTTGATCCCGCCGAACGTCGGCTCGAGCACGCGGACCGCGTCGATGAACGCCTGCGGGTCGAGCTGGTCGATCTCGATGTCGAAACAATCGATCCCAGCGAATTTCTTGAAGAGCACCGCCTTGCCCTCCATCACCGGCTTCGACGCAAGCGCGCCGATCGCACCGAGCCCCAGCACCGCGGTGCCGTTGGTGATGACCGCGACGAGGTTGCCCCGCGCGGTATAGTCGCGCGCCTTGTCCGGATCGGCGGCGATTTCCTCGCATGCGGCGGCGACGCCCGGCGAATAGGCAAGCGCAAGATCGCGCTGCGTCGCCATCCGCTTGGTCGCCTCGACCGAGAGCTTGCCGGGTTTCGGATAACGGTGATAATCGAGCGCGGCTTTGCGGAAATCGTCTTCCATGGTCTTCCTAACCTGTCGGCCGCGGCGGCGACCGGGTGATCGAGAGCGCACGGGCACGGGCTCGCGGCGTCGAATGTTCGAGGCAGCGCATAGCCGCACGCGCACCGATCCGCCAACCCGCTAAGATGCCGGCGTGATCCGCGTATTACGTAGCGTCGCCGCGTACATCGCGCGCGCGCCCGACGTCAGACTTGCGAGTGATGGCCCTTCAGCTCGTCGCCGACGATGCGGACGACGTGCAGCACGTTGGTCGACCCGGGCGTCCGGAACGGTACGCCTGCCAGCACGATCACCCGGTCACCCGCCTTCGCCATGCCGTGGCGCAGCGCCATCCGCTTCGACTTGGCAACCATGTCCTCGAACGATTCGACGTCGCGCGTATGGACCGCATGCGTGCCCCACAGCAGCCCGAGCCGCCGCGCGGTATCCTGGTTTGGCGTCAGCACAAGCAGCGGCACCGACGGACGCTCGCGCGCGATCCGGCGCGCGGTAGAGCCCGACGTGGTGAAGCAGATGATCGCCACCGCCGACACCGTCGCGGCGATGTTCTTCGCCGCTTCGGCCAGCGCGTCGGCGGTCGTCGGATCGGGCTTCATCACGGTGAAGTGCATGCGGTCGCCATGTTCCGGATCGGCCTCGACCGACACGCCGATCGCATCCATCATCGCCACCGATTCGACCGGCCACGCGCCCGCCGCGCTCTCGGCCGACAGCATGATCGCGTCGGCGCCGTCGTAGACCGCGGTCGCGACGTCGGACACTTCCGCGCGCGTTGGCGACGGCGAGGTGATCATCGATTCGAGCATCTGCGTCGCGACCACGACCGGGCGGCCCATCCGGCGCGACACCTCGACGATGCGCTTTTGCAGCGGCGGTACCGCCTGCGGCGGCATCTCGACGCCGAGATCGCCGCGCGCGACCATCACGCCGTCGCAGGCCTCGACGATCTCCTCGAGCCGCTCGATCGCGGCGGGCTTCTCGATCTTGGCGAGCAGGGCTGCCTTGCCGCCGATCAGTTTCCGCGCTTCCCACAGATCCTCGGGGCGCTGGACGAACGACAGCGCGATCCAGTCGACGCCCTGGTCGACCGCGAAGTCGAGATCGCTGCGATCCTTCTCGGTCAGCGCGGCCATCGGCAGCACGACGTCGGGGACGTTCAGCCCCTTGTTGTTCGACAGCGCGCCGCCGACCTCGACGCGCGTCGTGATCTCGCGCGGGCTGTGCGAGACGACGCGCAGCACCAGCTTGCCATCGTCGAGCAGCAGGCGCGCGCCCGGTTCGATCGCGGCGAAAATCTCGTCATGCGGCAGTTCGACGCGGGTCGCATCGCCCGGCGTCGTGTCGCGGTCGAGCACGAAGGTCGACCCGGTTTCGAGCACCGTGCGGCCGCCGTCGAACTTGCCGACGCGCAGCTTGGGCCCCTGCAGATCGGCGAGGATCGTCGACGGGCGGCCATATTCCTTTTCCAGCGCGCGAATCGCCTGGATGACCGCGATCTTCGACTGCTGGTCGCCATGGCTCATGTTGATGCGGAACGCGTCGGCGCCGGTGCGGAACAGCGTGGCGATCATCTCGGGCGTGCTGCTGGCAGGGCCTAGCGTCGCGAGGATGCGGACCTTCCGCAAGCGGGGGGCGATAGCGATGGTCATGCGTGCGGTTTCCTCGGGGAAGCTCTTTGCCGCGACGGGCCTTAAACCCTATCTCCGCGGGATCAACCACGGAGCATATGAATGACCCCCGAAACCGACCCGCTCGACACTTTGGACGATGCCGTAGCGGCAAAGGCGTTCCGTCGCCTGATCCGTCACCTCCGCCACCGCGAGGACGCGCAGAATGTGGATCTGATGGGACTCGCCGGTTTCTGCCGCAATTGCCTGTCCGACTGGGTCGAAGAGGCGGGCGGACTCGACAAGGATGCGGCGCGCGAGACCGTGTATGGGATGCCCTATGCGCAGTGGAAGGCGCATCACCAGGGCGACGCGACCCCTGAGCAGCTCGAACGGATGAAGGAAAGCGTCACCAAGAACGCGCCGCAATCGGCTGGCGCCTGATTTGTGGCGATAC
The DNA here is from genome assembly GCF_001421805.1 of Sphingomonas sp. Leaf34. Classification (GTDB taxonomy): domain Bacteria; phylum Pseudomonadota; class Alphaproteobacteria; order Sphingomonadales; family Sphingomonadaceae; genus Sphingomonas. Next base: position 596,159 of record NZ_LMLC01000001.1, on the reverse strand, counting down.
GCCGCGGCGTCGCTTGAGCCGAACACGGTAAACGCCTAGACGCGGCGACGCACCCACAGCGGCCTGATTCACGACGTCCTGCGACGGCGATCATCGGCGTGGGGTATTTCGATTGGTTTGAGGCCGGCGCCTTTGGCGCCCGCGAGTGGGGAATTTTCGATGTCTGACGAACGGCAACACGGCATGGGCGGCGGCGCGGTCGCAGCGGACGAACTGCGCCTGCTGATCGAGCGCGCCGAGCGCCTCGAAGAAGAGAAAAAAGGTATCTCGGACGACATCAAGGACGTGATGGCCGAAGCCAAGGGCCGCGGTTACGACCCCAAGGCGATCCGCAAGATCCTGTCGATCCGCAAGAAGAAGAAGGAAGAGTATCAGGAGGAGGAGGCGATCCTCGAGGTTTACCTCCAGGCACTCGGAATGATCTGAGGATCTGCTGATTTTGCGCGGTGCCTCTCCCCCGATCTGTCGTCGGGTTGCGGGGAGGCGCCGCGTTGATCTCCCTGATTTACCGGTAGAGAATGCTTCTCCCGATCTTCGCGGCATTCGTGCTGTTCCTGGTCGTCAACACGATCACGATCGCCGCATTCGCGATCGACAAGCGGCGATCGTCGACCGGCGGATGGCGTATCCCCGAATCCCGCTTGCTCTGGTTCGCAGTACTTGGCGGCAGCCCGGGGGCGTTCTGGGCGCGCCATCGCTTCCGCCACAAGACGCGTAAGCAGCCGTTCGTCGGGCGGCTCCAACTGATCGCGATGGTCCAGGTCGGCGTTATCGCCGGGCTCGCGATCGCTTTTGCGCTATGATTTAGGCGTTCTGCACGGGCGATTGATGCCCCTGCGCGACAGGTGTATTGCTGTTATGCGACATTGCATCGGGGGCGAGCATGAGACTAGTCATTGGGGTTGCGGCTGCACTGTTGACCAGCGCGCCAGTCGCTGCCCAATCGGTCGACGCAGACGCGAAAGCGCTGGTGCAAAAGGCCGAGACGTTCGTCAGGGTCCGCCACCAGTTCGATCAGGCGGCGATGATCGCGATGATGGCGCCCGACTATCAGGAGGTGTCCCCCGTCGGCGAGGTCGATTCTCGCGACCGGGTGATCGGATTCTACGCCGCCGACAAGAAATCGCCCGCGCCGCCGATGATGATCACCGAGACCGTCGCGCGACCCGCAGGCACGATCGGCGTCGTGACGATGCGGATCGCCTATACGATGCCCGGCAAGGACGGCCAGACGCAGACGCGTGCGTTGCGCGCCGGCTTCGTCGCGCGGCGGATCGACGGCGACTGGCAGTTCGTGTCGTTGCAGTTGACCCCGATCCGCGGATGACGACCTAGGCCGCCTCCGCCGGCAGCGTCGTCCAGCCGAGCCCCGGGATCGTGATCGAGCGCTTGCCGGCGAGGTCGGTGCGGCAGACGATCAGTTCGCGGCTTTCGATATAGCCGATCAGGCGCTTCACGCGGCCGATCGAGCTGGTGCCGTAGGTCGCCGCTATCCGTGCGTCGGAGGGGCAGGGTTCGCCTTCCCGCGCGGCGCGCGCCACCAGCAGGAACGCGCCGAGCATGTCGTCGGGTAGACCGCTGGCGACATCCAGCGCCGCCGTCCAGGCCTCATCGGTCATGTCGAAGATGCCCGCGCGTGCGCAACTCAATCGACGGACGAAGCCCGGCAGGTCGAGCGGCGGCTTGGCAAGGCCACCCATCCGGCAGCGCACCTGGAAATCCTGGAACAGCACCGAGGGTGGCCGCAGCGTCGATTCGGGGTCCTCGACGATCGCGCGGAAGACGTCGGCGTACACGGCCTCGACCTCGTCGTCGGTCTTCTCGGGCGGCGGCGGTGCGGCGGTGCGCGGTTCGGGCGGGCGGGCGATACCGTCGAGCAGCTCCTCCGCCGGCACGCGGCGTGGACGCGAATCGAACATCAGGCCCAGTTCGGGCGCGTCGACCACCGGCTCGGACAGCAGGTCCTGCAGGTCCATCGGCGCGGCGCTGGGGAGGGGGGTGAGCTTCGGACTCCCGCTGCGTGCGGAGGTCGCCACGTCGCCGATCTTCACGGTGATCGGCCGCCGCGACACCGCCGGCCCGAGCGCCATGAAGGTGCCGCGCTGGAGATCGCGAATCGCTTCGGCTTGGCGCCGCTCCATGCCCAGCAGATCGGCGGCGCGCGCCATGTCGATGTCGAGGAAGGTGCGCCCCATCAGGAAGTTCGACGCCTCCGCCGCGACGTTCTTCGCCAGTTTCGCCAGACGCTGAGTCGCGATCACGCCGGCAAGGCCGCGTTTACGCCCGCGGCACATCAGGTTGGTCATCGCCGCGAGTGAGGCGCGACGCACTTCCTCGGACACTTCGCCGCCCGTCACCGGCGCGAACATCTGCGCCTCGTCGACCACCACCAGCACCGGATACCAATGCTCGCGCGGCGCATCGAACAGCGCGGAGAGGAACGACGCGGCGCAGCGCATCTGCCCCTCGACCTCGAGCCCTTCGAGGCTGAGCACCGCGGACGTCCGGTGTTCGCGCAGCCGCGTGGCGATCCGCGAGATTTCGCGTTCGCTATAGTCGCCCGCCTCGATCACGACATGGCCGTGCGGCCCCGCGAGCGTGACGAAATCGCCCTCGGGATCGATCACGATCTGCTGGACATGCCCCGCCGATCGCTCGAGCAGCCGGCGCAGCAGATGCGATTTTCCCGATCCCGAATTGCCCTGCACCAACAGGCGCGTGGCGAGTAGTTCCTCCAGGTCGACGCCGACGGCAGTACCATTGCCGTCGGTGCCCATATTCACGCTAACCGTCATGCCGCGCGTTTGGCAGGTGCGGACGCATTGGGGCAAGGAGTCTTTCGCGTAGGTGCGTCGCAAGTGCGGTTTTGCGCACTGGCTTAATCCGCAATCCCGGTTACGCCAGTCGCCATGGCCACATCCTCTCCGCTCGACGATCTCTCGCAACGCCTGCTCGGCAAATCTCCCGGCGAGCTAGACGACGAGCAACGCCGCGTCCTCGCGGGGATCGAGGCGGGGACAACGGTCAGCCGCGATGCCGCTGACCTTGCCGACGAACGCGCGACGTTCGGCGAGCGGCTGTCGGACCGGGTGGCCGCGGTCGGTGGGTCGTGGGCGTTCATCATCGCCTTCACCGCGGTGCTCGTGGGCTGGATGATCCTCAATTCGGACATCCTCACGCATTTCGGGCGGGCGTTCGATCCCTATCCCTACATCTTCCTCAACCTACTGCTGTCGACGGTCGCGGCGATCCAGGCGCCGATCATCATGATGAGCCAGAACCGGCAGTCGGCGAAGGATCGTCTCGCCGCGAGCCTCGACTACGAGACCAATTTGCGCGCCGAACTCGACATCCTGCGCGTGCATCACAAGATCGATCATCTGGTGCTGGCGCGGCTCGAGGCGATCGAGGCCAAGATAGACGGTCTGGCGAAAAGCGCGCCCGAGGCCTAAGAGCGGCGCTTCAGTTCAAAGAGGCACCGATGGCAGGCCATTCCAAATACAAGAACATCATGTACCGCAAGGGCGCGCAGGACAAGAAGCGCTCGTCGGCGTTCAGCAAGCTTAGCCGAGAGATCACGGTCGCGGCCAAGATGGGGCTGCCCGACGTCGACATGAACCCGCGCCTGCGCGCGGCGGTGAACGCGGCGAAGGCCGCGTCGCTGCCCAAGGAGAACATCCAGCGCTCGATCGACAAGGCGAGCCGCGGCGATGCCGAGAATTACGAAGAGATCCGCTATGAGGGCTTCGGCCCCGGCGGCGTGTCGCTGATCATCGAGGCGCTGACCGACAACCGTAACCGCACCGCGACCAACGTGCGCGTGGCGGTCGGCAAGAACGGCGGCAACCTCGGCGCGGGCGGTTCGGTCAGCCACGCGTTCGACCGCGTCGGGCTGATCTCCTATCCGGCGAGCGCGGGCGATGCCGACACGGTGTTCGAAGCGGCGCTCGAAGCGGGTGCCGAGGACGTCACGTCGAGCGAGGACGGCCATGAGGTCTGGACTGCGCAGGGTGACCTGCACGAAGTCGCCAAGGCGCTCGAAGCCAAGCTCGGGGAAGCCGAGGGGGCGAAGCTCGCCTGGCGCCCCCAGATCATGGTCGCGGTCGGTGCCGACGATGCGGCGACGCTGTTCAAGCTCATCGACGCGCTCGACGACGACGACGACGTGCAGACCGTCTGGGGCAATTACGAAATCTCCGACGAGATCATGGAGTCGCTGGGTTGAACGGCTTGCGGTTGAGATGAAGAAGGTGGGTTCACGCGGAGACGCGGAGACGCGGAGAACTGTGCCGTGTGGATCCGTCCTCCGCGCCAGCGGCCTCATATCTGTCGGCCAGCCTAGCGGAGTAAAAGTGCCGCTGACGCGAGACGCTCGCCAAACGCGCACCACCTCCGCGTCTCCGCGTCTTCGCGCGAACCACCCTTCTACTTACGCATGATTATTCTCGGACTAGACCCCGGCCTGGGCACCACCGGCTGGGGCGTCATCCGCGCCGATGGCAATCGCCTGAGCCATATCGCCAACGGCCAGATCAAGACCGATCCGTCGATGGCGCTCCCCCGCCGCCTCACCGCGCTCTACAACGCGCTGATCGACGTCATCCGCACCGAACGCCCCGACGGCGCCGCGGTCGAGGAGGTGCTCGGCAACACCAACGCGCAATCGACGCTGAAGCTCGGCCAGGCGCGCGGCGTCGTCTTGCTTGCCGCTGCCGGCGCGGGGCTGCATATCGGCGAATACCACCCCTCGACCGTCAAGAAGGGCGTCGTCGGCACCGGCGGCGCGGACAAGAAACAGATCCAGGCGATGATGGCGGTGCTATTGCCCGGCGCCAAACTCGCCGGCCCCGATGCCGCCGACGCGCTCGCGGTGGCGATCACCCATGCCCACCATGTGGCAAGTGCGGCGGCGCTGGCGCGTCGGAGTGGCACTTGACCGAATAGGCTCAACAACGTCAGTTCGTCTCAATTGCGGGGCAGCGTAGAGGTTGCAGGCTTCGGTCTGTTTTACACTGCAGTGCACCATTTTCCTTTGTCCGTCACTGAACAACAATTTGTAACGATCTTGTTTAGGCCACCAATAACGAAGGAAAATCGAGTATTTCTCGGTACCATCCGCATGATAGTACGCGGATCATCATGTTTTAATGGTAGGACGCTCATCGATGATCTTGATTGCGGTAACATGAGCGCGATATTAATTGCTTTGCTCGTCAGCTTATCGGTTCCGGTGATGTCACAGCCTGGTACCGGAAGCCAACGGCTTACCAGTTGCAAGCAGCCCGTTTCCGCTGGAAGCCCCAACGCGATCCGCATCGCGGCGCTCTGGACCGGTGTCGGTACGCCGATCGGCAGCGCTGCGAGCCGGGACGGGCACGTATTCGCGGCCTATTATAATGCCGATCGCTGGATGGAGGTCGTGGCGGTCGCGGCGAACCGCGCGAGAGTCTGCACGATCCGGCTGCCGTCGCGCTTCGCCGGCTGGGACGCGCATAACGGTATAGCGATGGCGATCGCGCCCGATGCTACGCTCCACCTGGTCGGCAACATGCATGCGAGCGCGATGTTCTACGCGCAGGGCAGCGCCGCCGACCTGTCGAACCTGCAGCCTGCCCGAATGCTCGGGCGTGATGAGGATCGTGCGACCTACCCGACGTTTCTGCACGATTCGGCGGGCAACCTGCTGTTCCTGTACCGAACCGGATCGTCGGGCGACGGGAGCTGGCTGATGAACCGCTGGGGCGGCGGGCGCTGGCAGCGGATCGGCCCGCTGTTCGTCGATCATGACGACCACGGCCATGTCAGTGCCTATCCCAGCAGCTTCGCGGTCGGGCCCGATGGCACCTATCACGTCGCGGTCGTCTGGCGGCGGACGCCCGATGTCGCGACCAACTTTGCCGTCACCTATGCGAGCACGCGCGACTTCGTGACGTGGCGCGGCGCCGGTGGGCGGTCGATCAAGGGCCCGCTCGGCCCGGACCAGATGGCGATGGTCGAGCAGACCGGACCGAATGCGGGGCTGGTCAACAGCGCGTCGGTGATCGTCGCCCCCGATGGCGCGCCGGTGATCCTGTACCCGCGACACGCCCGTTCGAGGAACGATACGATCGTCGCGGCGCGGCCGACGCGTGGCGGTGCGTGGCAGGTCCGCGAGCTGGCGGTGGCGGATGGCTCGACGTCGGTCGCCGGGGGCGGCGCGCTTGCCGCGCTGCCGTCGTTCGCCGTCCTCGCGCAATCCGGGTGGACCGCGACGCTGCGCCTGTCTTTCCCGCCGCGCGCGCACCCGGTCGTAGCGTTGAACCTGAAGACGATGACTGCGGCGCCGGGGCAGGTGCCGCCCGCGGATGCGCCGGTGGCCGTCTATACGCCTGCCCAAGTGCAGGGCATGGCCAAGGTCTCGACGCGGCAGTCGCCGGTGCTGGAGAACGGAGTAGATGGCCCGCGGCGCGCGACGCTGCGGTGGTTTGCGCAGGTCGCCAATGGCGACACGCCGCGTGCGTGTACGGCGGCTGCGCCCAAAGCCTGCGCGCCGCCGCCGGCCCCTTTGATACTGGAATACTGACCGCGTTCCGCCGGGTGACGGCAACACGCCGTCCCGCCGCGCACGGATTGGCGAAAAATGTTCAAGTTTTCGATGTGAAGCGCGCGCGCGCGCGGCTAGGTCATACGGTGCCTGCCCGGTATCCTAGGCCTTTTTCGCTTGCGGGATCCGCGCCCCCTTTCAGCGACTTCGAAAGAGTACCGATGGTCGTTTCCCAGCCCGCGCGTCGTGTCGCGATCCTGCCGAACCTGTCGATCGGCCAGCTCGGCGCCGCCGGGTTGATCCCGACCGCCAGCGCCGCGACGCTCACCGAAGCGCTTGGCGGCAACGCGGGCAATGTCGCCTATGTCGATGGGCTCGTCGCATCGCTCGCCGGATCGCACATGATCACGTGGAGCACGCCGCCCGAACTGGTACGCGCCAACGCCGACATCATTGTCGTCGCCTGCGCCAATCAATTGGGCGATCATGTCGACCTGTCGGGCTGGGCGGATCGTCTGTCGGCATTCGGCCTGCCGGTGGTGCTGGTCGGGCTGGGTGCGCAGGCCCCGGAGATCGGCCACCACCTCGAATTGAAGGCCGGCACGCGCGCGGCGCTGGACGTCGTTGCGGCCGCGTCGGGCGGCGCGCCTGCGATGCTGGTCCGGGGCGCCTATACGGCGGATGTCCTCGCGCGGCACGGCTACGCGTCGACCGTCATCGGTTGCCCGTCGCTTTTCCTGTCGCCGATAAAGGATCTTGGCGGGCGGATTGCAGCGCGGGTCGCCGCCGGAATCGGATCGCGGCCGGCGATCGCGGCGGGGCATCATCACTACCGCGACATGGCGCCCGAGCACCGGTTGATCGCGGCCGTCGATCGCGACGACGGCTGTTATGTCGTGCAGCATCCCGAGACGATGATCGCGCTGGCCCGGTCCGATCCCGCCGATACCGAAGGCGCGCCGTTCGCGCTGTTGGTGGAGCGCCTGCTGCCCGATCTGACTCTGCCGCAGGTGCGCGACTGGGGCCGCAGGCGCGCCTTCGTCTTCACCGACAGTCAGAGCTGGATGAGCTTTCTGCGTCGCTATGACTATGCGATCGGCCCACGCTTCCACGGCGTCGCGCTCGCGATCCAGGCCGAGCGACCCGGCGTCGTCCTATATGTCGACAGCCGCACGCAGGAGATGGCGCAGACAATGGCGATTCCGTCGCTGCCGTTCGAGGCGGTGCCGGCCAGCGATCTGCGGGACGTAATCGCGCGGGCCTGGACCGTCGAGGCCGGGATCCGCTTCGATACCCAGCGTGCGGCGCTTGCCACCGTCTTTCGCGCGGCGTTGCGCGATCATCGGATCGCCGTCGGCCCCCGGCTTTCGGCACTGTGTACAGGGCAGTGATCCTGGCATCGGGCACAGGGCAGCACGGTCTGATGCAAGCCCCTCCGGCCGACGCCGGGCTGCTCGCGCCGTTCATCGCGCGATACAGGGATGCGCCATCGTCGGTGCAGTTCGTGCTGGAGCATGCCGACGGCAGCGATGTCGTAACGCACGCGATGCTCTGGGAAGGCGGCCAGCGCTACGCGCACCTCTATCGCCGCCGCGACGCCGCGCCGGGCAGCGTCGTGCTGATCGCGCTGCGATTGTCGCCCGACCTGCTCTATGCGTTCGTCGGTGCAATCCTGGCGGGGTGCGTCCCGGCGATGATGCCGTTGCCCTCGACGAAGCAGGATCCGCAGCGGTTCTGGGACAGCCACGACCGTCTGTTCCGTCACATCGGTGGCGGGATCATGGTCACCGATGCCGCGGACGCGCCGGGGTTCGGTGCGGCCATCGCGGCGGGTCTCCTGTCGATCGTCACGCCGGCGGACGCGGTGCCGAACCGCGGCGATCCGATCCTGTGGGCGTGGGATCCCGACGCGGTCTGCTGTCTGCAGCACAGTTCGGGAACGACGGGGCTGAAGAAAGGCGTCACGCTGACCGCCCGCGCCATCGCGGGTCAGATCTCCAGCTATGGCACGGCGATCGGGCTGCGCGCGGACGACGTGATCTGTTCGTGGCTGCCGCTCTACCACGACATGGGGTTCGTCGCGACGTTCCTGCTGCCGTTGCTGACGGGGGTTCGTGCGGTAATCATCAGCCCGTTCGCCTGGCTATTGAATCCGCTGTCGCTGTTCGATCTGATCGCCGATCATCGCGGGACACTGGCCTGGCTACCCAATTTCGCGTTCAACCATCTCGCCAACTCTGCCGACCCGGCTCGCCGTGTCGACCTTTCGCAGATGCGGGCGTTCATCAACTGCTCCGAACCGTGCAAGCCATCGAGCTTCGACCGGTTCCTGGCGGCGTTCGAGGATTGGGGCGTATCCGTCGATCAGTTGCAGACCTGCTATGCGATGGCCGAAACGGTGTTCGCGGTGTCGCAGACGCGCCCTGGATCACCGGCCAGACGCTGCGAGGTCTCGGCGCGGGGATTGCGCGAGCACCGTCTGGCTTTCACCGGTGATGACTGCATCACACTGCAAGGCAACGGGCCACCGATCGATGGCATGGCGGTGCGGATCGACGGACCGGACGGCGTCGGCGAGATCCTAGTTCGCGGCGACTTCGTGTTCGACGGCTATTTCAAGCGCGATTCCGTCGCCAGCTTCAAGGATGGGTGGTACCGCACCGGAGATCTCGGCTTCCTGCACGAGGGCGACCTCTACATACTGGGCCGCCAGAAGGACCTGATCATCCTGCTCGGCAAGAACTTCTATGCGCACGAGATCGAGCAGGCGGTTGGCGAGGTCGACGGCGTGAAGGCGGGGCGGGTGGTCGCCCTGGGCCTCTTCAACGACGCGATCGGCAGCGAGGAGTGCCATATCGTCCTCGAACGCACGGGTATCGTTCCCGACCGATCGTTGCGGCTCGCGGTCAAGTCCAGGCTGCTCGACCTGCTCGGCCTGGTGCCGAAGAAGATCTCGATCGTGGATCAGGGCTGGCTGATAAAATCGACCTCGGGCAAGATGAGCCGCGCCGACAACAGCGAAAAATACCGTTTGGAACGACAGGAGCGCGCATGACCAGAGACGCAATAGGCGAGGGGATCTTTGCGATCGTCGCCCGGACGTTCGATGCCGACGCGGCGGACTTCGACGAGACGACCACGGCGGACGATGTCGATGGCTGGGACTCGCTGGCGCACGCCACGCTCCTGATCCGCATCGAAAAGCGGTTCAACGTCGATCTCGGACCCGCCGGGAGCGAGGCGCAGGACCTCGGCGCGTTGATCGATCTGGTGGATCGCCGTCTGGGCGACGGTCCGCAAGACGACGCACAGGACGGACCACGGTCATGAGCGATGCCGCCGATACCCGGGCGCGCTTGGCGGCCAAGGTGATCCAGGGCGCGGACGGTTATCTCTTCCACCGCGATCACGATGCGGTCGATCAGGTCACCGGCGCGCTGCCACTCGCGCCGCAAGACGTCGCTGCGTGGCGCGACAGCATCGAAACGCGTGCCGCCTGGTGCAAGGCGAACGGGATCGCCTTCCGGATGATGATCATCCCCGAAAAGCACGTGGTGTACGCGGACAAGCTGCCGCCCACTATCGTACCGGCCGCAGACCGCCCCGCGCTGCAGATCCTGGCCAGCCTCGATGCCGACACCCGCGCGCTCTGCTCCTATCCGGTCCAGCCGCTGATCGACGCGCGCAGCGCGCGCGAAACCTATCTCCAGACCGATACGCACTGGACATTCTATGCGGGCTTTCTCGCCTACCGGATGCTGGTCGACGATCTGGCACGGTCGGTGCCGCTCCCCGTCCGCATCGACGAGGCGGATTTGTCCTTTGCGGCGCGCACCCACGTCGGGGATCTCGGCGTGCGCCTCGAGCCCGAACGCGACGAACGTACCGAGACCGTCGGGCATCGGACCGCACGGCCGTTCCAGCGCGTCTTCGAAAACAAGAAATTCTCACGCGGTGCGCTGTCGATCTACGAATCGGATGATGCGAGCTTGCCGCGGTGCGTGCTGTTTCGCGATTCGTTCGCGAATTATATTATCCCGCATCTCATCCCGACATTTTCGCGGCTGGTGGTGATGAGTTCGGACAGCATGCACTATGACCTCGTGCGTGCCGAGCGGCCCGATGTCGTGATCTTCACGATCATCGAACGGTTTCTCGGGATGCTCGACGGCACCGGGCAGCGTCATCTTCCCGACGACCTGACCGGCCCCGATTTCGCCGCTCTGACGGGATCGAGCCCCACCGAACTGGCGGCCTACACCAGCCGCGCCTGACCTCGATGTTTAGCCGATGACGGCACGGAGGATGACGCGGCGCTTCCTATGTTCTACCGGTCTCGGCAATGATCGCACATCTCAAAGGCAGGCTGGACTCCACAGGCATCGACCATGCAGTGATCGATGTCGGCGGCGTCGGATATCTGGTCGGCGCGTCGGCGCGCACGCTGTCGGCGCTTGGGCCGGTCGGCGAGGCGTGTACGGTATTTACCGAGCTGCTCGTCGGCGAGGATTTCCAGCGGCTCGTCGGGTTCTCCAGTGCGGACGAACGCGACTGGTTTCGGTTGCTGACGGGCGTGCAGGGGGTCGGCGCGCGGGTTGCGTTGGCGATCCTGTCGGCCTTGGAGCCGGTCGACCTGAGCCGTGCGATCGCCAGCGGCGACAAGGCGATGGTCGCGCGGGCGAATGGCGTCGGTCCGAAGCTCGCCCAGCGCATCGTCATGGAACTGAAGGACAAGGTCGGCGGCATCGCACTCGGGCTCGGGCCGGCGGTCGTCAATGCCGCGCCCGGCGCATCGGCGGATGCGGTGTCGGCATTGCTCAACCTTGGGTTTCGGCCGAACGAGGCGAGTGTGGCCGTGGCGGCCGCGGACGAGGAGTTGGGAACCGGGGCCTCGCTCGATGCGCTCGTGCGACTGGCGCTACGCAAGGCGTCCAAGTCTTAGCGACGGCGGGTCTCTTCACCTCGGCGGGCGCACTTGCGATCCGCGTAGGCTCAAAGCGGCGTGATCAACGGTGTGCCGGCAAAATGCGCGTCGAGATTGGCTACCACGAGCGCCGCCATCGCTGCCCGGCCATCGACGGTCGCGCTGCCTTGATGCGGCGACAGGACGACCTGGCCCATCGTCTTGAGCGCATCGGGCACGGCGGGTTCGTCGGCGAATACATCGAGTCCAGCCCCGGCGATCGTTCCATCCTCGAGCGCCGCGATCAGCGCCGCTTCGTCGATCAGGCTGCCGCGAGCAATGTTGACCAGGATCCCGTCGCGACCAAGCGCCGCGAGAACGGTTGCATCCACAATGTGCGACGTCGCATTGCCACCGGGGGCCGCGATGACCAGTACGTCGCACGCCGCCGCAAGCTCGGCGATATCGGCATGGAAGACGCCTGCGAAATCCGGTTTGGCGGAGCGCGCGGTATAATGGAGTTCGCTGGCGAACGGTGCGGCGCGCGTTGCGATCGCCTTGCCGATCCGGCCTAGTCCGAAGACGCCGATCCGCCGTCCGCTCGCCCGGCGTGCCGGATCGACCTGCCAACCGCCGCCCCGCACTGCACAGTCGTTCGCGACGATCCGCCTTTGCACCGCCAGCATCAGCCCGATCGCGAGGTCCGCGACGTCGTCAGTCAGCACGTCGGGCGTCGTCGTCACCGCGATGCTGCGTGCTCTGGTCGCGGCAAGGTCTATCCCGTCATACCCAACGCCGTGGATCGCCACGATCTCCAGTGCGGGAAGCCGATCGAGCAGCGCGGCATCGACCACGCTGCTGCCGCCGCCGACGATCGCCCGCGTCGTTGCTGGCGGGCTCTGACGGTGTAACGTGAAGCGCTCGGCCAGCGTCGCCGCCAGCGCCGGCGAAGCGCCCGCCAAGAGATACAGGTCGGGATGATTGGTTTCGTTGGTCATGACCATCTCATAGCCACCTTGCCCCCTTCACCGCGAGCGCGCTATCGCGAGCGGGTGACCGATACAGACCGCATCCTGACTCCCGCCAAGCGTCCCGAAGACGTCGATGCGGCGCTTCGTCCGAAGAACCTTGATGAATTTGTCGGGCAGAAGGCGGCGCGGGAAAATCTGCGCATCTTCATCCAGGCGGCCAAATCGCGCGGCGATGCGCTGGATCATGTGCTGTTCTTTGGGCCGCCGGGGCTCGGCAAGACGACGCTCGCGCAGATCGTCGCGCGCGAGATGGGGGTGGGGTTCCGCGCCACCTCGGGGCCGGTGATCGCCAAGTCGGGCGATCTTGCCGCGCTGCTGACCAATCTCGAGGATGGCGACGTGCTGTTCATCGACGAGATCCACCGGTTGCAGCCCGCGGTCGAGGAGGTGCTCTACCCGGCGATGGAGGATCGCGCGCTCGACCTGATGATCGGCGAGGGGCCCAGCGCGCGCTCGGTACGGATCGACCTGCCGCGGTTCACGCTGATCGGCGCGACGACGCGGCAGGGGTTGCTGACGACGCCGCTCCGCGATCGCTTCGGCATCCCGGTGCGGTTGCAATTCTATACCGTCGAGGAGCTGGAGCGCGTGGTCTCGCGCGCAGCCGGGCTGCTTGGGCTCGGCATCGCCAAGGACGGTGCGATGGAGATCGCGCGTCGCTCGCGCGGGACGCCGCGGATCGCCGGGCGGTTGCTGCGGCGCGTGCGCGATTTCGCCAATGTCGCGGGGCACGAGACGGTCGATGCGCGCGCGGCTGATGCGGCGCTCAACCGGCTCGAGGTCGATTCGCTCGGGCTCGATGCGATGGATCGGCGCTATCTGATGATGATCGCGGACATTTATCGCGGCGGGCCGGTCGGCGTCGAGACGCTGGCGGCAGGCCTGAGCGAACCGCGCGACACAATCGAGGAGGTGATCGAGCCGTATCTGATCCAGTTAGGCTTGATCGCGCGCACTGCTCGTGGCCGATTCCTGAATGCGGGCGGTTGGAAGCATCTCGGCCTGAACCCGCCGGCCGGAAGCCAGGACGGCTTGTTCGACGCGTAGACAGCGCTGCCCCACCCCAATGTGTCCCTGCGAAGGCGGGTTCAGACTGGGCTCCCGCGTTCGCGGGAGAGCAAGGGGGCAGGGGGAGCGGTTCAGGATACCGATCTGTCTTGCACCACGCCTCGTTGTAAGAAAACGCATCATCGGATCGTTTGCGCTTGTGCCCGGCATCGCTTTTGTTGCGTGGCACCCAAGCCGTTCATCTGTTAGCCAGCGGTCATGCCCCTTTCGGCCGCCGCCTCCGCCCGCGAAATCCTCACCAGCCTTCACGATGTGATGGCCGCGCGCACGTCTGCGCAAGCCAAGCTCAATTCGGTCGTCGGCATCATCGCCACCGCGATCCACAGCGAAGTCTGTTCGATCTACCTGTTGCGTGAAGGCGTGCTCGAACTGTTCGCCACCCGCGGCCTCGATCAAGCGGCGGTCCACGTCACCAAGCTTGCGCTAGGCGAGGGGCTCGTCGGCACGATCGCCGAGGACGTCGAGGTGCTCAACCTCGACGAAGCCGCGAGCCATCCGGACTTCGCCTACAAGCCCGAGACCGGCGAGGACCGGTTCCACAGCTTTGCCGGCGTGCCGATCATCCGCCGCGAGCGGTCGGTCGGTGTGCTCGCCGTCCAGCACACCGATCGCCGCAAATATGCCGATGTCGAGATCGAGGCTTTGCAGACGGTCGCGATGGTGCTCTCCGAGCTGATCGCCAATGCGGGGCTCATCGACACCACCGGCGGCGGCGCGGATCGGCCGCAGTCGACCGCGGCGATGCGCATCCCCGGCCAGAAGCTGGTCGATGGCATGGGCGCGGGGTTCGCGGTGTATCACCAGCCGCGCATCCACATCGAACACACCGTCGCCGAGGATACCGACGCCGAGCGGCACCGAGTCTATGCGGCGTTCGACAAGATGCGCGAAGGCATCGACCGGATGACTCGCGAGGCGGAGTTCGGCGTCGGCGGCGAGCATGTCGAGGTGCTCCAGACCTACAAGATGTTCGCCTATGACGAGGGCTGGGCACGGCGGATCAACGAGGCGATCGATTCGGGTCTGACCGCCGAGGCGGCGATCGAGCGCGTCCAGCAGCGCACCCGCCAGCGTATGCGCCAGATCGACGATCCGCTGCTCGCCGACCGGATGCACGATCTGGAGGACCTGTCGAACCGGCTGCTCCGCATCGTCTCGGGCCAGATGGGCACCGCGGCGCAGATGGGGTTGCGTCAGGACACGATCCTGATCGCACGCAATCTCGGCCCCGCCGAGCTGCTCGAATATGACAAGAGGCGGCTGAAGGGCGTGATCCTCGAAGAGGGATCGCTGACCGCGCATGTCACGATCGTCGCGCGCGCGATGGGTGTGCCGGTACTCGGCCGCGTCCGCGACATTCGCCGGTTGGTGGCGGAGGGCGACATGCTGCTGCTCGACAGCGCCGAGAGCAATGTGTTCGCACGGCCCTCGGCGGCGATGGAGGAGGCGTTCGACGCGCGGCTGGCGATGCGGCAGAAGCGCAAGGCGGCGTTCGCGGCGCTGCGCGACGTGCCGCCGGTGACCAAGGACGGCCACCGCCTGACCGTGATGGTCAATGCCGGGCTCCGCGACGACGTCGCCGCACTCGACGTGACCGGCGCGGACGGGATCGGGCTGTTCCGCACCGAATTCCAGTTTCTCGTCTCGTCGACGCTGCCGCAGCGCGAGCGTCAGCACCGGCTGTACCGCGAAGTGCTCGACGCGGCGGGCGAGCGCCCGGTGATCTTCCGCACTGTCGATATCGGTGGCGACAAGGCGCTGCCCTATCTCAACAAGGAAGACGTCGACGAGGAGAACCCGGCGATGGGCTGGCGCGCGCTGCGCCTGGGCCTCGAACGCGACGGGTTGATGAAGGTGCAGGCACGCGCGTTGCTCGAAGCCGCCGCCGGCCGGACGCTCAACGTGATGTTCCCGATGGTCAGCGAGCCGTGGGAGTTCGACGAGGCGCGCGCGCTGTTCGAGGCGCAGCGTCACTGGCTCGAGGGACGCGGGCGCAAGCTGCCGCTCGCGATCCGCTATGGTGCGATGCTCGAAGTGCCCGCGCTCGCCGAGATGCTCGACGTTTTGCTGCCGCGGATCGAGTTCCTGTCGATCGGCACCAACGATCTGACCCAGTTCCTGTTCGCCGCCGATCGCGCCAACCCGAAGCTCGCCGAACGCTACGACTGGCTCAGCCCGTCGATCCTGCGGTTCATCGCGCGGCTGGTGCCGCCGACGCGCGCGGCGGGGGTCGATCTGGCGGTGTGCGGCGAGATGGGCGGGCGGCCGCTCGAGGCTATGGCGCTGATCGGGCTGGGGATCGAGCGGCTGTCGATCACCCCCGCGGCGGTCGGCCCGATCAAGGCGATGACGCGATCACTCGATCGCGCTGCGCTCACGACTTATATGACAGCGTTGCTGGCGGATCCGCCGCGTGACATGCGCGGTGCGCTGACCGCCTGGGCGACCGAAAACGGCGTCGAAATCGTCTGAGCGCCCGAAAGCTGCGCTTCTTGTCCGCCTGCGCGTTGACACGGCTTGGGCCCTCTGAAAGACGGGGGCATAACACGTAGTCCGGCTTCGGAGACAAGAATGGACGAGGTCGATACCGGCCAGAACGCTGCGCCCGCTGTACCAGAGCGTGCTGGCGACATTCTTCGGAACAGCCGCGAATCGCAGGGGTTGAGTGTCGCGGATATCGCCGCGCGGACGCGCGTGCCGCTACGGCATCTCGAGGCGATCGAGGCATCCGACTATAGCGCGCTGCCGTCGTCCACCTATGCGGTCGGCTTTACGCGCGCCTACGCGCGCGCGGTCGGCGTCGACGAGGTCCGGATCGCGCAGATGGTCCGCGACGACGTCGCTAAGCTCGGCCGCCGCACGCCCGAATATGAACCCTATGAGATGACCGACCCGTCGCGCGTGCCCTCGCGCGGGGTGGCGATCGTCGCCTTGGGCCTCGCGATCGCGGTGCTGGTACTGGTCGGCCTGTGGTACGGCACCGACATGTTCCGCGGATCGACCACGTCGTCGACCGTGGCGCCCATCGCCGAGACCGCGCCGAACCCCGCCGCGCAGACCGCGCAACCCGTCCCCGCGCCGGCGACCCCGGCGAACGGGCAGGTCACGCTGACCGCCTCGGACGAGGTTTGGATGCGCGTCTACGATGCCGACAACAAGACCCTGTACCTCGGCACCATGAAGCCGGGCGACAAGTTCGACGTGCCCAAGGATGCGAAGGATCCGATGATCAACATCGGTCGCGCGGACAAGCTGGCGGTGACGCTCAACGGTGCGGCCGCTCCCGCGCTCGGCACCGGCGAGCGCGCGATAAAGGATGTCCGTATCGGTGCGCCGGCGATCGCCGCGCGGATTGCGGGCACGTCCGAGCCGCAGCCTGCGCCGGCGGCTGCGACCACGGCATCTGCTCCTCGCGAGCGGTCGCGTCCCAGCCGTCCGCGGACGCAGCGCCGTCCGCTGAGCGAGACGCAGCGCGCCAATCTGGATGCAGCCGCTAACCCCCAGCCTGCCGCTACGGCAACGCCCGATCAGTAAGTCTCGGTCGGGGATGGACATGGGCCATTGCCGGGGTCTTAAGGCTGGCGACAGGATGGGTAGTGCAGCTATACCCGGACGATTAACCAATCCACCGGGGGGTGTGGCTCATGCGTAAGTCAATTCTGATCGGCGTCTGCCTCGCGGCTCTCTCGCCCGCTGCCGTTCAGGCACAAAATGTCGAGGGCCGCGTCGGCAAGCTCGAAAGCGAAATGCGCGCGGTCCAGCGGAAAGTCTTTCCGGGCGGCGCGGGGCAGATGCTCCAGGCTGAAGTCCGCGCGCCGCAAAGCGAGCAGGGCCCGGGGCCGGGCTCGCCCGCGACGAGCGCGCTGGCCGATGTGAACCAGCGTGTCACCTCGCTCGAACAGCAGATGACCTCGCTGACCGAGCAGATCGAGCAGAACCAGAACCGCACGCGCCAGTTGCAGGACGCGTTCGACAATTATCGTCGCTCGAACGATGCGCGCGTGAAGATGCTCGAGGCCGGCCCCGCGCCGATCGCGGCGGGCGGCCCGATCGACTCCGACGACACGTCGAGCGGCCCCGCGCGCCCGTCGACGCGTCCGGAAACCGCGAGCCGTCCCGGCGCCGCACCCGCCCCGACCAAGGTCTCGGTCGAGAAGCCCTCGACCGGCGACCCGGCGGAGGACGAGTATATGTATGGCTACCGGCTATGGGCGGCCAAGCAATACCCGCAGGCGGAGGCGCAGCTGAAGAAGGTCGTCGCCGAATATCCCAAGAGCAAGCGCGCGAGCTATGCGCAGAATCTGCTCGGTCGCGCCTATCTGGACGAGGGCAAGCCGAGCCTCGCATCGATGGCGTTCTATGACAATTACAAGAAGATGCCCGATGGCGAGCGCGCACCCGACAGCCTGTTGTACCTGGGGCAGGCGCTGACCAAGCTTAACAAGCCCGCCGATGCCTGCAAGGTGTATGACGAGCTGAACGACGTCTATGGTGCGAAGATGGCGGCGGCGATGAAGGGGCAGGTTGCCGCCGGACGCGCCGCGGCGAAGTGCAAGTAAACCAGCTCCCGATGGTCATGCGTGACTTCCGGTTCGTGGTGTCGGGTTGCGCTTCACCACCCCGGCGCAGGCCGGGGCCCAATTGGGAAAGCCTGTATAACGTGGTGCTGTGCTCAGTCATCTCCGTCCCCCAATTGGGCCCCGGCCTGCGCCGGGGTGGTGAAGTCTCACATGGCAAGGTGGTTCTGGCATGACCGAGGAAGGCCGCCGTTTCGCCGCCGACTATGCGCGGCTGGCAGGCGATATCGTCAACCCGGTGCTTGCCGTATCGGGTGGCCCCGACAGTATGGCGATGCTCACGCTCGCGCACGAGGCGCTTGGCCCCGGCTTCACGGTTGCCAGCATTGACCACCGCCTCCGCCCTGACGCGGTCGAGGAATCGGCGATGGTTGCCGCGCACTGCGCCACGCTCGGCATCGCGCACGCGACGCTCGCGCCGAGCGAGCCGATCACCGGCGCCAGCATCCAGGCGCAAGCGCGCACTACGCGCTATGCGCTCCTCACTGATCATGCCCGCACGATCGGGGCGGGGGGGCTCGTCACGGGCCACCACGCCGACGACCAGGCCGAGACCTTCCTGATGCGCGCCGCGCGCGGGTCCGGGCTCGCAGGATTGGCGGGCGTTCGCGCGCGCACCGAAGTTCACGGCGTTACGGTCATTCGCCCGCTTCTCGACTGGCGCCGCGCCGAACTCCGCGCGATCGTCCGCCGTGGCGAAGTGCCGTTCTTCGACGACCCTTCGAACCATGACGATCGCCACGACCGTACGCGCTTCCGCCGGTTGCTGGGCGACAACGAGTGGCTCGGCACGCCCAACCTCGCGCGCGCCGCAGCCGCGCTGGCCGAGACTGATACCGACGTCCGCGCGATGGTCGACTGGATCTGGGCGGACCGCGCAAAGGTCGGCGGCGGCGAGGTAAAGCTCGTGGTCGCCAGGCTGCCACGCGAGATCCTGCGCCGGCTCGCGCGCCGGGCGATCGGCGCGGTGCGCGCCGAAGCGGGTATCGTCGCGCCCGAATGGACCGAGGCTGCGAATGTCGAAAAGCTGCTCGACTCGCTGATGGCGGGGAAGCGCACCACGCAGGCGGGGATCATCGCCAGCGTGCGCGGCGACGTGTGGCGGTTCCGCGAGGCGCCGCCGCGTCGGGCGGGTGCCTGAACCACATGGCGGTTCGTTCACACTGATCACCACAAGTCGCGTCTTGTTCCATTGCCATTAACCTGCGCGCGCTTATCTTGTGCGCTGAAAGGTATCGTGCACCCATGAGCGACAACGACAACCGCGGTCAGAAGCCCCAGGGCCCCGGAAACGGCGGCCCCGAGAATGGCGGCGGCAATCCTTGGATGAAAAGCCTGCTGATCTGGGTCGGCATCCTGCTCGCTCTGGCGCTGTTCGTGACCATGTTCGACGGTCGCACGGCAGCGTCGGGTGGCAACACGATTGCCTATTCGGCGTTCCTCGACAAGGTCGACGAGGGTACCGTCAAGGACGTCAACATCTCCCGCGATATCATCTCGGGGACGCTGTCGTCAGGTGAGAAGTTCAAATCCTACCCGATCCAGGATTCGACGCTCGTGCCGAAGCTGCGCGAGAAGGGTGTCGCGATCAGCGCAAAGCCCGAGGAGGGGCCGTCGATGCTGGCGCTGCTCCTTTATCAGTCGCTGCCGTTCCTGCTGTTCCTTGGAATCGCATTCTTCGTGCTGAAGCAGATGCAGAAGAATTCGGGATCGGGCGCGATGGGCTTTGGCAAAAGCCGCGCGAAGATGCTGACGCAGAAGGAAGGCAAGGTCACTTTTGCCGACGTCGCGGGCATCGACGAAGCGCGTGAGGAACTCGAGGAAATCGTCGAGTTCCTGAAGGACCCGACCAAGTTCGCGCGCCTCGGCGGCAAGATCCCCAAGGGCGCGTTGCTGGTCGGTTCGCCCGGTACCGGCAAGACGCTGCTCGCCCGCGCGATCGCAGGCGAGGCGGGCGTACCGTTCTTCACGATCTCGGGTTCCGACTTCGTCGAGATGTTCGTCGGCGTCGGTGCCAGCCGCGTGCGTGACATGTTCGAGCAGGCCAAGAAGTCAGCACCGTGCATCGTCTTCATCGACGAGATCGATGCGGTCGGTCGCCACCGTGGCGCCGGGCTCGGCAATGGCAATGACGAGCGCGAGCAGACGCTGAACCAGCTGCTGGTCGAGATGGACGGCTTCGAGGCGAACGAGGGCATCATCATCATCGCCGCGACCAACCGTCCCGACGTGCTCGACCCCGCGTTGTTGCGTCCGGGCCGCTTCGATCGCCAAGTCGTGGTGCCTCGCCCCGATATCGAGGGCCGGATCAAGATCCTCGAAGTCCACATGAAGAAGGTGCCGCTCGCTCCCGACGTCGATGCGCGCGTCATCGCGCGCGGCACGCCGGGCTTCTCGGGCGCCGATCTCGCCAACCTCGTCAACGAGGCGGCGCTGCATGCCGCTCGCAAGGGCAAGCGTCTGGTGGCGATGGCCGAGTTCGAGGAGGCCAAGGACAAGGTCATGATGGGCGCCGAGCGCCGCAGCATGGTCATGACCGACGACGAGAAGCGGATGACCGCCTATCACGAGGCCGGCCATGCCGTCGTCGCGATGCACGAGGCCGCGTCGGATCCGATCCACAAGGCGACGATCATTCCGCGCGGTCGTGCGCTGGGCATGGTCATGCGTCTGCCCGAGCGCGACAGCTACAGCTATCATCGCGACAAGATGTACGCGAATCTCGCAGTGTCGATGGGTGGCCGTGTCGCCGAGGAAGTCATCTTCGGCTACGACAAGGTGTCGTCGGGCGCGAGCGGCGACATCCAGTACGCCACCGGTCTGGCGCGCGACATGGTCACGCGCTGGGGCATGTCGGACAAGGTCGGCCCGCTCGAATATGGCGAGCCGGAGGGCGAATCGTTCCTCGGCTATTCGTCGAGCCGTCCGTCGCGCATGTCGAACCAGACCGCGCAGCTGATCGACGACGAGATCAAGCGGATCGTCGAAGGTGGTCTTGACCGTGCCAAGCAGGTGCTGAGCGATCATGTCGACCAGCTCCACACGGTCGCGGGGGCGCTGCTCGAATACGAGACGCTGACCGGCGACGAGATTAAGCAGCTGATTGCTGGCGAGGATCTGGATCGTCCGGATCCGGGTGCTAAGACGTCGAACGTCCCGCGTGCGGGCACGTCGATCCCGAAGACGCGGCGTCCCAATGGACCGTTCGGCACGCCGACCCCGCTGGGGGCCTGATCCGGTTCACCGATTAGTCAGCTAAACTGCTCTATGGGCGGTCTTTTCTCGGAAAGGCCGCCCATGTCGTATTTGCATTCGAAGGCTGTAGTCGCTGCAGTGCTGATCGCCGGCGTCGCGTTGCCCGCGAATGCAGCAATGACCGTCGGCACTTTCCTGTCGCGCGCCAACGCGCTGCGCGACCAGGGTCCGATGGCGTTCATGTCGCCCGAGCTTCCAGCTTTGAAGGCGGAGGCGAAGGCCGCGACAAATCAGTTGAAGGCCGACCGCGCCGCGCGTGCCGCGGCGGGCAAGCCGCCGATAGCCTGCGTTCCGGAAGGCGAGACGGTCGGCATCATGGACATGCTCGATGGCCTGAACGAACTGCCGGCCAGCTATCAGAAGCGCCCGCTCAAGGACGGCTATGCGCGCGTCTTGGCGAACCTGTACCCGTGCGGGCGTGGCTGATCGGGTCGCGCCGACCTAATCGGCCAGGCCGTGCAGGAGCCGCAGGACAATAAACGCCAGCAGGACTGTGAACGCGAACGTCAGCAGCGCCACCGTGCGCCACGCCGCGGCGCGCTTCTGAAGATCATACGCGCCGCGCAATTGCGCGAACATGTGGACCGGCGGGATCACAAGGGCGTCCAGCCGCAGCATTGGACCGGGTACCCCGATGACATGGCCCACGATTAGCACGATCGTCGGCAGCATCCCCTGTAAGATCGGCAGCGTAACGAGTTCGTGGCGTTGGCGCGAGGGGCTTCGCATGCTAGCGCGCGGCCATGGACGCTGCAGCAAATCCGACCGACGTGATCGCTGGAATGGGCCGCCGCGCGCGCGCCGCCGCGCTGGTGCTGGCGTCGCTGCCGACCGCGCGGAAAGCCGCTGCGCTGGTGTTGGCGGCGGAGTCGGTCCGTGCCGCGTCGGCGGAAATCCTGACGGCGAACGCAGCGGACATGGCGCGTGCGACCGAGTCCGGCCTGTCCGGCGCGTTGCTTGATCGTCTGCGGTTGGACGCGGGGCGGATCGCGGCGATGGCGGACGGCGTGGCGGCCGTCGCGGCGCTCGCCGACCCGGTCGGGCAGGTCATCGACTCGCGCGAACGACCTAACGGCCTCAAGCTTTCGCGCGTGCGCGTGCCGATCGGCGTGATCGGCATTATCTACGAAAGCCGCCCCAACGTCACTGCGGACGCAGCTGCATTGTGCGTGATGGCCGGCAACGCCGCGATCCTGCGCGGCGGGTCCGAGGCGGTGGCGAGCAATCGCGCGATCCATGCGGCGCTGATGGCGGGACTGGCGGCGGGCGGGGTGCCTGCCGGTGCAATGCAGCTCGTGCCGACCACCGATCGGGCCGCGGTCGGCGCAATGCTGACGGCGGACGGGGTGATCGACCTGATCATCCCCCGCGGCGGCAAGAGCCTCGTCGCGCGCGTCCAGGCCGAGGCACGCGTGCCGGTGCTCGCGCATCTCGACGGCATCAACCATGTCTATGTCGATGCGTCGGCGGACCCGGCGATGGCGGCGGCGGTCCTCGTCGATGCCAAGATGCGCCGCACGGGCGTGTGCGGTTCGATGGAGACGCTGCTGATCCACCGGGCGTATCCCGAGGCCGCGGCGCTGATCCGGCGTCTGGCCGATGCCGGTTGCGTGGTGCGCGGCGACGCAGCGTCGCGCGCGCTCGTGCCCGACATCGCGGTCGCCGATGCCGCGGACTGGGACACCGAATATCTCGACGCGATCGCCTCGGTCGCGATCGTCGATGGCCTCGACGCGGCGATCGCGCACATCGCCCGCCACGGTTCGCATCACACCGACGCGATCATCGCCGAGGACGCTGCCATCGCCGAGCAATTCCTGACCGCCGTCGACAGCGCAATCGTCCTGTGGAACGCCTCCACCCAGTTCGCCGATGGCGGCGAGTTCGGGCTGGGCGCGGAGATCGGCATCGCCACTGGCCGCCTCCACGCCCGCGGCCCCGTCGCGCTCGAGGGGCTGACGACCTACAAATGGATCGGCCGCGGCACGGGGCAGGTGCGCGGTTGATGCGATGACCCGCGTCGGCATCCTCGGCGGGTCGTTCAACCCTGCGCACCGCGGCCACCGTGGCATCACGCTCGCGGCGATCGAGGCGCTCGCGCTCGACGAGGCGTGGTGGCTGGTGTCTCCCGGCAATCCGCTCAAGGACGCCGCGCGCGACATGGCGCCGCTGGCCGCGCGTCTTGCCTCGGCGCAGCGCATGGCGCGCCGCGCGCCGATCCGCGCGACCGATATCGAGTCGCGGCTGCACACGCGCTATACGCTAGACACGATCCGCAAGCTCAAGCGTCGCTACCCCAAGATCCGCTTCGTCTGGCTGATGGGCGCCGACAATCTGGCCGACTTCCACCGGTGGAAGAACTGGCGCCAGATCGCCCGCGAGGTTCCGATTGCGGTAATCGCGCGGCCGGGATATGACGGGCGCGCCCTCGCGGCCCCCGCGATGGGTTGGCTGCGGCGCTTCCAACGGCGCACAGACCATGCGAAGAGCTGGACGACGTGGAGATTGCCGGCCCTTGTGCTGTTGCGCTTCCGACCCGACCCGACCTCCGCAACCGGCCTGCGCGCCAAAAATCCCGACTGGGTCCAGCACGTTGCTGGTCCGGTAGTTTTACCCAGGAGCTGACTTGGCCACTTCCCCTACTGCCCCTCGCGCGACCGACCCCGAAGAGGTTGAGGCACTGCATCGCCTGATCCTCGCGTCGCTCGACGACGACCAGGCGGTCGAGACGATCTCGATCCCGCTCGCGGGCAAGACGAGCATCGCCGACTATATGGTGATCGCCAGCGGTCGTTCGACCCGCCAGGTCGCCTCGATGGCGCAGAAGCTGGCCGAGCGGATCAAGGCCGAGTTCAAGCGCCCGGTGAAGATCGAGGGCCTGCCGACCGCCGACTGGGTGCTGATCGACGCGACCGACATCATCGTCCACCTGTTCCGCCCCGAAGTCCGCAGCTTCTACAATCTGGAGCGGATGTGGGCGTTCGGCGATGCGCCGACGCCGCCGGCCATGCCGACCTTCACCGACGAAGACTAAACCGACCCCGAGGCGGCGATGCTGCTCCACATCGTCGCCCGCGGACGGATCGGGCGGTCGCCCGAGGCGGACCTGGTCGACCGCTATCTCAAGCGGATCGTTTGGCCGACCAAGGTCAGCGAGCTCCCCGACACCGGCGGCAAGATCCCGCTTGTCGGCGAGCAGACCAAACGTATCCTGCTCGACGAGAAGGGCGAGACGCTCTCCTCGACTCAGTTCGCGCACAAGCTTGAGCGGTGGCGCAACGACGGCGTCCGCGAGGCGCGGTTCATGATCGGTGCCGCCGACGGCTTCGACGACGCCGCGCGCGACGAGGCCGACCTGCTCTTTTCCTTCGGCCGTGCGACATGGCCGCATCTGCTGGCGCGCGCGATGCTCGCCGAGCAGCTTTTCCGCGCGACCAGCATCCTTGCCAATCACCCCTATCACCGCGAAGGGTGATGCATGAGGCTAGGGGGCGTTCTCGCGATCGCGGCGCTGTTCGCGGCGGCGGGCGTCACCGCGCAGACTGACGCGCCCGAACTGGCGAGCGAGCAGCAACGCCTGGTCGCGGCAAAACGCGACGCTGCGATCGCCGCCGCACGCGCCGCCAAGCTCACCGCCGCTGCCACGCAGGAGCGCAACGCCGCCGACAAGGCGCGCCGCGACGAGCAGGCACTCGCCGCCCGCGTGACCGCCGCCGAAGCCAATCTCGCGACCGCCAGCGCGCGCGTGACGCTGGTCGACCGCCTCCTGTCCGATCAGCGCGCCAGGCTCGGCCGCGCGCAAACCCCTGTCGCGCGGCTGCTGGCGGCGTTGGAGGCGCTCGCCCGCCGGCCGACGATCGTCGCGGTTGCACAGCCCGGCTCGGTCGACGATCTCGTCCACGTCCGCGCGGTCCTCGGCAGCGCGTTGCCCGTCGTCCGCCAGCGCACGCACGCTGTCCGTACCGCGCTCGCCGAGACGCGCCGCCTGCAGGCCAGCGCCGCGCTCGCCGCCAAGGCGCTCTCGGACGGCCGCGCGCGCCTGGAGAACGACCGCCAGGCCCTCGCCAACCTCGAGGCGCAGCATCGCCAGCGCAGCGTTTCGCTTGGCCGCGGCGCGCTCAGTGAGTCCGATCGGGCCTTGGCGCTCGGCGAACGCGCGCGCGATCTTGTCGACCGCATGGCGGCCACGACCAACGCCAAGACGACCGCGGCCAGCCTGATCGCGCTTGCCGGTCCACTGCCGCGTCCGATCGCGCCCGGCACGTCACCACCGGCCCCCCCGCGCGGCGTATACCGCGCACCGGTAGCGGGCCGGCTCGTCACCGGCTTCGACGAGGTCTCGGACTCGGGCGTCCGGTCACGCGGGCTGACGTTCGTCACCGCCCCGCGCGCGCGCGTCGTTGCTCCCGCGGCCGGGACGATCCGCTATGCCCGCCGCTTCCGCGATTACGGGATCATCGTCATCATCGATCACGCCGACGGGTGGACCAGCCTCGTCACCGGCCTCGCCGCGACCGACGCCAAGCCCGGCGACCGCGTCGCGATGGGCGCCCCGCTCGGCACCGCCCCCGGCGACGCCCCCAGCATTACCGTCGAACTCCGACGCCAAGGCCGCCCCGTCGATGTCGCCGCGTTTATAGGATCGCGCTGAGCGCCTAAGCGCTTGCTCTTATATCCTCCCCCGCCAGGGGGAGGTGGCTGGCACTTGCCAGACGGAGGGGGAGGTAAGGGCAACCTTTGTCCCGTGTCCTCCCCTTCCGTCGCCTTCGGCGCCATCCCCCCCCTAGCGGGGGAGGATCGAAAGCCCGCCAGTCAGCCCTCATTAACGGCGACCCCGCTTTGCTCCGCGCGCGTTGCCGCCGACGCTTGGCTACGCTACGCCGTTACGACGCTAACATACCGTCATTTCTCAGGTTGCAGGACCATCGATGCCTCGTCCTATACTGCGTACCCCGATCCTTACCGCGACGGCGATCGTCGGCGCGCTGACCCTGATACCTCTCGCCACCTCGGCGATGGCGGCGGTCGACACCGACACCTACCGCGAGTTCGACCAGTTTCTCGACGTCTTCAACCGCGTGAAGGCGGAGTATGTCGACAAGGTCGATGACAAGACGCTGATCAAGGGCGCGATCCAGGGCATGCTCTCCAGCCTCGATCCGCATTCCAGCTATGTCGACGCGCTCGACTACGAAAACCTCCGGATCATGACCGAGGGCAATTACGGTGGTCTCGGCCTGACGGTGCAGATGGAGGACGGCGCGATCAAGGTCGTCGCCCCGCAGGAAGACTCGCCGGCAGCCCGCGCGGGCGTCAAGTCCGGCGACTATATCACGCATATCGACCGCAAGCTGATCTACGGCGATTCGCTCGACGAGGCGGTCGGCAAGATGCGCGGCAAGCCCGGCAGCACGATAACGCTCGGCCTTGTCCGTCCTGGCCGCGACAAACCGCTCGACGTAACGATGACGCGCGAGATCATCGTCCAGAAGCCGGTGAAGTGGGAAGTCCGCGGCGACGTCGGTTATATCAACATCAACACGTTCAGCGAGAACACCGGCGCGGACACGCGCGCGGCGATCATGGCGATCGACAAGTCACTCGGCCACCGCCCGCTCGGCTATGTCGTCGACCTCCGCGAGAATGGCGGCGGCTTGCTCACGCAGGCGATCGAAGTCAGTGACGCGTTCCTCGATCACGGCGAGATCGTTTCGCAGCGCGGTCGCGAGAAGACCGATATCGAACGCTATTACGCCAAGCCTGGTGACGATGCGCACGGCCTGCCGGTCGTCGTCCTCACCGATCCCGGCACCGCGTCCGCGTCCGAGATCGTTGCCGGCGCCCTTCAGGATCATCACCGCGCGCTGATCATGGGCGAGCGCAGCTTTGGCAAGGGCTCGGTCCAGACCGTGCTCCCGCTC
Organism: Sphingomonas sp. Leaf34; assembly: GCF_001421805.1. Lineage (GTDB taxonomy): Bacteria > Pseudomonadota > Alphaproteobacteria > Sphingomonadales > Sphingomonadaceae > Sphingomonas. Next base: position 568,881 of record NZ_LMLC01000001.1, on the reverse strand, counting down.
GGTCCCGAGACCGCGCTCCGCCTGACGACCGCGCGCTACTTCACGCCGTCGGGTCGCTCGGTGCAGGAGGGCGGGATCGAGCCCGACATCAAGGTCCCGCAGCTCACCGATCCCGACTACAAGTCGCGCCCGGTGTTCCGCGAGGCGGACCTGCGCAAGCACCTGATCAACGAGGTGAAGGCCGACAACGCGGTGCTCGAGGAGGATACCAAGACCGACCCCCGCTTCGCGCAGACGCCCGAGCAATTGAAGAAGCAGGGCATCGACGACTTCCAGCTCTATTACGCGCTGAAGACCGTCGCGCGGCTCGGCGGCGCCGCCCAGGTCGCTGCCGCCACCAAGCCGCGCCCGATCAAGCCCGATCCCACCGCCGCCGCCGCCAAGGCGCCTAACAAGTGAGCGTGCGTCGCGGGTTGGGCATGACCAAGAACGAAGAGATCGCGCGCGCCATCGCGTTCCTGCTGCCGGCATTCCTGCTGCTCGGCGCGCTCGGCTCGCAATATCTTGGCGGGCTGTATCCGTGCGAGATGTGCCACTGGCAGCGCTGGCCGCATTATTCCGCGGTGCTGATCGCCGGCGCAACGTTCTTCGTTCCCGGTCGCTCGCTGCGCGCGTCGCTGGTGATCATCGCCGGGCTTCTGATCGGCCTTAGCGGGCTGATCGGCATCGCGCATGCCGGGGTCGAATATCACTGGTGGAACGGTTTTACCGCCTGCACCACGACCGTCTCGATGGCGGGTACCACTGTTGCCGAACGTCTTGCCGCGATCATGAACGCGCCGATGGTACGCTGCGATTCGCCGCAGTGGAAATTGCTCGGAATCTCGCTCGCCGGCTTCAACGCCATCTTTTCCCTCGCCGGTGCGTTCACCATATTCGCACTCATGAGGAAGACGAGATGAGCAGCTGGAAGCCAGGAGACGCCAAGCGCGCGACCGATTCGATGATTCGCGTCGACCAGGCGGGCGAATATGGCGCGATCCGCATCTACGCGGGCCAGCTTGCCGTGCTTGGTGATCGGCATCCTGCGTCGCGATCGATCCACCACATGGCGCAACAGGAGGAGCGCCACCGCGCATTCTTCGACAAGATGATTGTCGAGCGCCGCGTGCGCCCGACGGTGCTGCAACCGATCTGGAAGGTCGCGGGCTTCGCGCTGGGCGCCGTGACTGCGGCGATCAGCCCGCGCGCGGCGATGGCGTGCACCGCGGCGGTCGAAACCGAGATCGACAAGCATTACGAGGAGCAGCTTGTTCAGCTTGGCGCCAGCGATCCCGAGCTATCGGCGGCCATCCTCGATTTCCAGGCCGAGGAACTCGAACACAAGGCGACTGCGATCGCGGCGGGGGCCGAAGAGACGCCGGGGTATCCGGTACTGAGTGCTGCGATCCGGCTTGGTTGCAAGGTTGCGATCGCGACCGCCAAGCGGATCTAGGCGGACCGAATACGGCTCAGGCCGAGCGACGATAACGGGCCGAACGAACGCGTGGGAGTGATGCGTATGAAAATGCTTTTTGCGGTGGCTCTGCTGGTCGCTGGACCCGCGGTTGCGCAGACCGTGCCGCCGACTTCCAATGGCAATGCGGGACCGACGCTCGCCCAGCCGCCCGCCAAGGCGCCCGCGCTTCCCGGCGCGACCGCCCGGCCCAAGCCAGTCGTCGCACCCCCGCAGGTTTCGCGCAACGCGCCGATCAACGGCGTCCTTACGCTGTTCGGCAACGAACGCTGCCCGACCAACGCGAACGGTGAGGAGATCGTCGTCTGTGTCCGCCGCAGCGCTCAGGAGCAATACCGCGTTCCCAAGGAACTTCGCGAGTTCGTCGTCACGCCCGAAAACGCCAGCTGGGCGACCAAGGCGCAGGGCACGATGGATGCAGGTTCCGGCGTCAATACGATCGGCAGCTGCTCAGCAGTCGGTGCCGGTGGTGCCACCGGCTGCTTCGGCCAGCGGGTGCGGGAATCGCGCCTGGAGAACAAGACCCGTGCGGCGGAAGTTCCCGTCCTGCCGTAACCCGGCGGACGAGAGCGGTCCCGCGATCCCGACGCGGTCCCGCCATACTTCTCCGTCATCCTGGCGAAAGTCAGGATCCAAGGTTCCACAGACGATCGCCTGCGGCTCTGGATCCTGACTTTCGTCAGGATGACGGGTCTGCCCAGGATGCTGGGCTCAACCTTCAGGCCATATCCGCCTCTTCCGCATGCGCCCCACCTTCATCCGTCGCCTCAGCGAAGGCTGGGTATCCCGCGACATGGGTGACGCGAGTCCGCACGATGGCCCACGACCCACATGATCGCCCCGTAGATCCGCGCGGCCTTTCCCGGGACCCAACTACGTCCCGCGCCCGGGCGCGCCACCGTCCTGCGCCCCCCTTTCGCCCCTCTGTCCTACAAGCATAGGGCATGACATGCTGCGCGTATGACGTTGCAAAGCTTCCCAGCCGTAATCCCGGAAGCCGCCCGTCAGCGTGTCTCGACGGTCAGAAAGAATACGACGCCAGCGTCTATACTTTCTATACTTCACTCGCGCGCCGCCCGCATCCAATGCCCGATTGTCGTGACTTATCCATAAGTTAGGTAAATCGACACCCGTACGCCCTCCACCGCTCGCCAACGCTCCTCTCGCTAGGAATACCGGCATGACCAAATCGCTGAGCATCGCCTTCTTGCTGTTTCCGAACGTCACACAGCTCGACCTGACTGGCCCCGCGCAGGTCCTGTCGCGCCTCGGCAACGCCCACCTCGATCTGGTCTGGAAGACGTTGGAGCCGGTGCCGACCGACGCGGGTTTCTCGATCCTGCCGACCGCGACCTTCGCCGACGTACCACGCGCCGATATCCTCTGCGTGCCCGGCGGGTTCGGGATCAACGATGTGATCGCCGACGACGAAGCGATGGCATGGGTCAAGGCGGTCGGGGCGCGGGCAAGCTGGGTGACCAGTGTCTGTACCGGGTCATTGATCCTCGGCGCAGCGGGATTGCTCGACGGCTATCGGGCGGGATGCCATTGGGCGCAACGCGACATGCTGACGCTGTTCGGCGCAATCCCGGTGGCCACGCGGACCGTCGTCGATCGCAACCGGGTAACCGGTGGCGGTGTCACCGCGGGGATCGACTTCGCGCTGACGCTGAGCGCGATGATCCGCGGCGAAGCACATGCGAAGGCTGTTCAGCTCAGCCTCGAATATGATCCCGCGCCGCCCTTCGACAGCGGCTCACCCGAGAAGGCCGATCCTGAAATCGTTGCTGCGGTCAACCGGAGAACAGCACAGCTGGTGCCGACCCGCGACGACGATCTGCGCGCGCTCGCCAAGCGACGCGGTTACGCCCGAGATACTTAAGGGTGACGCTTCAAACCGCGCACACGGTGCCAGATGTAGAAGCCCACCAGCGCGATCAGGACCACGCCGATCAACAGGTCGGCGCTGTGGAACGCCGCCTTCACGCGCGGATCGCTGTCCCATTTGTCGCCGAGCTTCATGCCGACCCAGGCGAGCCCGAAGCACCACGGCCATGACCCGATGAAGGTGTAGACGTGGAACGGCACGAGTCTCATCCGGGCAACGCCGGCGGGAAAGGCGATGAATGACCGGATCACGGGGAGTAGCCGACCGATCAGCACCGCCATCGAGCCCCAGCGTGCGAAGAACCGGTCGGCTGCATCGAGCTCGCCCGGACCGATCAGCAGGTATCGGCCCCAGCGCTCGGCCATCGGGCGGCCACCGCGCTTGCCGACCTCGTACGCAACGATCGAGCCGAGGTTGCAGCCGATCGCGCCCGCAGTGGCGGCGAGATACAGGTCGAACCGCCCTGTCGACACGAGATAGCCGGCGAACGGCATGATGATCTCGGACGGCAGCGGGATGCAGGCGCTCTCGATCGCCATGAGTAGCGCGATGCCGACATAGCCACCCGAGGAGATGACGCCGATCGTGAAGGTGGCCAGCACGGCCAGGATCTTTTCGAACATGGCCCGGTCGATTGCGCGAACCGGGCGGCGAAGGGAAGCCCTAAACCGAATCGGCGCATCGGAACCGGCGTGCGGCTCGTTCGCTGGTGGGGCATGACAAATCTTACACTCAACGACGGTCGCTCCATGCCCCAGCTCGGCATGGGCACGTGGCAGATCCCCGACAGCCAGGCCGCGGCGATCGTCCGCAGCGGGCTCGATATCGGCTTCCGGCTGGTCGACACCGCCGCGATTTATGACAATGAGCGCGGCGTCGGCGACGGTTACAAGGGATCGGATGCGTTCCTCACGACCAAGCTGTGGAACGACCGACAAGGCGATGCCGAGGCGGCAATGGACGAGAGCCTCGCGCTACTGGGCGTCGAGTCGGTCGACCTGTACCTGATGCACTGGCCGGTGCCGAAGCAGGACCTGTTCGTCGACGCGTGGAAAGCGATGATCGCGCTCCGCGATGCCGGCAAGGCGAAATCGATCGGCGTGTCGAACTTCCTCCCCGAGCATATCAACGCGATCGTCGCGGCGACCGGCGTGATGCCCGCGGTCAACCAGATCGAACTTCACCCGCACTTCCAGCAGCGCGAGCAACGCGCGTACCACGAGGCGCACGGCATCGTGACGCAGAGCTGGAGCCCGCTCGGGCAGGGCAAGACGCTGCTACATGATCCAGCGATCGTCCGGGTTGCGGACAAGCATGGCCGGAGCGCGGCACAGGTGATTCTGGCGTGGCATCTGGCGAACGGCTTCTCGGTAATCCCGAAGGCATCGGATGCCGACCATCTCGCGGACAATTTTGCCGCGGTGGACCTGACGCTCGACGAGTGGGACATGGCCGCGATCGAGGCGCTCGACGACCCAGCTGGCCGCTTGGGGCCGGAGCCGAACGCGATGTGATGGGGGCGGCTTGGGTCAGACACCGCCTCTGCCCTCCACTTCGCCCGTCATCCTGACGAACGTCAGGACCCAGGGTCACGAACGACGCCTTACATGGCTCTGGGTCCTGACTTTCGTCAGGATGACGTGGGAGTGGGGTTACAGTTCTCCTAGCCTGCCGCCCACCACCCGCAGATCTTCGACGAACCGCGCATATTCCTCCGCCGCCTGCCCCGGGTCGGGCAAGCGCAGCAGGTAGCTCGGGTGCACGGTGATCCAGGCTTCGCCACCATCCGGCAGTTGCAGCGCCCGCCCGCGTTCCCGCCCGATCGTCATCACCTTGCCGAACAGCGACCGGGCCGCGGTTGCGCCGAGCGCCACCGTCACCTTGGGCTTGATCAGCATCTGCTCCTGCTCGATCCACCAGCGACACGCGTCGATTTCGCCGGCCCCCGGCTTGGCATGGATCCGCCGCTTGCCGCGCTGTTCGAACTTGAAGTGCTTGACCGCGTTGGTGACGTACGCGCGCGAGCGGTCTACGCCCGCCTCGGCCATCGCCTTGTCGAACATCTGGCCAGCGGGGCCGACGAACGGGCGACCGGCGATATCCTCCTGATCGCCCGGCTGTTCGCCAACGAACATCAGCGGCGCGTCGACCGGGCCTTCGCCAAAGACAGTCTGCGATGCGGGCTTGTAAAGCGGGCAGCGCGTGCAACCGGCAGCCTCGTCTCGCAGCGCCTCCCATGCGATCAGGCTGTTGCCGCCGACGGTGTCGCGCGCTCTCGCGATCATGCCGCTTTCCCTCGCCTGCGCCGCTGCCAGCAACCCCGGCACGAGCGCGGTCTCCGGCATGTTCTTCCAGTATTTCTTGGGCATTTCCTTCAGCATCGCGCCGATCTTGACGCGCGCCGGGTTGAACGTGCTCGCGTAATAGGTTTTCCATACCTCCTCGGTCGGATCGCCGTCGGGGGCGTCGGCCTTGCTGGCGCCGGGGCCTTCCGAGAGCGCCTTGCCGTCCCAATGGATCGACACTTCGGGTGTCAGGATCGACCAACACATGCTGGCGAAGCGGTTGACAAAGAACGCGGCATTGGCGCGGACGATGTGGTGATCGGGCTCGAACCAGGCGACGAAGCGCGTTCCGGCCTCCTCCCCACCCCCGTCCTCAACCTCGCGGAAGCGGAGAAAGGCGCGCATCTTGTGGATGTCGCGGCGGACGTCCTTGGCGATCCTGTCGAGCCGGCGGACGAGTGGGTCTGCGCGGTCCTCTATCAGCTTCGGTTCGCGGCGCAGGCGGGCGAGCAGCGTATAGAGCAGCGCGAAGCGTTCGGGGTCGCTGCCGAGGATCGCGCTGCGGGCGAGATCGAGGAAGGCGCGGGGGACGGAGAAGGCGCCGGGGGCTGGGGCGGGGGCTGGTTCGGCGACCGCCGCGAACAGGTCGACGGGTTCGTCGCCGACCTGCCAGACGACGTCGTCTGGTGGGACGTTCTCCGCGACCAGACCACGCGCCGCGTCGCGCCAGCCGTCGAAATCGTCGGGTTCGGTGAGCGTTACAACGCGCATAATCCTCCCCGGCACGGGGAGGGGGACCGCGACGCATAGCGGCGTTGTGGAGGGGGTTCGCCACCAACGTTACGCTCGTGGAAGCCCCCCTCCACCAGCTGCGCTAGTCCCCCTCCCCGTGCCGGGGAGGAATAGGCGGTCACGCGAACATTTCCATCTGCTTGGGTTTTGGCTTTGGCGCGATCAGCGGGCGGAGGTCTGCCGCGTCGGATAGCATCACCGGGCGCCAGTCCTCGGCGATGATGAACGGGCGGAGCTTGGCGATCGACACGGTCAGGCGGGCGACGTCCGCCAGATGGAGGCGGCGCCAGCGGCGGCTGGTGAGGATACCGTTGACCGCTTTTACCCCGAGCCCGGGAACGCGGAGCAGCAGCTCGCGCGGCGCGCGGTTGACGTCGACGGGGAAGGAGCCGCGGAATTTGAGCGCCCAGGCTAGCTTCGGATCGATGTCCAAGGGCAGCATACCGGTCGCGTCGTCGGCGGCCGCCACCACCTCGTGCGGCTGGAATTCGTAGAAGCGCATCAGCCAGTCGGACTGGTAGAGCCGGTGCTCGCGCATTAGCGGCGGGCGTTGCAGCGGCAGGACGGCGCTCGCATCGGGGATCGGGCTGAACGCGGAATAATAGACGCGGCGAAGCCCGAACCGGTCGTAGAGCGTCGACGCTTTCCGCACGATGTCGCCATCGGTCGCGGCGTCGGCGCCGACGATCATCTGCGTCGACTGCCCGGCGGGGGCGTAGCGCGGCGCGGACTTGTACTTGGCCTTGGCATCCTTGCCGTCGGCGATCGAAGCCTTCACCTCCGACATGGCAGTTTCGATGCGGACGCCATCCTTTTCGGGGGCGAGGCGCTTCAGCCCGTTCGCGGTCGGCAACTCGACGTTGATCGAGAGGCGATCGGCGTAGAGCCCGGCCTGGTGGACGAGTTCGGGATCGGCGTCGGGGATCGTCTTGAGGTGGATATAGCCGCGGAAATGATGATCCTCGCGGAGCGACCGCGCGACCTCTACCATCTGCTCCATCGTGTAATTGGACGAGGCGATGATGCCCGAGGAGAGGAACAGCCCCTCGATATAATTGCGCTTGTAGAACGCGATCGTCAGGTCGACGACTTCCTTGGCGGTGAAGCGCGCGCGGCGGACGTTCGAGCTCTTGCGGTTGATGCAGTAATGGCAGTCGAAGATGCAGCTGTTGGTCAGCAGGATCTTGAGTAGCGAGATACAGCGGCCGTCGGGGGCGTAGGCGTGGCAGATGCCCATGCCCTCGGTCGAGCCGAGCCCCTTGCCGTCCTTCGAATTGCGCTTGGCGGTCCCCGACGACGCGCAGGACGCATCGTATTTCGCCGCATCGGCGAGGATCTCGAGCTTTTCACGGGTGTCGAGTTGGGCCATTCGTTCGTCTTACGTTCCGTGGTGGAAGGTGTCGAGTGATGGAGATCAACTTGTCGGCATGGCACTATGTCGCTGAGGCGGCGTGGTTCTCTGTAACAGTGGCAGAGTGAAGTTCACAAAGTTCAGACGCCGGAAGGCGTTTCGCCGCGAGGGGTGGCGCATCGATATGCCGTGAGCAATAGCAGGCTGTCAGGCCGATCGCGTGTAGGACAGCGCTTGTTCAGTCGAACAGATAACGGATCAGATCGACCATCCCGCCCAGGCTGACGGGCAGGATCAGCAGGAGGGCGAGATAGACGAAGATCAGCCGGGTCAGCGCCTTTTCGTGGCGATAGACGGGCTTCTTCGGAGGAAGCTCCTCCTTACGCGGCCAGATGCTGGAGTCGTCCAGAAACATCTCCGTATTATAGCGCAGCGACAGCGAGAATATCGCGCAAAATCACCCGCGAGAGCGCATTTATTCGGCTGCGATCAGCCCGGTCGCAGCCTGGAGGTCGACCGAGACAAGGCGGCTTATACCGCGTTCGATCATCGTCACGCCGAACAGCCGGTGCATGCGGCTCATCGTGACGGCGTTGTGCGTGACGACGAGGTAGCGCGTGTCGGTATCGCGCGCCATCCGGTCGAGCAGGTCGCAGAACCGCTCGATATTCGCATCGTCGAGCGGCGCGTCGACCTCGTCGAGGACGCAGATCGGCGCGGGGTTGGTGAGGAACAGCCCGAAGATCAGCGCGACCGCGGTGAGCGCCTGTTCGCCGCCCGATAGCAGCGTGAGCGATTGCAGGCGCTTGCCGGGCGGCTGCACCATGATCTCGAGCCCGGCCTCGAGCGGATCCTCCGAATCGACCAGTTCGAGATGCGCGCTGCCGCCGTCGAACAGCGTGGTGAAGAGCCGCTGGAAATGGCCGTTCACCGCTTCGAACGCTGCGAGCAGGCGCTGACGGCCTTCGCGGTTGAGCGTGCCGATCGAACCGCGCAGGCGGTTGACCGCCTGGCCGAGTTCGTCGCGCTCGACGGCATTGCCGCGTGACGCGTCTTCGAGCGCGGCGAGTTCGGTTTCGGCGACGAGATTGACTGGGCCGATGCGTTCGCGGTCGGTCGCGAGACGATCGTGCGTCGCGGACTCTTCGGCCGGCGCGCGGACGTCGGCGACCGCGAAGCCGAGGCGTTCGGGGAGGACGGGGGCGGGGCATTGGAAGCGTTCGCCCGAGAGCTTGCCGAGATCAAGCCGGCGCGCTTCGTGGTTTTCGACGCGCGCGATCGCGCCGGCGCGCGCCTCGCGGGCGACGGCGAGCGCTTCGGTGGCGGCACGGTGCGCGTCGTCGGCGGCGCGCGCCCCGGTCTCGGCGGCGTGTTCGGTGGCGCGCAGCGCGTCGGCGGCGGTGCGGGCCTCGTCGTGTTCGGCGTCGAGCGTGGCGATCGAGGCGGCGAGCGCGGCGGGGCGATCCGCGATGGCGGCGCGGTCCGCGTCGAGCGTCGCTTCGCGCGCGTCCATGTTGGCGATGCGTTTGGCGGCCTCGCCCGCGCGCGCGCGCCAGCTGCGGGTATCGGCCTGCGCGGCGGCAAGGCGCTCGCGGTGCGTGGCGAGCGTGCGATCGAGGCCGATCCGGTCGGCGCGGGCCTGCGCGACGGCGGCGCGGCTGCGTTCGGCGTCGTATTGGAGCGTCGCGACAAGGCGGGCGTTGGCGGTGCCATCGGGGACCGCGGCCATCGCCGCCTCGGCGCGGGTGCGCTCGGCGTGCGCGTCGGCGACGTCGTCGGCGATGCGGTGCGCGCGGAGATCGAGATCGGCGCGCTGCGTGGCGAGGCGTTCGAGCGCGGCGGTGGCGCGGTCTTCGTTGCGGACTGCGTAGCGCGCGTCGGTTTCGGCGCGTTGCAGCGTGGCGCGCGCGGTTTGCGACTGGCGGCGGGCGTCGGCGATCTGCTGGTCGATCGCGGCTCGGGTGGTTTCGGCCTGGTCGAGTGCGGCGGCGGCGGCGGGGCGGGCGGCCTGGAGTGCGGTCAGGCGGTTGCGGCGGACGAGGCGTTCGGCGGCGGCCGCGCCGGTGCCGGTCGCGGTAAAGCCGTCCCAGCGGCGCAAGACGCCGTCGCGCGTGACGAGCCGCTGGCCGACCGCGAGCGACTGGCCCGCATCGGTGTCGACGACGAAGACCTGGGCGAGGCGGCGGGCGAGCGCGGGGGGGGCGTCGACATGTGCGGCCAGCGGTTCGGCGTCGGCGGGCGCGGTGGGGTCGTCGGCGCGGGGCGTGGCGCCGGCCCAGGCATCGAGTGCGGTGTCGAGATCGTCGCCGAGCGCGGCGGCGAGTGCGCGCTCATAGCCGGTGGCGGCGGCGACGTGATCGAGCAGTCGGTCGCGGCCGGAGCGCTGTGTGGCCTTGGTGAGCGCGGCGGCTTCGCTGTCGATCGCGGCGAGGTTTGCGCGGGCGGTGGCGCGCGCGGTTTCGGCGGCGTCGCGCGCGGCGGTGGCGGCGGCTTCGTCGGTGTCGGCGCGGGCGATGGCGTGGCGCGCGGCGTCCGCGGCGGCGGCGGCGGCGCGGCGGGTGTCGGCGGCGGCGTCGCGGTCTGCGATCAGCGGCGCGGTGTCGCCCAGCGCGCGGAGGGCGGCGGCGATCTGCGCGGCGTCGCGATCGGCGCGGTCGGCGCGCGATCGGGCGGCGGCGAGCGCGGCGCTGGCGACGCGCACCTCGGCGGCGTCGCGGGCCTGCGTGGCGAGCGCCTGCGCCAGCGCCACCTCGGCATCGCGCGCGGCGCGTTCCGCGTCGGCGAGCACGGTATCGAGATCGGGAATCGCGGCGGTGGCGTCGGCGATCGCGGTGTCGAGCGTCTTGGCCTCGTCGGCGAGGCCAGCGAGCGCGGCGGCGGCGTCGCTGGCGAGCGATCCTTCGCGTGCGCGGTCGTCGGCGATCCGGATGCGCGCGTCGGCGAGGTCGGCGATCCGGCGTTCGACACCGGCTTTCTCGGTCGCGAGCGCGGCGAGGCGGTGGGCGAGATCGCCGACGTGGTCGCGCGCGGCGAGCGCGGCGGCGCGGGCTGTGGCGACCGTTTCGACGGCACCGTGCTGGTCCTTGCCCGTGCTGCGTTCGGCATCGGTGGCGGCGCGGACTTGCGCTTCGGCGGCGGCGGCTTCGGCCTTGGCGGCGTCGGATGCGGTGGCGGCGTCGCGCCAGCGCGCGAAGAGCGTGCGTGCCTCGGCGACGCGGATCTGTGCGGAGATCAGGCGGTAGCGTTCGGCGGCACGCGCCTGGCGTTTAAGCGTGGCGGCGCGCGCGTCCTGGTCGGAGATGATCTCGTCGAGCTTGGCGAGATTGGCTTCGGTGGCGCGAAGTTTGCCCTCGGCGTCCTTGCGGCGGACGTGGAGTCCGGCGATTCCCGCGGCGTCCTCGAGCATCGCGCGGCGGTCGGCAGGCTTGGCGGCGATGACCGCGCCGATCCGGCCCTGGCTGACGAGGGCGGGGGAATGCGCGCCGGTGGCGGCGTCGGCGAAGAGCAGGCCGACGTCCTTCGCGCGGACGTCACGGCCGTCGATCCGGTAGGCGGAGCCGGCGCCGCGCTCGATCCGGCGGACGATCTCGCGTTCGTCGGGGCCGTCTGGACCGGGGACCTCGGCGAGGATCGAGACTTCGGCGAAGTCGCGCGGCGGGCGGGTCGCGGTGCCGGCGAAGATGACGTCGTCCATGCCGGCGCCGCGCAGCGATTTCGCGCTGGCCTCGCCCATCGTCCAGCGGAGCGCTTCGAGGAGGTTGGACTTGCCGCAGCCGTTGGGGCCGACGACGCCGGTCAGGCCGGGTTCGATGCGGAGATCGGCGGGGTCGACGAAGCTTTTGAAGCCGGTGATGCGGAGGCGTTTGATCTGCATTTTTGCGCCTCCCCCTGTGACTGAGTGTTGATCCTAGCCCTGACCTAACCGCAAAATTTGTGTCCCCGCGAAGGCGGGACCCAGACTGGGCTCCCGCCTTCGCGGGAGAACAAGGGAAGGGCTGACACTAGCCCAAATGTCCACCACCCCGGCGGAGGCCGGGGTCCAGTTGGAGAGGTCGCAGTAATGGAGCGCAGCGCCGCTCAGCGGCGTCCCCCAACTGGGCCCCGGCCTTCGCTGGGGGGGAGGAGAGGGAGGGGAGTCTTACGCCCCGGCCGCCTTCAGCGCCTTCTCCATCTGATCCCAGCTCACGACCTGGTCGAGCTTCTTGTCGTTGATCAGGAAGGTCGGCGTGCCCGTCACCGTACCCGCCTGCATCGCGGTTTCGGTGGGCTTGGCCATCGCTTCGAGCTGCCTCTGGTCGGCGAGGCAGGCGCGCGCCTTGGCTTCCGGAATCCCGCGCTGCTTGACGAAATCGATCGCGCCCATCTGTTCGGCGAGCTTGGTGGCGACGACTGTCGGCGGCTGGTTGGCGAGTGCCTGCTGCTGCGCGGGCGTCATCGCCTGGAGCTTGTCGAGGAACGCGATCTGGTTGCCGTACATCTGCTCGAGGATCGGGAAGAACGGCGCGACGCCGCCGCACTGGCCGAGCAGCGTCAGCGCGACGTCGGGCGCGCCGTGGACGAGGAAGTCGCGGAATTCGAAGCTCACCTTGCCGGTCGAGACATATTTCTCGGTCAGCGGCTTGTACGCCTCGCGGCCGAACGCGCCGCAGGTCGGGCACGAGCGCGCGCCATATTCGACGAGCTTGATGGCCGCATTCGGGTTGCCCATCAGATAGCCCTCGGGGGTCTTCACGACCGTCTCGGTCCAGTTCTGGCCGGCGGGTGCGGCGGCGGCGGCGACGGGCGCGGCGGCGGGCGTGTCGACGTTGCCGGTCGAATCATTCTTCGAGCAGGCGGCGAGCGCTAGTGGCAGGACGGCGAGCGTGGTGAGGAACTTCATGCGGGTACTCCAGTGGATCGGATGAATTAGCGGGCGCCGGCCTTGCGGAGCGCGGGTTCGAGCTGGTCCCAGCCGACATGGGGCACGATCTTGCCGTTGAGGTAGAAGGTCGGCGTGGAGTCGATCTCCTTGGGCGCGTCGGCGGTCAGTTTGACGATCCGGTCGATCTCGGGCTGGTTGGCGAAGCAGGCGTTGATGGCCGCGTCGGACAGCCCGCGCGCCTTGACGAGCGCGGTCAGCCCGGAGCCGTCGGCGTTGGCGCGGACCTGCGCGGCGGCCGGGTACATGGCGAGCCGGGCGGCGTTGCCCTGCTGATACTCGATCCCGCGCTCGAGCCATTGCGGCTGCGCGGCGAAGATCGCGGACGAGGTGGCGGAGAAGCCCTTGGGCCCGGTGCAGCGTGCGAGGATCGCCGCCGCCAGATCGAGCCGGTCGCGGATGAAGTGGCGCAGTTCGAGGCTGGTCGAGCCCGATGCGATCATCTGGCGATTGAGCACGGGTTCGGACTTCACCGAGAAGTCGGCGCAGTGCGAACAGGTGTAGCTGGCATATTCGACCAGCTTCACGCGCGCGGCGGGGTTGCCGATCAGATACGCGCCCGAGGGGAGGATGCGCGCGGTTTGCGACCAGTCGCGTTTCGGCGCGGCGCCGGTCAGGAGGAAGAGGGCGAAGACGGCAAGGAGGACGCGCATCAGTTGATCCTGGGAAGGCCGTGCGTCGAGGCGACTCCGGCGGCGAGGGATTCGAGGACGGCGCGCAGTTCCGGATCCGCGATGCCCTTCAGGCTCGCACCGAGATCGACGGGGACCGGGCGGATCGAAGGCGGGGCGCGGCGGGGCGCGGGGGCGGCGACGTCGCCTTGACGGATTGCGACCTTTACGATGGCCGCGTAGCCGAAGAAGCGGTTCACGCGCTCGATGATCTCGGGCGCGATGTGCTGCATCATCGGCGCGTGTGCGCCGCGGACGGTCAGCGTGAGGACGCCGTCCTGTTTCTTGCCGAGCGGGAAGCGGATCGATTCGGGCGTGCTGGCGCCCGCGAGCTTCGCGCCGACGATATCGGGCCAGCGGCTGACGATCGACGACTGGACGAAGCCGAATCGCCGGAACGCCGCGCCGCCGATCGCCGGCAGCAGCTCGGCGACCGCGCGCGAGCGGTTCTCGCGCGGGGCGTCGGGATCGGTCTTGCCTTTTATGCGCCCTTTGGCGGACTTGGTCGTCGCCGGCTTGGGCGTCGGAGCTTTAGGCAGGGAAACGGGCGGCTTGCTCATCCGCAAACCCATGCCATAGGCGACGCGTGAACGCCAAGCGCTCTTCGGTCTCGACGGCCCTTCTCGACTGGTATGACGCGCATCGCCGCGACCTGCCGTGGCGCGCCAAGCCTGGCGAGGCGGTCGATCCGTACCGGGTGTGGCTATCCGAGGTGATGTTGCAGCAGACGACGGTCGCCGCGGTGACGCCGCGCTTCCTCGCCTGGACCGCGCGCTGGCCCGATTTCGCGAGTCTCGCGGCGGCGGACGATGCCGATGTGATGGCGGCGTGGGCGGGGCTCGGTTATTATGCGCGCGCCCGCAATCTGGTGAAGGCGGCGAAGGCGGTGGTCGCGGAGCATGACGGTGTGTTTCCGCGGACCGAGGCTGAGCTACGCGAACTGCCGGGGCTGGGCGCCTATACGGCGGCGGCGGTGGCCGCGATCGCGTTCGGCGAGCGCGCGGTGGTGGTCGATGCGAATGTCGAGCGGGTGGTGGCGCGGCTGTTCGGGATAGAGACGCCTTTGCCGGGCGCTCGGCCGGCGATTCGGGTGGCGGCTGGCTCGATCACGCCCGACGCGCGCGCGGGCGATTTCGCTCAGGCGATGATGGATCTGGGCTCGGGAACGTGCACGACGCGCAGTCCGAAGTGCCTGCTGTGTCCGATCCGCGAACAGTGCGAGGGGTTCAGGCAGGGTGCGCCCGAGCGGTTGCCGGTCAAGGCGAAGAAGGCGGCCAAGCCGCAGCGTTTCGGCACGATCTTCTGGCTGGAACGTGGCGGGCAGGTGCTGCTCGTGCGGCGGCCCGATACGGGGCTGCTCGGCGGGATGCGTGCGTTGCCGACCGGGCCGTGGGGCGATCTTCCGCCGGAACTCGAGGACGCGCCGGCGCAGGCCGACTGGCGGATGCTCGATGCGACGGTTGCGCACGGCTTTACGCATTTCGATCTGCAACTGACGCTTGCGGTGGCGACGGTCGAGGCGCATCACCCTCGCGCTCCAGCCGGAAGCGAATGGTGGCCGATCGACGACCTGGACAGCGCCGGGCTGCCGACCGTGTTCGCCAAAGCCGGCAGAGCGATACGACACTGGGCCATAGGGAGAGCTGCATGAAACTGGTGCACTGGATTTCGACGGGCGGCCTTATCGCGCTGGCCGCCGCGACCGCCTATGCGCAGCAGGCGCAGCCCCGGCCAGCAGCCCTTTCGCAAGCGCGCCCTGCGCCGCGTATGACGATTCCGGTCAAGGCGCTGCTTCCCGCGACGACGACGTTGTTCGACAACTATGTGGCGCGCAACACGATGCCCGGCATCGTCGGCGCGTTCGGGGTCGGCAACGGCCCGACACTGTTCCCATCGGCGGGCCGGATCAGCGACGATGCAGGCGCACCGGCGGTTAGCCCCGATTCGCTGTGGCGCGTCTATTCGATGAGCAAGCCAATCACCGGCATGGCGGCGATGATGCTGATCGAGGACGGCAAGCTCAACCTCGACGATCCGGTCAGCAAATATATCCCGGCGTTCAAGGACATGAAGGTCGCGACTAGCCCCGATACATCGCTCGCCTCGCGCCCCGCGACGCGGCCGATCACGATCCGCAACCTGCTGACGCATACTGCCGGGCTCGGCTATTCGATCGTCACGAAGGGCGCGCTGCTCAAGGAATATGAGCGGCTCGGCATCCTGCCGGCATCGGTCAACGCGGCGATGGAAGAGAAGATGCGGCTGGTCCGGCCGACGTCGCTGGAGGCGTTCGCGAACCGCGTCGCGACGCTGCCGCTGATCGCCGATCCGGGCACCAAGTGGAGCTATTCGATCGGGCTCGACGTGATGGGTCGCGTGATCGAGGTCGCGAGCGGCATGAGCTTCGAGCGGTTCGTGCAGACGCGGCTGTTCGATCCGCTCAAGATGAAGTCGAGCTTCTGGCAGGTGCCGCAGAGCGAGGTTGGGCGCCTCGCCACGAACTACGCGTTCGTCGGCGATACGCGGACGCCGCTCGATCCCGCCGCGACGTCGGTGTTCCTGCAGAAGCCCAGCTTTCCGTATGGCGGCGCCGGCCTGGTGATGTCGGCGCGCGATTACGACCGGTTCCTGCACATGATCCAGGACGGCGGCACGCTCGATGGCGTGCGCGTGATGAAGCTCGAGACGATCGCGCTGGCGACGTCGAACCTGCTGCCGGCGGGCGTGACCTATGGCGGCGTGAGCGGTGGTACCGGGGGAACGAAGGGCAGCAACATGGGCTTTGGTGCGGGCGGATCGGTGGTGCTCGAGACCATGCCGAACGGGCCGGGCAAGGGCACCTACGCCTGGGGCGGCGCGGCGGGGACGGTCGCGTGGGTCGATCCCCTCAAGCGAACGCGCGGCAACGTGATGGTCAATTACTTCCCGGCGGATCGGATTCCGCTGCGGGAGGACGTGGTCGCGGCGCTGCAGCAGGATGCTGCGCGGTTGCGCCGATGAGCGTGATGGCGGCACCTGGATTTACCGGCGGGACGCTCGACCGGTCCGATGCGTTGCGCCATGATCCGGACGCGCTGGCAGCGGCGACGTGCGATTGGCGCGCGCGGCTGCTCGTGCTGGACGGGTTGCAGCCTGGGGTAACCGATGACGGGCATCTCGCCTGGACGTCGATGGCGGACATGCCCGACGATGCCGCGCCGATCCTGCTCGGGCTCGACGAGAGCGGGCGACCGCATTTTGCGGCATTGCTGGCGGGGATGCGGGTCGATACCGCGCCGGCGATGCGATCACCCGCGCTGATGGCGGTGCTGGCGTCGCTCGCACCGGGTGAGGCGGCGACCTACGCGGGCGCGCGCAGCGTCATCGACTGGCACGTCCGGCACGGATTCTGCGCGAAGTGCGGCTCGCCGACCGAGATGATACGCGCCGGATGGGCACGGCAATGTCCGAATTGCGCGACCGAACATTTCCCGCGGGTCGATCCCGTGGTGATCATGATCGCCGAGCATGACGGGCGAGCGTTGCTCGGGCGTGGCAAGGGCTGGCCAGCGGGGCGGTATTCGGCGCTCGCGGGGTTCGTGGAGCCGGCCGAGTCGATCGAGGAAGCGGTCGCGCGCGAGATCCTGGAGGAGTCGGGGGTTCGCGTGGGCAAGGTGCGCTATGTCGCCAGCCAGCCCTGGCCGTTCCCGTCGTCGCTCATGATGGCGTGCGTCGCGGAGGCCGAGGACGACGCGATCACGCTCGACGTGAACGAGCTCGAGGATGCGATGTGGGTGCCGCGGGAAATGGTACGCGCGGTGTTGCGCGGGGAGGAGGGGCCGTTCGTCGCGCCGCCGCCCTATGCGATTGCCTATACGCTGCTCAAGGAATGGGCGGGGGAGTAGGCCACCCTTCGTTATCCCGATGCGTGTGTATTCCGCCGGTTAGGCTCATCCTGTAGCAGGGCTTTTTGCCGCCGACGCTATTCCGGGCCTTCAGATATCGCGAAAAGCTGTCATGCGGGGGCCATGATTCGTCCTTCGCTTTTCGCTATCGCTCTCGCGTCCTCCGGTCCGGCGCTTGCGCAGTCGGTCGTGGCACCTGCCGCCGATGAGTCCACCGAGATCGTCGTGACCGGGCGCGGGCTCGCCGATGCGCCGGGCGATCGTGCCTACGACATCGTCACGATCGATCGCGCCCGGATCCAGGCGAATGCGAGCAACCGGCTGGAGAGCGTGCTCGCCGACGTCGCCGGGTTGCAGCAGTTCCGCCGCTCCGACTCGCGGAGCGCGAACCCGACCAGCCAGGGCATTTCGCTGCGCGGGATCGGTGGCAATGCGTCGAGCCGGGCGCTGCTGATCTTCGACGGCGTGCCGCAGGCGGATCCATTTGGTGGCTGGGTGGCGTTTCCGGCCTATGCGACGGGGCGGCTCGGGCGCATCCGCGTGACGCGTGGCGGCGGGAGCGGGTATCAGGGGCCGGGTGCGCTCGCCGGGACGGTCGAGTTGGACAGCGCGACACCCGATCAACTCACCCCGGTCCAGGGCAGCGTCGCCTATGGCAGTCGCGACTCGGTCGACGGGCAAGCGTCGGCAGCGTTGGTGCGCGGATCGGGGTTCGCGACGCTATCGGGCGCGTACGCGCGTGGTGACGGCTTTACGCCGACCGTCGAGGAGAGCCGCGGGGTCGTCGATCGTGCCGCCCCGTACGAACAGTCGTCGGGCGCGCTGCGGACGGTCGTCGGGATCGATGCGAAGACCGAATTGCAGATGAATGCGAGCGCATTCACCGACCGGCGCGACCGGGGGAGCGACTTCACCGCCAACAGGAGCGAGGGAGCGGATGCCAGCCTTCGCCTGATCGGCCGCGGCGCCTGGGGCTATTCGGCGCTGGCGTATCTGCAGACGCGCGCGTTCGCGAGCAGCTTCAACAGTATCAATGCCGCGCGGACGACCGCGACCCAGTCGTTGAACCAGTATAACACGCCGGCGACAGGGCTCGGCGGGCGGATCGAGATCGCGCCGCCGCTGGGCGAGAACATCACGCTCAGGGTCGGCGCGGATATCCGCGACGTGAGCGGCAAGACGCAGGAGCTCTATACGTTCGTGAACGCCGTACCGTCGCGTCGGCGCGAGGCGGGGGGGGGCACGACGACAACCGGCGCGTTCGCCGATGGGAGCGTCGTCGCGGGTAGCTTTACGTTCAGTCTGGGCGCACGGGTCGACTGGTGGTCGATCGATGGCGGCTATCTGTCGGAACGACCGCTCGCGGGCGGCGCTGCGTTGACCAATCTGCGCTACGCGGATCGCGATGGCAGCGAGACGACCGGCCGGGCGGGCGTGGCGTACCAGCCGGTCGAGGCAATCACGCTGCGCGCAGCGGGCTATCGCGGCTGGCGCCTGCCGACGCTCAACGAACTCTATCGCCCTTTCCGGGTCGGTAACGACGCGACCGCGGCGAACGCCCAATTATCGCCGGAGCGACTGACCGGGGTCGAAGCCGGGGCGACGCTGACCCCGGCCCCCGGCGTGAGCATCGCCGCAACCTATTTCCATAACCGGCTGAAGGATGCCGTGGCGAACGTCACGACGACCAATCCGCCACAGATCCTGCCGGGGGTGACGACCTATCGCGTCCGCCAGAATCTCGACGCGATCCGTGCGCACGGCTTCGAACTGGATGCGGCGTATCGCCCTGGGCGACTGGGCGTGCAGGCGTCGTGGTCGCACACCAATTCGACGGTCGAGGGTTCGGGGATCACCGCCGCCTTGGACGGCTTGCGACCCGCGCAGACGCCACGCGACCAGGTGTCGGGAACGGTCGACTGGCGACACGATGCGGCGGCGGTGTCGCTGACGGTGCGGCATATCGGCCAGCAGTTCGACGACGACCAGAATACGCGCGTGCTCGATCCGGCGACGACGCTCGATGCCTATGCGGCGCTGCCGATCCTGCGCTCGCTGACAGCCGAGTTCCGGGCCGAGAATTTCCTCAACGAGCGGGTCGAGGCGGGGATAAGCGGCGCAAACATCGTCGAGCGCGCGACGCCGCGAACGATCTGGGTCGGTCTGCGTTACGGTTTGCGCTGAGCGCGTCATAGTCTCGTCGTCGCGGGACAGGATTGCGGCGGTATCGGCTGCGTTGACCCGTGCAGAGCGCGCGACTAATGCCATTCGCGTGAAGGGTTCCCGGCGACGGGATCAAAAGGGAAGCCGGTGCGCAGGCCGGGTCGGTGCGACCCCATCCGCAAGACCGGCGCTGTACCCGCAACTGTGACCGGATAGCGGCCACCCCGAAGATGCCACTGGGTTTCAGCCTGGGAAGGCGGGGTGGGTGCGGCGACCCGGAAGCCAGGAGACCTGCCTCTCACGGTCGATCCACTGCGCGGGCGGGTGTCCGGCGCGGACGAGTGCTCCGGTCCAGCCGGGTTCCCTCGAGCGAGAGACGTCTGGCCGCCCCGCGAATGGTCGCAGGCGGTTCTGGTTAGGACGTGCCTGATGACGAAGTTCTTCCTCCTCCTGGGCGCCGCGACGATCGCGGCACCGGCAAACGCCCAGACGATTCCCGATAGCGATGCCTCGGACATCGTCGTCACCGCGAGCCGCGCCGCGCAACCGCTGAGCGAAATCGGCCAAGCCGTCACGGTGATCGACCGCGCCGAGATCGAGCGCCGGCAGACCACCGTGGTATCCGATCTGCTCGCGACCACGCCTGGCGTCACCGTCACGCGCAACGGCACGGTCGGCGCGCTGACCGGCGTCCGCATCCGCGGCGCCGAGGCGGACCAGACTCTGGTCGTAATCGACGGCGTCCGCGTCAACGATCCGTCGTCGACCGGCGGCGGCTTCAACTTCGGCAATCTCCTGTCGAGCTCGGTCGAGCGGATCGAGGTGTTGCGCGGACCGAACTCGGTGCCATGGGGCAGCCAGGCGATCGGCGGTGTCGTCAATATCATCACCGCCGCGCCGACCGAGGGTTTGCAGGCGCGCGCCAACGCCGAATATGGCTATGCGGACAGTGTGTTCGCGAGCGCGGGCGTGTCGGGCGCGAAGGGCCCGGTATCGGGCTCGCTGACCGGCGGCTACCTGCGCAGCGACGGCATCTCGTCCGCGGCAAGCGGCACCGAGCGCGATGGATATCGCCAGTACGGTGCGACGGGGCGGCTGGGCGTCGAGTTCGCGCCGGGCATCGGCCTCGACCTGCGCGGCTATTTCGCGGACAGCCGCGTCGACATCGACGACGGGTTCGACCCGAATACGTTCGTGGTCGCGGACAGTGCCGCCTATGGCACCACGCAGGAACTCTATGGCTATGCCGGCCTGCACGCGAACTTCGCCGATGGCCGGTTCAACAACCGCGTCGCGTTCACGATCGCCGACATCAACCGCGACAATTTCTCGCAGCCGGGCGGCGACGTGTCGTTCCTCGGTCGCGGCCGCAGCGAGCGTTACGAATATCAGGGCGACTTCCGTCCGCTCGACCAGGTCCGCGTCGTCGCGGGTGTCGAGCGCGAGAACAGCCGCTACAATGACGGCTTCAGCTATGCCGATACCGGCATCACCAGCGTGTACGGCCAGCTGATCGTCAAGCCGATCGATATCCTCACGCTGACCGGCGGCGTCCGTAACGACGACCACGAGGATTTCGGCAATCACACGACGTTCGGCGCGAATGCGGCGCTGGCGCTGCGCACGGGGACGACGGTGCGTGCGAGCTATGGCGAGGGCTTCAAGGCGCCGACCTTGTACCAGCTCTTCTCCGAATACGGGAATGGCGACCTCGATCCGGAGACGGCACGCAACTTCGACGTCGGCGTCGAGCAGGCGTTTCTCGGCAATCGCGCACGCGTCGGGGTGACCTATTTCAACCGCCGTACGCGCAACCAGATCGATTTCCGCGATTGCATCGCGGTCGAGTGCGTTGACCGGCCGTTCGGCGTATACGACAACGTTGCCCGCGCCGAGGCGGACGGCGTCGAATTTACGCTCGCGGTGCGCCCGGTCGATGCGCTGACGCTGACCGCGAACTATAGCTATATCGACACCGAGAACCGTTCGATCGGCGACGATTTCGGCAAGGATCTCGCGCGCCGTCCCAAGCAGACCGCGAGCGTCGACGCGGACTATCGGTTCGCGTTCGGCCTGTCCGTCGGCGGTACCGTGACGATGGTCGGCGACAGCTTCGACGACGCCGCCAACGCGACGCGCCTCGACGGTTATGCGCTCGCCAGCGTTCGCGCGGAGCTGCCGATCAACGACCAGATCGCGCTCTACGGCCGCGTCGATAACCTCACCGACTCGCGGTATCAGACGATCGCGGGCTACGGGAATTACGGCCGGGCGGCGTATGGCGGCGTGCGGTTGCGGCTGAAGTGAGGCGCGGGGCGATCCTCCTCGCGCTCCTGCTCGGGGGCTGCGCGCGGTCCCCCGGCGCGGGCGGCGGCGGCGGGATCGTCTCGACCAATCCCTGCGTGGATTCGGTGCTGGTGCGGATCCTGCCCGCGTCGCGGATCGCCGCGATCAGCCAATATTCGCAGGACGCGTCGGCGACCTCGATCCCGCTCGCCGTGGCGCGCCGGTTCCGGACGACCGCCGGGACCGCCGAGGAGGTGATCGCGCTGCATCCCGATCTCGTCATCGCCAGCACCTACACCCCGCCCGCGACGCAGGCGGCTTACGCGCGGGCTGGTTTGAAGACATTGCTGGTCGGCATCCCCGATTCGATCGCGGAGAGCCAGGCGCAGGTCACGCAGATCGCCGATGCCGTCGGGGCGCCCGCGGGAGGCGCGCGGATCAACGCCGCTATCGATCGCGCATTGACCCGCTGGAGCCGCAAGGATGGTCCGTCGCCGAGCGCGCTGCTGTATATCAGCGGCGATCTCGCGACCGGGGGGAGCACGTTGCTGAACGAGATGATGACGCGCGTCGGCCTCCGCAACGCCGCGGCGCGCTATGGCCTGACGCAGACCGGCACGCTCTCGGCAGAGACGATCGTGACCCGACCGCCCGCGATCGTGATCGCGCCCGAGCGAACCAGCCGCGGCACCGCGCTGCGCCAGCGCCTGTTGGCGACCACGCCGCACGCCGTCTTCCCACGCGTCCTGATCAATTGCGGCGGCCCGACTATCCCGCCCGCACTCGAACGCCTTGCCGCGATCCGGGCGACGGTCGCGTGAGCCGAGCACGCAAGCTCGCCGCGCTGACGCTGTTGCTGGTCGTCCTGTTCGGCCTGTCGCTGGGCTGTGGCAAGGTTTGGGTGCCGCTCGACGCTTGGTTCTCGCGCGACCCGCGCTGGTGGATCATCCTCGAGCTGCGCTTGCCGCGCGCGGTGCTCGGCCTCGCGCTCGGCGCGACGCTCGGGCTGTCGGGCGCGGTGCTGCAAGGCTATCTCCGCAATCCGCTCGCCGACCCGGCGGTCGTCGGCGTGTCGTCGGTCGCAGCGCTCGGCGCGGTTGCGGCGATCGTGTTCGGCCTTGGTTCGGGACCCGCGATCTTCGTGGCGGCGATGATCGGCGCGGGCGGCGCGGTCGCGCTGCTCGCGGCGCTGACATGGCGCTCGCCGAGCGCGATCACCTTCATCCTCGCGGGCACCGTGCTCGCCAGCCTTGCGGGCGCGCTCACCGCATTCCTGATCTCGATCGCGCCGAATCCCTATGCGGTTGCCGAGGTGGTCGACTGGATCATGGGTGCGCTGACCGATCGCGGCTGGGACGACCTGAAGCTGGCACTACCGCCGATGCTGCTCGGCGCGGTCCTGTTGCTAAGCACGGGCCGCGCGCTCGATGCGCTGTCGCTGGGCGAGGCCGCGGCGCGATCGCTCGGCATACGGATGGGCCGCGTGCGGTGGCTGGTCGTGCTCGGTACCGGCCTCGTCGTCGGCGCGGGCGTCGCGGTGACCGGCGTGATCGGCTTCGTCGGCCTCGTCGTCCCGCATCTGCTGCGACCGATCTTCGGCCACCGCCCGAGCGCCTTGCTGCTGCCCTCCGCGCTCGGGGGCGCGGCGCTGGTGCTTGCCGCGGACAGCCTTGTCCGGCTCGCACCCGGCGCGGGCGAAGTGCGGCTCGGCGTCGCGATGGCGATGATCGGCGCGCCGTTCTTCCTGGGCCTGCTCGTCAGGGAACGGGGCCGCGCATGGATCTGATCGTCGACGCGCTACACGTGAGGCTCGGCAAGCGCACCGTGCTCCAAGACGTGTCGGCGCATCTCCGCCCCGGCCGCGTCACCGCAATTCTCGGCCCCAACGGCGCGGGCAAGAGCACGCTGGTCAAAGCCGCCGCCGCGCTCATCGGTCTGAGCGCGGGCAGCGTCCGGCTCGACACGCAGGACGTCGCGACGATGGACCCGCGTGCGCGCGCGCGTGCGATCGGCTACCTCCCGCAGGACGCGACGGTGCACTGGAACATCGTTGCGCGCGACGTCGTCGCGCTCGGTCGCCTGCCGCATCTCGGGGCGCACGCTGCCCCGTCACCGCAGGACCGCGCCGCCGTTGATCGCGCAATGCACGACACCGAAACCACGCGCCTTGCCGATCGCCCGATCGGCGAACTCTCCGGGGGCGAACGCGCGCGCGTCCTGCTCGCGCGCGTGCTGGCGGGCGAACCACGCTGGCTGCTCGCCGACGAACCGCTCGCCAGCCTCGACCCCTCGCACCAGATCGACCTGCTCGCGCGGCTGCGCACCTACGCGGCGGGCGGGGCAGGTGTGGTGATCGTCCTCCATGACCTCATCCAGGCGCAGCGCGCAGCGGACGATACGCTGCTGATCGCCGACGGTCGCGTGGTCGCGTTCGGTCCGGTCGCGGACGTGATGACCGCGGACACGCTCGCGCACGTGTTCGGCGTCCGCGTCGCGCCGCTCGACGATGGAGACCGCCGCCTGCTGGTCCCGGTCGGGCGTGTCGAGCGCGAGTAGGCCGGGCGACGCGGCGGCCGGGCCGTGGCAGGCCAAATGAAAGATCATCGACGCGCCGCGCCCGGGGCACTATCCCGCCCCGGGTGATCGACATTCCCGCACCCCTACGCCTGCGCCTCGACGGCGACGCCCTCGTCCAGAACTGGCGGACGCTCGACCGCCTGAGCGGCACCGCGGCATGCGGCGCGGCGGTCAAGGCCAATGGCTATGGCCTTGGCGCGACCGAGGTCGCCCGCCGCCTGGCCGACGCCGGCTGCCGCGACTTCTTCGTCTCGAACTGGCAGGAAGCCGCCGATCTCGCGCCGCTGGGACTGACCGTCTCCGTCCTGCACGGCGTCCGCGACGACGATATGCCCGCCGCCGGCGCGGGGTTTGCCCGTCCGGTCCTCAACACCGCCACGCAGGTCGCGCGCTGGAAAGCCGCGGGCGGCGGCGCGTGCGACGTCATGGTCGACACCGGGATGAACCGCCTCGGCGTGTCGGCGGACGATATCGCCGGCGGCCTGCTGCAAGGCCTCGAGATCGAAACGCTGATGAGCCACTTGGCGTGCGCGGACGAAAACGTGCCGATGAACGCGGTCCAGCGCGACCGGTTCGCCGCGCTGGCGGGCGCGACATCGGCGCGGCGGCTCAGCCTCGCCAATTCGGCCGGTATCGCGCTCAACGGCTATGCGTTTGACCTGACCCGCCCCGGCCTGGCGCTGTATGGCGGTGTCCCTCGCCCGGACCTGACCGACGCAGTCCGACCCGTGGTCACGATCAAGGCCCAGATCCTCCAGCGCCGCCGCGTCCGCGCCGGTGAGACGGTCGGCTACAACGCGACCTGGACCGCGCCTGCGGACACCGACGTCGCGATCGTCAACCTCGGCTATGCAGATGGCTATTTCCGCGGCTTTTCCGGTGTCGGCACCGCCCGCGCCGCGGACATCCCGCTCGGGGTGTTGGGTCGCGTGTCGATGGATCTCGTCGCGGTCGCGCTGACCGGCGCGACGGGGGTCGTCGAGGGCGACTGGATCGCATTCGACTTCATCCTGCCGGACGCCGCGGCAGTATCGGGCATGAGCCAATATGAGTTGCTGACCGCGCTCGGCGCGCGTTTCGCGCGCGTATGGGCATGATCACGCGGCGTTTTCGGGCCCGGTCCAGACGCTGAACGGGCGCGCGCGTATCCAGCGCGTCGCGAGCCATTTGACGCCGCTGGTAACGGGTTCGCCGGCGTGTTGCGTCGTTCGATCGACAGCGCCGTCGGGGCGTACATTGTCGAAGATCACCGCATCGCCGGTGCGGGGCATGACGCGGAGCGCGTTGTTCAGGAAAAACGTCGCGCCGCCCGAAAACCCATCGTTCAGATAGACCAGAACGGTGCGAATCCGCTGGTTGCCCGTCGCCGGCAGCGCATCGACATGCGGCCGAAATTGCTGGCCGGGGCGATATCGCAGGACGGACAGCGCCTCGCCCTGACGCCAGTCGGTTCCGGTAACGGCTGCCAGCCGGCGGTTCAGCGCCTGGACGACCAACGTTTCCCGCGTCGGGCCGATGACCGCACCATCCGACGTGCGCACCGGATTGGGGACGTTACGTCCGGTTTGCGGATCAGCCACCATCGCGGGTTGCAGCATATCGGCCGCGCAGTGCGCGATATGCAGGCACTCGTCCTGCGTGAACAGCCGGGCGATATGCCGGACGTCGGGGGTCTTGCCGATCGTTTCCGCCTGCGCAGGATCGACCGGGGCGCCGTCGTCGGTGAGTGTCATCTTGTCGAGCAACGCCCGATGCGCCGCGGCGATCGCATCGGTTTCGGCTGCCGTATCGAGCAAGGCGCGTGCGCCGGCCCAGTCCGCCGTCGCCCCACTGCCGTTCGCGACAAGCGCGATCTCGACGAGCGCTGCGTCGGGATTGCCAAGCGATGCCGCCTGCCGGAGGAGCGCGCGCGCTGCCGGCAGGTCTCGCCGCACCGGGGAGCCTGCAAGCGTCCACATCGCAAGCTTGAACACGGCATCGACGCTGCCTGCTTGCGCATGCTGCTCGATCACCGAGACCGCGTCGCCAACACGGCCTCTGGCGAGCAGGTCATCAGCGTGTGCAACCGGATCGTGGATCATTCGTCACCCATAAAAAAAGGGGCCGGTGGAAACCCACCGACCCCGCAGTATCGCACGTCAGGTTCGTTTGGAACCGGATCAGAAGCGGGCGGTCACGCCTGCATAGAAACGACGGCCGACGTTGTCGTAGATGCCGCTGCCTGCGCCGATACCGGTCGCACCCAGGGGCGGGAGACGGTCCGTCAGATTGTCGACGCCGACGTAGAAGTTCGACCGCTCGCCGATGTCCACGCCCACCTTCATGCCGATGTACAGGACATCAGGATAGAAGGACTGGCTGAAGTCGTCGAGGTTCTGCGGCGCACGGCCCTGGAAGGGCTCCTGGTTCTCGATCGCGCCGACCGACTGCTTAGCCAGATAGCGGAACTGCGTGTCGAGGGTGAACTGACCGAAATCGACACCCAGGTTGACGTTGACCGCATCCTTCGGCTGCCCGATTTCGCCGTTCAGGTTGTCGCCAAAGTCGGGCTGTACGGGGTTCAGGAAGTTCGTGTTCTCGAACGAGTGCGTATAGATCACCTGACCGGACACGCGGGTCGCTCCGAAGCTGCGCGTGTAGGCGAGGTTCGTATCGATACCGCGAACCTTCAGGCTGGCGAAGTTGAACGGCAGCTGGAGAAGGCTTCCCTCGATGATCCGGTAGGCCTGTTCCCCGTTCGGACCGGTCGCACCGGCAGCAACGCGCGTGAAGCTGTTGCAGAACTGGTTGTCCGTGATCGATGGTGCGTCGTAGCAGGTATTGGCGATCGCCTGTGCGGAAGGCGCCGCGATGACCCGGTTGACCTGGATATTATAGTAGTCAACCGACAGCGTCAGACCCGGTGCAAAGCGCGGCTGGATGACCCCACCATAAGTGTACGAATCAGACTTTTCCGCCTGAAGGTTGGAGTTGCCGCCGCTCAGCGTCTCGAGCGACTGCACGTACTGGTAGTTATAGTTGGCCGGGATACCCGCTGCCGCGCAGTTTGCGGCACGGAACTGCGTGCCACGGCCGAGATTGTCCGCCGAGCAAGGATCGACGAACCCTGGTGCGAAGTTCTGGCCAGCCGGCGAGAACTGCTCCGAAAGATTCGGGGCGCGTACGGCACGGCCATAGTTGGCACGGAAGCGGATGTCCTGGATCGGCGAGTATTCACCGCTCAGGTTGTACGTGTAGACCGTCCCTGCGGAGCCCTTATAGTCGGAGACACGGCCGGCAGCGGACAGCGTCAGCTCCTTGATCAGGACGATGTCCTTGAGCAGCGGAATGCGGACTTCGCCGAACGCTTCCTTCACTTCGAACGATGGCGGATTATAGGCCGCGATCGCGTTGTAGAAGGTGTAGCCCGCCTC
This sequence comes from Sphingomonas sp. Leaf34, assembly GCF_001421805.1. Taxonomy (GTDB): domain Bacteria; phylum Pseudomonadota; class Alphaproteobacteria; order Sphingomonadales; family Sphingomonadaceae; genus Sphingomonas. The sequence goes on along the minus strand of NZ_LMLC01000001.1, from coordinate 541,197 downwards.
GACCAGCGGATCGGCCTGGAACTTGTTCGTCTCCCGACGATACTCACCGCCGATCGAGAAGCCGATCGGTCCGCCCGGAAGATTGATGAACTTCGACGTGTCGCCGGCGACGGTGCCGAGGATGTCCAGCTGCGTGATCTTGCCGAACGACTGCGTGTTGCGCAGCACATAGTTGCGTGCGGCATCCGAGATGCTGCCGACGCCGAACGGATTGAGCGGCTGGCACGCGGCGATGTTGCTGTCGAGGATCGCCTGACCCGCTGCGGTCGGGAGACCGGTTTCCGGATCAATGCCCGCACCAACCTGCTGCGCGCTTGCGAGCCCGCGTGCTGCGGTGTTCTGCGACCCGCAGACGATCTGACCCGCGGCGTTACGCTGCGCGTCGAGCGCCAGGCTCAGGCGCTGGACGTCGACGTTGCCGAGAACCTTCGTCCTTTCCCGAAACTCGCCATAGTTCGCGGACAGTTCGTAGTTGAAGGTGTCGGCGAAATCGCCGCGCACGCCGCCCACGAAACGATACGTCTCGCGACGCGCGTCCTCACGACGCGAACCCAGATCGGTCAGGTTCTTGCGCAGGATGAAGCGCTGCGTGCCGGCGTTGATTGCCGCAATCTGGTTCGCCTGGACTTGGGCGGCGGTCAATCCATTGCCTGCGGCGAATGCCGTCCCGGTCGTGATGTTGATGCCGTTGGTCGCGGACTGCAGCGCCTGGGCGGTCAGCGTCGCGCGCGACGTCGCGTCGAGGAACGGGTTGTCGAGGCGCGGACGCTCGTACAGCGCGTCGATCGTGCTGCCGGTGAAGAACGCCGGACCCGAGCCGCCGAGGCTGACCGAGTCGACGCGGACATACTTGGCTTCGAAGAACGGCACGAACGCGGTCGAGACATCGAAATGACCGATCATGTTTGCCGAATAGCGGTCGATCTGCGGCAGAAGCTGCAGCAGAACGCCCTCGCGCCGCGTGTTTCCGTTGCCGCCGAGGAACGTTCCGGCGGGCGCGCCCGACGGGGTCGTTGCACTGCCGCCGGCGATGCCGACGCGCGTGCCGGTCTGGCGCGTGAGCGTACCCGCCGGCTGGAACAGGTAATTGACGGTATAGGCGCGACCCAGCGGATCACGGCCGCCGGGCGCTGCCGACGTCGCGCCGATGCCCGCGCCGGCGAACGACACGAGGCCGCCATCCGAGAACGTACCGACGCGGACGTCGCGGAAGAACGTTGCGTCCGGCACGCCGTCGAAGTTCAGGTTGCCGTTGAGACCGGCGCCTGCCGGATCGATGTTCGTCGTGACGAACGCGTCGTTCTGGCGATAGTTTTTGCGGCTCGATGCGAACAATGCCTGCGTGCGGGCATATTCCAAATTGACCGCGATGTTGCCGCGGCCGTCTGCGAAATTCTTGCCGCCCGTCACGCTGACGAAATAGCTGCCTGCGTCCTTCTCGTCGCTGACGCCACCCTGACCGCGGATCTGCAGGCCTTCAAAGTTGCTCTTGAGGCGGAAGTTGACGACGCCGGCAAGCGCATCCGAGCCGTACACGGCCGAGTTGCCGCCGGTGACGACGTCAACGGCTTCGAGCAGATCGGTCGGGATCGTGTTGACGTCGACGGATACCGCGTTGTTGAGGATATCCGCGCCGACGTGACGGCGTCCGTTGACGAGCACGAGCGTGCGCGACGTTCCCAGGCCACGAAGATCGAGCAGGTTGAGGCCGCCGGTGCCGAGGAACCGGGTCGAGTTCGACTGGCCGAACGAGCTCTGGAGCTGCGGGAGATCGTTGAGCACGTCGCCGATCGACGTACGCGCGGTCTGCGTCAGTTCCGCAGCGGAGATGGTCGTGACCGGAACGACCGACGTGGCGTTGGGCGAGCGGATGCGCGAGCCCGTAACGAGGATTTCCTCACCGCCTGCGGCGGGCTTCCCATCGGCCTGCGTAGCGCTGGTCGTCTGGACCGGTTCCTGCGCCATCGAATCGCCCGCGACCGGTGCCGGTTCGGTGGTCGTCTGCGCGAAAGCACCGTGCGGAAGAAGCGCCAGTGCGCCTACGACCGCCGTGGCGCCAAGAAAGCGATTGAATTTCATGTTTTTTTGCCCCGTTTTCGTCGATGGGGCATTCAAACTTGTTCGGGTCGTCTGCGCAAGGTTCTGTTCATAATCACGACGCGGACATCACCCTTTTGCGTCACCATGTGACAAAACCGTCACAATGGATCGTCCCGCAAATCTCGCATGACCGCGTCTTATCGCTCCAGACACATCGCGATCCCCATGCCGCCGCCGATGCACAACGTCGCCAGGCCCTTCTTCGCATCGCGCTTCTGCATCTCGTAGATCAGCGTCGTCAGGACGCGCGCACCGCTCGCGCCGATCGGGTGGCCGATCGCGATCGCGCCGCCGTTGACGTTGACCTTGCTTGCGTCCCAACCGAGCTCCTTGCCGACCGACAGCGCCTGCGCGGCAAACGCTTCGTTGGCCTCGATCAGGTCGAGCTCGCCGAGCGTCCAGCCCGCCTTCTCGAGCGCGCGGCGAGTCGCGGGGACGGGGCCGATACCCATCACCGACGGGTCGACGCCCGCCGACGCCCAGCTCCTGATCGTCGCGAGGATCGGCGAACCGCGACGTTCGGCCTCGTCGCGGCGCATCAGGACGAGCGCGGCGGCGCCATCGTTGAGGCCGCTCGCGTTCGCCGCAGTGACGGTGCCGTCCTTCTTGAACGCGGGTTTCACGCCCGAGACGCTCTCGATCGTCGCACCGGCGCGGATATATTCATCATCGGCGACGATCGTGTCGCCCTTGCGGCCCTTGATCGTTACCGGCGCGATCTCGTCCTTGAACCGCCCTGCGCCGCGTGCGGCCTCGGCCTTGTTCTGCGAGGCGACCGAGAACGCGTCCTGCTCGCCGCGCGTGACCTGATATTGCTCGGCGAGATTCTCGGCGGTGATGCCCATGTGATAGCCGTTGAAGACGTCGGTCAGGCCGTCGCTGACCATCGTGTCGACAAGGCTGAGGTTGCCCATCTTCTGGCCGCCACGGATCGACTGCGCGTGCGCCGAGAGCGACATCGATTCCTGCCCGCCCGCGACGACGATCGTCGCGTCGCCGGTCTGGATCGCCTGGCAGCCGAGCGCGACGGCGCGGAGGCCGGAGCCGCAGACCTGGTTGACGCCCCAGGCGGGGATCTCCTTGGGCACGCCCGCCGCCATCGACGCCTGGCGCGCGGGATTCTGGCCTTGCGCAGCGGTAAGCACCTGGCCGAGGATCACTTCGGACACGTCTTCGCCCGCCACGCCCGCCTGACCGAGCGCAGCCTCGATCGCGATGCGGCCGAGTTCGTGCGCGGGCGTTGCGGCGAACGCGCCGAGGAAGCTGCCGACGGGGGTGCGCTTGGCGGCGGTGATGACGACGTCAGTGGGGAGCAGGTCGGTCATGTCGGGATCCTCTGTGTTTGTACTCCGTGTACGTCAGTCGAGCGCGGCGATCCAGTTGGCGAGCGGTTCCCAGAGGCGCGCGCGGGCGGAGCGGCCGATGACCATGCCGACATGCCCCGCGGCGAGATCGCGGCGGTCGGCAAGCCCGATCGCGGTGGCGGCAGGGACGATCCGGTCGCTGAGCGATACGAACTCGACGGTCGGGCAGGCCAGCGCGCGCGGATCGACCGGGATGCCGGCGATCGCCCAGCGGCCCTTGCCGGGGCGGTCTTCGGCGATCCAGTCCTCGAACAGCGACGCGGCGGCGGCGTAGGGGAGGGGGGCGCCGGCGTTCGCCCAGTCCTCGAGCCGGACGAACGCGCGCGTCGCATCGCTGTCGGGCAGGAGGTCGGCGAAGGCTTCGTATTTGGCGATGGTGCGGGTCGGGTCGAGTTGCCAGAAGCCGGTCTGCAGCACTTCCATCGGGAGCAGGCCCAGCACCGCGGCGGCGGGTTTCACCGCGGCCCAGGTTGCGGCGAGGCTGGGACGGCTTTCGGCGTACCCCGCAAAATGCCACGGCGCGGCGATCGTCGCGACGCCGGCGACGGGCGTCATCGCGGCGGCGCCCAGCGCCAGCGTGCCGCCGAGGCAGTAGCCGACGACGACCGGTGGTCGGGGCAGTGCCTGCAGCAACGGGACCAGCAATCGCTCGACATGCGCGGCAAGATCGAGGTCGCGGTCGGCGTTGCCGGGCGATCCCCAGTCGACCAGCCAGGCGTGGAACCCCTGCGCGGCGATCCACCGCAGCAGCGAAGTATCGCGCGAATGATCGAGGATATCGGGCGGGTTGATCAGCGACGGGACGAACACGACGGGGCGTCCGCGGCCGCCATAATCGCGCAACGACACGCGGCCGGCGCGGTGGATCGCGGGCATCGGATCCGCCCGCAGCTCTCGCGGCGCGCCCTGATACGCGCGCAATCCGGCCAGCGCGCGCGCCATCCGGTCGGGCGATGCTGCGGTCTCGCTGCGCAGCAGCGACAGGAACAAGGGTAGAGGTCTGGGTCCTTGTTGCGGTGCGTCATCAAAGACTGTAGCCTCCGTTTCAAACATAAGACGGGGGATCCATGAAGAAGCAACCAGCGGCCGACGGAATCGTCATCATCAAGAAATACGCCAATCGGCGTCTCTATAATACCGAGACCTCATCGTACATCACGCTCGATCATCTCGCGACGATGACCCGCGAGGGCCGCGACTTCAAGGTGGTCGATGCGAAGACCGACGAGGACATCACGCACAACGTCCTCACGCAGATCATCATGGAGGAAGAGAGCCGCGGCGAGACGATGATGCCGGTGAATTTCCTGCGCCAGCTGATCTCGATGTACGGCGATTCGATGCAGACGATGGTGCCGGGCTACCTGGAGGCGTCGATGGACAGCTTCCGCCGCAATCACGACCAGTTCAAGTCCGCGGTCGAGGGTGCGTTCGCCAACTCGCCGTTCGCCGATATCGCCAAGCGCAACCTCGCAATGTTCGACGTCGCCGCCCACGCGATGACGCCGCCCGCGCCGGCACCCGCTGCCAGCAAGGACGACGAGATCGCGGCGTTGCGCACCGAACTCGCCAAGTTGCAGGAAAAGGTCGAGAAGCTCGGCTGAGCGGTCGGACCGATGGGGGCGCCGGTGTTGTGGAGTGCGAGCGGCGCGCTGGCCGCGGTTGCCATCCTCGCGGGGGTCGGCGAGCGTCGCCGGCGACGACGGCGCGATCCGGATTCGGTCGGCTGGGTCGACTGGCCGACCGTCCAGATGCTCGCGCTGATCGCACTCGCCATCACGATCGGGCTCGCGTTCAAGACCTGAAGCGGCGGTCGTTCCTGAGATAGACGACGGTGTGCCAGCTGTTCCGCGGGGTCGTGAAGACCGGGCGGTAGTCGCGCGCGAGCGCCGCCTTGACCGCGCGCAGGCTCCCGCGGTTCCAGATCGACAGCCGCCGGTCCGACGTGACGATGACGGGTGGGCGGCGCGCGAGGATGCGGCGCACTTCGCCGGGCTCGTCGATCCCGGTCGCACCCTGTTCGGTGTCGTAGGCGAGCAGGTTGGGAAAGGCATAGGCGGTCGGCAGGCAGGCGTGCGCGAGGTGGTAGGTGATCGTATCGCCGATGAAGACGTACGGGCAGGCGCCGCCGCTGTTCGTCGCGACGATTTGCGCGACCCGGTACGCGCCAGCCGAGTCGTTTGGATGGATCGCGCGCTTGGCGACGAGGATCGAAGCGGTCACGCCCAGGGTCAGCGCGATCATCCGAACCGACCGATCGAGCATGGGCGCGGCGAGGATGGCGAGCGGCGCGACCAGCGGCAGCGCATAATGATCAAAGAACGTCCCGATCGCGAAGAAGCCGATCAGCGCCCAACCCAGCCAGGCGTAACCGACCATCAAAGGCTCGACAGCGACTCCACTCCGCGGCCGCGCACGCCATGTCAGCCCGGTCGCCAGGATTAGCGGCGACAGTTGCGCGGCGATGCCCAGCAGCCGCATCGCAAGATCGCTCGCCGAATAGCCGCGTCGCAAAGCGATCGAGGCGAAGTTGGCGAACCAGAACGCGTCGAACGCGGCCGCGCCTCGGGCGTGATACCAGCCGATCGCGGCCAGCGTCGGCAGCAACCCCGTCAGCGCCCAGGCGGCGGTCGCGCCGGCGGTCTGATACCCGCTCGTGCTTGCACGCCGCAGATACCAGAGATGTGCCAGTCCGAAAAACGCGCCTTCGAACATCGGCGTGTATTTCAGCTGGATCGCGATCCCGGCGAGCAGGCAGGCGACGATCCCGCTCGCGACGATCGCCAGCGGGCGCTGGTCGGCGGCCTTTGCGGGCAGTCGCAGCGTCAGCAGCCCGGCCACCGCCATCGGCAGATTGTAGAAGACGGGCGCCTGCCCGCCGCCTCCACCGACCAGCGTGATTGCGACGAGATAGGCGATCCCCGCGACCATCGCACCGCGGTCGTCGGCACCGATCGTCCCGGCGGCACGGCGCACGACGAGCGCGGTTGCCCATGCGCATCCGGTCGCGACCAGCTGATAGGCGAGGATCCCGTTGCCGGGGAGCGTGCGAATCCCCGCAAACAGCAGGAACAGTCCGACCGGCTTGCGGTCCCAGATGTCGACATAGGGCACCGCGCCGTGCAGCAGGCGATCCCCGACCAGCAGATAATATTGCTGGTCGGGCTCGATGACCGGGTTGCCGAAATCCCACGCCCGGATCGCTAGCGCCACCAGCAGCAGGAGCATTGCGCCCGCCCAGCGGCTGTGGCGCATCAGTAAAATCGTGCGAGCGTCAGCGCGCGCGTCGTGCCGTCGCACAGCCCGAGCCGGACGACGCGCCCGGGCGCGCCCGCGGACCAGAACGCGATCGGGCTGGTCGCATAGTCCGCGGGGATCGGCACCGTGTCGATCGTGCAGATCAGGTCGCCGTCCTTCCACCCGGAGGCCGCCGCGGGGCCGCCGCGCATCACGTGGAGGACTTTCAATCGGTTGGGCTCGACACCCACAAGCAACCCGCTGGTCGATCGCAACGGCTGCGTATCGGCCTTTGGACCGCGGCTGAGCACCATGCGGCGCGCGCCGGGATCGAGCAGGACGCGGTAGTTCTGCAGGAATCCCGAGCCGATCCGGCCGGCGACGCCGATCGATTGCGAAAAGCCGCCCGCGGGTTCGATCCGCACTTCCGACCAGCGCGCGACCATATTGCCGACATGGATGTCGGGAACGATTGCGAGGCCGCTGATCGCGGGGCCGGCGAGACCGAACGAGATCGCGGTGGTGGACGGCACCGCAAGGCTTGCCGCCGCCCAGCCGGGGGCCGTGACGGTGATCGACGATCCGTCGCCGGTATCGACCACGACCGGGGCGAGCCTGCGGTCGCCGAGCGTGATCGCGCTTTCATAGACGCTGCGTTCGGCGGAGACCCGCAACGACGCGGTTTCGCCCTTGAACGGCAGCCGGCCCGAGCGGAGCAGGCGGAAGCGGTGCGCGGCGTAATCGATGTCGAGCGCGTAGCCCGCCATCATGTCCGCACCGACGAGCAGGTCGACGGCAGAGGCGCTGCCGGTGGCGATCGCGGGAAGATCCGCGACCGTGACGCCGCCGCCGGTCCGCGCGAGCCCGCCGACCGCGATCGAGCGCGTCGGCATCCAGCCGAGCGCGATCGATCCGCCGATCGCGGTCGCACTGCCGCCGGCGACCAGCTTGGCGGTATCGACCGCGGGGGAGGCCTTTGCGAGCAGCGTATAGCTGACGCCGGTGTCGAGGATCGCGGTGACGTCGCGCCCGTCGAGCTGCATCCTGAAGCGGATCTGGTTGCCCGGGGTGAGGTCGAACGGCACCCAGCGCGTCTCGGCATTGGTGGCGAGATGGTAGACGCCGCGGTCTCGGGCGGCTGGCGAAATCGCGGCCGGCGCTGCCGGCTCGCGCGCGGAAACGATGAGGACCGCCAGCAGCGGGACGAGCGTGAGAAGGGCGCGGCGCATATGGCACCGTCCCTAGCGGGTCGGTGGCGGCGTACAAGCGGCGCGGGGTGCGCCGATCGAAGAGCGGACTTGTCCCCTTGCGCAAAGGACGTGGCCGGGTTTCACCGACGGTCCGCCCGCGCTCGTGTTTGAGCGCCAAAGCCGATCGGCAATCCTCCCCCCGCCCGGGGGGAGGTGGCTGGCGCTTGCCAGACGGAGGGGGCGGTAAGCGCCGACGCGGGTTCCGTGTTCTCGTTCTCCGTCGCTCCGCGCCCCCTCCCGCTGGCGGGGGAGGATCGAATCCTGCGCTGCTTATGTCGACTGAAGCAATGCCCCATCCCGTCCGAGGCCGGGGTGATGGGTATGGTGAAGGCCCTGAGGCAACGCCCCTTACAGGCACGCCTCCAGATACGCCTGATCGAATCCGAACTGCTTGGCCTTCTCCAGCGTATACGGCCGCAACCCCATCGACCGGTATTCGCCCAGGATCTTGCCGTCGGCCGACTCGTCCATATACTCGAACTTGAACAGCTCCTGCGTCACGATCACCGGACCTTCCATGCCGATCACCTCGGTGATGTTCGTCACGCGACGCGAGCCGTCGCGCAGTCGCTTCACCTGGATGATCAGCTCCACCGAGTCGGCGATCTGGCGCGAAATCGCTTCCTTCGGCACCTTGATGTCCGACATCATCACCATGTTCTCCATACGCGCGAGCGCCTCGCGCGGGGAGTTGGCGTGGAGCGTACACATCGATCCGTCGTGACCGGTATTCATGGCCGCGAGCATGTCGAAACACTCGGAACCACGAATTTCGCCCAGGATGATCCGGTCCGGCCGCATACGCAGTGCGTTCTTCACGAGATCGCGGATCGAGATTTCGCCCTGGCCCTCGAGGTTGGCGGGGCGCGTCTCGAGAGGGAGCCAGTGGGGCTGTTGCAGCCGAAGCTCGGCCGCGTCCTCGATCGTCAGCACGCGCTCGCCGGGGTCGATCATCTTCGACAAGGCATTCAGCATCGTCGTCTTGCCCGAACCCGTACCGCCCGAGATCACGACGTTGAAGCGCGACGCGCCCGCGATCTTCAGCGCGGTCGCCATCTTGGGGCTCATGCTGCCGAACCCCGCCATCATGTCGAGCGTGATCGGTTTGGCCGAAAACTTACGAATCGAGATCGCGGTGCCGCGCAACGATAGTGGCGGCACGATCACGTTGACGCGGCTGCCGTCCTTGAGGCGGGCGTCGGCGAGCGGCGTGGTCTGGTCGACTCGGCGGCCGACCGAGTTCACGATCCGCTGCGCGATCTGGAACAGATGCTCCTCGTCGCGGAACTGGATCGGCGCGAGCTCGAGCTTGCCCTTGCGCTCGACATAGGTCTGTTCGGGGCCGTTCACCATGATGTCGGTGATGTTCGGATCCGCCAGCAGCTCTTCCAGCGGCCCGAGCCCGAGCAGCTCGTCGACCAGCACCTTTTCCAGCGCGAACTGTTCGCGGCGGTTGAGCGTCAGCTTCAGTTCGGCGAGCACCTCGCCGATGATCGGGCGGAATTCCTCCGCCAGCTCGTCCTTGCCGAGCGTCGCGGCGGCCTCGGGATCGACGCGTTCGAGCAGGCGCGGGAGGACCTGTTCCTTGATCTTGTGGATCGACTGTTCGAAGCCCTCGACGCGGCTGTTGCCCGCCTCGCCGCTGGCGTTCTGGCGATCGGAGAGGCGCTGCATCGCGTCCATCTGCGTGCCGGGCATCGTGCCGGGGCCAAAGCCATCGGTTTCGCCGGGCATCGGCAGCGACTCGATCGGCGGAAACTGCGAACCGCCTTCGGGCTCGGGGCGTGGCGCAGGGCCACCTCCTTGCATCGGGCGCGCCACGCCGAATGCTGGCCGGGCCGCTTGCCCCCCGCTGATGCCATTACGACGCCCGAATGCGCTCATGCCCAAATCCCTGGATGATTGCCCAACGGGTTAGGGGGCAAGGCTTGATAATTCGCTAACCAAACCGGATCGGCGCGCGTGGTCCCGGCGGTGCCGAGGGTTGATCGCCGCCGCGAACTCCCCGAAGGCGGGGACATGATCCGCCTGCTGCTCCTTCTCGCGCTGACTTTCGGGTTGGCCAGTTCCGCGTCGGCCGACGACATCGCCGCCACCGGGCGCGGCGTGGTGCGCGTCGTCACGATCGCGGTGGTCGACGACCAGGTCGTCGGCTTCGGCCATGGCAGCGGTTTTGCGGTCGCGCCCAACCGGATCGTCACCAACGCGCACGTCGTCGATCTCGCCGAGCGCTATCCCGACAACGTCGTCGTCGGGATCGTGCCCACCGAGGGCACCAAATCCTACCAGGGCAAGGTGATCGCCTATGATTCGCAGCGCGATCTGGCGCTGATCGAGTTCACCGGCGCGCGCCTGCCGCCGAGCGCGCTGTATACCGGGCCGATGAACGAGGGCGATGCGGTGGTGTCGCTCGGCTTTCCCGGCAATGTCGACCTGGCGACCGCGCGGTCGGCGGCGGACTATATCCGGCCGATGACGCCGGTCCGATCGGAGGGCGTGTTGTCCGGCCGCCGCGTGCTGAGCGATATCGAGGTGCTGCTGCACACCGCCAGCATCGCGCGCGGCAATTCGGGCGGTCCGTTGCTCGACCGGTGCGGGCGGGTGATCGGCGTGAACTCGGCGATCACGCGCGGCGAGGACGGCGATTCGACGTTCGGATTTGCGATCGCGGATACCGAGCTCGCGGGCTTTCTGCGCGATTCGAAACAGCCTTATGCGTCGATCGGCACGGGCTGCACCTCGATCGAGGATCGCCTGCGGCAGGACAGCGACGCCGACGCGCGCGCGACTGCCGATGCGGCGTCGGCGAGGCGCGACGCGGCGGCACAGGATGCGTTGGCGCGCGAGGGCGCCGTCGAAAAGGCCCGGACCGAGGCGGCGCGCACGCGCGAGAACGTGATGGCGATCGCCGGGCTGTTGCTCGTCGCGGGCGCGCTGGTGATCGGCAGCGCGGGGCTGCTCGAATCGCGTGGCCAGCGGCGGCAGGCGATCTGGGCGGTCTCAGTCGGCGGCGTCGCGGTACTCGTCGCGATCATCGTGTTCGTGCTGCGGCCGTCGGGCGAGGTCGAGGTGCCGCTGTCGGCGCTGCCGAAGTCGCGGCTGGCGACGCCCGATGCGGCGCTCGGCAAGCTGATGTGCACGCTGATCCCCGAACGCAGCCGGATCACGATCTCGTCGAGCGAGGACGTGCCGATCGAATGGGGCGCCAAGGGCTGCATGAACGGCAAGACGCAATATGTCGGTGCGCGGAACCTTGGCGGGGGCGGCCGCTTCGACCGCGTGCTGGTGCCCGATGCCGAGCAGACCGTGTCGGTGCTGTCGTTCGACCCGGCGACGCGAATCTATTCGAACACGCGCTACCTGATGTCGGCGGCGGGCATGGCGGCGGCGCGGACCGCGCGCGGAATCGTACCGAACGTGTGCGGGATGGACGACACCGCGCTCGCCAAGCTGACCAGCCAGCAGGCGGCGATCCGCGCGGTGCTGCCGCCGCTGCCCAACGAGAAGCTCGTCTATTCCTGCAAATCGGCGCGCTGAGCGGCTTCGACAGCGAGCAGCTTGCGTTTGCGGTCGAGCCCGTACGCATAGCCGCCGAGTGCCCCGCCGATCCGCTGCGCGCGGTGGCAGGGGATAACGATCGACACCGGGTTCTGGCCGCACGCGGTGCCGGCGGCGCGCACCGCGGCGGGCCGGCCGGCGAGCGCGGCGAGTTCGCTATAGGTGCGCGTCTCGCCGATCGGGATGGTGCGCAGCGCCTGCCAGATCGCCTCCTGGAACGCGGTGCCGCGGACGTCTAGCGGGAGGTCGTGGTCGCGTTCGGGGGATTCGACGGCGGCGACGACATGCGCGGCCAGCTCGGCCAGCGCGGCATCGCCCGGTTCGATCGTCGCGTTGGGGAAGCGGCGACGCAGCTCGTCGGCGTCTTCGTCAAACGAGACGCGGCACAGGCCCTTGTCGGTGGCCGCGACGAACAGCGCGCCGAGGCTCGTGTCGGCGATGGTCCAGCGAATCGTGACGCCTTCGCCGCCGCGCGCCCACGCGCTGGGCGCCATGCCAAGCCGTTTGGCATCCGCCTCGTAGAAGCGGCTCGGGGCGGAATAGCCGGCGTCGTAGATCGCTTCGGTCACGGTCGAGTCCTCCGATAGGGCGTCGGCCGCGCGGCCGGTGCGCAGTGCGCGCGCATAGGCGGCGGGGGTGACGCCGGTGGCGCGCTTGAACAGGCGGTGGAAATGGTGCGGCGCGTAGCCGACCTGCGCCGCGACCGCGTCGAGCGAGAGCCGGTCGTCGGCGGCTTCGAGCAGCGCGATGGCGGCGGCGACGGCGATCCGGTCGCGGCCGACCGTGTCCGGGGTGCAGCGCAGGCACGCGCGGAATCCGGCGGCGCGCGCACTCGCCGGGTCGGGGTGGAAGCTGACATTCTCGCGCTTGGGGTGACGCGCGGGGCAGCTCGGCTTGCAGTAGATGCCGGTGGTCTTCACGCCGACGAGAAACCGGCCGTCCCACGCGCGATCGCGCGCCGCGAATGCGCGCCACGCGGTGTCGTCGTCGAGGGCAGGGGCGGTGCTCATGGGACGGTTATAGCGCGCCGCGCTCCCCGCGCATCCCGTGGCTTGCGCTCAAAGCCGGAGCCAATCGCGGGCCCGGCCGTTCCTCTACGCATACCCCATAACGAAAGATGTCTCATGGCCTCCGACACCCCCGTCTGGTTCATCTCCGGCTGCTCGACCGGCTTCGGTCGCGAACTTGCCAAGCTCGTGCTCGCGCGCGGCTGGCGCGCGGTCGTCACCGCGCGTGACGCGACCCGCGTCGCCGATCTGGCGGACGGCGCGGAGGATCGCGCGCTGGCGGTGTCGCTCGACGTGACCGATCAGGCGCAGATCGACGACGCGGTCGCGCAGGCCAGGGCGAAGTTCGGTCGGATCGACGTGCTCGTGAACAATGCGGGCTATGGCTATCAGGCCTCGGTCGAGGAGGGCGAGGAGTCCGAGATCCGCGCGCAGTTCGATGCGAACGTGTTCGGGCTGTTCGCGCTTACGCGGGCCGTGCTGCCGATCCTGCGCGCGCAGAAGAGCGGGCATGTGATCAACATCACGTCGGTCGCGGGGCAGATCGGGTTCCCGGGCTCGGGCTATTATGCCGCGTCGAAGCATGCGGTGGAGGGCTGGTCGGATGCGTTGCTCGCCGAGGTGAAGCCGCTCGGGATCGATGTGACGTGCGTCGAGCCGGGGCCGTTCCGCACCGACTGGGCCGGGCGTTCGCTGAAACAGACGCCGGTCGCGATCGCCGACTATGCCGACACCGCGGGCAAGCGGGTCGACGGCACGCGCGAGGCCAGCGGGACGCAGGCGGGCGACCCGGTGCGCGCTGGCGAGGCGATGATCGCGCTCACCGAGGATGCGAACCCGCCGCGGCATCTGGTGCTGGGCGCATGGGGGTATGATCACGTGACGGCGAAGCTGGCGGAGCGGTTGAAGGAGATTGAGGCGCACAAGGCGGCCAGCCTGGGCGCGGATTTCCCGGCGTAATGTGAAATTCCTGTTTCCCCGCGAAGGCGGGGATCCAGGAATCACGGGCGGGGCGCTGCTGGATTCCTGGACCCCCGCCTCCGCGGGGGAACGAGGGTGCGAGCCTCCCATCCAACAAAGCCGCCGTTCCGCCATTTGCCCACCCCGGCAAATTTCACCACCCCGGCGAAGGCCGGGGGCCAATTGGGGGACGTCGCTAACGAAGCGCTTCCCCCGGTTATTGCCACCTTCCCAATTGGGCCCCGGCCTTCGCCGGGGTGGTAGAAAGGGGAGATCAGCCCCCGTTGGCGCGGAACAGGTCGAGCGTGCGCTGCTTGGCGAGATCCGCGCTCGGCTCGTGATAATCCTTGCGCCGGTCCGAATTGAACCCGTGGCCGGCCTCGTAGACATACACCGTCGCGTTGGGCCAGTCCTTGGCGACGACCTGCTCGACGCCCTCCATCGGGATGCCGTGGTCGTGGCGACCGAAGTGGAGGATCACCGGCACCTTGGGCTCCTCGTCCGCCGCGGCGGGGATCATGCTGCCGTAATAGCCGCTCGCTGCCGCAACGCCGGTGAGCTTGGTCGACGCGAACCACGCGACCGACCCGCCATAGCAATAGCCGACCACGAACACCGGGCCCGCCGGCGCGAGCGTGTCGATGCACGTCTGGACGTCGCTCAGCGACAGCTCGAACGGATGGAGTTGTCGTGCGAGTTCGATCCCGCGCGCGAGGCCGTCGCCCGAATAGTCCGCCTCGAAGCCGGGATGCTCGCGGTCGAACAGCGCGGGGGCGAGGACCTCATAGCCGTCGGCGGCGTATTCGTCGCACAGGTCGCGGATATGGTCGGTGACCCCGAAGATCTCCTGCACCAGGACCAGCCCGCCGCGGCGTTCCCCTGCCGGGTGCGCGTGATAGACCGCGACGGTCGCGCCGTCGGACATGGTCATCGTTTCCATCGTGCCGGTCATTTTAAGGTCCTCGTCGTGTGATCCTGTTCCGACCACTATCGTCATTCCCGCGGAGGCGGGAACCCATAGTGGCAAGCCGTGCGATGAAAGCGCCGGGTCCGGAGGTTATGGATCCCCACCTTCGCGGGGATGACGGGGAGGGGGAAGATCGGGGGCCTCCAGCCCCGTACCAATGACAAAACAGTCACAAACCGATCCTCCCGACCCTCCCGCCGGGTTGCCAATCCCGGAACCCGATGCTACCCGCGCCGCGTCCCATGAGAGGTGCTTTCGCGCCCTCTTCCCCCATGGGACAGCAACATTTTCGGTTTCAGGCGAGGATTGACAGGTCCGTGGAGACATCCGGCGGTATTCAGGCGAGCTTAGGCGGGCGTTATGCGCTGGCCCTGTTCGAACTCGCACGTGACGCGAAGACGATCGACGCAGTCGAGTCGAGCCTGTCGCGCGTGCGTGACGCACTGGCGCAGTCGGAGGACTTTCGTGCTCTGACGATCAGCCCGATGGTGTCGCGTGGCGCGGCGGTGAAGGCGGTCTCCGCGGTCGCCGACGAACTCGGCGTCGATGCGACCACCAAGAGCTTCCTTGGCGTGCTCGCCGAGAACCACCGGCTGGGCGCACTGCCAAAGATCATCAAGGCGTTCCGCGCGCTCGCTGCGCAGCATCGTGGCGAGATCGCGGCCGAAGTGACCTCCGCGCACCCGCTGACCGACGAACAGGTGATCGAGCTGAAGCATCAGCTCCGCCAGCGCGTCGGCCGCGAAGTTTCCGTCGACCTCAGCGTCGACCCATCGTTGCTGGGTGGACTCGTCGTCCGCGTCGGCAGCCAGATGATCGATTCGTCGATCAAGACGCGTCTCAACACTCTCGCGCACGCGATGAAGGGCTAAGCTAATGGATATCCGCGCCGCAGAAATCTCGAAGATCATCAAGGATCAGATCGCCAATTTCGGCACCGAGGCCCAGGTCAGCGAGACCGGCCAGGTGCTGAGCGTCGGCGACGGCATCGCGCGCATCTTCGGCCTCGACAACGTCCAGGCCGGCGAGATGGTCGAATTCTCGAACGGCGTGCAGGGCATGGCGCTCAACCTCGAGGCCGATAATGTCGGCGTCGTGATCTTCGGGTCGGACTCGGAGATCAAGGAAGGCGACATCGTCAAGCGCACCGGCACGATCGTCGACGTGCCGATCGGCAAGGAGCTGCTCGGCCGCGTGGTCGATGGCCTCGGTAACCCGATCGACGGCAAGGGCCCGATCCACACGACCGAGCGCAGCCGCGTCGAGGTCAAGGCACCGGGCATCATCCCGCGCCAGTCGGTCAGCGAGCCGGTCCAGACCGGTCTCAAGGCGATTGACGCGCTCGTCCCCGTCGGCCGCGGCCAGCGCGAGCTGATCATCGGCGATCGCCAGACCGGCAAGTCGGCCGTCGCGATCGACGCGTTCATCAACCAGAAGATCGCCAACGCCGGCGACGACGAGTCGAAGAAGCTGTATTGCGTCTATGTCGCGATCGGCCAGAAGCGCTCGACCGTGGCGCAGCTCGTCAAGACGCTCGAAGAGAATGGCGCGATGGAATACACCATCGTGATCGCCGCGACCGCGTCGGACCCCGCACCGCTCCAGTATCTCGCGCCCTATACCGGCGTCGCGATGGGCGAATATTTCCGCGATCGCGGCATGCACGCGCTGATCTGCTACGACGATCTGTCGAAGCAGGCGGTCGCGTATCGCCAGATGTCGCTGCTGCTGCGTCGTCCGCCGGGCCGTGAAGCGTATCCGGGCGACGTGTTCTATCTCCACAGCCGTCTGCTCGAGCGTGCGGCCAAGATGTCGGACGCGAACGGCGGCGGCTCGCTGACCGCGCTGCCGATCATCGAGACGCAGGCGGGTGACGTGTCGGCGTACATCCCGACCAACGTGATCTCGATCACCGACGGCCAGATCTTCCTCGAAACCGACCTGTTCTTCTCGGGCGTGCGCCCGGCGATCAACGTCGGTCTGTCGGTCAGCCGTGTCGGCTCGGCCGCACAGACCAAGGCGATGAAGAAGGTGTCGGGCTCGATCAAACTCGAGCTCGCACAGTATCGCGAGATGGCAGCGTTCGCGCAGTTCGGGTCGGATCTCGATGCGTCGACGCAGAAGCTGCTCAACCGCGGTGCACGCCTGACCGAGCTGCTCAAGCAGGCGCAGTTCTCGCCGCTGCCGTTCGAGGAGCAGACCGTGTCGATCTTCGCTGGCACCAGCGGCTATCTCGACAAGGTGCCCGTCGCCGACGTGACCCGCTACGAGCAGGCGCTGCTCGCCGACATGCGCGCGAACCATGCCGATGTGCTCAAGCTGATCCGCGATACCCGCGATCTGGGTAACGAGGCGAAGGACAAGCTGAAGGCAGCGCTCGAAGCGTTCGCCAAGACTTTCGCTTAAGTAGAACATGCCCCCGCTGACGCGGGGGCAGGCTGGGCCTCCGCCTTCGCGGAGGAACAAAGGGACGTAGATGGCGAGCCTCAAGGCACTCAAGATCCGCATCGGCTCGGTGAAGTCGACGCAGAAGATCACCAAGGCGATGAAGATGGTCGCCGCTGCGAAACTGCGCCGGGCGCAGGATGCGGCGGTCGCTGGCCGGCCCTATGCCGAGCGGCTCGAAGCGGTGATGGCGAGCCTCGCGGGGCGAGTCGGCATCGCGCCGGGCGCATCGCCGCTGCTGGCCGGGACCGGCAAGGACCAGGTCCACCTGATCGTCATCGCGACGTCGGAGCGTGGTCTCGCGGGTGCGTTCAACACCAACATCGTCCGCGCGGCACGTCGCAAGGCCGAGGAGTTGATCGCGGCCGGCAAGACCGTGAAATTCTATGTCGCCGGCAAGAAGGGGCGCGTGATCAAGCGCTTCTTCCCGAACGACATCCTCGCCGATCACGAGATGAGCCAGATCAAGAAGCTCGCGTTCAGCGACGCGCAGGAGATTTCGGAAGACCTGATCAAGCGCTTCGGCGAAGGTCAGTTCGACGTCGCGCATCTGTTCTACGCGAAGTTCGTGTCGGCGCTGGTGCAGGTGCCGACTGGCATCCAGATCGTCCCCGTGCCGATCTCGACCATCCCCGGTGCAGAGGCCAAGCCCAACGCGCCGGCGGAAGCCGTGACCGAATACGAGCCCGACGAGGAAGCGATCCTCGCCGACCTGCTGCCGCGCAACGTCGCGATCCAGATTTTCCGCGCGCTGCTTGAAAATGCGGCGTCGGAGCAGGGCAGCCGCATGAACGCGATGGACAACGCCACGCGCAATGCCGGCGACATGATCACGCGTCTGTCGATCCAGTATAACCGCACGCGTCAGGCCGCGATCACGACCGAACTGGTCGAGATCATCTCGGGTGCCGAAGCGCTTAAATGAAGTTCGTCGTCGCCCTGACGTCCCTGTTCGTGGGCACTGCGTTGTTGGTGAGCTGCGGCAAGCCGGCACCGACGGTGCGCGAGCAGGAGGCGGCGCAGGCCAGGTCGGTCGCAAGCCTGTCGGGCTGGGATCGGCTGTTCGCCGCCCCGCAAGAGACGATCGGCGCGATCAACCAGGCCGGCTTCGCGCTGGGCGGCTATGCGGCAAAGGACGAGGGCTTCATTGCCACCGGCCAGCCGCGGATGTTCTCCAACTCGAACGCCAAGGCGCCGAATACGACCTCCGTCGTCGTCGCCGGCAAGAGCGCCGAGTCGATCGACACCGTGACCTATGCGTTGTCGCTGACCGATCCGGTCGACGCGACCACCGCACGGATGCGGCTCGCGCAGACCGTCGGCGAGTTTCTGGGCCGCTTCAAGATCAAGGCATCGCCCGATCTGTTGCGCGCGATCCGCCTCGGCAAACCGCTCGATGCGGTCCCGATCACGGTCGCGCTCGTCCCTTCGACCAGCGGTGCGCCCGAGCGCATCGACGTGACTTTTACCCGTTCACCGGCTACCAACCCGGCCAACAACAAGACCCAAGGATAGTGTGATGGCAACCGCCGCTGAAGACATCCGCCCGACCGAGGGCAGCTCGAAGGCCACGAACAACACCGGCCGCATTTCGCAGGTCATCGGTGCCGTCGTCGACGTGCATTTCCCCGATAACCTGCCCGCCATTCTGTCGGCGCTCGAAACCGACAACAACGGCAACCGGCTCGTGCTCGAGGTCGCCCAGCATCTCGGCGAGAACACCGTGCGCACGATCGCGATGGACGCCACCGAGGGTCTGACCCGCGGCCAGACCGTCACCGACACCGGCTCGCAGATCCGCGTGCCCGTCGGCCCGAAGACGCTCGGCCGCATCCTCAACGTCATCGGCGAGCCAATCGACGAGCGTGGTCCCGTCGGCGCAGAGACGACCGCACCGATCCATGCCTCGGCACCGCTGTTCGTCGACCAGTCGACCGAGAGCGCTATCCTGGTCACGGGCATCAAGGTCATCGATCTGCTCGCACCCTATGCAAAGGGCGGCAAGATCGGCCTGTTCGGCGGCGCCGGCGTCGGCAAGACCGTGCTGATCCAGGAACTGATCAACAACATCGCCAAGGGCCACGGCGGCACCTCGGTGTTCGCGGGCGTCGGCGAGCGTACCCGCGAAGGTAACGATCTGTACCACGAGTTCCTCGACGCAGGCGTTATCGCCAAGGATGCCGACGGCAATCCGCAGTCGGAGGGCTCGAAGGTCGCGCTGGTATTCGGCCAGATGAACGAGCCGCCAGGCGCACGTGCTCGTGTGGCTCTGTCGGGTCTGACGATCGCCGAATATTTCCGCGACGTCGAAGGCCAGGACGTGCTGTTCTTCGTCGACAACATCTTCCGCTTCACGCAGGCGGGCGCAGAGGTTTCGGCACTGCTCGGCCGCATTCCGTCGGCCGTGGGCTATCAGCCGACGCTTTCGACCGACATGGGCGCGCTGCAGGAGCGCATCACCTCGACCAACAAGGGGTCGATCACCTCGGTGCAGGCCGTGTACGTGCCGGCCGACGATCTTACCGATCCGGCGCCTGCGACGTCGTTCGCGCATCTCGATGCGACGACCAACCTCAACCGCGCGATCTCCGAGCTGGGCATCTACCCGGCGGTCGATCCGCTCGATTCGACCTCGCGTCTGCTCGAGCCACGCGTCGTCGGCCAGGAGCATTACGACACCGCGCGTGCGGTCCAGTCGACGCTGCAGAAGTACAAGTCGCTGCAGGACATCATCGCGATTCTCGGCATGGACGAGCTGTCCGAAGAAGATAAGCTCACCGTGCAGCGTGCGCGGAAAATCCAGAAATTCCTGAGCCAGCCGTTCCACGTCGCCGAGGTCTTCACCGGCATCAGCGGCAAGTTCGTCCAGCTCGAGGACACGGTTCGCTCGTTCAAGGCGGTCGTCGAGGGCGAGTATGATCACCTGCCCGAGGCTGCGTTCTACATGGTCGGCGGCATCGACGAAGCCGTCGCCAAGGCCGAAAAGATGGCCGCGGAAGCGTAAGCGCTTCTAGCTCCCTCTCCCCTCCGGGGAGAGGGTTGGGGTGAGGGGCCGCCACAAGCGCTCCCGCCCGGTACTGCCCCTCACCCCGACCCTCTCCCCGACGGGGAGAGGGAGAAGGCGAATAAGATGCTGCACTTCGAACTCGTCACGCCAGAAAAGCTCGTCCGCTCGGAGGAGGTCTATATGGTCGTCGTCCCCGGCACCGAAGGCGATTTCGGCGTGCTGGAGGGCCATGCGCCCTTCATGTCGACGGTCCGCGACGGTGGCGTGCAGGTGTACCGCACGCAGAACGGCACGCCGGAGACGATCGCGATCCGCGGTGGTTTCGCCGAGGTCAGTGCCAAGGGCCTGACCGTGCTGGCCGAGCACGCGGGCGAGTAAAGATTTGTGTCCCCGCGAGGGCGGGGACCCAGTCTGGGCACCCGCCTTCGCGGGTGAACAAACCTTTTTGTTTCGTCCATCCCGGCGAAGGCCGGGGCCCAAATGGGCGACGCAGATGATACGCGCTTCGACGCGTTTCCGCTGTCCCCCAATTGGGCCCCGGCCTTCGCCGGGGTAGTGGCGGTGTTCGGAGGAGGCTCTCCCCCGGCCTACAGAAAATTATACGGGTCGACGTCGACGGTCACCCGCGCCTTGGACGGCCAGTCCAGCTTCCCCAGCCACTCCCGGATCACATCCTGCACGTCGAGCGCACGCTTGGCGTGGACCAGCAGCCGGTACCGGTGCCGCCCGCGCAGCATCGCCAGTGGGGCAGGGGCGGGCCCATAGACGTGCATGCCCTCGACCTCGGGCGCACTCCGCCCGACCAGCTTGGCGGTTTCGTGCGCGCATTTCTGGTCCTCCGACGAGACCACGATCGCGGCGTAGCGCCCAAACGGCGGCGCACCCGCGTCCTTGCGCGCGTCGGTTTCCGCCGCGTAGAACGCATCCGCATCGCCGGTGATCAGCGCCTGCATCACCTGCGCGCCCGGGCTGTGAGTCTGGATGAACACGTGCCCCGGCTTCTCGCCACGCCCCGCGCGCCCCGACACCTGCCGGATCTGCTGAAAGGTACGCTCCGCCGCGCGCAGATCGCCGCCGTCGAGGCCCAGGTCGGCATCGACCACGCCGACCAAGGTCAGGTTGGGGAAGTGATACCCCTTCGTCACCAGCTGCGTGCCGACGACGATGTCGATATCGCCCGCCTCCATCCGCCCGACGAACTCCGCCGCCTTGGCGGGCGACCAGATCGTGTCCGACGTCACGACCGCAGTCTTCGCCGCGGGGAACAGCGCCGCCACCTCGTCGGCGATCCGCTCGACGCCCGGCCCACAGGCAACGAGCGTATCCTCGCCCTTGCATTCGGGGCACACGCGCGGCGTCGGCTCGGCATGGCCGCAATGATGGCAGGCGAGGCGGTTGGTGAGACGGTGCTCGACCATCCACGCGGTGCAGTTCGGGCACTGGAACCGGTGTCCGCACGTCCGACACAGCGTCAGCGGCGCATAGCCGCGCCGGTTGAGGAACAGCAGCGACTGCTCGCGCCGCTCGAGCGTCGCCTGCATCGCCTTGACCAGCTTGGGCGCCAGCCACCGGCCGCGCTCGGGCGGGTCCTTGATCAGGTCGATCGGCTCGATCGTCGGCATCTCCGCGACGCCGAACCGGCCGGGCAGCTTGAGCTCGGCATAGCGCCCGGTCGCGACCTGTTGCCGCGTCTCGATCGCGGGTGTGGCGGACGCTAGAATGACCGGGCACCCCTCGAACTTGCCGCGCATCACCGCGACGTCGCGCGCGTGATAATGCACGCCCTCTTCCTGCTTGAAGCTCGTCTCGTGCGCCTCGTCGACGACGATCAGCCCTAGGTCGCGATACGGCAGGAACAGCGCCGAGCGCGCGCCCACCGTCACCAGCGCCTCGCCACTCGCGATCGCGCGCCACGCACGACGCCGCTGCGTCGATCGCAGCCCCGAATGCCACGCGACGGGCTCGCACCCGAAGCGCTGGTGGAAGCGCTTGAGGAACGGTTCGGTCAGCGCGATCTCGGGGAGCAGGACTATCGTCTGGCGGCCATCACGGATCGCCTGCGCCACCGCCTCGAAATACACCTCGGTCTTGCCCGAGCCGGTGACGCCGTCGAGCAGCGTCGGGTGGAACGCATGCTCCGCCACCCCCGCCACCAAAGCATCCGCCGCGGCGCGTTGGTCCTCCGACAGGACGGGCTCGTGATATGACGGATCCGGCATGGGGTAGGGGACGTCGATGCTCACCTCGACCGCCTCGATCGCGCCGACCTTCACCAGCCCGCGGACCACCGCGTCGCTGACCTCCGCCAGCGTCGCCAATTCGCGGATCAGACCCTGGCGGTCGCCGATCCGCTCAAGCGCCTGCTCGCGCTGTGGGGTCAGGCGCGGCGGCACGACCCCGGTCGAGCGATACTCGACCGCCGTCCGCGCGCCCTCCAGCGCCGAGGTGGAGGCGAGCGTCATCCGCAGAACCGACGCGGTCGGCGCGAGGTAATAATCCGCGGTCCACTCGACCAGCCGCCGCAACGGCGCCCCCAGCGGCGGTACGTCGGCCACGGCCAGCAGATTGCGCAACCGGTTGTCGCCGACCTCCGCATCGGACGGCATCCGCTCCGCTTCCCAGACCACGCCGAGCAATTGCCGTGGCCCCAGCGGCGCGACGACGATCGAGCCCGGCCCGACCTCCATGCCGGCAGGCACGCGGTAGTCGAGCGGCCCGAGGGCGGCGTTCAGGATCAGGACACGGGCGCGAGACGACATCGGCGCAGTATATGGGGGCGGATCGAGTCCGCGTGAACCGTCTGCGCGCGCCGGGCGGCTGGATTGGATCAACAAGCGACCCTCAGGGTCCGCTGCCAGCAAGCGGCCGGCGAACGGGACCTATGCCACGTTGCGCCGCTCGGTGCGCCGCCGTTCGCCGACCCGCGCGCGCTTCGCCTGATACAGGATCGTGTCAGCGCGGTGGACGAAGTCGCGGATCGTGTGGCAATCGCGGTCTAGCGTCGCGATCCCGACGGTGCCCGCACTGACCATCGCCAGACCGCTCATCGCGATCGGAAAGCGCAACGCCTCTTCGAGTCGGCGGCAGACATAGTCCGGCGAGACCGATAGCACCGCATCGTCGACGATCACCGCAAACTCGTCGCCGCCCAGCCGCGCGGCGAAGCTGCCCTTGAGCCACGGTGCCTCGAGCACGCGCCCGACCCCGCGCAGCACGTCGTCGCCCGCCGTATGACCCAGCGTGTCGTTGATCGCCTTGAACCCGTCCAGATCGAGCAGCGCGAGCAGCAGCGGCGTGTCATGCTCATGCGCGCGCGTCATCGCGGTATCGAGCGCACGATCGAACGCCGCCCGGTTGGCGATGCCGGTGAGCGAATCGGTGTCCGCGCTGCGCCGCAGCGTCAGTTCGAGCGCATGCCGTTCGGTGACGTCCTGAAACACACCGACCAGCGCACCCGGCGCATCGCCGGCTTCCTCGAATTCGCCCAACACCCGGACGCGGCGCTGCTCGCCCTGCACGGTCCTGAAATCGACTTCGAGATCCAGCGACTCGCCCGTTTCGATCGCCCGCGCGATCCCCGCCGTGATCTCCGCGCGCGCATATGGGGGATAGAAATCCATCGCCACCGCCATCGTCGGCGGCGCGGTCATCGGCAGTCCATAGATATGATAGACGCCGTCGGACCATTCGAGGCGATCGTCGGCGAAGTCCAGGCGCCAAGATCCGAATGCCGCCATCCGCTCTGCCTGGCGAAAGATCCGGTCCTGGCGCACGAGCGCTGCCGCCTGGCGATCCGCGGTCTGCGCTATCGACAATGCCTTCTGCGCCGCGGACCGCGCGGCGATCGTCGTCTCCGCCAGCGTCGCCAAATGCGTCAGCGCGCGTCGACCCGCGTCGTTCAGGCTGCGCGGCACGGTATCGACGATGCACAGTGCACCGATCGCGTGACGCTCGCCGACGCCGTCCACCGCGTGGATCGGTGCGCCGGCATAGAAGCGCAAGCCGTCCTCCGGGGAGACGATCGGGCTCGATTCGAAGCGCGGATCCCGGGTCAGGTCGTCGACGACCAGCGGGACGCTCCCCTGGATCGTGTGCGTGCACATCCCGACATCGCGCGCGATCTCGCCGCGATCGCCCTTGCTCGTCGCCTTGATCCACAGCCGATCGGTATCGACCAGCGTCAGCATCGCGGTCGGGCAACCGAGCATTTCCGCGGCCAGCGCGACCAGCGCATCGAATTCGCGCTCGGGTTCGCTGTCGAGCAAAGCAAGCGCGTGCAGCGCGGCCAACCGTCGTGTCTCGTCCGCGAACATATCGGTCGTGGGCAGTGCAGAGGTCATGGCGATCTAATAAAGCGAGGACGTTAATTTTCTTTGGCGAGACATCAGGATACTGTCCACCGAATGACCATGATCGACACCCAATCGTCTACCAACTTGGAAGGTAATCACACCGAATTGGATGCGATTGATCGTCATGCCCTGCCGGCATCGATGCTGTGGGGTGAGTATCTCGCGCGCGACCGGCGCCGGTCGGTGCACACCATCCGTGCCTATCGTGCGACCGCGGAGCGCCTGACCGCGTTCCTGCAGGCGCATTGGGGAGAACGGGTCGACCGCGCCGCTCTGGCGCATGTGACCGCGTCCGATCTCCGCGCCTATCTCGCCGATCGTCGCGAGCACGGGCTGGGCAATGCCTCCGCCGCACGCGAATTGTCCGCGGTGCGCGGGTTCCTGGCCTGGGCCAATGCCGACGCGGCGCAACCGCGGATGCGCGGGCCGCGGGTGAAAGCCGGCGTGCCGCGACCGGTCTCGCCTGCGGACGCGCTGGCGCTGGCCGATGAGGTGGCAGACGATGCGGCCGAACCCTGGATCGGGGCGCGCGACTGGGCGGTGCTGCTGCTGCTCTACGGCGCGGGATTGCGGATCGGCGAGGCGGTGACGCTGGCGGGCGACATCCTCCCGCTCGGCGAGACGATCCGGGTGACCGGCAAGCGCGCCAAGACCCGCATCGTGCCGCTGTTGCCGCAGGTCCGCGCCGCGATCGAGGCCTATGTCGCACAGACGCCGTGGCCGGTCTCGCGCGACGAACCGCTGTTCCGCGGAGTTAAGGGCGGTCCGCTGTCGCCGGTGATGATCCGTCGCGCGGTGCAGGCGGCGCGGGTGCGGCTGGGGCTGGGCGACCGGACCACGCCGCACGCGCTGCGCCACAGCTTTGCGACGCACCTGCTAGGGCGGGGCGCGGACCTGCGCGCGCTGCAGGAGTTGCTGGGGCATGCCAGCCTCAGTTCGACGCAGGTCTATACGCAGGTCGATGCCGCGCATCTGATGGACGTCTATCGCAACGCGCATCCGCACGGCTGACGCGCGCGCCTAGCCCTTGGGTTTCCAGGTCAATACGCGCCAGCCATAGCCCGCGAAGATCACGACGAACGTCGCCACCGCAACCGGTCCCACATAACGGTCGAGCTGCGAGAAATGCGAGCCGAGCAGGATACCGGCATAGGTGAGCACGGTGTTCCAGATCGCGCTGCCCGCGGCGGTCCAGATCACGAACTGCCAGATCGGCATCCGAGTCATTCCCGCGGGGAGCGAGATGACGGTGCGGAAGGTCGGCATGAAGCGGAACACGAAGATCACCCAGCCGCCTCGCTTCATGAAGAAGCGGTGGATCTTCTCGACGTCGGACCATTCCATCGTCAGCCAGCGGCCGTTGCGTTCGATGAACGGCCGGAAGCGCTCGTAGCCGATGTTGCGGCCGATATAATACCAGAAGTAGTTGCCGACGACCGAGCCCGCGGTGCCCCAGGCGATCAGCGGAACGACGGTCATGTTGCCGCGCGACACCGCCATGCCGCCAAGCCCCATGATGACCTCGGACGGTACGGGCGGGACGATATTCTCGAGCGCCATCAGCAGGAAGATACCGAAATATCCGCCCCAGGCGATGAGATCGAGGATGAATTCGGTCATGGGTATGAGATACTGCCGGGACGCCGGATGGGTTCCGCGGGATAGTATTACCGCGGCGGAGGCCGGGGCCCGATTGGGGGACGGCAGTGGCGAAGGGTCGCGTTCCGTTACCGCGACCTTTCCACTTGGGCCCCGGCCTTCGCCGGGGGGGGCTGGGAAAGCCTAGCGCGGGGCGACCTTCGCCTCGATCGCATCCCAGATCATGCCCGAGACATCGGTCCCGTCGAACGTCTCGATCGCCACGATCCCGGTCGGCGACGTCACGTTGATCTCGGTCAGCCACGTGCCCCCGATCACGTCAATCCCGACGAACAACAGCCCGCGCTTCTTAAGTTCGGGCCCGAGCACCGCGCAGATCTCGCGCTCCTTGTCGGTCAGCACGGTCTTCTCCGCCGATCCGCCGACCGCGAGGTTGGAGCGGATCTCGCCCTCGCCGGGCAGCCGGTTGATCGCGCCCGCAATCTCGCCGTCGACCAGCACGATCCGCTTGTCGCCCTTGGCCACGTCGGGGAGGAAGGCCTGCACCATATGCGGCTCGCGCCACGTCATGTTGAAGACCTCGATCAGTGCCGACAGGTTCGCACCGTCCGACTCGACCTTGAAGATCGCCTTGCCGCCATTGCCGTGCAGCGGCTTGATGACGATCGCGCCGTGCTCGGCCAGGAACGCGCGCGCCTCGTCGAGGCTGCGCGTGACGAGCGTCGGCGGCATGAACTGCGGATAGTCTAGCACGAACACCTTTTCGGGCGCGTTGCGTACCTGCGCGGGATCGTTGACCACCAGCGTCTTGTGCGCGATCCGCTCGAGCAGGTGCGTCGCGGTGATGTAGCCGAGATCGAACGGCGGATCCTGCCGCATCAGAATGACGTCCGCCTTGTCGCCGAGATCCAGGTCGACGGCCTCGCCGACCGAGAAATGATCGCCGACCACGCGCTGCACGGTCACCGGATGCGCCCTCGCCCACACGCGGCCGTCACGGTAGTTGAGGTCTTCGGCGGCATAATGGAAGAGGCGATGGCCACGGTCCTGCGCGGAGAGCATCAGCGCAAAGCTCGAATCGCCCGCGATGTTGATGCTGTCGAGCGGGTCCATCTGGACGGCGACGGTGAGGCTCATGCGTCTTCCTTCTATGCGATCGAGCGCATGTAGGTGTGCGCGGGGGCGAAGTCACCCGGTCACCTACCCTTCGTCACGCCCCCTACCGTCATCCTGACGAAAGTCAGGACCCAGAGCCAAACAGGAATTCCCAGAGTAATCCTGGGTCCTGACTTTCGTCAGGATGACGGGAAGAGGGTCAGCCGAGCCCCCCTATCCAATCCACGCATTCTCGATATGCCGGGGTCGCATGCCCGGCGCGAGCAGGATCACGTCGACCCGGATATCGTCGCCCGCCCCGGCATAGCGCGGCATCAGATACTCCGCCGCCGCCGCGACGCGCGCAAGCCGACGTTCGTCGATCGCGAAGTCGAGTTCGGCCGCGGTCGCACGCGTTTTCACCTCGACGAACGCGACCAGCGTCCCCTTGCGCGCGACGATATCGACCTCGCCCGCGGGCGTCCGCACGCGGCGGTCGAGGATGCTCCAGCCCTTGAGCCGCAGCCACCAGCCGGCGAGCCGCTCCCCACGCCGCCCCGCAGCCTCCGCGACCTGTCGATCGGCGGTGCTCGCCTTTCGCCGGCGGGAGGGGCGCGGGGAGGGGAGGATCAGCCCTTCGCCTTCAATTCGAGCGCGCGCGCATACAGCGCCTTGCGATCGAGCCCGAGCGCCTTGGCCACCTCGCTCGCCGCCTGCCCGGTCGAGAGGCGCGTCAACGCCTCAGTGAGCGCGGCATCGCCGTCCGCCGCACTCGCCGGCGGCGCCTCGCCCGGCGGCGCGACCACGATCACGATCTCGCCGCGCGGCGGTGCATCGGCATAGCGCGCGGCGAGCATCGACAGCGTCCCCGTCACCGCCTCCTCGAACTTCTTGCTGATCTCGCGCGTCACCGCCGCCTCGCGGTCGCCGAGTCCCTCCAGCAGCGCGGCGAGGCACGCGCCGAGCCGCGGTCCCGATTCGTACATCACCAGCGTCGCGCGGATCGTCGCGACCTCCGCGATCGCCTCCGCCCGCGCGTGCAGCTTCGACGGCAGGAAACCGACGAACAGGAAGCGGTCTGTCGGCAGGCCCGCCAGCGTCAGCGCGGCGACCGCGGCGCACGGGCCCGGGATCGTGACCACCAGATGGCCCGCGGCGCGCGCGTCGCGCACCAGCTTGAAGCCCGGATCGGAGATCAGCGGGGTCCCCGCGTCCGATACCAGAGCCACCGCCTGCGTCGCCATCCGCGCGATCAGCGCCGGCCGCACGCCTTCCGCACTGTGATCGTGATACGGCACCATCGGCGTCTTGGTGCCGATGTGGCGGAGCAGCCCGGCGGTCACGCGGCTGTCCTCGACCGCGATCACGTCGGCGCGGGCAAGGATGTCGGCGGCGCGCGGCGACAGATCGCCAAGATTGCCGATCGGGGTCGCGACGATGTAGAGGCCGGGATCGAGAAGAGTTTCAGGGTTCATGGGGACGGTCATGGCAGACGCGACGACGATAGGGCAATCGGCACGCCGATTCGGGCGATGGACGGTGCTTGCCGCGGCGGGGCTGCTGGGGGCGTGCCAGACGATCGTCCCGCGCGGTCCGGTCGAGCCGTCGCAGCAGCGTCCGACGACGCGGCCGGCGGATCGCCCCAGCATCGACGTCGAGACGGGAATCCCGCGCGATGCCGAGCGCAACCGCGTCGCGCTGCTCGTGCCGCTGTCGGGCAGCAATGCCGGCGTCGGCACCTCGATCGCCAACGCGACGATGCTCGCGCTGCTCGACACGCAGAACCAGCGAGTCCGGATCACCAACTATGACACCGCGACCGGTGCCGCCGCTGCCGCGCAGCGCGCGATCGCCGAGGGCGCGCAGCTGATCCTCGGGCCGCTGCTCGCCGACGACGTCCGCGCGGTCGCACCGATCGCGCGCGCCGCGAACATCCCGGTTCTCAGCTTCTCCAACGATCTCGGCGTGGCGGGCAACGGCGCCTATCTGATGGGGTATGTGCCGACCCAGTCGGTCGCGCGCGTCGTCGATTTCGCGCGCGAACGCGGTGTCACCAACTTTGCCGGGCTCGTCCCCAACGGGCTGTACGGCGAGCGCGCCTCGACCGCGTTCCTACGCGCGGTCGAAGGCGCGGGCGGCCAGGTCGTCTCGCTCCAGACTTACGCACGTGCCCCCGGCGCGGTCTCGGGTGCGGTCACGCGGCTCGCGGCGAAGGCGCCGTATGATGCGGTGCTGATCGCCGACAGCGGCGCGAACGCGGCGACGGCGGCGGCGATGGTGAAACGCGGCAGCGGTGCCGCAACGCGCATCCTCGGCACCGAGCTCTGGAATTCGGACACCGCGATCGCCGCCAAGCCCGCGCTGTCGGGCGCCTGGTACGCCAGCGTCTCGGACACGCTCTACCGCCAATATGCCGCCAAATACCGCGCCCGCTTCGGCGCAGGGCCGTACCGCCTGTCGAGCCTTGGTTATGACGCGGTGCTGCTCACGGTGCGAATCGCGCGCGACTGGAAGCCGGGCACGCCGTTCCCGGTCAGCCGCCTGCGCGACGGCGACGGTTTCGCCGGCATCGACGGTGCGTTCCGCTTCGGCCGCGACAATGTCGCCGAGCGCGCACTGGAGGTGAAGGAAATCCGTGGCGGCACGACCAGCGTCGTCTCGCCCGCACCGACCGGGTTCAGGAGATAAGATTGCAGGGCGTATCGATCCCGTCCGCGGGATCGATACGCCAATCTTGTTAGCTGCCCTTGCGGCCGATCTTCTCGACTCGCGCAACCACTTCGGCACAGACTGCCTCGGGCACGAACTTCCCGATGTTCCCGCCGTACAGCGCGATCTCCTTGACGAGCCGGCTCGCGATCGGCTGCAGCGCGACATCGGCCATCAGGAACACCGTCTCGACGCGCGGATTGATCTGTTGGTTCATCCCCGCCATCTGATACTCATATTCGAAATCGGCGACGGCGCGCAGACCGCGGACGATCACCTTCGCGCCCTGCCGCTCGGCGAAATCCATCAGCAGCGAATCGAACGCGACCACCGCGATATCGCCATCGACGTCGGCGACCTCGCGCCGCACCGTCGCCATCCGCTCCTCGATCGTGAACATCGGCGACTTGGACGGATTGGTCGTCACCCCGATCACCAGCCGGTCGACCAGCTTCGCGCCGCGCCGGATGATATCCATATGGCCCAGCGTGACCGGATCGAACGTGCCCGGATAGACACCAATGCGTGCGGTCATGTTGAACTCCCGGTGATGCGCTTAGCGGTCGCGTTCGAGCACGAAGCGCGCGATGTCGCGTAGCAGGTCGGCTTCCTTGCCGTAGCTGTGCAGATGCGCGATCGCCTGGTCGACCAGCATCCGCGCCTGTTCGCGCGCGCGCGCGGGGCCCAGCAGCGACAGGAACGTCTCCTTGCCGGCGACCTCGTCCTTGCGCAGCTTCTTGCCCGCGACTGCCTCGTCGCCCTCGGCATCGAGCAGGTCGTCGGCGATCTGGAAGGCGAGCCCCAGGTCGTGCGCATAGCCGCGCAAGCCCACCCGGCCCTCGGGCGGCAGCCGCCCCAGGATCGCGCCCGCCTCGACCGAGGCGGAGATCAGCGCGCCCGTCTTCATCTGCTGCAAGCGCGTGACGGTGTTCAGGTCGAAGCGCGTAGTCTCCGCCTCGATATCCATGATCTGGCCGCCCGCCATGCCGTTCGGGCCGGCCGCACGCGCGAGATCGAGGACCAGTTCGATCCGCACGAACGGATCGGCGTGGGTCGCCGGATCGGAGAGCACCTCGAACGCCAGCGCATGCAGGCAATCGCCCGCCAGGATCGCGGTCGCCTCGTCGAACATCTTGTGCACGGTCGGCTTGCCGCGGCGCATGTCGTCATCGTCCATCGACGGCAAGTCGTCGTGGATCAGCGAATACACGTGGATCGCCTCGAGCGCGGTCGCCGCCCGCGCGGAACATTCGCGCGCCACGTCGAACAGATTGGCGGTCGCGAACACCAGCAGCGGGCGCAGCCGCTTGCCGCCGCCGATCGCCGCATGCCGCATCGCGCGGTACAGGTCGGCGCGTGGATCGTCGGGGATCGCCAGCAGCTGGTCGAACTGTCGGTCGATCTCGGCCGCGACGTCCGCAAGCGCGGCGTCGAGCGTGAGGGGCATACCGCTCACCGCGTCAGCCCGCCGCGAACGGGCGGACGCCCGTGGGCTTGCCATCGCCGTCGAGCCGGATCGCCTCGATCCGCGCCTGCGCTGCGTCGAGCCGGTCGGCGCAACGCTGGCGCAGCTTGTTGCCGCGCTCGTACAGCTCGATGGCCTGCTGGAGCGGCGTATCGCCGCTTTCCAGCTTCCCGACGATGAGCTCGAGTTCCTTCAGTGCATCCTCGAACGCGAGGTCTTCGATCGGCGTGTCCATGTCCGCCGCTATGGCGCAGGCACGTGATGGGGGTCAAGGACGCGGGGCCAAGGATCGGCCTGCCGATCGGCGTACGGATCACCGCAGCCGATTGACGGTCCAGGTGTAGAGCACCGAAATACCGACCAGCCCGAAATCGACCGCCGCCTGCATCCGGTGCGGCGATGGGTCGCGCACGTCATGCGTGACCAGCCGGACGTCGATGGTCGGATGGCGGACGGCGAGCGCGGTGATCGCGACCAGCGCCGCAATCACCAGCGTTCCCCTATGATTGCGCATGTCGCGTCCCCCCGGTCATGCGTGCGACCATGTCGCAAATCGCCACCGCCGACAAGCCGAGCGCGGGGCGTCGACCGTTCGCGTCCCGGTCAGGCGGCGATCCGTGCCGGCGGCGCCTCGCGCGCGCAATCGCGTCCCGCTGCCTTTGCCGCGAACAACGCCCGGTCGGCGCAGTGATACAGATGTTTCCAGTCGGTTTCGTTCAGCAACGGTCCCGTGCAGCTGCCGATACTCGCGGTCACGACGATGTCGAACGGCATTCGCTGGCTGCGGACCCGCTCGAGCACCGCGCCGGGCGCGACCGCGTTGGTCGCCTCGAACAGGATCGCGAACTCCTCGCCGCCGATCCGCGCGACCAGCGCCCCCGGCGGTACCGAATTGTACAGCGCGCGGGCGACCACGCGCAGCACCTCGTCGCCGCCGTCATGCCCGATCAGGTCGTTGACGCGCTTGAAGTGATCGATATCCGCGATCAGCAGCATCTGGTCGCCCCGCCGTCCGATCGCGCGCGACAGGAATGCACGGCGGTTGAGCAGCCCGGTCAACGGTTCGGTATCGGCAAGTTCGCGGGCCGCGTTTTCCTGCGCGCGTGCGGTATCGCGTTCGACGCTCAGCAGCCGGATCCGGTACGCGATCGCCATGCTCGACAGCATCGATT
The DNA here is from genome assembly GCF_001421805.1 of Sphingomonas sp. Leaf34. GTDB lineage: Bacteria > Pseudomonadota > Alphaproteobacteria > Sphingomonadales > Sphingomonadaceae > Sphingomonas. The sequence goes on along the minus strand of NZ_LMLC01000001.1, from coordinate 508,910 downwards.
CGAGCGCCATCGACAGGATCGTCGAATTGTCGAGCCACAGGCTCCAGGCGAACAGGTTGAACGCGTTGGCGACCCGCAGCGCGGCGACCGCGATCGGTACGCCCCAGGCCAGCGCGAACAGCCACAGGAAATTGCTCCGCACCCGCCACGCCTGGATCAGGATGGTGGGGACAAGCACCAGCAGCGCAAGATAGGCGCAGGCCAGCAGCCGGTCGAGCAGATGGAACTGCCACGGCGCCAGGATCGCCCAAGCCAGCCCGGTGGTCGCCAGCGCCACCATGACGATCGTGCTCGCCGGTCGCAGCACGCCGTTGAATACCGCGCGCTCGAAAAAGGTGCGCGCGAATATCAACGCGGCGGCGGCGGACGCGGCGAGGAACAGCGCGTTTAACCGCTGGCGGTCATTGTTGTCGAGCATCGGCAGCAACTGGCCAAGCGCCCCCGACGAGGTCAGCGCATAGGCGAGCAGGCACAGCACGAGCAGGCAATAGGCGGGCTGGAACGCCTGCCGCAGCGCGCCCCACAGGGCAAGATTATAGACGATCAGCGCCACCGCCATGCCGCCGAACCCCCCGTACAGCGCGGCCAGCAGAATCTCGGTGGTGTTGCGTTGCGCAGGGTCGGCTAGCGCCGGACCGAGGATCAGCCCGCGCAGGTTCGCGGCACCTTCGATATGCCAAAGCAGCCGGACCGGGGCGGCGGCGTGATGCGGGATGGGCTGGTTGATCACCGCGCCGAGGCCGAGCAACCGGCCCGCGGTGCGCGAGGTGAAGCCGGTGTGGCGGATCGATCCGTCGGCATACAGGACGTACAACGTCACCCGGTCGACCCAGGTGCTGCCGATCCGAACGGTAGCATCGCGGTCGTCCGCGGCGATCGCGGGCAGCCGCTGCGAGAGAATCCAGAAATCGCCGCCACCGAACCGGGACTGCGTGGTGGTGCAATCGAAACCGCGTGGCTGCGCGAACAGCGCGGCCGGCGTCTGCGCGGGCAGGGCGGGGCGGACGCACACCGAAAGCGGCGTTCCGGTGGTCGCGGCGGCGGGCACGGCGAGGGCAAGCCCAGCAGCAAGCGCGAACGCGCTCAGTATCCATCGGAGCAAGGCCAAGCGGTCCATCCCACCATTATAGCGGCGCATCCCCAATTATCGGTAAATGCGGGGGAGAGAGGCCATCGATCACGCGACGCCCGAACAGGCCGCATGAAAAAGCCCGCCGCCGGATCGCTCCGGCGGCGGGCTGTTTTCGTCAAGCCGTCGACCGCGACTACTTCGCGTCGACGGATTCCACCTTGCCCTTCTTCTTGGGCTTTTTTGGCGCGGCGGGTTCGATCGCGAACGCCAGCGCGCCGTCCTTCATCTTCACCGTCACTTCGCCGCCATGGACCAGCTTGCCGAACAGCAGTTCCTCGGCAAGCGGCTGCTTGATCTTCTCCTGGATCAGGCGACCCATTGGCCGTGCGCCGTACAGCTTGTCATAGCCCTTGGTCGTCAGCCATGCCTTCGACTCCTCGTCGAGCATGATGTGCACGCCGCGGTCCGCCAGCTGCAGTTCGAGCTGGAGGATGAACTTGTCGACGACGCGCGCCACCACCTCGGTCGGCAGGTACCCGAACGGCACCACCGCATCGAGACGGTTGCGGAACTCGGGCGTGAACATCTTCTGCACCGCCTGCTCGTCCTCGCCCTCACGCGTGAGGTTCCCGAAGCCGACCGTCTCGCGCGCCATGTCGCTCGCGCCCGCATTGGTCGTCATGATCAGGATGACGTTGCGGAAATCGACCGACTTGCCGTGCTGGTCGGTCAGCCGCCCGTTATCCATCACCTGCAACAGGATGTTGAACAGGTCGGGATGCGCCTTCTCGATCTCGTCGAGCAGCAGCACGCAATGCGGGTTCTGGTCGACCGCATCGGTCAGCAGACCGCCCTGGTCGAACCCGACATAGCCCGGCGGCGCACCGATCAGCCGGCTGACCGAATGCCGCTCCATATATTCGGACATGTCGAACCGCTGGAGCGGAATGCCGAGGATCGTCGACAGCTGCTTGGCGACCTCGGTCTTGCCGACGCCGGTGGGGCCGGTGAACAGATAGTTGCCGATCGGCTTCTCCGGCTCGCGCAGGCCTGCCCGCGCCAGCTTGATCGCAGAGCTCAGCTTCTCGATTGCCGCGTTCTGCCCGAACACCACGCGCTTCAGATCGGTCTCGAGCGTGGCGAGCGCCAGCTTGTCGTCGGTCGACACCGACTTTGGCGGGATGCGCGCCATCGTCGCGATGACCTGCTCGATCTCCTTGGGGGTGATCGTCTTCTTGCGCTTGTTCGGCGGCACCAGCATCTGCATCGCGCCGACCTCGTCGATCACGTCGATCGCCTTGTCGGGCAGTTTCCGGTCGTTGATGTAGCGCGCGCTCAGCTCCACAGCCGACTTGATCGCGTCGGGGGTGTATTTGACGTTGTGGTGATCCTCGAACGCCGAGCGCAGCCCGGCGAGGATCTTGATGGTGTCCTCGATCGTCGGCTCGTTCACGTCGATCTTCTGGAAGCGCCGCAGCAATGCGCGGTCCTTCTCGAAGTGGTTGCGGAACTCCTTGTACGTGGTCGAGCCGATGCACCGGATCGTGCCGCCGCTGAGCGCGGGCTTGAGCAGGTTCGACGCATCCATCGCCCCGCCGCTCGTCGCGCCGGCACCGATCACGGTGTGGATCTCGTCGATGAACAGCACCGCGTCAGGGAGCTTCTCGAGCTCGTTGACGACCGCCTTCAGCCGCTCCTCGAAATCGCCGCGATACCGCGTCCCCGCCAGCAACGCGCCCATGTCGAGCGAGTAGATGATCGCGGGCAACAGCACGTCGGGGACGTCGCCCTCGACGATTTTCCGCGCCAGGCCCTCAGCGATCGCGGTCTTGCCCACGCCGGGATCACCGACATAGAGCGGGTTGTTCTTCGACCGGCGGCACAGGATCTGGATCGTGCGATCCACCTCCGGTCCGCGCCCGATCAGCGGATCGACCTTGCCGTTCTTGGCCTTCTCGTTGAGGTCGACCGTGAATTGCTTGAGCGCGCTTTCCGTCTTGCCCTTCTCCTGTCCCTTGGCCGGCTTCTCGTCGTCGGCACCCTTGGGCGTCGAGGCTTCGGTCGGCTGCTGGCCGCCCTTGCCGACGCCGTGGCTGATGAAGCTCACCGCATCGAGGCGGCTCATGTCCTGCTGCTGCAGGAAATACACGGCATAGCTCTCGCGCTCGCTGAACAGCGCGACGAGCACGTTCGCGCCGGTCACTTCGTCGCGGCCCGAGGACTGGACGTGCAGGATCGCACGCTGGACGACTCGCTGGAACCCGCTGGTGGGCGAGGGGTCGGTCGCCGCATCGACCTTCAGCGCGTCGAGTTCGCTGTCGAGATAATGCGCGACGGTGTTTTTCAGCTCGCCGATCTCGACGTTGCACGCGGTCATGACCTTGGACGCATGTTCGTCGTCGATCAGCGCGAGCAACAGATGCTCCAGCGTCGCATATTCGTGCCGCCGGGCCGATGCCGCCTCGAGCGCCTTGTGCAGCGTGGTCTCGAGCGCGGGTGCAAATGATGGCATTTACATTACTCCTGTCGGGCCGCGAAACCGCAGGCCCTTTGCCACTATGTCGGAACTGATATCGGTCGCATCAACCACTTGAACCCGGCGCTCTCCGTTCCTGCCTTGCCTAAATATAGCAGGGGTGGAGGCGGGGAGCGCGATCACCGCTTAAACAGATCCTCGGCGCTGGCCCGGTGGCTGACCGCCCGGTCCTTCTTCATCTGGCATCGCGCGATCTCACCCTGCAGCACCGTGATCCGCGCATCGAGCTCGGCAACCGACAACGGATCGAGGTCCTGACGCACCAGTGCGTCAAGCAGATCGTCGGGACGGGAAGGGGCGTCGTCCAGTTCCATAATTTATGTAACGTTGACCCGCACCCGAGTGATGTCAATAAGGCCGGCACATCAAAAGGGACGTGACGACCAGATGACCGCGACACCCGACAATCAATCGAACACCTTGGGTTTACCTGACGTCATGAAGGCGATCGATCCGGCCCAGCCCGGCGGTCCCGAGGTCCTGGTGCTCTTCGATCGTCCCGTGCCGAAGCCCGGCGCCGGCGACGTGCTGGTCAAGGTCGCCGCCGCCGGCGTGAACCGCCCCGAAGTCATGCAGCGTCAGGGCAAATATCCGCCACCGCCCGGCGCCCCCTCGATCCTCGGCATGGAAATCGCCGGCACGATCGTGGCGGTCGGCGATGGCGTCGGCGACGAACAGATCGGCCAGTCGGTCTGCGCGCTGATCTCCGGCGGCGCCTATGCCGAATATGCGGTCGCGCCGTTCGGCCAGTGCCTGCCCGTCCCCGAGGCGCTGACGATGGTCGAGGCAGCGGCGATGCCCGAGACGCTCTTCACCGTCTGGACCAATTTGTTCGAGCGCGCCTACGCCACCGAAGGCGATACCGTGCTGGTCCACGGCGGCACCAGCGGCATCGGCACGATGGCGATCGGGCTGTGCAACGTCTTCGGGATCGACATCATCGTCACCGCCGGCTCGAAGGCCAAGTGCGAAGCCGCGCTCAGCCTTGGCGCTACGCACGCGATCGACTATAAGTCGGAGGACTTCGTCGAGCGCGTGAAGCAGATCACCGGCGGCAAGGGCGTCGCCGCGGTGCTCGACATGGTCGGCGGCGAGTATGTCCCGCGCAACCTGCAATGCCTTGCGGACGACGGCCGCCACGTGTCGATCGCGGTGATGGGCGGCGCGACGGCAACCGTCCCCCTGTTCGAGATCATGCGCCGCCGCCTGACGCTCACCGGCTCGACGCTCCGCCCGCGCGACACCGCGTTCAAGTCGCTGGTCGCCGATGAACTCGCGCGCACCGTCTGGCCGCACGTCGAGGCGGGCAAGCTGAAGCCGGTGATCGACCGCACCTTCGCCTTGGCCGATGCCCCGGCCGCGCATACCCGGATGGAAGCGGGCGACCATGTCGGGAAGATCGTCCTGACGATGTCCTGACGACGCCGTGACGGGGGCACTCGCCCCCCGTCACGGTCGCCAAGGCCGGGGTATCGCCGTTCGACGGCCGACACCCGTCCAGCGCACCACCCCGGCGAAGGCCGGGGCCCAGTTGGGGGACGCTGCCCATCGAGCGCAGTTGTCCGTGACGGCGACCTTCCCGATTGGGCCCCGGCCTTCGCCGGGGTGGGGGCTTGCATCCGGATCAGCGTGTCCGAAACGCCGCCCGCAAACCCTTGTTCTCCCGCGAAGGCGGGAGCACAGACTGGATCCCGAGCTCTCGCGGCAACATGAGGGGACAGACCGGCGTTGCGACAATCGCTTTCAGGCAATTCTTCCCCGCCGGGGGCGATCGCCACATCGACTTCGCCCGTTCTTCTGCCAGTAACACCCGCGCAGACCGCGAGCGTCTTCCGTTTCGTCAGTGTAGACGCGGGCAACCGCACCAGTGACTTGGAACGGTCACCGGACTGCGACCACGCTGTCACAATGGTCGGCTATACCATCGCCAAGGGATAGACTTGCGGGGTAACGCCATGAACGCCGTCACGACGTTTCCGCCATTGGCTATCGGTGGCGCCGACATTGCCGATATCGCCGACTTCATCCACTCGCGGCCTGCCGAGCCAGAGCCGGTGGTCGAACGCCGCCAGTACCGGACGATCTGGATCTCTGACGTCCATCTCGGCACGCGCGGCTGCAACGCAGGCATGCTCAACGACTTTCTCGATCACGTCGACAGCGAGACGATGTATCTCGTCGGCGACATGATCGACGGCTGGCGGCTCAAGAAGAAATTCTACTGGCCCGCCGCACACAACGACGTCCTCTGGCGCCTGCTCAAGCGTGCCAAGCGCGGCACCCGCGTCGTCTACATCCCCGGCAACCACGACGAGGTGTTCCGCCAATATTCGGGTCTCGACTTCGGCGGCATCTCGATCCGGCGCAAGGCGATCCACGAGACCGCCGACGGCCGCCGCTTGCTCGTGCTCCACGGCGACGAGTTCGATGCGATCACGCTCGCGCACCGCTGGGTCGCGCATATCGGCGACGCCGCCTACACGATGCTGATGGGGCTCAACCGCTGGGTCAACGGCGCGCGGCGGCGGCTGGGGATGCCCTATTGGTCGCTGTCGAAGCACGCGAAAGCCAAGGTCAAGAATGCGGTCGCCTTCATCTCGCACTTCGAGGAAGTCGTCGCGCATGCGGCGGGCGTCCGTGGCGTCGAGGGCGTCGTCTGCGGGCATATCCACACCGCCGAAATGCGCGAGATCGCCGGCATCGCCTATTACAACGACGGCGACTGGGTCGAAGGCTGCACCGCGCTGGTCGAGCATTTCGACGGCCGCATGGAGCTGCTCCACTGGGCCGACGAGATCGCCGCGCGCGAGCGGGACAAGGTCGTAACGCTAGCCGCCTGACCTGAACCCTCTCCCCCGTGGGGAGAGGGCAGGCCGCGTCAGCGGCGCGGGTGAAGGCAAGTCCACGGCGCTAGCGAAAAGCGTGCCCTCACCCTTCCACCCGGCTGCGCCGGCCGGGCCCCTCCCTCTCCCCGATGGGAGAGGGCCTGCAGGAGAAGACAGATGCGTATCGCGATCGTCACCGACGCCTGGAGCCCGCAAGTCAACGGCGTCGTCCGCACTCTCCAGGCGGTTCAGCGCGAGCTCGAAGCGATCGGGCATCAGGTCCTGGTGGTGTCCCCCGAGCGCTTCGCTTCGATGCCATGCCCGACCTATCCCGAGATCCGCCTCGCCTTCGCGCGGTCCGGCGCGGTCGGTCGCATGCTGGCGCGCTTCGGCGCCGATGCGATCCACCTCGCCACCGAAGGCCCGGTCTGCCTCGCCGCCCGCACCTGGTGCATGGCCCGCGCGCTCCCGTTCACCACCGCCTATCACACGCAGTTCCCCGACTATATCGCTGCCCGGACCGGCGCGAACCCCGACTGGATCTGGCGCTACATCCGCTGGTTCCATCGCCCCGCGCAGTCGATTCTCGTCTCCACCCCCTCGGTCGCCAGGACGCTGGCGGACCAGGGCCTGCATCAGGTCCGCGAATGGGGCAGGGGCGTCGACTTCGCGCAGTTTGGCTATGACGGCGCGCGCGATCCCGAGATGGCAGCGCTACCCGGCCCGATCCAGCTCTATGTCGGCCGGGTCGCCGTCGAGAAGAACATCGAGGCGTTCCTCTCTTCCGCGCACCCCGGCACCAAGGTCGTCGTCGGCGAAGGCCCCGCCCGCGCCACGCTCATGCGTCGCTTCCCCGACGCGGTCTTTCTCGGCCAGCGCGCAGGGCTCGACCTGGCGGCCGCCTATCGCACCGCCGACGTCCTTGTCTTCCCCAGCCGCACCGACACGTTCGGCCTCGTCATGATCGAAGCGCTCGCCTGTGGCACGCCCGTCGCCGCCTACCCGGTCACCGGCCCGATCGACGTCCTCGACGACCGCGTCGGCGCGATGCACGATGACCTCGACACCGCGATCGCCACCGCACTCACGCGCAACCGCGTCACCTGCGCCGCCTATGCTGCGCGCTCCAGCTGGCCCGCCAGCGCGCGCCAGTTCCTCCACGCGCTCGTGCCCCTGGAAAGGGCGCTGTTGGCGGCCTGAGCTTGATCGCTTGCCTGATGGCGTCGCGCGCACTAAGTCTGTGTCATGTCAGGCCGCTCCGAAAGGGGCGGCCCTTTCTATTTTTACGGAGTTCCCGCCGTGGCCCAGCCGCTCATGCCCCACGCGACCGCCGCCTGGATGGTCGATAATACCGCGCTTAGCTTTGAGCAGATCGCGGACTTTTGCGGTCTGCACATCCTTGAGATCCAGGCGATCGCCGACGACACCACCTCGACCAAGCTCACCGGTCGCGATCCCGTCCGCGCGCACGAAGTGACGCAGGACGAGATCGACAAGGGTGCTGCCGATCCCGATTACCAGCTCAAGATGATCAAGGGCCCGGAGCAGGTCCGCCGCACCAAGGGCCCGCGCTACACGCCGGTCTCGAAGCGCCAGGACAAGCCCGACGGTATTTCGTGGATCATCCGCAATCACCCGGAGATCACCGACGGCGCGATCTCGCTGCTGATCGGCACGACTCGCACGACGATCGCCGCGATCCGCGACCGCAGCCACTGGAACATCGCCAACATCACGCCGAAGGATCCCGTCACGCTCGGCCTGACCTCGCAGCGCGAGCTCGACGCGGCGGTGGCCAAGGCGGCCAAGGCGGCGGGCATGGAAGCCCCGACCGACACCCGCCTCGAAGGCGACCGCGAAGTCTTGCTCCAGCAGCTTCGCGCCGAACGCACGCAGGCGGCCGCGGACGCGCAGTTCGTCGCGGACGGCGGCGTCCTCCCCGTCAAGCCGCTCTTCGACGACCCCTTCAAGCGCTGAGCGTTTAACCCGCCTTAAAAATCCTCCCCCGCCAGGGGGAGGTGGCAGGCGCAGCCTGACGGAGGGGGAGGGAAGGGAAACGCCTGTTGCGTGTCCTCCCCCTCCGACGCCTTCGGCGCCATCTCCCCCTGGCGGGGGAGGATTAAGTAAGAGCGGCCGGGACCACTATCTCCCGCGCCGACCAGTTGCTAACCGCAACGCATGGCCACCCAACCCGACACCGCGTTCGCACCGACCAGCCACAAGGGCCTGACCTACCCGTTCGGCGGCGCAGAGCCTGCCAGCGGCGGCACGATGCAGGTCGCGCCCGGGATTGACTGGGTCCGCCTCCATATCCCCGGCCCGCTGAGACACGTGAACTGCTGGCTGCTCGCCGATGGCGATGGCGACGCACTCGTCGACACCGGCATGAACACGGCCCCCGCGCGCGACGCCTGGAAGGCGGTGTTCGCAGGACCGAAGGCCGGCGTCCGCATCACGCAAATGATCGGCACGCACTTTCATCCCGATCACATCGGCCTCGCCGGCTGGATGTGTGACCACCACGCAGCACCACTCGTCATGACCCGAGCCGAATGGCTGACCGCGCGCATGCTCGCCGCCGACGCGCGCGACTCGGTCCCGCCCGAGATGCGCGCCTTCTGGCACGCCGCAGGCTGGGACGCCGCGCAGATCGACCACGCCACCGCCAAGGGCTGGGCCGGCTTCCGGAAGATCATCACCCCGCTCCCGCTCAGCTATACGCGCATCGAGGACGGCGACGCGCTTACCATCGGCACGCGCGACTGGCGGGTCGTCACCGGCTCCGGCCACAGCCCCGAACATGCGTGCCTGCTCGACGAGGCCGGCGGTATCCTGATCGCCGGCGATCAGGTCCTCCCGCGGATCAGCCCCAACGTCTCGCTCGGCGTCACCGAACCGAACGCCGACCCGCTGGGCGAATGGTTCGCCTCGATCGCCAAGCTGAAGACGCTTCCCGCCGACCTGCTCGTCCTGCCCGGCCACGGCGACCCGTTCACCGGCCTCCACACGCGCCTCGACGCGATGGACCGCGAGCACCGCGAGCGACTCGACGAACTCGCCGTCTTCCTCGCCCAACCCCGCCGCGCGGTCGACTGTTTCGGCCGCCTCTTCCGCCGCGCGATCGGTCCCGACGTGCTCGGCATGGCGACCGGCGAGGCACTCGCGCATCTCCGCCGCCTCGAGGTCGAGGGGCGCGCCGCGCGCGAAACGCACGATGGCGTGTGGTGGTGGCGCGCGACCTGAGTTAGCATGCGGTCAAATACAAGAGGATAGCCCCATGTGCGACGAGCATACCGCAGACGATAACGAAGCCTATCTGGCTGGCGTCTCGCGCCGTCAGTTCGGCGTGATGACCGGTGCGATGGGGCTGACGATGCTGCTGCCCGCCCCTGCCAACGCCGCGGTCATCAAGGGCCGCGATGTGTCGATCACCACCCCCGACGGCAAGGCCGACGCCTATTTCGTCGCGCCCGCCACCGGCAAGCACCCCGGCGTGCTGATCTGGCCGGACGTCATGGGCCTGCGGCCCGCCTTCCGCCAGATGGCCGACCGGCTCGCGCAATCGGGCTATGCGGTGCTCGTCGTCAACCAGTTCTACCGCTCGACCAAGGCGCCGTTCCTGAAGCCCGGCGAGTCCTACGACCAGCCCGCCGTCCGCGCGCGCATCGCGCCGTTCCGCGACGCGCTCACCGCCGACGGCACGGTCCGTGACGCAAAGGCCTTCACCGCGTTCATCGACGCGCAACCGCAGACCGATCGCAAGCGCGGGCTGGCCACCACCGGCTATTGCATGGGCGGCCCGATGGTCCTGCGCACCGCGGCGGCGGTCTCGAACCGGATCCGCGCGGGCGCCACGTTCCATGGCGGTGGCTTCGTCACCGACACGCCCGACAGCCCGCATCTGCTGATCCCGCAGCTGAAGGGCCGCTACCTCATCGCGATCGCCGCCAACGACGACGCCCGCGCCCCCACCGAGAAGGACACGCTGCGCACGGCCTTCGCCGCGGCAAAGCTTCCCGCCGAGATCGAGGTGTATGCCGGCACGATGCACGGCTGGTGCCCGCCCGACTCGAAGGTCTACAACGCAGCCCAGGCGGACAAGGCCTGGGCGCGCATGCTCGCCCTGTTCGACAAGGCGCTGGTCTAAGGAAACCGTCATCCTGACGAAAGTCAGGATCCAGAGCCAAGCGCGGTATCGTTCTTGGCTCTGGACCCTGGGCCGAACCTGGGATGACGGACGTTCGCACCGCAGCCTCCAGCCGCGCACGCTCTTGACGACGCCATCCCTCCATGAGACCATCGTTCACGATCCGTTCTCAAGGAGAGTCGCATGACGCTGACCCTGTACACCAACCCGATGTCGCGAGGCCGGATCGCGCGGTGGATGCTCGAAGAGGTCGAGGAGGAGTATGAAACGGTCATCCTCGACTACGACACGACGATGAAGGCCGAGCCGTATCTGTCGATCAACCCGATGGCCAAGGTTCCGGCGATCGTCCACAATCACAAGACCGTGACCGAATGCGCCGCGATCTGCGCGTATCTCGCCGAGGCATTCCCCGACGCCGAGCTCGCGCCCCGCGACGAGGAACGCGCCGATTATTATCGCTGGCTGTTCTACGCCGCCGGCCCGGTCGAGGCCGCGACCGGCAACCGCGCGCTCGGCGTCGTGCCCGATGCCGCGCAACAACGCATGATCGGCTATGGTAGCTTCGAGCGTGTGATCGACGTGCTCGAACAGGCGGTCGTCGCACATCCCTACATCGCCGGCGCGCGGTTCACCGCCGCCGACGTCTATGTCGGATCGCAGGTGATCTGGGGCATGCAGTTCGGCTGGCTCCCGAAGCGCGACGCGTTCGTGGCCTACGCCGCGCGCCTGACGAACCGCGCCGCCTATCTGCGCGCCGCCGCCTTGGACGACGCAGCAATGGCTACAGCCGCGTAGGACGCAGGGGCAGCGTTTGTCGAGGGAGTGGCCACAGCCCGGACGATCACGCGGGCGGCGCCGCCACGCCGGCACCACCCAACGCCGTCATCCTGACGAACGTCAGGACCCAGAGCCACGGACGCTGGCGATTGGTACCTTAGGTCCTGACGTTCGTGAGGATGACGGAAGATTGGGTGTAGCGCGCCGGATCTACCGGCCATCAGTCGACGCTAACAGCACGCGTGCAACGCCGCTCAAGTAAACATATCCAGTCGGTCGAGCAGCCAACGGCGGCCACGACGCCAGCCCCAGCCAACCCCGTCATCCTGACGAACGTCAGGACCCAGAGCCACGGACGCTGCGATTGGTATCCTGGGTCCTGACGTTCGTCAGGATGACGGAAGGTTGGGGATGGCGCGCCGGATGTACCGACCATCAATCGACGCTAAGAGCACGAGTGCAACCCGGCCCGAGTAAACCACCCAGTCGGTCGATCCCCCGATCGACGACCGCTACGCCAACCCCAACACCCCCGTCATCCTGACGAAAGTCACGACCCAGAGCCACACGCGCTGGCGGTCGGTATCCTGGGTCCTGAGGTTCGTCAGGATGACGAAAGGTTGGGCGCGCCGCGCCGGATGTACCGACCATCAGTCGACGCTAAAAATACGAGTGCAACGCGACCCAAGAAAACCACCCAGCCGGTCGAGCACCCGATCGACGGCCGCTACGCCAGCCCCAACACCCCCGTCATTCTGAAAAGAGCAGGATCCAGAGCCCCGCGCGCTGGCGGTTGCTACCTTGGATCCTGACTTTCGTCGCGACGACGGCAAGTCGGGCATCGAAGTCGAACGCATCGACTATCACTGACTCAGGCAGCAGCCCGGCAATCCCGCTCAAATACACGTGAAGAGCCGGCCCAAAGCCAGCCCCGCACCCGTCAGCAAACCCCGATCAGGCCGCCCATTTCGCCAGCCAGTCGGCCAGCGCTTGCGGTCCCATCGAGCGCGCATCCGCCAGCTCGGTCTCGTGCCCCGCGTTCAGCAACCGGTTGCTGCGCGGATCGACCACGAGCACGGCGGGAACGCCCTTCAGCCGCCCCTTGACGCCGTAGCGTGCCGCGACCTGCCCGTTCTTGTCGAACCGGCCGATATCGACCGTGACGACGACGAACTTGCTGTCGACGAACCGCTTCATCTCGGGAAGGTCGATCGTCCCCGCGAGCAGCCGGCAATCGAGGCACCAGTTGCCGCCGAGATCGATCAGCAGCCGCTTGTGCGACCGCACCGCGCGCGCCCGTGCCGCCGCGACCTGCGCGTCGGCATTCGCCTTCTCGTCATAGGGCAGCGGCAGCGGCATCGGCAGCCGGTCGAAGCTCGTCGTGCTGATCCGCGGTGCCGAGACCGCACCGCGCGGCGCGGCAGGCGCTGCAACGGCGGTGGCGAGCAGCGCGAGCGTGGCAAGACGCTTGATCGACATCATTCATATCCTCCGATGACGGCATTGAGGAAGCTCGGGAACGGCCCGTTCCAGCGGTCATCGGCCGCCGGGTTGACCGGCTCGCGACGACCACGGTTCGCTTCCCCCTGCGGCGCACGGACGGGTTCGGCCCGTGGCGCGTCCTGCGGGGCGGCCTTGGAGCGTACCGGCTCGGCGGGCACCGTCACAAAGCGCGGCGTCGCGACCGGAGCGGGGGCGGGGGCAGGGGCGGGCGCGGGTGCGACTCGAACCGGCTCCATCGGAATCGCGACGGGCGCGGCCACGGCACGCGCGGGCACGATCGCCGCGACCGGCTCGTCGATCGGCGTACGCTGCCACCGCGAGCGTTTCACCTCCGGCACGGGCACGGCCGCAACCGGCTCGGCGGCGGCGGCCAGCACCTCGGCGACGATCGCCGGCGCGACCGTATCCGCGCGCGGGGCACGACGGTGCCGCGACCGCTCGCGACGCGGCGCCTGCACGTCGTCCTCGACGACGGGCGCGGGCGCGGCGGTCTTGGGCTCGCCGCCCATGCTCAGCCGCTCGATCGTCTGGCCCGTCAGCTTCTCGATGTTCTGGATGTTCTCCGCATCGTCGGGCGCGACGAACGTGTATGCGGTGCCGCTGGCCCCGGCGCGGCCGGTGCGGCCGATCCGGTGGACGTAATCGTCGGGATGCCACGGCGCGTCATAGTTGAAGACCGTCGACACGCCCTTGATGTCGAGCCCGCGCGCCGCGACGTCCGATGCGACGAGGATCGTCACTGCGCCCGTCTTGAACAGCTCGAGCTCGGCGAGACGCTGCGGCTGTTCCATGTCGCCATGGATCTCACCCGACTTGTAGCCCGCCTGCTTCAGCACCTTGTTCAGGTCGCGCACCGTCGTCTTGCGGTTGCAGAAGATGATCGCGTTGGTGACCTCTTCCTGCGCAAGGATGCGGCGCAGCGTCTCGCGCTTGGCGGTCTGGCTCGGCACCGGCACCAGATACTGCTTGATGTTGAGGTTGGTCGACGCCGGGCGCGAGACCTCGATCGTCTTGGGATTGGTCAGGAACTTGTCCGCCAGCTTCTTGATCGGCGGCGGCATCGTTGCCGAGAACAGCAGCGTCTGGCGCTGTTTCGGCAGCTTGGTGCAGATTTCCTCGATGTCGGGGATGAAGCCCATATCGAGCATCCGGTCCGCCTCGTCGATTACCAGCATCGAACAGCCGTTGAGCATGATCTTGCCGCGCCCGAACAGGTCCATCAGCCGGCCCGGCGTCGCGATCAGCACGTCGACACCCTTCTCGAGCGCCGCGAGCTGGTCGCCCATCGACACGCCGCCGATCAGCAACGCCATCGAGAGGTTGGAATTCACGCCGTATTTTTCGAAATTCTCCGCCACCTGCGCGGCGAGTTCGCGCGTCGGCTCGAGGATCAGGCTGCGCGGCATCCGCGCGCGGCTGCGGCCATGCGCCAGGATGTCGATCATCGGCAGCACGAACGACGCGGTCTTGCCGGTGCCCGTCTGAGCGATGCCGATGATGTCGCGCATCATCAGCACGGACGGGATCGCACCCGCCTGGATCGGGGTCGGCTCGGTATAGCCGGAGTCGGTGACTGCCTTTAGCAGTTCGTCGGAGAGGCCGAGATCGGCAAAACTCATGCAAATGTCCGGTAAATGGAGGGTGAAATGCACTGCCCTCAAGCGTTCCGGCGCTCGCTGATTTGTCGACAAATGTCAAGGAAACGTCGGTGGATTGCGACTGACGCGGATATCGCGGCACCGTCCCGCGGCGCCGCCATTCCCGATGATGGCCGGTCCCGATGATGGCCAGCCCCTATGATGGTCGGTCCATCCCCTCGCCGCGACGAAGCCCCGTCATCCTAACGAAACGCCGTTATCCTGACGAAAGTCAGGATTTAGCGCCGCGCACCTCCAGCTTTGGTTACCCCGGATCCTGACTTTCGACGGGCTGACGGAGCGAAGACGGGGAGTGCAGGGGGCTGTGCTGCTGCCAATGCTGCAGGCTATCGTTCTCCGATGTGCCCCGCGTTATTTCTTTGGCCGCAAGCTCTTGAATCCGTCGATCTCGCAGCGCGCGCCGGATCGCATCCGGATCGCATCGCGATCCTTGCAGATCAGACCGTCGGGCCCCGGCCTCAGATAGAATCCCGAATAATAATCGAGCGGCTTGCAGTCGCCGTCGAGCCGCGCGCGCAAGCGCGTCTGGTCGTCCATGACCAGATCGACCGCGCCTTCCTTGTTCAGCATGGCGCCGGCGATCTCTGCGACCGCGATGCATTTCGGGCCCTTATGCTCCTTCCATTCCCGCGGCGGCGCATAGGTGCGCGCGGGCATCCGGCTCATCCGCGGCACGCGGATGATGACGCGTTCGTGGATCGAAAGCTGCGTGATCTGCACCCCCGCCAGCGAGCCGGCAGGGGGCGGCACGTCGCGCATCGCCGCGGCGAACGGTCCCGCAAGGGCGAGCAGGGTGGCGGGAATCGCAGGATGGATCATGTTGACGTAACCGTTAGGGCCAATCGTTGAACGCGCGATGAATTTTGTCTAGCACTTCGACCGTGCCGCAAAATCAGACAGCAACCCTGACATCTTCGCAAGCCGCGATGCTGGCCGCACTCGCGCCGCTGCTCGACGCCAAGGCGATCGTCACCGACCCCGCGGCCATTGATCCCTGGCTGCACGACTGGCGCGGCCGGTTCCACGGCGCGGCACCCGCGATGCTCGCGCCCGGCTCGACCACGGAGGTCGCGCTGATCGTCAAGGCGGCCACCGCGCACCGCGTGCCGCTCGTCGCGCAGGGCGGCAACACCTCGATGGTCGGCGGTGCGACCGCGCCCGCGGATGGCCACGCGCTGATCCTGTCGCTGCGCCGGATGAACCGCATCCGCCGCCTCGATGCCGACGCCGGGCTCGCGATCGCCGAGGCGGGCGTCATCCTCGCCGACCTCGATGGCGCGGCGCAGGGGCAGGGGTGGCGCTTCCCGCTGACGCTCGGCGCGCGCGGGACCGCGACGATCGGCGGGCTCGTCTCGACCAACGCAGGCGGTACGCAGGTCCTCAAGTTCGGCACGATGCGCGGGCTGGTCGCGGGCGTCGAGGCGGTGCTGGCCGATGGCAGCATCCATGACGGCCTGTCCGCGCTCAAGAAGGACAATCGCGGCTACGACCTCGACCAGCTGTTCATCGGCGCGGAGGGCACGCTCGCGATCGTGACCGCCGCCACGCTCCGGCTCGCGCCCGCGATAGCCGCACGCGGCACCGCCTGGGTCGGCATCGACTCCCCGCAGGCGGCGCTGCGGCTTTTGCGCAGGATGCAGGCGCGGACTGACGCGATCGAGAGCTTCGAGATCCTCCCCGCCGAATCGCTCGACGCAGCGATCGCGCACCTCCCCGACGCGCGCGCGCCGCTCGCCGGCTGGCATCCGTGGCATCTGCTGATCGAGGCGACGTCGCCGACCACCGCGGGCGAATCCCCGTCCGCGTTGCTCGAACGGCTGCTCGGCGACGCGCTCGCCGATGGCGGGCTCGCGGATGCGACGATCGCCGCGAGCGAGGCCCAGTCCGCGGCGTTCTGGCTGCTGCGCGATTCGCTGTCCGCGGCCGAGCGCGCGCTGGGCCCCGCGACGCAGCACGACATCTCGATCCCCGTCGAGACGATGCCGGACTTCATGATCGAGGCGGCGGCGGCGTGCGATGCGCGCTTCCCCGGCACGCATGCGAGCGGGTTCGGGCATCTCGGCGACGGCAACGTCCATTTCCACGTCCGCGCCGCGCCCGGCACCGACCCCGCGCGCTGGTATGCCGAGGATGCGCCGGTCGTCACCCGCTTCGTCGGCGATCTCGTGACCGCGGCGGGCGGGTCGATCTCCGCCGAGCACGGCATCGGCCAGATGAAGCGCGACGAGCTCGAACGGCTGTCGTCGCCCGCCCGGATGACCGCGCTCCGTGCGATCAAGGCCGCGCTCGATCCGCTCGGCATCCTCAACCCGGGCAAGCTCGTCACACTTGCACGCCCGCCCGGCGCACCATAGAGCCTCGCCCCAATCGGTGGCACCAGCCACCGGCGTTTGAACGACCGATCCGGAGAGTAACATGGCCAGCACCGCGCAGCTTCCGCTTTTCTATAATGGCCTCGAGCCGCTCTCGAGCGATACGCACGCCAACTACAAGGTCCGTCCGCAGGACAGCGCGCCGTTCCTGGTCGGCCAGCACGCGATCCCGATCACCGTCGACGAGTTTCCGCTGGTCCAGCGCCACATGCCGATCGTCTTCTCGACCGGTGACGACGCGATCCCGCTCGCGCTGATGGGCCTGAACGAGGGCGTCAACGTGTTCGTCGGCGACGACGGCAAGCTGACCGAGACCACCTTTTACGTCCCCGCCTATGTCCGTCGCTACCCGTATATGCTCGCGCGCCTGCACCCCGATGCGCAGGAGCTGTCGCTCTGCTTTGATCCGACCTCGCCGACGCTCGGTGAGTTCGAGGACGGCGATGCACTGTTCGAGAACGGCCAGCCGACCGAGCTGACCAAGAACATCCTCGGCTTCAATGAATCGTTCGAGCAGGCCGGCGCGCGCACGCAGAACTTCATGAACGAGCTGCGCGAGCTCGAGCTGCTGATGGACGGCGAAGTCACGATCCAGCCCGACGGCGCCGAGCAGCCGTTCGTCTATCGCGGCTTCCAGATGATCAACGAAGAGAAGCTGGTCGACCTGCGCGGCGATGCGCTGCGCAAGATGAGCAAGTCGGGCATGCTCCCGCTGCTCTACGCGCACCTGTTCTCGCTGTCGCTGATGCGCGATATCTTCGCGCGCCAGGCACAGCTTGGCCAGACCCCGCAGCCGCAGATGGCCGCACCCACGCCGTTCAACGTCTGAGGACTGGCCATGGCAGCGCAGGATCGTTCGGACCGGTCTTCGCCGGAACGCTATTCGAGGGTGGCGATCTGGCTCCATTGGACGATCGCGCTGCTGGTCATCGTCAACCTTGCGGTCGGGCTGTTACACGAGTCCGTGCCGGCTTTGCGTGCCTGGATGGGCGCGCACAAGGCACTCGGGATGCTCGTGCTCGTCCTGAGCCTCGCGCGGCTCGCCTGGCGGGTCGCGCATCGCCCGCCGCCGCTGCCAGCGCCGATGCCTGCGTGGAAAAAGGGGATCGCGCACCTCGCTCACGCTGTCCTTTACGGCATGATGATCGGCATGCCGCTGACCGGATGGCTGATGGTGTCCGGCGCGGGCAGGCGCGGTCCGTTCAATTGGTTCGGCCTGTTCGACATTCCGTATCTGCCGGTGTCGACCGTGACCGGGCGCTTCGGTCACGAGGCGCATGAGATTGTCGGCTGGATGATGCTCGCGCTGATCGTTGCCCATAGCGCCGCGGCGTTGCGCCATCACCTGGTGCTGCGCGACGAGATCCTGGCACGGATGGCCCCGGCCTTGTCGCGGACGAAACCGCGGGTTTGAAAAAAATCTGCGGTGCGGCGCAACAAGGGTTGAACCAAATCGGGGCTCACCCATTTAGATCCTGTACGGCATCGTGTCCCCCCCTTTCGCGGCGCCGTACGGTACGCTTCTAGCGTACCTCCTCCCTGAACCTAGGCCACTCCGTGCTACGCACGGGGTGGTTTTTTTTGCGTGATTGCAATCGAGCGAAGGCGCGCGCCGCGCGTTCGGCAACGGCGCGAGTGGATAGGGCGCGAGTGGAGAGGGCGCAGGAATTGTACTGAGGGCGGGTTCCGTCGGGCCGCGCCCGTCACCGCGCTTGGGCGGGCAATGACACACCGCCTTGTCGATTAGCTTGTTGGAACGCCGGGGCCATGCTCCGGCGCGCGCTGGTCAGGCCTCCGGCGCCGCCTCGCCCAGTCGCTGTTCGGTCAAGATCTGCCAGCCCGCCAGGAACAGCGCGGCGACCAGCGGTCCGACGACGATGCCGCTCAAGCCGCAGACCTCGATACCACCCAGCGTGCTCACCAGGACGATGTAATCGGGGATGCCCGTGTCGCGCCCGACGAGGATCGGCCGCAGGATATTGTCGGCAAGCCCGATCACGACGATGCCCGAGACGATCACCGCGATCCCCTGCCAGATGGCCCCGGTCGCGAGCAGATAGACCGCCACGGGCACCCACACGATCGCCGGTCCCAGCGCGGGCAGCAGCGACGTCAGCGCCATCAACAGGCCCCACAGCAGCGCCGCGGGGACGCCGACGAGCCAGAAGGTCAGCGCGCCGAGCCCGCCCTGAACGAGCCCGACGATGACCGAGCCCTTGATCGTTGCGCGAACCACCGCGACGAACTTGCCGACCAGCCGCTCGGTTACCGAGCGTTCGAGCGGCAGGCTGCGGCAGATCGCCGGTCCGATCCGATCGCCGTCGCGGAGCAGAAAGAACGTCACGTACAGCGCGATCCCGAACGCGAGCAGGAAACCGGCCGCGTTGCGACCGATCGACAAGGCCTGCCCGGCGATCGTCCGGACGCTGTTACCCAGAGCGTCGGATACGCGCGCCTGCAGCCGCTCAAAGCTGTTGAGCCCGGACTTGTCGACTAGATTCTGGAGGCGCTCGGGCAGGGCGTCATGGATCTGCTGGAAATAGGCGGAGAAGTTGATCTGCCCGCCCTGCATGCTGGTGTAGACGGAGGTCGCCTGGTCGATCATCATGCTGGCGATCAAGAGTGTCGGCACGACGACGGCGACGAAGATGATCAGCATCGCCAGCGACGCGGCGAGGTTGCGGCGGTCTGGGTTGCGCGCGAGCAGCCATTGGTACAGCGGCTGGAACAGGATCGCCGCGAGCGCGCTCCACAACAAGGCGGCGGCGAATGTCGACACCACGATGCCCAGTGCGATCGTGATGATCGTCAGAAAGACGAGGAATCCCCCCGTCTCGATCCGGCCCCGGTTTACCATGTCGCCTTACCCTGTTCGTCCGACCCGGCTAAATGTCCGGTGCCAGCGTCTCAATTCATTCGAAAAATCCCCCCGGATGCACCGGGGGGATCATAATCAGCGCAGCTTCTCAGAACCGTTGATCAGCGCGGCCTTCTGGTCTGCGGGCATCGCCTGCGCGTTGACGTCGGCGTCGTCGATCGCATCCGCCTGCTGGTCGCCGCTCGTGCGGACGGCCTCGGCCTGGTCCTCGAGATTGTCGGCGGCGGCCTCCAGCGCGTCGGCGCGGTTGTCGGCTGCTGCCTCGACATTGCTGCCGAGCTTGTCGTCACCCTTGCCGCCGCAGGCTGCGAGCGAAATGGTGAGAGCGGCCATCATAACCGCGGCGGTGAGCTTCTTCATGATCGAATTATCCTGTTGGTGTGGTGACGACGCAAACCGTCACGGTGACGTAAC
Organism: Sphingomonas sp. Leaf34; assembly: GCF_001421805.1. Taxonomy (GTDB): domain Bacteria; phylum Pseudomonadota; class Alphaproteobacteria; order Sphingomonadales; family Sphingomonadaceae; genus Sphingomonas. The sequence continues at coordinate 488,725 of NZ_LMLC01000001.1, read as the reverse complement.
GGTTCCCGACGCCACGATCGTTCTGTTTTAGTGTGATCTTTTTGCAATAGGCGAGCGCGGCGCCGCGTTGCGCGCCTGAAACCAGAAGCCGCCTTCGACCAGATAGACGCACCCCAGCGCGCCGAGGCCGATGCTGAGATAGCCGATCGCGAGCGGGACGGTGGAGCCGTCATACGCCTGGCCGATCAGCGATCCGACCGCCACCGCACCGAGGCTGGTGATGAACCCCTGCACCGACGATGCGGTGCCGGCGATATGCCCGACCGGCTCCATCGCCATCGCCCCGAAATTCGACCCGCACAGGCCGATGCAGGTCATGCTGAGCGCCTGGATCGCGATAAAGGTCCACAACGTCTCGATTCCGCCGGCGATCACCGCGAGGTGCACCAGCGACAACGCGATCAGCGCAAACACCCCGGCCTGCGAGATCAGCCGCGTGCCCAGTCGCTCGACCAGCCGGCTGTTGGCGAACGATGCGCAGCCCATGGCGAAGGCGCAGACCGCGAACAGCACCGTGAACCGATCGCCCGCGCCGAACTGCTCGCCGAAGACCTGCTGTGCCAGCGATACGAACGCGAGGATTCCGCCGAACGTCAGCGACGCGGCGACCGCATAGCCGATCGAACTGCGATTGGTGAGCGTCAGGCGATACGCGCTGCGCAGCGACCCCAGCGAGAGCGCGGTCCGTCGCTCGACCGCGAGCGTCTCGGACAAGCGTATCGCCGCCCATGCCAGCACGAACGCGGCGAACCCGGCCAGGGCGTAGAAGATGAATCGCCAAGGGCCGAACGCGAGCAGCACCTGCCCCAGGCTGGGGGCGAGGATCGGTACCAGGAAGAAGATCATCTGCGCGATCGACAGCGTCTTTGCCATCTGTCGACCGGAAAACCGGTCGCGGACGATCGCGACGGCCAGGACGCGGGTCGATGCCGACATCAGCCCCTGCAGGATCCTGGCGCAGATGAGCGCGGTGAAGGTCGCCGAACTCGCGGCGAAGATGCTCGCGCCGACGAACCCGGCCAGCGTCGCGAGCAGGATCGGGCGGCGGCCATAACGGTCGGCGAGCGGCCCGTAGACCAGCTGGCCGATCCCGAAGCCGAACATGTACGCGGAAATGATCCACTGTCGCGAATTGGCGGTCGCGGCTTGCAGCTCGGCGCCGATCGCGGGCAGCGCGGGAAGCATCAGGTCGACCCCGAGCGCATTCACCGCCATCATCGCGGCGATGAAGACGATGAATTCGCGGCGGCCCAAGCCGGCCTGGGCAGTTGCATGGGGAGTCGGGTGCATCATCGCTTGCGCCTAGGGGTTTATGCCGCACCGCACCATGCCAGATCGCAGCGCGAGCTAACTCCGCCGAGACGAGGAGGATCGCATCGACGCGGCGGCGGGCGATCGGCTCGCCTCACCCCGCGATAGGCGTCTCGGTCCGCTCGACCGCGACGATATCGACATGGTGGCTTTTCCAGCCCCGCGTCGCCGCTGCCTCGACGGCAAGATTCTGGGTCTTCTTGGCCTCGGCGAGCGATTTGCTGTGCCCCCAGAAGACCTCGGTCTTGCCGCTCGCGAGCACGGCGACGACCCGCCAGTAATGCGTCAGCGCGAGCGCGGTCGGGCCGATCGTCTTGACGTACCCGTCTGGCAGGCGGGCGGTGAGATAGACTTTACGCTTCGCCATGATCGCTCCGCTACAGGCGCCGTGGTCAGTCGAGCTGAGCGAACAGGTCTCGCATGATCTCGACATCGATCGTGAACGCGCGGCGGTCGATCGGACGGGGATCGTTCGCCACCGTCGGGCCGACCGCGGCGAAATAGTCGAGCTGGCGATGATGCGCGAGATTGGCGAACAGCGTGGCATCGCCCTCGCGGCCTTCGGGCGCAATCTCGATAAACGCGCTGCCCGGGTGCATGAAGACCGCATTGGCCAGCCCCGCGCCGAGCGGACCCGCAATCGCATCGGCCCCCGAAAACAGTTCGACCTGCTCGCGAAAGCTGAGATATTGCGGTTCGATCGGCTCGAAGCCGTGCTCGGCGGCGATCGCCATGACGGCAGCCTCGTTGGTCAGCTTGCGCGAGGACGCCGTGCCGCGGCTGATGAAGAAGCGACGGCCCGAGCGAGGTTTCGTCGCATAGCGATCGCGGATATCGTCCGCCATCGCGAAGGCGTGTGCGCTGAACGTATGGATGTTGGCGAGCCCGCGCGCGGGCATCAGCAATCGCTCGCACCGGGTGATGCTGTCACCCTGCGTGGCGATCCGGCCGATCGGCGGCAGCGCGTTGAGCATCGGATCCATCCACGGCCGCAGCGGTGGCAGCCAGATCGTCGCATCCGCGGCGAGCCCCTGACGTTGCGCCAGCCAGAGCCGCGGCAATGCCTCGAGCAGCCAATGGAAATAATTGAGGTTGGTCTGGATGCCGACGACCAGATGCGTGCCCGGGCGTTCGGCGCTCTCGGGAAGATCGCTCGAGAAGACACGATCGGGATGCTCCTCGAACCCGTACCGCGCCAACGATCCGAACGCACGGAAGCTGTCGCTGAGGATGCGATTGTCCTGATCGGCGACCAGAAACCCCTCGGTCAGGATCGCGCCATGCGGGAGGGCTACCAGGAATGACGGCGCCAAGCGGGTCGTGCCGGTCGCCCCGGATCGTACGTCATGTTCGCGCGGTGTATCGACGACCCTTGGATCGACCGCGAAGAATACCGGCGCCTGTCGCGCGATCGGTGCATCACCCGGCAGGATAACCTGCACCGCCGCTCCGGTCGCAGAGGACACATCATCCGTTGCCGGGATGCCGTTGCGATGGAACAATCGGTACAGGGTATGAGTGTCGGGTAGAGGCGCCGTAATCTTCGGTTCCTTGTAAATAATCGGTCTTACCCCGTGCCTAGTGGTGTCGTCCAATCCCAAAAAAGCGGCCCGTCGCCGCTCGTTCAGGCGTTGGTCGTGGCGATTGCATCGTCTACATCGTCGCTGATCGTATGTTCGCGATCGGCGAAGGTCAGGCGGTTGCGGTTCACGCGTCCGTACAAGGCGACGTAGCGATCGGCCATCGCGCGCGTGTCGTAGTGCCGACCGACCTCGTCCTGCCAGCGCTGCGTCGCCGCGCCTGCCGCATCGATCGCCTCGGGCAAACCGGCAAGGTGCGCGAGCCACTGCGCGAGATCGGTGGCCGGAATACGGACGTCATGCAGCCACCCCGCGCCCGACTCGCGAATCCGGTCGCCGACCGCGCCGACGTCGAAGCCGACCACCGGCAGCCCCGCCGCCCAGAGTTCGGTCAGCGTATGGCAATAGGTTTCTGCCCAGATCGAGAAGATCGCCCCGACATGCGGCGCGATCTCGGCGACGCGGTCGGCGAACGCGTCGCGCTGATACCGGCCATGCAGGACGAGTCCCGGTCGCGCGGTCATGTGGCCCGAATCGCCGAGCACGTGAAACTCGAAACGACGGCCGGCATCGATGTCCGCGGCCGCCTCGATCAGCGCCGCGCCTTTCGCGGCGGATATGTTGCCGGGCACCAGGATCCTCAGCGGGGCGCCCGGTTCGCGCGTGGCGGCGGTGGCGAAGCCGGTGAAGGTGCGACCATGCGGGATGATCTCGAACGGGCGGTCCGCCAGGGCGGGCAGTGCGTCGAGGATGATCGTCCGCGCGGTCGGACTGGTCGTCACATAGGCATCGCACTGCGTCAGCGCCGCGGTCATCATCGCGCGCCAGCGATGGACGAACTCGTGCTTGAGGTGCGGGAACGCATCGCTCGGCCATAGTTCGGGGCGGCACCGGCCTGGTCCCGGCGTGCACCGCCCGCCGCAGAATACCATGTCCTGATCGAGCAGCTTGACGGTCGGGCAGACGGTATAGAAATCGTGGAACGAGAAGATCGTCGGAATGCCCAGCCGGCGGCAGGTTTCGATCAGCGTGGTGCTGTGCCAGGCGATATGCCGGATATGGACGATCTCGATCGCGTGCCGGGTGAGCATGTCGGCGACGACCATGTCGTATTCGCTCGATCGGTGGACGAGCGGATCCAGCCCGCGGTGCAGCTCCGCGGTTTCGACGGGCACGAGCGTGCCGTCCTGCAGGCGCGACATCTCGACCTGCACCGTGTCGCAGCGTAGCAGCCACGGGTCGAACCGGTCCGACACCGCGCTCATCAAATCCTGGTTGGTCTGCGGGGTGCCGCCCGATTGCGTTGCGATGACGTACAGGATGCGCGCACGCGGCGGCGCCGGCGTCGCGCCGACCGCGCGGCGGATCCGCCACCGCATCGCGAGCATGTCGCGCCCGCGCGTGAACACACCGATCCGCGCCTTGTATTCGGGGTAGCGGTCATCGATCACCGCGCGTCCCGCCGCGTACAGCGCCGCCTTGGTCTCGCCGAAGCTGGCCGATCCCTCGTGATGGACGAAGGTCCGGTCGTCGATCACGTTGCGCAGCCCGGCATGATCGGCGCGCATCGAAAAGTCGTTTTCCTCGCCGTATCCGCGCGGAAATGCGGCGTCGTCGAGCGCGCCGATGCGGTCGATCGCATCACGGCGGATATACATGCAGAAGCCGTTCCCGGTCGGCACCTCGGGACGCAGCGTCATGGCCGCCTGCCGCACCAGCCGGCCCATGTCGTCGAACGAAAGCTCCGCTGGAACCGGATTGGGAACGCCCGGCTCGGGCACCGAAAACGCTCCGGCATTGTCCGAGACCGCCGTGGCGGAGGCGATCGTGCGACCGCTATACGCGGCCAGCCGCAGACCCTGCAGCCAGCCGGGCGTGACCTGCGTGTCCGAATTGAGCAGGACCACGTCGTCGCTGCCCGCCAGTGCGATCGCGCGATTGACGGTGCGCGTGAAGCCCAGGTTTTCGGAATTGCGATGCACCGCGACGTTCGGCATTTGCGCGGCGGCGTCCAAGATCGCGTCGATCGCGCGATCGGTGCTGCAATCGTCGATCAGGATCAGCCGGCACGGTAGGTCGGTGCCGCGGCGCAGCGCGTCGATACAGGCCGCGGTATCGCGCGCCGCATTGTACACCGGCACGATGATCGTCACGCCGCGCTCGGCAACGTCGGGCAGGATGTCGAGCGCGACCGACGGCAATGCCGCGCGCCGGTCGGGGATCGGCATGTCGATCGCGCCGCGAATCGGTGCGGACTGACCGCTTGCATGAACCGCGACGCGCGCGCTCGTTCCGCCGGTCATGCTGACTGTCGGCATCTCGAAGCGAAACCCGCCGCCGGAAGCGACGATACCCTTGGCGAGCAGGTCGGCGCGATGGCGGTTGGCGATCGTGGTGGCATAGCGGATGCCGTCGATCCGTAGTTCGATCGGCAGCATGCCGTCGGAGCGGTTGACGTCGGCCGCCCAGCCCCGCGCCTCGCTGGCCGAGACGCGTTCGAGCTTGCCCTGGACCAGTTGCGTGCGGATGATCGTCTTGTCGTCGACGATGACCGCGCCGGCGCGCAGCACGATCATGTCGGGCCCCAGCGGCGCATCGGCCGACGGCGTGGCGCGCGCGCGCAGATCGCGCAGCGAGACGCGAAAGCCGTATTCGGGTTCGGCCCCGGGCAGGATGCCGGCCAGGTCGGGGCGGTGGATCGAGGGCATGATGGTCGCGCTCAGCACGCCGTCGAACTGGAGCGTCACCGGCATCCCCACCGAAAATACCCAGCCCGCGATCTCGTCCCCGCCGGCCACGTCGATATGACCGAGCGGCGCCATCGTCCGGATCGCATCGCTGGCGATCTCGAGCGGCGTGCCCGCGATCGCGGCGGTGACATGCACGCCGGTCCCGATCGCCACGGGCAGCAGGACGCGGAATGCCCGTGCGTCGATCGCGGCGAGATCGCCACGGTAGGACGAGGCCGCGATCCGGATCAGGGGCTGTGCGACACCATCGAGCGACAGCGTGAGTTCGCCGGACTGGAGCAGCGCGTTGGTCGCCCATCCTTGGACGATTGCGCCATCCCGCATGCATTCCAGTGCTTCGATATAGCCTGCAGTCATAGGTCGTCGTCGCTCCGTCCGTGCGATGTGGACCGGGCGGACGCAGCGCCGACGATCGGTGTCGTCACGGCTCGCACGCCCGATCGTCGGTGTCTCGCGTCGCGCCAAGGCGCATGGTCGCCAATCCTAGCGCGTCAGGCTGCGGCCGATCGCCAGCGGCGTGAAGAGCTGCCCGATGATCTGCGTCATCTTGGCGGGCGCATTGGCGGCGGCGCTCGAGACGTAGATGACGTCCTTGTCCTGCATTTCGACGCGCTGCGACAGGAAATAGCTGTCGGCACGGATCATGTTGAGCCGGTAGATGATCGGCTTGGGCTCGGCACCGAGCGACGTGTCGTAGCGGAACAGATAGACCGCCGCCGGATCCGCAGTGCGCTCGCTCGGGCCACCGATCCGCGCCATCGCTTCGGCCAGCGACAGCGCGCTGGCGCCGAATGCGACCTGCGATACCTTTTCGGTCGCGCCGAACACCAGGAAGGTCCGCGGCCGGTTGAACAGCTCGATCCGGTCGCCCGGCAGCAGCGCGATGTTCTGCGCGCCCGACGCGTCGATTTCGCTCAGCCGCGTCTCGGCGGAGCGCGTCCCGCGCGTGACGCGGACGATCATGTCGTTGGGCTGGTTGGTCGTTCCGCCCGCGCGCGCGATCGCATCGAGCAGCCGTTCGCGCGGCAGGCCCAGCTCGAACCGCCCCGGCGTCCGGATATCGCCCGAGACGTAGAAGACGTTGAACGCATTGGTCTTGACCGACACGACGACCTGCGGACGTTGCGACAGGCCGACCATCCCGCGCTCGATCGTGCGCTCCACCTCGCCGGGCGTCTTGCCGACCACCGAGACCCGGCCGACATAGGGCAATTGCACGTTGCCTGCCGAATCCACCCGGACGGTGAGGTCGGTGCCCGACGCGGAAGGCGTGAAGCTGCTTTGCGCGGTGGCGCCGTTGCCGCGCGAGAACAGCGTCACGCCGACCTCGTAGATGCCGATCGACAGCGTGTCGCCCGGCCCCAACGTGTCGGTGCGGCCGACCTCGTCGAGCGTGGCGAGCGGCGCCGTAGCGATGGCATGCGCAGCAAGACGCGCGGTCGTCGTCGCATCGATGTCGACGATCTGGAAACCGGTGCTGTTGTCCTTGGTTTCGGCCCGCCGGATCTGCGCGCTCGTCGGCCCCGCGGCAGGCAAGGTCGAGCACCCCCCGAGCAGCGCAAGACCAACAGATATCCCGGTCATCCGGCCGAGAAGTTCCGTGTATCGCCGACGCGCATTGTAATTTTCAAACGATGGCATCGATCAATCTTCCAGTAAAGCAGGGGCAGCGGGAGAGCATTGCGCCGTCAATCGTCGCCATCGTTAAATGAGCCCGAAGTCGAACACAATCGAGTCAGCGCGGTGCTGGCGGAAAGCTTTGCAATCTGTGATGGACATCGGCGGCTTCTTGGATCGTATCGTACAATGTGACGACGCCACCGAACACGACCGCCCCGCGCTCGCAGTAGCGGAACAGCGCATGCGTATCGTGCGAGACCATCACCAGCGTGCCCCGCTCGCGCCGGGCGGTAAGTGCTTCTTCGGACTTGACCCTGAAGCGTTCGTCGCCGGCACCGGTTATTTCGTCGACGATGTAGCAGTCAAAGTCTATGGCGAGCGAGACGCCGAAGGCAAGTCGGGCCGACATGCCCGCGGAATATGTGTTGACAGGCTCGTGAAGATAGGAGCCGAGTTGCGCAAAGTCCTGGACGTAGTCGAGCATTTCTTTGGGATCCCGGCCATAGATCCGCGCGATGAAGCGGGCATTGTCGGCACCGGTCAGTCCAGGCTGGAACGCGCTGGAATATCCGATCGGCCAGGACGTCGTCATGGTTCGCCTGATCACGCCAGAGGTCGGGCGCTCGACGCCAGAGATCATCCGCATCAGCGTCGACTTGCCGACCCCGTTGGCACCGCAGACGCCGATGCTGTCGCCACGTTTGATCACCAAGTTCACATCGTTGAGCACAGCATTTTCAAACCCGCGCCCGTGATATTTCTTGTAGACGTTTTCGAAGGCGATCACGGCGTCGAATGCTCCACATGACAGGAATGACGTCTCCGGCTGTACGCGACCGTCGCGTCCATCAAAAGGTCCAGATTGGGGTTGATGCCAGATTGGCAGAATCTACCGGCACCGGCGTCGCCAGCTATCGTCACGCGGTACTTGGCGCACTGGCCGCGATCGGTCGGTCTACAGTCGATCTGCGTGATATTACGGTCGGTCGTTTCGGCGAGCCAAGTTCCCGGCTGGAGGCGCTGACCCGGTGGTTGGCGGCATCCTCGTCGCATCCGCGCAAACTCTTGGCGCAGGCCACCGATGCCGGGTCCGATATGCTCTGGCGGCGCGATATCTTTCGGCTCGCGCATGTCCATTTCCGTCGCCACGGCACGCTGTTGCGGCTGACCCCGCCGCAGCCGGTCGGCGTGATGCACTGGACGTACCCGTTGCCGGCGATCGTCGACGGGTGGATCAATCTGCATACCGTCCATGACGCGATCCCGATGCGCCGGCCCGATCTGTCGCCGGTCGATCCGGCCCGGCTGAGGGCATGCCTGACGGCGATCGCGGCACAGACCGACGGGATCGTCACGGTCTCCGATTGGGCGCGACGCACGATCCTCGAATCGCTGGCGATCCGCCCCGACCTGGTCACCAATTGCGGGGGCGGGCTGGCCGGACTCGTCGGCGCGGGTGGCCGCCTGCCGGCGGGGTTGAAGCGCGGCGGATACCTGCTGTTCTGCGGCCTGATCGAGCCGCGCAAGAATCTCGCGCGGCTTGCCGCTGCGTGGACGTCCGCGACCGGGACGGCGGGCGGGTACGCGATGCCGCTGGTGGTGGCGGGCCCCGATGGTGCAGGCTGCGGCGCGTTGCGCAGCGAACTGGAGGCCGCCGGCGTCGTGGTGCTGCCCTATCAGGACCGGCCGGTATTGATGGACCTGATCGGGCAGGCGCGCGCGTTCGTGTTTCCTTCGCTCGAGGAGGGGTTCGGGCTGCCCGTCGCCGAGGCGATGGCGCTGGGTACGCCGGTGTTGACCGCCGACCGCGGTGCGTTGCAGGAAATCGCGGGCGGCGCGTGTCTGCTCGTCGATCCGACCGACGAACAGTCGATCGCCGACGGAATACGGCGAATCGTCGCCGACGATGCGCTATGCGCCACGCTGACCGAGCGCGGTGCGGTCCGCGCGCGCGCGTTCGCGCCGACCGCGTTCGGCGCGCGCCTGGCTGTCCTGTACGATCGGTTGATCGATGCCCGGATCGCAGATGGCCTATGGCCCTATTTGGAGACTGCGGATGAGATCTGACGTGCGGATCGGGATCGATGGATTCAACCTCGCCATGCCGCACGGCACCGGCGTCGCGACCTATGGTCTGGCACTGGGCGAGGCGATCAAGTCGCTCGGGGCGCGGCTCGACGGGGTGTTCGGCATCCCCGTCGGCGTCCGTCCCGAACTGCGCGAGATCCTATTCTACGAGGCGCTCGGGCGCGGGATACCGCAGGAGGCGGGCCTGCCTGCCGTGCGCGCGGTGCGACGGTGGATCGGCCAGTTTCGCCGGACGCGGGTGTTCGACGTGGCGAAGAGCGGGCTGATCGTCCAAGGCGCGCTGGAACGGCGGCTGCCGCAATTCGATCGGATCGTGAGTTCCGCCCGGCTGTTCGAGAAGGCGGACCGGCATTTCGCTCGGACCGGACGGTTTTTGACGCTGCGCCTGCCCGATCCGCCCGCGATCATGCACTGGACCTACCCGGTACCGATCCGGATGGCGGGCACGAACAACGTCTATACGCTGCACGACCTCGTGCCGCTCAAGCTTCCCTACGCGACGCTCGATCGCAAGCGGCTCTATTACCGGATGATCGAGACGATCGTGCGCGATGCCGAGCATGTCTGCACCGTGTCGGAGTCGAGCCGGACAGACGTCATCGAGCAGTTCGGTATCGCCGCCGATCGGATCACCAACACCTATCAGAGCGTCTCGACCGCGCAGCCGGTCGGCGACCGGCGCGGGGACGTCACCGCGTTGTTCGGGCTCGAGCCGCGCGGCTATTTCCTGTATTTCGGCGCGATCGAGCCGAAGAAGAATGTCGGCCGGCTGATCGAGGCCTATCTGGGCAGCCAGGTCGACACGCCGCTCGTGCTGGTCGGCGCGCGCGCGTGGCAGGCCGACGAGGATCTCCGCTTGCTGAGCAGCGGGCTGGCGGGATCGCGCAACGTGTTCGGCAACCATGTCGCCAGTCATATCGTCCAGCTCGAATACCTCCCGCGGGCGCTGCTGCTGCGACTGATCGAAGACGCGAAGGGGGTGATCTTCCCGTCGCTATACGAGGGGTTCGGGCTGCCCGTGCTCGAGGCGATGCAGCTGGGAACGCCGGTGATCACGTCGGACCGGAGTTCGTTGCCGGAAGTGGCAGGCGCCGCGGCGCTGGCGGTCGACCCTTATGATGTCGGTGCACTGACCTCGGCGATCCAGCGGCTTGATCGCGACGATGACTTGGCGCGCCGACTGGCCGCGGCGGGTACCGAGCAGGCGCGGCTGTTCACGCAGGACCGCTATCGGGAACGGCTGTTTACGATGTACGACATGATATTGGCGAAGAACAGGCGTACGCGCAGCACTCCGCACATGGGATCGAAATAGATGGCGACGCTCAATCTGAAACCCGGAAGTCTACGCCGCGGGCTGAAAGTCCAGGGCAATGTGCTGGGCGCGCTGGTGATGCGCGAGCTGCACACGCGCTATGGGCGCGACAACATCGGCTATGTCTGGCTCATCCTCGAGCCGATGATGCTGGCGACCATGATCGCGCTGCTGCACCAGCAGACCGGCGGGCATTTCGGTAACGACGTCAAGCCGGTGCCGTTCGCGCTGATCGGCTACTGTATCTTCATCATGTTCCGCAGTATTTTCGGACGCGCAGAGGGGGCACTCGAAGCCAATCTGCCGCTGCTCTACCATAAAACCGTTACAATTTTCGACGTCCTGCTCGCAAGGGCATTGCTCGAAGCGGCCGGATGCATATTGTCGTTTCTGATCCTGATGGGGCTGGCTATGGCGACGGGTCTGGCGGACCTGCCGGCACGACCATTGTACGTTTGTCTGGGTATTGCCTGCATGTTCTTTCTGGCGTTCGGTCTGTCGCTCGTCGTGTGTGCGTTCACATTCGACAATCGTGCGATGGGCCGGCTGGTTCATCCGCTGGCCTATATCATGTTGCCGCTGTCCGGTGTCTTCGTGATGATGCAATGGGTGCCGGTAAAGTTCAGGCCGTTCTTTTCGGTAATTCCGATGTCGCATATCTTCGAGATGTTGCGATATGGCTGGTTCGTCAGCGCGGTGCCATATTTCATCGACGGCTGGTATCTTGCCGGCTGGATATTTGGATCGACGTTGATTGGACTGCTGGCGATCGCCACGGTCAAGGGCAAGATCCATATGCCGTGACGAGATGACGCGGCTATACTCGAAGTTTAGGGGTCTCTACCCCCGGAGAAATTGATGGTGCACGGTTTCATGTCCCCGGCAACGGCCGAGCCGGAGGCGCCGCCAAGCCTTTCGGAACGGTGGCACTATGCGCGCACCCATTATGGCTGGTTCTTCGTCGTCGTGGCGTTGCCGTGTCTGATCGCGGCGATTTACCTCTATGGCTTTGCCGCCGACCAGTTCGAATCCGAGGCGCATTATCTCGTCCGCGCCCAGGGGGCGCCGGCATCGAGCGGGTCGGGGATCGAGAAGCTGCTGGGCTCGGGTGGCGGCGCGGGCGGGCAGGGCGAGGCCAATAGCGTCGCGGACTTTCTGCTGTCGCATTCCGCCGTCGCCTCCCTGACGAAGCAGAGCGATCTGATCGATCGCTTCCGTCGTCCCGAAGCCGACGCGTTGAGCCGTTTGCCGACCGCCGATCCGACCCCCGAGGCGCTGCTCAAATATTACCGCAAGCAGGTCGACGTCCATTACGACACCGACACCGGCATCACCTCGCTGAAGGTCCGCGCGTTCCGACCGAACGATGCCTATATCATCGCGCGCAAACTGCTCGCGCTCGGCGAGGGCCAGGTCAACACGATGAACGTGCGGTCCTATACCGATGCGGTGAAGCTGTCGCGCCAGCAACTCGCCGAAGCCGAGCAGGCGCTGAGCCAGGTCCAGACGCGCATGACGAGCTTTCGTCAGAGCAACCGCGACGTCAATCCGCAAGGCACCGCCGAGGCCCAGATCGGCCTCGTCTCGAAGCTTGAGGCCGAACTGTCGGCGGCGCGCTCGCAACTGGCGACCACGGTACAGCTGATCGGGACGCGCAATCCGCAATATGCCGCGCTGTCGCAACAGGTCCGGTCGTTGCAGGCGCAGGTCGCCGCGCAATCGGGCAAGCTGACCGGCGGCGGCGATGCGATCGCCGCGGGGCTCGGCGATTATGAGCGCCTGCGCATGCAGCAGGAGTTCCTCTCGAAGCGCTATGACGCGGCATCGGCGGCGTTCGAGGCGGCCCGCCAGCAGGCCGTACGACAGCAATTATATATCGTCCGGATCGTCGATGCGAACATGCCGGTCCGCTCGGAATATCCCAAGCGGGCGCTGTCGCTGCTCACGCTCTTCATCGCGCTGATGGTTCTGTACGGGCTGGGCTGGCTGATCGCAGCCGGCGTTCGGGAACATGCGAGCTAGCATCGGTCGCCTGCCATTGTCCGGCGTCGGCGACCAGACCGCGTCCGTCGTCGAGCCGTTGCTGCGGGCGCCGCCGTTTCCCTGGGCGGCCCCGGCGTCGATCGCGCGGCCGGCCCCTGACCCGGCCGCGAACGATGCGGCGATCCGGCATGACGGCGTCGAGCGCGTGTTCGCGGCGTTGCGGCAGGCGCGGGTCGGCGGTGCGTTCTGGCAGGGCGAGGACGATCCCTGGATCAGGGTCGGGCAGCTTGCGGTCGTGCGTGCCGATCCCACCGAGGATGTGGCAATCGTCGCGTGGCTCTCGGATGTCGCGGTCTGCGATGCAGCGGGCACGTCCGTCGATCCGGCGCGGATCGAGCGGGCCTGCCTCGCACGGCTCGCCGGTTTCGCCTATCGCGATCCGTTCGAGGGGCGGCCGGCGACGCTGCTGGACACGATCGCGTTGCTCGCGGCGTGGCGGCGCACGCTCGATGCCAATCGCCGGATCGGCGTGATGACCGGAATGGCGGCGTGGAAACGCGCTGCGATCGGTCGGTTCCTGTGGGACGGACGCCGCGTTCCGGACAATCTCCCGCCGGACAAGGCACGGATCGCCGCGCGTCGGTCGGGACATGCCATCGCCGGCTGGGCGTCGCGCATGCCGCCGAATTTCGTGGCGGAGGCGCGGGCGGCAGGCGACGCGGTTCATATCGTCGAGGACGGCTTCGTCCGGTCGAGCGGGCTCGGCGCGGATGGCCATGTGCCGAGTTCGATCACGGTCGACGCGTGCGGTGTCTATTATGATCCCGCGCAGGCCTGCGATCTTGAGACGCTGTTGCAGACGCAGCTGTTCTCGGATGACCTGATCCGCCGGGCGCAGCGCCTGCGCGCGCAGATCTGCCGCCTCGGTATCGGCAAATACGGGATCGATGCGGGCGTGGTGACCGCCTTGCCCGACCGCCGCTGCGTGCTCGCGATCGGGCAGGTCGAGGATGACCGGTCGGTCTTGTGCGGCGGTGTCGGGGTGACCTCGAACGTGCAGTTCCTTTCGCGGGTCCGGGCTTGCGAACCCGATGCCTTCATCGTCTATCGCCCGCATCCCGACGTCGCCGCCGGGCATCGCAAGGGGCATGTGTCGGCCGCCGCCGCCGCGGCATGGGTCGATCGGATCGACCATGACAGCGCGCTGCTGCCGCTCGTCGCGCGGGTCGATGCGGTGCATGTGCTCACTTCGCTCACCGGATTCGAGGCGCTGCTGCGCGATCGGTCGGTGACCGTGCATGGCCGACCCTTCTTTTCGGGATGGGGGCTGACCCAAGACCTTGTCAGCCAGCCCGATCGGCGTCACCGTAGCTTGACGATCGATCAACTTGTTGCAGGCGCTCTTATTTTATATCCGCGATATATCGACCCGGTCACCGGACTGTTCTGCGAAGTCGAAACCTTGATCGACCGCATTGCCGCCGGACAGGCGCGATCGAATACTGTGTTTACGCTGTTTCGCCAGATCCTCGGTCGCGTGCGTCACAGTGTGACGCGGATTTCGGCGGGCATCCGCTAATGCCTGAATCCGAGAATAAGCGGACGTTTCTGTTTCTGCAGGGGCCACACGGGTCGTTGTTTGCGCAATTGGCCTCCGCGCTCGCGATGCAGGGGTATGCGATACGGCGGATCAACCTCAATGGCGGCGATCGGGCCGACTGGATCGGCGTGTCGACGGACTATCGCAGTTCGCTCAAGGGCTGGCCGTTGTTCTTCGACGATTTCGTCGTCGATCATGGTGTCACCGACGTCATCCTGTTCGGCGACTGCCGGCCGCATCACGCATCGGCGCACGGCATGGCCAAGCTGCGCGGGATCCGCGTCCATGTCTTCGAGGAAGGGTATATCCGCCCCGATTTCATGACGCTGCAGGAAGACGGCGTGAACGGCAATTCGACGCTGCCGCGCGATGGCGACTGGTATCGCGACCAAGCCGAGAGCCTGCCCGCGCTCGCGCCGGTCGAGCCCGTGCCCTCGAACTTCATGCGACGCCTGCGCGAGACCAGCCGCTATACCGTCATCAGCGCGCTGACGCGGCCGCTCTACCCCTTTTATCGCTCGCATCGCTCGGCGACGATGCTCAGCGAGGCGCTGGGCTGGGCGATCCATTTCGCCACCAAGCGCCGCGAGCACGTCCGCTCGGCGGCGACGATGGCGGCGATCGGCGACACCCCCTATTTCGCGCTGCCGCTGCAATTGAACTCGGATTACCAGATCCGGGTCCATTCGCCGTTCCGCGACATGCGTGCGGCATTGCGCTTCATCATCAAGAGCTTTGCCCGCGCGGCACCGCCGGGGGTCAATCTGATCGTCAAGCGGCATCCACTCGATGGCGGACTGGCGAGCTGGCGGCGGTTCGTCCGACGCGAGGCGCAGCGCTACGGCGTGACGGAGCGGGTCTTCTACATCAGCGACGGCGACATCTCGGATCTGGTCGCCAACGCACGCGCGGTCGTCACCGTCAACAGCACGGTGGGCACGCTCGCGCTCAACTCCGGCGTGCCCGTGGCGGTGCTGGGCGAGGCGATCTACGATATCGAGGGGATCGTCCGGCGCGTGCCGCTCGACCGCTTCTGGACCGATCCGCGGCCGGTCGACACCGATCTGTACGAGGCGTTCAAGCGCGTGCTGATCGATCGCTGCCTGATCCCGGGCGGGTATCTGAGCGAGGAGGGGATCGCGATGCTCGTCACGCACGCGGAACGTCGCCTGACATCGGGGTCCAGCGCGGGCCACGCGACACTGCCCGCCCGCGACGGCGCGATCCCGCTCGAGTCCGACGACCGCGGCGAGTATCACATGTGCTGAAGCCATTCCGTGCGTTCGCCCCGATGCTGCTCACGCGGACGCTCGTCCCGCGGTGGCTGGGGGGGCGCCCGACCATCGACGCCGAGGTCGTGTTCGATCTCTCGCGGTTGCTCAGCCGATCCTACCACCTTACGCCGACCGGGATCGACCGCGTCGAGTTCATCTATGCGCGCGAGTTGCTCAACCGCCTTCCGGACCGGCTTGCCTTTGCCGCGGTCCATCCGGCCGGCGGCTATTACGGGCGGCTGCCGGTCGGTGCGGTGCGCCAGTTTCTCAGCTTCACCGATGCCCGGTGGCAAAATCGCGACGTGCTCGATCCGCATGCGGTGCGCGCCGCCGCCAACCGGCATCTGCTGGCGCTGCGACCGCGGCCGGTGCCGACCGCGGACCGCCAGCGCATCTATCTCCAGGCCTCGCACCATCATCTCGAGGATACCGATCTCGTCGCCGCGATCCTCAAGCGCGAGCGCGCGCGGCTGATCGCGCTGATCCACGACGTCATCCCGCTCACGCATCCCGAATTCGCGCGCGCCGACGGCCAGACGCGGCATCTGAAGGTCATGCGGACGATCGACCAGCATGCCAGCGGGATCATCGGCAATTCGGCGGCGACGGTCGACGCGGTCACCGCGCACCTGACCGGCGCGCGGACCGACCGCGTCATCCGCGTCGCGCATCTCGGTACCGATCCGGTCGATCTTCAGCCGACGACATCGCAAATCCCGGACGGTACGTATTTCGTCTGCGTCGCGACGATCGAGCCGCGCAAGAACCATCTGCTGCTGCTCAATGTCTGGCGCCGGCTGGCGGAGAAGCTGGGGGCGGCCGCTCCGAAGCTGGTCCTGATCGGCCGGCGTGGGTGGGAAAACGAGAACGCGATCGACATGATCGAACGGTGCGCCGCGCTGTCGGGCCACGTGATCGAAGCGTCGAACATGTCCGATCGCCAGATGCAGGCGCTGCTCGGCGGTGCGCAGGCGTTGCTGCTGCCATCGTTCGCTGAAGGATTCGGGATGCCGGTCAGCGAGGCGCTCGCCGCCGGGCTGCCGGTGATCTGCAGCGATATCGCCGCGCTGCGCGAAGTCGGCGGCGATTCGCCCGAGTATCTCGATCCGCTTGACGGGCTGGGCTGGCTGGCGGCGATCATCGACTATTCGGTGCCGCAGTCACCGCGCCGCGCCGCGCAGATCGCCCGCATGACGCGGTGGCGGCCCGTCACGTGGCATCATCATCTCGACGTGGTCGAGGCGACCATCGATGCGGTCGCTGCGATGACCCGCTGACGCCCACCGGATCGGCAGGCGTCCGGTCAGGTGTCGCCGCGGCGGATGATGATCCCGAACGAGGTCGTGACATACTGGCCGAGCGCGAGCTTCAGATGATTGTCGTCCGAATAGGGCGGTACGTCGACATAGGCGTCCTGCTGCGTGTCGCCGAGGTCGTATTTGATCTGCGCGACGAAATGCCCGCGCGAGACGAGATCGACCGCGAGCCGTTCGAAATCGCGGCGCCGGAACAGGACGGTGCCGCCGCTGTCGATCGTCGCATCGTTCGAGGTCAGATTGAGCTCGGTCGTATGCACCGCGAGCCCGCCGGGGTTGAGGCACTGGACCGCGTTGCGGACAAAATCGAGCCCGGCCTCGATCGATCCGAGATGCTCGTACGCGCAGGACGACCAGGTGAAATCGAACCCGCGCAGGTCGCTGGGAATCAGGTTCATGTCGGCGACGCGGAACGCGACGTTCCGGTCGAAGACGTCGTTCGCGCAGATGTCGGGATAGCGGAGCTGGTCGAGCCCGTCGCTATGCTGGTTGGTGAGCGACCAGTCGCGACTGCGTTCGTCGTCCCCTGCGAGATCGGTCGCGACGACCGAACAGCCCATCGCCGCCATTGCCGCCGGCAGCGGTTCGACGCCGACGCCGAAGCCCAGGCCGCGCGCGCCTGCCTTGAGCATCCCGTAGCGTTCGAGCGCCTGCAGGATATAGACGAACTCCCACTGCTTGCGGTGGCGGTGTTTCGCCAGCTTTAGTCGTTCGAGCCACTGATCATAAGCGGGCTCGTTGAACTGCGACGCGGTGCAGGTCTGCGACACCGGATCGGCGAGCGTCGCCTTGCCCGGCGCGAGCAGGCGCGACGCGCGGCGGAACACGCGCTGGCCAAAGATCGACTTGCGTGCCGCCTCGACCTGCTGCTCGAAATGCGGCTGGCGCACCGTGGCGTCGAGCTGGAGCGTGAACGCTTCGGCGGCGGCGTCGGTCTCGGTATAGAGATGCCCGAGTAGGGCATATTGCATGCCGTCGACCGCATCGAAGCTTACCCGTGTCGTGCCGCCGCCCGCGACGATCTCCTTCACCGCGATCGACCAGGTCTTGATCGTCTCGGCGGGGCGCGATCCGTCCACCGGCAGCGCGTTGACGCGAAACACCACCGAGCCCATCGTCGCGGTCAGTCCCGTGAAGATGAGCGCACAGCGTACCGTGCTGCTGTCCATCGGGACGTAGCGCGTATGGAAGACATATGCGGGATCGTCTGAGGGTTCGCTGCCGCCAAGCCCCTGTATCCGGCTGGCGCGCGACGGCCAGAAATCGAACGGGCTGAGATTTATTTCGCCGGACAGCGTAGAATTCGGGCTCTGCATCGCTCAAGCCGTAGCGAGCAAGCACGAACGCGTCACTCGTTTTGCGGAACATTACCGGCAAATTGTACGACCTGTACACCCGTCGATCCTATCCTTGCGCGGTCTTGATCGTATAGTACGCCGCGTCACGAGCACCCAAACAAGAGAAACCGATGAGCAACTTCTTCCGCGCGGGCTTTGGGCGGCTGATGGGCGTAGCCACGCAGGCAGGGGCGGGCTCCCAGGAAAGATCGGCGGATCGGATCGCGGGGGACGCGTTGCGCGATGCGCGCGACTGGACCGGGGCGATCGATGCCTATCGCCGGCATCTCGACAGCTTTCCGGGCGACTTCGCGATCTGGGTGCAAGCGGGCCACGCGCTGAAGGAGATGCGCGACTTCGATGCGTCGATGGCGGCCTATCACGCGGCCTACAAGCTCGATCCGCGCAATTCCGATCTCCTCGTCAACATCGGGCATCTGCACAAGATGCGCGGCCAGCAGGCGGCGGCGTGCTTTGCCTATGTCGTCGCGCACGATATCGACGCCAATGTCGATGCCGCGACCGAACTCGCCGATCCGAACCTCGCGGACGATATTGCGGTCGCGCGCGGCGTGTTCTTCGCCGACCCGACACGCGATCCGGTCGGGCTGACCGCGGGCAAGTCCGTCGACGTGCCCAGCGACGGCGACGAGTCCGCCGCGGCGCTCGGCGACGCCATCGGTACGACCGGGCTGTTCGACGAGGCGTGGTACCGGCAGCGCTATGCCATTCCCGCCGGCATGGATGCCGCGCAGCATTATGCGTCCGTCGGCGCAGCGGAAGGCAATGAGCCGCACCGCCTGTTCGACAGTCGCTTCTATGTGGCGCAGGTCGAGAATGGCCTGCCGCTCGGCGCCAATCCGCTCGACCATTTTCTCAAGGTCGGGGGGCCGAGCGGGCTCGATCCGCATCCGCTGTTCAGCGGCGAGTGGTACCGTCAGACCTCGTCTGCCACGGCATCTGACGGCGAACGCGGCAGCGCGATCCCGATCGTCCAGTATCTGGCGGAGGCGACCCGGCGCGATGTCTCGCCGACGCCGTTGTTCGATGCACGAAGCTATCGCGACCTGACTCCCGATCTGGATCCGGCGGGCAACGCTTTCATCCATTACCTTGATAATGGCGATGCGCACGGCGTCGCACCGATCGCGGGCTTCCAGTCCGGTCGGGTCCTCGAAACCTTTGGTGGTTCGCCGGTCGGCGGCGAAAGCGCGCTCGAGCTGTACGCGCATTTCATCGGCCGCGATCAGGCGTTGGCCTGCGCCACCTTCGATCAGCTCCAGCCCGAAGACTTCGGCGTCCGCCCGCCGCCGTTGCAGCCGCTTCCCTCACCGTCCGCCGACGAGCGGATCGTCGCCGCGAGCCGGGTGATGCAGCGCCTGGCCGGGTACAGCGCGATCGGCGACGACGATCGCTCGGCGGACCGCTACGCGATGGCAAAGCTCGAATTGTTGCGCCGCGAGCCTATCCTGTTCGACGCGGCGATCGGCGATCTGCGCGACGCGACGGTTGCCAACGCGACCGAGGCGGTGGCGATGTTCGGCGTCCTGCCGCTGCACGATGTCGCGCGTGGCGACGGGGAGCGTTTCCCGCCGCTCGGCCTGCTCGAACGCTATCGGACACGCCAGCTCGATCTGGCGCGCCGTTTCAGGCTCGATCACGACCGTGTCGGGATGGTGAAGGACGGCGCCAAGATCTCCGTCCTGCTGCCGGTCTATCGCTCGCCGGTCGTCTATCTCGAACGCGCGATCCTGTCGGTTCTCGCGCAGACCTATGCCAATTGGGAATTGTGCATCGTCGACGATTGTTCGCGCCGCAGCGCGCTGACCGATGTCATCAAGCGGTTCTGCGCGGCCGATCCGCGGATCACGTTCGTGACCTCGCGGCGCAATGGCGGGATCGCCGACGCGACCAACCGCGCGCTCGAACTCGCCACCGGCGATTATGTCGCGCTGTTCGACCATGACGACATGCTGACGGTCGATGCGCTCGAGATCATCGCCGCGCGGATCGACACCGCCCCCGAGACCGATTGGCTCTATAGCGACGAGTGCAAGATCGGCATCGACGACGAGCCCGACGAGTTGCTGACCAAGCCCGACTGGAGCCCGGCGCTGCTGTTGTCGGTGATGTATACCGGACATTTGTCGGTCTACCGGACGGCGCTGGTGCGCTCGGTCGGTGGCTTTCGCAGCGCCTACGACTTTTCGCAGGACTATGATCTCGCGCTGCGCATCTCGGAAACCGAGCCGAACGTCCATCATGTCCGCGAGGTGCTGTACGGCTGGCGGATGATCGACGGGTCCGCCGCCAGCGGTGGCAAGCCCGAGGCGCGCCGGACCAATATCGGCGCGGTCCAGGCGGCGATGGATCGACGCGGCTGGAAGGGGCGTGCGGTCGCACTACCCGCCTCGAACCGGCCGCGCGCGAACTATGCGCTGTTCGATCAGCTCGTCTCGATCATCATCCCGTCCGACAATGCCGCGCATATCGCGCAGGCGGTGATGTCGATCGTCGCATGGACCGCCTATGACCGGTACGAGATCATCATCGTCACCAATTCGCGGACCGCGGCGCAGTGTCGCGAATGGCTCGACGGCGCGCGCATCCGGTTCGCGATCTTCGACGCGCCCTATAATTTCTCGGCCAAGTGCAACGCCGGCGCCGCAGTCGCGCGCGGCGACTATGTCGTGTTCCACAACGACGACGTGCTGGTCCTCACGCCCGACTGGATCGAGGCGCTGCTGGAACAGCTCGTCCGGCCCGGCGTCGGCGGCGTCAGTCCCAAGCTGCTCTACGAGAATGGCCGCATCCAATATGCCGGCATGGCGGTCGGGCTTCGTCGGCTGACGGGGACGACGTTCCATGCGTTTCCGCGCAACACGTCGACGCATTTCAACCTGGCGCAGTCGACCCGCGAAGTCGGGCTGATGTGCGGCGCGTGTTGCGCCATGCCGACCAGCCTGTTCCGGACGCTGGGCGGATGGGACGCGGTCAATGTCGGCATCGCGCATTCGGACGTCGATCTCAGCCTGCGCATTCGCGAGGCCGGCTACCGGCTGGTCTATACGCCGCATGCCGAGCTCATCCATATCGGCCATGCCTCGATCGGCAACGATGTCGAACTGCCCAAGGGATCAAGCTGGAAACGCAGCAAGGCGGATATCTTCCTGCTCAAGCGCTTCCCCACGTTGATGGCCGACGACCCGTATTTTCCGTCGACGATGAGCGGGATCAGTTACGTCGATTCGCAGGAGCCCTACCGCGTCTATCCGGCCAAGGCCGCCTATACCGGCACGGGCCCCGACATCCTGATCGTGTCGCACGATCTGACCAACAGCGGCGCGCCGCGGGTCGCCGCGGACATGGCGATCGCGCTCAAGCAATCAGGCGCGTTCGTCGTCGTCACCTGTCCGACCGACGGACCGATGCGCACGCGCCTGACCGATGCCGACATTCCGGTGATCATCGACGCGCTTGCGCTGACCGGCCATGCGAGCTTCCACGACTTTGCGCGCAACTTCGACACCGTCATCGTCAACACCGTGATCGGCTGGCGCGCGGTGAAACAGCTCGACGACGAGACCGAGGTGCGCTGGTACATCCACGAATCCGGGCTGATCGACGAGATGGTCCGCGACGTCGACGGCTTCCGCGACGTGCTCCAGTCGGCGCGGGACATTCTTGCGGTCAGCACGCGCACCGCGACGTTCCTGCGCAAGCACGGCGCCAGCGCGCGACTGCTGGAGACCGGGATTGCTGATCCGAGCGGACTCTACCCGGTGCCTGCACGGTCGGACGTCGTGCGGATCGGCGTGTTCGGCTCGTTCGAACCGCGCAAGGGGCAGGATATCGCCGCGCAGGCGTTCGCGATGCTCGATCCGCGGACGCGCAAGAAGGCCGAGCTCAATTTCTTCGGCCGCGACCACGATCCCGACTTCCAGGACAAGGTCCGCCGCACCTGGAAAGATCAGCCGGGGCTGCATTTCCGCGGTGAGAAGGGGCATCCCGATTATTGGTACTGCCTGGCCGACATGGATATCGTGCTGGTCCCGTCGCGTGACGATCCATTGCCGCTGGTTGCCTCCGATGCGCTGGCGTTGGGCAAGACGATCGTGTGCAGCGACAGCACCGGCACCTCGGATTATATCGAGCATGAGGTGTCGGGCTTTGTCTTCCCGACCGAACGCGCGGCCGATCTTGCGGTGCTGCTGGCCGAGCTGATCGAGGATCGCGGTCTGCGCGAAGCAGTCCGCGGACCGGCGCGCGCGGTGTATGAGGCGATGTTCACGATGGCCGCGTTCGTTGATCGATTGACCGACCGGATCGCACCGCGATCGGGTGTCGTGGATGACTCGCGGACGGCGTCCGCCGGCGACGTCCTCGCTGTGCCCGCGCTGGTGTCGTGATCGCGACCGATCGCGAGGCCGAAGACCTGATCGCCCGCGCCGATGCCGCGCGCGATCGCCGCAACTGGCTGGCGGCGGCGGACGCGTATCGCGCGGTCGTCCGGCTCCAGCCGCGCAACGCCGGGCTGTGGGTGCAGCTCGGTCATGCGCTGAAGGAATCGGGCGGGATCCAGGCGGCGGGCGACGCCTATCGGCGCGCGCTGGCGATCGATCGGGGCAATGCCGATACGCATCTCCAGCTCGGCCATCTGCTCAAGATGCAGGGCGATCGTGCGGCCGCGGTGATGGCGTATGCGCAGGCGCTGCGGCTCGATCCGACGCTCGACCCGGCTTTGCGCGAACTCGTCCACCTCGGCGCGCGCGATCATATCCCCCTGCCGACGATCGACCGCCAGGCGATGTGGGCTAGGCTGGATGCGGTTGCCGAGGCGCTCGCCGATGCGAACGGTGCGCTGCGCGCGTGGATCGGCACCTCGGCCTATCCGATGGCGGCCTATGACCGGTTCCGGTCGGATGTCGCGGTCCAGCCGCCGCCACCGCTCCCGATCGAGGCCGCCCCGTCGATTATGCCGTCGATCACGTTGATGGTCGATTGCGGAGAGGCGACGCCGTCGTCGGTCCGCGCGACGTTGACCGGGTTGCTCGACCAGTCCGATCCGTCGTGGCAGGCGCATCTCGTTCGCGCCGCCGGGATCGTCGACCATCCGGTCGCCAGCATGGCCATCACCGACCCTCGGATCGGGTTCGCGGCAACGCGCGACGCGCAGGCCGGAATGACGGTCAGCATCGATGCGGGGACGATCCTGCATCCGCTTGCGCTGGCGTGGCTGCGCTATGCCGCCGCACGGACCGGGGCGGCGGCGATCACCTGCGATCACGATCGCGCCAAACGCCATTGGGCGCGGGGGCAGCGGCACGCCGATCCGGTGCTGTACGGCGTCGACGATCCGCATCTGCGGGCCGCCGTGCCGCCGCCACTGGTCGCGATGCGCGGCGATGGCATGGCGAGCCTGTCCATGACGCAGCCGGGCGCGGACCTGCGCGCGGCGATGATCGGCGCCGCGCGGTCGCGATCGGCGGTCGCGCATGTCCCCCGCATCCTCGCCTCGCTGCTCGACCGTGCCGAGGCGCCGTCCGTGCCTGCGCGCAGCACCGACCGCAGCCCCGACCGCAGCACCGACCGCAGCCCCGGCCCCAGCATCGACCGCGATCGCGACGCCGACCGCGACGGGCGTCGGTCGCGGATCGCGGTCATCGTGCCGACCCGCGACGAGGCGACAATGCTCGCCGAGGCGATCGACAGCCTGCTCGCCACTGCCGACGCCCCCGACCGGATCGTCATCGTGATCGTCGACAACCGCAGCCGGCAGGTGGCGACGCATACGCTGCTCGACGACCGTGCAACGCGGCCGGGGCACGCCGTTGTCGTCATGGACGAGCCGTTCAACTGGTCGCGCGCCAACATGCTCGGGATCGCCGACCCCCGCGTGGCGGACTGCGACCTGCTGCTGTTCGCCAACAACGACGTCGTGATGCTGACGCAAGGGTGGGACAGCGCGCTGGACGGGCTGCTGCGCGATCCGGAAACGGGCATCGTCGGCGCGCGTCTCCTGTATCCCGACCTGACCGTCCAGCACGCGGGCATCGTGCTCGGCGCGGGCGAAGGCCTGCCGTTGCACGAGGGACGGCACGCCGCGTTCGACGATCCGGGCCCCGGCGGGCGCTACGTCACGCAGCATGACGCGGCAGCGGTGACCGGCGCCTTCCTCGCGATGCGCCGCGCCGTCCTTGCGGAGATTGGCGGGTTCGACTGCGCGCGGCTGCCGATCGCCTATAACGACATCGACGTCTGCTTGCGCGCGCGCGCCGCGGGCTACCGCGTGCGCTATTGCCCGCAGATCGAGCTGATCCACCATGAATCGAAGACGCGCGGACGGACCCGGACCGAGGACGAGGTGGCGTGGGACGATGCCGAGCTCGCCGATCTCTACGCCAGCTGGGGCGAGGCGCTGACCGTCGATCCGGGGATCAATCCGCAATGGGCGCTTGGCGGCGCGCCGTTCGACGGCCTGCGCGAGCCGGGGGCGAGCGAGGTGCTTGCGTTCATCGACCGCTCCGCCCGCGTCGATCCCTGGCGCGTGACGAAGTCCGACGCGTGACGCGACGCATCGGATGGGAGCCAAACCGCCGGCAAGCCGTTACACTGGCGTAATGGCCAAACCCGACTCCACCCCGCCGCAGGATGATATCGACGACCTCAAGGCCGCCGATGCGCAGGATCTGCACCGCGCGGTCCGCGAGGAAGGGCAGGACGAGCTCGACCGGCCCTTCTCGTCGCTGTTCTTCTCCGGCCTCGCGGCGGGCATGGCGATCGCGAGCTCGCTGATTGCCGAGGGCGCGCTCCACGCCGCGCTGCCCGACACGGCGTGGCGGTCGCTCGTCGTGTCGTTCGGCTATCCGATCGGATTTCTCGTCGTGATCCTGGGGCGGATGCAGCTATTCACCGAGAGCACGATCACCGCGATGCTGCCGCTGGTCACGCGGCCGTCGCGCTGGGCGATGCGGCGCACGCTGCGGCTCTGGACGATCGTGCTCGGCGCCAACCTGCTCGGCACCGCGCTGGCGGCCGCGATGATCGCGGCGGGCCTGCTCGGCGACAGCGAACTGAGGACCGCGATGCTCGCGGTCTCGGTCGGGATCACCGAATTGTCGGCCGGCGCGACGTTCGTCAACGCGATCCCCGCCGGGTTCATGATCGCGATTCTTGCCTGGTCGCTGCCCAATGCGCGGGAACAATCGTTCCTCGTCATCCTGGCGGTCACCTATGTCGTTGCGATTAGCGGGTTCAGTCATTCGATCGTCGGATCTGCGGAGGCGTGGCTGCTGCTGTTCGCCGGCAAGACCGGTGTCGTGCAGACGCTCGGCGAACTGATCCTGCCTGCGGTGCTGGGCAACCTGTTGGGCGGTGCGGGGTTGTTCGCGTTGTTGGCGCATGCGCAGGTGCGTGGTGAGATGAACGGGCAGGACGAGAGCTGATGGGTGAGATCGAACGCGCCACCAAGACGGTCGTGGCGGCGGATCGCGATGTGACGCTGAAGGCCGCCGAACAGCGCGACCGACCGGCCGTCAAGGCGGTCGGATTCCTCGCCGAGATCGGCGATCAGCCGCAACTCGTCGCGACATCGATCGGCACCGCGGTCATCGGCATGATCGCACGCCGGCCCGACATGATCCGCGGCGGCCTGAGGATGCTTGCGGCGCACGGCGCGGCGACCTTCGTCAAATCCGCGATCAAGCGCTCGGTCGACCGCACGCGCCCCGAAAAGGCGATCGAGGACGGCGAAGCGAAGTTCGAGCCCGGCGACAGCCACGATCACGCACAGACCTCGTTCCCGTCGGGCCATACCGCCGGCGCGGTCGCGGTCGCGCGCGCAGTCTCGCGTGACATCGGCGGGGCAGGGGCCCCGGCCGCCGTCATCACCGGGATGGTCGCCGCCGCCCAACCGATCAACGGCAAGCATTATCTGTCCGATCTCGTCGTCGGCGCGGCCGTCGGCTGGATTGCGGAGGCGCTCGTCAGCGCGGTGTTCGACCGGGTCGCGCCGGTCGTCGAGCATCAGGTCGGCAGCGTCCTCAAGACCGGCTGACGGACAGGAGGCGCGTCAAAGACCGCGTGGAGCCCGTCAAGCGAGGCTGCTGGTGATCGCTATGGTGCACGAAAAAGCCTCGCCCGATGGTTCGGACGAGGCTCCTTACGTCTGCGATCCTCCCCCTTGCGGAGGAGGATGACGGCGATCAGGCGACGGCGGCCTTCAGCGCGTCGACCAGGTCGGTCTTTTCCCAGGTGAACGTGTCACCCTCGGGATCGCGACCGAAATGGCCATAGGCCGCGGTCTTCTTGTAGATCGGGGCGTTGAGCTTGAGGTGCTCGCGGATGCCCTTCGGCGTCAGGCGAACGAGTTTCGGCAGGACCGCCTCGAGCTTGGATTCTTCCACGGTACCGGTGCCATGCGTGTCGACATAGACCGACAGCGGCTCGGCGATGCCGATCGCGTAGCTCAGCTGGATCGTGCAGCGACGGGCGAGCCCGGCAGCGACGACGTTCTTCGCCAGATAGCGTGCGACATAGGCGGCCGAGCGATCGACCTTCGTCGGATCCTTGCCCGAGAACGCGCCGCCGCCGTGGGGGGCTGCGCCGCCGTACGTGTCGACGATGATCTTGCGACCGGTGACGCCTGCGTCGCCATCGGGGCCACCGATCTCGAACTGGCCGGTCGGGTTGATGTAGATCGCGGTCGCATCGGTGATGAAGCCGTCGGGCAGCACGTCCTTGAACACGCCCATGACATAGTCACGCAGCACCGCGTACTTGGCCGGATCGGCGTTGTCGCCCTTCTCGCAATAGCCCGGCGCATGCTGCGTCGAGACGACGAGCGCGGTCGCGCCGACCGGCACTTCGTTCTCGTACGACAGCGTCACCTGGCTCTTGGCGTCGGGCTCGAGGAACGGCGCGGCGCCCGAATGGCGGTCTTCAGCCATCCTGGCGAGGATCTTGTGGCTGTAATACAGCGTCGCGGGCATCAGGCCCGGGGTCTCGTCGGTGGCGTAACCGAACATGATGCCCTGATCGCCGGCACCCTCGTCCTTGTTGCCGCTCTCGTCGACGCCCATCGCGATGTGCGCGGACTGGCCGTGGAGGTTGTTCTCGAAGCGGAACGTCTCCCAGTGGAAGCCGGTCTGTGCGTAGCCGATTTCCTTGACGGTGTTGCGGACCGCCGCCTCGATCTCTTCCAGCACGCCATCGGCCCACTGGTCGTTCTCGTAGATGCCCTTGCCGCGGATCTCGCCGGCGAGGACGACGAGCTGCGTGGTCGTCAGCGTCTCGCAGGCGATGCGTGCCTGCGGATCCTTGGCGAGGAACAGGTCGACGATCGTGTCGCTGATCTGGTCGGCGACCTTGTCGGGATGGCCTTCGGAGACCGACTCGGAGGTGAAGAGAAAGGACTTGCGCATGAAACCTCTTCGCAAAGGCTCGCCGGTAGAGGGCCGGGGAGCGACATATAAGGAAAGCTTTATATGTCCTTCTAGCGCTGGCGGCGGCGCAGGGCAACTCCGGTTGCGAGCATGATCGCGGCAACGATCGCCGCCATCGCATTCCCCACGCGCGAGAACAGCGTCGGGGGGAGCGCGGACGGCATCGGCTGCTCGATCGCGCCCGCAGTCTCGTGCGGGATGGTTGCGACAAGGTGGCCATCGGCGGCGATGATCGCCGAAATGCCCGTCGGCGTGGCGCGCAGGATCGGCAGCCCTTCCTCGATCGCGCGCATCCTTGCCTGGGCGAGGTGCTGTGGCGGGCCCCATTTGCCGAACCAGGCGTCGTTGGACGGGTTGAACAGGATGCGCGGGCGGTGCGCGCGGTCGACGACCTCGCCCGAGAAGATGATCTCGTAGCAGATCTGCATCCCGATCGCGCCGAAGCCGGGCAGCGTCAGGTTCGCCGGGCCCTTGCCCGAGGTGAAGTCGATGTCGCCGGGGACGAGCCGCGCGAGCCCGAGTGGCTTCAGCAGCCACGGCATCGGGAGGTATTCGCCATACGGCACGAGATGCGCCTTGTCGTACCGCCCGCGCAACCGCGCCTGCGCGTCGAGCGCGAACACCGAATTAGCGGCACCGGATATCTGATCCTTGGCGTTGAATTCCAGCGCGGTGCCGCCGATCAGCAATATGTCCTGCGGCCCCAGCAGCCGCGCCATGCGGCGGCGCAGGTAGAGCGGGCTCGACCAGCCATAGGCATAGAACGGATATCCGTCCTCGACATAGTCGCGCACCACCCCCTCGGGCCAGACGACGAGGCGCGGCGGCGCGTCGACCCCGCGATCATCGGCGCCGGAAAGCTTTTCGAGCGCGGAGAGGACGCGTTCGCCGTCGGTTTCGCTGCGGTCTTCCTGGCCGATGTCGGGCTGGACCACGCGCACCAGCGGCGTGCCGGGGGCCGGCGGCGGCGCATCGGTCCACAGCGCGGACAACGCGGCGAGGCCCAGCGCAGGGAGGACGATCGCGGGCAGCATCCAGCGGCGCAGCGCGAGCAACGCCAGCGCCCCCGCCGCCATCACGGTCACGCCCGACAGCGCATAGGTGCCGATCCACGCCGACAGCCGCGCGACGCCGATCACGGGCAGCCAGACGATGCTCAAGGGATCCCAGGCATAGCCGGTGAACAGCGTCGCGCGCAGCCATTCGGTGGCGATCCACGCGGCGGCGAAGACCAGCACATAGGTCGCGTCCGGCGTGCCGGGTCGCCGCGCGATCCGCCATGCCAGCGCGCCCGCCAGCATCGGGAACACCGCAAGGTACAGCGCGAGCCCGACCGCGGCGAAATAGCCGAGCACCGGCGGCATCGCGTCCTGAAAGTCGAACGCGTGCTGGAACCAGTTGTTGTTCACGGTGAAATGCCCGAGCCCGAACAGCCAGCCACGCCAGAGCGCGCCCCGCAACGTCGGCGCGCGGTGGACGAGCGTCATCCACAGCGCGAACGCGACCAGCGTCAGCGGCCAGAGGTCGAGCGGAGCGAACCCCGTCGCGGCGAGCGCGCCGAGGATGAGGCAGGCGAGGGCTGGGTAGGCGGGGGCGGAAAAACGGGTCACGCGGGCGCTATGACGTGGCGGGGGGGAGCGGGCAATATCTTAGCCGGGATCGGACGATCGCCCGCCACCTTGCACCACCCCGGCGGAGGCCGGGGCCCAATCGGAGAGGTCGCAGTAACGAAGCGCAGCCCGGAGTTTGCGCCGCTCCCCAATTGGGCCCCGGCCTCCGCCGGGGTGGTATGAAGGGGACGCGGTTATCCGCCTAAAGCCTGCCTCCCCGCGAAAGGCGCATTACCGCAAAAGCGTGACGAACCCGCGTTCCCGACCTATCGTCGCCCTCATGACCCTGCGCCCCTTCCACCTCGCCTTCCCGGTCCACGACCTCGACGCGGCCCGCACCTTCTACGGCCGCACGCTCGGCTGTCCGGAAGGGCGCTCGAGCGACCACTGGATCGACTTCGACCTGTTCGGCCACCAGATCGTCGCGCATCTCGATCCTGCCGCCAAGCCCGTCGCGGTCGCCAACGCGGTCGATGGCCATGCCGTCCCCGTTCCGCATTTCGGCGTCGTCCTGACGATGGACGACTGGACCGCGTTGTCCGAACGCGTCACCGCCGCCGGCGTCGCGTTCGGGATCGCGCCCTATATCCGCTTCAAGGGCCAGCCCGGCGAGCAGGCGACGATGTTCTTTTGCGACCCCTCGGGCAACGCGCTCGAGTTCAAGGCGTTCGCCCACGACGACATGCTCTTCGCCAGTTAAGGATCAGAATTATGGCCACGCCCGTCACCGTCGACATCCCCCACACGCTCGGCAAGGCCGCAGTCCGCGCCCGGCTCGATGGCGGAATCGACAAGATCAGCGCGAGCATCCCCGGCGGCTCGGTGACCGATCACCGCTGGGAGGGCGACACGCTGCATTTCACCGCCAAGGCGATGGGCCAGACGATCGCCAGCGCGGTCACGGTCTATGAAACCAACGTCCATGCGGTGGTCGACCTGCCCGGGATCCTCGGGCTCTTCGCCAGCAAGATCCAGGAGTATATCGGCAAGGAAGCGCCCAAGCTCCTGCGCTGAGCTCAAGCCGAAGGCGCGCGTCCGTAGAGATCGAACGCCGCCTTCGCCCCGGCGATCGCTGCCGCGATCCACGCGTCGTCGGCAGATTGCGCATCGATGGCCGCGAGCAATTCGCGCCACTCGCCGGGCAGGTGCTTTGCACCGAGATAGGCCGATGGCATCCCCGCCGGGACGGTGCGCGACAGCATGATGCCGCCCAGCCGCGAGCCCTCGACCACATACATCGCGCCCCATCCAGCGGCGGCGCTGCGCAGGGGATCGAACGTCATCGGCGCGGGCATCGCCTCGCCGAGCGCCGTCAGATCGGCCGCGAGCAGGTCCGCCCGATCCCGAAACGCGGGCAGGCCCGAAATGCGCCGCAGCCACGCCTCGACCGCCGGCAGCGCCCTGGCATGCGCGATCAGGAACGCGCGATACTCGCGCGGATCGGTCAGGTCGTACCGCCCGAACCCCGCATCGACCGCATCGTGATCGCTCGCCGTCGCCGCCCGCAGCCGGGCGACATTGGTGCCCGACCTGGTCAACAGCACCGCCCCCCGCCCTTGCTCCCGTACCGCGCCTCCTGCCGATCGCGGAAGAACGTACGTTCGTCCATCGGCGGGTGATCGGGGTGCCGCTCCGCCATGTGCTGGCGGTAGGCGGCATAAGACGGCACGCCGACCATCAGCAGCGCAGTCTCACGCGCCTTGGCATAGAAGGCGCGGATCATTTCGCGGCCACCAGCTGTGGCGGCACTTCGGTCACCGTCGGCCGGTCGATCTTCAGCGCCGCGAGGCAGGTGCGGATCCCGAAGACCACGATCGACAGCACCACCGCCAGGAACAGCGCGCACAGCCCCGCGTCGATCCGGTCGTTGAAGATGATCCGCTGCATCTCCGCCATCGTCTTGGCGGGCGCGAGCAGCTCGCCGCGCGCCGCCGCGTCGGAGAACTTGGCCGCATGCGCGAGGAAGCCGACCTTCGGATCGCTCGCGAACAGCTTCATCAGCCCGGCAGTGATCGTGCACAGGCACAGCCACGCGGCGGGCAGAATCGTCACCCACGCGTAACGCTGGCGCTTCATCCGGAACAGCACGACGGTGGCGAGCACCAGCGCGACCGCGGCGAGCATCTGGTTCGAGATCCCGAACAGCGGCCACAGCGTGTTCACCCCGCCGAGCGGATCGGTGACGCCCTGGTACAGGAAGAAACCCCAGGCGGTGACGCACAGCGCGGTCGCGATCAGCCCCGGCACGATCGCCGATGCATTGCGGAACGATGGCACCGCAAGGCCGATCAGGTCCTGCAGCATGAATCGCCCCGCGCGCGTGCCGGCATCGACCGCGGTCAGGATGAACAGCGCCTCGAACAGGATCGCGAAGTGATACCAGAACGCCTTCATCGCCTGCCCGCCGACCAGGTGGCTGAAGATCTCCGACATCGCCACCGCGAGCGTCGGTGCGCCGCCCGTCCGCGAGACGATCGTCGTTTCACCGACGTCCTTGGCGGTCTGCGCGAGCAGCTCGGGCGTGATCGGGAAGCCCATCGCGGTCACCGCGCTCGCCGCCGAGGCGAAGTCGGGGCCGACCACGGCTGCCGGGCTGTTCATCGCGAAATAGACACCGGGATCGAGGATCGACGCGCCGACCAGCGCCATGATCGCGACGAAGCTCTCCATCAGCATCGCGCCATAACCGATGAACTGCGCGTCGCCTTCGCTGGCGATCAGTTTCGGCGTGGTGCCGCTGGCGATCAGCGCGTGGAAGCCCGAGACGGCGCCGCACGCGATCGTGATGAACAGGAACGGGAACAGCCCGCCCGACCAGACCGGGCCGCTGCCGTCGATGAACGGGGTGAGCGCCGGCATCCGCAGCGGTGGGGCGACGACCGCGATGCCGATCGCCAGCGCGACGATCGCGCCGATCTTGAGGAAGGTCGACAGATAGTCGCGCGGCGCCAGCAGCAACCACACCGGCAGGACGGAGGCGACCGCACCATAGCCGACCATCAGCACGCACAGCTGCACCGGGGTCAACGTGAACAGCGGCGCGAGCGTCGGCGAGGCGGCGACGGTGCCGCCATAGACGATCGCGGCGAGCAGCCCGATGACGCCCAGCACGGAGACCTCGCCGACCTTACCCGGCCGGATCCACCGCGTGTAGATCCCCATCAGGAACGCCAGCGGGATCGTCGCGGCCACCGTGAACAGCCCCCATGGGCTGCCCGCGAGCGCGCGCACCACGATCAGCGCGAGCACGGCGAGGATGATGACCATGATCGCGAACGCGCCGACCAGCGCGATCACGCCGGGGATCGCGCCCATCTCCATGCGGATCAGCTCACCGAGCGATCGCCCGTCGCGGCGCATCGAGATGAACAGGATCATGAAATCCTGCACCGCACCCGCCAGCACGACGCCGGCGAGGATCCAGAGCGTCCCCGGGAGATAGCCCATCTGCGCGGCAAGCACCGGTCCAACCAGCGGCCCTGCGCCGGCGATGGCGGCGAAATGGTGGCCGAACAGGACGTTGCGGTCGGTCGCGACATAGTCGAGCCCGTCGGCACGGCGAAGCGCCGGGGTCTTGCGCGACGGATCGAGCTGCATGACGTGCCGCGCGATATAGCGCGCGTAGAAACGGTATGCGATCAGCTGCACCGAGACCGCGGCGGTGACGATCCACAACGCGTTGACAGGCTCGCCACGCTGGAATGCGACCACGGCCAACGCGCAGGCGCCGAGCAAGGCAAGCGCGCCCCAACCGATCTTCTCGCGTAGTGTCATTGCGTTCGCCCTCCCGTGCGGTCCGTCCGTGCGACATCGCGTATTCGGCGACCGAGCGCTAGCCCCGATCCCTTGCGTGGCATCGCTCTTGCCCGCGCGCGAGAAGGCGGGTCGGAAAATCCCTGTCCTACAACGAACCTATATGGTTCTCTGTGTGCGCTCAACAGCGCGGGATCATGCTCATGACAATCGACTTCCTCATCGACGCCGTCATCGACCGCGAAGGCGGCTACGCCAACCACGCCGCAGACCGCGGCGGCCCCACCTGCTACGGCATCACGCAGGTCGTCGCCCGCGCCAACGGCTATGTCGGAGCCATGCGCGCCTTTTCCCGCGCGCAAGCCGAAGCGATCTATCGACGTCTCTACTGGACCCGCCCCGGCTTCGACCAGATCGCCGCGCGCGCGCCCAGGATAGCCGAGGAACTCTTCGATACCGGCGTCAATATGGGGCCGGCGGTCGCCGCCACCTTCCTCCAGCGCGCGCTCAACGCGCTCAACCGCGGCGCCACCGACTATCCCGACATGATCCTCGACGGTCGCATCGGCCCAGAGACACGCACCGCGCTCGACGCGTTCCTCGCGCGTCGCAAACCCGGCGGCGAAACCGTGCTGCTGAAGGCGATCGAGGCGCTGCAGGGCGAACGCTATGTCGCGCTCGCCGAGACGCGTCCCGCCAACGAGGCCTTCCTCTATGGCTGGCTCGCCAACCGTATTTGACCTGGGCGGAGACGCGCGCAGCGTGTGAACTTTGTGAACTTCACTTTTGCCGGAGACGCCCGATGACCCCGCAACCCCTTGATCCAGCACAAGATCCCTGGATCACCCGCGCCCGCCCGACCTTTCTCTACGTGATGTACACGCTGCTGCTCGGCGCGATCCCGGCCGGCCTGATCGCCGCGGTCCGCCCGCAGACCGCGCAGGCGATCGCCGCGGGCATGGCGGCCTATCTCAACGCGATCCCCGAACCGCTCTACGCGCTCTTCGGCACGGGCTATCTCGGCTACACGCTGGCGCGCGAATGGGGGAAGGGGCGCTAACCCCGCCTCCCGCCCCGCGTAATTCCCGCGCAGGCGGGAACCCATACTGGCTGACCTCGGCGGCGACGCGACATGGTCGCCAGTCTGGATCCCCGCCTGCGCGGGAATGACGAAGGATGAGGCGGGGGAAGAGACGGGCCGGGGCGTTGCACCCCCGAAACCGCACCCTACATCGCTGGCATGAGCAACGACCCCCACGCCATGCCGACCTGGCACGGCACCACCATCCTCTCGGTCCGCCGCGGCGGCAAGGTCGTCGTGATCGGCGATGGCCAGGTCTCGATGGGCCAGACCGTCATGAAACCCAATGCGCGCAAAGTCCGCCGGCTCGGCGACGGCTCGGTCATCGGCGGGTTCGCCGGCGCGACCGCGGACGCCTTCACGTTGTTCGAACGCCTCGAACGCAAGCTGGAGGCGCATCAGGGCCAGCTCCTGCGCGCCGCGGTCGAGCTCGCCAAGGACTGGCGCACCGACAAGTTCCTGCGCAACCTCGAGGCGATGATGATCGTCGCCGACAAGGACGTGACGCTGATCCTGACGGGCAATGGCGACGTGCTCGAACCCGAAAACGGCGTCGCCGCGATCGGCTCGGGCGGCAACTACGCGCTCGCCGCCGCCCGCGCGCTGGTCGAGTACGAGACCGACGCGGAAGTCCTGTGCCGCAAGGCGATGCACATCGCGTCCGAACTCTGCGTCTACACCAACGACCGCCTCACGGTGGAAACGATGGACTCGACCTCGTAATTCCCCTCCCGCTTGCGGGAGGGGTCAGGGGAGGGGCCGACATACACCCCACCGACGCCTTCCGTTGCGGCCACGCCCTCCCCCGACCCCTCCCGAGCGGGAGGGGAGAAGGTAAAAAAATGAACGACCAGCTCACCCCCAAGGCAATCGTCGCCGCGCTCGACGCCCACATCATCGGCCAAGCCGCCGCCAAGCGCGCGGTCGCCGTCGCGATGCGCAACCGCTGGCGCCGCCAGCAACTTAGCGAGGACCTGCGCGACGAGGTCACGCCCAAGAACATCCTGATGATCGGACCGACCGGCTGCGGCAAGACCGAGATCAGCCGCCGCCTCGCCAAACTCGCCGACGCACCGTTCGTTAAGGTCGAGGCGACCAAGTTCACCGAGGTCGGCTATGTCGGCCGCGACGTCGAGCAGATCGCGCGCGACCTCGTCGAGGAAGCCATCCGCCTCGAAAAGGAACGCCGCCGCGTCGCGGTCAAGGACAAGGCCGAGGAGGCGGCGATGGGTCGCCTGCTCGACGCGCTGGTCGGCAAGGATTCGAGCACCGCGACGCGCGAAAGCTTCAAGCAGCGCTTTCTCGACGGCCATCTGAACAGTGCCGAGGTCGAGATCGAGGTCGAGCAGGCGCCGACCACGCCGTTCGAGATCCCCGGCGGCGCACCGCAGATGATCAACCTCGGCGAGATGATGAAGTCGTTCGGCGGCGGTCAGCAGTTGAAGCGCCGCAAGCTCACCGTCCACGCGGCGTGGGACAAGCTCGTCGAGGAAGAGGCCGACAAGCGGCTCGACCAGGACGAGGTCAGCCGCGCGGCGCTCGCCGATGCGGAGGCCAACGGCATCGTCTTCCTCGACGAGATCGACAAGATTGCGGTCGCCGATGGCCGGGGCGGTTCGATTAGCCGCGAGGGCGTCCAGCGCGACCTGCTGCCGTTGATCGAGGGCACGACCGTCGCCACCAAATACGGGCCGATGAAGACCGACCACATCCTCTTCATCGCGAGTGGCGCGTTCCACGTCGCGAAACCGAGCGACCTGCTCCCCGAATTGCAGGGCCGCCTGCCGATCCGCGTCGAATTGAAGGGCCTCACCGAGGCCGATTTCGTTGCGATCCTGTCTGACACCAAGGCGTCGCTACCGCTCCAGTACAAGGCGCTGATCGCTACCGAGGGCGTCGGCATCGAGTTCACCGAAGACGGCATCGCCGCGATCGCACGCATCGCCGCCGAGGTGAATGCGGAGATCGAGAATATCGGCGCGCGTCGCCTGCAGACGGTAATGGAAAAGCTGCTGGAGGAAGTGAGTTACAACGCCGAGGATCGCGGCGGCTCGAATCTGGTCATCGACGGCGCCTATGTCGACAGCCAGCTGAAGGAGATCGCGCGCAACACCGACCTAAGCCGCTTCGTGCTGTAATCTGGATACCTTCCGTTCGTGCTGAGCGAAGTCGAAGCACATGGGTCAAAGGCCCTTCGACTCCGCTCAGGGCGAACGGGTGCGGGGATGTCATCAGGGAGACCAAAATGGACGTGTCCGAAGCCATCGCCGCGCGCCGCTCCGTCCGAGGCTTTCTCGACACCCCCGTCGACCCGACCCTCCTCCACGAATTCGCGGTAAAGGCGTCCCGCGCCGCGACCGGCGGCAACCTCCAGCCCTGGCACATCGCAATCGTCCAGGGCGACGCAATGACCCGCCTCGCGGCGATCATGGCCGAAAAGCTCGCCACCGGCGTCACCGAAACCCCCGCCTACGACATCTACCCGAAAGACCTGACCGCCCCCTACCGCGACCGCCGCTTCGCGGTCGGCGAAGCGATGTACGCGCAGCTCGGCATCCCGCGCGAAGACAAGTCCGCGCGCCGAGACTGGTTCGCGCGCAACTTCGCCTTCTTCTGCGCGCCCGCGGCCTATTTCTGCACCGTCGACCGGCGGATGGGCCCACCGCAATGGTCCGATCTCGGCATGTACCTGCAAAACCTGATGCTGCTCGCGGTCGACGCCGGCCTCGCCACCTGCGCGCAGGAATGCTGGGCGATGTACCCGGACACGCTCGGCGCGTTCCTCAATATCCCCGAAGACCGCATGCTCTTCTGCGGCATGGCGATCGGCTACGAGGACAAGTCGGCTCCCGCCAATGCCCTGCGCACCGATCGCGCGGCAGAGGCGGAGTGGTTGACGACGATCCGCTGATCCCTGCGGTTATCCCACAATAAAGCACCACCCCGGCGAAGGCCGGGGCCCAATTGGGGGACCGGCATAACCGGACGCGCACTCAGTCAAAAGCGTGTGCCAATTGGGCCCCGGCCTTCGCCGGGGTGGTGCATATGCCGGATTGTTCACCCGCGAAGGCAGGTGCCCAGACTGGGTCCCCGCCTTCGCGGGGAAACAAGATTTAAAGGATGACTGTCCGAGGCCTGGCGCCCTTGATCCCCGCAAGGATCATCGCCTCCCACACCGCCGGGTCACCCGCCGCGGCCATCGCCCGGTCGGGTTCGCGCAGCGTGCGCAGCACCGCGAGCGCGTCGGGAAGATAGTCCGCCCAGGCCGAATCGATCAGCTGCGACGCGGATTCGGCATCGCCGCCCGCATTCGCGCTGATCCGCTGGCCGGCCAGCACGCGCGCGATGCGCTCGGCGACCGGGGTAGTGGAAACGTCCATGAGCATTCTCCTCGCGGGCCGGTCTTACACCAAACCCGCGAGGCGATCGAATGCTTAGCGCGCGGAGCTCGGACCCGCGCCGCGACCCGCACCACGGCCGCCGCCGCCAGCCGGACGACCACCGCCACCCTGACCACCCGGACGACCACCGCCCTGCGGACGACCGCCGCCGCCGCCGCCCTGGCCGCCACGGCTGGCACCCGCATAGTTGCGCCCGGTGCTGCCGCCGGTTGCGCGCGGCGCATGAGTCGCACGCGGACGCGCCGGATCGCGCGGACGGTCGATCCGGACCTCGGGGTCCGCCCCCATCGTCTTCACGCGCGTCTGCTTGATCTGGTTCGACAGGTTGACGAAATCGTCCGGCAGCGCGCGGACCGTCACCTTCTGACGCGTGATCCGCTCGATGTCGCGCAGATACGCCTTCTCGTCATCCGCGCAGAACGCGACGGCGATGCCGCTGGCGCCCGCACGCGCGGTGCGGCCGATGCGGTGGACATATTGCTCGGCGACGTTGGGCAGCTCGAAGTTGATGACATGGCTGACGCCCGAGACGTCGATGCCGCGTGCGGCGATGTCGGTCGCGATCAGGACCTTGACCTTGCCCTGCTTGAACTCGCCGAGCGCCCGCTCGCGCTGGCCCTGGCTCTTGTTGCCGTGGATCGCGTTCGAGGCGATGCCGTTGCCCGCGAGCAGCTTCACGACGCGGTCGGCGCCATGCTTGGTGCGCGTGAACACGAGCGCACGGTCGATCGCCGGATCACCCAGCGTGATCGTCAGCAGCGCCTGCTTTTCCGACTGGTTGCAGAAGGTGACATACTGGTCGACGCGCTCGGCGGTCGTCGCGGCGGGCTTCACCGACACGGTCTTCGGGTCGAGCAGGAACTGCGAGGCGAGATCGCGGATCGCGACCGGCATCGTCGCCGAGAAGAACAGCGTCTGGCGCTTCTTCGGCAGCATGCGGACGATCTTCTTCAGCGCGTGGATGAAGCCCAAGTCCATCATCTGGTCGGCTTCGTCGAGCACGAGGATCTCGATCATCGACAGGTTGCAGAAGCCCTGCTCGATCAGGTCGATCAGGCGGCCCGGCGTGGCGACGAGGATGTCGACGCCGCGGCTGAGATCCTGGCGGTTCTTGTTGATGCTGGTGCCGCCGAACACGGTGGTCACCGACATCTTGCTGAACTGGCCGTAAGCGCGCGCGCTGTCGGCGATCTGGCTGGCGAGTTCGCGCGTCGGCGCGAGCACCAGCATGCGGCAATGCGTCGGCAGGACGCGCTTCTGGTTTTCGGTCAGCCGCTGGATCGAGGGGAGCACGAACGCGGCGGTCTTGCCGGTGCCGGTCTGCGCGATGCCGAGCAGATCGCCGCCCTCGAGCAGGATCGGGATCGACTGCGCCTGGATCGGCGTCGGCTCGGTATAGCCCTTGGCTTCGAGCGCACGGACGAGCGGCTCGGCAAGGCCGAGGTTTGCAAATGACATGAATGGTCTCTCAATAGATGCCGGGCTCGCGAATCCACGAAGCGGACGCACGAGTGGCGGTGGTGTTTTGACACCCCGCGTGAAAAGGGAAGCCCGTTGGAAACGACCGAGGCGGAGCTAAGACCGTAAAGGTCCAATCACGCTGCATTACGCCTCGATAGCGGCCATCTGGCGTATCGGGCGCGAAAAGTCAACCTGCGCGGCGGTGGTCGGCCTCAGAGCCGCGTCTGTTTGAGGTGGAGATAGCGTTCGTTGAACTCGGCGGCATCGCGCAGGCCGGGCCAGTCGATCACACTGACCAGGCGCTTTTCCCGCGCGATGAACCCGGCCGCCTCCAGCGACTTCAGCACGCGATTGACGTGGACCGGAGTCAACCCGAGCGCATCGCCGAGCTGTTCCTGCGTCATCGGCAATTCATACGCCATGTCCGCGTCTGCCGATGTCCGGAACCGCACCGAAAACTCGCACAGCAGATGCGCGAGCCGCGATCGCGCATTGCGTCGCCCGATGTTCAACAGCCACTCGCGGTGAATCGACGACTCGATCAGTGCATCGATCCACAGCGCATGCCCCGCGACCGGGCAGTTTGCGATCAGCCCGTGCAGCGCGCTGATCGGAATTTCAGCGAATGTAAGCCTCGTCAGCGCCTGGATGTCGTGATCCGATTCCTCGAGGAACAGGTTCTGCAGATCGACGAACTCGCCCGGCATCACGATCGACACGATCTCGCGTTCGCCGTTCGGCGTCAGCTTCTGGCGATAGGCCAGGCCTTCGAGAATGAACGCGCATCGTGTCGGATGCTGGCCTTCGCGCAGCATATAGGTCGATGGGTCGATCGTCCGGAGCTTGAACGGCAGCGCTGAGACACAGGCGCGATCGTCCGCACTCATCGCCACGCGCGATGCGAACTTTCGAATCAACTGATCACTCACGGTGGAGATATCCACGTGCACGCTCCGCATCCCGGGCAGGAGCATCCCCTCGCTGTCACCGAGCGCACGGTAGCGCTTTAAGGAGGACTCGGCCTTATCCCAGGATTGAGCGCGCCGACAAAACCTATGTTATTTACGCGGATTATGCGCAACCGCTCGCGCATGTTGCACGCTTTGTTGCCCGCGCGTCAGGGCGTGCGATCGGCGGGAACGCTGGTCGTTACCGCGACATTGAGCAGAATTGTCCCCAGATGGTCGCGGACGGCGATATCGAGACGGCCGCCATCGCGGACGAGTCCGGGGTTTTCGCGCAGGTAATCGCCCGCGAAGATCACCGCTTGGACGCGCGCGTCGTCGGTCCCGGCAAGCTCGGTCCCCTCCTCGTCGACATAGTGCTCTCGGTTGTCGATATCGAAGAAGTATCTGGGCATGCTGGATATCCTCGATGCGGGGCATATCGAGCATACTGCCAAGCGGAACGTGCCGCTCTCACAAAAATCAGGTCCGGGGGCGTTCCGGAACAACCGGGCGCGCGGGCGATGTGCGCGCTCGACTTGCGCCGGGGCAAAGGCGTAGGAGTCGGAAAACACGAAGAGGATCCGCTCCATGAAACTGGCCAGCCTGAAGAATC
The DNA here is from genome assembly GCF_001421805.1 of Sphingomonas sp. Leaf34. Classification (GTDB taxonomy): domain Bacteria; phylum Pseudomonadota; class Alphaproteobacteria; order Sphingomonadales; family Sphingomonadaceae; genus Sphingomonas. Next base: position 448,242 of record NZ_LMLC01000001.1, on the reverse strand, counting down.
CCGACGCCACCCGAGGACGAGACGGCACGCTCGTCGTCGTCTCGAACGATCTCGCCTGGTACGCCGACGCGCGCCATATCGCGCCGACGTTGCAGGCCGCGCTCGACGACTGGGACCGGGTGTCGGTCGATCTCAAGAACCTGTCGACCGATCTCGAGCACGAGATGATTCCGATGCGGCGCTTCCACGAGCATGATGCCGAGTCGCCGTTGCCGCGTGCCTATCAATGGGCCGACGGGTCGGCGTACGTGAACCACGTCGCGCTGGTGCGACAGGCGCGTGCGGCGGAGATGCCCGACAGTTTCTGGCACGATCCGTTGATGTATCAGGGCGGTTCCGACGGGTTCCTGGGACCACGCGATCCGATCCCGCTCGGCGACGAAGCGTGGGGTTGCGACATGGAAGGCGAGGTCGTCGTCGTCACCGGCGACGTGCCGATGGGCGCGTCGCGTGACGAGGCACTGGCCGCGATCCTGCTCGTCGGCCTCACCAACGACGTCTCGTTGCGCAACCTGATTCCGGGCGAACTCGGCAAGGGCTTCGGCTTCTTCCAGTCCAAGCCTGCCAGCGCGTTCTCGCCCGTCTTCGTCACGCCCGATTCGCTTGGCGACTGGTGGCAGGGCGGCAAGCTGCACCGGAAACTGATGGTCGATCTCAATGGCGTCCCGCTCGGTCGCGCCGAGGCCGGCGAGGACATGACGTTCGATTTCGGCACGTTGGTCGCGCACGCCGCCAAGACGCGCAAGCTCGGGGCGGGGACGATCGTCGGGTCGGGGACCGTGTCGAACCGGGGGCCCGATGGCGGCCCCGGCAAGTCGATCGCGGAGGGCGGCGTCGGCTATTCCTGCCTCGCAGAAGTCCGTACGATCGAGACGATCACCGGCGGCAAGCCGGTCACGCCGTTCCTCAAAAAGGGCGACGTCGTCCGCATTTGGGCGGAAGACGACAAACGCCACCCGATCTTCGGCGTGATCGAGCAGACCGTCGGCGGCTGACTCCAGCGCGGGGGAGAAAAAATCCGCGCGGCACATCGTGAATGCGCAACTCCCCCTCGCAATCTGCGTTGAAATTTAATAACAAGCCTCGGTAAGAGTGTTCCGCGGTCACAGCGGCCTCATGGAGATGGAATGACGATGGCAAGCGAGCATCCGCGCGCCAATTTGCAGCCGCTCACGCTGCATATCCCGGAGCCCAAGTTCCGCCCCGGCGACGCGGTGGACTTCGCCGAAGTCGACGTGCCGCCCGCGGGCGAAGCACGCCGCCCCGACACCGCGGACAAGGCGTCCGACTTCACCGATCTCGCCTACACGCTGGTCCGCGTCCTCGACGACGACGGCAATGCGGTCGGCCCCTGGGATCCCAAGCTATCGCCCGACGTGCTGCGCCGGATGCTGCGCAGCATGGCGCTGCTCCGCGCGTTCGACGAACGCATGTTCCGCGCGCAGCGCCAGGGCAAGACCAGCTTCTACATGAAGGCGCTGGGCGAGGAGGCGGTCGCGGTCGCGGCGGCCTATGCGCTCGATTACGAGGACATGTGCTTCCCCTCGTACCGCCAGCAGGGGCTGTTGATCGCACGGGGCTGGAGCCTCGTCGACATGATGAACCAGATCTATTCGAACACCGCGGACAGGCTGGGCGGCAAGCAGCTGCCGATCATGTATTCGGTCAAGGAAGCCGGCTTCTTCTCGATCTCGGGCAACCTCACGACGCAATATCCGCAAGCCGTGGGCTGGGCGATGGCATCGGCGGCCAAGGGCGACACGCGGATCGCCGCGACCTGGTGCGGCGAAGGCTCGACCGCCGAGGGCGATTTCCACTCGGCGTGCACCTTTGCCGCGGTCTACCGCGCGCCGGTGATCTTCAACGTCGTCAACAACCAGTGGGCGATCTCCAGCTTCTCCGGGTTCGCGGGCGCCGAGGCGACGACCTTTGCGGCGCGCGCGGTCGGCTACGGCATCGCCGGGCTTCGGGTCGATGGGAACGACGCGCTCGCGGTGTACGCCGCGACGCAATGGGCCGCCGAGCGCGCGCGGACCAACCAGGGCCCGACGCTGATCGAGCATTTCACCTACCGCGCGGAAGGCCATTCGACCTCCGACGATCCGGGCCAGTATCGCAGCGAAGGCGAGCCCAATGCCTGGCCGCTCGGCGATCCGATCAAGCGTCTCAAGGATCACCTGATCGCGATCGGCGAATGGGACGATGAACGCCACGCCGCGCAGGACAAGGAGCTCGCCGAGCAGGTCAAGGCCGCGCAGAAGGAGGCCGAGAAGAACGGCATCCTCGGCCATGGCCTGCACCAGCCGCTCGAATCGCTGTTCGACGGCGTGTTCGAGGAACTGCCCTGGCATCTGAAGGAGCAGCGTCAGCAGATGCTTGATGAGGAATCCGCATCGGGCCGCCCCTGGGATCGCAAGGCATGAGCGACATGATCGAAACACCCGTCTCGGACGCGTCGGATACCGGCGGCGAAACCACTCGCATGAACATGATCCAGGCGATCAACTCCGCCATGGACATCATGATGGAGCGCGATCCCGACGTGATCGTGATGGGCGAGGATGTCGGCTATTTCGGCGGCGTGTTCCGCGCGACCGCGGGGCTTCAGGTCAAGCACGGCAAGACGCGCGTGTTCGATACGCCGATCACCGAATGCGGGATCATCGGCGTCGCGGTCGGCATGGGCGCCTACGGCCTGCGCCCGGTCCCCGAGATCCAGTTCGCCGATTACATCTACCCCGCGCTCGACCAGCTCGTGTCCGAGGCGGCACGGCTGCGCTATCGCTCGGCGGGCGAGTTCACCTCGCCGATCACGGTGCGCTCCCCCTTCGGCGGCGGCATCTTCGGCGGGCAGACGCACAGCCAGTCGCCCGAAGGTCTGTTCACGCACATGTCGGGGATCAAGACGGTGATTCCGTCGACGCCCTACGACGCCAAGGGCCTGCTGATCGCCGCGATCGAGGACAACGACCCGACGCTCTTCTTCGAGCCCAAGCGCATCTATAACGGTCCGTTCGACGGCTATTGGGATCGCCCGTCGCAGAACTGGTCGAAGCATCCGGCCGGCGAAGTGCCGACCGGATACTACAAGATCGAGCTCGGCAAGGCGAAGATCGTCCGCGAGGGGCAGGCGCTGACGATCCTCGCTTATGGCACGATGGTGCACGTCTGCACCGCGGTCGTCGCCGAAGCCGGCATCGACGCCGAGATCGTCGATCTGCGCACGCTCGTGCCGCTCGATATCGAGACGATCGAGGCGTCGGTGAAGAAGACCGGGCGCTGCATGATCGTCCACGAGGCGACACGCACCAGCGGGTTCGGCGCGGAGCTGTCGGCGATCGTCCAGGAACGCTGTTTCTACCATCTCGAGGCGCCGATCGAGCGCGTGACCGGGTTCGACACGCCGTACCCGCACAGCCTCGAATGGGCCTATTTCCCGGGGCCGGTCCGCATCGGCGAAGCCCTCAAGAAGATCATGAAGGACGCATAATGGCCCGCTTCACCTTCAAGCTGCCCGACATCGGCGAAGGCATCTCCGAGGCCGAGATCGTCGCCTGGCACGTCGCCATCGGCGACCGCGTCGAGGAAGATTCGCCGATCGCCGACATGATGACCGACAAGGCCACCGTCGAGATGGAGTCGCCCGTGACCGGCGTCGTCGTCGAACTCGCGGGCGAGGTCGGCGACCAGGTGTCGATCGGCGCTGCGCTGGTCGTGATCGAGACCGATGCGGTGGAAACCGGGGACGAAGTGGTCGCCGCGCCCTTGACGTCGGCGCAGGCCGAAACCGCAGAGCAGTACGAAGCCGAGAATCCCGGCGTCGAAGAAATCCTCCCCGAAATGGGGAGGGGGACCGCCAGCGGAGCTGGTGGTGGAGGGGGCGTGCCCCAAACGCCCGCGCCGGCGAAGGCCGCCCCGCTCGTGAAAGCCCCCCTCGTGGAAGCCCCCCTCGTGGAAGCCCCCCTCCACCATCCTGCGGATGGCCCCCCTCCCCGTGCCGGGGAGGACCTGAAAACCCACGCGCTCGCATCCCCCGCGGTCCGCGCCCGCGCGCGTGATCTCGGCATCGATCTCGCCTCGGTGAAGACCGACGCCGACCGCGTCCGCCACGCCGATCTCGACGCCTACCTCCGCTACGGATCGGGCGAGGGCTATCACCCACCACGCGCATCGCGCGCCCGCGAAGACCAGCCGATCAAGGTCATCGGCATGCGTCGCCGCATCGCCGAGAACATGGCCGCGTCGAAGCGCGCGATCCCGCACTTCACCTATGTCGACGAGATCGACGTCACCGCCTTGGAAGCGATGCGCGCCGACCTCAACGCCAACCGCGGCGGCCGCCCCAAGCTCACGATGCTGCCGCTGATGATCGTCGCGATCTGCAAGACGATCCCCGACTTCCCGATGCTCAACGCGCGCTATGACGACGAGGCGGGCGTGGTGACTCGCCACGGCAGCATCCACCTCGGCATGGCCGCGCAGACCGACGCAGGGCTCACGGTCCCCGTGATCCGCGACGCGCAGGACCGCAACGTCTGGCAGCTCGCGACCGAGATCACGCGCCTCGCCGAAGCCGCGCGCGCCGGCAAGCTCGCCCCCAGCGAGATGGGCGGCGGCACGATCACCGTCACCTCGCTCGGCCCGCTCGGCGGCATCGCGACGACCCCGGTCATCAACCGCCCCGAAGTCGCGATCATCGGCCCCAACAAGATCGTCGAACGCCCCGTGTTCAAGGGTGACGAGATCGTCCGCGCCAAGCTGATGAACCTGTCGATCAGCTGCGATCACCGCGTCGTCGACGGCTGGGATGCGGCCAGCTTCGTCCAGGGCCTGAAGAAGTACCTGGAAACCCCCGTCCTGCTGTTCGCAGACTGAGACGCGGGGGAAGCGCACGCACCGCGCTGCGCTGACGATCAAAGGCCGGTTCGACGGGATGCTTCAGGGCATCGCGATCGTACCGGCCATCGCCGAGTTCGCCGGCCGTTGATCCGCCTCAGTCGCGCGCCTTCTGCAACGCCCCCGCGATCCGCCGCGCGAGGCTTCTCGGCGTAAAGCGTATCCCCTCGGCCATCGCGAAGTTCAGTGCGCCCGACACCTTTACCGCCCGGTTCGCGGCCAGCGCCGCCAGCCCGTCGCGCACCACCGCACCCGGATCGCTTGCCAGGCGTTCGAACAGAGCGGTGTCGCCCAGCCCGGCGATATCGGCGAACTCGGTGCGCGTGGGGCCGGGGCACAACGCGGCCACCCGCACGCCCTTGGCCTTCACCTCCTCGTGCAGCGCCTCGGAAAAGCTCAGCACGAACGCCTTGCTCGCATAATAGACAGCCATCCACGGTCCCGGCTGGAACGAGGCGACCGAGGCGAGGTTGAGGATCCCGCCCGATCCGCGCGCGATCATCTGTGGTAGGATCGCGTGTGTCAGCGCCACCAGCGCGCGGCAATTGAGGTCGATCATGCCAAGCTGCAGCGCGCTGTCGAGGTCCGCAAAGTCACCCCGCGCGCCGAACCCGGCATTGTTGATCAGCACGTCGACCGGCATCGCGGCGGCCGCAATCGCTGCGATGAGCGTCGTCGGGCCATCCGGGTCCGCAAGATCGGCGGCAAAGACATGCACCGCGACGCCGTGCGCTGCGCGCAGTTCGGTCGCCAGCGACTCGAGCCGATCGACCCGCCGCGCGGTGAGGATCAGCGTGGTCCCCTCGGCCGCAAGCGCCCGCGCAAAGCCTTCGCCAAGCCCCGCCGATGCGCCGGTGATCAATGCCGTCGTCATAGCCGCGCGTCCCCCTGGAGAATGCGCAAACCTGCGCCCGGCTCAGGACGTTGGCAATGCCCCGGACGCGCATCTCCCTCTCCCATCGGGGAGAGGGAAGGGGCCCGCGGCGTCTTAGTGTTGGCAGGGTGAGGGCACGCCCGCGCCGGGGCCAACCTCAAACGATCTCGAACAACCCCGCAGCCCCCATGCCCCCCGCGGTGCACATCGACACCACGACATAGCGCACGCCGCGCTTGCGCCCCTCGATCAGCGCATGGCCGACCAGCCGCGATCCGGTCATCCCGAACGGGTGCCCCACCGCGATCGCGCCGCCATTGACGTTGTACTTCTCCGGATCGATGCCGAGATGATCGCGGCAATACAGACACTGCGACGCGAACGCCTCGTTCAGCTCCCACAGCCCGATATCGCCGACCGACAGCCCCGCGCGCTCGAGCAGTTTCGGGATCGCAAAGATCGGCCCGATCCCCATCTCCGCCGGGCTGCATCCCGCCGCCTGGAACCCGCGATAGATACCGAGGATCTCCTTGCCCTCGGCCTCGGCCGTCTTACGATCCATCAGCAACTGCGCCGATGCGCCATCGGACAACTGGCTGGCATTGCCCGCAGTCACGCTCGTGCCGGGGCCCGAAAAGTCGCCGCCCGCCCAAACCGTCTTCAGCCCGCGCAGCCCCTCCAGCGTCGTTCCCGCGCGGATGCCCTCGTCCTGCGACAGCGTGACGCTCTCGATTCCGGCATGATTGCCCTGCTTGTCGAACAGCGCCTTCTCGACGGTGATTGGCACGATCTCCTCGGCAAACGCGCCGCTCGCGAGGCCCGCCGCGGCGCGCTGCTGGCTCATTGCGGCATAGGCATCCTGCGCCTCGCGGCTGATGCCGTAGCGCTCGGCGACGATCTCCGCGGTCTCGATCATCGGGATATAGGCGGCCGGCTCCTTGGCGATCACGCTCGCATTGACGTAGCGCGGCGCGTCCTTGGTGACGGTGTAGCTGATCGACTCCATCCCGCCGGCCAGCGCGACATCGGCCTCGTCGCAGATGATCGTCCGCGCCGCCATCGCCACCGCGGTCAGGCCCGATCCGCATTTCCGGTCGAGCGTGAACGCCGGCACCGACTCGGGCAGTCCGCCGGCAAAGATCGCCATCCGCCCCGCATTGCCGCCCTGCGTGCCCCACTGGTTGCCGATGCCCCAGAACACCTCGTCGATCCGCGCCGGATCTACCCCGGCGCGCTCGACGACCGCGTTCATCACATGCCCCGCCAGCACCGGGGCTTCGGTCGCATTGAACGCGCCGCGATAGGCTTTGCCGATAGCGGTACGGGCGGTCGACACGATGGCGGCTTCACGCATGCTGGAACCTTTCGAGGATCGGGTATGCGCCCGATCTACCGAATTGCGCGCAGGACGCAAAGCCCGAAGGCCTTACTTCATCAGCACGAGCTCTTCCGCCATCGTCGGATGCAGCGCGACCGTCGCGTCGAAATCGGCCTTGGTCAGCCCTGCCTTCACCGCCACCGCGGCGGATTGCAGGATCTCGGGGCAGTCCGGCCCGATCATGTGGATGCCAACCACCCGGTCGGTCTCGCCGTCGCAGATCATCTTGTAGAGCGATCGCTCGTTGCGCCCGGCGAGCACGTTCTTCATCGGCCGGAAATCCGACGTGTACACCTTCACCGATCCCAGCGCCTGCTTGGCCTGCGATTCGGTCATGCCGACGCCGGCCATTGGCGGGTGGCTGAACACCGCAGCGGGGACGTTGGCGTAATCGACGCGCGTCGGCTTGTTGCCGAAGAACGTGTCGGCGAACGCCTGCCCCTCGCGGATCGCGACCGGGGTCAGCTGGATGCGGTTGGTGACGTCGCCGACCGCAAAGATGCTGTCGCAGCTCGACCGGTTGTCCGCGTCGACGACCACCGCGCCCGCCGCGTCGAGTTCGACGCCCGCGGTTTCTAACCCGAGGCCCTTGGTGTTCGGCAGGCGGCCGGTCGCGAACATCACGAGGTCGACGGTGATCGGCTCATGCCCGCTCATGCTGACGGTCAGGCAGCCGTCCTCGCCCTTATCGATGCCCTGGAACGCCGCGTTGAAGCGGAAGTCGATGCCCTTGCTCATCGAGATCTGGAGCAGCCGGTCGCGGATCGACTCGTCGTAACCGCGCAGGATCACGTCGGTGCGGTTGATCAGCGTGACGTGCGATCCGAACTGGTGGAAGATCCCGGCGAATTCGTTGGCGATATAGCCCGCACCCGCGATCAGGACGCGCTTTGGCACGTCGTCGAGGTGGAACACCTCGTTCGAGGTGATGCCGTGTTCGGAGCCCGGGCAATCAGGCACCAGCGGGTGCGCGCCGACCGCGATCAGGATCTTGGCCGCGGTCTTTTTGCTGCCGTCGGCGAGCGACACCTCGTTGGGGCCGGAGACGACCGCGCGCTGGTGGATGATGTCGACGTGATTATTCTCGAGCGTGGTCGTGTAGGCGCCGTTGATCCGGTCGACCTCCTCCATCACGTTGTCGCGCAGCACGCGCCAGTCGAACGCGCAATCGTCGGGCACCTGCCAGCCGAAGCGCTTGGCGTCCTTCAGATCCTCGGCGAAATGCGCGCCGTAGATCAGCAGCTTCTTGGGCACGCAGCCCCGAATGACGCAGGTCCCGCCGACGCGATATTCTTCGGCGACCGCGACGCGTGCACCGTGCGCGGCGGCGACGCGCGACGCGCGCGTCCCGCCCGAGCCGGCGCCGATGACGAAGAGGTCATAGTCGAATTGGGTATCGGTCACGGGCTATCCTTGTACGTCGCGCGCCGCGCTGCGGCTTTGAGTGCCATCTGGGGCAGGGGGCGCGAGGCGACAACCCCGGCGCGGCGATCAGGCTGATCGACCGACTCTATCGCTGACCCGCTCTGCGCATTGGCATCGCGTCGATCGTCTGCTCGAGCAGGGCGGTGGGGAAGGGGTGCGTGCTACGCAGTTTCTCGCCGCCGTCCTTGCCGATCAGGATCGCGGTGAAGGTCGCGGGAAGGCGGAATTTGCGACGCAGAGAAGGGGCGGTGTCGCCGGCACCGCGGACCTGATCGCCTACGACCTCGACGATGGTGAGGTCGCGCTCGTCGCCTTTCGCGCTCCAGCTGCCAAGGATGCGGCGCTGTGCGGCAAGCATTGGGTCATGCGCGGAGGGTGCCGCGACGATCAACACCCGCCGCTCCCAGCGCATCTGCGCGAGGGTGGGAGAGGCGGCGAGCGCGGCGGCTAGGAGGATGGGCATGCAGGCGTAACGCGGGAGGTGCGCGCGCGCTCCCTCTTCTACCACCCCGGCGAAGGCCGGGGCCCAATTGGGAAGGCGGTCGTTTGGGAAACCACGGTTCGCCCAATTGGGCCCCGGCCTACGCCGGGGTGGCGGAGTTGGGGCTTGGGGGAAGCACGTTCCCCCAACCTCCACTTACCCAAACGCGCGCGCGATCAGGTCATCCGTCGAAGGATCGAACGTCTGCCCGCCCTTCTCCGCCGCCTTCGCCATCTCCTTGCCCAGCTCCACCCCGAACTGGTCGAACGAGTTGATCCCCAGCAGCACGCCGTTCACGAACACACGGTGCTCGTAGAACGCGATCAACGCCCCCAGCGTGCGCGCATCGAGATCGTCGAGCAGCAGCGTCGACGACGGCCGGTCACCCGAATAGCTGCGCGCCGGATCCTCGACCTGCTTGCCCGCCATCAGCGCCGCACCCTGTGCGAACGCGTTGAGCAACAGCGCACGGTGATGCTCCTCAGGCAGCGTGTCGCCGGCCTCGATCGACGCGACGAACTCGACCGGCACCAGATGCGTGCCCTGGTGGAGCAGCTGGAACACCGCATGCTGCGCCTCGGTACCGACCCCGCCCCAGGTGATCGCCGCCGAGGGCCGCCCGAGCGGCTCGCCGTCCGCGGTCACCGACTTGCCGTTCGACTCCATCTCCAGCTGCTGGAGATAGCTCGGCAGCAAGCGCAACCGCTCGTCATAGGCAAAGGTCGCACGCGTCTCGGCATGGCGGATCTGCGTGTAATAGAGGTCGGCGAACGCCGCGAGCGCCGGCGCATTCTCGTGCAGCGCGGCGAGACGGAAGTGGCGATCCATCTCGGCCGCCCCCTCGAGGAGCTCCTCGAACCGGTCCCAGCCGAGCGCGATCGCGGCCGGGAACCCAATCGTCGACCACAAAGAATAGCGCCCGCCGACGCTCTCGGCGAACGGCAGGATGCGCGTCTCGTCGACGCCCCATTCCATCGCCTTTTCGGGCGCGGCGGTCAGCGCGATCACGCGGCCATACGGATCCTCCACATTATGCTCGGTCATCCACTGCAGCACGCTCTCGGCGTTCATCAGCGTCTCGGTCGTCGTGAAGGTCTTCGACGCGACCACGAGCAGCGTCGCCGCCGGATCGAACTTCGCGAACACGTCCTCCAGCGCGACGCCGTCGACATTGGCGACGATCCCGACATCATAGCGCTTGTCGTCACGCCCGAGCGAGTCGACCAGCAACTGCGGCCCCAGCGCCGATCCGCCGATCCCGACGTGAAGGATATGCCGCACCGGCCCGAGCGCATCCGCCTCGATCGCATCGATCAGCGTGCGCATCCGCTGGTGGCTCGCCTGCGCGATCGCGACGCTCTCGGGCTTGCCCTCGCCGCGCTCGGCGGTGTGCTCGACCGCGCGGCCCTCGGTTACGTTGACGACCTCGCCCGAGAACAGCGCCTGGCGCTTGCCCGCCAGATCCTGCGCCTTGGCCATCTGCTCGAACGCGGCGACCATGTCGGTCGTCAGATGCGTCTTCGACCAGTCGAAATGGATACCCGCGACGTCGAGGCTCAGCTTCGAAAGGCGCTCCGAATCCTGTGCAAACAGGTCGGTCAGCGTGGTGGCGGGCAGGGCTTCGATCTTGGACCAGTCGGCGGTCATGCTACTTCTCCGAATAGACGTGCGCGCCGGTCATGCTGCAAGCGCGAGACCGCGACAACGGTCTTTCGGCGTTCGGTATCCTCCGCACGCTTGACGACGCGCGCGGTCTGCGCAAACCCGCCGCCATGGCAAATGACACGAAGACCAAACCGGCGCGGTCCGAGACTGCAGAGACGTTCCGCTTCCTGCTGAAGCTGGCGGTGGTCGTGCTGATCCTGCGCAGTTTCATCTTCGCGCCGTTCAGCATCCCGTCCGAATCGATGCTGCCCCGCCTGCTGATCGGCGACTATCTCTTCGTTTCGAAATGGAACTACGGCTATTCGCGCTGGTCGTTGCCCGGGGGCGTTCCGCTGATCCCCGGCCGCATCCTCGGCAGCACGCCGACGCGCGGCGACGTCGTCGTCTTCCGCGCGCCCGAAGTCCTCGATCACGACGTCATCAAGCGCGTCATCGGCCTGCCCGGCGAGACCGTCCAGATGCGGCAGGGCGTCGTCTACCTCAACGGCAAGGCGATCGCGAAACAGCGCATCGCTGACTTCACGATCCCGCTGACCGCCAATTTCGACGCCGAGAAATGCGGCGCGCCGTTCGTCGACGTCGTCGCCAACGTCCAGATCTGCCGCTACCCCCGCTTCCGCGAAACGCTGCCGAATGGTCGCAGCTACGAAGTGCTCGACCAGGCCGAACTCCCCGACCGCGACGACACCGGGCTCTACACGATCCCCGCGGGCCACATCTTCGTGATGGGCGACAACCGCGACGACAGCGGCGACAGTCGCTTCCCCGCGCCGAGCGGCATGGGTTACGTCCCGCTCGAGAATGTCGAGGGCAAGGCGGTCGTCAACTTCTTCTCGACCGACGGCAATGCCGAATGGCTCAAGCCCTGGACCTGGGTCAGCGCCGCGCGCTGGAGCCGCATCGGGGAAGGCTTTTGAGCGACCTCGCCGGCTGGCTGAAGACGCTCTTCGGCCGCACACCCGCCAACCTCGCTCCCTATGAGCGCGCGTTGACGCACGGCAGCCAGGCCGCGGCGAACTACGAACGACTCGAATTCCTCGGCGACCGCGTCCTCGGCCTGATCATCGCCGAGTGGTTGTACGAACTGTTCGCCACGGATCCCGAAGGCTCGCTATCGAAGCGTCTCAACGCGTTGGTCACCGGCCCGGTCTGCGCCGACGTCGCCCGCGAACTCGGCGTCCGCGCGCATCTGAAACTCGGCAAGCAGGCGCGCGACGATGGCGCCAGCGACAGCGACAACGTGCTCGGCGACGTGATGGAGGCGCTGATCGGCGCCTGGTATCAGGAAGCCGGCCTCGACGCGGCGCGCGCCTTCGTCCGCGGCGCGTGGGGCGACCGCGTCCAGGCCGGCGCCAAGGCCCCGCAGCACCCCAAGTCCGCGCTCCAGGAATGGGCCGCCGCGCATAACCGCAAGCCCCCCGAATACACCGTCGTCGAGCGCTCCGGCCCCGGCCACGCGCCCAAATTCACGATCCTCGTCTCGATCGGCAAGCTCGCCGAGGCGACCGCCATGGGATCGAGCAAGCAGGAAGCCGAAACCGCGGCGGCCAAGGCGTTGCTGGAGAAGCTCAGTTAGAAAGAGTTTTGCTCGCGCGGAGGCGCGGAGGACGCGGAGGTGCTGCGAATGAGGCTCGCTCCCACTACGATCACGCACCGCCGAATAACTCGGCGTCTTGTCGGGCGCGACCTTGCCCCGACCACACCACCTCCGCGCTCTCTGCGCCCCCGCGCGAACAAAACTCCCTTTCTCGACGTATCCACGACGCGATGACGGACAGCCGTTTTCCCTGTACAGGTGCAACCACACCAGTTCGAAAAGAGCATATGTGACTGAAACGAATACCACGCCCGATACCAAGCCCAAGCATTGCGGCCTAGTCGCCATCGTCGGCGCCCCGAACGCCGGCAAGTCGACGCTCGTCAACGCGCTCGTCGGCCAGAAGGTCGCGATCGTCAGCCCCAAGGCGCAGACCACGCGCGCCAAGCTGATGGGCGTCGCGATCGAAGGCGACACGCAGATCCTGCTCGTCGACACCCCCGGCATCTTCGAGCCCAAGCGCCGCTTCGACCGCGCGATGGTCGCCGCCGCCTGGGGCGGCGCGGAAGGGTCCGACATCATCGCGCTGGTGGTCGACGCCAAGGGCGGGATCGGCGGCAAGGTCACGACCATCGTCGAGTCGCTGGTCGGCCGCACCGAGCCGATCTGGCTGATCCTCAACAAGGTCGATCTTGCCGACAAGACCAAGCTGCTGATCCACGCGGAAAAGCTCAACGCGCTGCTCCCCTTCGCCGAGACGTTCTTCATCAGCGCAGGCACCGGCGACGGCCTCGCGCACTTCAAGACGCAGCTCGCCAAGGCGATGCCCGAAGGCCCGTGGCATTATCCCGAAGACCAGGTCTCCGACTCGACCGAGCGCGCACTCGCGTCCGAAGTCACGCGCGAGCAACTCTATCTCCAGCTCCACGCCGAATTGCCCTATGCGAGCACGATCGAGACCGAGCAGTATATCGAACGCCAGGACGGGTCGTTGGAGATCCACCAGCAGATTCTCGTCGAACGCCCGACCCAGCGCGCGATCGTGCTCGGCAAGGGCGGCGTGCGGATCAAGGAAATCGGTGCCCGCTCGCGCATCGAACTCGCCAGCATCACCGGCAAACCCGTCCATCTGTACCTCCACGTGAAGGTCAAACCCGGCTGGGACGAAGACCGCGAAGTCTACCGCGACATGGGCCTAGACTGGGTCGACTGACCCCCGTCCAGAAGACTGATCCCCCGCGAAGGCGGGGGCCCAGCCTGGACTCCCGCCCTCGCGGGAGAACAGATCTTTTGCCGTTCACGAGGGGCACTGAAGTCGCCAACCCACCACCACCCCGGCGAAGGCCGGGGCCCAATTGGGGAGACATCCGTAACGGCGGCGGGCGCATCGTTATTGGGACCTCTCCAATTGGGCCCCGGCCTTCGCCGGGGGGATTACAACCCTTCAGCCCAGCACCTCGTCCACCCACGCCGGCACCAGCACCCCCGCCGCCCCGATCCGCGTCTCCTCGAAGAACACGCTCCCCATCGAAGGATCGAGGTTCAGCTCGAGCGTCCTTGCCCCATGATACGCCGCGGTCTGCACGAACCCCGCCGCCGGATACACCGCGCCCGAAGTCCCCACCGAAACGAACAGGTCGGCCTTCGCCAACGCCGCCTCGATCCGCTCCATCTGGTACGGCATCTCGCCAAAGAACACGATATCGGGCCGAAGCGCCGCCGCGCCGCAAGCGCCACACACCGACCCCTCAGGCAAAGCGCCAGCCCAGGCCTCCCGCGTTCCACACGCCGCACACAGCGCCGACAACAGCTCGCCGTGCATGTGCAGCATCCGCGACGCACCCGCCCGCTCGTGCAGATCATCGACATTCTGCGTGACGATCAGCAGCTCGCCCTCCCAAGCCGCATCCAGCCGCGCCAGCGCGTGGTGCGCGGCGTTTGGCTCGACCGTCGCCAGAGCCGCGCGCCGCAGATCGTAGAACCGGTGCACCAGTTCAGCATCCGTCGCGAGCGCCTCGGGTGTACACACGTCCTCGACCCGGTGGCCCTCCCACAAGCCGCCCGGCCCGCGAAACGTCGCGATCCCGCTCTCCGCCGAAATGCCCGCGCCCGTCAGGACGACGATGTTGCTGATATGATGCATCGGCCCATTCTAGGGGGGGCAGCGACCCGCGGAAAGTCGAAGTCGGCCTACCGCTGGCGAAACGGCCTCACAGTCGCTTGCCGACGCTATCCACTGGCATGCGACCGATTGCCCCTTTTGGCGTTGAGGTGCATCGACCATATCACCATGGCCGCTCGCGAAGCGATCGCCGGGGCCGTCTCGGCGCTACGCTTTGATAGTATGAAGGATTTACTGCGATGTTGACGAAAAAGCTGATGCTGCTGAGCGGTGTGGTCGCGGTCCTAGGCGGCTGCGGTCAGACGACTCCGACGGATTCCAGCACCTCGACCGCCAACATCGCCATGGCCAACACCAGCGCCGTGGCGAGCGCGACCCCCGCCGTCACCCGCGTCCGCGGCGTTATCACCGCGATCGGCGCCGACGCGCTGACCGTCCAGACCTATGACGGCAAGTCGGCCACCGTGCCGCTCGACGCCAACACCAAGTTCGCCTGGGTCGTGAAGTCCGACCTGTCGACGCTTAAGGACGGCGATTTCATCGGTACGGCGACGACCGGCCCCGACGACGCGTTGCGCGCGGTCGAACTGGTCATCTTCCCAGAGGCGATGCGCGGCACCGGCGAGGGTCATTATCCTTGGGACGTCCCCGGCGCGGTGGCGGCTGCAGGCGGCGGCTCGAACGGGTCGAGTGCGATGACCAACGGCACCGTCGACGCGCAAAGCGCGATGACCAACGGTACCGTCGACGCGCAAAGCGCGATGACCAACGGCACGGTCGATCAGCAGAGTGGGATGACCAACGGCACCGTTACCGGTGGCGCAGGCAAGTCCGGCGAGACCAAGCTGAGCATCTCGTACAAGGGCGGCAAGGCGCAGGTCGTCGTGCCCGTCGGCACGCCGATCGTCCGGTTCGAGCCGGCCGAGCGATCGGTCCTTGCAAAGGGCCAGAAGCTGTTCGCGATCACCTCGGCCGGCGCGTCGGGGGCAAGGTCCGTCGCGGTCGGCAAGGATGGCCTGACGCCACCGATGTAATCTCGTTAAGTCTCTAAAATAGCTAGGAAAGGTCGGGGCGGCATGAACGCTGTCCCGGCCTTTCCCGTCTGTCGGGACTCGATACGCGCCCGCACGTTGGTGTGACCTTATCCTAACCTTTGGCCGTTGCCGCGCGATCACCGCACCGCACCGGCCCCGTCTTCATAAATCCCACGATCGCCGCTAAGACGCCTGCAACCCTGTATCCGTAAAGGCGCTGCATGACCGTCATCACCGAAGCCGACCTGATCGAAAGCGTCGCCGACGCGCTCCAGTTCATCAGCTACTACCACCCGATGGATTACATCCGCGCGCTCGGCGTCGCGTACGAGGCCGAGCAGAGCCCCGCCGCCAAGGATGCGATCGCGCAGATCCTGACCAACAGCCGGATGTGCGCCGAGGGCCACCGCCCGATCTGCCAGGATACCGGCATCGTCACGATCTTCGTCAAATGGGGCCAGGACTGCCGTCTCGACTCGACCCGCAGCTTGCAGGAGGTCGTCGATGAAGGCGTGCGCAAAGCCTATCTCAACCCCGAGAACAAGCTGCGCGCGTCGATCCTCGCCGATCCCGCCTTCACTCGCCGGAACACCAAGGACAACACGCCGAGCGTGATGCATGTCGAGATGGTGCCCGGCAACACCGTCTCGATCGACGTCGCGGCCAAGGGCGGCGGCAGCGAGAACAAGTCGAAGTTCAAGATGATGAACCCGTCCGACTCGATCGTCGACTGGGTGCTCGAGATGATCCCGCAGATGGGCGCCGGCTGGTGCCCGCCCGGCATGCTCGGCATCGGCATCGGCGGCACCGCCGAGAAGTCGATGCTGCTCGCCAAGGAATCGCTGATGGGCGCGATCGACATGGCGCAGCTGAAGGAACGCGGCCCCAAGAACGACATCGAGGCGCTCCGCATCGAGATCTACGACAAGGTCAACGCGCTCGGCATCGGCGCGCAGGGGCTGGGCGGGCTGTCGACCATCCTCGACGTCAAGATCTTCGACTGGCCGACGCATGCCGCGTCGAAGCCCGTTGCGATGATCCCCAACTGCGCCGCCACGCGCCACGCGCATTTCGTGCTCGACGGCTCGGGTCCGGTCTATCTCGAAGCGCCCAAGCTCGAGGAATGGCCGGATGTGAACTGGACGCCCGACAAGGCGGCGATCCGCGTCGATCTCGACACGCTTACGCCCGAGGTCGTGCAGACGTGGAAGCATGGCGACCGCCTGCTGCTCAACGGCAAGATGCTCACCGGCCGCGACGCCGCGCACAAGCGGATCGCCGACATGCTGGCGAAGGGCGAACCGCTCCCCGTCGATTTCCGCGGTCGCGTGATCTATTATGTGGGGCCAGTCGATCCGGTCGGCACCGAGGTGGTCGGCCCCGCAGGCCCCACGACGGCGACGCGGATGGACAAGTTCACGCGCATGATGCTCGACCAGGGTTTGCTCGCGATGGTCGGCAAGGCCGAGCGCGGCGCGGATGCGACCAAGGCGATCGCCGAGCGCAAGTCGGCCTATCTGATGGCGGTCGGCGGCGCGGCCTATCTCGTCGCGCGCGCGATCAAGGGATCGAAGGTCGTCGGCTTCGAGGATCTCGGCATGGAGGCGATCTACGAATTCGAGGTCGCCGATTTCCCGGTGACCGTCGCAGTCGATTCGGCGGGCGAGAACGTCCACCAGCTCGCCCCGCTCGTCTGGCGCGAGAAGATCGCACGCGAGGGGCTGCTCGCTCCCGCATGACCACGCGCGCGGGCAGGAGGCGGGTCGGCCCCGTCGGATGGACGATCGGCGTCCTCCTCCTGCTCGCGCTCATGCTGGCCTATGCGCCGCAGGTCCTGGCGTTTCCGTTCAGCCAGCGGGTCGGCGACGTTACCGTCTATGCCGAGCGCCCGATCGACGCGCGGATCGTCGACGACCTTGCGCGCGCGGAAACGCTGTTGCGATCGAGCCCGATCTACACGGGGCCGGTGCACCGGTCGCTGTTCCTGACGAACGGCGGCTGGCGCTGGCGCGTGCTCGCCATCCAGTCGCCGCACGCCTTCGCGTTTCGTCGACCGTTCGGGTCGGCGATCGTCTTCAACCGGAGCGATATCGCCGCCGACCGCGTGACGACCGATCGCGACGTCGGCAACACGCGCAGGCTGTCGGGCGTGATCGCGCACGAGACGACGCACATCATGATCGCCGACCACCTCGGCGAACTGCGCGCAGCGACCCTCCCGACCTGGGTCGTGGAAGGCTATGCCGATCATGTCGCCGCCGAAGGCAGCCTCACCGACGCCGAAGCCGGGCGTCTGCGCGGGACCGATCCCGGGGCATCGGCCTTGGCCTATCACGATGCCCGTCGCCGCGTCGCGACGGTGCTGGCGGAACATGGCGGATCGGTCGACGCGCTGTTTGCGCAGCGCTGAGCCGGGGCTCCCGTACGGCAACGCAGCGGAACGGGGCAGGCGTTCTACCGTTGGTGAATGGAACCCATCGGAGTTGCGTATCATGAAAACCGCCATCGTTCTTGCCGCCGCGCTCAGCCTGACAACCGGCGCCGCCGCGCAGACGGCCGCATCCCAGGCCGCCGCACCGCAGACGGAGCAGACCACGCAGGGTGGTTTCGGCGGGCTCGGCGGATTGGGTGGCCTGCTCGGTGGCGGGTTGCCCAACGTCGGGTCGGTCGGGGCCGGCAATGCGGCGGGCCTACTCGGCTATTGCCTCAAGAACAAGCTGCTCGGGCAGGGCGGCATGCTCGGTGGATTGACCGGCAGCCAGACCGGCACACAGGCGACGCCGCAGGCCAGCGGCGCGCAGTCGATCCTGCAACGGCTGACCGGGCGACGGGATGTCCAGACCTCGCCCGGCTATGCCGCGGGGCAGGCGGGGCAGGTCCAGGCTGGCAACGGCCAGACGCTGTCGCTCGGCAATCTCGGCGGTCAGGTGAAGACGCAGCTCTGCAACGTCGTGCTCAAGCGCGCGAAGGCGTTCCTGTGAGGCGGTTCGTGAGGCGAGGCGGGAAGCCCTGCCTCTTCCTCCCGTCATCCTGACGAAAGTCAGGATCCAGGGTTATGAAGCGCGCCCTTGATGACTCTGGATCCTGACTTTCGTCAGGATGATGGAGAGTGTGGGGCGGTAGCTGTGCCTTCGAAAATCACTAGCGCCATTCGCGCTCGCACCACCCACAACAAACCACCCCAAAATGAAAAGAGGCCGCCGGATCGTCTCCCGACGAACCGACAGCCTCCTGACATGGTCAGCGGCCGGAGAGCTCCAGCCCGGAGGACCATGCGTACCGCGTCGTCCTATGGCTCGCGTGTTGACTGGGAGAGGATACTCCCCACGCAAACCGGCGGACTTAGCGGTGCGTCCCCCGAACGAACCGAACCGAACTCACTGCTGAACCATGAGACATCGGATCACCTCCTTTCGCTTGTGGAAAAAACGCGGCCAAGCCTGACCGCATCGCCAATGTGTGCCGGACGGGGATGCGATACAAGCCTTGTTTTACAGAAGTTTTCAGCCGATCCTTCCCGGCTGTCGCTTCGTCGATTTCAGCCGCGGCAATCCTCGGTCACGCGCTCGATCTCGGCCCAGGCGGGTACCACCAGCGGCGGCTGCCCGGCCTGCTGGACGACAAACCGCCCGCGACTGAACCCCATCGCCTCCAGCAGCGAATCGTTCGGCATCAGCGCGGCGGCGACATAGGCCGGGGTGCTGCCCGTCGGCTGGACCGATACGGCGCGCGTCACGCTTGACGTCCGGATCGTCAGCGGCGTCGCCGTGCTGCCCGCGCGCGACAGATAGATTTGCCGCGCGCCGGTATCGCACCGGACCGTCAGCGAGGCGTCGGCATTCGCCGGTCCGAACAACGCGATCGAGCCGCGCGCGTCGCGCCGATACACCCATGTTCCCGGCGAATAGGGCCAGTCGCGCCAGTCGGCGGCGATCGGCACGGGGCGCGGGGCCGGGGCGGGCGCCGCGGCGACGGTGCGCGGGGGCGGCGGCGCTTCGGCCTGCGGCGGCGGAACGCAGCCGGCGATCGATGCGAGCGTCGCCAGACCGGCAAGTCGCGCCAGGACGATAGGGCTGGCAAGCGATCGCAAGCCGACGGAACAGGGGGACTGGGTACGCATCGCATCGCTATGCGGCACGCCCGGCGGCGGCTCAAGCGCGACGAAGCGGTCTAGGCGGGAACCGCCGCACGGTGATACCGGTTCAGCGACGGAAGAAATCAGGAGAATGTTCATGTCCGACGCCGCCCAGACCCCGACCCAGCTGCTCGTCCAGGCGAGCGTTTCCGGCACGATGAAGGTCGAGAGCCGCGACGGCGACAGCGTTGGCTCGGTCCACGCCTTCATGGTCCACAAGGGCACCGGCCGCGCGACGCACGCCGTGCTCAGCCTCGGCGGCTTCCTCGGCATGGGCAAGAGCTTCTACCCGCTGCCGTTCGCGCTGCTCCAGTTCGACGCGGTCCGCGACCTGTACGTCGTGACGATCGACAAGCGTGTCCTCGAAGGGGGCCCGAGCTGGGCGAACAACGCCCCCGTCTTCGACCAGGCCTATGCCGACCGCGTCGCGAGCTATTACGGGTCGAACAGCGAAGACCTCGTTATCGGCTAAACTTCGGTTGCCGCGCGGTTACGTGTCGCGCGGCGTCGAGCTTCTCGTTCGGCTTTCCAGAAAACGCATTTAACTGATCGCAAGTGCCTACGCCATTGCAGGGATGCGGTCAGCCGATTGTTGTGGACGTGCGCCTCAAGCTGCGAATTTGGCTGCGTATATCGCGGGTCGATATCGAGGCTCGGGTATATCGAAACCCTGCTCCTGCGCCGTTGCGAGCCATCCCGTCACCGCATCGCGGATATTCGAGATAGCTTCATCGGGCGTGTCGCCATGCGCGGAGCACGGGCGAAGATCCGGCACGTCTGCTATCCAGCAGGCATCCTCTGCCGACCAGAATACATTGATATGATAACGCGGGTAGCTCATTCATCAATACTCAAATCATATTCTTCGACCATATCAAGAAATTGGTCGACTTGGTAGCGCTTGGCGTCCTTGCCCGATGGCTGGATGGGAAAAGGTCTCGGGACCGACCTGTGGATATACTGCCGATGACTGCCGATGGACCTGGCGTGCTGAAATCCGAACGCTGCCAGTAGCCGCTCGAAATCGCGGAAGGGCAGTATGCCCCTTCTATTGGCCAACAACCACGCGTAGAGTTTCGCTGTCTGGGTCATTCGACGAGATTCCGTTTGAGCATAGCCGGAGATTATCGTCCGCCACTCATGGAACCTCGTCAAACCTATAAGCCGAAGCATATCAACGCGAGCGCGAGCCGCCCATCCGCATCTTCTGGCTCTTCCCATAGCGCGTTTTCCGCGTCCCCGGCTTGCCCTCGTTCGAGCGGCCCATGACCGGCGCCTTTTGCTGGTCGACCGGCAGACCCAACTCCTCGTTCTCCAATTGGCGGATCTCGTCGCGCAGCCGCCCCGCGGTCTCGAATTCGAGATCGGACGCTGCCTTGCGCATCTGCTTTTCCAGATCCTCGATATACGCACGCAGGTTGTGGCCGACCATGGGCGGGCGGTCCTCGTCGATCGGGATCGTCACCTGATCCTGGCTCGCGACATGCGCGATGATGTCGCCGATGTTGCGACGGATCGTCGTCGGCGTGATGCCGTGTTCGGTGTTGTACGCGACCTGTTTCTCGCGACGCCGCGCGGTCTCGTTCATCGCGCGCTCCATCGAGCCCGTGACGCGGTCGGCGTACAGGATCACGCGGCCATCGACGTTACGCGCCGCGCGACCGATCGTCTGGATCAGCGAGGTCTCGGAGCGCAGGAATCCTTCCTTGTCCGCATCGAGGATCGCCACCAGCCCGCATTCGGGAATGTCCAACCCCTCGCGCAACAGGTTGATGCCGATCAGCACGTCGTACACGCCAAGCCGCAGGTCGCGGATCAGCTCGATACGCTCGAGCGTCTCGACGTCGCTGTGCATGTAGCGGACCTTGATCCCCGCCTCGTGCATATACTCGGTCAGATCCTCCGCCATCCGCTTGGTCAGCGTCGTGACAAGCGTGCGATAGCCGAGCGCCGTCGTCTTCCCGACCTCGACGATCAGGTCCTGCACCTGCTCCTCGACCGGCTTGATCTCGACGGGGGGATCGATCAGCCCGGTCGGACGGATGACCTGTTCGGCGAACACGCCGCCGGTCTGCTCCATTTCCCAGCTGCCCGGCGTCGCCGAGACATAGGTCGTCGGCGGGCGCATCGCGTCCCATTCGTTGAACCGGAGCGGCCGGTTGTCGATCGCGCTCGGCAGGCGGAAGCCATATTCGGCAAGCGTCAGCTTGCGGCGGTGATCGCCGCGCGACATGCCGTTGATCTGGCCGATCGTGACGTGGCTCTCATCGACGAACAGCAAAGCGTTGTCGGGCAGATATTCGAACAAAGTAGGCGGCGGCTCGCCCGGCATGCGACCGGTGAGGAAGCGCGAGTAATTCTCGATCCCCGCGCAACTGCCGGTCGCCGCGATCATCTCGAGATCGAAGTTCGTCCGCTGCTCCAGCCGCTGCGCCTCGAGCAATTTGCCCTCGAGCACCAGCTCCTTCAGCCGCTCTGCCAGCTCATGCTTGATCGCCTCGCCCGCCTGTTTCAGCGTCGGGCCGGGCGTCACGTAATGCGAGTTCGCATAGACGCGCACCGAATTGAGCGACGCGACCTTCTTCCCGGTCAGCGGGTCGAACTCGGTGATCTCCTCGATATCGTCGCCGAAGAACGAGATGCGCCACGCGCTGTCCTCGTAATGCGACGGGAAGATCTCGAGCGTGTCGCCCTTCACGCGGAAATTGCCGCGCTGGAACGCCGCGTCGTTGCGCTTGTACTGGAGCGCGACGAGCTTGCGCACGATCTCACGCTGGTCGACCGTCGTGCCCTTTTTCAGGTCGAAGATCATCGCCGAATAGGTTTCGACCGAGCCGATGCCGTACAGGCACGATACCGACGCGACGATGATCACGTCGTCGCGTTCGAGCAGCGCGCGAGTCGCCGAATGCCGCATCCGGTCGATCGACTCGTTGGTCGACGATTCCTTCTCGATATAGGTGTCCGACCGCGCGACATACGCCTCGGGCTGGTAATAGTCGTAATAGCTGACGAAATATTCGACCGCGTTGTCGGGGAAAAACGACTTCATCTCGCCGTAGAGCTGTGCCGCGAGGATCTTGTTCGGCGCGAGGATCAACGCGGGGCGCTGCACGCGCTCGATCACGCTCGCCATCGTGAAGGTCTTTCCCGAGCCGGTAACGCCGAGCAGCACCTGGTCCTTCTCGCCCTCGCCAATCGCCGAGACCAGCTCGGCGATCGCGGTCGGCTGATCGCCCGCAGGGGCATAGTCGCTGACGAGCTTGAACGCCTTCCCGCCCTCGACCTTGGCAGGCCGCGCGGTCGGGCGGTGCGGGACGAAGCTTTCGCCTGTTTCGGGCTCGGCGAGACTGGTGCGGATCTGAATGGCCATCGAGGGGGAATATGGGGAACAGATGGAGCGACGGCAACGGCGTTGGATGCTCCATCATTCCACTAACCACCCGTCATCCTCGCGCAGGCGGGGATCCATAACCTACGCCGTCAGCAATTTAAGGGAGAGCGTTGCCAGTCTGGATTCCCGCCTGCGCGGGAATGACGAGCGTTTTGATGCGGCGGCCTTTGTGCCCCCCCAAGCTTTGCTGTTGTTGACCCATACCCCGCGCGCCAATACTGCGACCGTTTCGCAAGCCATCGATCCGCCGACGCCCCGCCGCGCAGGCCAAGGAAAAGACGCATGACCGCCCCTATCGTCGCCGAAACCCGCGCGCCCGCGCTGATCCCCGAAACCCCCGCGTTCCTCAACGCCAAGGTCCTCTGGGTGCGCCACTGGAACGAACATCTGTTCAGCTTCGCGATCGAGCGCCCGTCGAGCTTCCGCTTCCGCTCGGGCGAGTTCGTGATGATCGGCTTGCCCCAGGACGGCGGCAAGCCGATCATGCGCGCCTATTCGATCGCGTCCCCGCATTATTCGGAAGAGCTCGAATTCCTGTCGATCAAGGTCGAGGACGGCCCGCTGACCTCGAAGCTCCAGCTGATCCAGCCGGGCGACGAAGTGTATCTCGGCAAGAAGCCGACCGGCACGCTGGTGCTCGACGCGCTGCTCCCGGGCAAGCGCCTCTTCATGTTCTCGACCGGCACCGGCCTCGCGCCGTTCCTCAGCCTGATGCGCGATCCCGACGTCTATGCGGCCTATGAGCAGGTCATCGTCGTGCACAGCGTGCGCCGCGTGAGCGATCTCGCTTATCACGACGAGATGGTCGGGCTGCTCGCCGAGGACCCGTTGATCGCCGACGAGGCGCAGACCCAGTTCCACTACATCCCGACCGTGACGCGCGAGCCGTTCCGCACCACGCGGCGGATCGGCGCGCTGATCGAGGATGCGTCGCTGTTCGGCCACCCGGTGCGCGGCGAGCAGAAGCTCAACCCCGAGACCGATCGTGCGATGCTGTGCGGCTCGACCGAGATGATCAAGGAATTCGCGGTGATGCTCGAAGCGCACGGCTTCGAGGAGGGCGCGAATTCGAAGCCCGGCACGTTCGTGATCGAGCGCGCCTTCGTCGGCTGACCCCCCGTCATCCTGACGCCCCCCCGTCATCCTGACGAAAGTCAGGATCCAGAGCCACATAGCGGAAGCATCGTGGCTCTGGATCCTGGGTCGAGCCCAGGATGACGGATAAGGTGGCGGGCCAAGCGCATTGTCTCGGCCGCAGAACCGTGTCGATATGCCTCCTCAACCCCCAAGAGGAGAGAGTCATGATCGGCTACGCAACGCTCGGCACCAACGATATCGACGCCGCGCTGACCTTCTACGACGCGCTGCTCGCGACCGCCGGCGGCAAGCGGCTCATGCAGATGCCCGACGATCGCAAGCTGACCTTCTACGGCGCCGGCGCGGCCAAGCCGATGCTCGTGGTCGGCAAGCCCTATGACGGCCAGGCCGCGACCGCGGGCAACGGCACGATGGTCGCGCTGGCCGCGGATTCGCGCGCGCAGGTCGACCAGGTCCACGCCAAAGCGATCGAACTCGGCGGTGCGGACGAAGGCGCCCCCGGTATGCGCGGGCCTGAAGAAATGGGCTTCTACGGCGCCTATTTCCGCGATCTCGACGGCAACAAGCTGTGCGTGTTCAAGATCGGGTGAGCGGGCGGGTCCGATTGGGCGATTACCGCCCCGGCCTAATACACCACATCGACTGAGCCACCACCCCGGCGCAGGCCGGGGCCCAGTTGGAAAGGTGGCAGTAACGAAGCGCTGTCCCCTGCCAGCAGCCTCCCCCAACTGGACCCCGGCCTCCGCCGGGGTGCTTCCTCAGTCGGTGCCACGGCGCGGCAAGCTATCCGAGACCGATACCCCGGCCTACCGCAGTGCCCGAACCGCCGCGGTATCGAGGCATTTCAGCAAAGCCGCCCGCGGCATCGGCGTCCCCGTCACCGGCTTCACATATCCCCCAACTTCCACCGGCCGCCCGATCGCCACCGGCGCGAAGCCGCTCTGCCCGGTACACCGCATCGCCGCCGCGAGCAGCTTGGGCGGCGTGTCATACCCCTCGAACGACAGCCGGAACGTCCCCCAGTGGATCGGGATCGCATGCGCCGCGCCCAGCCGGCGATAGACCTCGACCGCATCGACCGGCCCGATATGGCTCCCCGACTCCATCTGCCCGTCGACGAACCGGAACGCGCCGATCGGGATCAGCGCCAGCCGGATCGGGCCGAGCGCTGCGGCCTCGACCGGCCACCTGCCGTCGCCCATCCCCGTATCACCCGCAAAGAACACGTTCCCGCCCGGCAGCGTCACCACGAAGCTCGACCACAACGCCCGGTTCCGATCGCTGAACCAGCGGCTGCCCCAATGATGGTTGCGAGTCACGCTGACCGAAACGCCCGGCTTGATCGCCACCCGCTGCCCCCAATCGAGCGCGGTCGCCGTCGCGCCGGTCTGCCCGATCACGCTGTCGTTCCCCAAGCTCGTGACGATCCGCGGCCGATCGCGCCGCCACAGACGGCCGAGCGTCGCCTTGTCGAGATGGTCGTAATGATCGTGGCTGACCAGCACGAGGTCGATCTTCGGCAGCGCATCGAAGGCAATCCCCGGCTCGGCGACCCGACGCGGCCCCGCGCCGAGCGGCCCCGCTTTCTCCGCCCACACCGGATCGGTCAGGATGTTGAGCCCCCGCGTCTGGATCAGTACGCTCGCATGGCCGACCCACGTCACGACCATCCGCTCGCCCTCGACTCGCGCGGGCGGCGCTATCGGCCGTACCGCCACCGAACTGGGCCAGGCCGGCCGGCCGTCGCTGCCCGTGAAATAGCGCCAGAAGAAGCTCGCGCGCCCGCCGCCTGCCGGCTGGATTTGCTGCGTATCAGCGTCGTTGTCGGGGTTCGCGAATCGCTCGCCGTCGAAATGCGCAGTCGCCGGCCCCCGATAATAAATCCGGTCGAGGAACCTCGGGACGATCGTCACCGCCAGCGCGACGACCACGATCGTCAGCAGCACGACACTCCCGACGATCTTCAACACCAGCCGCACGTCGTTCCCCTATCCGTTACCGCTTCATAACGCATCGTCGACACCATCGTTCAGGCCGCTTGGCGCAAGCCATGAACCTCGATAGCCTCGCGCCAAAGGGGATTCGAAAAATGCGTAAGCTTATCATCGGGCTATTGCTCGCGACCGCGATTCCAGCGGCGGCATATTCGAAGACGGTCATGGTCGAGGAACAGTCGATCGACCAGCTCCAGGCGATGATGACCGCGGGCAAGGCGAGCAGCGCCGATCTCGTCCGCGCCTATCTTGCGCGGATCGCGGCGATGGACCGCTCCGGGCCAGCCTTGCGCGCCGTCATCGCGCTCAACCCCGACGCGCTGGCGCAGGCCAAGGCGCTCGACGCCGAACGCAAGGCGGGGCGCGTCCGCGGTCCGCTCCACGGCGTGCCCGTGCTGATCAAGGACAATGTCGAGACTGCCGATGCGATGCCGACCACCGCGGGCAGCCTCGCGCTGAAGGACAACATGACCCGCCGCGACGCGCCCGTCGTCGCGCGGCTCCGTGCCGCGGGGGCGGTGATCCTCGGCAAGACCAACCTCAGCGAATGGGCGAACATCCGCTCGACCCGGTCGATGAGCGGGTGGAGCGCGGTCGGCGGCCTGGTGCGCAACCCCTATGCGCTCGATCGCACCGCCTGCGGCTCGTCGAGCGGCTCTGGCGCCGCGATCGCGGCGAGCTTCGCGGCGGCGGCGATCGGCACGGAGACCGACGGCTCGGTCGTCTGCCCGTCGTCGATCAACGGGCTCGTCGGGCTGAAGCCGACGCTGGGCCTCGTCAGCCGCACGCATGTCGTGCCGATCAGCCATAGCCAGGATACGCCGGGCCCGATGGCGCGCGGCGTGCGCGACGTCGCGACGATGCTCTCGGCGATGATCGCGGCCGACCCGGCGGATCCGGCGACCGCGGGGGCAGGGGCCTACCAGCGCGACTATGCCGCAGCCCTCTCGACCAGCGCGCTGTCGGGCCTGCGTGTCGGCGTGCTCCGGCCCGAGATGACCGCGGACGTCGCCGCCAGATACCAGGCCGCGCTTGACGTGCTGAAGGCCGCAGGCGCGGTCCTCGTCGAGGTCAAGCAACCCAAGCTCGACGGTCTCGGCGAGGCCGAGTTGCTGGTTCTCCAGACCGAGCTGAAGGCCGATCTCGACACCTATCTCGCGACCACACCCGCGGCGGTCCGCACGCGCTCGCTCGATCAGGTGATCGCGTTCAACACCGCGAACGCCGCGACCGAAATGCCGTTCTTCGCGCAGGAGACGTTCGACGCGGCGGCCAGGACCAAGGGCCTGAACGACCCCGCCTACAAGGCCGCGCGCGCGAAATCGCTCAGGCTGGCAGGCGCGGAGGGGATCGACGCGATGCTCAAGAGCGCGGGCGCGACCGTGCTGGTCGAGCCGACCTACGGCCCCGCCTGGCTCAGCGAACCGGTCTACGGCGATCAATATGGCGGCCCGAGCTCGAGCGAACTGCCGGCGGTCGCAGGCTATCCGAACTTGACCGTACCGATGGGGCTGGTCCGCGGCCTGCCGGTCGGCCTGTCGTTCATCGCGACTCGATACGGCGATGCGGCGGTGCTCGGCGCCGGCTATGCCTATGAACAGCGCGCAAAGGCCCGCATCGCCCCTCAGTACCTACCGACCGCCGACGTCGGCCCCAGCTTGGAACCGGTTCGCTGACCGAACGATCCTCCCCCTGGCGGGGGAGGTGGCGTCGAAGGCGACGGAGGGGGAGGCAAGCGATGACGCCTGTTCCGTGTCCGCCCCCTCCGTCTGGCGACCGCCAGCCACCTCCCCCTGGCGGGGGAGGATCGTCAGGCGCGGACGACCCGCTTTGCGAAATTCCACTGCCACAGCATCAGCAACGGCACGACGACGGTCTCCATCACCAGCCCGAGCACATGCCCCTGCGACGGCACCCCCACTGCCAGCAGTGAAATCCCGCGCGACAGTCCCCCGACGACGATCAACCCGCCCAGCAACCGGAATCGCGCGCCCTTGCGCTCGACATCCGGAATGCAGCTGACGAACCCAAGTCCCGTCGCGAAGAAGATCCCCGAGATATAGCGGAAATGGCTGTCCAGATCGCGCGGCACATCGGCCAGATGCCCGAACGGCACGGGGCCATGCAGCACGCCCTGGCCGCCGACGATCAGCGGCAACAGGCATGCGACCGCGATCACCGCCTGCAGCAGGCGCTTTTCGATCATGGCAGATCCCTCAGCAATTCCGGACGGATCCGGAAGGCCCGCAACGACATCCTGACCTCGAAGATGAACGAGACCAGCGCGGCGATCAGCAGGATCATCGCAAGAATGAAGCACAAGGCGACCGCCGTGCCGAAATGCAGCTTGGCAAGCTCGGCGATGAACAGCAGCGCGATCAGCACGCACGTCATGATCGCGCTCGACACCGCGAGGAACAGCGCGGCGTTGATGATCGTCATGCGCCGGTCGAGCAGGCGCAGTTCCCAGCCATAGCGCGTCCGTTCGGCGGGCGAAAAATCGGGATGCAGCTGCTCCAGTTTCCGCGCCCGGTCGATCACGCGCGAGAGCCGCCCCGCCAGCACGTTGAGCAGCTGGCCGATACCGGCGAGCATGAACACCGGCGCAAGCGAGAGCTGGATCGTCTGGGCGATCGTCGAAATGGCGGGGATCGTCGGCATCGCTGTACCATGATGGCTAATGCGGCCGATTGGAAGGACGCGGCGTGGCGAAACCTCGCTGTAATCGGGCGACAACCGACGAAATGACATGCAATCCGGCCCCGCCACGCGCTATCGGAGGTCGCATGTCCAAGCCGATGCTCCTGGCCGACTTCGTCCGCTTGCCGCCGACCGTGCGCGGTGACGTGGTCGAAGGGCTGGCCGCGGCGATCGACATCGTCGCCGAGCGCGGGCCGCCGAGCCACCGCTTCCTTCGCTTCGGCTGGTACGCCGCCGCGCTGGCCGCTTATGGCGGCGCGGCGCGAACGCTGGTCGTCGAGGAGGATGGCGCGCCGGTCGTCGCGCTGCCGTTCGTCGGGCATCGCCGGTTCGGGGTCGCGGCGGTTCCGGGATGCCGCTGGCCGTTCCGCAGCGTCGGCGTGGCGCTGGGCGCGACCGACGCCGCGCTCAGGATCGCCCTCGTGACGCTGGCCGCGCAGATCAACGGCCTGCGCTTGGGCCCGATCTGCGACGGCGATCCCGCCGCGACCGCGCTGATCGCCATCGCCCGCGCGCAGCGCTGGATCGCGCTCGAGCGCACGCCCGGACGCGCTGCGCCAACCCCGCTCGACGACCGCGCATTCTGGCGCGCGGCGGTGGCCGATCCGGTGCTCGCCCGGATGATCCGCCAGTCGGAGGCCTCGATCGATGGCGCGGGCGGTGCGATCGCGATCGAAACCGGCGACGGCATCTACCGTGCCGCCAGAAATGCCTCCGGCCAGCCGATACCATCACCGGAAAGCGCGCCGACCCGCGAATGGCTTTTGCTCAGGCCCGGTCTGCCCGCGCTTCTAGGCCGCATGTTCGGCTGGGTCTGGACGCGGACCGGTCGCCCCCACTGGTAGCCTATCGGGCAGCCCGTCTTGTCCCCTGCATGATGAACTCCGCGTCTCGGCACGCCGGCGAGGCCTCGACCGCCTGCGCAAAATCCTACCCGACGCTCGCCGAAAATCCGTTCGCAGCGCAGCGCAAGACCCCCAGCTGATCGTCGACCGCGCCGAACGCGTGGCCGAGCTGGTCGATCTCGGAGGCCACGGTCTCGGTGTCCTCGCGGATCGTGGCGATGGTGTGCGCCATCAGATCCGCCGCCAGCGCGGTTTCGTCGACCGCCGCGGTGATCGCGCTGACGGTCTGCGCCTGCGCCTCCATCGCGTGCCGGATCCGCGCAGCGCTGCGCTGGACCTCGGCGACGGTCGACTTGATCTGGGCATTCGTCGCGACCGTCGCCGCGGTCGCCGACTGGATCGCGGCGATCTTAGCGGCGATGTCGTCGGTCGCGCGCGCAGTCTGGTTGGCCAGCGATTTCACCTCCTGCGCGACCACCGCAAAGCCGCGCCCGGCATCGCCTGCGCGTGCCGCCTCGATCGTGGCGTTCAGCGCGAGCAGATTGGTCTGCCCGGCGATGGTACGGATCAGGCCCAGGATCGATTCGATCGACTTGGCGTGCTCGCTCAGCGCTTCCGATACGCCGACCGCCTCGCCGGTCTGGGCGGAGGCGCGGTCGGCAATCGTGCCCGCGGCCTCGACTTCGCCGCGGGCGTCCTCGATCGCGCGGATCAGCCCGGCGGTGGTGCGTGCCGCCTCGCGCATCGCCACCGCCGACTGTTCCGCCGCCGCCGCGACCTCGCTCGTGCGGCCGATCATGCCGCGGGTCGAGGCCGATGTCCCGGCCGCCTGCACGCGGATCCGCGCACCCAGCGCCGCGGTATCCTCAATCGATGCGGCGATGCTGCTGCGAAACTCGGTCGCCCGCGTCTGTCGTTCGATCCGTGCCGCCTCCGCATCGCTCGCGCCGAGATGCGATGCCATGATATCCGCCTCGATCAGCGCCAGCCGCTGGACCACGTCGCTCAGCGTCCGCATCCCCGACAGGTCGCCCGTGAGCCGATCCGCCAGCAGGTTCAGCGTCACGCTGTGCGCAAAGGCCAGCGACGACAGCAGCGCGGGCAGGGGGACGCCCGCGCGATGCGAATCCTGCGCATGGTCGATCGCCATCGCCTTCCACGCATCGTCGTTGGGGGCAACGTATTTCAGCCGCACATATTCGGTGCTCGCGGCGATCCGCTGATCGAGCAGCGCGGGCGTGAAATGCCGCAGCAAATGTTGCGCCGAGTCGAGCGAGAGGTAATGGCGCCAGAAGGTCTCGGCGATCTGGCGCCGATCCTCGGGTTCCAGCAAAGCGCTAAGCGTCGCGCAGGCGGGCTCGATCAACCCGTCCCAATCATAATCATGCACACGCTCGCGCAGCGGCCGCTGATCACCGCCCCAGTTGCGCACCGGACTGCGGGTCTTGGTCTCGCCGGCCGGGACGGCCATGCTCTCCTGGTGATCGATCATAGCCCCTCCTGAGCGTCATTCATGCGGCGACTTTGGCGACGAAATCCCCTGCGCTGTTCTTCAGATTGCCGAGCCGCGAGTCGAGCACGTCGAAGCCGCGGCCGACGCCGTCGATCTCGGTCGCGACCGTCTCGGTATCCTCGCGGATCGCCGCGATCGTGGTCGACATCGAATCGGCGGCGAGCGCCGTCTCGTCGACCGCTGCGGTGATCGCGGTCACGGTCTGCGCCTGCGCTTCCATCGCATAGCGGATCCGGTCGGCGCTCTCCTGCACCTCCGCCACGGTCGACTTGATCGACGCGTTGGTCTCGACCGTCGAGCGGGTCGCGGACTGGATCGCGGCGATCTTCGCGGCGATGTCGTCGGTCGCGCGCGCGGTCTGGT
The DNA here is from genome assembly GCF_001421805.1 of Sphingomonas sp. Leaf34. GTDB lineage: Bacteria > Pseudomonadota > Alphaproteobacteria > Sphingomonadales > Sphingomonadaceae > Sphingomonas. The sequence continues at coordinate 416,788 of NZ_LMLC01000001.1, read as the reverse complement.
TGGCCAGGCTCTTGACCTCCTGCGCCACCACCGCGAAGCCGCGGCCCGCATCGCCTGCGCGCGCCGCCTCGATCGTCGCGTTGAGCGCGAGCAGATTGGTCTGCCCCGCAATGTCGCGGATCAGCCCAAGGATCGATTCGATCGACTTGGCATGATCGCTCAGTGTTTCGGACATGCCGACCGCCTGGCCCGCCTGCACCGACGCCCGGTTGGCGATCTCGGCCGCAGCCTCGACCTCGGTCCGCGCATCCTCGATCGCGCGGATCAGCCCGGCGGCGGTCTGCGCGGCTTCGCGCATCGCGACCGCGGATTGCTCGGCGGCCGCGGCGACTTCGCTCGCCTTGCCCAGCACCGCGCGGGTCGACGCCGAACTGCGCATTGCCTGCTCGCGCAGCATATGCCCTTCGTCGGTCGCGGTCTCGACCATCGCCGCGATGCCGTCGCGGAACTCCGCCGCCAGCGTATCGCGCGCGTTCTGCGCGGAATGCGTGCTGTACGCGTTATAGATCGCGACGGTGATCTCGCCTTCGAGCGCGGACAGTCGCATCAGCGTATCGATGAAGATCGGCAGCTTGGCGTCCGATCGGTCGACCCTGCGCATCAGCACCTCGAGCGCGGCACGGTCGCTCGCGCTGATCATCGACAGCAGCGCCATCGGCGATACGGACGCGACATAGGCGGCCGCGACCGACCGCTCGACCGACTCGATCCAGGCGCGCCCGCTCGTCTCGAGGAAGCGATTGCGCAGGAACGTGCAGCCCACCTCGATCATCCGCTCGGTCTCGTGCGGCGCCCAGATCCGTTCGTCGGAGAAGCAGCGCAGCCACTGCTCCCAATACGCTTTCGAGACATGCGTGATCTCGGGCGCGAGCGCGGCCCATACTTCGCGACTTGCGCCAGCCAGCGAGCCGTCGAAGTCGAACACGCGCAGACGGGCGGCCAGGTCGACGGAGGCGGCGATCACGCCGGGTTCCGGCAGGTCGGTGGTGGTCAAGATGCTGGGCTCCGGATCGGGAATACCGGCCCAGCGCTACACCGCATGTCTTAAGAGCGGGTTAGGGATGGGGCCGTGTCGACCGCGTCGCGGACGATTTCAAAACCGCAATGATGGATATCTGCGTCGTCGAGCCGCGTGGAGCGCCAACCATTGCCTTGGGTTATCGGATCGCCCCCAATGGGTTGCATCGCAGCACATGGTGGCTAATAGGTCGCCCGATCTCTATATTCCGGGCCAAGACCGTTTTTGGTTCGTCATCTTCTGGTTCGAGGACTCCGCCCTTGGCATCGCGCAACCCGGCACGCCCGCTTTCTCCCCATCTGCAGGTCTATAAATGGGGCCCGCACATGCTGGTCTCGATCCTGCACCGCGCGACCGGCAGCGGGATGGCGACCGTCGGCAGCCTGCTGCTCGTCTGGTGGCTCGCCGCGATCGCCGCGGGCGATCAGGCCTACGCCACCTTCGTCGACGTGTTTACGCGCGATACCGGCGGCCTCAACATCCTCGGCTATATCGTCGCGGTCGGCCTGACGCTGTCGCTGTTCCAGCACATGATGACGGGCATCCGCCACTTCGTGCTCGATACCGGCGCCGGCTACGAACTGAAGCGGAACAAGATGGGCGCGATCGCGACGATGGTCGCAAGCGTCGCGCTCACGGTCGTGTTCTGGCTCTACATGGGGATCAAGTAATGGGTAGCGGTACGGCAGTCGGTCGCGTCCGCGGCCTCGGCAGCGCCAAGCACGGCACGCTTCACTGGTGGCGGCAGCGCCTGACCGCGGGCGCCAACCTGTTCCTCATGCTCTGGCTGATGATCTCGGTCGCGCGCATGCCCGGCTATGACTACGCCGCGGTCCATCTGTGGCTGCAATCGGCGTGGGTCGCGGTGCCGATGGCGCTGCTGATCCTGTCGGTCTTCTATCATTTCCGTCTCGGTCTTCAGGTCGTGATCGAGGATTACCAGCATGGCGAGAGCCGTGTCGTGGCGATGATCCTGCTCAACCTGTTCACCTTCACGCTGGGCGGCATCGCCCTGTTCGCGATCCTCAAGGTCGCCTTCTCCGGAGCCCCCGCGTAATGTCTGCTTCGTACAAGATCATCGATCATACCTATGATGCGGTCGTCGTCGGGGCCGGCGGCTCGGGCCTGCGCGCCACGATGGGCATCGCCGAGAGCGGGCTGAAGACCGCGTGCATCACCAAGGTCTTCCCGACCCGGTCGCACACCGTCGCCGCCCAGGGCGGCATCGCCGCGTCGCTCGGTAACAACTCGCCGGATCACTGGACCTGGCACATGTTCGACACCGTCAAGGGCTCCGACTGGCTCGGCGACCAGGACGCGATCGAATATCTGTGCCGCGAGGCCCCGCAGGCGGTGTACGAGCTCGAACATGCCGGCATGCCGTTCAGCCGTAACGAGAACGGCACGATCTATCAGCGCCCGTTCGGCGGCCACATGCAGAACATGGGCGAGGGGCCCCCGGTCCAGCGTACCGCTGCCGCCGCCGATCGCACCGGCCACGCGATGCTCCACGCGCTCTACCAGCAGAGCCTGAAGTACAATACGGACTTCTTCGTCGAGTATTTCGCGCTCGACCTGATCATGGAAAACGGCGTCTGCCGCGGCGTCATCGCGCTGTGCATGGAAGACGGCTCGATCCACCGCTTCCGCAGCCACCAGACCGTGCTCGCCACCGGCGGCTATGGCCGCGTCTATTTCTCGGCGACCTCCGCGCACACCTGCACCGGCGACGGCAACGCGATGGTGCTCCGCGCCGGGCTTCCGTTGCAGGACATGGAGTTCGTCCAGTTCCACCCGACCGGCATCTACGGCGCGGGCGTGCTCATCACCGAGGGCGCACGCGGTGAGGGCGGCTACCTGACCAACTCCGAGGGCGAGCGCTTCATGGAGCGTTATGCTCCGTCGGCGAAGGACCTCGCCTCGCGCGACGTCGTCAGCCGCTCGATGGCGCTCGAAATGCGCGAAGGCCGCGGCGTCGGCAAGAACGGCGACCACATCTTCCTGCACCTCGATCACATCGATCCCAAGGTGCTTGCCGAGCGCCTGCCGGGCATCACCGAGACCGGCAAGGTCTTTGCCGGCGTCGATCTCACGCGCCAGCCGCTGCCCGTCACGCCGACCGTCCACTACAACATGGGCGGCATCCCGACCAACTTCCACGGCGAGGTCGTCAACCTCGTCGACGGCAACCCCGATGCGGTCGTCCCCGGCCTCTTCGCGGTCGGTGAGGCCGCGTGCGTCTCGGTTCACGGCGCCAACCGTCTCGGCTCGAACAGCCTGATCGATCTCGTGGTGTTCGGCCGCGCGACCGGCCTGCGCATCAAGGACACGCTGAAGCCCGGCACCGCGCACGCGCCGCTGCCCAAGGGTTCGGAAGATCTCGCGCTCACGCGTCTCGATCACTTCCGCAACGCGAGCGGCGGCTCGCCGACCGCGCAGATCCGTCTCGACATGCAGCAGACCATGCAGAAGCATTGCGCCGTGTTCCGCGACACCGAGTTGCTGAACCAGGGCGTCGAGAAGATGGCCGGGATCTACAACCGGATGACCGACGTCGCCGTGAAGGATCGCAGCATGATCTGGAACACCGATCTGGTCGAGACGATGGAGCTCGACAATCTGATCGGCCAGGCCGTCGTCACGATGAACTCGGCGGCCAACCGCACCGAGTCGCGCGGCGCGCACATGCACGAGGACTTCCCCGAGCGTGACGATGCCAACTGGATGAAGCACACCATCACCACCTTCAACGGCTGGGGCGGCAAGGGCGGCGAGACCAAGATCGATTTCCGCCCGGTCCACGACTACACGCTCACTGACGACGTCGACTACATCAAGCCCAAGAAGCGGGTATACTGATGATCTGGGCCATCATCGCGATCGGGTTTCTCGTGCCCGTCGCGGTGGGGCTCCTGACTCGCTTCCCACCGATGATCGCCGGCTTTCTCTGGCCGGCGCTCGTCGCGATCCTGACCGCGATCTACGTCTTCGGGATTGAAACCCCCGGCGCCGGCGAAGAGCCGCAGAAGATCGCGATCACCTTCTACGCACTCTTCTCGCTCGTCGGCGGCGTGCCCGGCGGCCTGGTAGGCTGGATCCTCCAGCACAAGCGCACAAACAGCCGCCCAGGCTAAGCCGTCCTCCTGCGAACGCAGGAGCCCAGGATCCCAAGCGCCGCGTCCCGTTACCCTGGCCTCCTGCGTTCGCAGGAGAACGCCGATATTGCGCGTCAACGCCCTCCCGCATCCGATCCGGCAACAGCGGACGGTGGCGCCCAGCCGCAATCCCGCGTAAACCGGCTCGCACACCCTGCGGCAAGGCGAGGCTGGACATGGCGCATTGGACGATCCGCGCGGACTATGATCCCGAAGCCAGCGTTTGGTATTCGGTAGACGGCGACATCCCCGGGTTTGCCGCAGACGCGACGACGTTGGAAGCACTGGCTGCAAAGGCAGGCGCCATGCTGCCAGAACTTCTCGACATTCATGCTGACGATATCGCCGACCCCGCGCGCCTCGCCGGGCCGCATCGCATCCGCATCATCGCGCATCACGAGCGGGACTTCGAGATTGCGGCCTGACCGGGCATGGTTCGGGGGTATGCCGCGCAGGTTCGCGCAATCCTGACGGCAAACGGGTGCATTTTCGTGCGAAGCGGCAAGGGCGATCACGAGATCTGGCACAGCCCGCTCGCACCCCGCCCGATCGTCGTCGATGGTACGATCCTGTCTCGCCATACGGCCAACGCCATATTGAAGCAGGCGGGGATCTCGACGAAGCTCTAGCCCGTCCTTTTGTGTCGCCGCCCGGAACTCGCCGCCCCTGCGAAAGTTGCCCGCGCATGACCGACACATCCCCCGCATCGAACGCTCGCAACTACCCGTTGCTCGCCGCCCCGCACGTCCACCTCCACGGCCCGGTCGACGACGCGATGTACGATAATTTCAAATCGCAACTCGCCGCGGCGCCTGCCGACGGCCCCCTCGTCGTCTCGATCACCACGCTCGGCGGCGACCCCGAAGTCGCGCGCGCAATGGGCGACAATATCCGCCTGCTCCGCGACTATACCGGCCGCGAGACGCTCTTCCTCGGCAAGGTCGCGGTCTATTCGGCGGGCGCGACGTTCATGTCCGCCTTCCCGGTCGACAGCCGCTTCCTCACGCGCGGCAGCCGGATCATGATCCACGAGCGGCAGATGCAGAGCACGATCCAGCTCAACGGCCCGCTCAACACGCTGTCCTACGCGCTGAAAGCCAAGCTCCACGAGATCGAGGACTCGATCAACATCCAGGAGGAAGGCTTCCGCGCGATCGTCGAGGGCTCGAAGGTATCGCTCGAAGAGCTAAAGAAAAAGGCCCCCTCCAACTGGTACATCGAAGCCGAAGAGGCACGCGATCTGGGGCTCATCCTCGACATCATCTGACGGGGCGCTTCGGCAGTACCGGGCAGGTGTGACGCATGTTGCACCTGCTAAGCTAAGGGTTTGCGGGGAGGGCCGCTGTCATGTATCGGCTCTGACAACCTATCATCACACCACGGACGGACCGCTCGCAATGGCCGAATTCTCGCTCCCGAAGAACAGTGTCGTCAAGAAGGGCGTCAAGCACGCCCCGGTGACTCATGGGACCAGCGGGGGCAAGCGTCTGAAATCCTTCAAGGTCTACCGGTACGATCCGGACTCGGGCGAAAACCCGCGCTACGACACGTTCGCGCTCGATCTCGACGAGACCGGCCCGATGGTGCTCGACGCGCTGATCAAGATGAAGAGCGAGCAGGATAGCTCGCTCACCTTCCGTCGTTCGTGCCGCGAGGGCATTTGCGGCTCCTGCTCGATGAACATCAACGGCAAGAACGGCTTGGCCTGCACGACCGCGATCGAGGATTGCAAGGGCGAGGTCCAGATCACCCCGCTGCCGCACATGGACGTGATCAAGGACCTGGTCCCCGACTTCACGCATTTCTACGCGCAATATTCGTCGATCAAGCCCTGGCTGCAGACCGTCACCCCGCCGCCCTCGGGCAAGGAGCGGCTCCAGTCGCCCGCCGACCGCTCAAAGCTCGACGGCCTGTACGAGTGCATCCTGTGCGCGTGCTGCTCGACCTCGTGCCCGAGCTACTGGTGGAACAGCGACAAGTTCCTGGGGCCGGCGATCCTGTTGCAGGCCTATCGCTGGCTCGCCGACAGCCGCGACGAGATGACCGGCGAGCGTCTCGACGAGCTCGAGGATCCGTTCCGCCTGTATCGTTGCCACACGATCATGAATTGCGCGAACGCGTGCCCGAAGGGTCTGAACCCCGCCAAGGCGATCGCCGAGATCAAGAAGATGGAAGCCGAACGGGTGGTTTGATCCCGAAAGGGGGGACGGAACTCCCTCCCACTCCGTTCGTCCCGAGTAGCCATCGAGCGTGTCGAGATGGCGTATTGAAGGACATGTACCTCGATACGAGCCCTAGACTTCGCTCGGTCTCTACTCGGCACGAACGGCAATTATGACTGACAAACCCCATTTCGTAGAAGCCGAAGACCCCGCCAACCCGGGCTGGCGTACTTGGTCGCTCTCCGACCCGACCCGTTTCAACACCCTCCTCGGCCCCATGCTCTACCGCGTCGACGGCCAGATCGTCCGCGTCCGCATCACCCCCGAGCATCGCCACTCCAACCTCCAGAACAACGTCCATGGCGGCGCGCTCCTCGCGTTCATCGACGTCGCACTGTTTGCGGCCGCAAGGGGCTTCGGCTTGATCACCGCCGGCACCGCGGTGACGCTTGATCTCAACACGCAGTTTATCGGCGGCGGCAAGGTCGGCGCACCGATCGAGGCGCAGGTCGAGGTGCTCAAGGAGACCGGCCGCCTCTTGTTCCTGCGGGGCCTCGTGGTGCAAGGCGACGACGAAGCGAAGATCGCCGCCTTCTCGGCCACGATCCGCAAGCCGTCCGGCAAGCTTTCAAGCGCCGGCACCGCCACATAACACCACCCCGGCGAAGGCCGGGGCCCAATTGGGACACGATCATTGTTCAACCGCCCCGCTCCGTTATCGAAGCCTTCCCAATTGGGCCCCGGCCTTCGCCGGGGTGGAAAAGCGGTGGCGGCATGACCGTCCTCGCCGCCTACAACGCCCTCGTCGCCTCAGGCGAACTCCGCCCCGACCCCGAACAGGCCGCCGCCGCCGCGCGCCTGAACATGCTCGCCACCGAACTCGCCACCCCCAAGTCCACCGGCTTCTTCGCCCGCCTCACCGGCAAGAAACCCGACCCCCGCGGCGTCTACCTCTGGGGCGGCGTCGGCCGCGGCAAGTCGATGCTGATGGACCTGTTCTACGAGAACGCCGCGGTCGAGAAGAAGCGCCGCGTCCATTTCGGCGAGTTCATGCTCGAGGTCCACGCGCGCATCGCCGCCGAGCGTCGCAAGGAAGTCGGCGACCCGATCGTCCCCGTCGCCACCGCGATCGCCGACGAGACGCGCCTGCTCGCGTTCGACGAGATGATGGTCACCAACAGCCCCGACGCGATGATCCTGTCGCGGCTCGTCACCTCGCTGCTCGATTCCGGCGTGACGATCGTCACCACGTCCAATCGTGCGCCCGCCGATCTCTACAAGAACGGCCTCAACCGCGAGCATTTCCTCCCCTTCATCGCGACGATCGAGCAGCGTCTCGACGTGCTGCCCCTCAACGGCCCCGTCGATTACCGCCGCGACCGGCTCGGCAGCCAGGACACCTGGCTCGTCCCCAACGGCGCCGAGGCGACCGCGCAGCTCTCCGCCGCGTTCTTCCGCCTCACTGATTTCTCGACCGACGACAGCGAGCACGTCCCGTCCGAAGACCTCGTGGTGCAGGGCCGCACGCTCCGCGTCCCCAAGTCGCTCAAGGGCGTCGCGGTATTCAGCTTCAAGAAGCTGTGCGGCGAGGCGAGGGGGGTGGCCGACTACCTCGCCATCGCGCGCAAGTTCCACACGATCATCCTGGTCGGCATCCCCAAGCTCGGACCCGACAGCCGCAACGAGGCCGCCCGCTTTGTCGCGCTCATCGATGCGCTCTACGAACACAAGGTGAAGCTCCTCGCTGCCGCCGATGCGCAGCCCGGCGACCTCTACGAAACCGGCGACGGCCGCTTCGAATTCGACCGCACGATCAGCCGGCTGGAAGAGATGCGCTCCGAGGAGTATCTGGCCGAGGGGCATATCTGACCCTCCGAGCACCACCCCGGCGAAGGCCGGGGCCCAATTGGAAAGGTCGCAGTAACAGCGCGCATTGCTCCGTTAGCACCGTCCCCCAATTGGGCCCCGGCCTCCGCCGGGGTGGGTTTCACCTTATTGCTCATGCGAACGAGTTGCAATAACGCCCTCACTTTTCCGCTTTAGAGGTTGCCGTAAGGGCATAATGCGCGTAACCGGCGTCACCAATCACCCCGCACATACAGACGGAGACGGATTGGAATGGCTCGCAAGAAGATCGCGCTGATCGGCGCCGGTAATATCGGCGGCACGCTCGCGCACCTCGCAGCACTCAAGAATCTGGGCGATATCGTCCTGTTCGACGTCGCCGAGGGCATCCCCCAGGGCAAGGCACTCGATCTGTCGCAGTGCAGCCCCGTCGAAGGCTTCGACTCGACGATCACCGGCTCGAACGACTATGCCGACATCGCCGGCGCGGACGTCATCATCGTGACGGCGGGCGTCGCGCGGAAACCCGGCATGAGCCGCGACGACCTGCTCGGCATCAACCTGAAGGTCATGAAGGCCGTCGGCGAGGGCATCAAGGCCAACGCACCCGACGCGTTCGTGATCTGCATCACCAACCCGCTCGACGCGATGGTGTGGGCGCTGCGCGAATTCTCGGGTCTGCCGCATCACATGGTCGTTGGCATGGCCGGCGTGCTCGACTCGTCGCGCTTCAGCCACTTCCTCGCCGACGAGTTCAAGGTCTCGGTCAAGGACGTCACCAGCTTCGTGCTCGGCGGCCACGGCGACACGATGGTCCCGGTCATCTCCTACTCGACCGTCTCGGGCATCCCGGTTCCCGATCTCATCGCGATGGGCATGTCCACGCAGGAGAAGATCGACGCGATCGTCAAGCGCACGCGCGGCGGCGGCGGCGAGATCGTCGCTTTGCTCAAGACCGGCTCGGCCTATTACGCGCCCGCCACCAGCGGCATCGCGATGGCCGAAGCGTATCTCTACGACCAGAAGCGCGTCCTGCCGGCTGCGGCGTACGTCTCGGGTGAGTATGGTCTCAACGATCTCTACGTCGGCGTGCCGGTGATGATCGGTGCGGGCGGCGTCGAGAAGATCGTCGAGATCAAGCTCGACGACGAAGCCAAGGGCAACCTCCAGGTCTCGGTCGACGCGGTCAAGGAACTGATCGTGGCCTGCAAGGGTATCGACGGTAGCCTGAACTGAGGAAATGAACTGAGGTAAGCAATACCACCCCGGCGCAGGCCGGGGCCCAATTGGGAAGGCCCCCGTGATGGAAGACCAAGCATGCGTCTACATCATGGCCAGCGGGTTTAACGGTACGCTCTACCTCGGTTCGACGGTGAACCTGGCGAAGCGCGTGTGGGAACACCGCAATGGCGTCGTCGCAGGGTTCACGAAGAAGTACGACTGCAAGCTACTCGTCTGGTACGAATTGCTCGGCAGTTGGGAAGCCGCCCGGCAGCGCGAGCTGCACATGAAGGAGTGGAAGCGGGACTGGAAATTGCGGGAGATCAACGGTTTCAATCCCGGCTGGGACGACCTTTACGATCGCATCGCACGACCATGACCGCTTTCCCAATTGGGCCCCGGCCTTCGCCGGGGTGGTAAGGAACGAGACAAGATGAGCATCCTCGTCGACAAGAACACCAAGGTCATCACGCAGGGCATGACCGGCGAAACCGGCAGCTTTCACACCAAGATGGCGCTGGAATACGGCACGCAGATGGTCGGTGGCGTGACCCCCGGCAAGGGCGGCACGACCCACCTCGACCTCCCCGTCTACAATACCGTCGCCGAAGCCAAGGCGATGACCGGCGCGACCGCGTCGGTCATCTACGTGCCGCCTCCCTTCGCCGCCGATTCGATCCTCGAGGCGATCGACGCGAACATCGAGCTGATCGTCGCGATCACCGAGGGCATTCCGGTGCTCGACATGGTCAAGGTCAAGCGCGCGCTGTCGGGTTCCAAGTCGCGCCTCATCGGCCCGAACTGCCCCGGCGTGCTGACCCCCGGCGAGTGCAAGATCGGCATCATGCCCGGCTCGATCTTCAAGAAGGGCTCGGTCGGCGTTGTCAGCCGTTCAGGCACGCTCACCTATGAGGCGGTCTTCCAGACGTCGAACGCAGGCCTTGGTCAGACGACCGCGGTCGGCATCGGTGGCGATCCGGTCAACGGCACGAACTTCATCGACGTGCTCGAGCTGTTCCTGGCGGACGACGAGACCCAGTCGATCATCATGATCGGCGAAATCGGCGGCGACGCCGAGGAGCAGGCCGCACAGTTCCTGATCGACGAGGCCAAGCGTGGCCGCAAGAAGCCGATGGCCGGCTTCATCGCGGGCCGCACGGCGCCTCCGGGTCGTCGCATGGGCCATGCCGGTGCGATCGTCTCGGGCGGCAAGGGCGATGCCGAGAGCAAGATCGCGGCGATGGAAGCTGCCGGGATCCGCGTCTCGGAAAGCCCCAGCCTGCTCGGCGAGACGCTGCTGAGCGTGTTGAAGGGCTGATTGTACTACCCCTCTCCCCCCGGGGAGAGGGAAGGAGCTGCCACTTGGCAGCGGAAGGGTGAGGGCACGTGACCGCCCGTGCCCTCACCCTCCCACCCGCAAGTGCGGGCGGGCCCCTCCCTCTCCCCCGCGGGGAGAGGGCACTGAGGACGAGAACGATGGGCTACGAAGGCCAGGATTTCAGCGATATCGCAGCCGGCGTCAGCCCGGCGTTCGTAGAGACGCTCTACGCCAAGTTCACCGCCGATCCGGCCTCGGTCGAATCCGGCTGGCGGACGTTCTTCGAGGATCTCGAAGGCTCCGCGCAGGGCCCGAGCTGGGAAAGCGCGCGCTGGCCGCTGACCACCACGGACGACCTCACCGCAGCACTCGATCCCACCCAGATGGAGCCCGCGCCCAAGCCCGCAAAGGGTGGCAAGCCCGCCCCCGCGGCTGCTGCGCCCGCGCCCGTCTCGAAGGACGAGATCGCCAAGGCCGCGGCCGACGCGATCCGCGCGCAGATGCTGATCCGCACCTACCGCGTCCGTGGTCATCTCGCCGCCAATCTCGATCCGCTGGGTCTCTCGAAGCGCGAGATGCCCGAGGATCTGAAGACCGAATATCACGGCTTCTCCGACGCCGACATCGACCGCAAGGTCTATCTTGGCGGCACGATGGGCTTCGAATGGGCGACCATCCGCGAGCTCGTCGACACGCTGCGCAAGAATTACTGCGGCAATGTCGGCCTCGAATACATGCACATCGCCGATGTCGAGGAGCGCCGCTTCCTCCAGGAGCGCATGGAGGGCCAGGACAAGGCGATCGAATTCTCCGTCGACGGCAAGAAGGCGATCCTCAACAAGGTCATCGAAGCCGAGCAGTGGGAGAAATTCCTCGGCAAGAAATATGTCGGCACGAAGCGCTTCGGGCTCGACGGCGGCGAGTCGATGATCCCCGCGCTCGAATCGGTCATCAAGTACGGCGGCCAGATGGGCGTGCGCGAGATCGTCATCGGCATGGCGCATCGCGGTCGTCTGAACGTGCTCGCCAACGTGATGGCGAAGCCCTTGCGCGTTATCTTCCACGAATTCGCCGGCGGCTCGGCCAACCCCGATGACATCGGCGGGTCGGGCGACGTGAAGTACCACCTCGGCACCAGCACCGATCGCGAGTTCGACGGCCACAAGGTTCATATGAGCCTCGTCGCGAACCCGTCGCATCTCGAGGCCGCCGATCCCGTCGTGCTCGGCAAGACGCGCGCGATCCAGACGCTCAACAACGACCTCAAGGACCATGTCGCTTCGCTGCCCGTGCTGATCCACGGCGACGCGGCGTTCGCAGGGCAGGGGATCGTCTGGGAGTGCCTCGGCTTCTCCGGCATCCGCGGCTACAACACCGGCGGCTGCGTCCACTTCATCATCAACAACCAGGTCGGCTTCACGACCTCGCCACAGTTCGCGCGCTCGTCGCCATACCCGTCGGACGTCGCCAAGGGCGTCCAGGCGCCGGTCTTCCACGTCAATGGCGACGATCCCGAGGCGGTCACCTTCGCCACCAAGATGGCGATGGAATTCCGCCAGAAGTTCCACCGCGACATCGTCATCGACATGTGGTGCTATCGCCGCTTCGGCCATAACGAGGGCGACGAGCCGTCCTTCACGCAGCCGCTGATGTACGACATCATCCGCAAGCACCCCGGCGTCTCGTCGGTGTACGGCAACCGCCTGATCAAGGAAGGCGTGATCGATCAGCCCTGGATCGACGAGAATGTGAAGCAGTTCACGCTCCGTCTCGAGGGCGAGTTCGAAGCGGGTTCGTCGTACAAGCCGAACAAGGCCGACTGGTTCGGCGGTCGCTGGTCCGGCCTCGGCGCGCCGACCGATCCTTCGTCCGCGCGCCGCAACATCGAGACGGGCCTCAGCAGCAAGCTGTTCGACTCGCTCGGCCGCACGCTGACGACCGTCCCCGACAGCGTGAAGATCCACAAGACGCTGGCGCGCGTGATCGATGCCAAGCGCGAGATGTTCAAGTCGGGCAAGGGCTTCGACTGGGCGACCGGCGAGGCGCTCGCGTTCGGCGGGCTTCTGTCCGAGGGCTATGGCGTCCGTCTGTCCGGCCAGGATTCGGGCCGCGGCACCTTCTCGCAGCGTCACGCGGTCTGGGTCGACCAGACCGACGAGCACAAGTACGTGCCGCTGCAGGAAATCGAGCACGGCAATTTCGAGGTGCTCGACAGCCCGCTGTCCGAGTACGGCGTGCTCGGTTTCGAATATGGCTATGCGCTCGCCGACCCGAAGACGCTGGTCCTCTGGGAGGCGCAGTTCGGCGATTTCGTCAACGGCGCGCAGATCATGATCGATCAGTTCATCACGTCGGGCGAGTCGAAGTGGCTCCGCGCCAACGGCCTCGTGATGCTGCTCCCGCATGGCTATGAAGGGCAGGGACCGGAGCACAGCTCGGCACGTCCCGAGCGCTTCCTCCAGTCCTGCGCGGACGACAATATCCAGGTCGCGAACTGCACCAGCCCGGCAAACTACTTCCACCTGCTCCGCCGGCAGATGCACCGCAACTTCCGCAAGCCGCTGATCGTGATGACCCCCAAGTCGTTGCTCCGTCACAAGCTCGCGGTGTCGAACGCCGAGGACTTCCAGGGCGACAGCCACTTCCGTCGTCTCCTGTCCGACACCAACGGTGCGGCCGACGTCGACACGAAGCGTCTCGTCCTGTGCACCGGCAAGGTCGCCTACGACCTGATCGAGGCGCGCGATGCGCACGGCGACACCGACACGCAGATCGTCCGCGTCGAACAGCTCTATCCCTTCCCCGGCAACCCGATCGCCGAGCGCGTCGCCCGGATGCCGAACCTGGAAGAGATCGTCTGGGCGCAGGAAGAGCCGAAGAACAACGGCTACTGGTTCTTCGTCGAGCCGCTGATCGAGGAGGCGCTGGCAACGGTGAATTCGCCCGTGAAGCGCGCGCGCTACGCCGGGCGCAACGCCTCGGCGTCGCCCGCGACCGGCCTGATGAAGCGTCACCAGGCCGAGCAGGGCGCACTCGTCGCCGACGCACTCGGCCACAGCGTCCGCGACGAAATCCGCCGCACCCGCGCATCGTAACACCGCCACCCTCACTGTTCCCCGGCGAAGGCCGGGGCCCAGTCGGGGGAGGCCAGTCGCTAAGAAATGACCTTTCCCACCTGGGCCCCGGCCTTCGCCGGGGAACGATAGGAAGATAGAAAATGGCAACCGAAGTCACCGTCCCCGTCCTTGGTGAATCGATCACCGAAGCCACCCTCGGCGAGTGGCTGAAGCAGCCCGGCGATCCCGTCGCCGTCGACGAGCCCATCGCCAGCCTCGAGACCGACAAGGTCTCGGTCGAGGTGCCGTCGCCGGTCGCCGGCGTCATGGGCCAGCACGCCGTCGCGGTCGGCGACACGGTGCAGGTCGGCGCGATGCTCGCCACGATCGACGCCGGTGACGGCGCCGCCGCAGCCCCCGCCAAGGCCCCCGAGCCCGCCGCCACGGCAACCCCCGCCAAGGACGAGTCCGGCGCAGGTTACGGCGATCAGCCCGGCGCCGGCACCAGCGACTCGCCCGCAGCGCTCTCCCCGTCGGTCCGCCGCGCGGTGCTCGAGCACGGCGTCGACCCGGGCACCGTCAAGGGCACCGGCCGCGACGGCCGCATCACCAAGGAAGACGTGACCGCCGCCGCCTCGAGCAAGCCTGCCCCCGCACCGGCCGCCGCGCCTGCGCCTGCAGCCGCCCCCGCCGCCTCTGGCCGTGGCGAAGAGCGCGTCCGCATGACTCGCCTGCGCCAGACGATCGCCAAGCGCCTCAAGGAAGCGCAGAACACCGCCGCAATGCTGACGACGTTCAACGACGTCGACATGACCGCGGTGATCGAGGCGCGCGCCAAGTACAAGGACCTGTTCGAGAAGAAGCACGGCGTCCGCTTGGGCTTCATGGGCTTCTTCGTGAAGGCCGCAACCATGGCGCTGCGCGATATCCCGTCGGTCAACGCGTCGATCGACGGTGACGACATCGTCTATCACGATTACGCCGACATCTCGGTCGCGGTCTCGTCGCCGGGCGGTCTCGTCGTCCCCGTGATCCGCGATGCCGACCAGATGTCGGTCGCGACGATCGAGAAGACGATCGGCGACTTCGGCAAGCGCGCCAAGGACGGCGCGCTCAAGATGGACGAGATGAAGGGCGGCACGTTCACCATCTCGAACGGCGGCGTGTTCGGCTCGCTGATGTCGACCCCGATCATCAACCCGCCCCAGTCCGCGGTCCTCGGCCTCCACCGCATCGAGGAGCGCCCGGTCGCGATCAACGGCCAGGTCGTCATCCGTCCGATGATGTACTTGGCACTCAGCTACGATCACCGCCTGATCGACGGCCGCGAAGCCGTGACGTTTCTCGTCGCGCTCAAGAACGCGATCGAAGATCCGACGCGCATCCTGATCGACCTGTAAGTATCTAACCACCCCGGCGCAGGCCGGGGCCCAGTGGGGAAGGCCGCGATGACGAAGCGCTTGGCCCTCCCCATATATCTCCCAACTGGGCCCCGGCCTGCGCCGGGGAAGTAAGAGAGAAGCGACAATGGCTGACTATGACTATGACGTCCTCGTAATCGGTGCGGGCCCCGGCGGATACGTCGCGGCGATCCGTGCCGCGCAGCTCGGCCTGCGAGTCGCCTGCGCCGAAAGCCGCGAGACGCTCGGCGGCACCTGCCTCAACGTCGGCTGCATCCCGTCCAAGGCGCTGCTCCACGCGTCCGAGCTGTACGAGGAGGCCAAGGGCGGCCACATGACCAAGTTCGGCGTCGAGTTCACCGGCGTCACGCTGAACCTCGACCAGATGCACGCCGAGAAGGCCAAGGCCGTCAAGGAACTGACCGGCGGCGTCGAATTCCTGTTCAAGAAGAACAAGGTCACCTGGCTCAAGGGCAAGGCCGCGTTCCAGGACGCGCACACCGTCGACGTCGCGGGCCAGAAGGTGACGGCCAAGAACATCGTCATCGCTACCGGCTCGTCGGTGATGCCGCTCCCCGGCGTCGAGGTCGACCAGACCACGGTCGTCGATAGCACCGGCGCGCTCGAGATCCCCAAGGTCCCCGAGCACATGGTCGTCATCGGCGGCGGCGTGATCGGTCTCGAGCTCGGCAGCGTCTGGCGTCGCCTCGGCGCCAAGGTCACCGTCGTCGAATATGTTGACCAGATCCTCCCCGGCTTCGACGGTGAAGTGCGTCGTGAATCCGCCAAGCTCTTCAAGAAGCAGGGCATGGAATTGAAGCTCTCGACCAAGGTCACCGGCGTGACGGTCGAGAACGGCGTCGCCACCGTTACCGTCGAGCCCGCTGCGGGTGGTGCATCCGAGACGATGACCGCCGACGCGGTGCTCGTCTCGATCGGCCGCAAGGCGAACGTCGACGGCCTCAACCTCGAAGCGATCGGCCTCGAGCTCAACAAGCGCGGCCAGATCGAGACCGACCACAGCTTTCGCACCAAGGTCGATGGCGTCTGGGCGATCGGCGACTGCGTCCCGGGCCTGATGCTTGCGCACAAGGCGGAGGACGAGGGCGTAGCGGTCGCGGAGAACATCGCCGGCCAGACGGGCATCATCAACGAGGACGTCATCCCGTCCGTCGTCTACACGATGCCCGAGATCGCCGGCGTCGGCCTCACCGAGGAAGCCGCGCGCGACAAGACCGAGATCAAGGTCGGCAAGTTCCCGTTCGCCGCGAACAGCCGCGCCAAGACCAACCGCGACACCGACGGCTTCGTGAAGGTCATCGCCGACGCCAAGACCGACCGTGTCCTTGGCGTCTGGATCGTGTCGAGCCTCGCGGGCACGCTGATCGCCGAAGCCGCCATCGCGATGGAATTCGGCGCGACCAGCGAAGACATCGCCTACACCTGCCACGCGCATCCCACGCATGCCGAGGCGATGAAGGAAGCCGCGATGGCGGTACAAGGCAAGCCCATTCACATCTAGCAAGCGCTGGATGTGGATCTATAGGGCTTGCCCGGCCGGCGGCGCTCCAGCGCCGTCCGACGGCAGGGGCTCTGCCCCTGTCCGGCCAAGCACGGTCCAGCCGAGTTTAGGAGGGCGTCGGTGGTAATCCCACCGGCGCCCTCCCTGCGTTTGCTGGGTGTGCAAAGGCGAAGATAGCGGCGAGCGAATGTAAGGCCGCTTCACTCCAACCGCAGTCGTCCTCCCAAGCCGTGAGGGACCTCAACCTATCCGTCATCCCGGCGAACGCCGGGACCCATGGACACTGCGGACCCGGCGATACCGTGCTGCCATTACCCGGTCCGCAACCATGGGTCCCGGCGTCCGCCGGGATGACGAGGGAGGGGTTGGGGACCAAAGGCATAGGTCGCGGGGAGCGGGGGCGGGGTTGGCGGGGAGCGAGGGCCGAGGGCCGAGCGCCGAGGTGGTGGGGAGCGGAGGCGGAGCTGGCGGCGCGAGACTGCATCCGCGCTTCGCCTCATCCGCAATCACCCTCCCAAACCTCGTGAGGGACCCACACCCCCCTCCGTCATCCCGGCGAACGCCGGGACCCATGGACACGGCGGACCCGGCGATACCGTGCTGCCATTATCTGGTCCGCAACCATGGGTCCCGGCGTCCGTCGGGATGACGAGGGAGGGGTTGGGGACCGAAGGCATGTCGCGGGGAGCGGGGGCGGAGGTGGCGGGGAGCGAGGACCGATGTGGTGGGGGAGCGGAGGCGGAGCTGGCGGCGCGAGACTGCATCCGCGCTTCGCCTCATCCGCAATCCCCCTCCCAAACCTTGTGATGGACCCACACCCCCCTCCGTCATCCCGGCGAACGCCGGGACCCACGGACACGGCGGACCCCGCGATACCGTGCTGCCATCACCCGGTCCGCAACCTGGGTCCCGGCGTCCGTCGGGATGACGGGGAAGAGTTGGGGAGCGAGGGCGGAGGTGGTGGGGAGCGGAGGCGGAGCTGGCGGCGCGAGACGGCATCCGCGCTTCGCCTCATCCGCAATCACCCTTCGAAACCTCGTGAGGGACCCACACCCCCCTCCGTCATCCCGGCGAACGCCGGGACCCACGGACACGGCGGACCCGGCAATGCCGTGCTGCCATCACCCGGTCCGCAACCTGGCTCCCGGCATCCACCGCAATGACGGGGGAGGGGGAGCCGCAGCAGCCCCCAACCGGAACCAATCCTTAGCAAAGCCGCGCTAGGACGCCGCCTGACGAACCAACAAGCAGGTCGCCGTGGCGCTGGATCTTACTACTCTCTACGTCGTTGCTGGCCTCGGCATGCTGGTCGCCGGCTTCATCCACCTCATTCCGCTTGCGACCGGCCGGTTCGGCGCATGGGCCGGCCTGTGGGGCGCCGGCCACCTCATCGCCGGTTGCGCGGCGTTGATGGCGGTGCTGAACGACCGGATCGGGCTCGCCTGGCTGCCCGGCATCGGCAACCCCGCGGTGGTGATCGGCTATGCCTTGATCGCGGGCGCGGTGATGCGGTTCAGCCGCCCCGACGCGCGCCTGATGCCGTTGCTCGGGATCGCACTGGTCTGCGGGCTACCCTTCTTGGTCATCCGCGACTCTGCGCAATTTCACCTTCGCGTCGCCTATCTCAGCGTCATCCGCGCCGCGTTCGACCTCGTCGTCGTCGTCGTCGCGATCCGCATGGCGCTCCGCGAGTCGCTCCAGACCGGCTGGATCATCGCCGCACTGTTCGCCATCACCGTCCCGATGTTCCTCGCTCGCGGTTGGCTCGCTTATGGCGACCGGATCGGCACGCGACTGACCGGCGTCCATGACGATATCGGCGCCTGGTTCGCCGCCGGCCAGATCGCCTTCATCATCTTCCGCGCCTTCTCGCTGCTGATCCTCCAGGCGGAGCGCGGCCAGAACGCGCTGCGCGACCAGATGGAGCGCGACTGGCTCACCGGCGCGCTCAACCGCGCCGGCCTCGACCGCGTCGCGCGCACGCTCGCCGACAGCGTGCGCGTGTCGGTGATGATGATCGACGTCGATCGCTTCAAGATGCTCAACGACACGCAGGGCCACGCCGCGGGCGACGCCGCGCTGCGCAACCTCGCCGACATCGTTCGCGACGTCCTCGGCCCGCAAGGTCATCTCGCCCGCTGGGGCGGTGACGAGTTCGTCTGCCTGCTCCCCGGCATCCCCGTCGAGCAGGCGAGCGCGCTCGGCACCCGCATGGCGACCGCGTTCGCGCAGACCATGACGCATCACGTCCCGATCGGCATCGCCCCCAGCATCAGCGTGGGCCTCATCGAGGACGCCGCCACCACGCCGCTCGCCACGCTCATCGCCCGCGCCGACCAGGCGATGTACGCCGTCAAGAGCGACCGTCGCGCACCAAGGCTCCTCGCCAAGGTCGCCTGACCAGATCGCGCGCCAATCCCGACCCCAACGATCCTCCCCCGTCAGGGGGAGGTGGCAGGCGCCAGCCTGACGGAGGGGGCGGCAGGCGCTGCCCGCCGTTGCGCGTCCTCCCCCTCCGACGCCTAAAGGCGCCACCTCCCCCTGGCGGGGGAGGATTCGACTCCGGTCAGGCTTTCGACGAGTCTGGCTTGGCGGGCTTGGTAAAGCCGGCGGCGAAGCGTTCGAGGCCCGCAGCCACCGAGTCGATCACCTTGGTCAATTCGGGCGGCAGCGCGGGGGCGTCGCTTCTCGGCGGGGTGGCGGTGTCGCCACCGAAGGGCCCGGTCCCGGTCGCCGCAGACTCCCGCGACGATTGCGTAGGCGACTCCGGCGGCGGCGGCGCGGACGATTCCGGCGTGGCCGCAGGCTTGGGCGGCTCCGGCGGGCGCGGCGCGGCGCCACGCGCGTCCTTCGCGGTGATCGCGTTCGCCGCCATCATCAGCCCCGCCGCGATCACCTGTCGCCCCGCCGGCGTTCCCATCTGCCGTGTCAGCGCCGCGGCGATGCCGGCGAACGGCGCCGCCCCGCCATGCTTAGGGTCGCCATGCTTGTGCTTCCCATGCTTGTGCGAGTCATGCGTGTGCGCGCCTCCCGCAGCCTGCGCCGTCCGCTCGGCCTCGCGTTCGCGCCGCTTTCGCTCGTCCTTCTTCTTGCCCATGCCGGCCTCCAAAGCTGTATTGTATATCCAATACACCATGTAAGTATCGCGCTGACGCACGACAATGCCCCCTTTCGCCGGCCGCCGACGTTACCCATCTCAGCACCCGATCGAATGGCGCCGTGCAGGCGTCGCTGCGCGCGAACACGTCTTGCCGCACGCGAACAAATATGGAACAGACCGCCTTATGCTGACCAAGATTTCCGTACGCGGCGCGCGCGAGCACAACCTCAAGGACGTCGACATCGACATCCCCCGCGACACGCTCACGGTGATCACCGGCCTCTCGGGCTCGGGCAAGTCCTCACTCGCGTTCGACACCATCTACGCCGAGGGCCAGCGCCGTTACGTCGAGAGCCTGTCCGCCTACGCGCGCCAGTTCCTAGAGCTGATGCAGAAGCCCGATGTCGACCATATCGAAGGCCTCAGCCCCGCCATCTCGATCGAGCAGAAGACGACGTCGCGCAACCCGCGCTCGACCGTCGCGACCGTCACCGAGATCTACGATTACATGCGCCTGCTCTGGGCGCGCGTCGGCATCCCGTACTCCCCCGCGACCGGCGAGCCGATCGCCGCGCAGACCGTCAGCCAGATGGTCGACCGAGTCATGGCGCTCCCCGAGGGCACGCGGCTGTACCTGCTCGCCCCCGTCGTCCGCGGCCGCAAGGGCGAGTATCGCAAGGAACTCGCCGAGTGGCAGAAGGCGGGCTTCACGCGCGTCCGGATCGACGGCACGATCCACGACATCGACGAAGCCCCCGCGCTCGACAAGAAGTACAAGCACGACATCGAAGTCGTCGTCGACCGCCTCGTTGTCGGCGGCGAGATCGCCACGCGCCTGGCCGAGAGCTTCGAAACCGCGCTGAAGCTCGCCGAGGGCCTCGCCTATGTCGACCCCGCGGACCCGGTCGAGCCGCACACGCCGAAATCGGAAATCCTCGGCAGCAACGCCCCCGACGGCCGCATCGTCTTCAGCGAGAAGTTCGCCTGCCCGGTCAGCGGCTTCACCATCTCCGAAATCGAACCGCGTCTCTTCTCGTTCAACGCCCCGCAAGGCGCATGCCCGGCCTGCGACGGCCTCGGCGAGAAACTGCTGTTCGACGAAGACCTCGTCGTCCCCAATCACATGCTCAGCATCAAGAAGGGCGCGGTCGTCCCCTGGGCGAAGTCCAACCCGCCCTCGCCCTATTACATGCAGGTCCTCGGCAGCCTCGCCCGCGAATACAAGTTCGACATCGAGACGCCGTGGGGCGAGCTCCCGCCAGAGGTCCAGCGCGTCATCCTGCACGGCTCGAAGGGCAAGCCCGTCACGCTCACCTTCATCGACGGCAAGAAGAAATACGACGTCTCCAAGCCGTTCGAGGGCGTCATCGGCAACCTCAACCGTCGCCTGCTCCAGACCGAGAGCGCGTGGATGCGCGAGGAGCTGAACAAATACCAGTCCGCCGCCCCGTGCGAGGTCTGCGCCGGCGCGCGCCTGAAACCCGAGGCGCTCGCGGTCAAGATCGCGATGAAGGACATCAGCTACGCCACGCACCTCTCGGTCGTCGACGCGCTCCAGTTCTTCACCGACATGCCGCAGCATCTCGGCGACCAGCAGAACGCGATCGCCGAGCGCATCCTGAAGGAAATCGTCGAACGCCTCGGCTTCCTAAACAATGTCGGGCTCGACTATCTCAACCTCGATCGCACGAGCGGAACGCTCAGCGGCGGCGAGAGCCAGCGCATCCGCCTCGCATCGCAGATCGGCAGCGGGCTGTCGGGCGTGCTCTACGTCCTCGACGAGCCCAGCATCGGTCTGCACCAGCGCGACAACGATATGCTCCTCAAGACGCTGCGGCGCCTGCGCGATCTCGGCAACACCGTGCTCGTCGTCGAGCATGACGAGGACGCGATCCGCACCGCCGATTACATCATCGACATGGGCCCCGGCGCAGGCGTCCGCGGCGGCCAGGTCGTGGCGCAGGGCACGCTCAAGCAGATCCTGAAGTCGAAGGGCAGCATCACCGCCGACTATCTCAACGGCACGCGCGAAGTGCCGGTCCCGGCCACGCGTCGCAAAGGCAACGGCAAGAAGCTCACCGTCCACAACGCCACCGCGAACAACCTGACGGGCGTCACCGCGAGCTTGCCCCTCGGAACCTTCACCTGCGTCACCGGCGTCTCGGGGTCGGGCAAGTCGAGCTTCACGATCGACACGCTCTACGCCGCCGCCGCGCGCGAGCTGAACGGCGCGCGCATCGTGCAAGGGAAACACGACAAGATCACCGGCCTGCAATATCTCGACAAGGTCATCGACATCGACCAGTCGCCGATCGGCCGCACCCCGCGCAGCAACCCCGCCACCTATACCGGCAGCTTCACGCAGATCCGCGACTGGTTCGCCGGGCTCCCCGAGAGCCAGGCGCGCGGCTACAAGCCCGGCCGGTTCAGCTTCAACGTCAAGGGCGGCCGCTGCGAGGCGTGCCAGGGCGACGGCGTGCTCAAGATCGAGATGCACTTTCTCCCCGACGTCTATGTGCAGTGCGACGTCTGCCACGGCGCGCGCTACAATCGCGAGACGCTCGAGGTGAAGTTCAAGGGCCACAGCATCGCCGACGTGCTCGACATGACCGTCGAGGACGCCGCCGAGTTCTTCAAGGCGGTCCCCCCGATCCGCGACAAGATGGCGATGCTGGTCGAGGTCGGTCTCGGCTACGTCAAGGTCGGTCAGCAGGCGACGACGCTCTCGGGCGGCGAGGCGCAACGCGTCAAGCTCGCCAAGGAACTCTCGCGCCGCGCGACCGGCAACACGCTCTACATCCTCGACGAACCCACGACGGGGCTGCATTTCGAGGATGTCCGCAAACTCCTCGAAGTCCTCCACGCGCTGGTCGAGCAGGGCAACACGGTGGTGGTGATCGAACACAATCTCGACGTCATCAAGACCGCGGACTGGGTGCTCGACCTCGGCCCCGAAGGCGGCGTCAAGGGCGGCGAGATCGTCGCCGAAGGCACGCCGGAGAAGGTCGCCAAGGCCAAGGGGAGCTTTACGGGGAAGTATCTGGCGCCGTTGCTGGAGAAGCGGGTGGTGGAGATTGGGTAGGTATAGACGCGACTCTGTTAGCTTTCTAACGTACTCGAGGGAGACACATCATGTACCTTCGCAAATTTCAGATCGAAAATATTCGATCAATAGATAATTTGACCCTTGATTTTGATAGAGGTCATGAGGCTGGCTGGCACGTGATTTTGGGATCGAACGGATCGGGTAAGTCGTCCGTTGTCAGATCTTTAGCATTGCTATGTATGGGCGAGAAAGAAGCGTATGCCGCGCGACAAGACTTCAGTCGATGGCTTCGTAGAGGTGCCGAGAGCGCCAAGATTACAGGCACATTCAGCTTCGATCGAGATTTCGATACCATATCTGGTGGCGGCTATCCATCGCCTAAACCGGTTGTTGCAGAAGCTGTCTTGACTGAAGACGATAATATGTTTTCTGAAGTGGTGAATATTTCCTACTCAGGTGAGCGCGTCAATCGTACAATTTGGGGAAGTGGGGCGGGTTGGTTTAGTGCGTCTTTTGGGCCATTTCGAAGATTTACTGGCGGTGACCGCCTATACGATCGGCTGTTTGTTTCAAATCGTAGACTTGCTCCCCATTTAACTGCGTTGGGGGAGGATGTTGCCCTTACCGAAGCGCTAACCTGGTTGACGAGCCTACATATACAGTCCTTGCAAGATGAGAAAAATAAATCTAGCGGGTCTCATGCTCAAGAGATCATGAATCTAGTAAAGAACTTTATAAATAATAGTGGTTTCCTTCCTCACAATGCAAAAATCGAAGAGGTTACGAACGAGTATGTATTTATTAAGGATGGAAACGATAACTACATAAATCTTGAGTCTTTGAGTGATGATACAGGTCAGCATTGAGCCTAGTTTTTGAACTTATACGGCAGATGTTTGAGTTGTATGGCTTCGATTTGGTTTTCAAATCGTTGTCGGAAGACGGGTCTACTATAAAGCTGCCTGGCGTCGTTGCTATTGACGAAGTTGACGCCCATTTACATCCAACATGGCAGCAGGAAATTGGTCGCTGGTTAACGACGTTTTTCCCTATGGTTCAGTTTATTGTAACTACCCACTCCCCAATCATATGCCGGGCAATCGCCCGCCAGGACGGTACGCAGGCGGGGTCGATATGGAAGCTTCCTGTTCCGGGAAGTGGTGCGGCATTCCAAAGAATTCGTGGGGTCGATTTTGACCAGTTGGTATTGGGTGATGTTCTTGATGCGTACTCAACAGAGCTGTTCGGTGCTCATGTAACTCGATCCAAGCTGGGTGGTGCTTTGCTTGAAAGGTTGGCCCGTCTGAACACAAAAGCAATAGACGAAGGTTTGACCGACGATGAGCGGACAGAAAGAAGGTCCCTTCGCCGAACCTTTCCTGCTGAGGCGACAGTGGGAGATGAATGAATGCTGAAATACTCTCCGCCGAATTTGAGTGAAGCTACTTTGGCGCAGCTGGAGGCATTGACTAATCGTGTCGTCAATCGTGTTGGCAGGCCAGATAAGTATGTAATAGCTTCCAGATTGTTTTCCGCGAAGCGCCCAGCCTCTGCTTTTGATGAAGTGAGGTCATCGCTCAAGAGCGTGGCCCCTCAGATCGATGCCTGCTACTATTGTGAAAGGGATCGGCATCGCGATATTGACCACATTATTCCAAAATCTATAGATCCTGCATTGGCGTTTGCATGGGAGAATTATGCGTTTTCATGCACTATATGCAATCAGGATGCCAAGAGGTCGAAGTATTCAGTCGTAAATGCGAATGGCGATCTGATAGATTGTCGCAATATTATTGGAACTGACTTAGAAAAGCCCGTCGGCGTTGATGCATTCATAAATCCACGCACCGAGGATGGTTTGGACTTTTTCGATCTGGATTTAGCTACCGGAATATTTGTAGTAAAACCAGATTTGGACAATATTTCGAGGGTTAGGGCGAACTTTACTCGCTCGACACTCGATCTCAATGCTGATGGTTTGTCGAGAACTAGGCGTGCCGCATATAGCGGCTTTGTCAGATACATGCATGCCGTTGATGACGCTATACATGATAACGACCAAGAAAGAGTAAATCGAATAATTCAAGAATTTGAGGAAATGGGTCATCCTACAGTAGTTAGAGAGGTGTGGCGACAAAGAAGTGATCTTGGTGATATAGGCGCGCTGGCCGAAAGGGTTGGTCACCTTCTTAATATTGTTCAGATTGGTGGCTAATAGCAAGTATAGCATCGGGCATTGAGTTGTGAAGAGAGCTCGGCATGTAGTCGAGGCGGTGCTTGGAACACCCCAGCGCCCCGGTCCGTTGAACCTCCCGAACCAACAACACCGGACCAACCCCATGCCCAAATTCGACCACCGCCACCCCCACCAGCCTGACCGCAAGCCCAAGCCCAAGACGTTCGGCCGCAACGCGCTGTCGATCGGCGCCGCGGCGATCGGGCTCGGCGGTGCGTTGCTCGCCGTCCTCCTGCGATCGAAGAAGAACCCCGCCGAGCATGCCGCGCCCGATCTCGCGCTCGACAAGCCCCGGCCCGGCGCAGACGATCGCGCGCCCGACGCGTTCCGCCCCGATCCCACCGCCGTCCCGACCAAGGCCGAGCGCGAGTCGCTCCGCCCCGCCACCGGCCCCGCGCCGTCGTTCGCGGCCGATCGTGGTTCGACGCTCGGCTAAGTTAGCCGGTCCACGCATCGTCTCCCCCTACGGCTACCTGTTCTCCCGCGAAGGCGGGAGCCCAGGATCAAGCAGGATGACGACCGTGGCACCTGGGCCCCCGCCTTAGCGGGGGAACTAGAAGGGCAGGGGCAACCGGCCGCCGGACATCGAAGGTCCGCCCCCCCCAATAAAAACCGCTGTCCTACACACCCCGACCCGGCATATCTGATCGGTCCTCTTCGCACAGCAGGAGGATCGATTATGCCAAACGCACCCACTCCGGCCAACCCGCAGCCGCCCCGCGCGCAAACCGAGCCGCCGATCCCTGCGCCATCACCCCCGCCGACCCACCAGCGAGCGCCAGCACCCCACGCGCGCCCGAACGACCGATCCCCGATCACGTCGCCGAAGAGGTCCGCCACGTCCTCGCCTGGATGGCGCATGTCGACGCAGGCCGGATCGGCCACCGCATCCCGGTCTCGCCCGAGATCGCCGCCAACCGCGATGCCTCGACCGCGCTCTTCCGGCGCCTGCGCAAGTGACCGCCCCCCTCGCACCCCTCGGCGCCAGCGACGCGCCCCCGCACGCCACCCCCACGCGCCCGCAAACCGCCGCCCATCCCGAAAACGCCCCGCCAGAGATCGCGCCCCTCCACTGCTACGCCCCGGCCACACCCGCGCGCTACACGCAGCGTAGCGACGGCTGGACGCCCGATCGCCAGCGCGGCTTTCTCGAACGCATCGCCGAGGGCGCCACCGTCGACGAGGCCAGCGCCAGCGTCGGCCTCTCGCCGGGGGCCGCCTATGCGCTGCGGCGCCGCGCGGCGGGCGCGGCGTTCGCGCTCGGCTGGGACGCCGCCAGGCTCGTCGCGCGGCCGGCCGTCGCCGAGACGCTCTTCCTCCGCGCGATCGCCGGCCAGACCGAGCGCGTCACCCGCCCCGACGGCGAGGTGATCGAGCGCCACCGCTATGACAACCGCCTCGCCATGGCGCTGCTCAACCGGCTCGATCGCCACGCCGACGCGACCGAGGCCGCCAACGCCGCCACGCGGATGGTCGCTACCGAATTCGACGCCTTTCTCGACGTCATCGCGGGCGACGCGAGCCCCGCCCGCGCGGGCCTGTTTCTCGGCGAGCGCCTCAAGACCGACGCGACGATCGAGTCGGCAACCGAGCAGGGGGCAGCGGGGGCGGCACTGGCGCCGATCCTCGCGCTCGCCCGCGCCGATCGCTGGCTGCGCACCGGCGCGGGGCTCGCGTCCGAGATCGCGATCGCCGATCTCGATCCCGCCGCGCGCGCCGGCTGGACCGCGGCGCAATGGGCACGCGCCGAAGCCGTCGGCCTGCTCCGCCTCGCGCCCGACCCCGAACCTCCGATCGCGCCCCCCGCTGTCCCTCCCGCTGGCTCCGCTGCCCCTGCGCCAGCGTCTGCACTTTGTGAACTTCACTCGGATCTGCACGAGGGTCGCGTCGGCGACAGCCCGGTCTGGTACGACCCGATCGGCGATGGCTGGCGCACCAGTTTCCCGCCGCCCGGCGACTTCGATGGCGACGAAGGCAGCGATTTCGGCGATGACGGCTATAGCCGCGCCTGCTCGGCGGACGAGGCGATCATCCTCGATACCCCCCGCGATCGCGAGATCGCGGCGCGGCGCGTCGTGGAAGCCGCGGACCGCGATGCGTGGTTTCTCGGCTATGCGGTCGATGCCGGGTTGGTCGACGCGGACCGCCTGCCGGCGATCGGCGACACGGACGCGGACCGCGTCGCCGGGCTCGCCTGGGCGTTCGATTCGCACCGCTCGGGCGATCTGGACGCCCTGGAGGACGTACCCGACATTGCCGCCCCGCGGGACGCTGAACCCAAACCGCCGACCGGGCGTTCTCCCGCCGCTACCTATCCATTTGACGGAGATCCCCCATGAGCATTTTCAGCAAGATCAAGTCCGCCATCTTCGGCGAAAAGGGCCCGCTGGGCAGCGGCCATTTCGGCACGCCCAAGCCCGAGGCAGCGCCTGCGCCCGCCCCGCAGACCACCGCCCCGCAGACGACCGCCCCGCAGACGACCGCCGCCCAGCCAGCGCCGACGCCCGCGCCCGCCCCGACGCCGCAGGCCGCCCCCGCCCAGTCGGTCGACGTCGAGGCTGTCCTCTCGGGCATCGCGTCGAAGAAGGGCTCCGATCTCAACTGGCGCACGTCGATCGTCGATCTGATGAAGCTGCTCGATCTCGATTCGAGCCTCGCCAACCGCAAGGAGCTCGCCACCGAACTCGGCTACACCGGCGAGAAGGACGGCAGCGCGGAGATGAACATCTGGCTGCAAAAGGCGGTGATGCGCGAGCTGGAGAAGAACGGCGGCACCGTGCCCGCCACCCTCAAGGACTGAGGCGACTTTCGGCGCCGGCAACCAAATCCCGGCGCCGATCATTACGCAAATACATCAACCCTCTGAAAGGACACGAAATGCGCGTTGCGATGCTGGGCCTGCTGGCCGCCTCCACCATGGTTGCCGGCTGCGTCGGCGACGGCGGCAGTCGCTATGGCGTCGACCCGCGCTATCGTTCCTACGACTATAACGCGCCCGACCCCGCTTATGGCGGCTATGACGCGGGTCGCTACTATCGCGACGACCGTCGCTACCGCGAGCGTCGCCTGTCGAGCAACGACCGCGTCTATCGCGGCAATGACGGCCGCTATTATTGCCGCCGCGACGACGGCACCACCGGGCTGATCGTCGGCGGAGTCGCGGGCGGCGTGCTCGGCAACATCATCGCGCCGGGCGGCTCGGGGTTGCTCGGCACGGTCCTCGGCGCGGCCGGGGGTGCGCTTGCCGGGCGTGCGGTGGATCGCTCGAACAACGATACCCGCTGCCGCTAAATCGCTCGACCGGCGCCGAAATATCGGCGCCGGTCGACCCAAAGTTATACCGCTCCGCGGCGCGGTGGCGAAAATAATCTATGCGTCTTTCGATGTAATTCCGGACTGATTTGACCGGCAAGATTTGCAATTCCGGCGGTCTTGGCCCATATAGCGCTCAGCTACAGTCGCACATCGACGGTTCTTGGCGCTTTGCGGCACCTTTCTCCTTCTTTCCCTGCTCCGCGGCACAGGGTCGCTCGAACGTCGGGTTACCCCATACTAAGAAGGAGCCACTTCATGGCTATCACCGGAACCGTCAAATTCTTCAACGCCGACAAGGGCTATGGCTTCATCGCGCCGGATGGCGGCGGCAACGATGCATTCGTGCACATCACCGCGG
Source organism: Sphingomonas sp. Leaf34 (assembly GCF_001421805.1). Taxonomy (GTDB): domain Bacteria; phylum Pseudomonadota; class Alphaproteobacteria; order Sphingomonadales; family Sphingomonadaceae; genus Sphingomonas. The sequence goes on along the minus strand of NZ_LMLC01000001.1, from coordinate 388,036 downwards.
TTGAGCGCGCCGGCATGCCGACGCTGAACCAGAACCAGCGCGTCACCTACGAGCTCGAGCCCGACAAGCGTGGCAAGCAGTCGGCCGTGAACCTCCAGCCAGCCGATTGATCTCGTTGGCGGAGCAATCCGCCACCTGATCTCGGTTGCGGTGCGGCGGTCTTCGGATCGCCGCATCAACCCTTTTTTACTCTCCCGCAGGAGCGCATCAGCATGGCCGATAATCCAGAATTTTACCGGGCCCGCGCTGATGAAGAGCGTCGCAACGGCGATGCCGCCCTCCTCGACAATGTCCGCGACCGCTGCCGCCGCGCCGAAAAGGCCTGGGATGACATGGCATCGCGCGCCGAGCGCACCCAGATTCTCCGTGCCGCCCGCGAAGCCGCCCCTCCCGGTGGCGAACGCATGATGATCGGCGCGCCGTCGATGGTCCCCGCCGAGTAGGCGCACCATTCATCCTCAATAGCGCTAAAGGAACCCGGGTGTTGCAATTCACTCGGGTTTTGCTTTGTCCGATCAGGTCGGCAGTTGCTCACCTCCGACGAAATCTCGTCCGGCATCTCACAAAGCCCAAAAGGCCCGCCAAACCGCAAGACCTCCGGCACTGCGGTGAAGTACGCAAAGTCGGTCGAAGCGAAGACCATCCGCGGCCTGGCACGAACGGATCTTGGTGCAGAACGACGTCGGGCGGTACGTCAGCGCCGCTGCCGGGGGTCCGACGTGCAACAGGGCGGGCAACAGCGTCCGCCTGATAGCTCTGCGATAGCTTGCAGGATCTTCTGAAATCCCGGCGTCAGGTGAAAACCGTCGCCTGGCCTATTTCAGCGGCGTCCCAGAATCTTTCCACCGGTCGAGAATCTGCGATTCCGGCGTCAGCATGTCGACGGCCACCGGCGCCGAGGTCCTGGCGTCTGCAACCACCACCGGCGTGGACGGCGTGGCGACCTTAACGGCCGCCGCCGTGGCGGCGGCGATCATCTGTGGCGTCGGTGCCGAAGGGGTGACCGGCTGCACGGTCATGTGTGGACCCGGGAGCGGCTCGCCACCGGCATAGCGCTGGCTGAACGCCGCCGAGGTGCCCCAATACCCCTTCCACCGATGGAAAAAGTGCGCACCCACCACGTCGGTCATGACCATGCTGCGGTTCCACGCCGGCGTCACCGCATAGGTATGGTAGTGCGTCGCCAATCCGACTGGGACGTAGACATAACCGGCGAGCGCCATTCCCGCGGCGCGCGCCGCTCGCAGCCACGCCGCACGCGCCGGGATGCGCGCCATCGCCCCGTCGCAAGCAAAGCTGAACTGGCAGCCGGCATGCTCGGACCCTTGATACACCACGCCGCACACCGTCCCCGGAAACGCAGGATGGCGCGCGCGGTTGAGAATGACCTGCGCCACCGCCTGTTGCCCGGCATCGGGTTCGGATGCGGCCTCGTAATAGATTGCGGCGGTAAGGCACTGGATCGCGCGGTCACGGTCGATCGTCGACGCGCTCGCCATCGAGAACGGCCGAGCGGCCACCACGCCGGCATCCAGCACCGCTCCAGCCGGAATTGGCAAGGCGGGAAGGTCGATCGTGCCGGTCACACCGATGGCGGGGGCTGCGATTTCCTGATTGGGAGAGGTCGACAATGCCGAAACGGGCGTCGCCGTAGCGACGATCGCCTGATCCCGTGCGGCGTTCCGAGCGGAAATTCGGCGCAGCGCGGCGTTTGCCGACATGCCGGCGCCGATCACCAGCACCATGGCGACCATCGCCCACCAGATGCGGCGCATCAACCGAACCGTCTGCACCCTAACGCGCACCGTGCTACCTCGAATCTACCAGTGACGAAAATGCCCCGATGAGCATGAACGTCCCGTATAGCTGACATCGCGTGCAGGATCGCCCACCGATTCCATCCGTCCCACCTCGGGACGATCTGTGCGCTACCGCAGGGCTGGCGTATCGAGGTTCAGCGCGGCTTCGGGAATGACTTCGACGCTCGGATAGGCCTTGCGCAGCGGCGCGATGAACTGTTTCGCGTCGCCGACCACGACGATGCTAGCCGCCTTTGGATCGAGCAGCGCGACCGCCGCCGACTGCACCGCTGCCGGATCGACCGCGCCGACGGCGCCGGTGAACCGCTGAAGTTCGTCGAGCGGCACGCCATTTTGAACATAGGAGCCGACAATATTGGCAATGCCGCCGGTCGTTTCGATTCCGCGGCCGAAATTGCCGATCAGAACCGCTTTGCGCGTATCGAGTTCGGCTGCAGGTACAGAGGCGGACCCCATCCGCGCCATCTCCGCGACGATCAGCGTAACGACGTCGGCGGCGGTCGGGTTCTTGGTCTGCGTTTTTGCCGCGATCGTGCCCTGTGTCTTTCCGACGTCCAAGCCGCTGCCTGCACCATATGCCAGCCCGCGCTTGATCCGGATCTCCTGGTTCAGGCGCGACGAGAAGCCGCCGCCCAGCACCGTATTGGCGACCGCAAGCGGGTAATAGCGCGCATCCGATCTGGGTATCGCCGGCCGCGCGACGATTACGCCCGCCTGACCGGCTTCGGGCATGTCGACGACGATGACGCGTGGCTTGGGATAGATCGGCATCACCGCGGCCGCTGCCCCGCCCGTTGAGCTCCATTCGCCGAACTGCGCCTCCGCCAAGACCTTGGCGCGCGCTGGCGTAACGTCGCCGACCATAATCAGCGTTGCCTGATCCGGCTGGAAACTGCGCGCATAGGCGGCGGTGATGTCACTGCGCGTGATTGCCTTGAGCGACAGCGGCGTGCCGCCCGAGGGCGCACCATAACGCGACGCACCGAACACGGCGCGATCCGCCACTAGCCCGGCGAGCTGTGCCGGATCCTTCAGCGACAGCGTCACCGCATCGATCTGCTGGGTCCGCGCCCGCTCGAGTTCCTCGGGTACGAAAACCGGGTTGATGGCGACGTCGGCAAGGATCGCCATCGCCGGCGCCAACTGGTCGGATTTTACCGTCACGTCGACCGATGCACCATCGCTCGCGGCGTCGCTGCCGATCGAACCGCCGAGCCCTTCGATAGCGCGCGCGATCTGCGTGGCCGATCGCGTCTTCGTGCCCTTGGTAATCAGGTCCGCCGCCAAGCTGCTCACGCCCGCGCGGTTTACGGGATCGGATGCGCTGCCACCGCTGGTGACGAGGTAGGCGGTCACGATCGGCAGGTCATGTCGCTCCACCGTCACCAGCCGCATGCCATTGGCGAGACGAACTTCGACCGGGTGCGGAACCGTCGGTGAGACTGGCTTCCCCGGTGCAGGCGGCTTGATGCGCTGGCCTTCGAGCGCCGGCGTCACGATTTCGATAGTCGCAGGCGCCTTCAGATCGGCGACCTTCACGGTCGGCGCTATCGCGATCGAATCCGCAACACCGGCCGCCGGCTTTGCGGCGATCGGCATATACCGGATCGTCGCCGACTGGTTGTCGGCAAGGTATTTCCGCGCCACCCGCTGGATGTCGGCAGGGGTGACCCGCGCTATCGCCGCCAGTTGCGTGTCCGCCGCCGCAGGATCGCCGTCGACAAGCACCGCCGCCGCCAGCGTGCTCGCCTTGCCCTCGGCGGTCTCGCGAGACTGGATCGACTGGGTCAGGATCTCGTTCTTCGCCTCGGCCAGTTCGGCGGCAGTCACCGGCGCATCGCGGAACCGCGCGATCTCGCGCTTGAGTGCAGCCTCGCCCGCCTCGACCGTCTTGCCACCCGCCAGGATCGCATAGATGACCATGTTGCCGGTCGCCTGCTTGGTGTCGAGAAACGCCTCCGCGGACTGCGCGAGCTGGTCGCGGTACACGACGGTCTCGTACAGGCGCGAACTTTCGCCCGTTGCCAGCACCGCCTTCAGCACCATCAGCGCTGGGATATCGTCATCGCGGTCCGGTGGCAGATGATAGCTGAGCAGCACCGCGGGCAGCGGCGTGTTGGGCTCGTACACGGTCCGCGTGACGGCCTTCGTCCGCGCCGGTTCCGCCACCGTCACGCGCGGGATCGCCGTGGATGGCGTCTTGATGCCGGCGAAATACCGGTCGACCCAGATGTTCAGCTGCGCCGGGTCGAAATTGCCCGAGACAACGAGGATCGCGTTGTCCGGCCGATAATAGGTCGCATGGAACGCCCGGACGTCGTCGATTCCTGCGGCTTCCAGATTTTCGAGGCTACCGATACCCGGCCGCGCATACGGGTGCACCTGATAGGCAAGTTCGGGATAATAGATCGAGAACAGCTTGCCATAAGGCTGTGCGAGCGTCCGCTGGCGCAGTTCCTCCTTCACCACGTCGCGCTCCGAGCCGAAGCTCTTGGATTCGACGACGAGGCTCGCCATCCGATCTGCCTCCGCAAACAACAGCCGCTGAAGGTGGTTGGCGGGGATCACCTCGTAATAATTCGTATAGTCGTCGTTGGTCGACGCGTTGTTGTAGCCGCCCACGTCCTCGGTCAGCCGGTCCATCTGCTCCGACACCAGATTGCGCGTCGACTTGAACATCAGGTGCTCGAACATGTGCGCAAAGCCGGACTTGCCCTTGGGGTCGTCCTTCGAGCCCACGTCGTACCAGACCTGCACCGATACGTTCGGCGTGCCGGTGTCGCGAATCGCGTACACGCGCAGGCCATTGGGCAGGGTGCGCTGGGTATAGGCGATCGGCTTGACCGCAACCTGTGCCGGGGCGGGCGCTGCCTGCGCCACCGCCGCTACGGGAAGACATGCTGCGGTCAGCAGCAGAGCGTAGCGGAGGAGGCGCATAGAGGTCCTTACTTGTTGCGGTTGGCGAATAGCACGGCGCCCGCGATCGCCGCCGAGCCGATGCCGACGCCCAGGCCGATCTTCGCGAGCGGCCAGCTCTTCGACTTCTCGGCCGCCGCCTTGGCGACGGCTTCGGCCTGCTGCTTGGCTTCCTTCGCCGCGGCGAGGATCTCGTTGGGGGTGTCGCTGTCGATCTTGATGGTCACTTGGGCTCTCCTTCACTCTTCCGAGCATACACCGCCCGGAATTCATTCGCGAACTGCGTCAGCGTTCCCGCGGCGATCGCCGCCCGCAGATCCGCCATCAGCGTTTCGTAGAACCAGATGTTATGCTCGGTCATCAGCATCGCGCCAAGCATTTCGCCCGACCGGACGAGGTGATGCAGATACGCCCGGCTCCAGACCGCGCAGACGGGGCAGGGGCAGGCGGGGTCGAGCGGCTCGGTATCCTCGGCGAACTTCGCGTTGCGGATGTTGATCGGCCCGGTCCGCGTGAAGGCCTGGCCTGTCCTGCCGGACCGCGTGGGCATCACGCAATCGAACATGTCGATCCCGCGTTCGACCGCGCCGACGATGTCGTCCGGCTTGCCGACCCCCATGAGATACCGTGGCTTGTCGACCGGCAACTGGTCCGGCGCGAAGTCGAGGCAGCCGAACATCGCCTCTTGGCCTTCGCCGACCGCGAGCCCACCGACCGCATAGCCGTCAAAGCCGATATCGATCAGCGCATCCGCCGATGACTTCCGGAAACCTTCGTTCAGGGCGCCCTGCTGGATTCCGAAGATCGCGTTGTTCTCGGCATGCGCCTCGCCCGCGTCGAACGCCGCGCGAGACCGCTTCGCCCAACGCATCGATCGCTCCATCGCCGCGGCCTGCACCTCGCGCGTCGAGGTCGTCGGCACCAGTTCGTCGAACGCCATGACGATGTTCGAGCCGAGCAGCCGCTGGATCTCGATCGACCGCTCGGGGCTCAGCAGATGCCGCGTCCCGTCGAGATGCGACTTGAACGATACGCCTTCCTCGGAGCGCTTGGTCAGATCGGCGAGACTCATGACCTGATAGCCGCCGGAATCGGTCAGGATCGGCTTCGACCAGCCCGAAAACGCGTGCAGCCCGCCCAGCCGAGCGACGCGCTCGGCGCCCGGCCGCAGCATCAGGTGATAGGTGTTGCCGAGGATGATGTCCGCGCCCGCCCCGACGACGTCGGCGGGCTTCATCCCCTTGACCGTCGCCGCGGTGCCGACCGGCATGAACGCCGGCGTGCGGATGTCGCCGCGCTGCATCGCGATGACGCCGGTGCGCGCCTTGCCGTCGGTGGCGGCGATGGTGAAGTCGAAACGAGGGCGGGTCATGATCTCAGTTTTTCTTGCGGATGCCGTAGCGATCGCCGATCGGCGCGCCGCGAATGGTGATGAGGTCGGCGCGAGTCAGCGCGCCGTCCTTTTGACGGTCGAACCGCGTGAAGAACTGCACGAACCGTGCTTGCAATTCGGCCAGCGTTATGCGGTTGTCGCCGTCGCGATCGACCTCGAACGGGCTCGGCAACGCGTTGCGATCGCCCAGCCACGCCTGCGCCCAGTCGGCATAGGCGATGTACCCGATCGATCCAGTCGCGGCGCCCTCGGCGGTCGCATAGCTCCGCGCGACGCCTGCAGTCAGTTCGGCCTGCGTAACCCGCCCATCGCCGTTCGCGTCGCACGCGGCAATGAATAGCGCGGCGGGCTCTGCGAAGATCGTCGCGGGTGGCTGTGGCGTGCCGGCGGGCGGCGACGCGGCGACGATGGCCTGGAGCAGAGCGAGGGCGAGCAGCATGCCGCCCGTCATGGCAGCAGAAGCGAGGCGTCGCCATAGCTGTAGAAGCGATACTTCTCCGCGATCGCATGCGCATACGCCGCCTGCATCCGCTCGCGCCCCATGAGCGCCGACACCAGCATGAACAGCGTCGAGCGCGGCAAGTGGAAGTTTGTCATCAGTCCGTCGATCCCGCGGAACCGGTATCCCGGCGTGATGAAAATCGCGGTGTCGCCGTCGAACGGCCGAATGACGTCGTCTTCGCCGGTCGCACTCTCGATCAACCGCAGCGACGTCGTCCCGATTGCGATCACGCGCCCGCCCGCCGCCCGTACGGCGTTGAGCCGATCCGCGGTCGCGGCATCGATCCGGCCCCACTCCGCGTGCATCCGGTGCTCGGTCGTATCGGTCGCCTTGACGGGCAGAAACGTTCCCGCGCCAACGTGCAGCGTCAGCGTCGCATGACCAATCCCCGCAGCCTCCAGTGACGCCATCAACGCCGGCGTGAAATGCAGCGCCGCGGTCGGTGCCGCGACCGCGCCCGGCTCGGACGCGAACATCGTCTGGTAATCGTCCGCATCGCGGTCATCGGTCGGACGTTTGCCGGCGATATACGGGGGCAGGGGCATGTGACCCGCGCGCTCCAGCAACAGCTCGACCGGCTCGTCGCCCGCGAATACCAGCGCGTAGCTGCCGTCGTCTTCGCGATCGACCGCGGCCGCGCTGACGCCGTTGCCGAAGTCGATGACGTCGCCGTCGCGCAGCCGCCGCGCATTGCGGATGAACGCGCGCCACCGCCGCGGCCCCTCGCGCTTGTGCAGCGTCGCGCCGATCTTCGCATCGCCGCGCCGCCCGTCGAGTTGCGCCGGGATCACGCGCGTATCGTTGAACACGAGCATGTCGCCGCGCCGCAGCAGCGACGGCAGATCGGACACGCCCGCATCGCGCGTGGCGTCACCTTCGAGTACCAGCATCCGCGCAGCATCGCGCGGCACCGCAGGGCGGAGCGCGATGTTGTCGGCCGGCAGGTCGAAGTCGAAAAGGTCGACGTTCAACGGAATCTCACTTCTTGGCAGGCGCCTTCTTCGCTGGCGCCTTGCGGGCCGGCGCAAGCTTGGGCTTGGCAACGTCAGTCCCTGAACCGGTCCCCGGCAAGGTTACCGGTGCGCCAAGTGCCGGGGCGGGCGGCCCAGCCATGTACGCCGGAGGATTGTCCGCGGCGATATACGCATGGACGATCCGCGACGGGTTCGCAGGCGGCTCGCCGCGCTCGATCGCGTCGACATACTGCATGCCGTCGAGCACGCGCCCGAACACGGTGTACTTCTTGTCGAGGCTCAGGCGAGGCTGGAACACGATGAAGAACTGGCTGTTCGCGCTGTCCTCCTTGTCCGAGCGCGCCGCCGACACCGCACCGCGGACGTGCGGCAGGTAATTGAACTCGGCCTTCACGTCGGGCAGCGTCGAGCCACCGGTACCGTCGCCCTTCGGATCGCCGCCCTGCGCCATGAACCCGTCGATCACGCGGTGAAACGCGAGCCCGTCATAGAAATGCTGGCGGGTGAGAGTCTTGATCCGCTCGACCATCAGCGGCGCGACGTCGGGGCGCAGCCAGATCGTCACGCGCCCGCCGGTCGACAGATCGAGCAGCAACAGGTTCTGCGTATCCGTCGTCAGTGGCGGGGTGAGGCGAACGGCGGGGGCCGCGACATCATTCTTCTGCGCGGCCACCGCGGGCACCGTGACGAGGCACCCGAGCAACGCGAACATACCGGCGAAAAAGCGCATCAAATTCCCACTCGCAAGAGGCCCGGCGCAACCAGGCTGCCGCCACTTAGAGCAAATCCCCGCTTGCGCCAATCTGAACGTGACGGCGTCTCGAACGCCGCCACGTCAGGCGGTGACGATCTCGGGCAGGATCGCGTCGAGCAGCAATGCGCCTGCGTCGGTGACCCGCAATCGACCGGGGGTATGCGCGATCAGGCCAAGGGCCTCAAGCCTGGCCACCGCAGCGATATCTACCGGCATGATGCCATCGTTGAGTGCCGTGATCCGATCGAGATCGACCCCTTCCGTCAGCCGCAAACCCATCAACAGCGCTTCGGTAGCCCGTGTCGATGGTGTCAGCGGATCCTCGACCTCCATGCCGTGGCCGTTGCGCGCGATCGCCGCCAGCCAATTCTCTGGTTTTTTCCGTCGCACCGTCGCCAGCCCGCCGCGTCGGCCATGCGCGCCCGGCCCGATCCCGGCATATTCCTGATACCGCCAGTAAGCGAGATTGTGGCGGCTCTCCAACCCCGGCCGCGCATGGTTGGACGTCTCGTACGCGGGGAGTCCCGCGGCGGCGGTATCGGCTCGCGTCGCCTCGAACAGGTCGGCGGCCGAGTCGCCGTCGGGGATCACGATCCGCCCCGCCAGCGCCTCGGTCGCGAACCGGGTGCCGGCTTCGATCGTCAGCTGATAGAGCGAAAGATGTTCCGTCCCCAGGCTCAACGCGCGCGCCAGTTCCGCGCGCCAGTCGTCGAGGCGTTGGCCGGGAAGCGCATAGATCAGGTCGAAACTGACACGGGGGAAGACACTTTGCGCGGTCGCGAGCGCGGCTTGCCCCTCGTTCACGTCATGCGCGCGGCCTAGAAATTTCAGCGCCGTATCGTCGAGGGACTGCAGCCCGAGCGAAACGCGGTTCACGCCGGCGCGTGCCAGATCGGCGAACCGCGCGGCCTCTACTGAGGACGGATTCGCCTCGAGCGTGATCTCGATCCCGTCCGCGAATCCCCACGCCTTCTCCGCCGCGCCCAGAACGGCGGCGACGGTCGAGGGCGGCATCAGTGAGGGCGTGCCGCCACCAAAGAAAATTGACTGCAACTTCCGCCCGGGCAGCACTCGCGCCTCATGCGCGAGGTCGGTCAGCAGCGCCTCCCGCCAAGCCGCCTGATCGACGTCCTCGCGTACATGGCTGTTGAAGTCGCAATACGGGCATTTCGACACGCAAAACGGCCAGTGGACGTAGAGCGCGAGATCGTCCGAGGAATCAGCGCGAGGGCTTGGTGTTTCGAAGACGGGCATTATCTCGCGCCTATGGTCGCAAGGAGCGGCCGAAGGAAGCGCAATGACGGCACGGATGGGTTTGGCGATCATCGGGGCGTTGTTGCTGGCGGGCTGCGCGCAGGGGCCGGTGCGAGTCGTCGAGCGTCGCGAGACGCAGGACCCGGCACCACGTGGTGCGAGCCTGCTCAAGACCGCGATGCTCGACGGCCACAATGCCGCGCGCGCTGCGGTCGGTGTGGGGGCGCTGACGTGGAGCGATACGCTGGCGACCACCGCGCGTGGCTATGCCGAGGAGATGGCACGCACCCGCAAGTTCGCGCACGCCCCGCAACCACAGGGGATGACGCGCGAAGGCGAGAACCTGTGGACCGGCACGCGCTATGCCTATGCCTATTCCGAGATGATGGGCCACTGGGTCGCCGAGCAGCGTGATTTCATCAACCAGCCGACCCCCGGGTTCAGCCGGACCGGCAAGTTCGAGGACGTTGCCCATTACACGCAGATCGTCTGGCGCGGCTCGACCCAGGTCGGCTGCGCGATGGCGAGCAACAAGACCGACGATTATCTGGTGTGCCGTTATTCGCCGCCCGGCAACGTATTCGGCGAGCGCGCTTATTAATTTCGGATATTCCGATGCAGGCGGTTCCGGTGGGACTTTCTTAAGCGGTCGTCAGCTAACTTGCGTTAATGATACCACTACCCAATCAGCCCGCCATACCGCGTGTCGGCGGATGTGTCGGATGCCGCGACGGTGCCGGCCTGTCGTTTGCTTTCTCGATGGCGTTCCAGCCGATCGTCGATGTCGAGACCGAGACTGTCTTCGCCTACGAGGCGCTGGTGCGCGGCCCCGAGGGGCAGTCGGCGGCCAGCGTGCTGGGGCAGGTCGATGCGGACAACCTCTACGCGTTCGACCAGCAATGCCGGGTGCGCGCGATCGAGGCATCGGTGAAGGCCGGGCTGCTTGATACGGCCGCACGGCTATCGATCAATTTTCTGCCGAACGCGGTCTACTCGCCGGCCGCGTGCATCCAGTTGACGCTGAAGACCGCGGGCGCGGTGGGGTTGCCGACCGATCGCCTGATCTTCGAGTTTACCGAGAACGAGGAGATGCTCGATCCGGCGCACGTCGCGAACATCATCGCGACGTATCAGAAGATGGGGTTCGGGACCGCGCTCGACGATTTCGGCGCGGGGCATGCAGGATTGAACCTGCTCGCGCGGTTCCAGCCCGACATCATCAAGCTCGACATGGAGCTGATCCGCGACATCGACACCAGCTTGCCGCGGCGGATGATCGTCGAGGGGATGCTGCGGATGTGTACTGCGCTGGGGATCACAGTGATCGCCGAGGGGGTCGAGACGCTCGGCGAATACGAAGCTCTCCGCGCTCTCGGCGTACGGTATATCCAGGGGTATCTGCTGGCCAAACCGGCGTTCGAGGCGCTGCCCGTCGTCAATTGGCCCACGAAGCAACTGATCGCCGTCTAAATTCAATTGGGATCTGCAATCCTCCCCCGCCAGGGGGAGGTGGCTGGCGCTTGCCAGACGGAGGGGGAGGTAGGCGATAACGCCCGTTCCGCGACCCCCCCTCCGCCACCTGCGGTGCCACCTCCCCCTGGCGGGGGAGGATCGCCGTGCGGCAAATCAGAACACCGCGGCTTCGAGCAGCTTGAACGCCTCGTTGCGGTGGCTGATCGCGTTCTTGGTCTCGTGCGGCAGTTCGGCATAGGTCAGGTCGTAGCCGAGCGGCACGAACACCGGATCATAGCCGAACCCGACGTTCCCGCGGGGTGGCCAGACGAGCGTCCCCTCCGCGCGCCCTTCGAACCATTCGACATGGCCATCTGGCCACGCCAGCGCGAGCACGCTCACGAAATGCGCGCCGCGCGTGACGTCCGGACCCTTTGCAACGACCGCGTCCTCGACCTTCCGCATCGCCATCATCCAGTCGCGACCGGTCGGCGTCTCCGCCCAATCGGCGGTGTAGACGCCCGGATCGCCGCCCAGCGCATCGACGCACAGCCCGCTATCGTCCGCCAGCGCAGGATAACCCGACAGGTCGGCTGCCGAGCGCGCCTTCAGTTCGGCGTTCGCGAAGAAGGTCGTGCCCGTCTCGACGGGCTCCGGCAGGTCGAGTTCGGCGGCGGAGACGACTTCGAGCCCTCGTCCTTCCAAAAGCGCCGCAATCTCGCGGACCTTGCCCTTGTTGTGGCTGGCGATGACCAGCTTGCCCGGCTGGAGCTTGCGGATCGCCTGCGGCTCCTTCCCCTCAGCGCTCACTTGGCGACCGCCTTTGCCTGCGCGGCGAAGATGTCTGTGCAACCGATTCGTGCGAGACGTAGCAGGCGAAGCAGCGCTTCTTCGTCATAGGTCGCGCCCTCGGCGGTCGCCTGTGCCTCGGCGATGTTGCCGTTTTCGAGCAGCACGAAGTTCGCGTCCGCATCCGCGCCCGAATCCTCGATGTAGTCGAGGTCGAGAACCGGGTTACCCTGGTAGATGCCGCAGCTGATCGCGGCGACCTTCTGCGTCAGCGGGTCGGCGGTCAGCTTGCCGCTCGCGAGCAAACCGTCGATCGCGAGCCGCAGCGCGACCCAGCCGCCCGAGATCGACGCGGTGCGCGTGCCGCCATCGGCCTGGATCACGTCGCAGTCGATCACGATCTGGCGCTCGCCGAGCAGCTTCAGGTCGACGACCGCGCGCAGCGAACGGCCGATCAGCCGCTGGATTTCCTGCGTGCGGCCCGACTGCTTGCCCTTGGCGGCTTCGCGGTTGTTGCGCGTGTTGGTCGCGCGCGGGAGCATGCCGTATTCCGCCGTCACCCAGCCTTCGCCCTTGCCGCGCATGAACGGCGGCACCTTTTCCTCGACGCTGGCGGTGACGAGCACCTTGGTGTCGCCAAAGCCGATCAGCACGGAGCCTTCGGCATGCTTGGTGAAGCGCGGCTCGATCGTGATCTGACGCATCTGGTCTGGGGCGCGGCCGGATGGGCGCATGGTCGGTATCCTAAAATCTTTCCGTTCGTCCTGAGTAGCTGCTGAGCGAAGTCGAAGCGGCGTATCGAAGGACTGGCCCGCTGGGGGCAATCCTTCGATACGGGCCTTCGGCTTCGCTCAGTCCCTACTCAGGACGAACGGGTGGTGGGCAATAAGCGCTGCCTAGCCTTTCGTCCGGCGGCTCGCCAGCCAAACTACCGCCGTCATCCTGACGAAAGTCAGGACCCAGGGTAACCGAACGGCGTGCTGTGTGGCTCAGGGTCCTGACTTTCGTCAGGATGACGGTTGGAGAGGGTGCATTCCCCTTTGTACGACGCCGGATCCGCCCTAGATCAGGCCGATGGCCACGCCTCCCGTCACCGAACTGACCGACCGCGCGCGTGATATTTTTCGCGCGGTCGTCGACAGCTATCTCGCCAGCGGGACGCCGGTGGGCTCGAAGACGATCGCGCAGCTGACGGGCTTGAGCCTCTCGCCCGCCTCGATTCGCGGCGTGATGGGCGAACTCGAAGCGCTGGGCCTGCTCGCCAGCCCGCATACCAGCGCGGGGCGGATGCCGACCGATCTGGGGCTGCGGCTGTTCGTCGACGGGATGATGCAGGCGATGGAGCCCTCGTTCGAGGAGCGCCAGACGATCGAGGCGCGCGCGGGCGTCGGTGGCCCGGTCGAGGAGGCGCTCGCCGCCACCACGCTCGCGCTGTCTGGGCTGTCGGCGTGCGCCGGACTGGTGATGGTGCCCAAGCGCGAGCTGAAGCTGCGCCAGATCGCGTTCGTCACGCTGTCGCCGCAACAGGCGCTCGCGGTGCTGGTGAGCGAGGACGGCTCGGTCGAAAACCGCGTGATCGCGATGCCGTCGGGGATGACGCCGTCCGCGCTGGTCGAGGCGGGCAATTACATGTCGGCGACGCTCGGCGGGTTGACGCTGGCCGAGGCGCGCAGCCGGATCGAGCGCGAGCTGGCGGACGGGCAGGCGGCGCTCGACGGCGCGGCGCGGACGCTGGTCGAGCAGGGAATCGCGGTGTGGAGCGAGGATGCGAACCGCCGTCCGGTGCTGATCGTGCGCGGGCAGGGGCGGCTGATCGATGCGGCGGCGGCGGCTGATCTCGATCGGGTCCGCGACCTGCTCGACGATCTGGAAGGCAAGCAGGAAGTCGCTTCACTTTTGGACAGCGCGCGCGCGGGCGATTCGACGCGGATTTTCATCGGTGCGGAGACGAAATTGTTCGCGTTGTCAGGGTCTTCGGTGATCGCGCGACCGTTCCGTGGATTGGACGGCCGGGTGGTCGGCGTGGTGGGCGTGATCGGCCCCACGCGGTTGAACTATGCGCGCGTCGTGCCCATGGTGGATTTCACGGCCGCAACGCTCGCCCGGTTGATGGGTTGAGCCGGCCCAACTTATAGGGAAGACCATGTCCGAGACCGACCAGAACGCCCCTGCCGACCTGCGCGAAGAAACCGCCGAAGACGCACCCGAAGTCGCGACGAACGACCGAGTAGCCGAGCTCGAGAATCAGCTGGCAGACGCCAAGCAGAACGTCCTCTACGCACAGGCCGAAATCCAGAACGTCCGCCGCCGCGCCGAGAAGGAAGCGCAGGACGCGCGTGCCTATGCCGCGACCGCGTTCGCGCGCGATGTGCTGTCGGTTGCCGACAACCTCGCGCGCGGCCTGTCGGCGATCCCGGCGGACCTACGTGCGGACGAGAAGATGAAGGGGCTCGTCACCGGGCTCGAGGCGACCGGTCGCGAACTCGACAGCGTGTTCCAGCGCCACGGCATCACCAAGATCGTATCGGAGGGCCAGATGCTCGACCCGAACAAGCATCAGGCGATGATGGAAATCCCGAGTGACCAGCCTGCGGGGACAATCGTCCAGGAGATGCAGGTCGGCTACATGATCAAGGACCGCCTGCTGCGTCCCGCGATGGTCGGCGTCGCCAAGGCGGGCTGAACGCTCTTCGCTAGCTTCGGTGTTCTCCTGCGAAAGCAGGAGCCCAGGATCACGCACGCCAACGCTCGGAACCCTGGGGCCCCGCTTTCGCGGGAGAACCGGAGCATGACGGGAATTCGGCAGTGGTAGGATGACGACTTGAACGAGAACCTCACCGCGGACCGCGAGACCTTCGTCACGCATCTCGAATGCTCGATCACCGGCGAACGGTACGAGGCGGACCAGTTGCACGGCCTGTCGCGCGCCGGCAGGCCGCTGCTCGTCCGCTACGACCTCGACGCGGTGCGTTCGGCGATTTCCCGCGACACGATCGAGGCGCGTCCGACGGATCTGTGGCGGTGGCGCGAACTGCTGCCCGTGCGCGACACCGCGAACATCGTCAGCCTTGGCGAGATCGAGACGCCGCTGGTGCCGCTGACAAAATCCGGCGGCCCCAACGTCCTCGTAAAAGAAGAAGGCCGCCTCCCGACCGGGTCATTCAAGGCGCGCGGGCTCGTCATGGCGGTAGCGATGGCCAAGGAACTCGGCGTCACGAAGATCGCGATGCCGACCAACGGCAACGCCGGTGCGGCGCTGGCCGCCTACGCGACGCGCTGCGGGATCGAGACGATCGTGTTCTGTCCCGACGACACGCCCGAAATCAACGTCCGCGAGATCGCGATGCAGGGCGCGCGCGTCTGGCGCGTCAACGGGCTGATCGACGATTGCGGCGCGATCGTCGGCAAGGGCGCCGCAGAAGGCCGCTGGTTCGATTTCTCGACGCTCAAGGAGCCCTATCGAATCGAGGGCAAGAAAACGATGGGGCTCGAACTCGCCGCGCAGTTCGGCTGGCAGCTGCCGCAGGCAATCTTTTACCCGACCGGCGGCGGTACCGGCCTGATCGGGATGTGGAAGGCGTTCGATGAACTGGAACAGCTCGGCTGGATCGGCGCCGAGCGCCCCAAGATGTTCGCGGTGCAGGCGAGCGGTTGCGCGCCGATCGTCCGCGCGTTCGAGGCGGGCGAGGAGCATGCCGAGCGCTGGGAGGATGCGAGCACCGTCGCGGCGGGTATTCGCGTGCCCAAGGCGGTCGGCGACTTCCTGATCCTCCGCGCGGTCCGCGACAGCGGCGGGCAGGCGCTGGCGGTCGGTGATCCGGCGATCCTCAAGGCGGTTGACGCCGCGGCGAAGCAGGACGGCCTGCTGCTCTGCCCCGAAGGCGGCGCGACGCTGGCGGCGTACCATCAGGCGCTGAACACAGGTCTGGTCGACGAGGACGACAAGGTCGTTCTTTTCAATTGCGCCACCGGGCTGAAATATCCGATGCCTGAGGCACCGCAAGCGCTTGATAGAACACAACCTATCGATTTCGACGCGCTGTAAGCCGCGGACCTACGCGGATCGGATGGGTCACGATCTACCCAATCGATGGTTGAAATTGATCCATGTTGTCTGCAACGGGGCGCCCTTCTTTACAAAAGGGGTCTTCAATGCAGAAAATCGTCCAAGTCGCGTGCGTCGTCCTCATCGCGGCAGCGGTCATGTTCGGCGGACGCTGGTACATGTACGTTGCGCGCGGCTCGAGCCCGTATGACGAGGTCGGCATCGCGCTGAACGGCTATGCGCCGGGGCCGATGCGCAGCTGGGGCTGCCACAAGATGCAAGCGCGGTTCCCGGGGCAATTGCCGCCTTATGGCTGTGGCGGTCCGGATGGTCGCAGCTGGATGTAACCCACACCCGTCATCCTGACGAAAGTCAGGACCCCGAGTAACCTAGCGTGCCATTTGTGGCTCTGGGTCCTGACGTTCGTCAGGTTGACGTGAACGGCAGCACGCTCTCATACTGCGCGAGCGGCGGCGCCCCTGCCACTGTCGCTCCGGCGCGCAGCAGGAACGCGTGCCGCACGATCTCGCCCTGCTGCTCGATTCCATAACGGTGCAGCGCGACCCCCGGCCGGAACGCGTAGTCGTACCGGCACCAGGGATGCCGTGCGAGCGGCAGGAATACGCCGCGCTGGTGCTGCCAGACATGCGTCATTTCGTGGACGAACAGCCCCTGCAACGTC
Organism: Sphingomonas sp. Leaf34; assembly: GCF_001421805.1. GTDB lineage: Bacteria > Pseudomonadota > Alphaproteobacteria > Sphingomonadales > Sphingomonadaceae > Sphingomonas. Next base: position 371,455 of record NZ_LMLC01000001.1, on the reverse strand, counting down.
AGATGGGCCTGCGCGAAGTCATCGCACCACAGATCGCCCTTGGGGTGGAAGTGGATGCAGCCGCGCGGCGCCATCACCGTATCGCGCGGCTGGAAGAACGCCCATTTGCGCCGGGACAAAGTCACCTGCGAATAGTCGATCGCGTTTCCAAACACCGATGCGGCGAGTGCTGTTTCCCCCGCGGTCAGTGCGCGCCTCAAGTCTCCCCGGGTCACTTCCCTACCGGGGTCCCCGCCGCGACCACGGTCGCATTGTTCAGGATCCGCGTCCCGTCCGCAAACGCGAACGTCAGCATCACGCGATCGGCTGGCTTGATCCCGGGGTTCATATTGAACAGCATCACGTGCCGCGCGCCCGGCGCGAACGCGACGTCGGTCTTCGCGGGAATCTCCACGCGGGCGAGCGGTGTCATCGACGTCACGCCGTTCTTCGCCATCGTCTCGTGCATTTCGGACTTGATCGCGACATCGGTCGTCACCGAGATCAGCGTCGCGGGGGTCGGCCCGCCATGCACCGTGAAATACGCCGCCGCCGGTCGTCCCGTCACCGCGCCGAGCCGCACCCAGGCGCCGTCCACCGACAGCTCCTTGGGCGGCGCGCATGACGCCAGTGCCATCGCGGCGACACCCAGTCCGAAAACGATACGCATAGGTTACTTTTCTCCGGCCCCTGCCTCTTGTGCATCCTATGACCGGTACAATCTTGCGGCAAGCGCGAGGCCACCTATATCGCGCCCATCATCAGAAAGGTTCCACTCCCGTAACGGGGCGGAACCGATTTCATATTTCGTTTCAAGTGAGGGGCTAATCAGAACTCATGGCTAAAGTAATCGGTATCGATCTCGGCACGACCAACAGCTGCGTTTCCGTCATGGAAGGCGGCAAGCCCAAGGTCATCGAGAATTCCGAGGGCGCGCGCACCACGCCGTCGATCGTCGCGTTCGCCAAGGATGGTGAGCGGCTGGTCGGCCAGCCCGCCAAGCGGCAGGCCGTGACGAACGGCGACAACACCATCTTCGCGGTGAAGCGCCTGATCGGCCGTCGTTTCGACGATCCGATCACCAAGAAGGACACCGAGCTGGTCCCGTACAAGATTTCGCGCGGGCCGAACGGCGACGCGTGGGTCTCGGCCGGCGGCAAGGAATATTCGCCGTCGCAGATCTCGGCGTTCACGCTGCAGAAGATGAAGGAAACCGCGGAGTCGTATCTCGGCGAGACGGTCACGCAGGCGGTCATCACCGTGCCGGCCTACTTCAACGACGCGCAGCGCCAGGCGACCAAGGACGCGGGCCAGATCGCCGGCCTCGAAGTGCTGCGCATCATCAACGAGCCGACCGCGGCGGCGCTGGCCTACGGCCTCGACAAGCAGGACGGCAAGACGATCGCGGTCTACGATCTCGGCGGCGGCACGTTCGACATCTCGGTGCTCGAGATCGGCGACGGCGTGTTCGAGGTGAAGGCCACCAACGGCGACACCTTCCTCGGCGGTGAGGATTTCGACAACAAGATCGTCCAGTTCCTCGCCGACGAGTTCAAGAAGGCGGAGGGCATCGACCTCGCCAAGGACAAGCTGGCACTGCAGCGTCTGAAGGAAGCCGCCGAGAAGGCGAAGATCGAGCTGAGCTCGGCGCAGTCGACCGAGGTCAACCTGCCCTTCATCACCGCGGACCAGAACGGCCCGAAGCATCTGGTCAAGTCGATCACGCGCGCCGATCTGGAGCGGATGGTCGAGGATCTGGTCAAGCGTACGCTCGAGCCGTGCCGCAAGGCGCTCGCAGACGGCGGCCTGAAGCCTGAGGACATCTCGGAAGTCGTGCTCGTCGGCGGCATGACGCGCATGCCGCGCGTGCGTGAAGTCGTGAAGCAGTTCTTCGGCAAGGAGCCGCACACCGGCGTCAACCCGGACGAGGTCGTGGCCATGGGCGCCGCGATCCAGGCCGGCGTGCTGCAGGGCGACGTCAAGGACGTGCTGCTGCTCGACGTGACGCCGTTGTCGCTCGGCATCGAGACGCTGGGTGGCGTGTTCACCCGGATGATCGATCGCAACACGACGATCCCGACTAAGAAGTCGCAGACCTATTCGACCGCGGACGACAACCAGGGCGCGGTGACGATCCGCGTGTTCCAGGGCGAGCGCGAGATGGCGGCCGACAACAAGATGCTCGGCAATTTCGATCTCGTCGGCATCCCGCCGGCACCGCGCGGCGTGCCGCAGATCGAGGTCACGTTCGATATCGATGCGAACGGTCTCGTCAGCGTTTCGGCCAAGGACAAGGGCACCGGCAAGGAGCAGCAGATCCGCATCCAGGCGTCGGGTGGCCTTTCGGACAATGACATCGACCAGATGGTCCGCGATGCCGAAACCTTCGCCGAGGAGGACAAGAAGCGTCGTGCGGGTGCCGAGGCGAAGAACAACGCCGAGAGCCTTGTCCACACGACGGAGCGTCAGCTCGCCGATAACGGCGACAAGGTCGACGAGTCGCTCAAGACCGAGATCCAGGCCGCGATCGACGCGACCAAGGCTGCGGTCGAGAGCGGCGATGCGGACGCGATGACCGAGAAGAGCACCGCGCTCGCCCAGGTCGCGATGAAGCTCGGCCAGGCGATCTACGAGAAGCAGGCCCAGGCGGACGCCTCGCCGTCGGCCGATGGCGATGCGGCGAAGAAGGACGACGACGTCGTCGACGCCGAATTCTCGGAAGTCGACGACAACCCGAAGGCGTAAAACCATGACCGCCCACCGTCACCCCAGCGAGGGTCCCATCGAAGTATTACTTCGATGGGTGCCTGGAAGCTGGGGTTTCCTTCCGCAGGGGTCCGCTCCCGTGGAACGAGATGCCAGCTTCCGCTGGCATGACGGGCGGGGCCGGGGGGGCGAAGTATGAGTACCCAGACAGACTATTACGAACTGCTCGAGATCGAGCGGACCGCGGATGCGGGGACGATCAAGTCGTCCTACCGCAAGCTCGCGATGAAATATCACCCGGACAAGAATGCCGGCTGCAAGGATAGCGAAGCGCAGTTCAAGGCGGTCAGCGAGGCGTATGACTGCCTCAAGGACCCGCAGAAGCGCGCGGCCTATGATCGCTTCGGCCATGCCGCGTTCCAGAACGGCGGCGGCGGCGGTCACGGCGGCGGCGCGCAGGATTTCGGCGGCTTCAGCGATATCTTCGAGAGCGTCTTCGGCGAATTCATGGGCGGCGCACAGCGCGGCGGTGGCCGCTCGACGGCACGCCGCGGCGCGGACCTGCGCTACGACATGGAAGTCAGCCTGGAGGAAGCCTTCCACGGCAAGACGACCGAGATCACGATCGACGTCTCCGCGCTCTGCGACACCTGCGATGGCTCGGGCGCCAAGGCTGGCACGCGCGCAAAGACCTGCCAGCATTGCGGCGGTCACGGCAAGGTTCGTGCACAGCAGGGCTTCTTCGTGGTCGAGCGCGCATGCCCGGTCTGTAACGGTGCCGGCCAGGTCATCGCCGACCCGTGCCCCGACTGCCGCGGTGAAGGTCGCGTCGATAAGACCAAAACGCTATCGATCAACGTCCCCCCGGGTGTCGACGAAGGCACGCGCATCCGCATGACGGGCGAAGGCGAGGCGGGTGCCCGCGGCGCCCCGTCCGGTGACCTGTATATCTTCCTGCATGTGACGAAGCACGCGCTGTTCGAGCGCGAAGGCACGACGCTGTTTGCGCGTGCGCCGATCAGCTTCACGGTCGCGTCGCTCGGCGGATCGCTGTCGATCCCCGGCCTCGACGGCCGCACGCACGAGATCAAAATCCCCGCCGGGATCCAGTCGGGCAAGCAGCTTCGTCAGCGCGGTGCCGGCATGCCCGTGCTGCAGGGCCGCGGACATGGCGATCTCGTCGTCCAGATCGATGTCGAAACGCCGACGCGGCTCAGCAACCGGCAGAAGGAATTGCTCGAGATGTTCCGCGAGACCGAAACGGGCGACGAATGCCCGGCGAGCCAGGGCTTCTTCGCCAAGCTCAAGGGCGTGTTCGCGGCCGAATAAGCGGGACGGCGATACTGAACCATAGGGGGGCGCAATGCTGGCATGTCTGTTCACCGCGATAGCTTGTTGGCTGATCATGGCCGGCGCGTCCCAAACGCCGATCGGCAAAGCGATGCATCGGATGCTGGTCGACGCGCCGGCGATGCGGTTGTCGCGCTTTACCAGAGGGGACGCGGCGGTGATCGTCCTGATGATGACAGCCGCGGCGGTGGTCACCCTTGTTGGCGAAGGCGACGGCATCCGGGTTCTGACCCTTGCTGCCCCCGACATCGCGATCTGGATCACGACCTTCGAGATGTCGGCCTATCTCGACATCGTCATGGCGCTGGCAGCCGCCGCCGCAGGTCTACGCGTTCGCGGCATGGCGCGCTATCTGGGTGTCGTCGCCCGACACCCGGCGGCAAAGGCTCGCAAACGCGCAACCCGATCGCGGAGGACCCGGCCGATCGTCGGGGACAATGACGACGACAGACATTGGCGGGGTGTCGCATTCGTCGCTTGAGGTCTAGCAGTCCGAGAACGGACTTGCCTGATCCGAAGCAGCCGTCAAACTGCCGGGCGAACATCGAGGATTGATATGCGCGGACAGGTTTTAGGGGTGGACCCCCGCACCGGCGAAGGGATCGTCGCAGGGCAGGACGGACAACGCTATCGGTTCGTGCCGGGCGACTGGGCGGATCGGGGCGAGCCGGCGATCGGGATCGAGGTCGATTTCGACACCGCCAACGATCGTGCGCTTAGTGTTTTCCCGGTGCCTACCGCGCCGGGCCCGCGTCGCGCGGGGCCACCTGCGGCCATCGCCGCGCCGGCCAACGACCGCAACAAATACGTCGCTGCAGTGATGGCGTTCGTGATCGGCACGCTCGGTATCCACCGCTTCTACCTTGGCCGGACGGGCTCGGGAATCGTCATGCTGGTGCTAACCGTGACCGTGATCGGACTTGTCATCAGTGCGCCTTGGGCGCTGATCGACATGATCCGGTATCTGATGATGTCCGACGAGGAATTCGCCGCGCGCTATCCACGCAGGCGATAGCCGCTCGCGGGCCTTGGACTGCCCGACCTAGCCGCGCCCCCTCGGGAGGGGGCGGGCGGGCCGATGGATCAGAGGGCGGTGATGACCACCCCGACCACCAGCGCTTGAGCCGCGATCGCCAGCATGGTGCTGGTCACGGTTTCGAACATGCGCATGAGTAGGTCTCCGATGCCGGAACAATATCCGGCAACCGGGATATGGTTATAGTTGCGCGGTGTCGCAATTTTGTAACACGTAATCGCAATTGCGTTACGCGCACTTTGCGTGGCCGTGGCGGCAGACACGCCGCAACCCGTCATCCTGACGAAAGTCAGGACCCAGAGTACCGCGTGCTGCCCTGCTTGGCTCTGGGTCCTGACGTTCGTCAGGATGACGGGCGGGCGCTACCGGCGCGCCCTCAGGCCGCGCCGAACACCCGTGCGAAGATCGTGTCGACGTGCTTCAAGTGATAGCCGAGATCGAACTTGTCCTCGAGTTCGGCATCCGACAGCGTCACGTCCGGATCGGCCTTCAGCAGGTCGAGCAGCGACAGTGCGCCGTCCGAGTCCCATACCTTCATCGCGTTGCGCTGCACCAGCCGATACGCGTCCTCGCGGCTCACGCCGGCCTGCGTCAGCGCGAGCAGCACGCGCTGCGAATGGACCAGCCCGCCCATCTTGTTGAGATTCTTCAGCATCCGCTCGGGGTACACGACCAGCTTGTCCATCACCCCGGTCAGCCGCACGAGCGCGAAGTCGAGCGTGATCGTCGCGTCCGGCCCGATATAGCGCTCGACCGACGAGTGCGAGATGTCGCGCTCATGCCACAGCGCGACATTATCCAGCGCGGGTGTGACATAACCGCGCACCATCCGCGCGAGGCCAGTGAGGTTCTCGGTCAGCACCGGATTGCGCTTGTGCGGCATCGCTGACGACCCCTTCTGGCCGGGCGAGAAATACTCTTCCGCCTCGAGCACTTCGGTACGCTGCAGATGACGCACTTCGGTCGCGAGCCGCTCGATCGAGCTGGCGATCACGCCGAGCGTCGCGAAGAACATCGCGTGACGATCACGTGGGATGACCTGAGTCGAGACGGGTTCGATCGTGAGGCCGAGCTTGCCCGCGACATACTCTTCGACGAATGGATCGATGTTGGCGAACGTGCCGACCGCGCCCGAGATCGCGCAGGTCGCGACGTCGTCGCGTGCCGCGATCAGCCGCGCGCGGTTGCGCGCGAATTCGGCATGCGCCTGCGCGAGCTTCAGTCCGAACGTGACTGGCTCGGCGTGGATGCCATGGCTGCGGCCAATCGTCGGCGTCATCTTGTGCTCGCGCGCGCGGCGTTCGAGCACCACCAGCAACGCGTCGAGATCGGCAATCAGGATGTCGCTCGCCTTGGCAAGCTGCACCGCGAGACAGGTGTCGAGCACGTCCGACGAGGTCATGCCCTGATGCATGAAGCGCGCTTCGGGGCCGACATGCTCGGCGACGTTGGTCAGGAAGGCGATGACGTCATGCTTGGTCTCGCGCTCGATCTCGTCGATCCGATCGACCTCGAACGCGCCCTTCGCCCAGATCGCGGCGGCGGCCTCTTTCGGCACGACGCCCAGTTCGGCCAGCGCGTCGGTGGCGTGCGCCTCGATCTCGAACCAGATCTTGAAGCGCGCTTCGGGCGTCCAGATCGCGACCATGTCGGGGCGGGAATAGCGGGGGACCATCGGGTTTCCTCGGGAGCGTGAAGGGTAAGGCGTGTCGCGTGCCATATTGCCCGCGTTTGCGCGCGAAACGCGGTAGCAGGACGCAGGACAAGGTTCAAATACCCCGCCTCGCGTATGAATCCGGCATGGCAGCGCGTATAGAAAGAATGAGCAGTTCGCGGCGGCGAGTATATGCCATGCTCGATCGCCAAGCGGCTCAGTACATGCGTAGAACACCACCGGAGAGACGCAATGTTGAAATATGCTATGCTAGCCGGCGCGGCATTGGTTGCTGCACCCGTATTGGCGCAGGCGACCGCGACGGCGCCGCAGACTTCGGCACCGGCCGGCGCTGCTACTGGCCAAGCCAATCCGTCTGGCGCGATCGCGTCGCCGCAAGGTTCGACGACCGATGCGGTGCCGATGCAGTCCACTGCGCGCGAACAACCCGCCACGGGCAGCCAGGTCGCGCAGGTCGTCGACACCGAGTTTCCGACCTACGACAAGAATGGTGACGGCAAGCTCAGCGCGGTTGAATTCGGCGGCTGGATGGTCGCGCTGAAGAGCAAGACCGATCCGTCGACCAGCTCCGACGCGCCGGAGACGAAGAAATGGGTCTCGGCCGCCTTCGCTCAAGCGGACGCGGACAAGAACAAGTCACTCACGAAGACCGAAGTCACGCGCTTTCTGACGCAAGGCTAACGCGTATCGCAAACCCGGTAGGGTCGTGAACGTCCGACCAAGTCGGTCTGCCTCCGTCCGCGTGCAAGGCAGCGCGTCAGCCCGCCTTGCGCGCCGCCCGCTCCTTTTCCGCGCGTGTCGCGGCCAAATCCTGTCCCCGCGCCTCGACAGCGGCCTCGAGCAATCGATCAGACGTCTCGACCGCCGCGTCGGGCGTCAGCGACACCGCGACCCCGTCCGGTCCGTCGACCAGAACCTGCCCATGTTCCGCGGTCACGGTCGAGGGCTCGTCGTGTAACTTGTTGTCCAAATGCAATTCCTTCAGTGTGACAACGTAGATGCGGGCAAAACGACGCAGCACTTTCAGGAATGTAGACCGATACCTGATTTGCTTAGATCAACCCTTGCGCGCGCAGGCTGACATGGCCGCCGGTGCCCATCACGATATGGTCGTGGACGGTGATGCCCAGTCGCTTGCCGGCCTCGGCGATCGTCCGCGTGATCTCGATATCCGCGCGGCTCGGGGAGGGGTCCCCGCTCGGATGATTGTGGACGAGGATGATCGACGCCGAGCCGAGATCGATCGCCCGGCGGATGACCTCTCGGACATACACCGCGGCCTGGTCGATCGAGCCCTTGCTCATCACCTCGTCGCGGATCAGCATGTTCTTGGTGTTGAGGTGGAGCACGCGGAAGCGCTCGATCGCGTGGTGCGCCATGTCCGCGCGGAGATAGTCGAGCAGCGCCTGCCAGTTGGCGAGCACGGGGCGGTCGCTGACCTGCGATTGCAGCAGGCGGATCGCGGCTGCGTGCGCGATCTTGATCGCCGCGGTCGAGATCTCGCCCATCCCCTTCACGCGGCCGAGCGCCTCGGCATCCGCGGTGAGCACCCCGCCGATCCCGCCGAACTCGCGCATCAGCGCTTTGGCGAGCGCCTTGGTATCGCCGCGCGGAATCGCGATCGCGAGCAGATATTCGATAAGTTCGTGGTCGAGCAACGCATCGCCCCCGCCGTCGAACAGGCGTTTGCGCAAGCGCCCGCGATGACCCTTCAGATCATGCTCCAGGGCAGCGACGTCGTCGTCCGGTTCGGCCATGGCGCCATGCTAGCACATCGCTGCGCAATTGCATGACGCCCCTGCACCCGCCTATGCAGGGCTTCGACTGTAGCGGAGTGCGTGGGTGAGCGAGACGAGCGAGACAGGGGCCAACCCTCGCCGTCCTGCGACTGCCCGCCGCGTCGCGCTGGTGGTCGCACTGCTTCTGCTCGCGGGGCTGATCGTGCTCTGGCTGGTGCGCAAGCCGATCGCCGAAGGGTTCATCGACCGCGAGCTCGCCAAGGCCGGCGTGCCGGCGCGCTACGCCATCGCCGACCTGGCGCTGGGCGGCCAGCGCTTGACCAACGTCGTGATCGGCGATCCGGCGCATCCCGATCTCGTCGCCGACTGGGTCGAGACACGGACGGGCGTCGGCTTGTCGGGGCCGTATCTGAAGGGTGTGCGCGCGGGGAAGGTGCGGCTGCGCGGCCGGCTGGTTGAAGGCAAAGTCTCGCTCGGTGCGATCGACAAATTGCTGCCGGCGTCGTCGGGCAAGCCATTTGCGCTGCCCGCCCTTGATGTTTCGGTCGCCGATGGGCGGATGCGGCTCGAGACTCCGCAGGGGATCGTCGGGCTGAAGCTGGTCGGGTCGGGCAAGCTCGACGACGGGTTTCGCGGCACGCTCGCGGCGATCAGCGAGCGGCTCGATATCGGTGGGTGCGCAATCGACAGGCTCGCGGCGACCGTCAAGCTGCGGATCGACGCCGCCAAACCGACCGTCACGGGGCCGGTGCGCGTGTCGCGGCTCGCCTGTGGCACGACGCGAGTCGACCGGCTGGTGGCAGACCTCGACGTCGGCTTCTCCGCCGCGCTCGATCGCTGGCAGGGCAAGGCCACGCTCACGACGGGCGCGGCACGGACGCCGGGCGGCACCTTGGCGGGCACGAGCGGCACGATCGCCTTCACGGGAAGTGCGGCGGCGAGCGCAGGGAAAGTGGACATTGCTGCGAAAACCGTTCGCACCCTCGAAGGCGGCGCGCGACGCGTTTCGGTCGCTGGCGCATACCGGATCGGCGAGCAGATCGCCTTCGACGGGCGCGTCCAGGCGAGCGGCGCCGCCGTGGCGCAAAAACGACTCGCCGGACTGACGGGGATCGGTGGCGCGGCCCCAGGTGCGCCGGTTGCACCACTGGCGACCGCCGCAGTGCAAGCGATTCAGAAGGCAGGTCGCGGGTTTGCGGCGGATGCCGACGTCCGCATGCAGATCGAGGGCGGACGCGGCAAGGTTTTGCTGTCGCGTCTGTCGCTCGCGTCTGCCAGCGGTGCGCGCGTGGCGCTCGGCGGCGGGAGCGGGGTCGCGCTGGACTGGCCGAATGGCGGCGTCCGGCTCGACACGACTCTCGCGATGCGCGGCGGCGGCTTGCCCGAGGCGCGCGTGTCGCTCGCGCAGGTGAAACCCGGCGCGGCGATCCGCGGCGTGGCCACCATCGCGCCCTATGCGGCGGGGGCCGCGCGTCTGGCGCTCACCCCCGTCACCTTCAGCGCGACGCCGGGTGGCGCGACGTCGATCGCGACGCGCGTGACGCTTTCTGGGCCGATCGGCGGCGGCGGGTCTGCCAACCGGGTCGATGGCCTGGCGATGCCGGTCGCCGCGCTGTGGGACGGTCGCGGGCGACTGGTCGTCAACACCGGTTGCACGCCCCTGGCGGTGCAGCGGTTTGCGCTATCCGGGCTGGTGCTCGACCCGTCGCGATTGACTTTGTGCCCGGTCGACGGCGCGCTGGTGCAGGTGAAGGGCACGCGGATCGGCGGCGGCGCCCGGATCGCAGCGGCACGCCTGACCGGACGGCTCGGCACCACGCCGATCACGCTCGCGACCGCCGGAGCGACCGTAAGGCTCGCCGATCGCGGGTTTGCGATCGAGCGCGTGCAGACGCGGATCGGTGCGCCCGAGCGAGTCACGCGACTCGATTTCGGCACCGTCACCGGTCGCATGACCGCGCGAGGGCTGGCGGGCGCGTTCACCGGCGGCGCGGGGCAGATCGCCAACGTGCCGCTGCTGCTCGGCGATGCGGCCGGCGATTGGACGCTGGTCGGCGGTGCGCTCAACCTCACCGGCGCGATGGGTGTGTCCGATGCCGCACCGACCCCGCGGTTCAAGCCGCTCGCCGCGCGCACCGTGACGCTCGCGCTGGTCGACGGCAGTATCACCGCCGCGGGCACGCTGGTCGAGCCGACGACGAACACCAAGGTCGCCGATGTCACGCTCGCCCACGCGCTCGGGGCAGGGGCGGGCAAGGCCGACCTCATCGTCCCCGGAATTGCGTTCGCCAAGGACAGGCTGCAACCCGATACGCTCACCCCGCTGACCTTCGGCGTGATCGCCGACGTCAACGGCTCGGTGAGCGGCGAGGGGCATATCGCCTGGAACCCCGATGGCGTGACGAGCAATGGCGTGTTCCGCACCGCTGGCACCGACCTCGCCGCCGCGTTCGGCCCGGTGACGGGCATCGCGACCGAGATCCGTTTCACCGACCTGCTCAATCTGCAGAGCGCGCCGGGGCAGGTGGCGACGATCCGCACGCTCAACCCCGGCATCCCCGTCACCGACGGCACGATCCGCTACCAGACGCTGCCCGGCGCGCGCGTCCAGGTCGAGGGCGGCGCATGGCCGTTCGCGGGCGGATCGCTGACTCTCGACCCGACGCTGCTCGATTTCTCCGCGGCGTCCGAGCGGCGGATGACGTTCCACGTCGCCAACATGGCCGCCGACCAATTCCTCCAGCAGTTCGATTTCAAGAATCTCGACGCGACCGGGATTTTCGACGGCGTGCTGCCAATGATCTTCGACGAGACCGGCGGCCGGATCGAGGGCGGCGACCTGCGCGTGCGGCCGGGCGGCGGGACGCTCGCCTATGTCGGCGACCTGAGCCAGAAAGATCTCGGCATCTGGGCGAACATCGCGTTTCAGGCGCTCAAGTCGCTGCGCTACCAGTCACTGCGAGTCGGCATGAATGGCCCGCTCGCCGGCGAGATGGTCACCGACGTGCGCTTCGCTGGGATCAGCCAGGGCGAGGGCGCGAAATCGAACTTCATCGTTCACCGCCTGCAAAAGCTGCCGTTCGTATTCAATATCCGCATCAAGGCGCCGTTCCGTGGGCTGCTCGATTCGGCGCAGAGCTTCTACGATCCGAAGCGGTTGATCCAGCGCAACCTGCCCGCGTTGCTGCAGCAGCAAGCCGCGCCGCCTCCTCCCAAACTCCCCACCATTCAGGCCCCGGAAAGCAGTATTGTGCCATGACCGAAACAGGATTGAAGAAGCTGGAGCAAAGGCCGATCTTGCACAGGATGACGAGGACGATCGCTTTCATGGTGACGACCGCTGCCGCCTTGCCAGGCTGCATCAACGTGTCGGCCCCCGACAAGCCGATCGAGATCAACCTCAACATCAATGTCACGCAGGAAGTGGTCTATCGTCTCGATGGCGAGGCGAAATCGTTGATCCAGCAGAATCCGGGGATATTCTAAGATGAAGACCAAGGTCATGATGATGGTTGCCGCAGCGGTGGCTCTCGGCGGCCTTTCGGTGGCAGCCTCGGCGCAGCGCGACCCAGCCTATGCCGCGGCGCGCGCGGGCGGCGAGGTCGGCGAGCAGCCCGACGGCTATCTCGGCCTCGTCGGCGCGGCGAGCGGCGAGCTGCGCGCGCTGGTCAACAACATCAATATCCAGCGCAAGTCGGCGTACACGCAAAAGGCGCAGGCAAGCGGCGCGACGGTCGAGCAGCTCGCCTTCACCAGCGGCTGCAACCTGATCCTGCAGACCAATCCCGGTGAAAAGTACAAGACCCCGAACGGCGTCTGGAAGACGCGCACCGCTGGCGCCCCCGACCGCGATTCGCGCTGCGTGTGAATGATACCGTAATCCTCCCCCGCCAGGGGGAGGTGGCTGGCGCTTGTCAGACGGAGGGGGAGGAAGGCGAAACGTAGGTTGCCTTTCCTCCCCCTCCGTCACCTACGGCGACACCTCCCCCTGGCGGGGGAGGATTGCGAGTTTGCCCGCTGCATTGATGACACCCCTGTCACACCGGTTGACTTGCACCCCCCCCTTTTCTAAACGGACCGCGCCTTGGCGGGATCGCTCGTCGCTGCTTGCTTCCTCCCCGATGCGAAATCAGGTGGAGGAACGTGCGTGGCGGAGATCGAACCCGGACAGGACCCCCAGGGTGTTGACGATCCGCGACTTTCCGCGCTCGATGAGCGATTGAGAGAGGTCAAGGCTCGGGAGACGCTCGCTAAGGGGCAGAAGGGGGCGGACGCCGAGCGGGGATACTCGCAAGGCAATCGCGTCATTTCCGCCCTGATTGGGAGTCTCGTCGGCAGTGCGCTGATCGGCTGGTTGATTGACCGCTGGTTCGGTACTGGCCCTTGGGGACTGATCGTGTTGCTGTTCCTCGGGATAGCGGTCGCGTTCAGGCAGATCATTCGAATTTCAGGCGAACGCCCGGAGTAACCGGGCGTTTGTCGTATCAAGACGGCAGGGATTCCACGTGGCGGCAGAACAGGGCGGCAAGATCGATCCGATGCACCAGTTCCTGATCGAGCCGGCGTTCGGCTCGCACTGGATCGTAGGTGGTTACGACCTGTCCTTCACCAATTCCGCGTTGTGGATGGTGGTGACGCTGGTCGCATTGTGGGCGTTCATGATCGGCGGGATGAAGCGCGAGCTCGTCCCCGGTCGTTGGCAGATGGCGGTCGAGGGCTTTACCGGCTTCATTTCGGGCATGCTCGAGCAGAATGTCGGCCCGGGCGGCAAGCGCTTCGTGCCCTATGTCTTCTCGCTGTTCATGTTCATCCTGTTCGCCAACATCATCGGCCTGCTGCCGTTCGGCATCGTCCCCGGCGTGCACCCGTTCACCGTGACCAGCCACATGACGGTCACCGGCGTGCTGGCGCTGATCAGCTTCGCGATCGTCCTGCTCGTCGGTTTCGGCAAGCACGGCTTCCACTTCTTCTCGCTGTTCGTGCCGAGCGGCACGCCCGCGCTGATGATCCCGCTGATCTTCGTGGTCGAGTTGATGTCGTTCCTGGTGCGTCCGTTCTCGCTCGGCCTGCGACTGTTCGTGGCGATGACCGCGGGCCATATCCTGCTCAAAGTGCTGGCCGCGTTCGTGATCAACGGCCTGAGCCTCGGCGGGATGTATATCGGTCTGGTGAGCGCGCCGAGCATGCTGCTGATGGTCGGCATTACGCTGCTCGAGCTGCTGGTCGCCGCGATCCAGGCCTATGTGTTCGCGTTGCTGACGTCGGTCTATCTGAACGACGCGGTCAACCTTCACTAAGTTTTTCCATCACCTAAACTGTTTTTCAAAGGGAATTTATCATGGACGCACAAGCAGCAAAGATGATCGGTGCTGGCCTCGCAGCGATCGGCATGGGCCTCGCAGCCCTCGGCGTGGGCAACGTGTTCGCCCAGTTCCTCGCCGGCGCTCTCCGCAACCCAGGCGCAGCCGACAGCCAGCAGGGCCGTCTGTTCATCGGTTTCGCAGCCGCCGAGCTTCTCGGCCTGCTCGCCTTCGTCACCATGATCATCCTGGTGTTCGTCGCCTAACCACTCGGTGATTTGGCCGGGCAACCGCGCCCGGCCGGATTAACGCAGGACACACCAATGCCCCAGATTGCCCAGATAGCCGCTACCTACGCCTCGCAGATCTTTTGGCTGCTGCTCACTTTCGGTATCCTGTATTTCGGGATCGGTAAGGGAATGGTGCCAAAGATCGTGTCCAACGTGGACTCGCGCGAAGGCCGGATCGCCGGCGATCTGGCGGCGGCAGTCGCTGCCCGTGCGCAGGCCGATACGGTCCAGGCGAACTGGCAGGCAGAAATGGACGCGGCACGTACCGCGGCGCAGGCCGAGACGGCCGCCGCTGCGAAGCGGGCGGCGTTGGCGTTCGAGCAGCAGGTCCATGCTGCCGACGCCGATCTCGCCGAGCGTCTGGGGCACCACGATCTGGCGGTCGCGAACGCGAAGGCCGAGGCACTCTCGAACCTTCAGGGCGTCGCCGCCGAAGCAGCACAGCAATTGGCCGCAAAGGTCGCCGGCCTCCAGGTCAGCCTGGATGCGGCGAGCGACGCGGTACGCAGGACGACGGCGCATGGCTAATCCCGATTCGGCCGCAAAGGTCATCCATGAAGAGGGCATGGCGCCCGAAGGTGCGATCGACAACCAGGGTATAAAGGGCCACACGACCGCGCCCGGTGGCGTCGAGCATGTCGCCGATCCGACCGCGCTTGGCCTGACCTCGACCGGCTGGGTTGCGGTTGCGATGATCGTCGTGATCCTGCTGATGATCTGGAAGAAGGTTCCAGGGATGATCGGCAAGATGCTCGATACGCGCATTGCTGGCATTCGCACGCAGCTCGACGAAGCCAAGGCGCTCCGCGCCGAAGCCGAGGCGATCCGCACCGAGTACGAGGCCAAGGCGAAGACCGCGCACGCCGAAGCCGAAGCCATGAAGGCTCATGCGCATCACGAGGCCGCGGCGATCATCGCCAAGGCCAAGGCGGGCGCCGAGGACCTGATGGTGCGTCGTGCCAAGATGGCCGAGGACAAGATCGCGGCCGCCGAACGCGCCGCGATCGCCGAAGTCCGCGCCCGCGCCGCCGATGCTGCGGCCAAGGCTGCCGGTATCCTGATCGCGGAGCATCACGACGCCGCCGCCGACCGGTTGATGGTCGACCGCTCGATCTCGGGGCTCGGTCGCCTGAACTAAGTCTTCTCCTCTCCCCTCGGGGGAGAGGAAGGGGCCCGCTGCGAAGCAGTGGGAAGGTGAGGGCACGTGTCCCTCCCGCGCTAACATTTTCGACGGCCGTCTCTTCCCGGGTTTCCGGCGGCCGAGTCTCCAATTTGAGCCCGTTGGAGAAGAATCATGTCCTGGCTCATCCTCGCGGTCGCCGTCGTCACCGAAATCTGTTGGGCGCTCAGCCTGAAATGGGCGGCCACCATCGCCACGTGGCAGGCGTCGAGCGTCCCGATCGTCCTCAGCTTCGTCAACATGGGCCTGCTCGCGTTGGCTATGCGCGGCCTACCGGCGGGCACCGCTTATGCGATCTGGACGGGGGCCGGCGCGATCGGTGTCATCATCGGCGGCGTGCTGCTGTTCGGCGACAAGGTCAGTGGTATCCAGGCCTGTTTTATGGCGCTCACCGTCGTCGGGATCGTCGGCACGAAGGTCTTCGCGCAGGCGTAACCCGGCGGCTCGCCGCCCTAACATAGTTTGATCATGCCTGACGCCCTCCACGTCTTGGGGGGCGCCTAGTGCTGTGTCATGTAAGCGTGGCACCCGTATGAGGTCTATGGGCGTGCTCTGCGGCCCCTGTAGCGCACGAATGCCTTGGGAGGCGCCTGCGCGCAGTGGGACCGACCTGTCCAAATTCGTCATATTGCTACGATCGTAGGTCTTCGCGGGGCGCTTCCAGAGCCGCAAGAGCCCGGTACAATCACGTCACATCAGTTGTGATTTGAAAATAGGGTTTGCTGGCTGCCACTGTGTGGCGGTTTTGAGACACAATGTTCAAAAATCGGTTTCCGTATGCGGAAATCGCTAGACGCCAACAACAGAAGGCCTCTACCTAACGTCCAAACCATAAGTTCGAAAAGTTCGAACACTCAGGAGAGAACGCCGATGCGCATGATCGCATATCTGTTGTCCGCCGCAGCAACCACGGCACTCGTGACGCCGGTCTTTGCGCAGCAGGCGACCTCGACCGTCGAGGCGCAGAGCACACCGTCGCAGGGAACGGCGAATGCATCGGTCGACGGCCAGACCAACGCAGCGACCGATGCAGATACGACGCGCGCTGCCAGTGCCGCCAGTGCGGTCGCCGAAACCGGCAACTCGAGCGACATCGTCATCACCGCGACCCGACGCTCGGAGCGTCTGTCGAACGTACCCATCGCGGTGTCCGCGGTGGGCCAGGCCGCGCTGCAGAATTCCGGCGGCAGCGACATTCGCTCGCTCAACCAGCTCGCACCGTCGCTGCTGATCTCGTCGACGGGCAACGAATCGAACGCGTCGGCGCGTATTCGCGGTATCGGTACGGTTGGCGACAATCCCGGTCTCGAAAGCTCAGTCGCGGTCTTTATCGACGGTGTCTATCGCAGCCGCACCGGCGTCGGCCTCAACGAGCTCGGCGAGATCGACCGGGTCGAGGTCCTGCGCGGGCCGCAGGGTACGCTGTTCGGTCGCAACGCGTCGGCAGGTCTCATCAACATCATCACGCGCTCGCCCGAGTTTGACTGGCATGGCAACGCCGAGGCGACCTATGGCAATTACGATCAGAAGCGCATCGCAGCCGGCATCACCGGGCCGCTGATCGCCGAGAAGCTCGCCTTCCGCGTCGACGGCGTCTTTGTGAAGCGCGACGGCTTCTACAAGAACGTGACCGCCGCCAATGGCTCCGAAAGCCGGATCAACGACCGCGATCGCTATTTCGTTCGCGGCCAGCTGCTGTTCAATCCGACCTCCCAGCTAAGCTTCCGCGTGATCGGCGACTATTCGCATCGCAAGGAAAGCTGCTGCGGCGCGGTCTATTACAGCCAAGTCGAGACGACCGATCCAACTGCCAATGCCGCCGGCGTCGCGCCATTCTTTGGCACCGTGAACACCGATGGCGCGGTGACGAACAATGCGAGCAACCGCATCGTCGATATCCTGCGTCGCCAGGGTGCGGTGTTCCCGCTCGCGGGTAACAAGGCTGATCCGTTCAGCCGCCAGGTCGCGGTGACGCCGGGCCAGACCTATCGCAACACGACCAAGGATTATGGCGGTTCGGTGCAGGCCGACTGGGATCTGGGCGGCGCGACCTTCACCTCGATCACCGCATACCGCGAGTATAAGTCGGGCAATGTCAGCGACATCGACTATACCAATGTCGATCTGACAAACCGTGCCGACGACGGCAACGCCTATCGTCAGTTCCATACCTTCACGCAGGAAGCGCGGCTTCAGGGCTCCCTGTTCAACGACAAGCTCGATTGGCTCGTCGGTGGCTTCTATTCGAAGGAGACGTTGAAGCTCGTCGACAACGCGAAGTTCGGTTCGCAATACGGCCAGTTCGCCGCGTGCCGCCTCGTCGCGAACGTCAGTCCCGCGCTTGCCGCACTCGGCCAGAATTCGGCAGGTTGTCTGAATAGCACAGTCATACTGCCGACGGGTGCTACTGCGCGTCAAACCGTATCCGGTGCCTTTGGCGGACCGAATTCCGCAGGGGGCCTTATTACCGCAGCTCTTGATCGTCTGACTGGCGGCGCGGGGCTAGGCGGCGGCGTGAACAACGTCGGCGATTCGGGCTCGATCTACCGGCAGAAGAGCGAAAACTACGCGTTCTTCACGCACAACATTCTGCACCTGACCGACACATTGTCGCTGACCGGCGGCCTTCGCTACACGCACGAAACCAAGAAGTTCAACGCTGCGTTCAACAATAACAACAGTGTCTGCCCGATCCAGCAGGCTGCACTGGCACCGTTGACGCAGACGCAGAGCGGCGCGACGGCGTTCGCACAGGGCATCGTGACGCTGACCTGCACGGGCAATTCGAGCACGGCGCTGAACGGGTTGAACCTGAACGACAGCTTTGGCGACGGTGAGTTCACCGGCACCGCGGTCCTCTCGTGGAAGCCGTTCACCAAGCTGCTGACCTATGCCTCCTATGCCAAGGGCTACAAGGCGGGCGGCTACAATCTCGACCGGTCCGATCTGGGCGGCGTCAACGGCGTGCTCTCGTCGCGCAGCAACGCTGATGCGCCAGGTTTGCGCTTTAACGCCGAGAAGGTGAACAATTACGAGATCGGGGCGAAGTTCAACACGCGCCAGTTCACCTTGAACGTCGCCGCGTTCCGCCAGGAATTCACCGACTTCCAGCTTAACACGTTCAACGGCTCGATCTTCGTCGTGCAAAACGTCCAGGGCTGTAAGGACAACCTCAACGGTCTTGATAGCGATAACGGCTTCAACCCCGTCACCGGTGCGCAGACCGGCACCTGCGCTCCGGATCGGGCGAAGAAGGCAGGCGTGATCTCGCAGGGCGTCGAGCTCGAGGCGACGATGTCGCCGATCAAGCAGGTCACCTTCACCGCGGGCTACACCTATGCCGACACGTTTGCCCGCAAGAACCTGGTCGGCAGCTCGACGACCGGTGAGGCGCTCGACCGCGCGCTCTTCCTGCTCCCGGGCAGCCAGTTGTCGAACGCGCCCAAGCACGTCGTGACCACGTCGTTCGCCTGGACGCCCGATATCGGATCGAACGGCCTGTCGGGTCTGCTTTATGTCGATAGCCGCCTGTCGTCCGACTACAACACGGGTTCGGATCTGGCCCCGGAGAAGAAGCAGGATGGCTTCGCGGTGGTCAACGCCCGCGTCGGTCTGCGCGGCAAGGACCAGATCTGGGCGCTCGAGTTCTGGGCACAGAATGTGTTCAACAAGAACTACATCCAGGTCGCGTTCAACACGCCGTTCCAGGGTGCCGGATCGTCGGCCAACGTCGCTGCGTATGGCGGCACCGGCAACGCGCTCTACTCGGCCTTCCTCGCCGAGCCGCGCACCTATGGCCTGACGCTGCGCTCGCGCTTCTGATCGCGTAGTACCACGTGAAAAGCCGGCTCGCAGATCTCTGCGGGCCGGCTTTTTCGTGTGTGGGAGTAATTGCGCGCCCGTTCTCCTGCGAACGCAGGAGTCCCGGGTCGCAAGCGCTGCGTCCCGCTACCCTGGGCTCCCGCTTTCGCGGGAGAACAGGGGCCCGCTCACGCCGCCAAGTCGATATCCTCGCCCGCCGCCGCCGCGAGCAACCGCCGTTCCAGCGTCTTCAACCGCGCGGGCTGGGTGATCCGGTCGCCGGTCAGGTCGGTGATGTAGAACGTGTCGACCGCGCGCTCGCCATAGGTGGCGACATGCGCGGAATGGATTGTCACCTTCGACTGGAACAGCGCATTGGCGAGCTGGTTCAACAGCGCGGGCCGGTCGCGGGCGTTGACCTCGACCACGGTGAACCGGTTCGACGCCTTGTTGTCGACGAGCGCGTTGGGGACGATGTCGAACGCCTCCGCGCGCGTGCGGGGCAGGGGTTTGGCGACCAGCCGGTCGGCCAGCTTGCCGCGGTTGGCCAGCGCATCCTCGATCGCCGTCTTAAGGCGCGACAGCTGGCCGGATTCGTCGAACGGCCGCCCGAACGGATCCTGGACGAGGAAGTTGTCGACCGCCATGCCGTCGCGCGTCGTGTGGATGCGCGCGTCGATGATGTTGCCCCCCGCAACGTGGATCGCACCGGCGATACGGTAGAACAGCCCGGGATGATCCGCCGCGTAGATCGTCACCAGCGTCGCGCCGCGCCCCGGATAGACATGCGCGTCGATCGCGAGCTGCGCATCGAAGGTGGTCGCGAGGAAGCGCGCATTGTGCGCGAGCACGTCCTCGGGTTCGGCGATCCAATAGGCTTCGGGCAGGCGGTGGACGAGCGTGGCAAACGACTCCGCGTCCCAGCCGAGCGCGTCGCGCAGATGGTCCTGCTTGGCGGCGATCCGTTCGGCGCGGCCTTTCTGCTTGTGGCCCAGCCGGAGGACCTCTTCGGCGGCTTCGTACAGATCGCCGAGCAACTGGCGTTTCCAGCCGTTCCACACGCCCGGACCGACCGCGCGGATATCGACGATCGTCAGCGTGAGCAGCAGCCGCAGCCGCTCCGGGCTCTGCACGACGTCACAGAAATCGAGGATCGTCTTGAAGTCGCTGAGGTCGCGCTTGAACGCGGTCGCCGACATCAGCAGGTGCCAGCGGACAAGCCAGGCGACCGTTTCGGTTTCCGCAGGCGTCAGCCCGAAGCGCGGGCACAGCCGTTGTGCGACCTCCGCCCCCAGGATCGAATGATCGCCGCCACGGCCCTTGGCGATGTCGTGCAACAGCACCGCGACGTACAGCGCGCGACGCGACACGATCTGTTCGAAGATCGCGCTTGCGAGCGGATGGTCCTCCTTCAGCACGCCGTTCTCGATGCGCGCGAGCAGGCCGATCGCGCGGATGGTGTGCTCGTCGACGGTGTAGTGATGATACATGTCGAACTGCATCTGCGCGACGACGCGCGCGAAATCGGGCACGAACCGGCCGAACACCCCCGCCTCGTTCATCCAGCGCAGCACGAGTTCGGGATCGCGCGGGGACGTCAGCACGTCGAGGAACAGCGCATTGGCGGTCGGACTGGTGCGGACGTCGTCGACCAGCTTTGCGTCCCGCGCGGCGGCGCGCATCGCGAGCGGGTGGATCTCAACGCCGTGCTTGTCGGCAAGTTGGAAGATCTCGATCAGGCGTTCGGGATCGGTCTGGAAATAGTCGTCGCTCGGCAGCGCGAGCCGGCCGCGATCGAGCACGAAGCAGTTGAGCTTGCGCGGGGAGCGGCGGATCGTCGGCAGGCCGAAGCGCCGCCCGCGCGCGGCGAACTTTTCGTCGAGATGCGCGAGGAAGACGCCGCTGAGCGTGCCGACGGTCTTGGCCTGCAGGAAGTAGAACTGCATGAACCGCTCGACCTTCGACTTGCCGGGGCGATCGGAGAACCGCATCCGGTCGGCGATCTCGCGTTGCAGGTCGAAGGTGAGGCGATCCTCGGCGCGGCCGGTGATGCTGTGCAGATGGCAGCGCACGGCCTGGAAGAAGTTGTCGGCGCGGTGGAACAGGCGATATTCGGCCTTGGTGAACAGCCCGACCCCAACGAGTTCGGCGGCACGCTGGACGTCGTAGATGTACTTGCCGATCCAGAACAGCGCGTGGAGATCGCGCAGGCCGCCCTTGCCCTCCTTGACGTTGGGCTCGACGACGTAGCGCGTGTCGCCCATCTTGCGGTGGCGCGCGTCGCGTTCGGCGAGCTTGTCGGCGATGAAGGTGCGCGCAGTGTCGGCCTGGACCTCGGTCTTGAAGCGGTGCGAGGCTTGTTCGTACAGCTCGGTATCGCCGCAGACGTAGCGTGCCTCGAGCAGCGCGGTACGGACGGTGACGTCGGCTTTGGCCTGCCGCACCATCTCGTCGAGCGAACGGCTGGACTGGCCAAGCTTCAGCCCGAGATCCCATAGCGCGTACAACATCGATTCGATCACGCGCTCGGCCCAGGGCGTCTGCTTGCCGGGCGTCAGGAAGCCGATATCGACATCGGAATGCGGCGCCATCTCGGCCCGGCCATAGCCGCCGACCGCGATCAGCGTCAGGCGTTCGCCGATCGTCGGGTTGGGCAGGGGGTAGAGTCGCTGCGTCGTGAAATCGAACAGGATGCGGAGCAGCGCGTCGATCAGATAGGCCTGCGCGCTCGATGCTTCCAACCCGCGCGACGGGTGCTCGATCAGCCGACGTTCGACCTCGATCCGGCCCTTCTCCAACGCAGCCTTCAGCAGCGCAGTCGCATCGCGACGAAGTGCGGTTGCGTCCACGCCTTCCAAGGTGGCGATGGTTTCGGCGACGGCGCGGCGATCAATGATCGTGCGACGGTTGGGGAGGTGATCGAAGCGCCCGGACATGTTGGTCAGATAGGGGGGTAACGCTCCTGCGTCATCAGGATTGCGCAAACTGCCCGCGAAACGTAACCGGACGCGCGACTGGAGGACGAAAATGAGCGAACCATTGCGTGTGGCCCTTGCCGGGCTCGGAACCGTCGGCGGCGGTGTGATCCGATTGCTGGATGCGAACCGCGAACTGATCGCACGGCGGGCCGGGCGCGAGATCGAGATCGTCGCGGTCTCCGCGCGCGACCGCGGCAAGGATCGCGGCGTCGATCTGTCGCGGTTTGCGTGGGTCGACGACACGACTGCGCTGGCAAAGCAGCCGGGCGCCGACGTGGTGGTCGAGCTGATCGGCGGGTCGGATGGCCCGGCGCTGACGCTGGCACGCAGCACGCTGGCGGCAGGACTCCATTTCGTCACCGCGAACAAGGCGATGATCGCGCATCACGGACTTGAGCTGGCGCAGGCGGCCGAAGCCACCGGGGTCGCGTTGAAGTTCGAGGCCGCGGTCGCGGGCGGCATCCCGGTCATCAAGGGCCTGCGCGAAGGCGCCGCGGCGAACGAGATCGCGCGCGTCTACGGCATCCTCAACGGTACCTGCAATTTCATCCTGTCGAAGATGGAATCGGAAGGCCGCGATTTTGCCGAGGTGCTCGCCGAGGCGCAGGCGCTGGGGTTTGCCGAATCCGATCCGAGCTTCGACATCGATGGTGTCGATGCGGCGCACAAGCTGTCGATCCTGGCGGCGGTCGCGTTCGGGACGCAGCCGGCGTTCGACGACGTCGCGGTCAGCGGCATCCGGCACCTGCTGGGCGCGGACATCGCCGAGGCGGCGGCGCTCGGCTACCGCGTGCGGCTGCTCGGGCTGGCGGAAGCCGGGACGGACGGGTTGTTCCAGCGCGTGCATCCGCATCTCGTGCCCGTGGATCACCCGCTGGCACACGTCACCGGATCGCTGAATGCCGTGGTGGCCGAGGGCAACTTCGTCGGCCGGTTGCTGTTCCAGGGCGCTGGCGCGGGCGATGGCCCGACCGCGAGCGCGGTGGTCGCCGACCTGATCGACATCGCGCGCGGCGAGTTCGGGCCCCCGTTCGCGATGCCGGTCGCTTCGCTCTCTGCGGCGCCCCAGGCGGACAGCGGCGAGCGGCGGGGCAGGGCGTATCTGCGCTTCACGGTTGCCGACCGGGTCGGCGTACTTGCCGAGATCGCCGCAGCGATGCGCGATGCGGGCGTCTCGATCGAGAGCCTGATCCAGCGCGGTGCGATTTCGGATGGCAGCGTCCTGGTGGCGATCGTCACCCACGAAAGCCCGGAACGCTCGATCGCCCAGGCGCTTGAGAAGTTGCGCGGGTCGCAGAGCCTCGTTGGTCAGCCAATGTGGATGCACATTCTGGATTGAGGGAGGGGCGGGCGGATACCTTCAGGGCGGCCACCCCGACGAAGGCCGGGGCCCAATTGGCGTGGTCGCAGCAACGACGCGTGCCCTTCGTTAGTGCCGCCCCCCAATGGGCCCCGGCCTTCGCCGGGGTGGAGGACAGTAACGCAGCCTCCTGCTTGTTCTTCCGCGAAGGCGGGAGCCCAGTCTTGGCCCCGCCTTCGCGGGGAAGCATGGCAGGACGATCTTACCTAGGCGGTTCGTCCAGCACGATCGGCACGCGGTTCGCCTTGTCGGGCTTCTTCCGGAATTTTCGCCCGACGTCGCGGAGCAGCGCCATCGGATCCTTTCCTTCGCCGTTCTCGCAACAGCTGTGCGGATCGATCAGCGCGCCGATGCCCCGGATCAGCACCACCGGGACGGTCAGCAGGTCGACCCCGGTGCAGCCACCCGGCGGGCAGACGGGCCCGGCATTGTCGAGCGCCGCGCGCGGATCGCCTACCGCCTGGCGCGGGCGATCCTGCGGCAGGCGTTCGTCGGGGAGGGGCAGGCGTGGCGCGGGGGTGCCGTTGGTCCCGCAGACGACGACCTCGGTCTGGCTCGAACCGGGGCAGGCGGGCGGGGCGAGGATCGACCAGCGTTGCGGCGGCGGTGTTAGGGTCGAGGTAGGGGATGCTATCGTGGCTTGCAGCATCAGCGTCATCAGGATCATCGCGCGCGCCTCATCCTAGTTGACGGTACCGACCGGCCCATTGAGGTCGATCGGTACGCGGTCCCGTTTATCCGGCTTTTTCGCGAGTGTGCTCCTGATCAGCCCGACCGCCGCCTTCGCGATCGGGACGATCGGCGGGCCGAAGCCCACCTGGCACCCCCATTGGCTCGCCGCACAGGGCGTGTTTTCCAGTTGCAGTGCACGCACGGCACTGAGTTCGGGGTTGGAAGCGACCGGGCGATCGGGCGGGCCACGGTCGTCGCGCATCGGCAGGCGCGGGGTGGTGGTCGCCGACGTGCCGCAGACGACGACCTCGTTGCCGTCCCTTGATGTGGTGGCACACGGATCGACGAGGATCGAGAAACGCTCGGCACGTGGCGTTTGCGCGGCAGGCGCGCGAGCGGTCGCCTGTGCAAGGATCAACAGTATAGCGGGTATTGGCATTACAGGATCATGGTGCAGGTGGGCGCATGCCGCTAGCCGTCACGTCGCCCGAGCCTTCGCCAGGACCGAACCCGACGGTCGCACGAACCCCTGCACTGCCCCCGCCTACCAGAAACGGACTCATGGCTTCGATTGGCGTGCGCGCATGGACCAAGCTCGCGCGCTGTTCCGCCACCATATCCCGGCGATCAACGGTCCGCGTTTCTAATGGTACACGGTAGCGATCCGCGTTGCGCATACCACAGACCGTGATGTCGGTTTGGTCAGCGCTGGGCGGACAGGGGCGCTCGGCGGCCATTCGCGACCGTGCGGCGGTCATCAGTGGATCTTCGATCAGTATCGATAGCAGCATCGCGAGCATGATCGCCTCCGGGCCAAGCGACGCTCATGATGACCGCGTTAGCCGTGCGCAGCAAGAATCATTCGGCGAGCATCAGATATCGGAAACAGCGTCGATCTTCGCAACGCCGAGCCGGGGAATGTCGATTGCTGGGCAACGGTCCATGACGACCTTTAACCCGGCGGCCTCGGCACGCGCTGCGGCCTCGTCGTTGACAACGCCGAGTTGCATCCACACCGCCTTCGCACCCGCAGCGATCGCCTGATCGACGGCATCGCCGGCCGCTGCCGAATTGCGGAAGATGTCGACGATGTCGATCGGGTCGCCGAGCTGCGAGAGGTCGTGGAAGACGAACTCGCCGTGCACATGTTCGCCGGTGATCTGCGGATTGACCGGGATCACGCGGTAGCCGTGCGCCTGAAGCTTGGCCATCACGCCGTAGGAAGGTCGATCGGGACGGTCCGATGCGCCGATCATCGCGATCGTCCGCGCGCTTTCGAGCAGCGCCTTGATGTCGGCATCGGCGGTTAACGGCATCGATGCCTCCTGTCGGGGGAAACCTGGTCCGCTCGTACCGCAACTCTACGCGTCGGGTACGACCGGTATTCAGACAACGTCGATCCGGCCCGCTGGTTTCATAGTTTTCCGAGCCATGCGACGACCTGAGCGGCAATCGGCATGAATATGCGATCGTCGGGATCCGCCGCGGGTGGCGTCCCTGCGTCTGAGGCGGTGCGGATTCCGATTTTCAGCGGTACGCGGCCGAGGAACGGGATGCGGAGCTCGCGCGCCGCCGCCTCCGCGCCGCCATTGCCGAACGGGTCCGACGCCTCGCCGCAATGCGGACAGACATAGCCCGCCATGTTCTCGACCAGCCCGATGATCGGGATCCCCGCCTTCTCGAACAGGTCGATCGCGCGGCGTGCGTCGATCAGTGCGAGGTCCTGCGGGGTCGACACGATCACCGCACCCGCCGGGCGGTATTTCTGGACCATCGTCAGCTGCACGTCGCCGGTGCCGGGCGGCAGATCGAGCACGAGCGTGTCGGTCGCGCCCCAGTCCGCCTCGACCAGCTGGCCGAGCGCACCCGCCGCCATCGGTCCGCGCCAGGCGATCGCCTTCCCGGGCTCGACGAGCTGCCCCATCGACAGCAGCGGCACGCCATAGGGTGTCGGGACCGGATCGAGCACCTTCTCCTTCGCGGTCGGGCGCGTGCCTTCGACGTTCATCAAGCGCGGCTGCGACGGCCCGTAGATATCGGCGTCGACCAGCCCGACACGGCGCCCGGCGCGCGACATGGCGATCGCGAGGTTGGCGGCGAGCGTCGACTTGCCGACGCCGCCCTTGCCGCTGGCGACCGCGATCAGCCGGCGCGTCGAGCGTTCGGCGGTGACGGCGATCCGCACCTCGGTGACGCCGGGCTGCGTCGCTGCCATGCGGACGGTCGCCTCGAGCGCATCGCGTTCCTGCGGGTCGAGCCCGGTCGCATCGATGATGATGCCCGCACGCGTCCCTTCGAGCCGGACGGTCGCCCGCTTGCCCGCCACCGCGGCAACCGCCGCCTTTACCGCTTCTAGATTGATCATCGGGGCCAGATAGGGCCGCCGGGGCCGCTTGGCACTGTTTTTCCTCCAGCGCCTACCTATAAAGGTTGGTATGACGATCTTCTCGCGCTGGTTCCAGCGCCCCGATATCCTCGCCACCGAAACACCGAAAGGCCCCTGGGGCGGCTCGGGTGACGACGGTACCAGCGGCCCACGCAACCCCTGGGCGCAACCTCCGGGGGGCCGCAAGACGACGGCGAAACCGACCGCGCTGGACGAGTTCCTGCGCAAAGCGCGCGGATCGGGCGGCGGCGGCGGTGGCGGCACGGGCGGTTTCGGGGGCATGCCGTCGGGCGCCAATGCCCGTGCGCTCTGGGCGATCGGCGTCGCGATTATCGCGGTCGTCTGGATCCTGTTCACCTCGGTGCACCAGATCGGCCCGCAGCAGCGTGGCGTCGTCACCTATTTCGGCAAATATGCCGGCACGCTCGACCCGGGCGTCCGCCTGACGATGCCCGCGCCGATCGCCGACGTGACGGTGGTCGACGTCCAGAAGATCCGCACCGACAATTTTCCCGTCGGCGACGGCGAGAATCTGACGCTGACCGGCGACCAGAACATCATCGACCTCGCCTATTCGGTCCGCTGGGACATCGCCGATCCGCGCGATTACGTGTTCCAGCTCGCCGAGCCAAACGACACGGTCCGCGCCGCCGCCGAGAGTGCGATGCGCGCGGTGGTCGCGACCACCACGCTCGACCAGGCGATCGGGACGGGGCGCACGGTCATCGAACAGCGCGTTGCCGAGCTGACCCAGCAGATCCTCAACGACTACAAGTCGGGCGTCCGCATCCAGGGCGTCGCGATCAAGCAGGCCGCCGCGCCCGCCCGGATCGTCGAGGACTTCAACGCCGTCACCGCCGCACAGCAGGAGGCGATCGCCAACCTCAACCAGTCGCGCTCCTATGCGCAGCAGGTCGTCGCGCGGGCGCAGGGCGAGGCCGCGTCGTTCGACAAGGTGTACGAACAGTATAAGCTCGCCCCCGAGGTGACTCGTCGCCGCATGTATTACGAGACGATGGAGGCGGTGCTCGCCAAGAGCGACAAGACGATCGTCGAGACGCCGGGCGGGGTGGTGCCGTATCTGCCCCTGTCGAACGCCAAGCGTCTTCCGAACCCCGAGGCGGTCCAGACCACGCCCGCGCCGGCCGCGGCGGCGGCTGTCCCCCAGTCCGGAGCTGCCCAGTGAACGCCGTGAGTTTCCGCAATCCGATCGTGGCCGGCATCGTCGCGCTTTTGCTGGTCATCCTGGCCGCATCGACTTTCGCGATCGTCCCCGAAACCAGGCAGGCGGTGATCCTACGGTTCGGCCAGCCGATCCGGACGGTGAATGCCTGGCAGCCCGACACGCCGTTCGGCCAGACCGGCGCGGGCCTGATCGCGCGTATCCCGTTCGTCGACCGGATCGTCTGGATCGACAAGCGCGTCCAGGATCTCGAACTCGACAATACGCTCGTGCTGTCGACCGACCAGCTTCGGCTCGAGGTCGATGCCTATGCGCGCTACCGGATCGTCGATCCGCGCAAGATGCGTAATGCGGTGGGCAGCGAGGACCGGATCCCCGATCAGCTTCGCCCGATCCTGGGGTCGGCGCTGCGCAACGAACTCGGCAAGCGACGCTTCGTCGAACTGCTCAGCCCCGAGCGGTCGGAGTTGATGGACAACATCCAGAAGGGTCTGCAGCGCGTCGCGAGCCAATATGGCGTCGAGATCGTCGACGTCCGGATCAAGCAGGCGAATCTGCCTGTCGGCCTGCCGCTCGAAAGCGCGCTCAAGCGCATGTCGAGCGCCCGCCAGCAGGAGGCGATCACGATCCGCGCCGAAGGCCAGAAGCAGGCGCAGATCGTGCGTGCGCAAGCCGATGCGGATTCAGCGAAGATCTACGCCGAGAGCTTCGGCAAGGACGCCGATTTCTACGATTTCTACCGCGCGATGCAGTCGTACCGGCACACGTTCGGCGCGGATGGCGGACCAGCACCCGAAGGGTCGACGTCGATCATTCTTTCGCCGAACAACAGCTATCTGAGGGAATTCGAGGGCCGCGGGCGTTAAGCCTGCGGAACCTTCGAACGCCGTTCATATTCAAGCATCATTCAGGACGACGTCCCTACAGGGTACCTGTTTCGATTGATGAAACGAGAGGACAACATCTAGTGCGTTACGCCTACGCCATTACCAGTGCTCTTCTCCTCGGCGGCGCGACCGCCACGCTCGCGCTCCAGCCAAGCGGTGCGCAGGTCGCACAGAACGAACCCGGTGCGATCCAGGCCGTGTCGCCCAAGCCCGGCGCTCCGATGAGCTTTGCCGACATGGTCGCGCGGCTCCAGCCCGCGGTCGTCAACATCTCGACCAAGCAGACGATCGTCCAGAAGCAGCAGGCCAATCCGTTCGCGGGCACGCCGTTCGGCGATCTGTTCGGCGGCATGGGCGGTGGTGGCCAGGGCGGCGCGCCGGTCAAGCGCGAGGGGGCCTCGCTCGGCTCGGGCTTTCTGATCTCGCCTGATGGCTATGTCGTCACCAACAACCACGTGATCTCGCCCGGCGCGCAGGGCGCGACGGTCGATTCGATCACGGTGACGCTGAGCGACAAGAAGGAATATGTCGCCAAGGTCATCGGCAAGGATCAGGAATCGGATCTCGCGCTGCTCAAGATCGACGCGGCCAACCTGCCGTTCGTGAAGTTCGGCGATTCGAACGGCGCGCGCGTCGGCGACTGGGTCGTTGCGATCGGCGAGCCGTTCGGCCTCGGCGGCACCGTCACCGCGGGTATCGTCTCGGCGATCAACCGCGTCACCGGCCAGGGCGGCGCGTATGATCGCTTTATCCAGACCGACGCGTCGATCAACCAGGGCAACTCCGGCGGCCCGATGTTCGATCTGAACGGCAATGTGATCGGCGTGAACTCGCAGATCTTCAGCCAGTCGGGTGGCAATATCGGCATCGGCTTCGCGATCCCCGCGGCGGTCGCCAAGCCGATCATCGCCACCTTCATGAAGGGCGGCACGATCGAGCGCGGCTATATCGGCGTACAGCTCGGCCGCACGGGTCCGATCGACGAAGATACCGCCGCGGCACTCGGCATCGCGAAGAATCAGGGCGAACTGATCAACGACGTTACTGCTGGTGGTCCGGCCGCAAAAGCTGGCGTACGCGCGGGCGACGTCGTCACGAAGGTGAACGGCCAGCAGATTACAGCCGAACAATCCTTGTCGTATCTCGTCTCGAACGTGAAGCCCGGCCAGACGGCGCGTCTCGACATCCTGCGCAACGGCAAGCCTGTTGCCGCCAACGTGGTCGTCGTGCCGCGTCCTAGTGCGGACAAGCTGGCAGCGACGCTGGGCGGCGATGCACAGGGCTTCGGCACCGACGATGGCGATGACGGCGACGATGCCACCACCGCCGCGCCGACCGCAGGCGCGGTGCTTGGGATCGGTGTCCAGCCGCTCACCCCGGCGATCGCGCAGGCAGTTGGTGTCGAGGCGAGCACGCAGGGCGTCGTCATCGCGGTCGTTGCGCAGACCAGCGACGCCTTTGGCAAGCTGAAGCGCGGCGACGTCATCATCTCGGTCAACGGCACGCCCGTCCGCACCGCGGCGGACCTCCAGAATGCGGTCAACGTCGCCAAGACGGCTGGTCGCCCGCAGGTCCTGTTGCAGGTCAAGCGTGGACGTAGCCCCGCACAGTTCCTGCCGGTCAAGATCAAGTAATCCACGACCGTCACAACTGATCCGAAAAGGACCGTCGCTCACCCGAGCGGCGGTCCTTTTTCTTTGCAGGCTGCGGGGTTAGGATCGGCGTCGGACAACGAGGACGAGAGCATGAGCGACGGCATCTTCATCGGCGCGAGCGTGGACGGCAAGCCGCAGACGCTGGCGTTGAAGCGCGCGAACCGCCACGGCCTGATCGCGGGCGCGACCGGCACCGGCAAGACGGTGACGTTGCAGGGCATTATCGAGGGAGTCTCGGCAAACGGCGTGCCGTGCTTCGTCGCCGACGTGAAGGGCGACCTGTCGGGCCTCGCGATGGCGGGATCGCCGACCGCCAAGACGCATGCGACCTTTGCCGAGCGCGCCAAGGCAATCGGCGACGACGGCTGGGCCTATGCCGACAATCCGGTGCAGTTCTGGGACCTGTTCGGCGAGCAGGGGCATCCGATCCGCACCACGATCAGCGAGATGGGCCCGCTGCTGCTGTCGCGGCTGATGGATTTGAACGACGTGCAGGAGGGCGTGCTGACGATCGCCTTCCACGTCGCCGACAAGGAGGGGCTGCTGCTGATCGACCTCGACGATCTGCAGGCGATGCTGACCGAATGCGCGGGCCGCGCCGATGAGCTAACGGTCACCTATGGCAACGTGTCGAAACAGTCGATCGGCGCGATCCAACGGTCGCTGCTGCAGTTGCGCACGCAGGGCGCGGAGAATTTCTTCGGCGAGCCCGCGCTCGAGATGAACGACTTCATCGGCGTCGACGATCGCGGTCGAGGGATCGTCAACATCCTCGCCGCCGACAAGCTGATGGCTTCACCCAAGCTGTACGCGACGTTCCTGCTGTGGCTGATGAGCGAGCTGTTCGAGCATCTCCCCGAGGTCGGCGATCCCGACAAGCCGGTGCTGTGCTTCTTCTTCGACGAGGCGCATCTGCTGTTCGACGACGCGCCCAAGGCGCTGCTCGAGAAGATCGAACAGGTCGTCCGGCTGATCCGCTCGAAGGGGGTGGGCGTCTACTTCATCACGCAGAACCCGATCGACATTCCCGATACCGTCGCAGGCCAGCTCGGCAACCGCGTCCAGCATGCGTTGCGCGCGTTCACGCCGCGCGACCAGGCGGCGGTGCGCGCGGCGGCGGAGACGTTCCGCGCCAATCCGGGCGTCGACGTCGCCACGGTCATCACCGAGCTGAAGGTCGGCGAGGCGCTCGTGTCGCTGCTCCAGCCCGACGGCGCGCCGACCCCGGTCGAGCGCACGCTGATCAAGCCGCCCGCGTCGCGAGTCGGACCGATCACACCCGCCGAGCGTAAAGTGATGATCGAGACCGATGCGATCGGCGCGAAATACGACACGCTGGTCGATCGCGAATCGGCGGAGGAACTGCTCGCGGCGAAAACCGAGGAGGCGAGCGCCGCGGCGGCCGAGGCGAAGGCGACGACCGAGGCGGAGAAGGCGGCGGCGGCGCAGGCCAAGCTCGATGCACGGGCGGCGAAAGAGGCGGAACGCCAGCGTGTCGCGGATCAGCGCGAGGCGGATCGCCAGCAACGTGAGGCAGACCGCGAGTCGGCGAACTCGCCCTGGACCAAGATGGCGTCATCGGCGACGCGGGCGGCAAGTTCGTCGATCGGCCGGCAGGTGGCGAACGAGATCGGCAAACAGGTGTTCGGCACGACATCGCGTCGGCGGTCGTCGTCGAGCGGCGGCCTGGTCGGCACCGTGCTGCGCGGGGTTTTAGGCGGGCTGTTCCGGGGGTAGACTAACAACGTTACCGGGGGCGGGCTGCCCTCCAAACAAACATACCACCCCGGCGGAGGCCGGGGCCCAATTGGGGAACGGAGGTAACGTCGGGAGGCGCTCCGTTACATCGACCTCCCAATTGGGCCCCGGCCTTCGCCGGGGTGGTGGTCAAGCCGTTCAAGGAGTCAAACCATGTCCCTCGATTTCGAATCCGCCACCGACTGGACCAGCATCGGCGAGGACAGCCTCGACGACGCGATCACGCTGCGGCGCGCGATCCATGCCGACCCCGAAGTCGGCCTCCACTGCCCGCGCACCTCGGACAAGGTGAAGGCCGCGCTCGCCGGCCTCCCGCTCGAGATCCGCGAGGGGACGTCGACCACCGGCTTCGTCGCGATCCTGCGCGGCGGGCGCGGCGGCACCGCCGGTGGCAACGGGCGCACGGTCCTGCTGCGCGGCGACATGGACGCGCTGCCGATGCAGGAGGAAACCGGGCTCCCGTTCGCGTCGAAGGTCGACGGCGCGATGCACGCCTGCGGCCATGATTCGCACACCGCGATGCTGGTCGGCGCGGCGAAAGCGCTGTGCGCACGCCGCGACGAGCTGCCCGGCACCGTCGTCTTCATGTTCCAGCCCGGCGAGGAGGGGCATCACGGCGCCCGCCACATGATCGCCGACGGCCTGCTCGATGCGCCGCTGCCCGAGGCCGGGTTCGCGCTGCACATCTCGCCCAACATGCCGATGGGGCATGTCGTCAGCCGCGCGGGCACGCTGATGGCGTCGACCGACACGCTGCGCGCGACGATCACCGGGCGTGGCGGCCATGCCGCGATGCCGCACGACTGCCTCGATCCGCTGCCAATCGCGTGCGAGATCGTCACCGCGCTCCAGACCTATGTCGCGC
Organism: Sphingomonas sp. Leaf34; assembly: GCF_001421805.1. Taxonomy (GTDB): domain Bacteria; phylum Pseudomonadota; class Alphaproteobacteria; order Sphingomonadales; family Sphingomonadaceae; genus Sphingomonas. The sequence goes on along the minus strand of NZ_LMLC01000001.1, from coordinate 338,655 downwards.
GGCAGGTCGCGGTCACCGACCCCGCGGTGCTGTCGATCACCAAACTCAACGCAGGGTCCGCGCACAACGTCATCCCGTCGACCGTCGAGATGCTCGGCACGATGCGCACGCTGTCGGAGCGGACCCGCGAACAGGTCCGCGCGGCGTTCATCCGCATGGTCGAGGGCATCGCCGCCGCACACGGCGCAGTCGGTACGCCGACGATCGAGGAAGGCTATCCGGTTACCGTCAACGACCAGCGCGCCACCGATCTGATGAAGGCGTGTGCGACCGCGATCGGCGGCGAGGGCGCCTATCAGGTGATGCCGCCGATGATGGGCGCGGAGGACTTCTCCTACGTGCTCCAGAAGCTCCCCGGCGCGATGGCATTCATCGGCGCAGCGCCCGAGGGCAGCGACCCGCGCACCAACCCGCCGCTCCACAACACCAAGATGACGATCGACGAACGCGTGATGGCGCACGGCATCGCCATGCACTGCGCGGTGGCGGAGCGGTTCCTGACGAACGGCTTCGACTGAGCCGCGCGCCGCGTACCCCCCATTTCGTCATCCTGACGAAAGTCAGGTCTTAGAGCCAAATACGGCACCGCCCGTGATCCTGGGTCCTGACGTTCGTCAGGATGACGGGAAAGTTTAGTTCAACGGCCGCGTGGTCCCCGCATAGTTCGCAACCGCGGCCGCTGCATTCTGGATCAGCTTCTGCCGCTCCGGCATCGGCCGGATCGTGTCGCCGATCATTACCGCGATCGCATAGCGACGCCCATCCGGCGCGGTGAGCAGCCCAACATCGTTGAAGCCCGCGTTGCGCCGGCCGAGATCCTGCCCGGTCCCGGTCTTGTGCGCGATCTCCCACCCGCCGGGCAGCGCCGCGCGCAACCGGGCACGACCGGTGACCGACCGGCCCATCGTATCGAGTAGGATTTTGGTCGAGGTCTCGGACAGGAGATCCCCCTTCGCCAGCCGCGCAATGGCATCGGCGATCGCGATCGGCGCGGCGCCGTCGGGCGGATTGCGCACATAGGCGTCGAGCGCTGCCGCGCGCACCGCCGGCGACAGCCGGTTGCGCGCGGTCAGGAAGCCGCCATTGACCGCATAGGAAGGCTGCCACGTCAGCCCCGCGGTCCCGCTCTGCAACAGCCGCTCGCCGGGGCCGAAGCGGATCGCGCCCAGCTGTTTGCGCGCGATCATGCCGCGCACCGCCGACGGGCCGCCGACGCGCGTGAGCAGCCGGTCGTTCGCGGTATTGTCGCTATGCGTCAACGCGCGCGTAAGCAGGTCGCCGACCGTCGTGCGATAGCCGTCGCCCTTGACCAGCATCGCGATCGGCTGGTGGAACAGCGTCAGGTCCTGCGGGCGGACGACGATCGGCTCGTCGAGCCGGATCCTGCCCTGATCGCGCAGGTCCATGACGGTCAGCGCGACCCACAGCTTGCTGACCGATTGCTGCGGCAGCAACTGGCGGCCGCCCGCCTCGACCGTCCAGCCGTCGTCGACCGCGCGCACCGCGATGCCCGCCTTGCCCTGGAAGCCGCTCTGTAGTTCGGAAATCGCGTTAACCAGGCTGGCAGGCGCGGGGCGCGGCGTACGCGGCAACGGCGGCGGCACCGGGATCGAGACGAATCCGTCGGCCTGGTGCACCGGGCTGACCGCAGGCGGGGTGGGTCGCGATGCCGATCCACATCCGGCGAGCGCCACACCGAACAGGGTGGTTGCCAGAAGCCGCTTGAACGCACTCGCCGATGTCATGATGGATTGAACGCCCTGCACTGAAGCACCAATCCTTATCGGCTGCTCCGTCGCGCGAAACAGCGCCCCCGCACCGCTGCGACGAAGCGCGCGGGGGTTGCGCCCAATCGCGCCGAGGTCAGGGAACGAGAACCGTATCGACCGCATCGGGCAGAGTCTCCGGATAATCGAGCGTGTAATGCAGCCCGCGGCTTTCATGCCGGTGCAACGCGGACCGCACGATCAGCTCGGCGGTTTGGAGCAGGTTGCGCAGTTCGATCAGGTCGGGCGTGACGCGGAAATGCTGGTAATATTCGGCCACCTCGTCGTTGAGCAGCGTGATCCGGTGCTGCGCGCGTTCGAGCCGTTTGGTCGTGCGGACGATGCCGACGTAATTCCACATGAACCGGCGGATCTCGGTCCAGGTCTGCTTGATCACCACCTCTTCATCGGAATCGGTGACGCGGCTTTCGTCCCAGGGGCGGATCGGCGGGGGCGGGGGCAGGCTGTCCCACGCGGCGGCGATGCTGTCCGCGGCCGCCTCGCCGAACACGAAGCATTCGAGCAGCGAGTTGGACGCCAGCCGGTTCGCGCCGTGTAGACCCGATTCGGTGCATTCGCCCGCGGCATACAGGCCGGGCAGGTCGGTCTTGCCACGCTCGTCGACGACGATCCCGCCGCACGTGTAATGTTGCGCAGGGACGACCGGGATCGGCTGCGTCGTCATGTCGATGCCGACCGTCAGCAGCTTCTCGTGGATGTTTGGGAAGTGGTGGCGGATGAAGTCGGCGGGCATATGGCTGATGTCGAGATGGACGTAGTCGAGACCATAGCGCTTGATCTCCGCGTCGATCGCGCGCGCGACGATATCGCGCGGCGCAAGTTCCATCCGCGCAGCGTCGTAATAGGTCATGAAGCGCTTGCCGGTCGACGGGTTGATCAACCGCCCCCCTTCGCCGCGAACCGCCTCGGTGATCAGGAAATTCTTGACCTCCAGATTATAGAGGCAGGTCGGGTGGAACTGCATCATTTCCATGTTCGACACGCGCGCGCCTGCGCGCCACGCCATCGCGATCCCGTCCCCGGTCGCGCCGCGCGGCGCGGTCGAGAACAGATAGGTCCGCCCCGCGCCGCCAGTCGCCAGGATCGTCGCGCGCGCGGTGTAGAGCGCCACGCGCTCGGTCTTGCGGTCGACCGCATAGACGCCCCACACGTTGCCCGCGCCCGAATAGCGTTCCTCGTGACGGCCGGTCGCAAGGTCGATGGCGATCTGGTCGGGGACCAGCGTGATATTGGGATGCGCCTCGGCCGCGCGTTGCAGTGCCTCCTGCACCGCCCACCCGGTCGCATCGGCGACATGGACGATCCGGCGATGGCTGTGCCCGCCTTCGCGCGTCAGGTGGAGTGCATTGCCCTCGGTCTCGAACGGCACGCCCAGACGGCTGAGCCGCTCGATCGCGGCGGGGGCGCCCTCGACCACCATCTCGACGATCGCGCGGTCGTTGAGGCCGGCACCGGCGACCATAGTGTCCTCTACATGATTCCCGAACGTGTCGCCGGGTTCGAGCACCGCCGCGATCCCGCCTTGCGCCCACGCGGTCGATCCCTCGTTCAGCGCGCCCTTGGCCAGCACCGTCACGGTAAAGCGATCGGCGAGGGTGAGCGCAGCGGTCAGTCCGGCGGCACCCGACCCGACGATGAGAATATCGCTGGTCATGCCGGTCGTGTTGGAAGGCCGCGTATCGTCGCACGACGAGGGAAGAAAATCCTGCATTGCGCCGCTGTGGCACAAAAACGGGGCGGCAGGACAGGGTTTGCCGCAGACGCCAAGCCGCGTCGATGCGCAAACCCGAATCCCGGGGGTCGAACACGGGCCGGATCGCGCCTAGGCTGGAGCGCGTGAAGACCTATGACGCGCGCTTCTGGATCCTTGCCGCCGGCCTGTCGGGTATGGCCGGCTATGTCGACGCGATCGGCTTTCTCAAGCTGGGTGGCCTGTTCGTCTCGTTCATGAGCGGCAATTCGACTCAGCTCGCGGTCGGCGCGGTGCTTGACCCGCCGATGGCGGCGATGGCGGCGCGGCTCGTGCTCGGGTTCATCGGCGGGGTCGTCGTGGGCACGCTGCTGTCCGAGATTGCCGGCCGCTATCGCATGTCTGCCGTCCTGGTCCTCGTCGCCGTGGTCCTTGCGATCGCGGCAGGCATCGACGGCCGCGCCTCGACCGGCTGGACGACGATCATGATGGCAGCGGCGATGGGATCCGCGAACACCGTCTTCCAGCGCGCGGGCGAGGTCAGCATCGGCGTGACCTATATGACCGGAACGCTCGTCAAATTCGGCCAGCGGCTGGCTGGCGCGATGATCGGCGGGCCGCGCTGGGCGTGGCTGCCCTATCTGGTGCTGTGGGGCGCGCTGGTCGGCGGCGCGGTCGGCGGTGCACTCGCTTATGCGTGGCTTGGCACCGACGGATTGTGGATCGCCGCCTTGGTCGCGATCGCGCTGGCTGGCTATGCCGCAGCGCTCGGCCCCGCCGAACCTGCAGGCGCACGACACCGGCCCGCGGTGTAGCGCCTACCGCGACGTCAGGCGTTGGCGGCGCGTGTCAGGCTCAGGAACACGTCCTCGAGATCGGGTTCCTTGGTCGAGACATCGACGATCCCGAAGCCGCTGCCCTGGATCGCCGCCAGCACTTCGCCGGCGTTCACGCGATCCTTCTTGTAGGTGATCTCGAGCGTGCGATCGCCCTTGAGCGTGATCTTCTCGAAGCAAACGTTCGCTGGGACATCGGTCACGTCGCGGTCGACCGTCACCGCGACGATCTTCTCCTGCGCCTTGCCGACCAGCTCGCGCGTCGGCTCGTTGGCGATCAGGCGACCGTTGTTGATGATCGCGATCCGGTCGCAGAGTTCCTCGGCTTCCTCTAGATAATGCGTCGTCAGCACGACCGTGACGCCCGCCGCATTGAGGCTGCGGACATAGGTCCAGAGTTGCTGGCGAAGTTCGATGTCGACTCCCGCGGTCGGCTCGTCGAGCACGAGCACGGGGGGCGAATGGACCATCGCCTTGGCCACCATCAGGCGGCGCTTCATGCCCCCCGACAGCGTGCGGGCATAGGCGTGCGCCTTGTCCTCCAGATGCACCGCGCGGAGCAGCTCCATCGTCCGGCGCTTCGCCTTGGGCACGCCGTAAAGCCCGGCCTGGATTTCCAGCGTCTCGAACGGCGAGAAGAAGGGATCGAACAGGATCTCCTGGTTGACGATGCCGATCGAGGCCTTCGCGTTGCGCGGGTGCTCGTCCGTGTCGAAGCCCCAGATCGCGGCGTTGCCGTCGGTCTTGTTGACGAGTCCTGCGAGGATGTTGATCAGCGTCGACTTGCCCGCGCCATTCGGGCCGAGCAGCCCGAAGATCTGGCCGCGCGGCACGTCGAACGTCACGCCGTCGAGCGCGCGCTTTCCGCCGGCGTAGGTCTTGCAGAGATTGGTGATGGCGATCGCGGCTTCGGTCATGGGCGTGGCATAGCGGGGCGGGAAGGGCGGGTCATCCCCTCGGGCGTTGCAAAGAAGATTTGTTCGCGCGGAGGCGCGGAGGCGCGGAGGGTGTCGCATCCAGACTGTCGGTCGGGAGACGTTACTATCTGTTCCGCGGAAGATGATCGGAAAGTCGCTTCGCGACGAGCGCAACACCTCCGCGTCCTCCGCGGCTCTGCGCGAACCCAATCTTCTTCTCCGCTGATGAAGGAAGAACCAATTGCCCGCCCGCCGCGCGCTTGCTATCGCGCCCGCATGCACCCGCCGCTCGAAACCACCCGCGTCACCCACGCCCGCGTCGCCTGCGATGGCGCCACCGACATTCCCGGCGGCGCAGCGCTCGGCCATCCGCGCGTCTGGTTGCAGATCGACGAGACCGGCTATGTCGATTGCGGCTATTGCGACCGGCGCTTCATCCTGGTCGGCGGGGCCGCCGATGGCGCGGACCAGTCGACATTGCGCGACCATGGGGATGGCGCAGGCCGCTAAGCCCCTTATATCTATCGGATGACGATAGCTGCAGACCCCCGCTCGCTCCTCTACCGCGACACGCTCGACCCCGAGCAGGCGCAGGCGCTGACCGCCAAGGCGCTCGGCAAGGCCGATGACGGCGAACTCTATCTCCAATACCGCAAGGCCGAGGCGTTCGGGTTCGACGATGGCCGGCTGAAGACCGCGTCCTACGATACGAGCTCGGGCTTTGGCCTGCGCGCGGTGTCGGGCGAGATGACCGCGTTCGCGCATTCGAACGAGATGACCCCCGCCGCGATCCGTCGCGCCGCCGAGACGATGGCGCTGATCGAGCCGGGCGTCGCCGCGAAGGCTGGCCCGCCGCAGGGCACCAACCGCCATCGCTACACTGCCGCCGATCCTCTCGATCTCGTGCCGTTCGCCGACAAGGTGAACCTGTGCCAGACGATCGATGCCGCCGCGCGCGCCCGCGATCCACGTGTGGCGCAGGTGTCGGTCAGCCTGTCGGGGACGTGGTCGGTCGTCGAGATCGTCCGCGCCGACGGTTTCGTCGCGACCGACGTGCGCCCGCTGGTGCGGCTCAACGTGTCGATCGTCGCCGAGCAGAATGGCCGTCGCGAGACGGGCAGCTACGGGATCGGCGGCCGCTATCTCTACACCGACCTGTTCAAGCCCGAGACGTACAACCGCGCGATCGACGAAGCGCTGTCGCAGGCGCTGGTCAATCTCGACTCGATCGCGGCGCCCGCGGGCGAGATGACCGTGCTGCTTGGCAATGGCTGGCCGGGCATCCTGCTGCACGAGGCGATCGGCCACGGGCTCGAGGGCGACTTCAACCGCAAGGGCACGTCGGCCTTCTCCGGGCGGATCGGCGAGCGCGTCGCGGCCGAGGGCGTGACCGTGGTCGACGACGGATCGCTCCAGGATCGCCGTGGGTCGTTGACGATCGACGACGAGGGTACGCCGACGCGCGAAACGGTGCTGATCGAGGACGGCATCCTCAAGGGCTATATGCAGGATCGCCTCAACGCACGGCTGATGGGCGTCGAGGCGACCGGCAATGGCCGCCGCGAGAGCTATGCGCATGCACCGATGCCGCGGATGACCAATACCTTCATGAAGGCGGGCAACGACGATCCCGCCGAGCTGCTGAGCCGCGTGAAGAAGGGCATCTTCGCCAAGGCGTTCGGCGGCGGACAGGTCGATATCGTGTCGGGCAAGTTCGTGTTCAGCTGCACCGAGGCGTATCTGGTCGAGGACGGCAAGCTGGGCGCGCCGATCAAGGGCGCGACGCTGATCGGCGACGGTCCGAGCTCGCTGACCAAGGTGCGCGGGATCGGCAACGATTTCGCGCTCGACGAAGGTATCGGGATCTGCGGCAAGGGCGGGCAGTCGGTGCCCGCGGGCGTCGGGCAGCCGACGTTGCTGGTCGATGGGCTTACGGTTGGTGGAACGGCGGCCTAATAGCCTGAGATTAGCATATCGAGTGCGGCTTTTATCTCGAACTGTGCCGCCTCGAGCGTGGCCACGGTGTCTTCGATATCGCGGACGTCGACTGCGCGGGCTAGCGTCGTGACCATCGTCAGGACTTCGCCGTTGATCGTGAAGCTGGGCGTCAGCCTCTTGAAAATCACGGCTTCGGTTGGACGGAGCGGCACGACGAAGCGCGTCTGCAGGTCCGACAGAAGATCCGATTGGCAATCAATGGCCAGCACGTTGCCGCGGATTCGGTAGACGTCGAACTGTGCCAATCAGAGCGGCCGCAGATGCGCGAGCGGATCGCCATTCTTGTCGTACCAGCGATTCCAGCCTTCGATCGCTTCGCGATTCTCTTCCTTCCAGCGCCGCTCCTGTTCGACCTTCGTGGCGTGCCGGATCGCTTGCTCGCTGATCTGAGAGAGGTTGAGGCCAGCTTCCCGTGCCGCCGCAACGATGCCGGTATCCAGCGACATGTTGACCGATTTGCGCTTGCCGGTAGCAATGGGATCATGCTCCATGCGCACAGGATATGCGTGGATGTGACGCGCGTCAATTCGGAGTTGATCGATGGAATTCTTTCCCGCGCTCACGGACGATCACCGCGCTTTCGTCGCGCGGCAGCCGGTGTTCTTCGTTGCGACCGCAGCGGAGGGCGCGCGGATCAACCTCAGTCCGAAGGGCATGGACAGTTTTCGCGTGCTCGATCCGACGACGGTCGCGTATCTCGACGTGGGCGGCTCCGGGAACGAGACCAACGCGCATCTGGCCGCGGACGGGCGGATCACGATCATGTTCTGCGCCTTCGATCAGCCGGCGCTGATCTTCCGCATCTATGGCACGGGTCGCGCGGTGCTGCCGCAGGACGCGGAATGGGCGGCGCTCTATGCGCAGTTCGCCCCGCTGCCGGGAACGCGGCAGATCTTCGTGATTGCAGTTAGCGAAGTCCAGACGAGTTGTGGATGGGGCGTGCCGTTCATGACTCTGGAGCGCGAGCGCCAGACGCTGTCGAAATATCACGCCAAGCAGACCGAGGCCGAGCGGGTCGAGGAACTCGCCGGCCCCGTCGCGAGCATCGACGGGTTGCCGGTTCGGCTTGGCACCGTACTGCCGGACCGCGTCAGCGCATGAGTCTCGCCGAACTGGGCCGATACGGTCGGAACGAGGCGCATATCATCGTCGGGCGGCTCGAGAGCGAGGGCATTCCCGCGGTGGCATTCGATGGCGGGATGTCGATCATGGAGGGAAGCTGGCTGCTGATCCCGGTGCGCGTCATGGTCGACGAGGATGATCTGGACGCTGCGCGGGGGATTCTGGCGGAACGGCCCTGACGCGATTGCTGGGTTGGGGGGTAGCATTGTAGCCACCCCCACCGGATCAGCCGCCCGCGCTGACCCGCCAGATCACGTTGCCGACATCGTCGGCCACCAGCAGGCCACCAGTCTTGTCGGTAATGACCCCGACCGGGCGGCCCTGCGCATCTCCGTCCTTGTTCAGGAAGCCGCCGAGAACGTCGACGGGCTTCGCGTTCGCCGCCGGGAAGCCTGTGTTGCCGAACGGCACGTACACGACCTTGTAGCCCGAGACGGGCTTGCGGTTCCACGAGCCATGCTCGCCGACGAACACCCCGTTGCCGAAGCGCGCACCGAGCTTGGCGTCGGCCGAGAAGGTCAGGCCAAGTGCCGCGACGTGTGGCCCCAGCGCATAGTCCGGGCGCTTCGAATATTGCTGGAGCGCGGGGTTCTTCGGCTCGACCCGGCTGTCGGGATAGCCGCCCCAATAATACCAGGGCCAGCCGAAATTGTCGCCGAACTCGACCTGCGTCATGTAATCCGGCGCGAGATCCGAGCCGAGCATGTCGCGCTCGTTGACGACGGTCCACAGCCCGCCCGACTTGGGGTTGATCGCCATGCCGTTGGGGTTGCGCAGGCCGGCGGCATAGATCCGCCAGTTCTTGTCCTTCGGCCAGACCTGCAGGATGTTGGCGCGGTATTTCTCGGCGTCCATGCCGTTCTCGGCAATGTTCGACGACGAGCCGACGCCGACATACAGCGTCTTCCCGTCCGCAGCGGTGATGACGTTGCGCGCCCAGTGGTTGCCGCCTGGGTTGAGCTTGATGACCAGCTCGGGCTTCGCGGTGATCTTGGTCGCGCCGTCGGTATAGGGCACGCGGACGAGCGCATCGGTGTTCCCGATATAGAGCTGGCCATCGAGTAGCGTCATGCCGAACGGCGAGTTGAGTCCGGTCATGAAGACCGACTTCGTCTCCGCGACGCCGTCACCGTTCGCGTCGCGTAGCAGCGTGATGCGGTTGGCCGAGGGCACGCCCGCACCGGCGCGGCCCATCAGCACCTTCATCACCCAGCCGGTGATCCCGCCGCCTTCGCGCGGGGGCGAGTTCGTCTCGGCGACCAGCACATCGCCATTGGGGAGGCGGTACATCCAGCGCGGGTGATCGAGCCCGGTGGCGAACGGCTGGACCTTCAGGCCCGCGGCGGGGGTCGGCATCGCGCCGTTCTCCCAGCCGACGACCTTGGCGACCTTGACGGTCGGGATCGTTTGGATGCGCGGATCGGTGATCTTGGGCCGCTTGCCGGCGACCTGATCGACCGGCAATTTCGCCGTGTCGGGCCAGGCAAGATAGGTGACGCCGGCCGCGATCACGAGCAGGATCAGGCCGAGGACGATGAGGATGTGTTTGCGCATGGCGGGAGATTAGGGGGGCGAGAGGGCGGGGGCAATCTCTTCCCCGCGGTCGTTCAGCTTTCGCTACGATGACGACCGAGCGGGGCTGGGCGGCAATCCTCCCCCGCCAGGGGGAGGTGGCAGGCGTTAGCCTGACGGAGGGGGCGGGAAGGGGGAACGGCTGTTCCGTGTCCGCCCCCTCCGTCGCCTTCGGCGCCACCGCCCCCAGGCGGGGGAGGATTTGCGGGGGCGAACGAAAAGGGCCGCCGGCATTGCTGCTGGCGGCCCCCTTCATCACGCGACGTCGCTTACGAGATCGCGGCGTCCTGTTCCGCGCGGACCTTGGCGAGGTCGAAGCGATCGGCGTTCATCACCTTGTTCCAGACCTTCACGAACGCGCCCGCGAACTTTGCGCTCGCATCGTCGGCCGCATAGACTTCGGCCAGCGCCCGCAGCTGCGAGTTCGAGCCGAAGACGAGGTCGACACGGCTGCCGGTCATCGTCGTCTCGCCCGTCTTGCGATCGCGCGCCTCGAACGTCCCGTCACCGGTCGCGGTCCACTTCGCGGTGAAGCTCGTCCGCAGGAGGTTGCGGAAGAAGTCGTTCGTGAGCGTCTCGGGACGATCGGTGAACACGCCAAGCTTCGAGTCGCCATGGTTGGCGCCGAGCACGCGCAAGCCGCCGACGAGCACGGTCATCTCTGGCGCGGTGAGGCCCATCAGATGCGCACGGTCGACCAGCAGTTCCTCGGCCGAATAGACCGAGGTCTCGCCGACATAGTTGCGGAAGCCGTCGGTGCGCGGCTCGAGCGGGGCGAACGAGATCGCGTCGGTCTGCTCCTGCGACGCGTCGGTGCGGCCCGGCGTGAACGGCACGGTCAGGTCGTGACCCGCCTTCTTGGCGGCCGCCTCGATCCCGGCATTGCCGCCGAGCACGATCAGGTCGGCGAGAGATACGGTCTTGCCGCTGCCAGCGAAGTCGCGCTGGATGCCCTCGAACGTCGAGAGCGCCTTGGCGAGTTCGGCGGGCTCGTTAACCGCCCAGTCCTTTTGCGGGGCGAGTCGGATGCGCGCGCCGTTTGCACCACCGCGCTTGTCGGTACCGCGATAGGTCGAGGCCGACGCGAACGCCGTCTTGACCAGACGCGAGATCGAAAGCCCCGAATCGAGGATCTTTGCCTTCAGCGCCGAAACATCGGCGTCGGAGAGCGGCTCACCCTCGGCAGCGGGGACGGGATCCTGCCAGATGCGGGGCTCGGCCGGAACTTCGGGGCCGAGCAGCAACGGGTAGGGGCCCATGTCGCGGTGCGTCAGCTTGTACCAAGCTTCTGCAAACGCTTTGGCGAACTCGTCCGGATTCTCGTGGAAGCGGCGCGAGATCTTCTCGTATGCCGGGTCCACGCGCAGCGCGATGTCGCTGGTCAGCATCGTCGGGCGATGCTTCTTGGTGGCGTCATGCGCGTCGGGCACGTCCTCGGCCGCGTCCTTCGCGACCCACTGGTGCGCACCGGCGGGGCTCTTGGTCAGCTCCCATTCGTGGCCGAACAGGTTCTCGAAATACAGGTTGGTCCACTTGGTGGGCTCCTGCGTCCAGGTGACTTCGAGGCCGCTGGTGATCGTGTCGCCGGCATTGCCCTTGCCGTAGCTGTTCGCCCAGCCGAGACCCTGCATCTCGATCCCCGCGCCCTCGGGCTCGGGACCGATATAGGGATCGGGTTCGGCGGCGCCGTGCGTCTTGCCGAAGGTGTGGCCACCGGCGATCAGCGCGACGGTTTCCTCGTCACCCATCGCCATGCGCGCGAAGGTCTCGCGGATGTCGCGCGCCGAGCCCATCGGATCGGGGTTGCCGTTCGGGCCTTCGGGATTGACGTAGATGAGGCCCATCTGGACCGCGGCGAGCGGATGCGCGAGATCGCGGTCGCCCGAATAGCGCTCGTCGGCAAGCCACTCACGCTCGGCACCCCAATTCACGTCGGTCGCAGGCTCCCACACGTCGATGCGGCCGCCGGCAAAGCCCGCGGTCTTGAAGCCCATCGATTCGAGCGCGCAATTGCCGGTGAGCACGAGGAGATCGGCCCAGGACAGGCTCTGGCCGTACTTCTGCTTGATCGGCCACAGCAGCATGCGCGCCTTATCGAGGTTCGCGTTGTCGGGCCACGAGTTGAGCGGCGCGAACCGCTGCTGCCCTGCGCCCGCACCACCGCGACCGTCACCGATCCGATAGGTGCCCGCGGCATGCCATGCCATGCGGATGAAGAGTGGGCCGTAATGACCGAAATCGGCCGGCCACCACTCCTGCGAGTCGGTCATCAACGCGACGATGTCCGCCTTGACGGCTGCGAGGTCGAGCGCCTTGAACGCCTCGGCATAGTCGAAGTCGTCGCCCATCGGATCGCCGGCGGGCGGATTCTGGTGGAGCACCGAGACGTTAAGCTGGTTCGGCCACCAAGTGCGGTTGGTCATTTCGAACAGGACGGCGGGGCCGTCCATCTTGCCAGGCTCGTTGGTCGCCTGGTGCGACGAACCGCCATGCATCGGGCATTGGCCTGCGGTGGGTGCTTCGGTGGTCATACCATCTCCAATTCAGCGTATTCTGACGTTGCGGCTGGTATGCCACTCGCACACTGATTGGGGAAATAGATTGCGTCGTCGGCAGTGATCGGGTGGGTGATATCTGCGCCGCGCGCATGAACGGCAAACGCGGTGCGAAATCGGCATCCGTTCCCCTCCCTGCGGGGGAGGGGAACAGCACGTCAGTCGTCATCCTCGATCGGGACGGCCGGCGGATGCAGCCGCAGCCGATTGATGCGGCGCTCGTCCGCATCGGTGATCTCCAGTTTCCAGCCGCTCGGATGATCGACGCATTCGCCAACTTGCGGCACGTGGCCGGCGAGCAACGCCGCCAGACCACCCAGCGTATCGATATCGCCATCGACCTCGGCGAGACGCGGATCGATCAGCTTGGCTGCGTCTTCGAGTTCGGCCCGCGCGTCGACATCCCAGGCGCCACCGTCGATCGGCGTCATCAGGACCTGCGGCGCATCGTCATGCTCATCCTCGATGTCGCCGACGATCTCCTCGATCAGGTCCTCGAACGTGACGAGCCCCTCGGTCCCCGAATATTCGTCGAGCACGATCGTCAGGTGGACATGCTTCTGCCGCATGTCCGCGAGCAGATCGAGCGCGCCGCGCGACATCGGCGCATAGAGCGGCTCGCGGATCAGGCCGGCGATCGACGCCGGATGCTCGGCGCCGGTCGCGAGGATGTTGAACACATCCTTGATGTGGACCATCCCGATGATCGTATCGAGGTTGTCGCGGTACACCGGCAAGCGGCTATGGCCCGCCTCGGCGAACAGCTTGACCAGGTCGGCGAACGGCGTGTCCTCCTCGACCGCGATGATGTCCGCGCGCGGCACGCCGACATCGCCCGCATCGCGCTCGCTGAAGTGGAGCAGGTTGCGGACCATCTGGCGTTCGAGCGGGGTCAGGTCGCCCTTGGCATCGGGAGCGGGGTCGCCCTCGTGCCGGTCGATCGCATCCTCGAGCTGGTCGCGGAGCGATTCGTCCGGGTTGCCGAAGATCAGGCCCTTGAGCCCGCGCCAGATACTGTCGCTACTATCGCCGTTACCGGCAGTGGGGCCATCGGCCATCGTGGTCGTCAGTCCTCTGTTATCAAATAGGGATCGTGGAGCCCGAGCGCGGCGAGCACGTCGCGTTCGATCTGCTCCATACCCTCCGCCTCGTCGTCGTCGATATGGTCATAGCCTAGCAGATGCAGCGTGCCGTGCACCATCAGATGCATCGCATGATCCTCGACCGAGATGCCGCGCTCCGCGGCTTCCGCGACGCAGACGCCGTGCGCGAGGATGATGTCGCCGAGCAGCACCTCGCCATCGTCCGAATTCTGCGTGATGGTTTCGAGCAGGTCAGCCTGTACCATCGGAAAGGACAAGACGTTGGTCGGCTTGTCCTTCTGGCGATACTGCTTGTTGAGCGTGTGGACCTCGTCGTCGGAGGCGAGCCGGAACGAGATCTCGACCGTGGCGGCGCTGGTCAGCAGTTCGCCGTGCGGCGTGCGCTCGATCGCCGCGGTCGCGGCGCGCTGGGCGAGCGCGTCCCAGTCCTGGTCGGGCCAGGGAGCTTCCGAAGAAAGCGCGATTTCGAGCATGCGGGTCCTTCCGGCGGAAACGTCAGGGCGAAATCATTACACATGCGGCAAAGTTCCGCACCCTTTACGGTATGCGGATGGTCCGGCGGCTATCCCGGGGTGTCCGGGATAGCCGCGCGCGGATCAGGCGTCGCTGCCCTCATAGGCTTCGACGACGCGGCCGACGATCGGATGGCGGACGACGTCGCCGACGGTGAAGCGGCACATCGAGATGCTCTCGACCCCCTCCAGACGGCGGACCGCGTCGGCCAGACCCGATGCCGCGACGCCGCCGGGGATGTCGACCTGCTTGGGATCGCCGCAGATCACCATCCGGCTGTTCTGACCGAAGCGGGTGAGGAACATCTTCATCTGCGCAGGCGTGGTGTTCTGCGCCTCGTCGAGGATCACGAACGCGTCGGCCAGCGTGCGGCCGCGCATGAAAGCGATCGGTGCGACCTCGATCTCGCCGCTCGCGATGCGGCGTTCGACCTGCTCGGCGGGGAGGCAGTCGTACAGCGCATCGTAGAGCGGGCGCAGATACGGATCGACCTTCTCCTTCATGTCGCCGGGCAGGAAGCCCAGCCGCTCGCCCGCCTCGACCGCGGGGCGCGACAGGATCAGCCGCTGGACGCTGCCGGTGATCAGCTGCTGCACCGCCTGCGCGACCGCGACATAGGTCTTGCCGGTCCCTGCTGGTCCGAGCGCGAAGATCATGTCGTTGTTGGCCAGCTCGCGCATGTAGTGCGCCTGCGCGGGCGTGCGCGGGACGATCGTCTTCTTCCGCGTGCGGATCATGATCGGCGGGGCGCCGCCGCCGCCGGCATCCGCGCGGATAATGCCTTCGAGCACGGGTTCGTCGGCCATCGCGATCGACGCGTCGACGAGGCCGGTGTCGACATCCTCGCCACGCTGGATCCGGGCATAGAGATCGTGGAGCACGTCGCGCGCCTTGGCGACCTGTTCGGCGGTCCCCTCCAGCCCGATCTTGTTGCCGCGCGCGGTGATGTACACGCCGAGGCGATTTTCCAGCGCCACGAGATTCTGGTCGTACTGGCCGAACAGCCGGACGAGGAGTTGGGGCTTGTCGAACAGCAGTTCGACTCGGGCGCGGTCACCGGACTGGGCGGGAACGGGTTTGCGGCTCATGCGGTCCTTTCGGGGGCAAGCGTGTCGGATCGATGATCGGGTATGGCCGGGCCGACACGCATCACGCCTGGGATGGCGTTCGACCAGAGATGAGCATGGGAGCCCGCGCGTTCAAGCGGTGCCGGGGCACCCGCCTGGAGATGATTCGAGTCGCGTGGGCGAAGCTGCATCGGGGGCGAGTGTGGCAGGGGATTCGGGTGGTGGACAGCGGTAGTTTTCGTGCGGTGCGCGAAGGTTGGGGTGGCGTTGCCCGAAAGCCTCAGGGGGGCGATGTGGCGGACGCCACCAACGAAACCAGCCGCTGTACCACCCCGGCGGAGGCCGGGGTCCAATTGGAAAGGTCGATGTAACGAGGGATCGTCCGTCGTTATTGCCGGTCCCCAATTGGGCCCCGGCCTTCGCCGGGGTGGTGAAATAAGGTGGGGGCGGTTTCAGGCGGCTTGGGCGATGCGTTCGATGCCGGTGAGGGAGTTGGGGCCGGCGGCGGCGAGGGTTACCTCTACCAGGTCGCCGATCGCGTGGTCGCCGATCAGGTGGACCGATTGCAGCCAGGGCGACTTGCCGATCAGCTGGCCGGGGAGCTTCCCGGGGCGTTCGAGCAGGACGGTGCAGGTGCGGCCGACGGTGGCAGCATTGAAGGCGTGCTGATCGCGGTTGAGCGCGGCCTGGAGGCGCTGGAGACGCTCGTCCATCACCGCCTCGGGGACCTGCTCGACGATCGACGCGGCGGGGGTGCCGGGGCGCGGGCTGTATTTGAAGCTGTAGGCCTGCGCATAGCCGACCGCATCGACCAAGCTCAGCGTATCCTCGAACTCGGCATCGGTTTCGCCGGGGAAGCCGACGATGAAGTCGCCCGATAGCGCGATGTCGGGGCGTACCGCGCGGACTTGGTCGAGCAGGCGGAGATAGGAGTCGCGGGTGTGCGACCGGTTCATCGCCTTCAGCACGCGGTCGCTGCCCGCCTGGACGGGGAGGTGGAGGAACGGCATCAGGCTCTCGACGTCGCGGTGCGCGTCGATCAGGCCCTGCGTCATGTCGTTGGGGTGGCTGGTGGTGTAGCGGATCCGCGCGAGGCCGGGGATGCGGTCGAGGTCGCGGATCAGGTCGTGAAGGCCGCGCCCCTCTGGAGTATTGGCGTTCTCCGACCATGCGTTGACGTTCTGGCCGAGCAGCGTGATCTCGCGCGCGCCGGCGTCGACCAGCGCCTTGGCCTCGTCGACGATCGCGGCGAACGGCCGGCTGATCTCGGCGCCGCGGGTGTAGGGGACGACGCAATAGGTGCAGAACTTGTCGCAGCCTTCCTGCACCGTCAGGAACGCTGCCGGCGCGACTTTCCGGCGCGCCGGCAGCGCGCCGAACTTCGACAGCAGCGGCATGTCGGTGTCGAGCGACGGCGTGCCCGCGGCTGCCTTGGCGACGAGCTCGGGGAGGTTGTGATAGGCCTGCGGACCGACGACGATGTCGACCTTGGCGCGGGTGAAGATCTCCTCGCCCTCGGCCTGTGCGACGCAGCCGGCGACCGCGATCATCGGCGTCTTGCCGGACTTGCGGCGCTGGTCCTTGCGGAGGCGGCCGATGTCCGAATAGACCTTTTCGGTCGCGCGTTCGCGGATGTGGCACGTGTTCAGGACAACGACGTCGGCATCGACCGCGTCGGCCTGGGTGAGGCCCTGCGCGGCCATGAGTTCGGCCATGCGCTCGCCGTCATAGACGTTCATCTGGCAGCCGAACGACTTGACGTGATAGGTCTTGGGTTTCGAGGTCATGCGCGCGCCCTATCAAATTTGCGGCGGCGGGGGGAGGGGCGTCTTCGGGCCCCGGTATCCAAGCGTACCTGCAAGGCATCAGAAGCACCTCCCCGGCGGAGGCCGGGGTCCAATTGGGGAAGGTCGCTAACCGAGGGCGGCGCTTCGTTACTGCGACCTCTCCAATTGGGCCCCGGACTTCGCCGGGGTGGTGTTTGCGGTTTGGAGGGCAACTCGCTCCCCCCTGTTCCCCCGCGAAGGCGGTAGCCCAGACTGGATCCCCGCCTTCGCGGGGAAACATAGGGTCAGAGCGCTTCCATGCGGCGGCGGGCTTCGGCAGCGATCGCCTTGCGGTCGCCATAGTCGACCGGATCGAAGTCGTCTGCGAAGTGCAATGTCGCCACGAAGCTGCCCCTGCGTTTCAGGACGCGGGCGGCGTGGTGTTGGCCAAGTTCGTCGCCGACCCAGGCGAGTTCGTGCGTCGCCGCGCCATAGTCGATGCGGACCGGCTGAATCCTGACGCCGGGCGGCGGCGGATCGAGCGCTGCCAGCAATGCGGCCTTGAAGGGCAGGAGCGTGGTGCCGTCGCCGGTCGTGCCCTCGGGAAACAGCGTGACGGGCCGATCCGCCGCCAGCGCGTCGCGGATTTCGGCGATCTGTGCGGTCACCGCCATGCGGTCGGCCCGGCTGACGAAGATGGTGTGGTTGAGCGTACAGAGCCAGCCGACCAGCGGTACGTTGCGGAGTTCGGACTTCGCCACGAACGCGCTGCCGGTCGCCCCGGACAGAAGCAGAATGTCGATCCAGCTCAGGTGGTTCGAGACGAATACGACGTCGTGGCGGAGCGGCGTGCCGGCGATGCGGGCCTTGGCCCCCACGATCCGTGCGACCAGTCCCAGGAAGCGCGGCGGCCAGGGCGACGTGCGCCCGAACAGTCGCCATGCGCCATGCACCGGAAGCGCCAGCACGAGCGCCGACACCAGCGCCGTCAGTCGCGCCGCAAGGCGTATCCGGCCGATCGCCTTCAGTCCTTGCGAGCGAGCGCCACGCCGTAAAGCTCCATGCGGTGATCGACCAGGCGAAAGCCCAGCTTCTCCGCGATCGCCTTTTGCAACTGCTCGAGCTCGGGATCGACGAATTCGATCACCTTGCCGCTCTCCACGTCGATCAGATGATCGTGATGCGCCTCGGGTGCGGGCTCGTAGCGCGCGCGACCATCGCCAAAATCATGGCGGTCGAGGATCCCGGCTTCCTCGAACAGGCGGACGGTGCGGTAGACCGTCGCGATCGAGATGCCCGGGTCGATCTGCGACGCGCGCTCATAGACCTTCTCGACGTCGGGATGGTCGTCCGCCTCGGACAGCACGCGCGCGATGACGCGGCGCTGCTCGGTGATGCGCAGGCCCTTCTCGTTACAGAGGGCTTCCAGATCGATCTTGCGCGGCATGTGTCTTTCCCTTGTTGAGGGCCATGTAGGGCGTTCGCGCTGTTGCGAAAAGGGATAGTGACTCGCAATAAGCCTTAGCTGTTGATATCTTTCGAATATGTATGTGCGTCATACGCGACGCCGGTCTTGCCGCGATAATAAGCGCGGCGTTCGCCCACCTTCGCGAAGCCGTGTGTAACATACATCTTGACCGCGTCGTTGCCGGCACGGACCTCGAGATGGAGTTTGGCGATGGCGCCGACCGAGCATTCGGCGATGGCGGCGCGGATGAGTGCGGTGCCGACGCCCCGACGGCGATAATCGGGGGCGACCGCGATCAGCAGCAGCTCGGCTTCGTCGGCGACCGATCGGGTCATCGTGAAGCCCGCCGGGACGTCGTCGACGAACGCCAGCGTCAGGTGGACGCCGGTTAGCGCGAGCACGCCGAGGCACTGGCTGCGCGTCCACGCCTCGCCGTAGCGCGGGTCGAACGCCTGCGTCATCAGCGCGTCGACGATCGCGAGATCGCGGGCGTCACCGGTACGCAGCGTGACGGCGCGCGTGGCGGCCTGTCGCGTCGCCATTATTTCGCGACCGAGGGTTTGGCGTCGGGTGCGCGACCGTAGATCGGGCTTGGCGACAGCGCAGTAAGTTCCGCGGGGAGCAGGATCGCGGCGGCGGCGTCGGGCAGCGCTTCGGTGAGGTCCAGGCCGTCATCGAGCGCGGCGAGCCAGCGCACGCCGTTACCGACCGCGCGGCGGCCCGCCAGCGCGGCGAGCGCAACCTCGGGCTTCAGCGATACCATGGCGGATCGCGGCGACAGATCGGCGGCAAAGGCCTGCATGAAGACCTCGCCATGCCCGCCTTCCATGACCACCGCACTATCGTCGGTTAAGCGATCGGCGAACCCCGCGGCGGCGATCAGCGGGAGCGACGAAAATCCGGCGATCTGCGCGCCCCAGCCGAGCGCGAGGCCGCGCGCGGCGGCGATCCCGACGCGCACGCCGGTGAAGCTGCCGGGGCCGCAATCGACGAGAATGCGATCGGCGCGGCCACCATCGGGCAGGCCCGCGATCATCGGGATGAGCCGCTCGGCATGGCCACGCCCGACCACGTCGTGCGCGCGCGCGATGACGACGCCGTCCTCGATCAGCGCGACCGAGCAGGCGGTGGTGGATGTTTCGATTACCAGAATGCGCATGTCTTATTCCCTCTCCCACTCGGGGAGAGGGTCAGGGTGAGGGGCGCCGCGAACGCCGTCCTTCCCAACGGCCCCTCACCCCGACCCTCTCCCCGCGGGGGAGAGGGAGCAGGTCTCTCCCCCTCAGGCGATGCTGTTGAACTTCGCGAAATCGGGACGCGGCGACCGCGCGTAGATCGTCGCGGGATCGCCGTGGCCGAGCGTCGCGATGAAATTGGTCCGCACCGCCGGCGTCTCGTGAAAGAACGCCGCATCGACCTTGCCCGCATCGAAACCCGACATCGGCCCGGTATCGAGCCCGAGCATCCGCGCGGCGATGATCAGATATGCGCCCTGCAACGTCGAGTTGCGGAACGCGGACGCCTCACGAAGCTCGGCATTGCCGTCGAACCAAGCCTTGGCGTCGGCGTGCGGGAACAGCTCGGGCAGATGCTCGTGGAAATTGGTGTCCATGCCGATGATCACCGACACCGGCGCCTTGAGGATCTTAGGCTGGTTCTGCGCGCTGCACGCGTCGGCAAGCTTCTGCTTCGCCGCGTCGCTGGTCACCCAGATCAGCCGCGCCGGAAGCTGGTTGGCCGACGTCGGGCCCCACTTCATCAGATCCCAGATCGCGTGGAGTTCGGACTCGGCGACGGGCTCATCGGTATAGCCGTTATAGCTGCGCGCATCGCGGAAGACCGCGTCGAGCACATTATCGTCGACGATCATCAGACGGCTCGCACTTCGGTGACTTCGGGAACGTAATATTTCAACAGCTGCTCGATGCCGTTCTTGAGCGTCGCGCTCGACGACGGGCAGCCTGCGCATGCGCCCTGAAGCTGGAGGAACACCTTGCCCTTGTCGAACCCGCGATAGACGATGTCGCCGCCGTCATTGGCGACGGCGGGACGGACGCGCGTGTCGATCAGTTCGCGGATCTGTGCGACGATGTCGGCATCCGCGGGATCGTCCGACAGCGTCGGCTCGTCGGAGGGCACCGAGAAGCCGGCGCGCGCGGGCTTGAACAGCGGCATCGCGGCGGAGAAATGATCGAGCAGGATCGCGAGCACGTCGGGCTTGAGATCGGACCACGCGACGCCCGGCCCGGCGGTGACCGAGACGAAGTCACGGCCGAAGAACACGCCGGTCACGTCACCAAGATTGAAGATCGCCTCGGCCAGCGGACTGGTCTCGGCCTCCTCGGGGGTGGCGAAGTCGCGCGTGCCGGCGTCCATGACGGTGCGTCCCGGCAGGAACTTCAGCGTCGAGGGGTTCGGGGTGGATTCCGTTTCGATGAGCATAGGGGGCATGTGGCCCGACGGCGGCACCGGATCAAGCATGGAACGGGAAACCGTTTCTTTCGGGCGATGTGCGATAGCGGGTGTTGGGGTAGCGGTGTCGTGTATTTCGGCCGTCTCAGACGTCGAGCTGTTTCACCGCGGCGTTCCAGCTGCCGATGTTGCGCACCGCATCCTGGACGAACGCCGAACGACGGACGATCCCGAGGAACAGGTCGGCGATCCACTTGCCCGGGTTGCGCAACGGACGTTCGACCTGGATCAGCAGCACCACGCGCGTCCCACTGGTGTCGTTCCACACCTCGTGCTGGTAGGTATCGTCGAACACCAGCGTTTCGCCTTCCGCCCAGCGGACGGTGCGATCGTGGACGCGCATCCTTACGTCGCCGTCGCGTGGCACGATCAGCCCGAGGTGGCAGGTGATCAGGCCTTTGGTGACCCCGCGATGCTCGGGAATATGCGTGCCTGGCGCGAGGATCGAGAAAAACGCGCTGTTGAGGCCGGGGATGCGCGCGACCGCCGCCGCCGTCTGCGGGCAGCGCGCGAGACTCTCTTCGATCGGATAGCCATAGCCATAGAGGAAGAACGAGCGCCATTTGTCGACCTCGGCGATCGAACGGTGATCGGGCGAGATCGTCGCCAGGCTGGGCGACGCGTCGCCTTGCAGCGCGACCTGCACCGCTTCGTCGCGGATCGCCGTCCAGCTGTCACGCAGGTCCGCGGTCCAGGCGAAGTCGCGGACATCGAGCACCGCGTCGTTCGAAACCAGCGATGAGGATGCGATCATCCGGTCGAACACGCCGCGCAGATGCTTGCCGACGCGGATGATCAGAGGGCGGTTGGCCTCGGCGACCATCGGTGTGCCGGGCCTGGCTGCACCCGAAACGATGTTCAGATCGGGTAGGCGGGCGCCGCGTCGTACGGCCGTCTCGCCCGAATCCCGCCACATTGAAGACTGCCCCAGTTTGGCTTCGACCGTCATCTCTACCCTGTATCCTGGCGCATCATGGCGCCGATCCCCTTGTCGAAGCACGATATACCCGCGGTGTTGGACGAAATGATGGCATCGCCGCACCGCGCCGGAGGCGAGCACTGGCGAGCGACGTCCGCGGGCGCTACAGATACGAGATGGTGTTTTTCTCGCGCTTGTATCGCGCTCCCGCCCTGCTTCCCGTCATCCTCGGCCTCGCCCTTCCGGCGAGCGGCCAGATGTCGACGCCGCAGGCCGTCTCCGCCCCCGCGAAGGAGGCGCCGACGCTTCCCGAACTGACCGGGATCGATACGACCGCGTGGCTCTACAAGGGCAGCGACCTCACCCGCGACCCCGAGTGGAAATTCGGCACGTTGCCCAACGGCATGCGCTTTGCGGTGCGCAAGAACGGCGTGCCGCCCGGCCAGGTCTCGGTGCGCGTGCGGATCGACGCGGGCTCGCTCAACGAGACCGACAGCGAACGCGGCTTTGCGCATTTCATCGAGCATCTCTCGTTCCGCGGCTCCGAATACGTCCCCGACGGCGAGGCCAAGCGCGTGTGGCAGCGGTTCGGCGCGACCTTCGGGTCCGATACCAACGCGCAGACCACGCCGACCTCGACGACGTTCAAGCTCGATCTGCCGTCGGCGACCGAAGCGGGGCTCGATGAGAGCCTGAAGATCATGTCGGGGATGATGGAAAAGCCCGTCATCACCGATGCGTCGGTGACCGCGGAGCGTCCCGTCGTGCTCGCCGAACAGCGCGAGCAGCCAGGGCCGCAGGTGCGCTTCGGCGATGCGATCCGCGCGACCTTCTTCGCCGGACAGCCGCTCGCGGACCGCTCGCCGATCGGCAACATCAAGACGCTGGAGGCCGCCACGGGCGCCACGGTGAAGGCGTTCCATGATCGCTGGTATCGCCCCGAGAATACCGTCGTCATCATCTCGGGCGATATGGACCCGGCGCTGTTCGGGCGGCTGATCGTCAAGAATTTTGCGGATTGGAAGGGCGTCGGCCCAGTCACCCCCACGCCCGATTTCGGCAAGCCCGATCCGAAGGCGCCGGTGTCCGCGACGATCGCCGAACCGGCGATTCCCGCGGTGGTGACGCTCGGCGTGGTGCGACCCTGGGAGTATAAGGACGACACCGCGATCATGAACCAGAAGCGGCTGGTCGACGTGCTGGCCACCCGCCTGATCAGCCGCCGCCTCGAAACGCGCGCGCGCGCCGGCGGCAGCTTCCTCCAGGCGGGCGTGTCGATCGACGACGTGTCGCGCTCGGCGAACCTGACCAGCGTCAACATCGTACCGATCGGCACCGACTGGGAGGCGGCGCTGAAGGACGTCCGCGCGGTGATCGCCGACGCACAGACCAACGCGCCGAGCCAGGCCGAGGTCGATCGCGAATATGCCGATTTCGACACGATCATGCGCACCAGCGTCGAGACCGCGAAGGTCGAGGCGGGGTCGAAGCAGGCCGACGACATGGTCGGCGCGCTCGACA
Source organism: Sphingomonas sp. Leaf34 (assembly GCF_001421805.1). GTDB lineage: Bacteria > Pseudomonadota > Alphaproteobacteria > Sphingomonadales > Sphingomonadaceae > Sphingomonas. Next base: position 315,349 of record NZ_LMLC01000001.1, on the reverse strand, counting down.
TTCGCGAGACGGTGGCCGGGCCGGAAACCTCGTACAAGATCCTGCAGGACGCCAAGGCGAAGGGCATGTTCACGCCTGCCACGCTGCTCGCGTCGAGCAAGGCGATCTTCGAGGGCACCGCGACGCGCGCGCTGGTGAACACGCAGACCCCCGACGCGGGCGCCGCGGCGAAGCTGGCGACGGCGTTGAAGGCGGACGTCTCGGGCCTGGCGGGCAAGCGCCGCGCGCAGGCGGCGGTCGATTTCTCGAAGCTGCCGTCGCTCGGCAAGCCGGGCATCGTGGCAAGCCGCGAGAAGATCACCGCGTTCGACATGGAGCAGGTGAACTTCGCCAACGGCACGCGCGTGCTGCTGTTCCCCAATGCCGGCGAGACCGGGCGCGTCTATGTCCGCGTGCGGTTCGGTGGCGGCTATACCGCGATCCCGTCGAACCGGCCGACACCGGCCTGGGCGGGTGATCTCGCGCTCGTCGCAGGCGGTATCGGCAAGCTCGATCAGGGCGATCTCGACCAGTTGACCGCAGGGCGGCGGATCGGGCTCGACTTCGGGATCGACGACGATGCGTTCACGCTGAACGCGATCACCTCGCCGACGGATTATGCGGATCAGCTGCGGCTGATGGCGGCGAAACTCGCCTTCCCGGCCTGGGATCCGGCACCGGTCGCGCGCGCGCGGGTGGCGGCGCTGGCCGGGTTTGCCGGCTATGATTCGTCGCCCGACGGCGTGTTGTCGCGCGACCTCGAAGGCCTGCTGCGCGCGGGCGATCCGCGCTGGGGAACGCCGTCGAAGGCGACCGTCGAGTCGCTCACCGCGAAGGACTTTCGCGCGTTCTGGGCGCCGATCCTGAAGACCGGACCGATCGAGGTCTCGATCTTCGGCGACGTGAAGGCCGAGGACGCGATCGCCGCCGTCGCCAAGACGTTCGGCGCGCTCAAGCCGCGCGCCGCCGTGTCGACGGTCGGCGCGCCAGTCGGCTTCCCCGCGCACAACACGACTCCCGTGATGCGCGCGCATACCGGACCGGAAAACCAGGCGGCGGCGGTGATCGCCTGGCCGACCGGCGGCGGGATCGACGACATCGTCGAGGCGCGCCGGCTCGACGTGCTCGCGCAGGTGTTCAGCGACCGGTTGTTCGAACGGCTGCGACAGGCGGCGGGCGCGAGCTACAGCCCGAACGTCTCGAGCCAGTGGCCGGTCGGGATGAGCAGCGGCGGGCGGATGGTCGCGATCGGGCAGGTCGCGCCTGACAAGGTGTCGTTCTTCTTCCAGATTGCGCGGCAGATTGCGGCGGAACTGGTCTCGACGCCGATCGCGGCCGACGAGCTCGACCGGATCAAGAAGCCGATGGGGCAATATATCCTGCGCGCCTCGACCGGGAACCAGTTCTGGTTGCAGCAGCTTGGCGGCGCGACGTTCGACCCACGCCGGATTGCGGCCACGCAGCGGATCGCGTCGGACCTCGTAGCGACCACGCCGGTCGAGCTGCAGGCGACCGCGGCGAAGTATCTGCGGCCCGAGAAGGACTGGACGATGGCGGTGGTGCCGACTGCGGCGAAGAAGTGACCTCCTTCCCTCTCCCTGCAGGGGAGAGGGAAGGAGGAGCCTCTTGGCGACGGGAGGGTGAGGGCACGGGCTTTGCGCCGGCTTCGTGCTTTCCGCCAGCCGCGTGCCCTCGTCCTCCCACACGCAAGTGCGTGCCCCTCCCTCTCCCCCGAGGAGAGAGGGGTTTGAGTTTAGGCCTTGTACAGCGCGTCTAGCCTCTCGCCATAGGCCTGTTTGATGACGTGCCGACGGATCTTCAGGCTTGGCGTGAGCTGCTCGTTCTCGATCGTGAACGGACCATCCGCCAGCACGAACCGGCGCACGCGCTCGGTTACCGTCAGATCGGCATTCACCCGCTCGATGGCATGTCCGATCGCGGTGCGGAACTCGCTGTTCTCCGCCAGCCGCGAAAAGCTGCACGCATCGCCGTTCCGCGCGCACCATTCCTGCGTCCAGTCGGGATCGGGCACGACCAGCGCGACCATGTACGGCCGCTTGTCGCCGGCGATCATCGCCTGCGCGATCTCGGGCTGGAGCGTGAGCATCCCCTCGACCTTTTGCGGGGCGACGTTCTCGCCCTTGTCGTTGATGATCAGGTCCTTCTTGCGATCGGTGATGCGGATCCGGCCGCGCTCGTCGATCTCGCCGATGTCGCCGGTGTGGAGCCAGCCGTCCTTGAGCACCTTCGCGGTCTCGGCATCGTTGCGCCAATAGCCGTGCATGACCAGTTCGCCGCGGACCAGGATCTCGCCATCCTCGGCGATGCGGACCTCGGTGTCCTTGAGCGCGGGGCCGACCGAGTCCATCCGGACGCCCGCCTTGGGACGATTGCACGAGATGACCGGTGCGGCCTCGGTCTGGCCATAGCCTTGCAGGAAGGTGAGCCCGAGCGATTCGAAGAACAGCCCGACCTCGGGGTTGAGCGGTGCCCCGCCCGAGATCATCGCCTTCAGCCGGCCGCCGAATTTCTTCGAGATCTTCGGCTTGAACAGCGTCGCGACCACCGCCTGCATCGGCCGGTCGATCAGGCGGAGGCGACCGGCATAGCGCTTGCCGCCGATGTCGAGCGCGCGCGCCAGGAGGTAGGCCGACGCGCCGCCCTGTTTCTCGATCGTCTTCGAAATGCGCGTGCGCAGGACCTCGAACAGGCGGGGCACGACGAACATGATCGTCGGCCGCGTCTCCTCGATGTTCGCGGCGAGCTTTTCGAGGCCCTCGGCATAATAGATCTGCCCACCCAGCGAGATCGGGAAATGCTGGCCGCCGGTGTGCTCATAGGCGTGGCTGAGCGGCAGGAACGACAGGAAGACCTCGTCGTCCCAGCCGAAATCCTCGGAGATCACCGCGGCGCACCCGGCGCAATTGTGCAGGATCGCGCCGTGGTGCTGCATCACGCCGCGCGGCGCGCCGCCGGTGCCCGAGGTGTAGATGATGCAAGCGAGATCCTCGCGCGTGAAATCGGCGCGCGCGGCGGCGGTCTCGGGCGCGGTCGGATGCGCGGCGATCAGCGCGTGCCAGTTGTGGAAGTCGATCGAGGAAGGAACCTTCATGTCCTCGAGCCCGATGACCGTGTGCGCCTGGTTTGAGCGGATGACCGCGGGAAGCAGCGTCTTGGCCAGTTTCGCGGTCGAGACGATGATCGCGCAGGCGCCCGCATTCTCGATGATGTGGAGGTGATCGCGTTCGGTGTTGGTGACGTAGGTCGGCACCGTGACGCAGCCCGCCGCCATGATCGCGAGGTCGCTGAGGCACCATTCGGGGCGATTCTCGCTGACCAGCATGACGCGGTCGCCGCGTTTAAGGCCGATCGCGGTAAGTGCGGTGGCAAGGCTTGCGACTTGGCGCGCGGCATCGGCCCAGCTGGTGGCGACCCAAGCCCCGCTCGTCTTGGTCCACAGGAACGGCGCGGCGCCCTTCTCCGCGGCGCGCGCGAAGAACATCGTGACAAGGTTCGGGAATCGTTCGAGCTGGCGCGGCATGATCTCTCCCTGGGCGCACCGCGAGCCGACGCGCCTCGTTACCGCCCTTGTAGGCGAGAAGCCTTGCGCCGGACAATCGCCGACACCGTCGATGACGTCCGCCGCTTCAGATGCTCGCGCGTGCTCGATCGCGGTCAGACGCGGACATACCTGAAATACCAGACCTCATGCCCCTGCCGCCGCGCTTTCCGCTCGTACCGCGTTTCGGGCCAGTCGGCGGGGCGCGTGAGGAAATCATGCGGCGTTTCCGCCTGCCAGACGAAATCGCGACGCGCATTCATGATCATCATCGACCAGCGGCAATAGGTCGGGTCGTCGGTGCCGAGCCGGAACTCCGCGCCGGGTTTCAGCTTGGCCGCGATCGTGTCGAGCGGCCCATGGTTGACCATGCGCCGCTTGGCATGGCGTGCCTTGCGCCACGGATCGGGATGCAGCAGGTACAGCCGGTCGAGGCTCGCATCGGGCAGCCGCTCGATGACCTCGAGCGCATCGCCCATGTGCAACCGCACATTGGTCAATGCGCCATCGCGGATATGCGCGAGCGCGCCGACGACGCCATTGAGGAACGGTTCGCAGCCGATGAACCCGATCTCGGGATTCGCCGCGGCCTGACCCGCGAGATGCTCGCCCGCACCGAAGCCGATCTCGACATGCAGCGGACGGTCTTGGCCGAACAGCATCGCGGCGGTGATCGCACCCTCTTCGGGCACCGACAGGTCGGCGAGCGTTTCCTCGACAAGGGCGGCTTGGCCAAGCCGGAGCTTGTGGCCCTGGCGGCGCCCATAGAGGCGGCGGATAATGGAAGGATCGGTCATCGCCGCGCGCTCTAGCGCCGTGCGCGCGCAGGCGCAAAGCGTCGCGCGGATGTTTCAGCATTTGCGCGACCGGACTCTGGCATTGCCGCGGCGCTTGCCGTACCGGATGCTGCATGGGCGATCTGGACAGGCTGGTTCCATCGGGAATCATCGAGCAATGGGTCTATCACCTGCGGCGCCAGCGCGCGCGCGCGCTAGATGCGATATGGTTGATCGATCAGGGCTTCACGCTGCACGACGGGCAGGGCGGTACGCCGCGGCACGATGCGACCGCACGGTGGCGCGCCGAGCAGGAGACCGTGGTCGAGGAAGTGACCGCGTTGCTGGCGCTGTACGACGGAATCAATCTGGGTAAGGTCGACGCCGACGTCTTGGCGGACTGAGGTCGGGCCGCCGTCTCACGGCTGGTCGCCATAGCTTTGCCGGATGAGCCATCCGGTCATGCGCAGCGACGAGCTTTGCGGCATTTCGGGATCGGCCATGCCGACGACCTGCTCGGCCGAGGTCATGAGCTGGGCATGGCGATCGCTGAGCAACAGGTGCGCAGTCCGGCCACGCGCCGTTTTCGACCGCTCGGCGAGGTGTTTCTCCTGAAGCGCGCGATCACGGTGATAGGCGACGCGGTCGCGCCAGGCGTCCGCGGTCGTCGGCGTCTCGGTATGATCGTCCGTCATGTTCGTCTCCAGCACCGTCTGGAGATCGATGTAGATCAGTTTAGGCGCAGTTACCCGGCGTGGTTAACGCGCGGCCGGGGGCGCGGGCTGGCCATCAGCCGAGCTATCGATGCGACGAAGATAGCGGCGCGGGGTGGTGCCAAGAAATCGATTGGCATCGCGCAGGAAGTGCGACGCGTCGAAATAGCCGAACGCCGCCACCGAGGCGAAGTCCAAGTGCGTTTCCTGGAACCGCTCGAGCGCCGCGATGAAACGACGGCGCATGAGCAGCGTCTTCGGTGGGAAGCCGAACCAGCGCAACGCGATGCGGCGTAGGTTGTGCGGCGACGTCGCGAGTTGCTGGGCCGCGGTTGCCGCATCGTAGACGACACCGTCGTCGATCAACCGCATTAACGGTAAAATCAGCGGCCAGTTGCCGCCATCGGCCGATGCGATGTCGCGCGCGACGATCGTCTCGGCGAGCCGCGCGACCGCCGCCAGCGCGATATCGGTCGGGGCTGCGTCGACCAGTCCGTCGAGGCACGATATGCCGAGATCGCGCGCTCTGATGATGCGATCGGCTGTCGTCGCCGCGATGGTCCCGGTGAGGCGCGACCAGTCCAGCGGGCTCAGCGGAATTTCGATCGGCGCGGGACCATCGATCTTCAACGCGACCGGGCGGCTGGACGGACCGACGATCGCGACATCGGGCAGCCGGTCATAGCGCCGATTGCGGATGGTGGCGGATACGCGCGTCTGTTCGGGGATCAGCAGGATCCGTGCGGTTCCGGGCAGGCGCGACACGTCGACCGGGCCGGCAGGCCGCGGCTGCGGATTGGCGAGTGCGTCGATCCGCGACCGCAGCGCGCCCTCGACCGAGCATGATGGCGGCATCATCCCTTCGGCAATGGAGGGCGAGCGCATCGGAAAAACCAGCATCGTTATATCCCATTATCGAATGCGGATCGGCTATCGACCGCATGCCGTGTGACCGACACTTGATCCAGATTGTACAACGGCGAAATGTCCACCGGGCTCAACTTTGAGACATCGGAACAATTGTTACGGGGAAAATCCTGATATCTCCAGCAGCTGCGGACGGGCGTTCAGGCGTCGGCGCGCGGGGCGCATGATCACGAGACTAGCGCGATCAGCTGGGCCAGCCCGTTGGTGCCGGTCTTGGTGACGATCGCGGCGCGGTGGTTCTCGATCGTCTTGATGCTGAGACCGAGTGCGCCCGCGATCGCCTTGTTGCTGTGGCCGCACACGAGCAGGTCGAACACCTGCCGCTCGCGCGTCGTCAGCGTCGCGGTCCGCCGGCTGAGCAAACGGCGGCGGTTCGACCAGGCAACCCCCTCGGCCACCGCGATCAGCAGGCGGTCTTCGTCGATCGGCTTTTCGAGATAATCGAGCCCGCCATAACGCCGCACGCTGTCGACCGCGTTGGCGGTGGTCGGCCACGCGGTCATGAACACCAGCGCGACATCGGGATCCAAGTCGCGCAGCGCATCGGCGAAGGTGAAGCCGTCCATGTCGCCCATCATCACATCGGAGATGATGCAGGCGGCGTGCCCGCTCGTATAGTCGCGAAGCAATGCGGCGGGCTCGGCGAACGCCCGCGCGGCGTGGCCGTGGCGGGCGAGCAGCCGCGCGACGCTGGCCCCGAGATCGATGTCGTCGTCGAGCACGTAGACCGTCGCCGGTTCAGCGGTGGAAGCGATCATGTGGCATCTCCGACGAGCGATCCGACGAGGGGAAGGGTGATGATATGCGCGATCCGCGCCGGACCGCGATCCGCGCGCGCGAGCGTCCCGCCATGCGCCTCGACGATCGCCTTCGCGACCAGCGAGCCGACGCCCATGCCTTCATGCACCAGCGGGTGATCGGTACAGTGGTTGACGACCGCGATCGCGGCGTGCCCGCCGTGATGCGTGTCGAACCGCGCATCGCGGCAGGTGACGGTGATGTCGACGATCCCGTCGTCGGTCGCCTGGACGGCGTTGCGGACAAGATTGACCAGCGCCTGCGCGATCTCGATCTCCTGTGCCAGTACGGTCCATTCGGGATCGATGGGCGCGATCCGGATCGTCACGCCGGCGACGCTCGCTTCGGGCCGGACCAGCGCCTGGACGGTATCGAGCAACGTCGCGACCGGCAGCAGCGACGGCTCGTCGACCGCGCGCCCGCCGAACCGCCTGAGCCTACGGACCAAGGTCGACAAGGTTGCGGTCTTGCGTTCGATCAGGACAGCGGTCTCGGCGATCTCGGCGTCGGCGTGCGCGCTTATCTCGACCAGATGGCGCGCCTCGATCGCCAGCGTCGACAGCGGCTGGCTGATCTCGTGGATGACCGCGACCGACATCGCGCGCAGCGTCTTGAGGCGTTCGGCCTGGAACAGCATCCGGTCGCGCCGGGCGACGGCGGCGAGCGCGCGTGCCTCGGCATCGGCGAAGCTGCCCGCGAGATAGCCGACCACCGTGACCGCGGCGAGGCTCATATGCAGCGCGAGCCGCTGGTCGACGGGCATCGCCCCGGTGGTCTCGGGCAGGACGAGGATCGCGGTGGTGACGATCGCAGCCCAGGCGGCGGCGCGACCAAACCGCAGCCCGATCCAGGCGATTGCGAGCAGCACAGGGGTTGCCGGAAGACCAAGGCCGATCGTCGCGAGCATCGCCACCAGCCCGAGCGACATCCCGAGCACGAGGATTGCCTCGGCGACATGCGCCCGCGACGGAAAGATCGCCGGCATCACCGTCTTGCCGTCGGACAGGTCGGCGAGCCACAGCAGCGGTGGCGCGACCAGCAGGACGCCGAGCATGTCGCCGACCGCGAACCCGGTCAGCGAGGCGATGACGTCCCGGACGTTTGCGACATTGGTGATGTCGGGCCGGACAATCGACCAGGGCAGCGCGAACGTGACGGCAGTGATCGGCGCGAGGACGGAGGCGAGACCGAGCGGCATCGGCGCGGTCGCCAGACTGCCGCTTGCACCCGCCGCGAGCCGGCGGACCACCGCGACCGCGACGCCGTACGCGATCACCGGGCTGGCGATCCCGAACATTTCGCGCGGCCAGTCGGGGTGGCTGAAGACGACGATCCCCGTCAGGCACTGGACGACGATCTCGGTCAGCGCGGCGGCAGGGGCAAGGCGCGCTCCGAACCGCCAGAACAGCGCGAGGCGAACGCCGGCAGCCGGGAACCACAAGGAATAATAGCCCGCGCCGCCCCACAGGATCGCGAGCCGGTGCAGCGCGAAGAAGGCGACCCCATAGCCGGCGAGCAACAGCCACTCGCGATCGCGCGGGATCCAGCGAGGACGCCCGCGCACCGGACTGTCCGCAGCGGGAGCGACAGGAAGGAAAGCGATCGGCATGGATGCTCGATACCCCGAACGGCGTTGCGCAATACCAGGGAATTACCCGGACGCGGCGGGTGTTCGGCAATGGCGATTGTAAGGACCGGGGGTTTTTCCCGGACTGACGCGGGGCGGGCCGCGCGCTTACCCACCGGACTCAAGTGAGTGTCCGGGGAATCCGATGTCGGCCGAAGCACGATGAACTATTACCACAATATCGAAGGCGAACAGATCAGCCCGATGGTCTTGCCGGCGATCTCGATCGGCGGCGACGCGCTGTTCGCGCTGCGGCAGACCATGGTTTCGGGCACACATGCCCTAGCGAACCTGCGGGTCGATTACCGCCCGAGCGAAGATGGTCGGCGGACGATCGCACAGGACGGCCATAGCGGGCCGGGAATCTATGCGTGCTTCTGGGATCGGCAGCTGTTCTACGTCGGCACCTTCGCCGGCAACGACCGGCCGACCAACGGCAACGTCGCCCGTGAGCGCTGGACCAAGCATATCGCCGGGATGACATTTCGCGGCCACAACGTGACGATCGGCGAACGCGCGCTCGCGCAGATCGCACGCGGTGCACCGTCCGCGCTTGGCACGTTGCTGCTCGACGCGGATCGGGCGCGGATTTCGAAGACTGCGGGCGCGCTCCAGACGCACTACGCCAAGTTCCGGTTCGCAGACCGGCTATGGGACGATTTCTCGGTGCTCGACACCGACATGCTGACGCGGTTCGCGTTCGTGTTCATGCGGCCGTCGCTGCACGGTCGGCTCGCGGGCATGGATAAGGCGGCGCTCGATTCGCATCTTCGCGCCATGGAGCGGGGAATCGTCACGCTGCTCGATCCGCCCTGCAACGGGGCGTCGCCCAATGGCGATGGGACGCCTGGGCCCGGCATGGCAGACACCGCGCAAACGATGCGGCAGGTGATGGATGCGCATCTTGCCGCAGTTCAGGGCGACCACCCCGATTATCAATTGAAGCCACGCCGCACGCGCAAGATGTAACGCGCATCGACAGGCGAGACCGCTGTCGCCTTGTGGGATAGAGGCTAAGGACCCCTCGATCGCGGGCAGCCGCTTGGATTGTACGCGCGGCCTTAGCCCTGTAGGCTTACCGGACAACGGCGCCGCTGCGCGCCGATGGGCGGCCATCGACACGGGCGGAACATGGACTCCTCGGGCCTCGAAGCCGTTTTCCTCGCTAATCGCGACACGCTGCTGCGGTTCATCCGCTCGCTCGGCGCGCGCGATGCGGAGGACGTGCTGCACGAGGTGTGGGTCCGGATCCAGTCGGCGCCGACCGGGCCGATCGCGTCGCCACTGTCGTATCTGTTCCGGATGGCCAACAACCTGATGCTCGATCGCCATCGCGCAGTTCGGCAGGCGGAGAAGCGCGATCGCGAATGGACCGAGGCGACCGGCGGCGCCTCGCTCGACCGATCCGAGGCGCCGTCCGCCGAACGCGTGGTGATCGCGCGCGAACAGGCCATGCTCGCGGAGGCGGCGTTGCAGTCCGTCGGCGACCGGGCTGCGCGGATCTTCAGGCGTCACCGGATCGACGGTGTCGAGCAGCGTGTGGTCGCAGCGGAGTTCGGTGTCAGCCTCAGCACCGTCGAAGCCGACCTGCGCAAGGCGTATCGTGCGATCACCGATGCAAAGCGACGCTATGACGAGGGCTGAGGCATCAAGGGCGCACGCGATCGGCTCCGTCTTCGGCTATAGGAGGCCATGATGGCGGATCAGGACGATATCGACGCGCACGCGCTGGACTGGGTAATCCGGACCGGCAGCGATGCGTTTGACGACTGGCCGGCGTTCATGGCCTGGCTGGAAGCGGACCCGCGTCACGCCGCTGCCTATCATGCGATGGCGGCGGATATCGAGGATATGGCCGCATTCGTGGCGGCTCAGCCGGCTCAGCCCGCTCAGCCCGCTGCACCGGTCGTCGCTGCGATGCCGAAGCGGCGCTGGCCGGTCTGGGCCGGCGGCGCGCTCGCCGCCTCGCTGGCGCTCTTCGTCGGGTATCAGGCGACCGAGACGGGCGGGCACCCCTATGCAGTCGAGACCAATGCGGGGGCCATGCGGACGGTGCAACTCGCCGACGGCAGCAGCATCGCGATGGGCGGTGCGACGCGACTGATGCTCGACCGCGACGACCCGCGGGTCGCGACGCTCGAACGGGGCGAGGCGATGTTCATGGTCCGGCACGACGCGAGCGATCCGTTCGAGGTGAGCGTCGGCGGCGCGCGGCTGGTCGACGTCGGCACCGCGTTCGACGTGAAGCTCGCACGGGGCGAGACGCGCGTCGCGGTGTCGGAGGGGGCTGTCGACTACAATCCCGGGCGCGACGCGATCAGGCTGGTGAAGGGGCAGCGACTGCATGTCCGCGACGGCCACGCGACCGTGATGGCCGTCGACGTGGCGAGCGTCGGATCGTGGCGCGACAGCGTGCTAGCCTATGAAGGCGCGACGCTGGCGGAGGTCGCGGACGATCTGTCGCGTGCACTCGGCGTCGATCTTCGCGCCGATCCGACGGTGGCGAATCGTCCGTTCAGTGGCAGCATCGCGACCGCCAAGCTGGCGGGCGATCCTCGGCTGGCCGCGCCGCTGCTGGGTGTGGCGATCCGTCAGACCGGCAGTCACTGGGTGATGTCCGCGCGCTCGTGACGATGCGCGGATGTCTGGTCGTCGCGGCGCTCGCCGTCGCCGTTCCGGCGCAGGCCGGGCGCGCGATGCTCGACCTGCCGGCAGGCCGGCTCGGCGACGCGGTACTGGCGCTCGGGCGGCAATCGGGAACGAGCATCGTCGTCGGCGACCAGCGGCTTTGGGCGCGGCGCGTACCGGCGGTACGTGGACGGATGAGCACGCGCGAGGCACTCGACCGGCTTGCGGCCGCGGCAAAAGCGGAAGTCGTCATGGCAGGCCCGGTCGGGTGGCGGCTCGTAGCGCGCGCGCCGCGTGTCGACGCGGTCAGGGTGCGGCGACCCAGGCCCGTTCCTGCCACCGCGCCGGTTGCGCAAGGTGCGGACATCGTCGTCACCGGCAGCAAGCGCGACGTGGCGCTGCGCGACTTTGCCGGGCAGGTGGCGTTGCTCGACGGCGTCGATCTCGCGCTTGGCGGGGCGGGGGGGACCGAGGCAATCCTCGCGCGGCTGGCGAGCGTGTCGTCGACGCATCTGGGGGCCGGACGCAACAAGCTGTTCATCCGCGGGATTGCCGATTCGAGCTTCACCGGGCCGACGCAGACGACGGTCGGACAATATTTCGGCGATCTGCGGCTGAGCTACAACGCGCCAGATCCGGACCTGCGGCTGTACGATATCGCCTCGGTCGAGGTGCTCGAAGGGCCGCAGGGGACGCTGTACGGCGCAGGCTCGCTCGGCGGGATCATCCGCACCGTGCCGAACGCGCCCGAGATGGGCGCGGTGTCGGCGTCGATCGCGGGGGGGCTGTCGGCGACATGGCATGGCGATCCGGGCGCCGATCTGGGCGCGACGCTGAACCTGCCGCTGGGCGAACGGGTGGCGCTGCGCGTGGTCGGCTACGGCGTCAGCGAGGGCGGCTATATCGATAATCCAGCGCTCGCGCGGCGCAATGTTAACCGGACGCGGATCGGCGGCGGTCGCGCTGCGCTGCGGCTCGACGCGGGGAATGGCTGGAGCGTCGATCTGGGCGGAATCGGGCAGTGGACCAAGGGCGACGACAGCCAATATGCCGACCGCGATGCACCGAGCCTCGGCCGGGCGGCGCTGACTCGGTCGAGCGCGATCGTGCAGGGGTTCTCCGCGGACTATGCGATGGGGCAGGCGGTCGTGTCGGGCGCGATCGGCGGGGTGAGGGTCAAATCCTCGACCGGGATCGTCGGGCAGGCGCTGACCGAACGCTATGACGCGACGATGCCCGGGGGCGATGCGCGGGTATTCGCGCAGCGCAACGCAACCACGCTGATCGCCAACGAGACGCGGGCTTGGCGGCCGATGCGGCACGGCTTCGGCTGGGTGGTGGGCGGCAGCTTCACGCACAACCGGACGCGGCTGTCGCGCTCGCTGGGCCCGATCGATTCACCCGCGCCGGTGACGGGCGTCACCAACAGCATCGACGAAGCGACGTTGTACGGCGAGGGCAGCGTGCAGCTTGTTCGCGGGCTGACCGCGACGGCGGGCGCGCGCGTCACGCGCGCATCGCTGGCGGGGACCGGCGAGGACATCGCCCCCGCGCGGCTGGAGTCGGTCGCGGTGGCGCGTGCGCGCGTGACGGCGGACCGGATCGAGACGAGCGTGCTCCCGACCGCCTCGCTGATCGCGGCGGTGCTGCCCAAGGTGTCGCTCTACGGGCGGTATCAGCAGGGGTTCCGGCCGGGCGGGCTGGCGATCGAAAGCGATTTCGTACGACGGTTCGAGAATGATCGCGTCGCGACGCTTGAAAGCGGCGTGCGCTATGGTTTGGCGGGTGCCGATACCGCCTATCTGTCGGCGAGCGTCTCGCACACGGTCTGGAAGGATATCCAGGCGGATTTCATCGATGCGACCGGCCTGCCGAGCACCGCGAACATCGGCGACGGGCGGATCTGGACGTTCAGCGCGGCGGGCGGGTGGAAGCCGGTGGCCGGGCTGACGCTCGACGCGGGCTTCACCTACAATGACAGCCGCGTGACCGAGCCGAGCGCGGCGCTTTTCGTGGCGCTCGCGCGGATGAGCCAGGTGCCGAACATCGCGCGCTATGCCGGGCGGCTTGGCGCGGATTACCGGCGCGAGATCGGCAGGGATCTGGAACTGCGCGTGTACGGCTGGGCGCGCTATGTCGGGCGGTCGCGGCTGGGCGTTGGCCCGGTGCTCGGCGAGGAGCAGGGGGATTATCTCGACACCGCGCTGACCGCGCGGGTCGGGCGGCCGTCGCTGGGGGTGACGCTCGGCATGACGAACCTGACGGACAGCGTCGGCAACCGGTTCGCGCTGGGGACCCCGTTCCAGCTGGGGAACGGGCAGATCACGCCGCAGCGTCCACGCACGATCCGCATCGGCCTGGATGCTGCGTTCTAGCGTTCAGCGCTGCGATCGTCCCCCGCCAGGGTCAGGTGGATCGCGCAGCGAGACGGAGGGGGAGGACACGCAACCCAGGTGGCGCATGCCTCCCCCTCCGTCTGGCAAGCGCCAGCCACCTCCCCCTTGCGGGGGAGGATTAGGTCAGGCGTTCGCCAGCGCGCGCTGGTCGGCGGGGAGCAGCGCGAGGGCGGTCTTGTAGCAGTCGTCGACGTGCGAGTTGCCGACGAGCTTCATCGCACCGAAGCTGATCGTCGCGGCCACTGCCGAGCCCGCGAACGGGATGAACTTCGCCATCGATCCGACCGCGATGCGCGCACCCATACGGCGGAGCAGTGCGACGACGATGCGCTTGGTGACCATGCGGCCGATCATCGTGTTGCCCAGGCTCGACGCCATCACCAACGCCTGCTGCGCGAATTGCGGCTCGAGCTTTTGCACCTGCTCGTGATCGAGCCCGAAGCGCTTGCTGATTTCCGGCAGCAGCTTGGTGAGCAGGCCGATGTCCGCGACGATGTCCGCCCCCGGGATCGGCACGACCGCAGCCCCCGCCGACACCATCGCGCGCGAGGTGACGAGCGTCTTGCTCTCGTCGCGGATGCGGTCGAGTTCGGCGATGGTGGTGATCATGGCGGTATAAATCCCTGAAGCTGTCCGGCCGACAACGCGCCGCCGCGATCCTGGTGCCGTGGGATAATGCGGCGGGCTCCAAGGCTGGCCGCGCACGCCTCCGTCCTCTTTTCGAAAACACATCGAAAAGGGTTCCGTATGCGTCGTCTCCTGCTGACCACCACCTGCCTGTTCGCGATCCCCGCGTCGCTGCACGCGCAGACCGTGATCGATACCAAGCGGACCGACGCGGTGCGCACGTCGACGATCAAGGCGGGCGCACCCGACAATCTGAAGATCGTCGCGGCGGGGTCGGTGACGCCGACCAGCGGCACTGCGGTGACGATCGACAGCGTCAATTCGGTCGCCAACGAAGGCACGATCCAGGTGACCAACGCCGACGGATCGACCGGCATCCTGGCCAATGCCGGCACCGGCGGCGGCATCACCAACGCGGCGGCGGGCAAGATCATCATCGACGAGAGCTATGTCGCGACCGACACCGACAAGGACGGCGACCTTGACGGGCCGTTCGCGGCGGGCACCGGGCGGACCGGGATCCGCACCGCGGGCGCCTATACCGGCGCGATCGTCAACAGCGGCGCGATCACGGTGAAGGGCAATAACTCCGCGGGGATCTGGCTCGGCGGCCCGCTGACCGGCGCGTTCACGCATGACGGACAGACATCGGTCACCGGCGACCGTTCGACCGGCGTGCGGATCGCGGATGTCACCGGCAACGTCCGGCTGGCGGGTACGATCGCGGCGATCGGGCAGAACGCGGTCGCCGCGCGAGTCGATGGCGACATTGCGGGCGCGCTGGTGGTGCAGGGCGCGCTTGGGTCGACCGGCTATCGCTATGTGACGCCGCCCGCCGACCCGTCCAAGCTCGACGCGGACGATCTGTTGCAGGGCGGATCCGCACTGGTCGTCGCGGGCAACGTGTCGGGCGGGATCATCTTCGCGGTGCCGCCCAAGGATGCGAGCACGACCGATACGGACGAGGACAAGGACGGGCTGCTCGACAGCACCGAGGGTTCCGCGGCGATCACGTCGTACGGCGCGGCGCCGGCGGTGCAGATCGGTTCGGCCACGCGCGCGGTCGCGATCGGCGCGGTGGCGGGAACGGGCACCGGGTTCGGCCTGATCGTCGACGGCGGCATCGCGGGAAGCGGCGTCTATGGCGGCATCGAGGGCAATGGCCTGGCGATCGGTGGGCTTGGCGGAGCGGTGACGATCGCCGGCGGGATCGGCGTCAACGGCACCGTCGCGGCGACCGCGAACGGCGCGAGCGCGACCGCGCTGAAGCTGGGGCGCGGTGCAGCGACACCCGAGATCCGCAACGCCGGCACGATCTCTGCAGCGGGCGGCGGCACGACCGCGTCGGTATCCACCGCGGTGCTGGTCGACAGCGGCGCGTCGGTCGGCACGATCCGCAACAGCGGCACGATCAAGGCGACCGCGCAGGCCGCCGACGGCACCGCGATCGGCATCCTCGACCGGTCGGGCACGGTGGCCCTGGTCGAGAATAGCGGCGCGATCGGCGCGTCGGGGGCACTCGCCACCTCCGAGCGCAACGTCGCGATCGACTTGTCGGCGACCACGACCGGGACGATCGTCCGCCAGACCGCGGTCGCCACCGGGATCGCTGCACCGGCCATCGTCGGCGACGTCCGCTTCGGCAGCGGCAACGATGTGTTCGAGGTCGCCGACGGCACCGTCGCGGGCACCGCGCGGTTCGGCAGCGGCACCAACCGCCTGGTGCTGTCGGGCGATGCGACCTTCACCGGCGGGACGGTGTTCGGCGCGGGCAACGATGCGCTCGCGCTGGCCGGCACGTCGGTCTTCAGCGGCGCGGCGGACTTCGGCGGCGGCAGCGATACGCTGACGCTGGGCGGCACGTCGCGCTTTTCGGGGACGCTGGCGAACGCCGGCGGGCTGGCGGTCGCGGTCACTGGCGGGACGCTCGACATCACCAGGGCGGCGTCGATCGCGTCGCTGTCGGTCGGCGGCGGCGGGATTCTGGCGGTGACGCTCGACAAGACCGGCGGCACGGGCACGATGATCCAGGTCGCCGGCACCGCGGCGTTCGACAAGGATTCGAAGCTCGCGCTGAAGCTGACCAGCGTGGTCGACGCGGAAGGCCGCTATGTCGTGCTGAAGGCGGGGACGCTGACCGGCGCCGCGAACCTGACCGCGACCACGACATTGCTGCCGTTCCTGTACAAGGGCAGCATCGCGACGGGCACCGGCAACGACCTGGCCGTCGACGTCGCGCGCAAATCGGCGACCGAACTCGGGTTCAACCGGTCGCAGGCATCGGCCTATGATGCGGTGTACAAGGCGCTGGGCAACGACGCGAAGGTCGGCGGTGCGTTCCTGAACATCACCGATGGCGATGCGTTTCGGCGCTCCGTCCGCCAGATGCTGCCCGACCATGCCGGCGGCACGTTCGAGGCGGTGACGATGGGCTCGCGCGCGACCGCCCGCGTGCTCGCGGACCCGCACGGGCCGTTCAAGGACGAGGGCAGCTGGGGCTATTGGGTGACTCAGGTCGCGTGGGGCACGTCGAAGAGCGTCGCCGACACCGCGGGCTACGACATCAGCGGCTGGGGCGTTTCGGCAGGCGCCGAGTACAAGACCGGGGTGGGCAATTTCGGCACGTCGCTCGCCTATCTCAACGGGCAGGACGCGGACGACGGCACCGACAACGAAGTCCGCTCGGGCCAGTATGAACTGGCCGGATATTGGCGCGGGCACTGGGGCGACCTGCAGGCGAATGCGCGCGTTTCGGGCGCGAAGATCACGTTCGACGGCACGCGCCGCTTCACCGGCGCGATCGGCAGCGAAGTCGTCGACCGGACATCGCGCGGCGACTGGAACGGGACGCTCTACTCGGCGTCGAGCGGCGTCTCGTGGGACGGAGGCAAGGGCATCTTCGTGTTCCGGCCGGTGCTCGCGATCGACTATTACAAGCTGAAGGAGGATGGCTATCGCGAGAGCGGCGGCGGTAAGGCGATCGACCTGGTCGTCCAGTCGCGGACCAGCGACGAGCTGGCGGTGACCGCAAGCACCGCGCTGGGGCTGAACTTCGGCGGCACGAGCCCGGACGAGGGCTGGTTCCGCGTCGAGGCCGAGGGTGGCCGGCGCGAGCTGGTCGGCGGCGGGCTGGGAGCGAGCAGCGCGTCGTTCGAGGGCGGGCAGTCGTTCATACTGACGCCCGAGGAGCGGACGAGCGGCTGGGTCGGCAAGCTACGCGCGGTCGGCGGTGGGTCCGCGTTCCGGATGGGCGGCGAGTTCGGGGCCGAGCAGCAACAGGGCCGCGTCGCGCTGTCGCTGCGCGCGAGCCTGCAGATCGGGCTGTAGAGCTCGCATGCCGCAATCCTCCCCCGCCAGGGGGAGGTGGCAGGCGCTAGCCTGACGGAGGGGGAGGCACGCGCCGCCTGTGTTCCGTGTCCGCCCCCTCCGACGCGACCTCCCCCTGACGGAGGAGGATTCTCGGCGTCAGGTCCGCGCCTGCCAACCGCCGCCGAGCGCGCGGAACAGGTCGACCTGCGCGCCCGCGATCCGTGCGTCCGCGGCGGCCAGCTCGGTGTCCGCATCCGCCAGCGTGCGTTCGGCGTCGAGGACGTCGAGGAAGTCGATCTGGCCCTCACGCTGGCGCGCGCGGGTGATGCGCGCGGCGGTGGCGGCGTTGTCGTGCGCGGATTGCAGTTGCGTCCGCCGATCGAGTTCGCGCGCGTAGTTGGACAGCGCGGTCTCGGTTTCCTCGAGCGCGGTCAGCACGCTGCCGTCGAAATTGGCGAGCGCACCGCGCGTGTCGGCCTCGGCACCGGCGATGCGTGCGCGCGCGGCGGACTGGTTGACCGACCAGTTGAGCAACGGGCCGAGCAGCCAGCGGATCGGCCCGCCGGTGAAAACGTCGCCGACGCTGAGCGCGGTCGAGCCGATCGACCCGCCGAGCGCAATTTGCGGATAGAGCTGCGACGTCTGGACGCCGATCCGCGCGGTGGCGGCGGCGAGGCGACGTTCGGCGGCGTGGACGTCGGGGCGCCGCGCGAGCAGACCCGCGCCGTCGCCGATCGGGATTGGCCGGTCGAGCCGCGGCGTGGTGGTGCGCGCGCCGGCGCTCGCGGGCAGATCCTGTGGGGTGCGGCCGGTGAGCGTGGCGAGGCGGAAGAGTGCTGCTTGACGCTCGGCCTTGATCTGCGGGATATTCGCGGCGCGCTGATCGCGCAGCGCGGCGATGCGAACCTGATCGAGTCGCGCGGCGCGACCTGCGTCGACGCGCTTGCCGGTCAGCGTGTTCGATTTCTCGAGCAGGTCGACGATCCGCCGGGCGACCGCGAGGCGTTCTGCGGACGAGGCGGCATCGACATAGGCGCGCGTGGTGGCGGCGACGATCGAGACCCGGACCGCATCCGCATCGGCCTGCGCCGCACCGACGTCGCCGCGTGCGGCCTCGACGTTGCGGCGGACGCGGCCGGCGAGATCGACCTCGTAGCTGACGTCGAGGCCGACATCGTAGGTGGCGCGCTCTCGGTCGAAGCCGGGCAGGTTCTGGAGTTGCGAGGTGCGCGCGTAGTTGCCGCTCGCGCCGGCGTTCACCTGGGGCTCGCGGTCGGTCTTGGCGCCGCGCAGCGACGCGCGGGCGCTGTCGAGGCGGGCGACGGCGACGCGGAGGTCGGTGTTCGCTGCGAGGGCGTCCGCGACAAGGCCGTCGAGGACCGGGTCGCGGTACATCCGCCACCAGTCGTTGTCGGGCGCCGTGGTTACGGTGGCGGCATTCGCGGTGACGAACGACGCGGTCGCCTTGGGCGGGGTGATCGGCGCGACATAGTCGGGGCCGGCGGCGCACGCGGCAAGCGTCAGCGCCGAAAGGCTTGCGAGAAGTAGGGACTTCATGAGGCTGGTCCTATTCGGCTGGCTGGAGCGTCGGCTGGGCAGTGGCAGGCTTGCGGCGTTCGAACCGCAGCGCCAGCGCCCGTGCGACGACATAGAAGGTGGGCGTGAAGAGCAGCCCGAACCCGGTCACGCCGATCATCCCGAAGAACACCGCGGTCCCGAGCGCCTGGCGCAGCTCGGCGCCGGCGCCGTCGGCGATCACCAGCGGCACCGCGCCAAGGATGAACGCGAAGCTCGTCATCAGGATCGGCCGCAACCGGTCCTTCGCCGCGCGCACCGCCGCCTCGACCGGGGACAGGCCATCCTGTTCCTCGGCCTGCTTGGCGAACTCCACGACCAGGATCGCGTTCTTCGCGGCGAGCGCGATCAGCACGACCAGCCCGATCTGCGTCAGGACGTTGTTGTCCATGCCGCGCAGGTTCACGCCGGTCATCGCCGCGAGCAGACACATTGGCACGATCAGGATGATCGCGAGCGGCAGCGTCAGGCTCTCATATTGCGCGGCGAGCACGAGGAAGACGAACAGCACGGCCATCCCGAAGACCAGCGCAGCGGTGCTGCCAGCGGCCTTTTGCTGATACGCGATGCCGGTCCACTCATGCGCGTAGCCTGCGGGCAGCGACGCATCGGCGAGCTTCTCCATCGCGACCAGCGACTGGCCCGAGGAATAGCCCTTGGCCGTGTCGCCATCCACCTCGACCGCGGGGAAGAGGTTGTAGCGCACCACGCGGTACGGGCCGGTCTTGTCGCGGAACGTCGAGACCGAGCCGACCGGGACCATCTGGCCCGAATTGGAGCGCGTCTTGAGGTTGGCGATGTCCGCGGTGGTGTTGCGGAACGGTGCATCGGCCTGCGCGGTGACGCGGTAGGTGCGCCCTAGCAGGTTGAAGTCGTTGACGAACGCCGAGCCGAGATAGACCTGCAACGCCTCGAACACGCGCTCGGGGGGCACGCCGAGGAGGTTTGCCTTGGCGCGGTCGACATCGGCGAAGATGCGCGGCGTGGCGGTGTCGAAGAAGGTGTAGACCTGCGCCAGGCCCTTGGTCTGGTTCGCCTTGCCGATCAGGTCGTAGCTCGTCTTGCCGAGCTCGCCATAGCCGTGGCCGCCCTGGTCCTGCACCATCAGGCGATAGCCGCCGGCCGAGCCGATGCCCTGGATCAAGGGCGGCGGGACGATCAGCAGGCGCGCTTCGGTGATGTCACCGGTCGCCTTCTGCGATTCGGCCATGATGCTGGCGAGCGTGACGCCGAGCTTCTTGCGCTCGGCAAAGCTCTTGAGCGGGATGTAGGCGGCGGCCGAGTTGGGGGCGAGCGTCTGCGACGGGCCGTCAAACCCTGCGAGCATGACCGCGCCCTTGACGCCGGCGAGCGGCAGGATGCGTTTGGCGACCTTCTGCATCACTGCGTCGGTACGCTCGACCGACGAGCCGGGCGGCAGCTGGATGACAGTCAGGAAATAGCCCTGGTCCTGCGCGGGGACGAAGCCCGACGGGGTGACCATGAAGACGCCGACCGTGACCGCGATCAGCGCGGCATAGGCGATCATCATCCGGCGCGGCGCGGCGACGAGGCGCGCGGTGAGGCGGGCATAGCCCTCGCTCATCCGCTCGAACCCGCGGTTGAACGCGTCGCCCGCGCGGCGGCCGGCGCGGGTCAGGCGGTTGCCCGAGCCTGCGGGCGCGGTGGGCTTGAGCAGCATCGCGGCGAGTGCCGGCGACAGCGTCAGCGAGATGAGCAGCGAGATGATCGTCGCGGTCGAGATCGTCACCGCGAACTGGCGGTAGAACGCGCCCGACAGCCCGGTGAGGAACACCGTCGGGATGAACACCGCGCACAGCACGAGCACGATCGCGACGAGCGCACCCGACACCTCGTCCATCGACGTGCGCGCGGCCTCCAGCGGCGAGAGCCCGTGCTCGAGGTTGCGCTCGACATTCTCGACCACGACGATCGCGTCGTCGACGACGATCCCGATCGCGAGGACGAGGCCGAACAGCGACAGGTTGTTGAGGCTGTAGCCGAACGCGGCGAGCACCGCGAACGTGCCGATCAGCGAGACCGGGATCGCCACGATCGGGATGATCGCCGCACGCCATTTCTGCAGGAAGACGAGGATGACCAGAACGACGAGGATCATCGCTTCGAACAAGGTATGCTTCACCGCGTCGATCGACTGCGCGATGAACTCGGTCGGGTTGTAGATGACCTTGTATTCGAGGCCCTTGGGAAAGCGCTTCGACATGCTTTCCATCTCGGCGGTGACGGCCTGCGCGGCGCCGAGCGCGTTCGAGCCGGGACGCTGGAAGACCGCGGCGATGACGGTGGGCTTGCCGCTGAGATAGGTGTTGGCGCCGTAATCCTGCGCGCCGAGCTCGACGCGCGCGACGTCCGAGACACGGACCTGGCGGCCTTGCGCGTCGGTACGGATGACGACGTCGGCGAACTGCTTGGGATCGGTCAGGCGGCCTTGCGTCTCGACGTTCAACTGGAACGCGCTGTTGCCCTTGTCATAGGGTGGCTGGCCGAGCGTGCCGGCGGCGACCTGGACGTTCTGTGCGCGCAAGGCTGCGACGATCTCGCCTGCGGTGAGGTCGAGCGCGGCGGCGCGGCCGGGGTCGATCCACACGCGCATCGAATAATCGCGTGCGCCGAACAGCTGCACGTCGCCGACGCCGTCGATGCGGCTGAGGCGATCGCGGACCTGCGTCAGCGCGTAGTTGGAGATGTAGCCGCGATCGAGCGAGTTGTCGGGCGAGACGAGGTTTACGACCATCAGGAAGTCGGGCGAGGTTTTCCGCGTGACGACGCCCAATCGCTGCACGTCCTCGGGCAGCCGCGGCACCGCGACTGCGACGCGGTTCTGGACGAGCACCTGCGCGGCATCGAGGTCGGTGCCGATCTTGAAGGTGACGGTGATGGTCACCTTGCCGTCGCCGGTCGATTGCGACGACTGGTACAGCATGTTGTCGACGCCGTTGATCTCCTGCTCGATCGGCGCGGCGACGGTTTCGGCGACCGTCTCGGCCGACGCGCCCGGATAGGTCGCGCTGACGGTGACGGTGGGGGGGACGATGTCGGGATATTGCGACACCGGCAGCGACATATAGGCGATCACGCCGACGATCGTGATGATCACCGCGATCACGCCCGCAAAGATCGGCCGGGTGATGAAGAAGCGCGAGAAGCGCATGGTTTGTGTCCTCGACAGAGGGCGCGCGCGCTTTTCCGTTCCCCGGCGGAGGCCGGGGCCCAGTTGGGCGAACCGCAGTGATTACATCGAAAAGCTATCCCACCTGGGCCCCGGCCTTCGCCGGGGAACGGTGGTTACTTGGCGAGGGTAGCCTCACCCGAGATGGGCTGGGCCGAGGCCGGCGCAGGCGCACCCGCCGTAACCGAAATCCGCCCGACCTTCGGCGCAACCGTGGCACCCGGCATCGCCATCTGCGTGCCCTGGATGATGACCCGGTCGTTCGGCCCGATCCCCGAGCGGACGATGCGGAGGCCATCGACCACCGGCCCCAATTCGACCGGCTTCTGGCTCACGACGTTCTTCGCATCGATCGTCAGTAGCACTTTGCGCGCCTGATCGGTCTGCACCGCATAGTCCGGCACCAGCAGCGCCTGCCGCGTCCCCGCACTGGCGAGGCGCATGTTGCCGAACATCCCCGGCGTCAGGAAATAGCCGGGGTTCGCGATCACCGCGCGGCCGCGGATCGTGCCCGAGCGCTGGTCGAGCCCGTTGTCGGTGAAGTCGAGCTTGCCCTTCCAGCGATGCTCGGTCTCGTCCTGCAGCTGGATCTCGACCGCCGCGGGGGTCGCGCCGGGCTGCCGCGCGCGCTGCGTCTTAAGGTAGAGCGCCTCCGACCCGTCGAAATTGAAGTAGATCGGGTCGAGCGCGTTGATCGTCGTCAGCACGGTGCCGCCGGTGCCTTCGCCGCCCGCGACCTGGTTGCCCGCATCGACGCGGCGATCGGAGATGCGCCCCCCGATCGGTGCGCGAACCTGCGTGAAGCCGACGTCGAGCGCGCGGGCGCGTTCGCGCGCCTGCGCGGCGGCGAGCGCGGCGGTGGCGGCTTCGAGCTTGCCCCGCAGCGCATCGACTTCACCCGCGGAGACGGCTTCGTCCGCGACCAGCCGCTGCGCGCGGCCGAGGTCGGTACGCGCGAGCGACAGGGCGCTCCTCGCGCTCGCGACGTTGGCGTGCGCTTCGGCCAGCGCGGCGGCGAACGGGCGCGAATCGATCGTGAAGAGCAACTGTCCCTTGCGGACGATATCGCCGTCGTGGAAGTGGACGCCGGTGACCTCGCCCGCCACGCGCGGCCGGATCTCGACGCTGCGGCTCGGCGCGAACCGGCCGACATAATCGTCCCACTCGCTGACCTGTCGCACGAGCGGCGACGCCACCGTGACCGCGGCGGGCGGGGGGGCGGCCATCGCCGCGTCGGGATGGTCGAACAGCTTCACGCCGACCGCGCCGAGCAGCGCGACGGGCACGAGCACCATCGCGCCGCGCTGCCACGCGGGACGTCGATGCCGGCCGGCGGGCGGCGTCGCGACGACATCGGCGTCGTTCGCAGCCGTGATCGGGGTCAGCATGTTCACGCTGCGATGCTCCGCTTCTGCTGCGCACCGACGCGCATCCCGGTCACGCTTTCGACCAGCGTCTCGATCTGCGCCTCGACGAAGCCGGCGGCGAGGAAGCCCTGGATTTCGGCCATCGGCAGCGCGAACCCGCGACGCCAGGCATAGACCGCCATCCGCCGCAGTGCCTCTAGCCGGGGATCGGCGAGCCTTGATGCGGTGCTGAGCCCGAACAGGCTGCCCATCGCGCGCGACATGCGGCTGGGCCCGGCGAGGCTGCGCAGCGTGTCGCGCTTGGCGAGCGCGATAACGCTCCATTCCAGTGGCGAGAAACCGGTAGGGGCGGGGGCCGCTACCGTCTGCGCGCGGCTGGTGACGGGCGCGGCGAACATGTTGTCGAGGTCAAGATAAGCCATGGGATTTTCCCCCTTTTTGATCGTGGGCAAGCGCTGGCCTTCGTCGGTGGACGGTCCACCGACGGCAGCTGGTCGCAAGACGTGCGCGGTCGTCGCCGGCACATCGTGATGCCGCGCCTGCCCGCCTGGAATGTTCGAGAATTTGGTCGGCCGAAGCCGGTCTAGGTTGTAACCGTGGTCATGGGTTGCTGTCCCCGGTTGCCCCATCCGCAGTAGGAGAGAGCTTCAGTACCAGTCGGTATATAAACCTGGGGTTCATCTCGTCAACAGACTTTTGTACCGCCCGGTATTTTTTCCGCGGCGCGGTAGCATGCGTGGCTATTTGGTCGGCCACATCAGCATGCTGGTCTCGACGAGCTGCTTGAGTTCGGCGCAGGTCGCACCTGAGCCGCCCTGGATCGACAGCCCCTGCATGATCGCGAACAGATAGCGCATCAGCGCATGCGACTCGAGACCGTCGGGGAATTCGCCTGCCGCCTTGGCTTCGTCGAACCGTTTCATCAGCGCGGCCTCGGACGAGGCGCGACGCTTGGCGACCTCTGCCTTGATCGGCTCGGCTTCCGCGCTGCACGCGACGCTGCTGATGACGCTGAGGCAGCCCTTGGGATCGCACGTGCTGGTCTGCATCTGCAGCGCGCCGCACAGCAGGTTTTCCGCTACGGCACGCGCGGTCGGGGCATCGAGCGCGGAGGTCATGTAGGCGAGCTTCTCGCGCTCGTAGAGGTCGAGCGCCTTGTGGAACAGCGCCTCCTTGTTGCCGAACGCCGCATAGAGACTGGGCTTCGTGATCCCCATCTCCGCGGTCAGTTCGGCCATCGACGCACCTTCGTAGCCGTTGCGCCAGAACACGCGCAGCGCACCCGCCAGCGCCACGTCGAGATCGAACTCGCGGGGACGGCCCTTGGGGGCGGTGAGCGTGCAAACCCTATTCATACCGGTCGGTATATAGGGATGCGTGGCGAAAGGTCCAGCAAGTAGAGCGTGTTGATCTTGGCCCGATCGACCCGATCGGCGCGGCTATGCGCCCATTTGCGACTGCGCGTGGAAGATCGCCGGAAGCAGGTCGCGCCGCGCGGTGTCCAGCGCGGATCGCAGCCTGGTGACGAGCATCGTCTGGTCCTCGCCGCTATTGTCCATCAACCGCAGCGAATCCTCGGTGGTGTCCATCCGGCGCTGCAGATCGGACAGGCTGCGAAGCAGCTCGATATCGCCAAGCCGGAGTCCGTGCTTGGCGAGCAGGAGAAGTTCGTTCGCGCTGGCCAGGCTCCGGCGGATCGCGCGCGAATGCTCGAGTTCGTGGCGCGCCGAGATCGTTCCCGAGACATCCGACAGCAAGGTACGCGGCGGCACCGAAATGGCATCGCGAAGATGCTCCAGTGCCCCCACCATGATCTGCCGGTCGTGCCGCGTGTCCTCGACCCGGCGACGCTGTTCGAGCCAGAAGCTGCCGATCACCGCCAGCCCGGGACCGATCGCCGCGCCGGTGATCGAGCCGATGAATTCGAGCACCGCGCCCGCATCGGCGGCGGTGCGGATCGCCAGATGCGTCGCCACGCCCAGCAGATAGATGATCACCACGGTGGTCGCGACGAAGATCACGGTCGGCAGATTGGCCGCGATCCATCCGAGTGAGATCGGGGATTTCCCGCGTGCGGGAGTCATGATGCGCGGTTAGCGACCAACCGCGACATAGCGGAACCCCAGCGCGTCGAGATCGGCCCGCTCATAGACGTTTCGCAGATCGATCATCACCGGCACGGTCAGCAAATCCTTGAGGCGCAGCAGATCGAGGGCGCGGAACGCATCCCATTCGGTGACGAGCACGACCGCGTCGGCGCCTTCGGCCGCCTCATAGGCGTCGCCGCAATAGACCAGATCGGGCATCATCGCCTTTGCCGCGTCCATCCCCTCGGGATCGAATGCGCGCACCGTGACGCCCGCATCGGCAAGCGCGGTGGCGATCGCGAGACTGGGTGCGTCGCGCATGTCGTCGGTATTCGGCTTGAACGTCAAGCCGAGCAGCGCGACGGTCTTGCCCCGCGGATGATCGCCGAGCGCGCTGATGACCTTGCGGCCCATCGCGCGCTTGCGGCTGTCGTTCACCTTCACGACCGCCTCGACGATGTGCACCGGCGACTGATAATCCTCCGCGGTCTTGAGCAGCGCCAGCGTATCCTTCGGGAAGCACGAGCCGCCATAGCCCGGCCCCGCATGCAGGAATTTCTTGCCGATCCGGTTGTCGAGACCGATCCCGCGCGACACGTCGCGGACGTCCGCGCCGACCGCTTCGCACAGATCGGCGATCTCGTTGATGAAGGTGATCTTGGTCGCGAGGAACGCGTTCGCCGCATATTTGATCAGCTCCGACGTGCGGCGGCTGGTAAACAGGATCGGCGATTCACCGAGATACAGCGGCCGGTATACGTCGCGCATCACCTGCTGCGCGCGCTCGTCGTCGGTGCCGATGACGATCCGGTCGGGGCGCTTGAAATCGCCGATCGCGGCGCCTTCGCGTAGGAACTCGGGGTTGGAGACGACCGCGACGTCGATGTCCGGCCGGATCTCGCGCAGGATCGCCTCGACGCGGTCGCCGGTGCCGACGGGCACGGTCGATTTGGTGACGACCACCGTCGGCCCGGTTATCGCGGCGGCGATTTCCTCGGTCGCGGCAAAGACATAGCGGAGATCGGCATGGCCGTCGCCGCGTCGCG
This sequence comes from Sphingomonas sp. Leaf34, assembly GCF_001421805.1. Lineage (GTDB taxonomy): Bacteria > Pseudomonadota > Alphaproteobacteria > Sphingomonadales > Sphingomonadaceae > Sphingomonas. The sequence continues at coordinate 288,745 of NZ_LMLC01000001.1, read as the reverse complement.
ACGGCGTGCCCACGGCGATGAAGATCGCATCCGCGCCGGCGACCGCGCTAGTGAGATCGGTGGTGAAGGTCAGCCGGCCTGCCGCGACGTTCGACGCCACGAGCTGGTCGAGACCGGGCTCGAAGATCGGCATGCGGCCGGCGTGAAGCGCATCGATCTTCGCCTGGTCGAGATCGACGCAGCAGACGTCGTGGCCGAAATCGGAGAAGCATGCGCCCGAGACGAGTCCGACATAGCCCGCCCCTATCATGGTAATACGCATATCGATGGTCCCCGAAAGCCGCTCTAAAGCCGATAGCCCTATTGAGATAAACCCGGGGGCATGCAAGCGACGGCCCGGCGAGTTGTAAGAATTCGGGTCGGTGCGAGGCGATGTCGCGGCGCTCGCCCCGATCGGCACTGGAGTGAGAATGACGCGATACATGATCACCGGCGCCGCGGGCTTTGTCGGCTTCCATCTGGCGTCGCGGTTGCTGCAGGACGGCCATGACGTCGTCGGATTCGATGGGATGACCGCGTATTACGATGTCCGGCTGAAGGACGCGCGGGTCGATCTGCTTCGCCGACATCCGACGTTCACGCTTGTCACGGGGATGCTCGAGGACCGCGACGCGCTAGCCGCCGCCGCCGATCTCGCGACGCCCGACGTGATCGTCCATCTCGCCGCGCAGGCCGGCGTGCGCTATTCGATCGAGGCGCCGCGGACCTATGTCGACAGCAACCTGATCGGCTCGTGGAACGTGCTCGACATCGCCAGGGCGGTCGGCTGCAAGCATCTGCTGATGGCATCGACGTCGTCGGTCTATGGCGCCAACGAGAGCATGCCGTTTCGCGAACTGGATCGCGCCGACGAACCGCTCAGCCTGTACGCCGCGACCAAGAAGGCGATGGAGGCGATGGCGTTCAGCCAGTCGCACCTCTTCGGCCTGCCGATGACGATGTTCCGGTTCTTCACCGTCTATGGGCCGTGGGGGCGGCCCGACATGGCGCTGTTCAAGTTCACCGACGCGATCCTGAACGGGCGGCCGATCGACGTGTACGGGCAGGGGGAGATGGCGCGCGACTTCACCTATGTCGAGGATCTGGTCGAGGCGATCGTGCGGCTGGCAGGCGTGATCCCGGCCGAGAGCAACCGCGTCGCGGCGGTCGACACGCTGTCGAAGGTGGCGCCGTTCCGCGTCGTCAACATCGCGGGCGGCACGCCGACGCCGTTGATGGAGTTCATCGAGACGATCGAGGCGTCGCTGGGACGCAAGGCGCACCGCAATATGATGGCGATGCAGCCCGGCGACGTGCCGCGGACCTATGCCGACCCGTCGTTGCTGCGTGCGCTGACGGGCTATACGCCGACGACGCCGGTACAGGACGGGGTCGCCGCGTTTGTACGCTGGTATCGGGCGTATCATGCCTAACTCCCGGCCGGGCGATCGCGCCGTGCGCCGCGATCTGCGCCGGCGAACCCGCTAACCCTCCCGGACAAAAGTGCGTAGGCAGGCGGCCCGCAGCACCCGGCCGTCGTGCGCCTATGCTGAACCCGTATCGGAAAGCCTTGCATGCGAGACATCTCAGCCACTGCCGAGGCAGGCGGGGCGCCCCCGACCATGGCATGGCGTACCCTGATCATCATCGCCGTCGCCGTGGCAACGCGGCTCGTCACGGTCGGCAATCCCATCCTCTACACCGATGAGGAATTCTACTTCGCGGCAGCGCGGGCCATGACCAACGGCGCCTTGCCGTTCGTCGACCTATGGGATCGCAAGCCGATCGGCTTGTTCCTCATCTACGCGGTCCCCGCAGCGTTGCCGGGGGCGTGGGGCATCTGGCTGTATCAGGCCATGGCGCTCGCCAGCGCCGCCGCCACGGCGCTGATCATAACGCGACTGGCCGACGCCGCCGGCTGGGCGCGCGGCAGTATGCTGGCGGCGGTCGCCTATCTTGCCTGGATCACCGTCGCGGGTGGCCAAGGTGGCCAGTCACCCGTCTTCTACAATCTGGCGATGGCGTTCGCCGCGCTGCTGATCGTCGACCGCGGCAGCGCCACGATGCGGCGTGGGGCGATGGCGATGCTGCTCGTCGGCGTTGCGATCCAGATCAAATACACGGCCGCGCTGGAGGGCGTCGTCTTCGGACTGTGGCTGATGTTCGGCGATTGGGTCAAAGGACGAAAGATCGGCCGGGTGATCGGTCGTGGCATCATGCTGGCCGGCATCGCCCTTCTGCCCACGATCGGCGCGATGGCCGCATATGCATGGGTGGGTGAACTCCCCGCCTTCGTGTTTGCAAATTTTGAATCGATCTTCGCCCGCAACGGCGATCCGCGCCACGAGCAACTCGCCAACCTTGCCAAGGCGACCGCGATCCTCCTGCCGTTGCTCGCAATGGCGGCGGGCGCGCGCGGGGTGGCGACCGAGCGGGTCGCGGGGGCGCGGAGTTTCCTGACAGGATGGTTGCTGGCTGCGCTGCTGGCGTTCGCGATGCTGCCGCCCTGGACCGATCACTACACGCTTCCCGTCATGCTCCCAGCCGCAGTCATGGCCGCCGGGTGGCTCAGTCGTCCCCGTGGACGCGGCATCGGGATCGCGCTGATCGCGATTGCCGCGCTCGCTGGCCAAGCGTCGTTGGTGATCGACCGCCAACGGCGCGGCACGCCTGCCCAGTTCGCGGCCCTGGTCCGTGCCGTCGGCCGCGGCCCGGGGTGCCTTTACGTCTATTCGTCATCGAGCATGCTGTACCCGGCGACTGGGCGGTGCGCGGTTTCGCGCTATGTTTTCCCCAGTCACCTGACGCGTGATCGCGAAACCGGCGCGATCGGTGTCGACCAGATGGCCGAGCTGCGCAGGATATTCGCCAAAGCGCCGGCCGTCGTCGTGATGGGGCCGCCCTATGCGGGCGAGCGCACCGATATCCGCGCGGCGGCGCGCGCGTTCGTTGCGCGCGAATATCGTGTGGCTGCTCGGATGCCGTTGGGGCGCAAGCGGATCGACGTCTATCGACGCCGAGTCCTCGCCCGTGACGACGGCGCAATCACGCGGTTCGATTGACGGTGGGGCGTGCCGCCTTGCGACCATGCAACCAATGGCGCCGGCACCGGTTGAAACCGGCGTCACCTTTTTTCCCGTACAGGAGCGAGCGCATGGCAGACGACATCAAGACCGCGATGGATCAGGGCGCGGAGCAGGCGAAAGCTGCAACCGATCAGATGCGCGCGGGCGCCGATAAGGCCCGAGACGCGTTTTCGGAAAAGGTCGTCGAACCGGCCAAGCGCGCCGGCGAGGCGATGAAAGAATCGGGCGGCAAGATCGCCGAGGGTGGCGCGACGATCGGCAAGGCGATGATCGACCAGGCCGAGCAGAACACGCGCGAGGCATTCGCGGCGATGCGCGAGGCGGCGGGCGCGAAGGACCTGACGCAGGTCATGAAAATCCAGGGCGATTATTTACGCGAACAGAGCCAGCGCAGCATGAGCCAGGCCCGCGAGATTGGCGACCTGATCATGAAATTCGGCAAGGATGCGGTCGCGCCGCTGCGCGGCGATGGCACGCGGTGATCGAGGGTAACCGGCAACCAGTCGCCTGACTGCGAACTGGCCTAGCGGCAATCTCCGGTGGAGCGGCGTACGGACGAGCAAGAACGCCGCCGCTCCGATGGGACGACGGAGACGTTGTCGTTAGGCCTTGATGTTTTTATCCGATGATGTTGCGTCGAACGGCGCAACGCGCGATTGCGCCCATTCGTAATGGACGAGTGGAATATGGACCGGGCCGTTCCCCTATCGCGCGCCACGCGGACGAGCGTGATGCTCAAGGCCGATCTGTTCCGGCTCGATCGGACCGACGCCGATAGTCACCGGGTCACCAATATTTCCGAAACCGGACTCTGCATCGTCCAGCCGGACGGGCTGGCGGTGGGCAGCGTGGTCGTCGTGGCGATCGGCCAGGTCCAGTCTGCCGCGGCCGACGTGGTATGGGTGCGGGGCGGACTCGCGGGATTGAAGTTTCACAAGGCGATCGACGTTGCGCGCGCGCGACTGCGCCGCGGTGCCGGCGACACGGTCACGCCGCCGGCGGCGGGCTGGCTCGCCGCGTTGAACGATCCCTACGCGCGCTAGACGTCCAGGCGATGGCCGGGCGATGGGGCCGGGCGATGGGGCCGGGCGATGGCCGGTGACGTCCGGTGACGTCCGGGGCAGTCATCGCGCCTATCGGCCTGATGACCGCCCCGTGGTCGTTCGATACGACGACGTCCGCTCGATCAGTCCTACCGCCCCTGCAGCTTTGCCAGAATGCTCATCGATTGTTCGGAGCCAGACTGCGGTACGATCTCGCCCGTGCGGTCGATGATCGCGTCCCAATGTGCTGCGATACCCTCGACCGACAGGTCGTCGCCGGTCAACAGCGCGCCTTGCGTCAGCGTCACATACGCCGCCTGGAACACGCCCGCGCCGGCGCCGACGATCATGTTGGTGGGCGCATCCTCCGAGACGAGGAACACCGCCGCAGGCGCGACCTTGTCGGGGGAGAACGCCTTGAACGCCTCTTCGGGGAAGATGTCCTGCGTCATCCGCGTGCCCGCGGTCGGGGCGATCGTGTTGACCCTGATGTTGGTCTTCGCGCCCTCGATCGCGAGCGTCTTGGTCAGGCCCGCAAGGCCGAGCTTGGCCGCGCCGTAGTTTGCCTGGCCGAAATTGCCGTAGAGACCGGTCGACGACGCGGTCATCAGGATGCGGCCGTAATTCTGCGCGCGCATCGTTTCCCACACCGCCTTTGTGGCGTTGGCCGAGCCGTTGAGATGGACGTCGACGACGAACTTGAAGTCGGCGGGCTCCATCTTGGCGAAGCTCTTGTCGCGCAGGACGCCAGCGTTGTTGATGAGGACGTGGACGCCGCCCCAGGCCTCGGACGCCTTGGCGACCATCTCGACCATCTGGTCATAATCGGTGACGCTGCCGCCGTTCGCCATCGCGGTGCCGCCGGCAGCTTCGATCTCCTCGACGACCTTCAGCGCGGCGTCGGAATGACCGGTGCCGTCGCGCGAACCGCCGAGATCGTTGACGACCACCTTCGCGCCGCGGCGGGCGAGTTCGAGCGCATATTCGCGACCGAGACCGCCGCCTGCGCCGGTGACGATCGCCACCTTGTCATCAAAGCGAATGGACCCAAAGTTTCCGGACATGGAAAAGGCGCTCCTCTCTTATCGTTGGAGCGCCTTTCCTAGAACGTAAAGCTGGCCGTGCAAGCGGCGGATCGTCCGCCGCCTGCATCGACGTCAGTTACTTGCCGCCGCGGTTACGGCAGCCGTCCTTGACCGTCTTCGAGCACACCGGATACTCGGCAGGTGCCGGGGTCGGCGGCGTTACGGTCGGCTGACCGAAGGTGACCCGGCCGGCGCCGGGCGCCATCGGCGCGCCTGCCATCGGAGCGCCTGCCATGGGCGCGGGGGCTGCTGCCGGATCTGCCGGTGCGGCCATCGCCGGATCGGCGGGGGCTGCGGGATCCGCGGGGGCGGTCTGGTCCGCCGGTGCCGTCTGCATCGCGGGATCGGCCGGCGCGGTCTGCGCGGCGGGGTCTGCCGGCGGCGTCGTCTGGGCGATCACGGGCGACGCGAGAAGAGCGGCAGCGGCGAGAAGGATGGACTTCATAGGAATCTCCTAAATGGGTGCACCATTTTGGTAGCGCGACGTCTGAACGCACTAAGTCGCGCTTGGGTCCTTCGTTTCGCATCCGATTCCATTCGCCCCACCGCGGGACAGAGTCCTTATCCCCCCGTATCGAGCGAATAGCCTGCCGAACGGACGGTGCGGATGATGTCCGGACGCTCGCCGACGTTGATCGCCTTGCGCAGCCGGCGGATATGCACGTCGACGGTGCGGCTCTCGATATCCGAATCATGCCCCCACACCGCATCGAGCAGCCGTTCGCGTGAGAACACCCAGCCGGGATGCTCGAGGAAATGCTTCAACAGCCGGAACTCGGTCGGTCCAAGCGAGACGACCTCTCCCGAGCGGCGGACCTTGTGGCCGACCGTGTCCATCTCGATGTCGGCATAGCTCAGCGCTTCGCCCGCGAGTGCGGGGCGGACGCGGCGCAGGACCGCGCCGACGCGGGCGACGAGTTCGCGTGGCGAGAAGGGCTTGGTGACGTAGTCGTCGGCGCCGGTCTCGAGCCCGCGGACGCGGTCTTCTTCCTCACCCCGCGCGGTGAGCATGATGATCGGCACGTTCTGCGTCTCGGGCGCGCGGCGCAGGCGACGGCAGACCTCGATCCCCGACAACCCCTCGACCATCCAGTCGAGCAGGACGATGTCGGGCACCTTCTCCTTGGCGAGCAGCAACGCCTCCTCGCCATCGGGGGTGTGCGCGATCTCGAAATCCTCGCGCTTGAAATGCCAGACCAGCAGTTCGGCGAGGGCGGCATCGTCCTCGACCAGCAGCATCTTCGCGCGTGCCATTATGCCTGCTCCTTCTTTATGCCGCGTTCGCGATCGACCATCTGCGTGCCGGTCGCGGCGAAATAGACCATCTCGGCGACGTTGGTGGCATGGTCGCCGATCCGCTCGAGATTCTTGGCGACGAACAACAGATGCGCGACCTGCCCGATCGTCCGGGGGTTCTCGACCATATAGGTGACGAGCGTGCGGAAGATGCTGTCGTAGAAATCGTCCAGTGCAGCGTCGCTCTCGACCACCCGCACCGCTTCTTCGGCATCGCGCTTGGCGAACGCGTCGAGTACGTCGTGGACCATCTCGCTCGCCATCCGGCCCATCGCGGGCAGGATCGAGATCGGCTCGATCCGGTGCTCGCCATCGATCATCGGCACGCGCTTGGCGATGTTCTTGGCGTAATCGCCGATCCGCTCGACGACGCCCGCGATCTTCAGCGCGGCAACCACCTCGCGAAGATCGACCGCCATCGGCGCGCGCAGCGCGATGATCCGCACCGCAAGCCGCTCGACCTCCGCCTCGATCACGTCGATCTGCTTGTCGGCAGCGCGTACCTGCTCGGCGAGCGCGATGTCGTTGCGTTGCAGCGCCTGCATCGCTTTGTCGATCGCGTCCTCGGCGAGCCCGCCCATCTGCGAGATCAACCCGCGCAGCTCGCCGATATCGTTGTCGAAGGCCTTGACCGTATGCGTGTTCATGCGAGGTCTCCCACTCAGCCGTACCGGCCGGTGATGTAATCCTTGGTCCGCTCTTCGCGGGGATTGGTGAAGATGTCGGAGGTGTTGCCGTATTCGACCAGCGTGCCGAGGTGGAAGAACGCGGTCTTCTGGCTGACGCGCGCGGCCTGCTGCATGTTGTGCGTGACGATCACCATCGCATAGCGGCCGCGCAGTTCGTGGATCAGCTCCTCGATCTTGGCGGTCGCGATCGGGTCGAGCGCGCTGCACGGCTCGTCCATCAGGATGACCTCGGGGTCGACCGCGATCGCGCGCGCGATGCACAGCCGCTGCTGCTGGCCGCCCGACAGCGCGGTGCCGCTGTCGCTCAACCGATCCTTGACCTCGTCCCACAGCCCGGCGCGGCGCAGCGACTTCTCGACGATCCGGTCGAGATCCGCCTTCGCACCCGCCAGCCCGTGGATGCGCGGGCCGTAAGCGACGTTCTCGTAGATCGACTTGGGGAAGGGGTTGGGCTTCTGGAACACCATGCCGACGCGGGCGCGGAGCTGCACCACATCCATGTCGGGCGAATAGATATCCTGCCCGTCGAGCTTGATCTCGCCGGTCACGCGCGCGCTGGCGACGGTGTCGTTCATGCGGTTGAGCGTGCGCAGGAAGGTCGACTTGCCGCAGCCCGACGGGCCGATGAACGCGACGACCTCGTCCTGGTCGACGTCGATCGAGACGTCGTTGATCGCGATCTTGCTGCCGTACGCGACTGAGACGTTGCGCGCCGTCATCTTCAGGACGGGGGCTTTCATGGGTTTTGGCATCACCAGCGGGTCTCGAATCGGTTGCGGAGGTAGATCGCGACGCCGTTCATCGCGAGCAGGAAGACGAGCAGGACGATGATCGCGGCGGACGTCTTCTCGACGAAGCCGCGGCTGACCTGATCGGACCACAGGAAGATCTGGACGGGCAGCACGGTCGCCGGGTCGTCGAGGCCCGAGGGCGGGGCGGCGATGAACGCGCGCATGCCGATCATCAGCAACGGCGCGGTCTCGCCCAGCGCGCGCGCCATGCCGATGATCGTCCCCGTGAGGATGCCGGGCAGCGCGAGCGGCAGGACGTGGTGGAACACGACCTGGACGGGCGACGCGCCGATGCCGAGCGCGGCGTCGCGGATCGACGGCGGCACGCTCTTGATCGCGTTGCGGCCGGCGATGACGATCACCGGCATCGTCATCAGCGCCAGCGTCAGCCCCCCGACGATCGGCGCCGAGCGCGGCATCCCGAACGTGCCGAGGAACACCGCCAGCCCCAGCAGCCCGAAGATGATCGAGGGGACCGCGGCGAGGTTGTTGATCGACACCTCGATCAGGTCGGTCCAGCGGTTCTTGGGCGCATATTCCTCGAGATACAGCGCGGACAGCACGCCGATCGGGAAGGCGAGCAGCAGCGTGACGACCATCGTCAGCAGCGATCCCTTGAACGCCCCCCAGATCCCGACGCGCGTGGCGTCGGTCGAGTCCGCCGCGGTCAGGAAGCCGGCGTTGAAGCCGCGCGTCAGCACGCCTTTCGCTTTCAACCGCGCGACGACGGCTTCGGCGTCGCGCGTGCCGTTGCCCTTGGCGGCGACGTCGATCGGGCTGGAGACGGGGACGTCGAACACCGTCCTGCGCTGGAGCAGCGACGGATCGGCCTTGATCGCGTCGCGGACCACCGCCCAGGCGCCGTCGGACAGAAGATCGGTGCCGTCCTTGCCGAAGGCCTTGGTAGCGGCGAGGTCGACGGTGCCCTCGAGACCCGCGCCGGCGAGCGCGAGATCGGCCCCGCGTCCGGCGAGGCGGGCGGGTTCGATCGGCAGTTTGGCGGCGGCGAGATCGACCGGGAGCGACACGCGCGTCTCGACGAAGCCGCTCGCGCCCTGGCTCACCATCGAGAACAGCAGATAGGCGAGGAATGCCGCGGACAGCCACACGGCAGCGAGCCCGGCGAAGCGGAAGCGGCGCTCCGACGCATAGCGGCGGCGGATCCGCGACTGCATCGCCTGCGTCGTCCAGTCGGTCGGGACGCGGCGCACCGGCTCGGCGTTCGTCGTAGGACTCTGGGGCACGAGCGTATCACTCATAGGCTTCGCGGTACCGTTTCACGACGCGCAGCGCGACGATGTTGAGAAGGAGCGTGACCACGAACAGCGTCAGACCCAGCGCGAACGCGGCGAGCGTCTTGGGGCTGTCGAACTCGGCCTCGCCGGTCAGCAGGTCGACGATCTGCTTGGTGACGGTGGTGGTGCTGGCGAACGGGTTGAGCGTGAGCGTGGCCACGCCGCTCGCGGCCATGACGACGATCATCGTCTCGCCGATCGCGCGCGATACCGCGAGCAACACGCCGCCGACGACGCCGGGCAGCGCGGCGGGCAGCAGGACGCGGCGGATCGTCTCGGACGAGGTCGCGCCCATCGCGAGGCTCCCGTCGCGCATCGACGACGGGACCGCTGCGATCGAATCGTCCGCCATCGACGACACGAACGGGATGATCATGATTCCCATCACGAGGCCGGCGGCGAGCGCGCTCTCGGACGAGGCCCAGCTGATCCCGATCGACACCGCGAAATCACGCACCGCGGGGGCGACGGTGAGCGCGGCGAAATAGCCGTAGACGACGGTCGGGACGCCCGCGAGCATCTCGAGGATCGGCTTCATCCATTTGCGCGTGGTCGGCGCGGCATATTGGGTGAGGTAGATCGCGCTCATCAGCCCGAACGGAATGGCGACGATCATCGCGATCACCGCCCCGATGAAGAACGTCCCCCAGAACAGCGGCACCGCGCCGAGCGACGCGCCCGGATCGCGGCCGTCGATGACCTGCGGGCTCCAGTGCGTGCCGAACAGGAAATCGGTGATCGGCACGACCGAGAAGAACCGCGCGGATTCGTACAGCAGCGAGCCGACGATGCCGACCGTGGTCAGGATCGCGATCAGCGACGCGCCGAGCAGCAGCAGCATCACGACGCGCTCGACCTGCGTGCGCGCCCCGAAACCGGGCCGGACCCGCGTAAACGCGAACGCGCCGCCGGCGAAGGCGAGCAGCAATGCAAGCGCGGTCGCGATCCAGTCGTAGCGCGTCTGCGCGGCGGCATAGGCGGGGGCCAGCGTCTGCGAGAGCGCGTGGAACGCGCCAAAGCTGCGCCCCTCGGCGAGGCTGCGCGCCTCCGACAGGATCGACGCGCGATCGAAGCCCGGGGCGGGAAGCTGCACCGCGGCGGGGGTGGCGAGCACCGCATCGGTGACCAGCGCGGGCGCGGTCATCGACCAGACCGCAAGGAAGACGAGCGGCGGGATCGCCGTCCACAGCGCGACGTACCAGCCATGATGCGAGGGCAGCGAACTGAACCGCGCGGTGCTGCCGGCGCGGAAGCGCGTGGCGCGGACGCGCGCGGTGAGCCAGCCGATCAGGCCAAGACCGAGGACGAGGAAGAGGAGCGCGATGGCCGACATCAGGCGTTGCCCCCCATTTCATCCACTCCGGCGGAGGCCGGGGCCCAAATGGGAAGGTCGAAATAAGCGCGCGCAGCGTGAGCCAATCGAAGGTCGCCCAATTGGACCCCGGCCTTCGCCGGGGTGGTGGTCGTAGTACGCGAGATCTTCACCCCACGCCCGTTCCCCCGCGGACGCGGGGGCCCAGCTAAGTGCCGATGGCTCACGCGGCTCCTGGGCCCCCGCGTCCGCGGGGGAACCAAGGAGGGGAGAGGAGGGAGAGACCGCGTCACTTCAGCACCGCCGGATCGAGCACCGTCTCGTTCGCGATGATCGCGGCCGAGCGCGCCTGGATATCGGCCGGCGCCGCGATCAACCCGCGCTTCACCAGCGGTCCGGTCGTGCCCCAGTTCGCCGCGTACAGTTTCAGCAGATTGCGCAAGCCCGGTATCGCGGTCAGATGCGCCTTCTTCACATAGATATAAAGCGGCCGGGACCCGGGATACGCGTTGTCGGCGATCGTCGCATAGGTCGGCGCGACCCCCGAGATCGACACGCCGTTCACCGCGTCCTTATTCTCTTCGAGATAGCTGTAGCCGAACACGCCGATCGCATTGGGATTCGACTGCAATTTCTGCACGATCAGATTGTCGTTCTCGCCCGCGTCCACATACACGCCGTCCTCGCGGACGCGCGTGCACAACGCCTTGTGCGCCTCCGCATCGGACTTCGCGAGCGCCTTCGCCGAAGGATCGCTATCCTCGCACCCCTTGGTCAGGATCAGCTCGGCGAGCGCATCGCGCGTCCCGCTCGTGGCCGGTGGCCCGTAGACCTGGATCGGCACCGCGGGCAGCGACGGGTTGACGTCGCGCCAGACCCGCGCGGTATTCGTCTTGCCACCCGGACTGGCGGCGAGCGCCTTGTAGAGATCGGTCGGCGTGAGCTGCATCTTCGGGCCGTTCTTCGCCTCGGCGAACGCGATGCCGTCGATTCCGACCTGGATTTCCATCACGTCGCGCACGCCGTTGGCGGCGCAGTCCTTATACTCGCTCGCCTTCATTCGGCGCGACGCGTCCTCGATATCGGGATGCGCGGCACCGATCCCGGCGCAGAACAGCTTCATCCCCGCGCCGGTGCCCGTCGATTCGATCACCGGCGCCTTGGCATCGGGATCGTTGGCGACGAGCTGCTCGGCGATCATCGTCGTGAACGGATAGACGGTCGACGATCCGACCGCGGTGATCTGGTCGCGCGACCCTGCGCCGCCGCCGTTCGCCTGATCGACGCACGCGGCAAGCGCGCCCGACACCGCCCCCAACACCCCTAGAAGAACGATCCGCTGCACCAGAATTCCCGCCATGCACCGGCCTTAGCGGTACTTAAGGCGATCCTGTGTGACAGTCGCGTTACCCTTTTATGACACCGCCTTTTGTCGCGCCGCCGCTCGGTGGCAGGATCACCGAGACGGTGGTGCCAACTCCCACCTGGCTGGCGATGTCGAGCCGCCCGCGGTGCCGCTCGACGATATGCTTGACGATCGCAAGACCGAGGCCGGTGCCACCGAGCGAGCGGCTGCGTCCCGCGTCGGCGCGATAGAAGCGCTCGGTCAGTCGCGGGATGTGGACCGCCGCGATCCCGTCGCCCTCGTCGCGGATCGACAGGCGGATCATGCCGGCATCGTCGCGTTTCAGCGCGATCGTCACCGGCGTCCCCGCGCGACCGTATTTCATCGCGTTGCCGATCAGGTTGTGGAGCATCTGCGACAGCTGGACGCGATCCCCCGATACCGCCGGCAACGCCGAATCGATCGTCGCCATCAGATCCTGCCCACGATCGCCCGCCGCGTCGGCGAGTTCCTCGCAGGTGTCCTCGACCAACTGCGCAAGATCGACCGCCTGGTCGGGCAGGCGGAATTTCTCCGCCTCGATGCGCGACAGCGAGATCAGGTCCTCGACCAGTCGCTGCATCCGCCGCGCCTCGTCATCCATCACCTTCAGGAAGCGCGCGCGGACCTCGGCGTCCTCTCCCGCCTCGTCCCGCAGCGTCTCGATGAAGCCGAGGATCGACGCGAGCGGCGTCCGCAATTCGTGGCTGGCATTGGCGACGAAGTCGATCCGCATCCGCTCGGCGGCGTAATTTCCGGTCTGGTCGACCAGATGGACGATCCGCTGCCCGTCCGACGCCTCGCTCAGCCGCATTTCCCAGCGCTGGTCTCGCGTGCCGAGTCCGACGAGTTCGATCGGGCGTTCGCCGTCAATCGGCCCGGGCGTGCCCAGCCGCTCGGCGGCGGCGGGATGGCGGATCGCGACCCGCGCGTCCTCGCCCAGGATATGCGTGCCAAGCAGCGTCCTGGCCGCGCGATTGGCCAGCGTCACCCGTCCGTCGTGCACCAGCAGCACCGGCGCGACGATCGCATCGAGCACGTCGTCGAGCACCGCTGGCGCGGTAAGCGCGGCGTCGTCGGGGGGCGCATCCTCGTCGCCGGTGCCCGCGGCGACCAGCGCGGCGGCGATCCCGCCGACCACCGCGACGATCGCGCCCTGGATATCGCGGGTGATCGCGAACACCGCGATCGCCGCGACGATGACGACGACGATCGCCCAGAAGGTACGCAGGCCAAATCCCGACAGCATTGTGATCTCCAGGGCGCGGAAGGCATTGCGCGCGTTCGTCCTAGTTCGGTACGATCGGCGCGGCTATATTGTCAGCGCTTCAGGATTATGAAAGGGCTGCGGTATAGCAGGGGCATCATGAGCGACGACACGCGATCCAAGCAGAGCCCGGCAGATGGTTCGGACACCACAGCGCAGACCGGCGTGCCGTCGCGGCGGCGCGTGCTCGCGCTCGGTGCGGTGACGGCCGGCGCGGTGATGTCGATCCGGCCCGCGCTCGCGCAGACCGCAGGATCGGTGCTGAACTGCGAGATTCCCGTCCCCGATGCAAGCCGCGCGGGCAGCTATATCGATGCGGACGGCAGGGTCGTCCCCGCCCGGACGCGCGGGGCGTTCCCGTCGTCACCGCGTCCGTTCAAGGGCGAGGAGGTCAAGCGCGCGATGGCGAATGGCAGCACGCTGCCCGGTACCGATTCGGAGCGTAGCCGTGCCTACGTCAAATATATTCGCCGGTTGCAGCGCGGCCAGGGCGGCTTCACGTGCTTCGCATCGTTGCAGATGCCGCGCGGCTGAGGCCGTGGAGGATGCGGTCTATCGCGCACCGCCGAGCGACGGCCTGCTGATCGCGCCGCTCGACGAGTTCACCGCGGTCTATAACCGTGCGTCGGGGATCACGCATCTGCTGACCGAACCCGCGCCGCAGATCCTGGTTGCGGTGCAGGCGGGCGCGTGGTCGCTCGATGCGCTGCTCGACCGGCTCGGGCGGGATTATGACCTCGCCGACGGCACCCGCGAGGCCCTGACGGCGCGGCTCGACGAACTGATGGAGGCGGGGCTGGTCGAGCGCGTATGAGACACGCGTTTTCCGTGCGGATCGGTCCGGTCGGCTTCCGGATCGGCGCGGACTGGCGCGCACCGATCGCGGAGCTCGAGACGCTGTACCGCGACTATCCCAAGCCGTTGGACGGCGTGCCCGACTTCACCGTCCGTCTGTTCGCGCGTCGACCCTGGCGGCGCTTTCTCCGCCCCTCGGTCGAAATCGGCGGTGACTACATGCTGCCCGAAGCCGCGCCGTTGCCGCTGCGCCAAGGCCTGCTCGCCGCCGAAATGGCGATGAACCTGCAGATGGCCTTGGGCGCGCGGCGGTATCTGTTGCTGCACGCCTCGGCGGTCGAGCGCGATGGCCGGGCACTGTTGATGACCGGCGTTTCGGGGGCGGGCAAGTCGACGCTGGCGACGCTGCTCGCGGCGCGGGGCTGGCGGTTCATGGGGGACGAGTTCGTGCTGCTCGATCCGGTGACGGCGCAGGTCCATGCATTTCCCCGGCTGATCAGCCTGAAGAACGCGGCGATCAGCGCGGCCGAGGCGGCAGCGCCCGACGCAAGGATGGGGCCGCTGTTGCGTGCGACGCCGAAGGGCGACATCCGCCACATGGTCCCCGATGCGCGCGCGATCGCGGCAATGGACGTCCCCGCGCGGCCGGCGTTGCTGGTCTTCCCGCGCTATGGCTTCGAGTCCGAGGCGCGGTCGGTCCCGCCCGGCGAGGCGTTCGTGCGGATGACGCAGGCCTCGACCAACTATGTGTCGCTCGGCGAGGCGGGCTTTCGCGCGTTGACCGGGCTGATCGCCGCGGTGCCGTCGATCGCGGTGGACTATCCCGACGGTACGCGCGCGATCGAACAGGTCGAGGCGCTATGGGCGGATCTGTGACCGACGCGCGCATCTTGGCGCGCACGCTGGCCGACCCTGCGCGGGTCGCCGGGCTCGACGCGGACGGCTGGACCGCGTTGCTGACGATGGCGCGTGCGGAACAGCTGATCGGCACGTTGGCGCTACGGGTCGACGGCTTGCCGATGCCGGGTGCGGTGAAGGCGATCCTTGCCGATGCTCGGGCGGCGGCGGCGCACGGGCGCCGGGCGGCGCTGTGGGAGGCGGAGATGGCACGGCGCGCGCTCGCCGGGCTCGATTGCCCGGTCGTGCTGCTGAAGGGGACTGCGTTCGTCGCGGCCGGGATGGCGGCGGGGCAGGGGCGGTCGATCGGCGATCTGGATATCCTGGTGCCGCGCGCATCGCTCGACGCGGTCGAGGCGGCGCTCCTCGCGGCGGGGTGGGAATGGGTGAAGCCCGATCCGTATGACGACGTCTATTATCGCCGCTGGATGCACGAGCTGCCGCCGCTGATCCACCGCGAGCGCGACCGGATGATCGACGTCCACCACACCATCCTGCCGTTGACCGCGCGGATCACGCCCGACGCAGAGGCGCTGATCACCGATAGCGTTGCGCTCGAGAACGGCCTGCGCACGCTATCCCCCACCGGGATGATCATCCACGCCGCAGCGCATCTGTTCGCCGATGGAGACCTTGCCGGCGGCCTGCGCAATCTCTGGGACATTCGCTGTCTGGTCGACGCGTTCGGCACCGCCGGGCTGGCCGCGGCCGCGCGCCACCACGGCTTGCACCGCGAAGTGGCGCGATCGCTCCGGCTGGTCGACGCGGTGTTCGGTGACGGCATCGCGCGCGGTATCGATCGCCTCTATGTCCGCCGCCTGACCGCGCGAGACGGCTGGGGCCGGCCGATCCGCCCGCTGACCCGGTTCGGTTTCTACATCCGCTCGCACGGGTTGCGGATGCCCCCCGCGATGCTCGCCCGCCACCTTTGGACGAAGTGGCGGAAGGCCTAGTTCAACCGCGCACCACGCCCGCGGCGGACCGACCAGACGACCAGCAACACCACCGCGATCGCCAGCGTGTCGGCGATCCAGTCCTGGATATCGCAATCGCGGTGCAGCGACGGGATCGACTGCAACACCTCGATCATCGCCCCGAGAAACGACAGGCGTTCGCCGATCCGGAACAGCCGCGCGGTCGGAAACGACAGCGCCGCCAGCAAGGCGATCGTCGCAAAGGCGAGCATATGCCCGACCTTGTCGCCGAACTGGTCGATCGGCAGGTGCGGCGGCTTCGGCAGCAGCGCCATCGTCACCGCGAAGATCACGGCCACGACCAGCGCGATACGCGTGAGGCCGGTCCGGTTCATGCGCCGAGCCGGTCCAGCGTCGGCAGCAATTCGTCGTAACCGTCGATCACCGCGTCGGCGCCGAGCTCCGCGACCGGCTGCATCAGGAAGCCGAAGCTGCACGCGATCGTCGGCAGTCCCGCGGCTTGCCCGGCCTTGATGTCGAAGATCGAATCGCCGACGAACGCGGCGCGCCCGCCACCGTTACCGCCGCCGCCATGTTCACGACACAGCTTCACCATCGCATGGATCGGCATCGGCGATGGCTTCGACTCGGGCAGCGTATCGCCGCCGAGGATGCAGGCGAACCGCTCGGTCAGTCCGAGTTCGCCCAGCACGATCCGCGCGAACCGCTCGACCTTGTTGGTCACGATCCCGAGTGTCACGCCCCGCGCCGCCAGCGCGTCGAGCGCGTCGATCGCGCCCGGATAGGGCTTGGTCAGCACGCAGATATGGGCCTCGTAATAAGCGAGCAGCGTGGCGTGCAGCGGGTCGAGCATCGCCTCGTCATAGCCGCCGGTCGCGGTCAGGCCCTGCTTCAGCATGTGACGCGCGCCACCGCCGATCATCGGCTTGACCTGCTCGACGTCGAGCGGGGGCCGGTCGACCGAGGCGAGCGCATGATTGACCGCGGCGGCGAGATCGCCGCTGGTGTCGAGCAGGGTGCCGTCGAGGTCGAAACCGACGATATCGAATGAAAAATGCGTCATTGCGCAGGGGCCTGCCAGCGCCGCTATGGAATTGGCAAGGCTTTCGTGGCAGCGATCCTTCCATGACGACGCTTTCCAACGACCAGCCGATTCCGGGCGATCCCAGCGCTCCCCCCAGCGCCCCCCCTATCGCCCCCCCTATCGCCGTCGTGATCCTCGCCGCGGGTAAGGGGACGCGGATGAAATCGGATCTGCACAAGGTGCTTCACCCGATCGCCGGGCGGCCGATGCTGCTGCATCTGGTCGCGAGCGCCGCGACGCTGCACCCCGCCAAGACGGTCGTCGTGACGGGGGCCGGGCGCGCGCAGGTCGAGGCCGCGGTCGCGCCCTTGGGCATCGCCACCGCGCTTCAGGCGGAACAGCTCGGCACCGGCCATGCCGTTGCGCAGGCGCGCGCGGCACTCGCCGGGTTCGAAGGCGACGTGCTGATCCTCTACGGCGACGTGCCCCTGGTCACCGCCGCGACGATGCAGCGGATGATCGACCGGTTGCATGGTGACGACACGCCGGCCGTAATTGTGCTCGGCTTCCGCCCCGCCGAGCCCGGCGCCTATGGTCGCGTGATCGCCGACGCCGCGGGCCGGATGGACCGGATCGTCGAGTACAAGGACGCGTCGGCGGCGGAACGCGCGGTGACGCTGTGCAATTCCGGGCTGATGGCGGTGCGGTCGACCGACCTGTTCGCACTGCTCGACCGGCTCGGCAACGACAATGCCGCGGGCGAATATTACCTGACCGATATCGTCGGGCTGGCGGGCGAGGATGGCCGCGCCTCCGCCGTGATCGAAACCGGCGCGGACGAAGTCGCCGGCGTCAACAGTCGCGGCGAACTCGCCGGCGTCGAGCGCGCCTGGCAGGCGACGCGACGCGCGCAGGCGATGGCCGACGGCGCCACGCTGATCGCACCCGATACCGTCTGGTTCGCGCACGACACGGTCATCGGCCGCGACGTCGTGATCGAACCCAACGTCGTCTTCGGCCCCGGCGCGCGTGTGGCCGATGGCGCGACGATCCACGCGTTCAGCCATGTCGAGGGCGCAACCGTGGGGGCCGGCGCCAATGTCGGCCCGTTTGCAAGGCTGCGCCCCGGCGCGGACCTGCGTGCGGACGCCAAGGTCGGCAATTTCGTCGAGGTCAAGACGGCCATCATCGGCAAGGGCGCGAAGGTCAGCCACCTGACCTATATCGGCGACGCCGACATCGGTGCGGGCGCGAACATCGGCGCGGGCACGATCACCTGCAATTACGACGGCTATTTCAAATACCGTACGGTCGTCGGCGACGGCGCGTTCATCGGCTCGAACTCCGCACTCGTCGCGCCCGTGACGATCGGCGCGGGCGCGATCGTCGCGGCAGGCTCGGTCGTGACGCAGGACGTCGAGGCCGATGCGCTTGCGCTGGTCCGTCCCCTACAGGTCGCCAGGCCCGGCTGGGCCGCGCGGTTCCGTGAGAAGATGGCAGCCCGCAAGGCCGCCCGATAAGCGCGTTTCTGGAGTAAGATCTGATGTGTGGCATCGTTGGAATTCTGAGCGGCGAAGACGTTGCGGGGCGGTTGCTCGATGGCCTCAAACGCCTCGAATATCGCGGCTATGATTCGGCGGGGATCGCGACCGACCATGACGGCGCGATCGACCGGCGTCGCGCATCGGGCAAGCTCGTCAACCTGGCGAACGAACTCGCCGCGCACCCGCTGCCCGGCAAGACCGGTATCGCGCATACCCGCTGGGCGACGCATGGCGGGCCGACCACCAACAACGCGCACCCGCATGCGACGGGCGAAGTCGCAGTCGTCCACAACGGCATCATCGAGAATTTCAAGCCGCTGCGCGACGAACTGATCGCGCGGGGCCGCACCTTCACCAGCGAGACCGACACCGAAGTCGTCGCGCATCTGGTCAGCGAGAAGGTCGAGGCGGGGATGGACCCCGTGTCCGCGGTCCGCGAGATCCTGCCGCGGTTGCACGGCGCGTTCGCGCTCGCGATCCTGTTCCGTCAGCACCCTGATCTGCTGATCGGCGCGCGGCTTGGCTCACCTCTGGTCGTCGGCCATGGTGACGGTGAAATGTATCTCGGCTCGGACGCGCTCGCGCTCGCCCCGCTGACTCAGCGTATCGCCTATCTCGACGAGGGCGACTGGGTCGTGCTGACGCGCGACGGCGCGCAGGTCTATGACCGCGACAACACGCCCGTCGAGCGCGCGATCACGCTGTCGGGGATTACCGGCGAGGTGATCTCGAAGGGCAACCACAAGCATTATATGCTGAAGGAGATCTACGAGCAGCCGATCGTCGTCGCGCAGACTTTACGCTCGTATCTGAAGCGGATGGAGGGCGAGGTCTCGCTGCCGATCCCCGAGTTCGACCTCTCGACCATCAAGCGCGTGACGATCGTCGCGTGCGGGACGAGCTTCTATGCCGGCATGGTCGCCAAATACTGGTTCGAGCAGTTCGCGCGCGTCCCCGTCGACCTCGATGTCGCCTCCGAATTCCGCTACCGCGCGCCGGTAATGGAGGAGGGCGGCCTTGCGCTGTTCATCTCGCAATCGGGCGAGACCGCGGACACGCTCGCGGCGCTGCGCCACGCCAGGGCCGAGGGGCAGAAGATCGCGGTCGTCGTCAACGTGCCGACCAGTTCGATGGCGCGCGAGGCGGACCTGTTGCTGCCGACGCATGCCGGCCCCGAGATCGGTGTCGCGTCGACCAAGGCTTTCACGTGTCAGCTTGCGGTGCTGGCCGCGCTCGCCGCCAATCTGGCGCGCGCCAAGGGGCTGCTGTCGAAGGACCAGGAGCGCGAGATCGTCCGGCATCTGTCGGAGGCGCCTGCCGCGCTGAACGGCGCGCTGGCGTATGACGAGGCGATCGAGGCGATGGCGCACAACGTCGCCGGCGCGCGCGACGTGCTGTATCTCGGCCGTGGGACGGACTATCCGCTCGCGCTCGAGGGTGCGCTGAAGCTCAAGGAAATCAGCTACATCCACGCCGAGGGCTATGCCGCGGGCGAGATGAAGCACGGGCCGATCGCGCTGATCGACGAGCATGTCCCCGTCATCGTCATCGCACCGTCGGGGCCGTTGTTCGACAAGACCGTCAGCAACATGCAGGAAGTGATGGCGCGCGGCGGCAAGGTCGTGCTGATCTCGGATTACGACGGGATCCAGGCGGCCGGCGAGGGCTGCATGGCGACGATCACGATGCCCAAGGTCCACCCGCTGATCGCGCCTCTGGTCTATGCGGTGCCGGTGCAGCTGCTGGCGTATCACGTCGCGGTGCTCAAGGGCACGGACGTGGATCAGCCGCGTAATCTGGCGAAGAGCGTTACCGTCGAATAACGGGCTTCGCTTTCCGGCGCGCCAAACCCCCACGTCATCCTGACGAAAGTCAGGATGGCGTGGGGAGGGCGGAACGGGTTACGGTGTGCAAGCCGAGCGACGTAATTCCCCGCATCCCCTCAAACGAGGGAATGCGGGGCAGCCCGGCTTACTTGTCGTCGCGGACCAGTTCGGTGGCGGCGAGATGCTCGGCGAGGAACCACACCTGCGGCTCGTGCGTGCGGATGATGTTGCTCACCAGCAGGTCGTTGGTGCCGTCGTCGCCCGACTCGTCGGCGGCTTCGGCGCCCTCGTGCGCCTGGCGCAGGATGATCTCATGCGCTTCGAGCAGCCGCGCGAGCTGCGTCGGCACGTCCTCGCGGCCCTTGGGCGGACGGGGGATCGTCGTCATCTCGGCGACGTCGTGCGCCATCGCGATCGAGATGCCGCCCAGCGCCATGATCCGCTCGGCGACCAGATCGACCAGCGCCGCCTGCTCCTCGTAATGCTTGTCGAGCAGCAAATGGAGCTGGTAGAAGGTTGCGCCCGACATCTGCCAGTGATGTTTCTTGTACATGTCGCGGAGCGTCATCGTGTCCGCGAGAACCTGGTTCAGCGTTGCGACGCTCTGCGCGCGGGCATTGTCCTCGAGCGCGATCGGCAGGCGCTTGAGCGTGCCGTACGGCTGGATCTCGCGATACTCGACCTTGTACTGTGGCTGTGCCTCGGCCGAGACGGCGCCAGCGATATCGGTAGGCTTGGGGGGCTTCTTTGCCATCGCAAATTCCTGTCTGTTTGGATGAACTCGACAGGCATAACGCACGATCGGGCAGATCGACAGCAGACGAAATCATCGTTCACTGTGAATGGCCGGACCTGCCTCGCGCTGCGCGCGCCGCGCGTCCCTCTTGACGGGAGCGCGCGGGCAAAGGAAGCGGGCGGGCACGAAATGTTGGGAGTTTGGGATGACGGAAGCACCTCTGGTCGCAGGTATCGAACTCGGCGGGACCAAATGCATCTGCATCCTTGCGCGAGGTCCCGATCAGATTGAGGAAACCGTGCGTATCCCGACCACCCGTCCCGAAGAGACGATGGCGGCGATCGAGGCCGTGCTCGACCGGTGGAGCGGGTTCGTGGCGATCGGGATCGCCAGCTTTGGTCCGGTTTCGATCGATCGCCATTCGCATGATTACGGCCACATCACGTCGACGCCCAAGCCGGGCTGGGCGGGCACCGATGTCGCGGGTCGGTTGCAGCGCCGCTACGGCGTGCCGACCGGGTTTCACAGCGACGTCGTCGGCGCGGCGCTGGCCGAGGCGTTCTGGGGCGCGGCGAAGGGGCTGCCCGATATCGCCTATGTCACCGTCGGCACCGGCGTCGGCGCCGGCATGATCGCGAACCATCGCCCGGTCGATGGACTGACGCACTCCGAACTCGGCCATATCCGACCCGCGCGGTTCCAAGGCGACGACTGGATCGGCAATTGCCCGTTCCACGGTGCCTGCATCGAGGGGCTCGTCGCCGGCCCGGCGATCGCCGCGCGGATCGGCCATCCCGCGGACGAGGCGCCTGCCGAGCATCCGGTGTGGGATGGCGTCGCCGACGCGCTGGGGCAGCTGTGCCATACGCTGGTGCTGACGGGGATCCCGCGGCGGATCGTCATGGGCGGCGGCGTGATGGGGGCGTCGCATTTGTTCCCCCGCGTCCGTGCGGCGATGACGCGCAGCCTGGGCGGCTATATCACGCTGCCCGAGGTCGCGCTGACCGACACGTTCATCGTCCCCCCCGCGCTCGGCAACAATGCCGGACCGCTCGGTGCGATCGTGCTGGGGGCGCAAGCGCTGGGCCATCATCTCGAAACGTCGTTTACGGCCTCTTAACCGCATCTCGTTACCGCTCGATAGGAAGAGTTGGAGGCACCAACGCCATCGCCGGACGGCGAAGGCCGGGCCCGGCGAGGAGCGGTTTTCGATGCACATTCTGATCGTGGACGACGAGCCGGCGATGCACGACAGCTACCGGCGGAGCTTCGCCGGTCAGCGGTCTGACGGGGCCGACGCGCTCGACGCGATGGCCGCCGAACTGTTTGGCGACGACGTGGTCGAACCGGTCGACGATGCGCCGGCGTTCGCGGTGACGCATTGCGACCAGGGGCTCGATGCGGTCGCCGCGGTCGAACGGGCGTTGGCGCAGGGCACGCCGTTCGCGGTCGCGTTCATCGACGTGCGGATGCCACCGGGGATCGATGGCCGCGAGACGGCCAGGCGGATCCGCGCGCTCGACCCGGCGATCAACATCGTCATCGTCACGGGCTTTTCGGATTTCTCGCCGGTCGAGATCAGCAAGGTTGCGGGCCCCGCCGACAAGATCTTCTACATCGCCAAGCCGTTCGAGGTCGCCGAGATCGTCCAGACCGCGACCGCGCTGGCGCAGCGCTGGCAGAACGACCGCGACCTGGCGACCGCGCGCGACCTGCTGGCGGCGCAAGTGGTGCAGCTCGAGGAACAGGCCGCCGAACTCGCCGCGAACGAAAGCCGCGCGATCCATATCGCGACGCATGATTCGCTGACCGATGCGCCCAACCGGCTCGCATTCCTCCGCGCGCTGGCGGCACGGACCCGCAGCGACGGGCTGTTCGCCACCGTCATGATCGATCTCGATCGGTTCAAGCTGGTCAACGACACGCTGGGACATCTGGCGGGCGACGCGCTGATCCGCGAGATCTGCGCGATCCTCCACCGCGCGACCCCCGACGGCGCGCTGGTCGCCCGGCTTGGCGGCGACGAATTCGGGATCCTGTTCGAGCCTTCGGGCGAGGCGGCGGCGGTGATGGCCTGCGAACTGATCGTCGCGGCCTGCTCGGTCAGTATCCAGGTGTTCGGCAATTCGGTTCAGGGCGGCGCATCCGCGGGACTCGTCGTCACCGCGGGCGGCGAGGGGCGCGATCCGGTCGACGTCATGCGCCGCGCCGATCTGGCGCTCAACGACGCCAAGCGCGGCGGACGCGGCATCGTCCGGCTGTTCGACGAAAGCATGGACGAGGGCATCCGCTTCCGCCGCCGGGTCGAGGGCGGCCTGAGCCAGGCGATCGCGAAGGGCGAGCTCAGCCTGGTCTATCAGCCGATCGTCTCGCGCGATGCGATCGAGGTGGTCGGGTTCGAGGCGCTGGTGCGCTGGAACACCAGGGAATACGGGCCGATGAGCCCCGCCACCTTCATTCCGATCGCGGAGGAATCGAACCTCATCCACGAACTCGGCGACTGGGTGCTGCGCGAGGCGCTCGAAGTGCCCAAGCAATGGCCGGGGCAATATGTCTCGGTGAACTTCTCGCCGCGCCAGTTCCGCCGCCACAATTTCGTCGGCCACATCATGGAGAGCGTCCAGCGCGCCGGGATCGCGCCCGCGCGGCTCCAGATCGAGATCACCGAAACCGCGATCTTCGACGATGCCGAGCGCGCCGCCGACACGCTCTACAAGCTGCGCCAGATGGGCTTCCGGATCGCGCTCGACGATTTCGGCACGGGCTATTCGAGCCTCTACAACATCCGCAAGTTCGCGCTCGACTGTCTCAAGATCGACAAGTCGTTCATCGACGGGATGGGCCGTGAGCGCGAAAGCGCGGCGATCGTCCATTCGATCATCCATCTCGGCCGCGCGCTCGGGCTCGGCGTGATCGCGGAGGGCGTCGAGACCGAGGCGCAGGTCCAGGCCTTGCGCCTGGCGGGTGCCAGCCACCTCCAGGGCTATTTCTTCTCGCGGCCGGTGACCGCCGATCGCGCGCTGGCGATGGCGCAGGCGGGGACGCTGATCGGCAGGGACGACGTCTCGAGCGAGGGCCTGCCGATCCGCCAGACCTTCGGGATGCGTGGCTGATGCCATCCGCGGCGATGGGCCGGTTGCCGCCAGCGGTCGGACGCCAGTTCGGACGGATGCGGACGCCCTCGTCGCTGGGCGCCAAGCTGGTGCTGATCATGACCGCGGTCGGGCTGGTCGCGGCAGTGGCGATCACGCTGCTGCTCGCCGGCATCATCACGCCGAGCTTCACCAAGCTGGAGGACAAGGCGATCGCCGGGCATGTCGAGCGGACCCGCGCGGCGCTGTCCGAATACGCCGCCAAGGTCGAGAACGCGGTCCGGGATTATGGCGACTGGAACGACAGCTATGCGTATATGGCGCATCCCGATGCACGGTTCGAACGCGAGAGTTTCTCGCCGCTCGCGATGAGCAACATCGGCGTCGATGGCATGGCCTATGTCACGCCTGGCGGCCGTATCGTCATCGCCCGCTGGCGTGATCCGGTCAGTGGTGTCGAGCGCCCGGCGTTGCGCGCCCGGTTGACCGCGATGATCGGCCGCACGGATCTCGGGCGCGTCGTCGGTCGACAGAGTTCCGGGCGTTTCTACGCGCGGGTGGGCGACCGGGTGGCGGCAATCGGTGTCGCGCGTGTCCGTCGGTCGGACGGCAGCGGCGATGCCCGCGGCTATGTGCTGATGGCGCGGGCGATCACCTCGCGACAGATCTCGGCGCTGCTCCAGCTCAACGCACGGATCGATCTCGCCGCGATCGCAGACCGCGGGACGGTGACGCCGACCCGGTCGAAGCTGACGATCGCGGTGCCGATCCCGGGGGCGGACGGCCACGCCGTCGCCAGCACGCGGTTCAGCGTCCCGCGCGAGGTGTCACTGCTCGGCCGGCGCATGCTGCTGCTCGCCGTCGCGGGCTCGACGATGCTGTTGCTGCTGGTGCTGATCGTGCTGCGACGGATGATCGAGCGGCTGGTGCTGCGTCCGCTCCACCGCGTCGAGGGTCATATGCAGCGGGTGCGCGCGTCGGGCTCGCTTGCGTTGCTCGAGGAAGACGGCCGGCGCGACGAGGTCGGGTCGCTCGGCCGCAGCTTCAATGCGATGCTGCGGCAGTTGAAGGACCTGCGCGAGCAGATCGAGGTGCAGTCGTTCGACCTGGGCCGCAGCGAAAGCGCGGTCGCGGTGATGCACAATGTCCGCAACGCGCTCAATCCGATCAGCACCATCCTCAGCCAGGGTATCGCGCAACCGGCGCCGGTCGACCGTACGACGATCGACCGCGCGATCGGCGAACTCGCGCGCAGCGACATGCCCGACGCGCGCCGCCAGAAGCTCGCCGCGTTCGTCGCCGCCGCGCTAGAGGCGGAAATCGCCAACCGCGAAGCCACGCGCCGCGAGCTGACGATCGGGCGCGAAGCGATGGCGCACGTCCTGGAAATCATCGGTCAGCAGCAGCGGGCGGCGCACGAACGCCCCGTGCTGGAGGTGTGCGACGTGAGCGACATCATCGCGCGCAACGCGACGATCGCGCGCTATTCGCAAGGGGCGTCGATCGCGTTCAGCTTCCCCGCCGGGCCGAGCCCGGTGCTGGCGAGCCGCGTGATCCTCAGCCAGGTGATCGGCAATCTGTTCGGCAATGCGGTCGAATCGATCGTCGCGCGCGGCACCGGCAGCGGTTCGATCGCGGCGACGATCACGCAGGCGGACGACCGCGTGACGATCGCGATCCGCGACGACGGCGAGGGGTTCTCGCCCGAGATCGCCGCGACGCTGTTCCAACGCGGATTCTCGACACGCGCGCACAAGTCGGGCGGTCTGGGGCTGCACTGGTGCGCCAATTCGATGAATGCGATGGAGGGCTCGCTCAAGCTCGAGAGCGACGGGCCGGGGCTCGGCGCGGTGGCGATCCTGACGCTGCACGCAGGGGATCAGGCGTTGGCCCAGGCGGCCTAGATCGACGTCGTCGCCCCGGGCCAAGTCCGGGAATGACGGCGGAAATGACGGCGGGGTTAGGCCGCCCGCACGTCGGGTGTCACGTCGCGCAGATACGGCGCGACCATGTCACGTTCCAAAAACCAGCGCTGCCGCTCGATGGGCAGCGTCTCGAACCCGCCGATCGTCCCGCGACATGCCGCGCTGCCGCACGCACACGGCATCCGCCACGCGGGCAGCGACAGCGTCGTCGAATAATCCCACGCGATCTCCTCGCCCGGCGCGATATCGCGGAGCGCGATCAGGATCACGCCATCGTCGCCGAATCTGAGACCTGTATTGGGCGCGCAGCTATGATTGATCAGGTCGTCGATCCGTCCCGATGGCCCCATGAAGCTGTCCGCGGTGATCTGCACGAAGCGGTCGTCGGTGCCCTGCATCAGCGCGGGGACGCGATCCGCGCCGACGCGTCGCCCCGAGAAGCGGATCACCGTCTCGCCCTGCGCGAACCCGGCGGCGGCATAGACTGCCTTGCCGAGATGCGTCTCGCCGACCGCGAACAGGTTCGCCGCGGGCCGATACGCGTCGAGAATGAAGAACCGGCCACGTCGCAGCCCGAACGATCGCACCGGATTGATCGTCGCGAGCCCGACCATGAACCACACGCTCGCATGGCAGAGCAGCTCGACCAGGATATAGCCATACTCGCCGACCCCCGAGCCGTGCGTCCGCGTCGCCAGCAACAGCGTCGCAAGATCGCCGAGCGTCCACAATCCCCAGGCGGGCGAGCGTTCGCGCGCGCGATCCTCCCACACGCTCTGCCAGGTCGGCCAGAAGCTGATCGGGACCGCCGCGACGACCAGCATATGCGCCCAGAATGTCTCGTGGAACGCCACCCACAACAGGATCGCGGCGAACGCGGCGGCCATGCACGCCGTCTCGCTCGGCGTCGGCGCACGCCACCGCGAGCGCCGCCACATCACCAGCGTCACCACCGCACAGGCGAGGGCGGACAATCCGAAGATCCAGCTTTGCGGCGCGTTCGGGTTGACCGCTGCATAGGTTGCGGCCTCGATTCCCGTGGCGGCGCTCCAGATCAGCCATGACGCGCGATTGGGCTCGACCAGATGCCGCTGCAATCCAGCGAGATAGAGCGTATAGCCCGCCGCACTCAGACCCATTGCGATGATGAACCAGAGTTCGATCGCCCTATCCCCCGTTTCCCCGGATCGGAAGGTAAACGCGCGGTGAACCATCGTCTACGGGAAAGCATCCCCGCCGCTCGCTCGCTCGCTCGCGCGCGCAGAGCGGGTCGCCGTCATAGCAGGCTCGGCTGAACCTCGTCGTCGTCGCCGACGATCCCCGACAGCGTCAAACCCAGCAGGCGCACCCCGTCGGGCACGGGCAATTGCGCCATCAGCAATTCCAGCCCTGCTGCAAGGAACGCCGCCTTGTCCGTCACCGCGCCGTGCGAGGACCGCGCCCGCGTGATTGTCCGGAAATCGGCGTGGCGCAGTTTCAGCGTGATCGTCCGCCCGCGCGTGCCATGCCGCTCGATCCGCACCCATGCCGCATCCGCAACCCGGTCGAGCGCCGCGCGCAGGTCGTCGGGGTCGCTCAGATTGGTCTCGAACGTGCGCTCCGCCCCGACCGACTTTGCCGTTCGATCGACCCGCACCGGTCGATGATCGATCCCGCGCGCCGCGCCATACAGATACCCCGCATAACTGCCGAAATGCTGCTGGAGGAACGCGAGGCTCTGCGCGACCAGGTCGGCGCCGGTCAGGATTCCGAGCCGCTCCATCTTCTGCGCGGTGACCGGACCGACGCCGTGGAACCGCTTGACCGGCAGCGACTGGACGAACGCCGCCCCGCGTTTCGGCGTGATGATGCACATCCCGTCGGGCTTGTTCTGGTCAGAGGCCAGCTTGGCGATGAACTTGTTGTAGCTCACCCCCGCAGAGGCGGTCAGCCCGGTATCCGCCTTGATCCGCGCGCGGATTTCCTCTGCGATCGCCGCCGCGGTGCCTAGGCCGCGGATGTCCTCGGTCACGTCGAGATACGCCTCGTCGAGCGACAGCGGTTCGACCAGCGCGGTATAATCGGCGAAGATCGCGCGGATCTGGTCGGACACGCCACGGTACACGTCGAACCGCGGCGGGACGAAGACGAGGTCGGGGCAGCGCCGGATCGCGGTCACCGAAGGCATCGCGCTGCGCACGCCAAAGGCCCGCGCCTCGTAGCTCGCCGCCGCGACGACGCCGCGCGCGCGTGAGCCGCCGACCGCGACCGGCCTGCCCCGCAGCGAGGGATCGTCGCGCTGTTCCACCGACGCATAGAAGGCGTCCATGTCGACATGGATCACCTTGCGCTGGGCGGGAGGCTGGGTAGGAGGAAGCATCAGCGCGTTAGATAGGCGCGCGGCGCGCGGTGATACAGGTGCATCCGCAACCAATCGCGCAGCCATGGGTACTGCCGACGGGCATACGAAGGGACGCGAATGCAGGTCGGGACGGAATGCTGGCGGGTCGAGCGCGCCGAACAGATGGCGGTCATCGTCGATGCGGAGAAGTATTTCCGCACCGCGCGGGTCGCGATGATGGCGGCCAAGCGCCGCATTCTGCTGATCGGATGGGACTTCGACGCACGGATCGAGCTCGAGCCCGGCGTCGACCGGCCCGGCGAGCCCAAGAAGCTCGGCGACTTCATGCTGTGGCTGGTCGAGCGCGAACCCGAGCTCGAGGTGTTCGTGCTGCGCTGGGACACCGGCGCGATCAAGTCGCTGTTCCGTGGCTCGACGATCTTCACGATGCTGAAATGGATGAAGCACAAGCGCATCCACACCAAGCTCGACGGGCATCACCCGACCGCTGCATCGCATCACCAGAAGATCGTCATCATCGACGATGCGCTGGCGTTCTGCGGCGGGATCGACATGACCGGGGACCGCTGGGACACACGCGATCACCGCGATGACGAACCGCACCGCGTCCAGCCATCGGGCAAGCCCTATAAACCGTGGCATGACGCGATCAGCGCGGTGCAGGGGCCGATCGCGCATGCGCTCGGCGAACTGTTCCGGCGCCGCTGGCATCTTGCCGGGGGCATGAAGATGGCGGCGGGCAAGCCGGGCGGTACGCTCTGGCCCGAGGGGCTCGAGGTCGATTTTCACGACGTCGACGTCGCGATCGCCCGCAGCGAACCCGAAATGTCCGATCAGGTCCCGGTCTATGAGAGCGAGGCGCTGTTCCTCGGCCAGATCGCGCGCGCCAAACGGCATCTTTATATCGAGAGTCAGTATTTCGCGTCGCGCAAGATCGCCGAGGCGGTCGCCAAGCGGCTCGGCGAGGCCAATGGCCCCGAGATCGTGATCATCAACCCGACCACCGCGCAGGGCTGGCTCGAACCGATCGCGATGGATACCGCGCGCGCGCGGCTGATGGAGGCGCTGCACCGGCGCGACACTTATGGCCGGCTGCGGATGTACCACCCGTACACGGCCGGTGGCGAAGCGATCTATTGCCACGCCAAGATCCTGATCGCCGATGAGGACGTGTTCCGGCTCGGTTCTTCGAACATGAACAACCGGTCATTGCGTCTCGACACCGAATGCGATCTGGCGATTCGGGCCAGCGACGAAGCGACGACCAAGGGTATCGCCGCGATCCGCGACGGGCTGATCGCCGAGCATCTCGGCGTCGACGTGTCGGTGGTGAGCGATCTTATCGCGCAGACCGGCTCGCTGATCGCGACGATCGAGCGGCTGCGCGGCGCGGGCAGGACGCTGCAGCCCTATGAGGTCCCCGATCTGACATCCGTCGAGGAATGGCTGGCGGACAACGAAGTGCTCGATCCCGAGGGGCCCGCGGAGATGTTCGAGTCGCTCGACAAGCGCGGGCTGTTCCGGCGGTGGCGCCGCAGGAAATAAGGGGCGGTCTTCGATCCTCCCTCTGGCGGGGGATTGTGAATGCCTCGTTTGCCGCCGCGCAAAAATGCGAAAGGCCGCGGCACCCCCCGGTACCGCGGCCTCCTGCTCTCCCGAACCTACAGGGGAGTTACGCGACCTGGGCTTCGAGCACCTCGTCGGGTTCGCGCAGCACATAGCCGCGACCCCAGACGGTCTCGATGTAATTCTCGCCATCGCACGCCAGGCTGAGCTTCTTGCGGAGCTTGCAGATGAACACGTCGATGATCTTGAGTTCGGGCTCGTCCATCCCGCCATAGAGATGGTTCAGGAACATTTCCTTGGTGAGCGTCGTGCCCTTGCGGAGCGACAGCAGCTCGAGCATCGCATATTCCTTGCCGGTCAGGTGGACGCGGCTGCCATCGACCTCGACCGTCTTGGCGTCGAGATTGACCGCGAGCTTGCCGGTCCGGATGACCGACTGGCTGTGCCCCTTCGAGCGGCGGACGACGGCGTGGATGCGCGCGACCAGTTCCTCGCGGTGGAACGGCTTGGTGACGTAGTCGTCGGCGCCGAAGCCGAAGCTGCGGACCTTCGAATCCATCTCGTTGACCCCCGACAGGATCAGCACCGGCGTCGACACGCGCGCGACCCGGAGGCGCTTCAGCACGTCATAGCCGTGCATGTCGGGCAGGTTCAGGTCGAGCAGGATGATATCGTAATCATACAGCTTGCCCAGATCGAGGCCTTCTTCCCCGAGATCGGTGATGTAGACGTTGAACCCTTCGGTCGTCAGCATCAGTTCGATCGCCTTCGCCGTGGTCGGCTCGTCCTCGATCAGCAGCACCCGCATGCGTCGTCCCCTGTTCGCGAAACCGCCCGACACCCCATGTCAGCAGCTCGACTTCGATTCATTAACCACACAAGCTCTGAAGGCAAAAGGTTAATTTCGAGCTAAGGCTGACGTTCGAGCGGGTTGGCACGCGACGTGGAGACGCGCGTGCGCAAGACCGTGCTGCGACCCGCGCGCGGCTCGGGTCATTGCGTATCGCGCAGGCGTTTCGTCAGGAACGCGATCAAGGCTTCGACGCGGGCGGGTCTCAGCGGACTCGGCGGGGTGAGCAGGTGGAGGCCGATCGGGGCGGGGGCCCAGTCGACCAGGATCGGCACCAGCGCACCGCTGGCGAGCGCCGCACCGACGATGAACGCGGGCAGTCGCGCGATGCCCAGACCGGCGACCAGCGCGGGAAGGATCGCTTCGCCACTGTTCGCGGTCAGCGGCCCCTGCGCCCGCACCGACACCTCTGCCCCCCCGGGCCCTTGGAAGCGCCACGGTCCGACGACGTTGGAATAGCCGAACAATCGATGCTCGCCGAGTTGTGCCGGGTGGGTCGGCGTCCCGTGCTCCGCGAGATAGCGTGGTGCGGCGACGATATGCGCGTGGATCGTGCAGAGCCGGCGTGCGCGGAGCGAACTGTCGGGCAGTTCGGCGATGCGGAGCGCAACGTCGAACCCCTCGGCGACGATGTCGACGCGCGCATCCGACAGATGCAGGTCGACCTCAATCCCGGGATGCGCGGCGAGGAATTCGGCGAGCAACGGCGCGACGTTGGTGATCCCGAAGCTCATCGGTGCGGCGAGCCGAACGCGGCCGGTGGGAGCACTGGCGGCGTCGTTGGCGGACTCCTCCGCGAGCCGCGCCTCGGCCAGGATGCGCGCGGCGTGTTCCGCGAGCGGCTTGCCGGCTTCGGTCAGCGCGAGCCGGCGCGATGTGCGGTGGAACAGCGACTGGCCGAGATGTGCTTCCAGCCGCGTGATCGCCTTCGAGACGGTCGCCTTGCTCAGCCCGATTGCATCGGCGGCGGCGCTGAACGAGCGATGTTCGACGACGCTGGCGAAGATCGCCCAGGCTTCGAGATCGGGCAGGCGCATAAGGGGGCTCTCCGCCGGGGTGGTTGATCCGACCATCGCTACGCTAGCACCGAAACGATCGGTTTCCAGCGTTTCTATTTACGTCGCGATCGCTCCCCTTATCTTGGCTGCAACCAGTGGAGACCTATCATGACGACCACGACCCTGACCAAGATCGCCGACACCGCCGTCGAGCGTCGACCGTTCGAAAGCCTCGGCCATGCCGATCATGGCTGGCTCAATGCCCGCCACCATTTCTCGTTCGCCAGCTATTACGACCCGGCGCGGATGGGCTGGGGCGCGATCCGCGTGTGGAACGACGACCAGATCGCCGCCAATTCGGGCTTCCCCCCACATCCGCACCAGGACATGGAGATCATCACCTATGTCCGCAGCGGGGCGATCACGCACCAGGATTCGCTCGGCAACACGGGCCGCACCGAGGCGGGCGACGTCCAGGTGATGAGCGCCGGCACCGGCGTCCGCCACGCCGAATACAACCTCGAGCCCGAGACGACGACGATCTTTCAGATCTGGATCGAGCCTTCGCGTAAGGGTGGCTCGCCGAGCTGGGGTGCCAAGCCGTTTCCGAAGGGCGAGCGGTCGGGGCAGTTCGTGACGCTCGCCAGCGGGTTCGAGGGCGACGGCGATGCCTTGCCGATCCGCGCGAATGCCCGTGTCCTGGCGGCGACGCTCAAGGCCGGCGACAGCGTCGACTATGCCATCGAGGACGGGCGCCACGTGTATCTGGTGCCGGCGACGGGCGCGATCACGATCGGCGACGAAGCGTTCGACGCACGCGACGGCGCGGCGCTGCACGGCGGTCAGACTGTCACGATCACGGCACAGGATGATGCCGAGATCGTTCTGGTCGACTCGGAATAAGCGCGCGGCGACCTGATCCGTCACATCGGCGAAAGCTGAGATACGCGGTTCGGGCCGCCGCATTCACCTGATGAAGATCCCAGCATCGGCTGGGTACGTCGATAAAGGAGACTGACAATGACCAAGGTTCTCGTGCTCTATTACTCGTCCTACGGCCATATCGAGCAGATGGCGGATGCGGTTGCCGAGGGCGCCCGCGCCGGGGGTGCCGACGTCGATATCCGCCGGGTCGCCGAAACCGCGCCACAGTCGGTGGTCGAGGCGGCGCACTTCAAGACCGATACCGCGCATGCCGAGATCGAGGGCCCCGCCGCGCTCGAGCAGTATGACGCGATCATCGTCGGCGCGCCGACCCGCTTCGGCCGGATGCCCGCGCAGATGGCGCAGTTCTGGGATACGACCGGTGGGCAGTGGTTCTCCGGCGCGCTGGTCGGCAAGGTCGGCGGTGCCTTCACCTCGACCGCGAGCCAGCATGGCGGCCAGGAGACGACGCTGTTCTCGATCATCACCAACCTGCTGCATCACGGCATGACGATCGTCGGCCTCGATTACGGGTTTAAGGCGCAGATGGGCGTCGACACGGTCAAGGGCGGCTCGCCCTACGGCGCGACGACGATCTCGGATGGCGATGGCAGCCGCATGCCGAGCACCGAAGAACTCGATGGTGCCCGCTATCAGGGCAAGCGGATCGCCGAGACGGCGGCCAAGCTGACCGCCTGATTAGAGAGGCGACGCGGGCGCCCACGCCCGCGTCGTTGTTCGCACCGGGGGTCAGCCGATCAGCAACCGGGCGCCCAGCGCGGCGAACAACGCGGGGGGCATGACCACCGCGCCGACCTTCAGGAACCGCCAGAACCCGACATCCTCGCCTTCGCGACGGATCGCGGTCAGCCACAGGATCGTGGCCAGCGAGCCGGTGATCGACAGGTTCGGCCCCAAATCGACACCGATCAGCAGCCCGTCGGTGACGATCTGCGGGACATGCGCCTGGCCGAGCGTGGTGCTTGCGATCAGCCCGGCGGGCAGGTTGTTCATCAGGTTCGATCCGAACGCGAGGATCGATCCGGCGATCCCGGCGGTCGCGGCGGGCGACCGGGCGGCACCGTCGGCCAGCCAGCGCGCAAGCATCGCGATGACGCCGGTGCTCGCCAGCGCCTCGACCAGCACGAACAGCCCGGCGACCAGCGGCAACACCGCCCACGACACCGACCGTAGTGTCGCGACGGGCGATTTCCGTGCGCCGATACTGATCGCCGCGGTCGTGGCGATACCCGCCAGGCACGTTGGCAGCCCCAGATCATAGCCGCGCGCCGACACGACGATCAGCAGCACTGCCGTCGCGACGATACCGATCAGCGCGACCATGCCGCCCCTTGGCAGCGTCATCGTCTCGACCTCGGTCTCGCATGTGCCGCTCAGGCGCTCGCGCTCGAGCCAGCGCAGGATCAGGAACGTGACGCCGATCGCCATCACCGATGGCACCGCGAACGACGCCATCCAGGCGCCGAGCGTCGGCATCTTGCCACCGTACAGCACCAGATTGGCGGGGTTCGAGATCGGCAGCACAAAGCTCGCGGCATTGGCGATCAGCGCGCACGCAAACAGCATCGGCAACGGATCCGCCTTCGCCTTTTTCGCCGCGGCATAGACCGCTGGCGTCAGCACGACCGCGGTCGCGTCGTTCGACAGGAACGTCGTCACGACGATGCCTACTCCGAACACCAGCGCGAACAGCCGGCTGGTCGATCCCTTCGCCATCCGGACCGCGTGCACCGCGACCCAGTCGAACAGCCCTTCCGCGCGCGCCACCTCCGACAGCAACATCATGCCGATCAGGAACAGATAGACGTCGCCGCCCTCCAGCACCGCGCGCCAGGCAGCGCCGATCGGCATCAGGCCGAACACGACCAGCACGACTGCGCCGGTCACCGCCCAGACCGCTTCGGGGAGCTTGAACGGCCGGGTGATCACGCCGAACGTCGCGATGAAGCAGATCGCCCAGATCGCGTACCGGGCCAGCATGTCGGGGTGTGTCACGTATGGGCCATCCCGTAAGAACCTGGCTGCGGTGCCGTTGACGCGTGTCCGTCGCTGATGCGGATCACCAGTCGAGGCCGTTCTTGTTAGGGCCGCGCTGCGCGCCGTCGATCCCGCGGTCCGGCCATGCGCCGATCGCATGGACGTCGCGGCCGAGTGCGGTCGGTGCATTACGCTTCAAGCGCGGTGGCCCGGGACGGTCGAGCGGGCGGGGCGCGCGGACCAGGATCTCGATCACGTCTTCGCCGCCATCGCTGCGCACGCTTAACCGGTGAAGCCCGTCGGCCACGCCGTCGATCGTCGCCTCCCACAGCCCGGCTCCGTCATACGTCATCGCCACCACGGCGCCGTCGTCTAGCCGCGCAAAAGCCTCGGCCGGGGCGGAGGCGCCGAGAATCTTTGCCCGGACGACGAAGGATCCGTTCGGGACATGACCGCTATGGTCGGGATCGGTAATCAGGCGACGATCGGCGGGCGCAGTGATCTGGACCAGCGGCCACGGATCGTCGATCGCCTGGAACCGCCAGCTCGGGATGCCGTCGTCGAGCGTCACGACGGAGAATCCCGCCGCGCCCTCTTCGATCTGGCCGGTCGAGCGGGTCGCGCCATATACCACGCGGCCGTCGTTGAGCAGTTCGTTGTAATGCGTGTGGCCCGTATCGACGAACGCGACCCGGTGCGCCGCGAACAGCCCCGCAATGCCGTCGGGGTCGTCCCGAAGGTCGCCCGGATAGGCATGCATGAAGACCACGCTGCGCAGCGTGGCGGCGGTCGCCGCGCTCAGTTCGCGCTCGATCCACCGTCGCTGGCCGGGATCGATCCGGAAATCGGGGCCACCATCACCCGCGGAGACGATATCGAGGAACAGGCAGCGATAGCCGTTCATCGTGACGGCATAGGGCGCCAGGTTCGTCGTGATCGCGTGCATCGCGGTCAGGTCGCCGGGTTCGAAATCATGATCGCCTGCCAGCACATGCCAGGGGAGCGACAATCCGGTCATCGCGTCGGCGATCCGCGCATATTGGTCGTGGGTCCCGTGATTGGCATTGTCACCCGGCAGGAAGGCGAAATCGACCGTGCCGCCCGCCGACTCCGGACCGGCATGCGTCTGCGCCAGCGCCGCGAGTGCGCGAAACCGTGACAGTCCCTCATACCCATCGGCCTCGTCGACATGCAGGTCGCCAAAATGAATCCAGGTAAGGAGCCCTGCCATTATAGTCTCTTCCAAGTCATTCCCGACGGTCGCAGCCAAGCGCAAGGATCAGGCGAACGTTCCGTGACATTTTCTTCATGATTCGAAGCTGAACATCGTCGTTCAGTTTCGGTTTAGCTTCCGGGATCATTGGATAAATCTGGATCGTATATATTCTTCGGCGTCGGAAACTTTGCCGCCGGCCAGATCTTTAGCGCTCGACGGACAGCGACTTTGAAGGACTCCTGATGGCCACGATCGCGGACATGCCGCCCCGAAGCACGAGCGGAGATCGACCGTCCGGCAAGGTCCCGACGCGGACGCTCGACGCGTTGAACTTCTTTCTGGCCGACGTCCGCGACGGCCTCGGCCCCTATCTCGCGATCTACCTGATCGCGGTGCGCGGGCCGGCGCATGGCTGGAACGAGGCCACCGTCGGCGCGGTGCTGACGATCGCCGGGATCGTCGGACTCATTTCGCAGACGCCCGCGGGCAGCCTGATCGACCGCGCCAGGAACAAGCCGCGGATCGTGATGATCGCGGCGCTGCTGGTCACGCTCAGCAGCATCTCGCTGCCGATCGTCAGCGGGTTCACGGCGGTCGCCGTCACGCAGTCCGTCGCGGCGATCGCAGGCGCGGTATTCGCCCCCGCGATCTCGGCGATCACGCTCGGGCTGGTCGGGCCGAAGCTGTTCGCCAAGCGGGTCGGTCGCAACGAAGCGTTCAATCACGCGGGCAATGCGGTCTCGGCGGCGCTCGCGGGTGTGCTGGCGTGGAAGTTCGGCCCGGTCGTCGTGTTCTGGCTGATGGGCGGGTTGACCGTTGCGAGCATCGTCAGCGCGTCGCGCCTGAAGAACGACGACATCGACAACGCGGTCGCGCGCGGGCTCGATTGCGAACCCGACGAGGCGGACGACGATTGCGCGCAGCCGAGCGGCTGGAAGACGTTGCTCGAGAACAGGTCGCTGATGATCTTCGCCCTCACGGCATTCCTGTTCCACCTCGCCAACGCGGCGATGCTGACCTCGGTCAGCCAGCTGCTCGCGCGGACGGTCGGCAAGGATCAGGCGACCTCGCTTACCGCCGCGTGCATCGTCGCGGCGCAGCTCGTCATGGTGCCGGTTGCGATCCTGGTCGGTCGCCACACCGATCGCTGGGGCACCAAGCCGCTGTTCCTGGTCGCGTTCGCGTTTCTTGCCGCGCGCGGTGCGCTGTACACCGTGTCGGACAATCCGTGGTGGCTGGTGGGGGTGCAGGCGCTGGACGGCGTGGGGGCAGGGATCTTCGGCGCGCTGTTCCCGGTCGTGATCGCCGATCTGACCAAGGGCACCGGCCGCTTCAACGTCAGCCAGGGCGCGGTGGCCAGCGCGCAGGGGCTGGGGGCGGCGCTGTCGGCGACGCTGGCGGGGGCGATCATCGTCTGGGCCGGGTACACCGCCAGCTTCCTGACGCTCGCGACGATCGCCGCGCTCGGGTTGGGACTGTACGTGGTCGCGATGCCCGAAACCAAGGAGAAGAGGGCGGGCTGAGCAGCTACGCCCCCCTCCCGGATGTTTCAGCGCTGTTTCTTGGTCAGCGTCGCGGTGAAGTCGGGGTCCTTGTTCGCGACCCAATCGACAAACTTGCGCACCGCGGGGTTCGCCAGCAGCCCCTCGACATCCATCCCGTGGCGCTGGAGCTCCGAATTCGTGAAATTGGCGGTCAGCGTCTGCTGGCAGATCGGATGCATCGGTACGACGTCGCGACCGCCGCGGCTTTTCGGCACGGGATGATGCCAGACGATGGTCGCGCCGGTGGGCCGTCCGCACAGCCAGCACGCGACCGCCGGCGCCGGCGGCGCGGCGTCGGGCGTCAGGTCTTCATAGGGACCATGTTTCGAATGCTTGCGGGCCATGTGACGAGCCAAATCCCCTAAAGTATGCCGCCGCTGTAGCGGCATGCTCCGGAAATTCACAGCATCGCTCTTCGTCCCGCGCAACCACGCCTATTTCACGTCGAGCAGGATCGTCGTGACCGAGCGGGGCCGCGCGATCGTCGCGGCGCCCGATCCGCCGACGCTGGCGGCGTGATGCGTCGCATCGGTCACGACGACATCGCGCACCTGGGCGTTCGGCAGCGCGATCGTCAGCCGCCGCGCGATCGACCCGCCGTTGACATGGACCAGGATCAGCGTGCGGCCATCGGGCGAGGACGCGCCGATCGTGTCCGCGTCGTCGACGGGGACCAGTCGGTAGCCAGGGCGCAGATAGCGGCTGAACGACGCCATCACCCAGTATTTCGGGGTGATCTGGATCGGGTGCGGCGCGGCCGGGGCGGCGTTCAGGTCCATCTTGACGAGCCCCCAGTTCGAACCCGGCTTGCCGTCCTTCCCGCTGAAATTCTCGACCGCCTGCCAAAAAACCCACGCCGCGGGTTCGAGCCGCTTCAGATCCTGGACGACATGTTCGCCGAACGCCAGGCCGGACGCCATGTCGACGAAGGATTCGGGATCCTTGTCGAGTGGGGTGTCGTCCTCGCTCATCCACAGCCGGATATTCGCGGCGCGGGCGATATCGCGCACCGCGGTCTGGTGGACGGTCCCATAGCTGTGCACGTTGAGCTGGCCGATCCGCGCCCGCGTCGCTGGCGGGTAGGCGGCCCAATCGGCGACGAACAGATGGGCGTTGGTCTCGTCGGGCGCAGCGATCGCGGTGTCGAGGCCGGCGGCGTCGAGCGCGGCGGCGGTTGCGTCGATCATCGTCGCCTGTCGGGCGGGCGACCAATGTGCGCCCTCCTGCGTGTTCGCGGCGAACCAGTAATCGGTATTGGGCTCGTTGACCGGCGACAGCGTGCGGAAACGAATCTGGTGGCGACGCTCGAGTTCGCCGACGACGCGTGCGAGATAGGTGGCGAACGGACGCTCTTGACCGGGGCGGAGATTGTCGTCGGTGCCTTTGACCGCGCCGGATACGCGGCCGCTGACGGTCATGAACGCGGGCGGCGAGTTCGAGAATGCCTCGAATATCGGGGCGGCAACGCGGTGCTTGATCGCGTCGAGCCACCAGCGCTGGTTCGCATCGGCGGACCAGTCCCACATCGCCGGATCCTCGGGCCGCCACCAGTCGCTGGCGACTGCGGCGGCGGGCTGCCGCCAGAACCCCGGTACGGCGGCGCCGGTGCGGAGGTAGGGCAGCGTCGTCGCGGCATTGCCACCGCCGATATTGTAGCGCGCGATCGTCCAGCCAAGGCCCTGCTTACCATAGAACAGGTCGGCTAGGCGTTCGCGGGTCGCGTCGGGGTAGCCGCCGGTAACATTGGCGAACCAGGCAAGCGCGGTTCCCCAGCCTTCGAACTCGGTGCCGGGGCGATCGATCGCGGGACGGAGCGTGATCGCGACGCCATCCTGGACTGGTGCCGCCCGGATTGCTGGCGCTTGGATTGGCGGCGCCTGAACCGGTGGCGCAATCCGCGCGCTCGACGGTGTCGCGACCAGCGCGAGGATGGTGATGCCGATGCGGCGCGTGCTGTGGATCATGCTTTGGCTCCTCGATACAATGGTGTTTGCTTGGCGGTCCGCTTCAGTCCGTTGCACGCAGGGACAGTTCGGTATCGACTTGTGCCTGCGCGATGAGCGCCATCGTCGCGGCGCGCGCACCTGCGGGGTCGGCGTCGGCGATCGCCTCGAACAGCGCGCGGTGTTGCGGCATTGAATCGCTCGGCTTGCGCGTCTGGCGATGCTTGAAGATCGTCGTCCATCGCACCGCGGCGCCGATGCTGCCCCCCAGGCTGACGAGCAGTTCGTTCCGCGCCGCCTCCAGGATGACATGATGAAAGCTTTGATCGGCCGCCTGACCGATCGGGCTCGCAAGGCCGTGGTTCTGCATCTGTTCGAGTGCATGCCCCATCCTCGAGAGATGCCGGGTCGTGCGGAACGTCGCGGCGAGTTCGGCGGCGGACGGCTCGATGATCAGGCGCAGCTGGAACAGGCTGCGGACGAAGCCGACCGCAGGCTCGCCTTCGAACATCCAGGCGAGCACGTTGGGGTCGAGCAGGTTCCAGACCGCGCGCTCGCGGATCCGCGTGCCGGTCTTGGGTTTGCTCTCGAGCAGGCCCTTCGCGCCGAGTATCCTGAGCGCCTCGCGGACCAGGCTGCGCGAGACGCCGCGCTGCTCGGCGATCTCGTGTTCGGTGGGAAGAGTCGCGCCGACCGGATGCGCGCCGGTCACGATTTCGATCCCGAGGTCACGCGCCAATTGCGTATGCGATGTCCGTCGCCTGGGAAGGTCTGACATTTCGATCCCCCTTTGGATACGCCTTAGCTGGATCGGTACGGCATCGAACACACCCTACACAAAAATGCTCTTGTCCTACAATAGAAATACAGTATTCAGTCTTCCCAACGATCGGCAAACAGGCGCTTTCGCGGGCGTTCAACAGGCCGACGACGCTGCAATAGGGAGGATGTAGACGATGGTTCGGTTGCGTACGCGGATGTTGATCGGAGGATCGCTCGCAGCGATCGTGACCGTAGCGACACCAGGCTTCGCGCAGAGCGTGCCGACGCCGGTGTCGGCGCAGACCGCGTCCGGATCCACGTCCGCGCCGACGCGCGGGACGCTCAACGCCGATCAGGCCGCCGCGCAAGGCGTGTCGAGCGACGACATCGTCGTTACCGGCGTGCGCGAGAGCCTGCGGTCCGCGCAGGCGATCAAGCGAAATTCCGACCAGATCGTCGACTCGGTCAATGCGCAGGACATCGGCAAGCTGCCCGACGCCAACACGGTCGAGGCGCTGCAGCGGATCACCGGCGTCCAGATCCAGCGCCGATACGGCGAAGGCGCGACCGATTTCGATCACCGGACGCAGCCCGCGATCACCGTGCGCGGTCTGACCCAGGTCAGCAATTTCATCGACGGTCGCGCTGCGATCTCCGCTTCGGGCGGGCGCACGCTCGATCTCGAGGCGATCCCACCCGAACTGCTCGCCGGGATCGACGTGTTCAAGAACCCGCCAGCCTCGACGATCGAGGGGGATATCGCCGGCGTCGTCAACATCCGCACCCGTCTGCCGTTCGACAGCGCGGGGCAGCTCATCAGCGCGACGCTGAAGGGCAATTACTATGACCGCGCCGACAAGTTCGGTGGCTCGGGATCGGCGCTGTACAGCAACCGGTTCGCGACCGGCGTGGGCGAAATGGGCATCCTGCTGAACGCCAGCTATGCGCGCAGCGCGTACCGCCAGGATGCGCTGCTGATCGGTCAGTTCGGTCCGATCCCGACCGGCACCGTCATTCCCGGCGCCCCTGCCAATGCGCAGGTGCCATTCGGCGAGCAGATCTATGACGATGGTGGCAAACGCAACCGGATCGGTCTGGCCGGCGCGTTCCAGTGGCAGCTGGCGGACAATTTCCTGCTGACCGCACAGGCCCTGTATTCGCGGTATAAATTCTTCCGTCAGGGCAAATATTTTTACTACAACAACAACGGCAACCCGCTGACGACGCCGCTTGCGGGTTCGGCGTTCACGTTCGACGACGCGGGTTATGCGACGTCGGGATCCCTCGGCAACCAAGTGTTCGAATCGTCGCGGTTCGATCAGGATCTGACCAACACGACGGGCAATTACACGCTGAACGGGAAGTGGGACGTCACCGATCGGCTGCATGCGCGCTTCGATGCGCAGTACCTGAAGTCGTCCTACAATGCGGACCGCAACGGCTTCGTGATCTCGCTGTACGATCAGACCGGGCAGACGCCGTACAATGCGACCAACCGGAGCATCGTCGATTTCGACCTGC
This sequence comes from Sphingomonas sp. Leaf34, assembly GCF_001421805.1. GTDB lineage: Bacteria > Pseudomonadota > Alphaproteobacteria > Sphingomonadales > Sphingomonadaceae > Sphingomonas. The sequence goes on along the minus strand of NZ_LMLC01000001.1, from coordinate 247,081 downwards.
GTGGATCGAAGCCGGTGTGGAACGTGCGCAACCCGGGATTGCTCAATAACCCGAACAATTACGCCTTCACCTACATGGCGGATTCGATCCAGCGCAACGATGCGGATCAGCTCGCGCTGGCTTATGACCTCGATTACGAGGTCGAGGGCGACGTGCTGAAGAAACTGCGCGGTGGCCTGCGTTACTCGGACAGCAGCGTCGATTTGCGGGGGACGTGGAACGGCTTCTGCCTCTTGCCGTCGGGGCCGAACCCAAGCTGTTCGTCGGCGAATGGCATCCCGTTCGTGCGGTTGTCGACGTATCCCGAACTGGCCATCGCCGGGCCATCCTCGAACTTCTTCGACGGCAAGACGCTGCCCGGCGGAATCCTCTATCCCGCCTTCTCGCAGGGTAGCGGTCTGTTCGACAGCCTGACCAAGACCGAGGCGCTGTTCGGTGCGACACCGAAGACCGCGTTCACACCGGGCGATCTCAACCATCAGACCGAAAAGACGCTCGCCGCCTATGCGATGGCGGATTACGATACCGATGTCGCCGGGCTGCGGATCGACGGCACGCTTGGCGTTCGCATCGTTCGGACGCGGAGCGGTTCCGCGGGCACGGTATTCAACAGCGACGGCACGCTGGTCCCGATCGAGGTCAATCGGGAGTATGTGAAGGCACTGCCGAGCTTCAACCTGCGCGCGCACCTGACCGACAAGCTGCAGACGCGCTTCGCGTTCAGCAAGTCGTTCGCGCGGCCAAACTTCGATCAGCTCGCGACCAACGTCACGCTCAATCCTGCGACGCAGGTCAGTCCGATCACCGGGCGTCCGAGCGGTGGGTCGGGCAACCCGTTCCTCCGGCCGATCACCTCGAACAACTACGACGCGACGATCGAATGGTATTTCGCGCCGACGGGTTCGGTGACGCTCGGCGGTTTCTACAAGACCGTCGACGGGTTCCTCGCGGGCGGGACGGTGGTGCGATCGTTCAACGGCATCGCCTATGATATTGGCACCACGCTCAACACCGGCAGCGGCAAGATCAAGGGGTTCGAGGCGGCGTATCAGCAGTTCTTCGACTTCCTGCCAGGCCTGCTCAGCGGGTTCGGCGTGCAGGCGAACTACACGTTCGTCGACAGCAACGTCTCGAACCCGTTTGCCACCACGGGCAGTTCGATCCCGACCCAGGTGCCGCTCGAGAAGCTGTCGAAGAACAGCTATAACCTTGTCGGGCTGTACGAAAAGGGGCCGATCACCGCGCGTCTCGCGTGGAGCTGGCGCGGCAAGTATCTCGATACGACCTCGGGCAGCGGCGCAAACGGCATTCCGCAGTTTCAGAAGCCCTATGCGTCGCTCGACAGTTCGATCAGCTACAACATCAACGAACATTTCGCGTTTTCGGTGGATGCGGTGAACCTGACCAATCGGATGAACGTGACCTATATCGGCACGACGAGCCAGCCGCTGCAATACACGCTCAACGACCGCCGGTTCGGCTTCTCGCTGCGCGCCACCTACTGACCGTTCTTCCCCGCCGTCCCCACCTGCCGACGTGGTGTTCCCCTGCCACGTCGGCATTTTTTCGGATAAGCGCGTGCCCATGACGATTCCGCGGCCGACGTGCGACCCTATGGTGTCGATCCACTATGTGGGCGATGAACGCGAACCTGTGATCACAATGGATCATGCCACCGGCATCGCCGATGCGCTGGTCGACTATGCTGCGACGCGCTCGCGCTTCGCACCCGCCGCGTCGGTCGGCAGCGGCTATCCCGGCCTGCTCGGACCTGCGCCGACCCAGTATATCGATCGCATGGTGCAACAGGTCCTGCCGCTGATCGCCGAGCATTTCGGCACGGGACCCGTCAGGCCGGTACGCGCCCGCGGCAATTTCTCGCTGGTGACGACCGATCCTGCCGACCTGGCCCCCGCACAATGTGTCCCGCACGTCGATACTGCCGACCGTCTGCAGTTCGCGACGGTGCATTATCTGTGCGACGCGCGGCACGGTGGCACGGGATTCTTTCGCCATCGCGCCACGGGGTTCGAGACCGTCGATTCATCGCGGATCGCGCCGTATCAGGAGCGGCGCGACGCGGAGCTGACGGAGGGTCCGCCGCGCTATCCGGGCGCGGTCGACGATCCGCTATTCGATCTCATCCACGCCTGCGCCGCGATGCCCGACCGGCTCATCCTCTACCGCGCGGCGTTGTTGCATTCGGGTCTGATCGACACCGTCGCCGTCGATGCGGCGGATCCCCGCCGTGGCCGGTTGACGGGCAATCTGTTCCTCCAGTGTCGTCTCGTGGCATGACCGACCGCGCGCTCCGCAGCATCGCGATCATCGGCGGGGGCACCGCGGGCTGGATGGCGGCGGCGGCGTTGGCGCATGTGCTCGGCACGCGCAACGTTGCGATAACGCTGATCGAATCCGAGGAGATCGGCACGGTCGGCGTCGGCGAGGCGACCATTCCGCCGATCCAGGCGTTCAACGCGCTGCTCGGTATCGACGAGGACGCCTTCGTCGCCGCGACGATGGGCAGCTTCAAGCTCGGTATCGAGTTCGTCGACTGGTTGCGCCCGGGCGCGCGCTATTTCCACCCGTTCGGCGTCTATGGCACCGACGTCGGCGCGGTGCCGTTCGAGGGACTGTGGCACCGGTTGCGGGCCGTGGGCGATGCGGCGTCGCTCGACGCCTATTCGATCTGCGCGGCGGCGGCGCAGGATGGCCGGTTCATGCGGCCGCTCACCGATGGCGGCAACACGCCGCTCCACCGGATCGGTTATGCCTATCATTTCGACGCCTCACTCTATGCGCGGTTCCTGCGCCGCCATGCGGAGGCGACCGGCGTCGTCCGGCGCGAGGGCCGCGTCGTCGATGTCGCGGTGCGCGGCGCGGACGGATTCGTCGAGACGGTGACGCTTGCGTCGGGCGAGCGGATTGCGGCGGATCTGTTCGTCGACTGTTCGGGGTTTCGCGCGCTGCTGCTCGGCGAGACGCTTGGCACCGGCTATGAGGACTGGTCGCGCTGGCTGCCCAACGACCGCGCGGTCGCGGTGCCGAGCGCGCCGGTCGGGCCGCCGACCCCCTATACGCGGTCGACCGCGCGCGCCGCCGGCTGGCAGTGGCGGATTCCGCTCCAGCACCGCACCGGCAATGGCTATGTCTTCGCCAGCGGTCATCTATCGGAGGACGAGGCGATCGCGACATTGCTCGCCAGTCTCGACGGCGAACCGCTAGCGGAACCCAGGGCGCTGCGGTTCCGGACCGGGCGACGCGACGCCTTCTGGGTCAAGAACTGCGTCGGGCTCGGGCTGTCGAGCGGGTTTCTCGAACCGCTCGAATCGACCAGCATCCACCTGATCCAGGCCGGGATAGCGCGACTCCTCGAAATGCTGCCGACCCGCGATTTCGAGGCGGCGGACATCCGTCGCTACAATAGGCTGATGATCGCGGAGTATGACAGCATCCGTGATTTCATCATCCTGCACTTCCACGCGACGCAGCGTGACGACACACCCTATTGGGACCATGTCCGAACGATGGCGGTACCCGAGACGCTTGCCGAACGGATCCGCATCTATCAGGCGACCGGACGCGTGTTCCGCGAGGCGGACGACCTGTTCACCAAGACGAGCTGGCTCGCGGTGATGGACGGGCAGGGGCTGTGCGCGAACGGGTTCGACCCACTCGCCGCGAGCCTGTCGGCGGACGAGGCGCGCACCCGGCTGGCGCGGATGGCTGCGGTCACCGCGGCCGCGGCGACGCGGATGCCGCCGCACGAGCAATTTATCGCCCGCCACTGCGCGAGATCGATTGCATAGCGGATGGACGGCGATAATGTCAGACAAAATAGGGGTCTGTCGTTTGTGGTATCGGAGGATCGGGTGAGGCGTTCGAACAGTCTGATCGGCACCGCACATTCCCCCCGCGCGCCCGGGACGGCATAGGATGCAGCCGAACCGTCGCGACCTGATCGCAGGGGGCATCGCAACGCTGGCCGCAGGACATGCCTCGACGTCAGCGTCCGCCCGACCGCCAATAGCGGCGTTCACGCCCGGCGCGCTCTGGCCCGACGATCGCGGCGTGCACATCAACGCGCATGGCGGCGGACTGCTGCGGCACGGCGACCGATGGTACTGGTTCGGCGAGCACAAGACCGCGGGCGAGGGCGGCAATGTCGCGCAGGTCGGTGTCCACGTCTACAGCTCGGCCAATCTGTACGACTGGCGCGACGAGGGTATCGCGCTTGCCGTCTCGGACGATCCCACCAGCGAGATCGTCCGCGGGTGCGTGATCGAGCGGCCCAAGGTCCTGCGCGATCCGGTGTCGGGACGGTTCGTGATGTGGTTTCACCTCGAGCTGAAGGGGCAGGGCTATGCCGCGGCTCGCGCGGGGGTTGCGGTCGCCGACCGGGTGACCGGGCCATACCGCTTCCTCCGATCGGGCCGCGTCGATCCGGGGCAGTGGCCGGTCGACGTGACCGCAGCGGACAAAGCCCAGACCGACAGCCATCTCGTCCGCGACCGCCCCGGCGGGCAGATGGCGCGCGACATGACGCTCTTCGTCGATGCCGAAGGCGCCGCCTGGCACGTCTATGCGTCGGAGGAGAACCGCACGCTGCAGGCGGCACGCTTGCGACCCGATCTCACCGCGCATGATGGGCGTTATTGGCGGTTGCTGCCCGGTGGTGCGAATGAGGCACCCGCGATTTTTCGCGCGCGCGGACGCTATTATATGATCACCTCGGGGCTCACCGGCTGGGCGCCCAATCCTGCACGGTCGTTCGTTGCCGATCGAATCGAAGGGCCGTGGACGTCGCTGGGCAATCCGGTGCGCGGCACGCCGGCGCAAGTCGCGACGACCTTTGGCGGGCAGAGCAGTTTCGTCCTGCCGTGTCCGGACACGACCGGCCGCGAGCGGTTCGTGTTCATGGCGGACATCTGGCGTCCGAAGAACGCGATCGACGGTCGGTACGTGTGGCTGCCGATCGAATGGGAGGGCGATCGCCCGATCCTGCACTGGCGCGACCGCTGGTCGCTGGAGACTCTATGATCCGAATTGCTCTGCTGGCTGCCGCCGCGACCGTGCTGACTGCCGCCGATGCGCCTGCGCCGCGTTTGGATGCCGCATCGACGCGCAATCCGTTGCTGCCCGGCTATTTCGCGGATCCCTCGATCGTTCATGACGAGGGGCGCTGGTATATCTTTGCAACGATCGATCCCTGGGGAGACGATCGGCTCGCGCTATGGACCTCGACCAACGGTCGCGACTGGCGCTTCTCGACGCCTGCCTGGCCGACCAAGGCGGCGGCGAGCAGCCCGAGTTCGGGGGATTCCAAAGTCTGGGCGCCCTCGGTCGTCAAGACGCGCGATGGGCGCTGGTTCATGTATGTCTCGGTCGGCAGCGAGATCTGGGTCGGCACCGCACCGTCGCCCGCCGGGCCGTGGCGCGACGCGCATGGCGGCAAGCCGCTGGTCGCCAAGGCGTTCGATCCCAGATACCACATGATCGATGCCGAGGCGTTCATCGACGACGATGGCCAGGCCTATCTCTATTGGGGATCGGGCCTGAACTGGACCAACGGGCATTGCTTCGTCGTCAAGCTGAAGCCGGACATGGTCACGTTCGACGGCACGCCGAAGGACGTCACCCCGCCGCAGTATTTCGAGGCGCCGTTCATGGTCCGCGCCGGAAAACACTATGTGCTGACCTACAGCGACGGCAAGACGACCGAGGACACGTACAAGGTCCGGTACGCGATCGGCGACACGCCGTTCGGGCCGTTTCGCGAGGCCGCCAACAGTCCGATCCTGTCGACCGATCGCGCGCATGACGTGATCAGTCCGGGGCATCACGCCATCTTCCGATCGAACGGCCAAGCGTACATCCTGTATCATCGCCAGGGCCTGCCATTCCCACAAGCCGGCGACGCCGTGCTCCGTCAGGTCGCGGTCGACCCGCTGACGATCCACGACGACGGTACGATCGCGACCGTGCTGCCGGGGCAGGGCGGCGCGGTCGCCGGGTTTGCGGCACGGCGCGATGCCGGGCTGCGCTGGACCGCGCGCGGCGCGGGGGCTGACGCGCTCCACGGCCCGGTGCGCGCGGCGGACGACAATTATGCGACACTGTGGCGGCCCAGGCCTGGCGGCCCCGCTACACTGGTCGCCGATCTCGGCACGGGGCGAACGGTGCGCGAGAGCCTCGTGCGGATGGAGTATCCGATCCGTCGCTATGCGCTGTCGATCGAGGCGTCGGCGGATAGCCGGACGTGGCGCCGCGTGGCGCAGACGACGGCGAGCGGATCGCCGATCGTGCTGCATCATGCCGCACCCACCCGCTATCTGCGGCTGACCGTGCCGAGCGGCGCTGGCGTCTGGGAGTGGACGATCCGATGACGCCATAGCGGCGACCGGTGCTGTGCCTTGCGCTCGTCTCGCCTGTAGGCGCAGCGGGCACGCCGGTGGCCAGGGGCGGTCGCCGGCTACGGTTCCACTGCGCGGCATGCCGCGTCACGATGTACGGACCGTCGCCGACTTGGCGACGCGGGTCGATCATTCGTACACGCGCAACGAACCCCCGATGTCCGGCGCCCCCGAGCGCCTCGCCGCCGTCGCGCGACGGCCGCAACGCGCGCGTCGCCGGCCGAGTTGGTGCCGTGGGCCGCGCGCGTGCGCGGCGCACCGACCTGGAGCGCCGAGACGCCAGGAAAGCACCGCGCGTCGCGGCCTCACCGGCGCCGATCACCGCGGTGATTTTCCGCCCGCGCGCTTGGTTACCGACGCCAGCGGCAGAACGACCTTTGCGGCCCCGCCGATGATGAGATCGGGCAGCGCGGTCGGGTCGATCAAGGCGATCGTGAGCGCGTAGCTGCCATCGAGCCGGTCGATCACCTCGGCGATCATCGCGCGTTTCGGGTCGACGCTGAACAGCGCACCCTTGCCGGGACCGGTCAGGTTCCCGCGCTGATCGACCGGGCGCACCTGGACCGATATGCAGCGGCCACGCGGACAGGCGTTGAAACTTCCTGCGCCGATCGTCGTGTTTGCCAGCGTCGTTGCGGCATCGATCGCGACACCGACATAGCGATCGGTCGTGTAGATTCGCTGGAACGGGCCGTTGAGCGGCGTCTTGGCGTCGACCATGAAGGTGACGCGGTACACCCCCTCGAACGGCGCGGGCGTTTGCGCGGTGTAGACGCCGCGGGTGGTTTCCTTTAGCGGCACCTTCAACTGACCGTTGAACGCGGTGGCGGCGACGATGCCCTTGTCGCCTGCCGCGAACATCGCTGCCGCTTTCGCGCCCGCCAGGCTGACCGGGTCACGCTCCTTCCTGCCTTGCGGTCGGACCGGCGATTTCGACAGGATCGTTCCGAGGCTGGCGGTGGGGCCGCCGATCAGCGCGTAGACCGATCCCGCCGCGAGTTTGCTGACGGGGCGGCCAGCGTCAGTCAGCCTAGCGGTCAGGCGCAGCGGCTTGCCAATGCCGGGAGCCGGCTGGTCGACCTTGAAGTCCGAGGCGAGCGTCGCGTTGTCGCCCAGTACGAACAGGCTGTGGTTCAGCGCGGGTCCCTGCTGACCGCCGGCAACGAAGCCCAGCGACCAGTCGCCGGCGGGCTTCACGCATTGGCGCCGATCGTTGCAGAAGGGCGCGCGCAGAGTCATTACGAGATGATCCTTTCCGCGCGCGAGGACGACGTTGCGATCGCGCAAGGGGTCGAAGTCGATACCGTCTTTGCTGATCTTAAGGTCTGACGGCATGGTGTCGTCCCCCGGCGACGACCAATTGAGCAGTAGCGTCACTGCCCCGTCCTGCGCGCTGGTGTGGAACGGGATCGACACGCCATTGCCCAGTCGGCGCAGGACGGTCGGGTTGGCGATCCGCGAGCGCGCGCGCGCTGCACCGTGCGTGATCGAAATGAGCTCCAGCTTGTCGCCGACCAACGTCTTGTCGAGCACCTGGAGAAAGAAAGTGATCAGATCTGCAGGCGTTTTGAGGGTCGCGGGCGATCCCATCAGGCCACCGCAGCCATTATCCGCGATCTGCTGGAGCGTCGTCGTGCCGCCGGGGCCGGCGGGATCGTCGGTGCGCAGCCTGAAGGGGCACAGCGACACCGGTGCCATGCCAACCCATGGCGTCCCGAACGGCAGGTTCTGGGTGGGATTGATTAGCAACTGCGTGCCGTCGGATGTCAGGAATGGCGCGGTATTCTGTTCTCCGTCGGTAAACAGCAGGACGGTGTTTTGATGTGCCGCGGCGTTACTCAGCAGCGGGGCCTTGAGATTTTCGACCCCTGCGCCAATCGACGTGCTGCCGCCGGGGGCACGCGCGCCGATGGCACCGAGCGCGGCGTCCAGGGTGATCGTATTCATCCCCGCGAGACCGCCGGTATTGCTGGCGGTGGAGTCGAAGAAGACGACGCCGAGTTCGTCGCCCGGTGTGGCATAGGCCTTGGCGACATTAGCCATCTGCGCGGCCGCATCGTTGAGAATGTTCCACCGGCGGCACGCCGGCACCGGCGAGAAAAAGGCGCCGCAGCCCGGATCGCCTGCCGGCTTGGCCGACCAGTCCATGCTGCCCGATTTGTCGAAGACGAGGACGAGGCGCGCCGGATTGCGGCCGACGTTCGGTATCGGCTTCGCACCGGCGAATGCGGTGTCGCTGTCAAACGGGAGGACGGTGAACCCCGGCACCGCGCCCTGAACGCCGGTGATCGAGTAGTGGATCTCATCGCTGCGCTGTAGCAGGCCGAAATGATGGATCTGCACCATGTCGCCAGCGCCGCCGAACGTCCGGAAGAAGCATTTGCCGCTGGTCGCTGGGGAGAGGATTTGCGCAACGGGGCTGTACGTGCAGGTGATGTCGGCAGCGGGGAGACCGCGCGGGCGAAGCTTGACCACGGCGCCGGTCGAATCGAGCGGCAGTGCCAATGCGTCGTCGGGTATATATTGTACCCTGATCCCGCCCTTGCCCCCCGAGGGAACCGCCTGGCGTATGTCGAGATCCTCATACCCGCTGCTGTCGGCCTTGAGCTTGGGCGCCGAGCTGCTCAATTGGTCGAGGGTCGGCGTCACGGTCTGGGCGAGCGCGGGGACGGACACGCTGGCGAGCAGCGCGAGGAGCAAGGTGCGAGTCAGGATCACGGCATTTCTCCCTGGAGAATGGATTGACGAGCAGTTGAGACGCTACGTTCGAACTTGGCAGGTCAGATCTTGGTGACGAACGAGACTTGGCGCACGGCATTGCCATCTTGGTAGAACACGCTGGCGTTGCCGCTATCGACCGCAAGATTGGGATAGCGCGGAGACCCTGTCTCGCTGACCATCGGCCGCGCCTCGCCGAGCAACCCCGCCTCGCTGGTGCGACCGATCAGCTGGTTGCCGCCGCCGGGCGCGGTCAGCGCATAGGCAAGCCACAACCGTCCGGGCGCGATGAAACCGGCGGCAAAGTCGCGCACTGCACTGGCGGGCATCGTCGCGAGGCTCGTCCACGTGGCCGGCCATGCGCCGCCAGCAGACGTCTTCGACAGGATCGACAGGGTCCCGCCCGCCTGTTCGAAGAGCAGGATCTGCGGACCCGGCACGATCGCGACGCGGGCCTGCGCATCGGTGCTGGTGCCGACCACCGTCAGGCTGTTGGCGCCAGCGCCCGGCAGGAAGTTCTGGGTGAATACCGTCGGCGTGGCCGATGCGGCGGGATTTTGTCCGACCCAGGCGATCTGCGTGCTGTTGTCCGACAGCCGCATCGCGACCACGCCGATGTTGAGGTCGGGACTGCCGACGTCCAGCGGCGCGCCCCAGCGGGTCGCAGGCGGCGCGCCGGGGTCGAAGCGTCGGCTGAACAGTTTGGCCGTCCCCGCCTGTCCGGTATAGAATATGCGCCGAAAGCCCGCATCCTCGTGGACGATCGCCATGCTGGTGACGTTCAACACGCCGGTGAACTGAAACTCGTCCTCGGCCGGCGTCACGGTGCCGTTGGCCAACACCTTCGCGCGCGACAGGAAGCGATCCACGCCCGCGACGCGCACCCAGTAGAGGAAGGTCCCGTCAGGCGCCGGCGCGGTGGTCGGCAGGTTGAACGACCCCCCGGTCAATCGCGTGACAGGTACGGTGATCGAGGGCCGGTCGCGCAGCACGCCGTTGAGCACGTCGCGCAGCGAGAAGGCGAGCTTTGGCGTGCCCGTACCATCGACCGCATAGCCCGGCCCGAACACGTCGCCGGTGAGTTGCTCAAGATCGCGTCGCGACGATACCTGCAGGCCGGTGCGGCGGGCCTCCCCCAGCGTCTGGTCAGTCAGTTCCTGCAGCGCGGTGCGCGTGACCTGCGCGAGCATCGCATAGCTGTGGCCGGGCCGGAAATCGGGATCGCCCGATTGCGGGACGCCGGATCCGCCCGCGGGAGTGCGGACCCGCACCACCCATTCGCGGCGCAATCGCGAACAGCTCTCGGTGCCAAGCCCGGCGAGGATCAGCGTCGCGTCCTCGGCGGCGGTGACGAGCCGCTCCCATACGTCGAGATAGATCGAGAGCGGCGTGGTGCCGGGTACGATCGCGACGATCGCCGGGACGCCCCAGCGCGCCGCCAGTGCCGCCGCGCCCGGCTGGCTCGCGTGGAGCGGCTGGGCGGTGAACAGCGTGTCGGCGACGATGAACGCCTCGAGCCCGTCGACGAACATCCGCCCCGCGGCCATCGGCGCCGCACCGCCGCCCGCCATGATCCGAAAATCGACTCTGCTGCCGGCGCCGCCTATCCCACCGATCCGGAAGCCGTCATTGCCGAGCGGAATGCCGTCGCCGACGAACCAGCGCACGAACGCGCGGAGTTCGAAGCGGCGTATGTCCTCGCTCTCGTTCCAGTCTGCGTCGACCAGCGGGACGCCCTGCGCCAGGCGTACCGAGACATAACGGCGGAGCGGATCGAAGCTGTTTGGCGAGATGACGGCCATGCGCGTTTCCTTTGCCGATACGGATCAAAACAGGAGCCAGATGGTGCGTTCGAGCGTGCTGACCGGATCTTTGGCGATCACCGGGTGGCGGACGAGATTGACGAGCAGGCGCGCGCCACCGAGCGTGGCCATCAGCCCGAACTCGCGCAGATTGGCGGCGACATGGTGCGCGTCGGGCCAGGGCGGCACCGCGGGGCCGATCGTCGCCTTGATCTGCAGACGATTAGTCGGCGCCGCGGAGACGATGTCGCCGTTGAGGAAATCCATCGCCAGCGCCGGCCCGGTGACGAGGAAGGGGGCGGGATCGGCGAGCGTGCTCTCCGCCTCGGTCGGTGCGGGCGGTGGCGTCGCGTCCCAGGTGGGAACGCCACCACCGATCGCCAGCGCGCCGATCGGCAGCGCCGCCGGGCTGCCGCGCATATAGCTTGCGAGCAGCAGGCGGGTGCCGGTGACGACGACGTTCGACCGCCAATCGCTCTGCCAGGTCACGGTGCCGTCGGGCGCGCGCAGCACGTCGCGATAGCGGCCGGACGGTAGCGGGATGGGCGTGGCGTGCATCGGGTAGACCCTTATGTGATGGTGGCGCGGTGTCCGGGTGGCGGTGTGTTCGAATGGGGCGGGCTAGCGTGGCGGCGGAAAGAAGCTGCGGCGGCGCAGCGTCGGCAGAACGAGCGGGTCGGCTGACACGTCGCCCGCGGTATTGGTGCGCAGCACCAGCCAGTCGGGGAGCACCGCGCCGCTGGTATCGCCGGGCAGGCCGATCCGGTCGACGAACGCCATGTCGTCGAGGAAGCTGTCGGTGATGAAGCCGTTGGCGAACACGAACTCTTCGGGTGCGGTCGGATCCAGGATCAGCACCGCGCGCATATTTACCGGCAGAAACTCGTGGAGCAGCTGCTGCAAGCGGAGCGCGGCGTCGGCGGTGATCGATCGTCCGTTCGACCCGCGCGAGAGATACAGCCCGATCGTGCCGCGGGTATAAAAGTCGTTGGCGGCCAGCGGCGGCTCGCCGTCGAGCACGGGGCGATGCGGCGTGTAGCTGAGCAGGTCATCCCAATGCTGGCGGCGGCCATTGCGTGCCGCGTCGTCCGCCCGCACCGTCGTCGTCCCGCTGGTGCGCCGCTGCGTCGCGGCGATGACGGCGGGCATGGCCGCGATCCTGGCGGCACCGGCGAACAGCGGCGAGACGTCGCCCGGCGTAAACCCCGCATCGGCGCGGTGCAACAGCGTCAGCCCGGCGGTCGCGGGCGCGCCGACCGGTGCGGGCAGGATGACCGGCACCGGCGCGCTGCGATGGACCATGCCCGTCATGATCGGCATCGGTCCGCCCGGGGTCAGCGCAGCGTCGAGCACGACCTCGGCGAGCCCGACGCCACCGCCGCGATCGGTCGAGAAGAATAGTCGCGCACCGCCGGTCGCCAGCGGCAACAGCGCGGGGTCGCGATCCGCCGCGCGTCCCCCCACCGGCGGCGTTGTCGCATCGCGTGTCGCGGTCCAGCTGCCCGTGACGGGGTCGAAACGTTTGAGACGCAGCCGCCGCTGGTCGGCGACCGGATCGGCGATGGCGGTCTGCGACCAGGCGAGCAGGTGCGCGCCATTGGCCTCGGTCGCCAGCACGGGCTCGCGCGCGGCGGGTTCGTCGACCAGTATGACCGTCGCCGATCGCGCGGGCTCGATGCGCGCGACCGCGTTGCTCGGCAGGCCGTTTGTCGTGGTCACGCGCCGTACGACGTCGCCGTCGATCATCACGGCGCCCGCGGCGGTCGCGGCCCAGGCGGTGGCGCCATCGGTCGAAATCGCGGTCGCCGGGCCGACGCCGTCGAGCATCGACCAGTTGCGCCACCCGGTGGCGTCGCGACGCCAGACTCCGGTTGCCGCCGCCACCCACAGCGTACCGTCGGTGTCGCCAATCGCGACATCGCGCAGGTCGGTGGCCAGTGCGGCGGGGGCATCGACGGTGGTGAACCGGGCGCCGTCGGCGCTGTGGCTCAGCCCGGCGGCGGTGGCGATCCACAGCGATCCGGCACGATCGAACGCCAGCCCGCGGACGTCGAGCGAGGGCAGGCCGGCGGCAAGCCCGACCGCCGACCAGAGGCCTGCGGGATTGCTCCGTGCGAGACCGGCAGGCGTGGCGATCCAGACCGCCGCATCGGGTGCCAGCACGACCGCACGAATATCGTCGGCGGGGAGGCCGTCGGCGATCCGGAACGTTGCCGGCGCACTGCCGGGGATCACCTGCGTCAGTCCGGTCGCGGTCGCCACCCACAGCGCGCCGTCGGGGGCCAGCGCAAGCCGTCGCGTGTCGTTGCCGGCCAACCCCGCGATCGCGTCGATCACCTGCCAGCTGCCGTCGGGTCGCCGTCGCGCGACCCCCGCGTTGGTCGCGAGCCACATCTGCCCGGTGGCGTCGATCACCGCATGGCGCACCGCCGCGCCGGGCACGCCCTGGGCGACGCCGAACGGCGTGACGCTACCGTCTTCGCCGCGCCGGGCGAGGCCGGCGTTCGTGGCGATCAGCGTCGCCCCGGGAATCGTGGCCGCACCGGCGATCCGCCATGCGTCGGTAAAGCCGCTCCACGCCAGGCGGATCGTGCCATCGGCGCTCGCCGCAGCGGTCAGGTCGCGCGCCATGCTTGCGCGGGCCAGGGCGTGCGGGACCGCGAGAGTCAGCCGAGGGTCCCAATCGCCCTGTGCGAGGGGCAATTCGGCGAGCCCGAGCCGCCGCGCGCCGGTCGATCCCGCAAGGTCGATCGACAAGCGCGCCCGTGGCCCCCGCGCGACGGAGGTGAGAAGCAGCGAGCCGTCGGGCGCGCTCGACGCGCTGGCGCCGGTCAGCTGCGCGTTGACCGCGGCGACCAGTTCGGCGGCGGACGCCTTTCCCGGATCGGCGAAATCAGCCGCGCGGACGATGAAGTCCTCGCTGCCCCCCGCCGTGACGAGCCGGAGGCGACCGCCGACGACGAGCGCCATCGGCGCGGCACGACGGCCGGCCAGCCGTGCCGGGGTCGGCTCGGCGGCGGTGGCGAGCGCGGTATCGATCCGGGCATCGGGCGTGCCAGCGTCTGTGATCCAGGCGATCAGCATGCGCCCGTCGGGCAACGGCGCTGCGGCGGGATGGCGAACGTCGGCGGGGACCGGCAGTCGCGCCGCGCCGTACCATCGGCCATAGGCAAACGCCTTGGCGACAATTCCGCCGACGCGGTCCGCGACCGGGGTGGGATCGCTCCCGGTCGCGGGATCAACAGTCGCGGGATCGACGGTCGCTGCGGCATCGTGCAGGATCAGATGGACCCGGCCCGACCGATCGGTCGCGACCGCCGCGCGCTCCGCCGCGGCGCCGACGAGCGAGAGCAGGTCCGCGTCGGGATGCCGCACCCGCAGCCGCGCATCGGTGCGGCGACTACGGCTCCGCAACCGCAGCCGGCCGCCGACGTCGCTCGCCTCGATCTCGGTGGTAGCGGCGCCGATCCGCGCCGCGAGGTGCGCTGCAGTCAGCGCAGCCAGGTCGCCATCGCCTTCGCCACCATCCGCAAGGCGAAGGACGAGCGCCGCGCCACGATCGACCTCGATCGTCAGTTGCGCGCCCGCAAACAGCATATAGGGCCCCGGTGCCGCCGTCAGTTCGGCCGCGAGCGTGCCGAGCCCGGCGGCATCGTCATTGCCGACACCAAAGCCCAGCGTTTCGCCGATGTCGAGCGGCGAGCGCCAGCCGCCGGCGCGTTCGACCGCGGCGAACAGCGGTGGCCGTGGCGGATCGTTGGCGCGCGCGATGAACTGCGCGAACTCGGCGACCCGCGTCGTCCAGCCGGTGTAGCGCTGGACGATTGCGCGATAGCTGGTGATCGACCCCAGGGACCGATAGAGCCGCGGTGCAGCCTTCAGTTCGTTGCGCGCGAGCGGCACCGCGTCGGTGTCACCCAGGCGCCAGCCGAGCCATTCGGCGAGCAGCGGCAGATGTCGCGCGTCGACCGCGTCGACATCGCGAAGCGACCAAAGGCCTTCCGCCGAACTGCGCATTGCATCGAGCGCGGCACCGAACGGATCAAGGAAGCGCCGCAACTGCCCTGCCACCGCGGCGCGGCCGGGCTGGCCGACCGACGCCTCGGGAATCGTTGCCGATTCGATCGTCGGCTGGCGCAACGTAACGTCGCGCTGACGATGCGCGGCGGGCAGCATGTCGTAGAGCGTGCGGTTCAGCCCAAACGGCGCGGCGGGCATGCCGGTCGCCCGCAGCCGCACGCCATCGCCGGCCGGATCGGTGTATCTCAGCTCGTAGTAATAAGTGATGCCGGGCGCCAGCGACAGCGGCGTGTTGCCACCGTCGACGATCGCGACGTGGCGCGATACCGGCCGGCCATCCGCCGCGATCCGCGTGGTGAGGATGCGCCGTTGCCATTCGATTCCGGGGGGCGTGCGCGCGATCGAGATTGCCTCGATCCGACGCCGCTCGGGCCCGTCGATCTCCTCGCGATCGGGCAGGTCGAGGATCGCGATGCCGGGTCCGGGCACGCCGGGGAAGGTGGCGCTGTCATAGACCAGATACGGGTCGGGCACCGTGGTGACGCCGAATTCCCAGTCGCGCGTCTTGCGGCGCAGCACGAGCCGCGGTGCGTCGGCGAGCGTTTCCCCCGCGTCGGGCGTCAGCGTCCACCCTACGCGCAGCCGCCGCGCGACCAGATCGGGCTCGACGCGGAAGCCCTCGATTCTCATTCTAGCGCTCCGACCCGGACATCGGTGACCAGCCGATCGAGGACCGGGATCTCATACGCGCCGAGCGTAATGCGGCTTGCCGGCGTCATGCGACCAACGAGGGCGCGACGGATCGAGTCAGGCAGCAGGTTGAGGGCGGGGAGGCCGGCGCGGCGCAGTTCGTCCTCGACGGGCAGGTCGGCGGTGTCTGCGGTTGCCAGCCGGGCAAACCGGGTGATGCTGGCCGCGACGACGCCAGGCACCGCCTCGACCAGCGCATAGAGATCACCCTGATACAGCGTCTGGCCGAAGCCGACCGCCGCAAATGCGAAATAGCCGCTGGCTGCGTCGATCACCCGCTGGCGGACGGTGTCGGCGTGAAAGCGCGGATCGACTTCGGCGGCGAGCGCGAGTTCGATCGGCGCGCGCTCCGCGTCGAGTATGCGGACCAGCGTACCCGCCATCCGCTTGTCCTCGAAAAAGTCGAGCAGGCGCGCGCGCAGGTCTTCGGGCAGCGGTTGCAGCGTGTCGCCTTGGGGCGCGACGACGACTTCGATCAGGTTCCAGCTTCGGCTGCGCGCCTTGACCTTGGCGACGCCCCCCGCGCGCAATGCCTGCGCCTCGTAATCGTCCAGCGTCACCGCACGTCGGTTCGATCGATAGACCGCGGGGCCGAGCCGGGCGCCGCTCGCCGCATCCTCGGCATCGGTGCCGCCCGCCGCGGCGATCGGGTTGGTGACGGCGACGAGCAGCGGGATCGCGGTCTTCGCGCGGGCGATCGCACCAGCCGCGACGTTCCCTACCGCGCCGCCGCCGACCCGGAAGGTCGCCCTCACGCCGTTGCTGCCCGGTGGTGGAATGCGCCCGAACTGACCGTCGCCGGTGCCGATCCGCGCGTGGCCCGCATCGCCGAACGTCAGCGTGTAATCACGCGCGTCGGCGGGGGCCAATACCAGCCGGCCGGCGGCGTCCTCGCTGTAGAGGAAGCTGTCGCGTCGATCCCAGCGCACCCAGCCGCCGCCCTCGTCGATCTCGACCGTCAACGTCTCCGCGAGCAACGGCGCCCGGTCGATCGTGAACTGCTGGTTGGGTTCGCCGGTCGAGCTGCCGATCACGATCTGCGTTTCGGCGCCGGCCTGGACGACGGGCAGCCGCACGCTCGCCCGCTCGGTATTGGGGCGCACCGATTGCGCGGGCGCCGCCTGATCGGAACGCAGGTCGATGCCCAGCGTCGGGCCGAGATAGCTGAAGTCGATCGTCGTATCGCCGACGCCCGCAGCGGTGAATAGCGCACCCGATGCGATCGTCGTCGCCGCTGGCGCGAGCGTCGGAAATTCGAAGGTGAGCAGCAGGTCGGCGCGTGCCGGCGCGGGCGGGGCGAGTTCGTAGCCGATCAGCCGGAGCAGCTGGACCAGGCTGCGCCGTTCGACCGCGGTGCCGGGAAACATCTCGCTGGCAATGCGATCCTGATAATACAGGACGATGTCGCCCATATAGGCGAACATGTCGACCAGCAGGATGCCGACGTCCGACGGAGTATGGTCGGTCCACTCCGGGATCCGGAAGCGCGCCAGATCGAGCATCGCGCGGCGCAGGGACTGATAGTCCTTGTTGGTGTAATCGATCGCGGGGCGGGTGGACATGCTGTGCTCCTCAACCCAGCGGGACCATGAGGCGATCGGTCGCCGCATCGTTGGTCAGCGTGTAATCGAGCCGTAGCGAGAGCGTGGCGTCGGGATCGCCATTGCTGGGACCCCCGCTCCCGCCCCTGCTCCCGCCGCCGCCGTGGCGCTCGACGCTGAGCGCGGTGACCATGATGCGCGGCTCCCAGGCGAGCAGCGCCTGCTGAATCTCGCGTCGGATGAGCACCGCCAGCGCCTCGTCGTTGGGATCGTGGACCAGCGACGCGAGCCGGGTGCCATAGTCGCGTAGCATCGGTCGCTCGCCGAGCCGGGTGGCGAGGATCACGCGGATGTTCTGGCGGATCTTGTCGAGCCCGGTGGCGCGCGCGATCCCGCCGGTCAGCGGATCGATCCGGAATGGAAAGCCGAAGCCGGTGACGGGCATCGTCATGACAATGCCACCGCGTTGCTCTGCTGCGCGGTGCCGATCACCGCGTTGGCAAGGTTGCGCACCTCGCTGGCGACGCCCTTGACGCGGCCGGCCGTGACATAGGCCTCGACGGTGTCGGCAATCGCCTTGGCGAGTTCGTCGGCGGCGCGGTCGGCGGACCAGCTCTCGGCACCGCTCCGCGTGAAATTATCCTTCAGCCGGGTCGACAGGCTGATCGCGAGCGCGGCAGAGTTGAGCGACATGGCGGGATCCTCAATCGAGCGGGCATGCCGGCAGCGCGGGCAGCTGCGGCAGTTGCGGAAGGGCGGGGAGCGCCGGCACGCCGGGGATCGGCGGGATCGGCAACGCGAGCGAAGGCAGCGACACCGCCGGCAGATCCGTCACGCCGGGCAGCGCAGGTGGCGCGGGCAGCGACGGCACCGCGGGCAGGGTGGGCAGCGCGGGTATGCCGGGGATCGGCGGGATGGGCAGCGCGAGCGAGGGGAGCGACACCGTCGGCAGACCGGGCAGTGCCGGCGGTGCGGGCAACGCTGGCGCTCCCGGCAGGCTCGGCAGCGCCGGCACCCCGGGGATTGGCGGGATCGCGAGTGCCGGGATCGGCAGCGGGGGGAAGGTGCAGCGCGTCACTTGACGAGCACCGCGCCCGAGAGATGGACCGCCGGGACCAGCGGCGCGGGGGGGACTGGCGGGAGTGTCGGCCCCATCGCGGTCGGATGCGTGTGCATCAGGAACTGCGTCCACAGCGCCTGGAACGCGGTGCCCATCACCGTCGGCTGGCCGCCTGCCGCCGCGCCGTTGCCGAGCGCCACCGTTGTGCCGTCGAGGATGATCTGCTTGGCGGTGATCCGCACGGTGTCGCCGGTCAGATCGAGTGCTGCGCCGTCCTTGTTCATGAGCACGATGCCGGCATCGGTCAGCGTCATGATCTGGCCATGTTCCGACAGCAGCATGGCGTTGCCGCCGTCCGCCGCGCTCAGCGACATCGTCGTGCCGTTCTTGTTGGCGATCGTGATGCTGCCCGCCTGGTCGATCGCGACGAAGGCGTTCGAGGCGTGGCGGATGACGACGCGCTCGGCACCATCGGTATCGTCGAACTCGACGACATGGCCGCCCGGCGTATGGACGACGCGGTTGTCGGGCGGTTTCACCTGCGATTCGGGCGGCGCGGCGTTGGTCGGATAGAAGGTCCCGACCCAGATCGGCAATTGCCGGTCGCCGCCTTCGAACTCGACCCAGACGAACGCTCCGATCGGCGGTACGAAGAAATGGCCGGAGGGGAAACAGGGGTGCGCCCAGACCGCGAGCGTGGCGCCGAACACCGCCGGCACCGTGACCATGATCGCACCGACCATTGTAGCGTCGGCATTGTCGACGACGCTGCCGCGATATTTGCCGTAATAGCGGCCGGTGTGGCGGGCGAGATCGGGATGCATGGTCTATCGCGTCAGTTCGAATTCGGTGACGTAGCTGGCGAGCATGTCCTCGTTCGCACCCGGCGTCGCGACACGGTGGCGGGCACGGCGGACATACCAGTCGGTTTCAGCCCAGCTGGCGACGCCGGCCAGCGTGATGCGCGTCTTCGCGCGGATATTCACCATGCCGACGCAGCTGCCCCGCGCGCGCCAGCCGAGCGTGCGCGTCGGATCCTGTGCCGCGTCGCCGGCGGACAGACCCGCCGCCAGCCCGGCCGGCCGGAGCGTGGCGGGCGTCTCGATCGCCTGGGCGGCGACGGCGATTGCATTGTCGATCGGCGCGCCGGCGCGGTCGGCGGCGTCGAGCACCCGCGCGCTCGGGCTTTGCGAGGGCTCCGCCGGCGCTGCGGGCGGCGCGGTGACGTGCGTCGCGCCGGTCGCCGCATCGATCGTCGCGGTGCCCCGCCGCGGATCCGCGGTCGCGGCATCGCGATCGAGATGGAGCGACAGGATGCGGTTGGTGGTGCCGATGTTCGACAGGGTGCCGACCGGTTCGCTCGTCACGAGCCGGGCGAGCGGGACGAAATAGAATTGCGATCGTGCGTCGTTATATTCGACGAAGGCGATGCACCCGGCGCGCCGGCTTTGTTCGGTGATGAACGCCCAGTCGTCCTGCGTTTGGCGCAGCGGCGTGGTCGCGCCATAGCTGGGGTCGGCGGCGGGCTCGATCTGCGCGACCGTCACGCCGGCATCGGGCGCGCGCGTCACGATCGTCCGGACGATCGAACTCAGGCTGCCGACATCATCGGTCGCCTCGAACGCACGCTTCTGGATGCGCGAGGCGAAATCGAGCGCGGTGAACCGGACGCGGGCCGGCTCGCACCCGTCCTCGCGGATCTCGACGCGGGTGATCGCGCCTTCGAACACGGTCGCGAACACGTTGGACCAGCCGAGCTCGACGAGCAGCGTGTTGCCTTCGCGCGGCGTGTTGCTCGCCAGACCAGCGGGGTCGTCGAGTTCGACGACCGCGCGGTCGATCAGCCGGTCATGATCCTCGACATCGACGAAGCGGACGTTCGCCGAGATGTCGATGCCCTGAAGGAGCACGCGCTGGTAGGGCAGGGCTGCCGGTGCGCTGGCCACTGCTCAGAACCGCCGGTCGCGGACGATGCGCCCGGTGTCGTTCGTCCCGACGATGTCGACCACCTCACCGGCGCGCCAGTCGAGCGGGAACGCGAGGCGGTTGGCGTCCGCCACCCGCCACCAGCCATCGCTGGTGCCGCCGTAGCGCCAGCTGAGCGTCTCGAGCGTCTCGGTGCCGGTCAGCGCGTGCCGCGACCGCGCCGCAGCGGCCGGGGGCGTGTCGTAGAGCCGCGCGGGCAGCATCGCACGCGCGGTGCCGTCGCGGTCGGGCGCCTGCCGGACGGCGCTGGTGGCGTAACGCGATCGAATGGCGACGGGCATGCTGCGCTCCCTCAGAGATCGAAGATGTGCTTGATGGCGGAGACGCCGGGGATGACGTTGACGTAATCGCCGCCATAT
Source organism: Sphingomonas sp. Leaf34 (assembly GCF_001421805.1). Taxonomy (GTDB): domain Bacteria; phylum Pseudomonadota; class Alphaproteobacteria; order Sphingomonadales; family Sphingomonadaceae; genus Sphingomonas. The sequence continues at coordinate 226,432 of NZ_LMLC01000001.1, read as the reverse complement.
CCCGGCCGCGCGAGCGTGGTCGCGACCCGGATCGTCCGCTCGATGGTCTCGATCATCGGCGTGATCGCTTTGGTCTGCTGCTTCAGCGTCACGCTCACCTCGGCCCGCGCGGGCGACGTGTCGGGATTGAATCGCGTCATCTTGATCGACAGGCTCTCCATCACGCAGTCGGCGTTGATCCCGCCGTAGATCAGCGTGCACTGCGGTGGCGGGAACGTCGTCTCGAACCCGCTGCTGAACCATTCGATCAGTCCGCCGGCATCGACGCCCGGATTGACGAACGATCGCAGGATCGCGAGGTCGGGTTCGATGCTGCCCTCGTAGCGATTGCCGACCTCGGCGGTCGCGCCGTCGAGCGGGACGCCGCCGTCGATGACGAAATCCAGTGAGAAGATGCGGTGATCGCCGCAGCCCGCCTGGAGCGGGTGGGTGCGGACCAGTTTCGGCCCGATCTCCTGAAGGTCCTTGTATGCGGCCGCCGGGGCGGTCGCGAGCTTGGTGTACCAAGGCTGCGCCGAGCTCATCGCCGCACTGGTCTTGTCGAATTCCCAGTTCCCGAAATTCGTCGCGTCGGTATATTTATAACTCTTCTTCTCGGTCATCGATTCCGGATTGAACTGGAACCGGAAGACCAGCGGCGGCAGGCTGAGCCACGAGGCGAGATAGCCGCGCGCCATCAGACCGCTGCCGCCAGCGGGGCGCCGGGTGCGAAATCGAGCCCGCGGCGCCGCAGTTCGTCGAGATGCGCGAGCACGTCGCCGGTCAGCCGGTCGATATCGAAGCGGGCATGCGGTTCGGCGCGGCGGGCGGGGGCGGCGGCCGGGGTCAGATCGATGACGACGTCGGCGATCTCGATCGTGGCGCGCACACGATCGACCGTGTCGGCCACGACCGCGCCGGGGATCGACTGTGTGTCGGTGGCCGGCGTCCGGCGGAAACTGTCGGTCAGCCGGTCGAGCATCGTCGTGAACCCGGTGCCGGTCAGCCAGGCCTCGTACGCGCGGGCGATCGCCTCGAGTCCGGTCGCGGGCTGCCGGCGCGCCGCGGTTTCGGCCTCGGCGAGGATGCGGGCTTGCCCAAAACTGCCTGCGACCTCGGTCGAGCGTTGGTGGACGAGCGCGAGCTGGGTCGCGAACCGGTCCGAATTGCGCTGCAATTCGTCGGCGACGAGCGTTTCCATCCGCGTCGCGACGGCCCCCAGTCCCGCGCGCAACGCTCCGATCGTGTCGTCCATCCCCTGGAGCAGCCCTTGGCGCGTGCTGTCGAGCGCGCCTTGCAACGCGGCGACCGCGGCCGGCGGTGCGATCGCGTCGGCGACGTTGGGCATCGGCGGGAGCAGCGACGACGGCAAGGCGCCCGCCGTCTGCGGACCGGGAATCCCGATCGCTGCCGCGGCGGCAAGCGCCGTGGCCTGGGCGGGATCCAGCGCGGGCGCGCTTGGCCGGATCAACGCGAGCAGCGGCGGCAACACCGCGGGCAGGATCCGGACGAGATGCGTGATGAGCCGGAAGATCCGCAGATCGCCGAACCGCGCCAGGACGACGAACAGCGTGTCGACCAGCCAGCGGAGCATGACGTTGACGGTGCGCTGCAACGCTCCCGCCAGGAACTGGAAGACGCTCAGCGCGCCGGTCAGGACGGTGCCGACCAGCGTGAAGATCCCGGTCAGCGCGCTGCGAATCGGCTCGGCCAGGATCGCGGCGAGCCCGGCGGCCAGCCGCGCCGCCGAGGCGACCAGATCGAACACCGTCACCAGCACGACGCCGCGCAGCAGCAGGACGTTGCGCACCAGGAACTGTAGCATTTCGATGATCGCGAGCTTGATCGCATCAAGCTTGTCGACGAACAGCGCCAGGCTGCCGACCAGGATCGGCACCAGCGCGGTCAGGCCCTCGACGAGGCGCGAAACGCTGGCGACGGCCGCCTCGACGGCGTGGAGCATCGTCAGCCAGCGCTCGCCGGCCGGGGTCAGCGAGGCTTGGAGCCGCTCGGCGGGCGGTGGCGCGCCGCTGCCAGCCGCTTGGACCAGCCCGGTCGCGAGGTCGAGGATCGACCGCAGCTCGGCAAGCTGGTCGGTCGCCGACTGCCCCAGGGCGCCGGTCGGTGTCGTCGCCGCCGACGCGGAGTCCGCGGTCGTCGCGGTGGCGGGCTGCGGACCGATCCCCAGCCGCCGGATGATGGCTTCGATCGTCGTCACGATCGACTGCATCATCCCAAGCATCACCGGCAACGCGACGCCGGCGATCGTGCCGCCGACGATGCCGCCGATCAGCCCGCCAAACAACCGGCCGATGCCCCCCAACAGCCCCTCGATGAACCCGCCGATCCCGCCGCTCGCGACGAGATCGCGGATATTGACGATGTGGACCGCGAGCGCGCCAGCGACCATCGGTGGCGCGCCGAAGCCACCACCCGGCGTAAACGCCTCGGCGAACGCAAATCCGGCATAGCGCGCCGTCGCTGCCGCGATCTGGTCGACCGACAGCCGCATCGCCGCCAGTTGCGCGATCGCCTGCCCCAATTGCGCGGCGAGGCTGTGCGTTTCGAGCGCGGTGACCCGCCGCGCGAGCGCCTCCTGCTCCATCAACAGAAGGCTGAGCGGGAAGCTGGTCGGGTCCATCAGCCGCTCGCCGCCTGCGCCAGAATACGGCAGCCCTCGCCATAGGCGTCCTGGACCGCGCGCCGGACGCACTGTGCGGTCTCGCGGACCAGCGCTTCGTCGATCGCGCGGTCGCCACGGCGGATGTCGAGCCGGTGCATGTCGACCCGGGCGAGCACAGCATGGCGGGCGAGGATATGCGGCGAGGTGGCGGTGACCACGACGGTGTCGCCGCGTCCGGCAATCGTCTCGTCGTGCCAGAAGCTGCGCATCGCGCCGACATAGATCGGGATCACGTTGCCGATCGCCGCGAACCCGCCTGCGCTCAGCCAGCGCTCGATCGCACCGGCTGGGGCGTGCGGCCGTGCGTCCAACGCCTCGACTTGGTCGGCGAACAGGTCGTTGGCTGCGGTCGCGGTGGCGGCCGTGAAGTCGGTCAGCGCCGGACCGGTCCGCGCGACCTCGTCCGCACTCGCCGAGAGGGTCGCCGCGAGATCGGTCAAAGCGCGCGCGCCGACACCGATGATGCCGGCGATATCCCGCGCGATCGCCGTGCCGAAGCTGGCGACGGACCGGCCGATCGCGGCGCCCCGTGCGCCGATCACCTGCTGATGGAGGTTGGGCATCCGCGGCAGGCGTGGTGCGATCGTCTCGTCCGGGTAGCTGCCGGTGTTGGCGAACAGCGCCGCGACGATCTCGCTGATCAGGCGCAAGGCACGGCTTGCCGCTCGGCCCCGCGCGCCGGGAATCGGGAATACCGCGACGCGGGCGGCGGCGATCATGCCTTGCAGTGTGTGATACAGCGCGAAATTGAGCGCGGCGCCGGCGGCGTCGATCAGATCGTTGGGCGTCAACCGGATGCCGAAATAATCGAGGACGAACGTGCTCGGGCCGAGGAATGGCCTGATGATGCCGAGCAGGTCGAAGTCGAGCGCGTGATCGATCGCGCTCAGCACGGTGTCGACTATTGCGATATACTGGTTGATATACGCGCGGATCGCTTCCAGAAAATCGTGGAGGACCTCGGTCAACAGCCCGAAATAGCGTTGCGCGAAATCGCCGTAATGGCGGACATTGTCGGCCAGCAGCAGCCCCATGACGGTGACGATGGCGGGGATGCGGCGCAACTTGTGCGGCAGCGTGGTGAAGAAGATCGCATAGACGTGGCGGCGTAGTGTCGCGAGCTGGGCCTCGACCGACTGTATTGCGGTCAGCACGACGAGCCGGAACCCCGTCCAGATACCCCGAACGAGCGTGGCGAGGATGTCGGGTAACGCTGGTATGACGACCAGCGCCGCGACTACGTACCGGGTCAGCGTGTCGAGCGGCTGCGCGTTGAGATAGCCGGGGATCGTCGCTGCGGGATCGGCGGCGCGCACCGTAGCGGCCGCGGGCGTGGACGGTCCGACATCGCGCAGCCCGCGCACCCAGGCGATGTCGCCCGCGATCGTGCGGAGCTGGCCGCTGCTCGTGACGATCGCGCGATAGGCCATCGCTGCCAGACCGAACAAGTGTCCGGCGCGTGCCGTGCGCGGATCGAACATCGTCGCGGTCGGCGTGGCATAGGTGGCGATCTGCTCGTCGATCGCGACCAGGATGGTGCGGATCGTGCCGAGCAGGGTCGGCAGGATCGTCTCGTCGCTCGCCGCCTGCCCGACGCGACCGACACCGCGCCCGAACGCGGCGAAGGGCGCCGCGATCGCGCCGCCGATCGCGCCACGACCCGAACCATGGGCGGTCAGCGCGCCGGCTTGCGTCGCGGCGACACGGCCGACCAGCGCGGTGCCCTCGAAGGCATAGACCGGGAAACCGCGGGTGCGGGGCTCGAGGATCTGCAGCTGCTCGAGCCGTTGCGTCAGCCAGGGGCCAAGCGGCGTGAAGCTGCCGAGCAACCGGTCGATCGCGCGCCGGAACGGCAATGCGTGCGCAAGGGCGGCGAGATCGATCGGCATCATGCCGCCGCCAGATAGGGTTGCGCGCGCAGCAGCCCGGTCAGGTCGTTGGCGAAGTTGCGCGCCGTCGCGGGATCGCCATCGGGGAGCATTATCGTCAGCCGGCCGATGATCGGGCGCAGTCGGCCATTGTCGGGTACGAGGCGTACCGGATGCTGGTCGGCGGTCATGTCCGCCTGCGCGACGACGACTGCGTCGATCGCGGCGAGCATCGGGCGCAACGCAGGCAGGTGCGCGCGGATGAGCGGCATCAGGCTCTCCGCGATGAGGCTGTGTGCCTCTGCCCGGCGCTCCTCGATCGCCGCGCGCCCTTGCTCGACCATCGCGGCCGGTACGATGTCCATCAGCAACGGCAGAAGTTCACGCGCCCGCGCCAAACCGATCACCGGAGCCGGCGCGGCGGCCGCGTCCGCGACCGTCGCTGCCAGTTGATCCGCGACGATGCTGGCGGGTGCGCGCGTCAATTGCGCGATCATCGCCCGCGCTTCGTCGGTCAGCCGGAACGGCGCGACCGTATCGGCCGGCAGCGCGCCGATCGTGAACCGCGCGCCCGATCCGAGCAGCGATTGAGGATCGAGCAGCGCCTCGGCATTCTCCAGCGTCGGCGCCGCGGGACGCGGCCCGATCAGGCCCTCCACCACGGCCGGGTCCGGCAGCCCGGGCCATTTCGGCGCCGCGGCAGGCAGCATCGACCCCGTCGATCCGCCAGCCGGCGAGGGCGGCGTCGGCGCGGGCGGGATGATCGTCCTGACGAGGGTCACGACGCGGCCAAGCGCCCGGAACGTCGCGATCAGCGGGATCCTGACCAGAATATTGCGCGCGGCGCCGATGGTCGCGTCCAGATCGTTGCGGGTATAGGCGTTGGCCAGGAAGGCGCCGATGATGAACTGGACGGCAAGGGTCCAAAGCGCTTCGGTGACAAGCGCGATCATCCGGTCGATGCCCGTCATGACGCCCTGCAACAGGCTGGCGAGCAGGTCGGGCAGCGCACCCGGCGCGCCGCTCCACAACCATTCGAGCGGCGCGCGCGCGTCGTCGATGATCGCGGCGACCAGCGCGATGGTCGCGTCGGCAAGTCGCTGGATCGCCAGGAATTCGAGCGTCCACGGCAGGATCAGCGGGCCGATCCGCCGGACGACCCCTGCGAACGCGCCAAGCCCCTGCGCGAACAGCCCCGCCAGCCGATCGAGCAGCCCGAGCAGCGACGCGATCAGCGGGTTGCCGATGTCCGAGCGCGGCCCGAGCAGGCGCGCCACGAGGTGCGGCAGGGCCACGAACAGCCGCGCCAGTGCGCCAAGCGCCTCGAGCCCCAACTGGACCGCGTTCGGTACGCCGGCGGTGGCCACGACATAGAGGATCGCGCCGATCACGCTGACCGGCAGCAGGATCGCCGCTACGCCGAGCCCTGCACCGGCTACCCCGGCGCCGATCCCGAACGCCGCCGCACGACCAAGGAAGGACGTGCTGAACAGCAGATGGAACAGGATTCGCGGCAGCTTTCCAGTCGCGCTGCCCAGTAGCCCGTAGAGGGCGAGAACGATGCCCGACGGCGACAATATGAGCCCGAGCGCCATGCCGGTCAGTCCTGCCAGCGGCTCGACGAGATTGGGCCCGCTCGCCCCTGCCACCGACGGCGCGCGGGCCAGGCGATACTGCGCCGCCAGCGCATCGAGATTGGTGATCCCGATCAGCAGCGCGTCGCCCGCGCGCGGCAGGCGTGCGCCGAACCAGTTCGACAAAAACGCACCGCGCGCACGATCGATGACCAGCGCCTCGATCGCAAGCACCGCGCGCCAGCGGTCGAGCGGCGGCATCACCCTTGCCAGCCGGCCCAATTGCTGTTGGAGGAAAAGCGCGATCGGCACCCGTCAGCCCCGCCGCGCCGCATTAATCTCGGCGTTCTCGCGTTCGATCTGCTCGCGGAGCAAGGCGGCAAACGCCTGTCTCTCGTCAGTAGGCATCGACATGATTTCGCTCCAGGACCAGTGAAGATGGTAGGCGAGGAAGAACAGTTCGCGCCTCAGACCCTCCAAATTCACTCCACTGCTAAAAAACGCGACAGATCCAGATTGGCCTTGAACTCGTTGCCGCATGCTGGACACTCGATCGGTCGGATCAGGTCCACCCCGGGTGCGGCCGAATTCAGCGCGCGATCGATCAGCCGGCGGTCGGTCATCGTCAGGTCGACGAGCATCTTGGGTCCCAGCGCCTCGAGCCGGTGCGCCGGGACGTCACCAAGAGAAACCATGCAGCGCGCGAGCAATGCGTTCTTACCGAGCGAGGGGTTCTTGCGCATCTGTGCGGCGACCGCACTTTCGTCGGCCCCGGTCGGCAGCCGCAGCACCATTGCGGTGTGCAGCATCCCCGCCCGGTCGAGATAGCCGTCCTCCAGCTCGACCAGGATCGGCTCGACGCGCTCGCCCTCTTCGAGCGAGCGGACCGGGAGGTCGTCGAGGTCCTCGGTCACCTCCCAGCCATGGCCGCAGGACGGGCATTTGTAGCTCGCCTCCAGCGCGGCGCCGAAGGTGATCGCGCGCAACCGCAGCAACAGATAGTTGCGATCCGCCGAATACATGTTGGCGACGACGACCGGCGATACCGGCTCGCCGCCGAGATCGACGATACAGCCATGCAGCAGCTCGGTGACGAGCTTGCCGCCGTTGCGCTGGTTCTGCGTGTCGGCGAGGATCGCCTCCTCGCGGCCGGTCATCTTGCGCAACGCGCCGTCGCGGCGGATCGCGCCATCCTCGTCGGTGACTCCGATCGGCAGCGTGAACGGCAGCGTGCGATGACCGCTGGCGGGCTGCGCGCGATCGAGCGGAAACTCCTCGTGCATATTCATCCGACGCGCTCCAATCCCTCATGCTCCAGCACGATCGTCTGCTTGAGCAGCGTCGTGCTCCCCGCCTCGAGATCGGTGAATTTCGACGACTTCACCCAGGCGCCGTAAAAGGCGAAGGTGAGGACGTCGGCACCGTTGTGGCGCTTGACGATCATCCCGTTCTTGCGGACGCCCGACGATCCCTGATCGGTGACGTTGAGCCGGAAGGTCGACTGGAACCAGTCGCGGAACACCTTGTCCTGCGGACTGCCGTCGACATAGCGCTCGACCGTCAGCGATTCGAATTTCACCTTGGAGCCGGCGAGCTTGTAGACCCTGAGCGACGCGCCATCGGGCTGTTCGACCGATTCCAGCTCGCCTTCGGACAACCCCGAGACCTTCGACACGCCGGGGCTTTCAACCCCTTCGACCATCAGCACGAACTCGTTCGCGCGGTAGCTTTCCCAGATATTTCCGACGAGAGGCATCGCAGTTTCTCCTGGCTGGACGGTGGCGTCACTGCTCGGCGACGACGCCGCCCGACGGTTGCTGGCCGACGGTGATGAGGATCGTCTCGGCGGGCCGGGACGGGTAAAAATAGACTTCGAGGTTGAGGATGCCCTGATCGACCTGGTCGGGCGGATTGTTGGTCGTGTCGCAGATGACGGTGAACACATCGGCGGGATTGCCCGTCCCGAACGCGCCGCGTCGCCACAGCCCGAGGAGGAACGGCGTTACCGTGCCGTAGTTGATCGAATTCCACAGCTGCGCGCGGTTCGGTTCCTGGCGGACCCAGCGCAGCCCGTCCTTCAGGCTCGACTTGACCAGGTTGAACAGCAGCCGGACGTTGACATACAGCCAGCGCGTATCGGTGCTCAGCGTCCGCGAGGCATCGATGACGATGCCGGCGCGGGGCATCGCCCGGATCCCGTTGACGCTGCCCTCCTTGACAAGCTGCGTGTGCTCCTCGTCGGTCATGCGATAGGTCACGTCGATCGCGCCGGCGAGGTTGGCCTCGTCGCCGGCCGGCGCTTTCCACACGCCGCGTAACCCGTCGATCCGCGCATAGACGCCCATGATGTGGCCAGTCGGCGGGATCGTCCGCTGCGGGGCATCGCCGACGCCCTGCGGATCGGACACGACGATCCAGGGGCTGTAGAGCGCGCCGTACACCTTGCGGCCCTGAAACGCCTGGCCGTAGGCGACGGCATCGGCACCCACCACGCCCTCCGGCGTCGCGCCGACATACATGCAGTCCTCGCGGGCCTGGCAATAGGCGAGGCCACCGATCACGACCGCGGGGTCGCTGCGTTCGCACGCGACGAGCTGGACCGCGGCGGTGTCGAACGCATGGAAACCCGTGCGCGCGGCGGGATCGCCGACGAAATCGGCCGCCGAGGGCGCGCCGTCGCGACCACCGGCGAGCGGCGCGAAACTGGCGCCGACCGGCAGATCCGCGCCGACCAAGCTCGCGCTCAACAGGTCTTCGGCGAACACGAACCGCGATCCGGTCATCGGGTGATTGAGCCGCGCCGGCGCGTAATCGGCGGTGTCCGCCTCCATCGACAGCCCGTCCCACACTTCCGCGACATTCGCCGGATCGGTTCCGCCTTGCGCGACGATCAGCTTGAAGCGGACGGCGCGCACGCGGATCTCGCGGCCCTTCCACGTCGCGATGTTGGCAATTGCGGGTGCCCAGGTGATCGCACCCGTCAGATCGTTGCGCGTCATCAGCTTGGCGAAGGCGCGGTTCGCCGGCGTTGCCGGATCGGTGATTTCGAGCGCATCGCCGGGCATGAACGCGTCGCTGCGGCGCAGTGTCGCGCCGGTCGGCGCCACCGCCGCGGGCGCGGCAAAGCTCTCCGCGACGATCGCGGGGAAACCGGTCGCGGCATTAGGCGCGCGGACGCCGACGCTGGTCCAGCTATTGGCGAGATGCGCGATTTCGCCGGAGGACGTGAGCACGAGCTTGCCGCCCGGATTGATCGCCGCGACGACCTTGCTCTGGCGCGCGTTGATCGCCGCGGCGACCTCGCCTGGGGTGGCGTTGGCGGGATCGGCGAAATCGGCGGGTTGGAAGGTGATGGTCTGGTCGGTGCCGTCGACCGTCAGCGCCAGCGAGGGCAGCGCCGAAAGGTCGGCGGTCGCGGGCAGCGCGGCGGCCGATACGATCGATGCCCGCGCGCCTTCGCGCAGCCGCGTCTCGAACGCCGGGCTGGGCTCGACCTTGATGGCGAGGCCATCGCCCCAGCGCCCGGGGTCCTTGGCGCCGCGGAAACCGGCGAACAGGCGCAACGTCGATGCCGCCGCCGCATCCTTGAGCGACAGCGACGCGGCAAGATGCCCCGTTGCCGGGTCCGAGGAGACGACCCGGTTGATATAGGCCGCGCGGCCGCCATTGTCGAAAAAGCCCTTGACGAGGTAGGCGCCGAGCCCTGCCGGACAATAGCTGCCAAATCGCTCGACGAACTGGTCGAACCGGTCGATCCGGACAGGCCGGTTGGCGACCCCGCGCCGGGTCAGCACGTTGAACGCCGCGACCGAGGTGGAGGCGGCGACGATCGAGGGACTGGCAGAGCCGTCCACTTCGCGGATGTTCAGGCCGATATTGGGCATGGGCGTGCTCCTGCTAAACGGGGCGGCGAGGAAGGTCGGGGCGTCGGCGCGGCGATTCCGGCGCTTCAGGTGGATCAGGCGGATCAGGCGGATCAGGCTGTTCAGGGGGCGGCGTCGCATCCAGGGCCACGCGGGGCACATCCGGCGGGGATGCGCCGACATGCTGGAGCGCACCGCCGGCGATCAGGCGGTCGATCTGGCGCGATCGAACGCGTTCGACGCGCTCGCCAGCAGCCACGACGACCACCTCGCCGTCGGCGTGCAATTCGACCGGCTGGCGGCGAGGATTGTAGAGGATCACGCGATCATCCACCGGCCCTCTCCCGCGGATCGATGGTCGTCGTGATCGCCTTGACGGGGACGACGACCACCGGGACGCCGCGCTCGCGCCACGCGGTCACGCGCAGATGGATCAGCTGGCGTTCGATCGCGAAGGCGCGGTCGCGGACGGGCGCCGTGACCCATTCGAGGCGCAGCGCCGCGTCGTTGACGGCGATCGTGCCCTGGCGGGGTAGCGCATCGAGCAGGAAATCGACCAGCGCGGCCTGATCGGCCCGCGTCGCGGCGCGCGCCTCGACCGCGTAATCGAGCGTGAACGCTTCGCTGGCCCCGCGCAGACGCAGCCCGCCGCCGGTGAAATCGGCGGGCGTGACGCCTGCGGCATCGAGCGCCCAGGCGGGCTGCAGATCATAGGGCTGGAGGAGGAGCAGCGGCAGCGTTGCGGGCAGCGGCGCGCCCGCCGCCACGATCTGCGCCGCCACCGGCACGCCGGCGATGCTGATCTTCGCGTCGAGCCGGGCGAGCAAGGCCGCGTCGATGTCGGCTGGTATCGATGCGCGCGCGGCGGCGAGTGCGTCGAGGCGCGCGACGAACGGCGTATTCGCCACGCAGCGCAGTTCGATCTGGTTCACGGCGGCACGGACCAACGGCGGCAGATCGATCAGACTGAATCGCGGCGACTCCCACCGATCGGCGCGATCGAGCGGCAGCCGCCGACGCCAGTCATTGCCGGACGAACCGATCGGGGCTGCGGCGGATCCCAGCCGCAGTTCGAGGAAGAAGGGGGCGTCGGCGCGCGACCCGGTCGCTATATTGGCCTGCCACGTCAGCCGCAGTTCCGGCCAGGGCGCGAGATCCAGCGGCGCGATGCTGCGGCGCAGACGATGGTCGAGCACCGGCCCCGCACTCTGCGCCACGAGCGACCGCGCGTCGCCGCTCGGCGTCTCGGTGGCAGCATCCCCGACGATGGTCAGCCCGGCGGATGGAGTCATTCCATCGGACGACAACGCGGTCCACGCCCCCCATAGCTGCATAGCGTCGATCATCAGCGCAGCCAACAGTTCCTCCTGTTGCGCCCGCCTACTGAAAGACGGTCGCCAGACTTCATGCTGTTCAATGTCGGTACGCGGTACATGCTGCCGCGACTCGCGCCAGAAGACCTTGAATATGTGCACAGTGTCCGTGAGCTGGAACGGCCTGTCAATAAATTGTAGATCTGAATCGAACCGTTCGGAGGCCGAGGCTGACTATGGCAATCGAGACTATCGCAATATTATCTGACTAATATGTATTGAAGACCCACAGTATGGGGTAGTTTAATGCCAGAGAGCGCAAGCTATCCCGATAGCGCAATATACGGCGCATTCCGAACGCCTATCCTATCATACTGACCGATAAAGATCAGGGAGTAGGAAGGGGAACGGTAGGCATTCATCCAGTGTGAACCATGTTTTTCGGCGACCGTCGACAATGCCATGCCGCGCCAAGACTTGTCCATCGCCTTAGCCGATAGCAAAGGACCGTAGGTCTGTGCGCCAGGTCAGCCCAGGGATCGGTGCCGGCAAATGACGTTTTGGGCCGTCGTGCGGCAGCGTTCGCGTTGCCGACCACCGCCGCCGACCACGGCCGATCGCCGCCGCATGGTCACGATGGCGTGGCGGTGCTCCGACACGGCCGCGGTCCCGGTTGGCCATGCGAGGGCCACGGACGGTCGATAGATGGTCGCACGTGGCGGTTACGGCGCGATGGTGCCGTCGATGCCGTGCAATGCCGAACGTCTATCAGGACGATCGGTGGCAAATCCGGCTGATGCCGCTCCCTCAGCGCCTTTCGCCGCATCGGTCGCCACCGACAGGCACTGCGCTGGCACACCGCCTCCCGGTGGCAAACACCCCATCGAGCTATGCGGCGGTCGGTTGGCCTGTTTTCGCCCCTTGAGCCGGTCCCGAGCTTGAGCGGCCGATAAAGCTATAGGGTACCTGCACCGATCGCGCGGGCCGGTCGCCGGCCTGTTGGTACGCGGGGTCGGCTAGGATATCGATGGCCACACCGGCGAGCACGGCATTGGGTTGGCGAATGGTCGTCAGTTGAGGCCATGCCATGCGGGCAATGGGCGCATCGTCGAAGCCGACGACGGAGAGCGCCTTGGGTACGGCAATGTTCCTGCGCGCGGCGCTCACCAGAACACCCAAAGCCATCTCGTCATTGGCGGCAAACACCGCGCTGGGACGGTCTTCGGTCGACAGGATCGCGTCGCCCGCGGCGATGCCCGACCGGAAACTGAAGTCGCCGGCTTGAATCCAGGCTTCCCTGATGTCGATCCCCGCGCACCGCATCGCATCGCGAAAGCCCGCCAGCCGCTTGCCGGCGGCATCATGCGATACGATCCCTTGCACGAACGCGATGTCGCGATGCCCCAGCATGATGAGGTGCTCGGTCATATCGCGCGCGGCCTGATAGTCGTCGATGTGGATCACCGCGGCCGACGCGCCGGTTTGTGATGAATTCAGCTTCACGACCGGGATGCCGCGCTGCTCGAGCAGGTCGGTGAGATCGGACCAATCGCCGATCGGCGGGGTGAGAATGACGCCGGCGAGTTGCAAGGCCTGCAACGTTCTCGCGACCTCGTCGAGCGGCGCGGGCGCGTCGCGGTCGATCCGTTCGACGACGAGATGATAGCCGTGATGGCGGCAGCGGGCCATCGCGCCCAGCTGGACCTCTGCGGCATACCCCGATGCCGGATCGTCGAAAAACAAGCCGATGAGGTAGGATCGCGAACTCGACAGGCTGCGGGCGTAGGCGTTGGGGCGATAGCCCAGTTCCGCGACGACCCGCAGCACATGGTCCCGCACCGCTGGGCGAACATGCGCCTCCGCATTCATCACCCGCGAAACGGTCTTGGGCGACACGCCTGCGGCGCGCGCGACATCCTTGATTGTTACCGGCGGCGTCATCATGCTATAAATCCCATGTGCGATGCCGCCACCACGCGAACGCCGCGATGACGATATAGCAGGCGCCTGGAAGCATGAATGCCATCGTCAAGCCGACTGCGTCCGCAACGATGCCGGTCAGCAGCGGGATGATCGCGCCGCCGACGACGACCATGCACAACAGCATCGAGGCATAGGTCGCGGTGGCATGATCGTCGGGCAGCGAAAGCGCGAAGATCGTCGGATACATGATCGCGTTGCACAGCCCGACTGCAAGCAGCGCCGCGGCGGCCACCGGCCCCTGCAGGCTGATCGCCACCGCCACGAGCGCGACGGCGCCGATCGCGCAACCGAGCAGCATCGTCGGCGCGCCATAGCGGGTGAGGCAGCGCGCGCCGACCAATCGGCCGACCAGCGCCCCGGCCCAGTACAGACCGACGAGTTGCCCCGCCGCTACTGGCGAGACGTTCAGGATGTCGGGCATCGCCAGATATTCGACGAGCAGCGTGCCGATCGTGACCTCGGCACCGACATAGGCGAACATCGCGCCGCCACCCGCCAGCAATCGCCGGTTCGCCAGCACGTCGACCATGCCCGAGAGCGGCACGCGCCGCGGTGTCGAGGATGCGCGCAGCAGATCGCGTCGGCCGATAAAGGCGGCGGCCAGCGCAAGTGCGACAAGCGCGACCGCAAGGAATGGCAGGACGACCCGTATATGCTCTGCCACGTCGCCGGGCCGTTGCCGACCCGTCCCGAGCAGCAGCGTGGATCCTGCCAGCGACGCAAGCACGGTACCAAGCGAGTTGAAGCCTTGCAGCAACGTCAGTCGCGAGACGGCGCGGCGTACCGGTTCCACCACCGGCACGACGATGTTGGCGGCGATCTGCAGAAAGGTAACCCCGCCGGCGAGCGCGAGTAACGCGAGCAGGACCATGAAGTATCCAAGCGACCCAAGCGAGGCCGCCAGCAGGCCGCAACCAAGGGCGATGACGACCAGCCCCGCCGCGATGCTGCGCATGTAGCCGAATTTCACCACCAGCACCGTGATCGGCACGGCAAAGAGGAGATAGCTTGAATGGAACGCGAACTGCACCAGCAACGCGCGCGTGTGGTTCAGTCCCTCGATCATCCGCAATCGGGGTACCAGCAGTCCGACGAGCGAGTTGAGGAAGCCGCCGAGGAAATAGACGCCGATACAGAGCCGGAACAGCAGCGTCGCGCGCTGTTCGCTGGTCGTGGGCGCAAGGGGCATGCTGATGGTGGTCACGCCTCATCCTAGCAAGGCGACGCGGCTGCGCAACGTGCGACCATGGCAGCGCGCTTCGCATTGACATCGATGTCGGAGTTGGCGATCACGCCGCCAAGCCGCCCGGGAAGATGCGGCATGGGAGGATATTGACGATGAGCACGGGGATGAGCACCGGATTTTCGCGGATCGCCTGCGCGCTGATGAGCGTCGCGCCGATCGCGCTTTCGGCGCAGACGCTGCCGGTGCCGGTGCCGCTGCCGCTGCCGGTGGCGGGGTCCGCACAGGCGTCGGCGACAACGACCGCCGGCGTACCGGATGCCCGCACGTCCGAGATCTGGCGCGATACCACGCGAACCGCTGCGGACCGCGCGGACGCGCTGGTGAAGGCGATGACCAGCGCCGAAAAGCTCCGCTATGTTCACGGCATATTCCCGCCGATGGCGAAGCCAATGACGGCCGACATGATTCCGTCCGCCGGGTACGTGCCCGGTGTTCCACGTCTGGGCATACCGACGTTGCGCGAGAGCGATGCGTCGCTGGGCGTTGCCAACCAGGTCGAGCAGCGCAAGGGCGATGTGGCCACTGCGCTGCCCGCGAGCCTTGCCACCGCCGCGAGTTTCGATCCCGCCATCGCCTATGCCGGGGGCGCGATGATCGGCAGCGAAGCGCGGGCGAAGACCTTCAACGTGTTGCTTGCGGGCGGCGTGAACCTGACGCGTGACGCCTGGAACGGGCGCAACTTCGAGTATCTCGGCGAGGATCCGCTGCTCACGGGCGTGATGGGCGCCGCGTCGATCCGGGGCGTCCAGTCGAACCATATCGTTTCGACGATCAAGCATTTCGTCCTCAACAGCCAGGAGACCGGACGGGCCGTGCTCGATGCGCGGATCGATCCGGCGGCTTTGCGCGAAAGTGACCTGCTGGCGTTCGAGATCGCGATCGCGGACGGAAAGCCGGGTTCGGTGATGTGCGCGTACAATCGCATCGATGGTGACTATGCGTGCGAGAACAAGCGTCTCCTGACCGACGTGCTGCGCGGGGACTGGAAATATCCAGGGTTCGTCATGTCCGACTGGGGGGCCGTACATTCCACCGAGAAGGCCGCCAATGCAGGGCTCGATCAGGAGTCGGGTCAGGAACTGGATGCAAAGGTCTATTTTGGCACGCCGCTTGCTGACGCCGTCGCTGCGGGGCGGGTCTCGACGGCACGGCTCGACGACATGGTCCGCCGCATTCTGACGGGCGTCATCGCCAGCGGCCTTTACGACCGTCCCACGCCCCTGTCCGCACAGCCGATCGACTATGCCGCGAACGCCGAGGTCGCGCAGCATGCCGCCGAAGCCGGGATCGTCCTGCTTAGGAATGAGAACGGGCTTCTACCGCTTGCCAGGACGGCGCGATCGATCGTGGTCATCGGCGGGCATGCCGACGTCGGCGTGCTGTCCGGGGGCGGCTCGTCTCAGGTTCGCTCGGTCGGCGGCGTCCCGATCGAGATCCCGCTCAAGAGTGGCGCGGCCGCGTCGTTCGCGCGGGTGACCTATCATTCGTCATCGCCGCTGCGAGCCATCAGGGCGCTGGCCCCCAACGCGAAGGTGACGTTCGTCGACGGCACCGACCCCGCCGCCGCTGCCAAGGCGGCGCGCGCCGCCGACCTGGCGATCGTCTTTGCAACGCATTGGCAGACCGAAGCGCAGGATGCGCCATCGCTTTCGCTTCCTGATGATCAGGACGCGGTGATCGACGCGGTCGCCGCCGCCAACCGACGCACGATCGTCGTGCTCGAAACCGGTGGACCGGTTCTGATGCCGTGGGCGATGCGCGTGCCGGCGATCGTCGAGGCCTGGTATCCGGGCCAGCGCGGCGGCGAGGCGATTGCGCGCGTGCTGTTCGGGGAGGTCGATGCGTCGGGCCGTCTGCCGATCAGCTTCCCGCGGAGCATCGCGCAGCTGCCGCGCCCTCGGCCGGTCGCATCGCCGACGGGCGCGACGCGCAACGATGCCTCCGCCAATGCCGGTGCCGGAGACGCGAGCCTGCTTCCAGCCTATCCCGTTACCTATCGGGAGGGCGCGAACGTCGGATATCGCTGGTATGCCACGCGCAAGGACACGCCGTTGTTCCCGTTCGGCTTCGGGCTGAGCTATGCCAGCATCAGGATCAGCAACCCACACTTTTTGGGTGGTGCAAATGCCGGCGTGACGTTCGCCGTGACCAATCGGACGGCGCGGGCGGGGGTCGCCGTACCGCAACTCTACGCGACGCTGCCGGACGGCGGCGCCCCGCGGCTGGTCGGCTGGTCACGTCAGACGCTGGCGGCTGGCGAGACCAGAACCGTGACGATCACCGCCGATCCACGCGCGCTGTCGCGATGGGGCGCCGATGGCTGGCGCCTGAAGCGCGGCGCCTATGTGCTCAACCTCGCAACAGACGCGCAAACGACGGTCGCGGCGGGCACGGTCGCTCTGACGGGCCGGCGGCTGGCCTCGGCGCGTGCTGCTTTTGACACACCTTGAAACAAATCCGCGGATGACGGGCATGAATGGCGCGCGGTGATTGACATCGATGTCGGGCGACAGCACGGTCGGGAAACGCGGGGATACACCGCCAAGAATAACACACCGGCAAGGACTTGCTGGTCAGGGAGGATGAGTATGAGGGGATCTATTCCGTTGGCATTTGCGCGCTCGACGTCGCTAGTCGCGTTGGTGGCGGGGCTGACGATGCCCGCCTTGGCGACTGCGCAGGCCGCGCCTGTTCCGACCCCGTCGGAACAGGCCCAGCAAGGAACCCCGCAGGCTGATACGTCGCCAGGCGCTCCGCAGACCGAGACCGGCGCGACCGCGACCAACGCGATGCCCGACCAGGCCCCGGGCGACGAGATCGTCGTGACCGGCGTTCGTGCCTCGCTCGAGCGGTCAATCGCGATCAAGCGCGATTCGTTCGGTGTCGTTGACGCGATCAGTGCGGAGGACATCGGCAAGTTCGCCAACACCAACCTCGCGGAATCGCTGCAGCGCATCACCGGCGTGTCGATCGATCGCCGCAACGGCGAAGGCTCGACCGTCACGGTTCGCGGTTTCGGTGCACAGTATAATCTCGTCACGCTCAACGGCCGCCAGCTCGCGACATCGAACATCGTCGCGGTGGGCGGTGACCAGGGTGGCGACGGTGCCGGCGGGTTTGGCCGTTCGTTCGACTTCTCCAACCTCGCTTCCGAAGGCGTCAAGACGCTCGAGGTCTACAAGACCGGGCGCGCCGCGATCCCATCGGGTGGCATCGGCGCGGCCGTGAACGTCGTCAGCCGTCGTCCGCTCGATTCCAAGGACACGGGTTTGCTGGGCTCGCTCGGCGTCAAGGGCAGCTACGACAACAGCTCGTCAGACTGTTTCGACTGCGGCGCGCGCGTGACGCCCGAAGTGTCGGGCACCGCCAGCTGGAGTGATCCCGACCAGCGGTTCGGCGTGTCGCTCTTCGGCAGCTATCAGAAGCGCAACTTCAGCTTCTCCAGCGTAGCGCCCGACAATTGGAATATCCGGTCGCTGACCGATTTCCTCAATCCCGGCAACGGCTTCGTCAACGGTCAGACGGTCATCAACAACCGTCCGACGAACGGCAATGTCCTGGTGTCCGTGCCGAACGATTCGCGCTATCACTTCTCCGAGGCGAGCCGCGAGCGCATCAACGGGTCGGGTGTCCTGCAATTCCGACCGACCGACACGCTGACCTTCACCGCAGACGGCCTCTACGCCCAGCTCCGCCAGTCCGAACGGCGCTCGACTCAGTCCAACTGGTTCAATCGTCCGTTCGGCGTGGTCACGTTCGATGACGCCAGCAACGGCATTGCGACGACGAGCTTCCTGTCCGAAACGATCAACGGCGTGAAGGACGAGGCGTTCGAGCAGGCGTACCGCGCGCAGAAGAACAAGCTGTACGATTTCGGGGGCAACATCGAATGGAAGCCGACCGACCGCTTCTCGCTCGCGATCGACGGTCATATCGGTCGCGCGGACAGCGCGCCTGACAATCCCAATGGCCAGACTTCGACGACGGTTGCCTTCAACGCGCCGGTCGTCGCCGCACATTCGCTGACGCTGGGCAAGAATGGCTTCCCCCAGCAGACGATCGGCATCAATGACGGTTCGGTCAGCACGACGCCGACCGGCCAGTCCTTCATCAAGGGCAATGGCAACGGTGTGATCGATCTCGGCGATCTGTCGAGCGCGGTGCAGCGTCAGTTCGCCTCCAACCAGACGCAGCGGGTCAAGGAGCTGCGCGCTGACGCCGGATGGGCACTGAACGATCAGCTTCGCCTCGACGCGGGTGCCGATTACCGCACCACGAATACGCGTCAGACACAGTACAACACACGCCAGGTCCTGGGTGACTGGGGCAACTCGCTGCCGCCCGACATCGCGCGTCTCGCGCCCGGTCAGGTGTTCCAGTTCTGCAACGTGTGCAAGTTCGAGCATAACGACGGGAAACCGGACGCCAACACGCTGGTGGCGTTCCGTACGCAGGATGCGACGAAGCTCTACAACACGCTGTTCGACTATTATCGCGGCGTGACGAACGACGGCGTGAACCACGCTAACAACATCGACGCGAACGACGACAACCGCGTCCGCGAGAACATCTGGTCGGGCTATGTCCAGGGATCCTGGAACGGCACGCTCTTCGATCACAACGCACAGCTGGTTGCCGGCGTTCGGTATGAGAACACCAAGGTCCGGGCCGTTTCGCTTCAGCCGGTGCCGACCGCGGTCGTCTGGACGGCCGACAACGACTTCTTCGTGGCGAACACGGCCGATCGGCAGACGCTGTCGTCGCGCGGCGGCTACAGCAACTGGCTGCCGTCGGTGGATGCCAAGTTCGAAGTCGTCGACAACCTCTTCGCCCGCGCATCGTACAGCAAGACGATTTCGCGCGCCGGTTACGGCGACCTGTTCGCTTCGACCAATGTGAGCGGTCCGGGTCGTCCGACGGCGATCGGCGGCATCGCCACCGGCACGGCGCACAATACCGATCTCGATCCGTTGTCGTCGGACAACATCGACGTGTCGCTCGAATGGTATCCGCGCAAGGACGTGTTCCTGTCGGCAGGCTTCTTCAACAAGAAGGTCCATAACTTCATCGGTCAGACGGTGGTCAACCGCAACCTGTTCGGTCTGCGCGATCCCACCTCGGGCGCCGCCGGTACGCGCTCGGGCACCGCGCGTCAGCAGCTTGCCGGCACGTTCAACGCCGACATCACCGACGTGAACCTGTTCACCTACACAGCGCTGCTGCAGCAGAATGCGGGCAATGTCGCGGCGACGAACGCGCAGTTCGCGGCCAACTACAACACGCAGAGCCGCGCGTTGAACCAGGGGTTCGTCGATCAGATCCTCGGCCAGTACGATATCACCGCCAATGGGCAGGATCCGCTGTTCAACTTCGCGGTGAATACGCCGATCAACAACCAGGACGCGCATATCTACGGCGTCGAGCTCGCCGGGCAGTATTTCCTCGGAGACACGGGTTTCGGCGTGGCCGCCAGTTATACGCTGGTCCGCGGCAATATCGGCATCGACATCGCGGCCGATCCCAGCGTGAACACGTTTGCGCTGGTCGGTCTGTCGGATACTGCCAACGCCACGCTGATCTACGACAAGAACGGCATTTCGGCGCGTATGTCCTACAACTGGCGCGACAAGTTCCTCAGCGGCATCAACCGCGGCGGCGATCGCAATCCGGTGTTCACCGCGCCTTATGGTCAGCTCGACCTTTCGGTAAACTTCGACCTTACGTCCCGTTTCGCGCTCGGGTTCGAAGCGATCAACATCACCGAGGAAGGCGTGCGCTCCTACGGCCGCGACGAGAGCAACATCTGGTACCTGTCGGAAGGGTCCGCCCGGTATCTGGTCGGAGCGCGATACCGCTTCTGACCAAACGGCGAGAAGGCCGCTGACGAAAGCGGCCTTCCTCGTCTAGGATCAACGCATGGCCTCTCCGGTACTTCTCAACAATATCGACCACCGCGACCTGCGTGTCGCGGTCGGTCATCACGCGCGCTACGGCGATGCGATCAACCAGACGCGCGTCTTCCCGGGCGAGTTCGAGGAGCTGCAGCGCGATTACGCAATCCTGCTGCGTCGCGACGAACAAGGCGTCCTCTTCGCGACCGTCCTACTGGGGCTCGATCCCGACGAGAACCTGTTCCTCGACGGCGAGAACTGGGACGCGCGGTACGTGCCTGCGGCGCGCGCGCGCGGTCCCTTCTCGATCGGCGTCGATGCCCATGGCGAACCGATGATCCATGTCGACCCGGACCATCCGCGCATCGTCGACACCGGCGAGCCGGTGTTCCGCGAGCTTGGCGGGAACGCGCCGTTGCTCGATCACGTCTCGGCTATGCTGCAGCGCATCTATATCGGTCTGGAGACCGAGAAGGCGATGTTCGACGCGTTTGCCGCCGCCGACCTGCTCGAACCCGCGACGTTGCAACTCGATCTCGCCGATGGGCGTCGGTACGACATTCCCGATCGCTTCACCGTCGATGCAGGGCGCCTGGCTGCGCTCGACGGCGACACTTTGGCGCGTCTCCACCGCGACGATTTTCTGCGTCCGGCGTTTTGGATCGCCTCGTCGCTTGGCAACCTGCGTCATCTGATCGATCGGAAGCTGCGGAAAGAGCTTCATGGCTGAGAGCTTGCGGGTATCGCGACGGGTGCGCGAGATCGATCACACCGATCTGCTTGATCTGGACGCGTTGATTGCGACCGACGAGCCGGTGATCCTGCGCGGGCTCGCCGCCGACTGGCCGCTGGTTCAGGCCGGACGTCGGTCGCCGCACGAGGCTGCCGCCTATCTGCGCGGGTTCGATGCCGGGCGCCCCGTCACCGGCTATGTCGGCGATCCCGCGATCGCCGGGCGCTTCCATTATGACGAGACCGCCACCGCGATGAACTTCACGGCCGAGCGGATCGCGCTGGGCGACTTCCTCGATCGCGTGCTTGGTCATCGCGGCGATGCCACGCCACCGGCCTATTATCTCGGCTCCACCGATCTCGACACCTATCTCCCCGGCTTTCGCGCGCACAATGATCTGGCGCCGCACGGTGACGTGTTCGATCGCCACCCGCCGCTCGCCAGCATCTGGATCGGCAACCGCACGATCGCGTCCGCACACCATGACATGTCGAACAATGCGGCGGTCTGCGCAGTTGGGCGGCGGCGCTTCACGCTGTTTCCACCGGACCAGGTCGCCAACCTCTATCCCGGCCCGCTCGCGCCCACCCCAGGTGGGCAGGTGGTGAGCATGGTCGATTTCGCTGCCCCCGATCTCAATGCCTATCCGCGCTTCGCCGCCGCGCTCGCTGCCGGATCGGTGGCGGAGCTGGCAGCCGGCGACGTCCTCGTCTACCCGGCTTTGTGGTGGCACCATGTCGAGGCGCTCGACGACTTCAACGTGCTGGTGAATTATTGGTGGAACGCGGCGCCCGCCTTCATGGATACGCCGATGGATACGCTGCTGCACGGTCTTCTCAGCCTTCGCGACCGGCCCACGCAGGAGAAGCGCGCATGGCGCGCGATGTTCGACCATTATGTGTTCGGCGATGCGGAGGCGGTTGCCGCACATCTGCCGCCGCCCGCACGCGGACCGCTCGCACCGCTGGACGAGTCCGGCGCACGGCAGTTGCGCGCCTATCTGCTGCACAGGCTCAACCGATGAACGATACGCCTGAGCCTCCGCGTACCCGCGTCGTGGTCGCGGGTGGTGGCACCGCCGGATGGATCGCCGCCGCGGCGATCGTGCGCCAACTCGGATCGCTCGTCGCCGTGACGCTCGTCGAATCAGACGAGATCGGCACCGTCGGCGTCGGCGAATCCACCATCCCGACCGCGCGCAGCTTTCACGCGTTTCTCGGCATCGACGAAGCCGCCTTCATGCGTGCCACGCAGGCGACCTTCAAGCTTGGCATCGCGTTCGAGAACTGGCGCCAGATTGGCGACCGCTATTTCCATCCGTTCGGCAGCGTCGGCAGGTCGGTGGCGATCGCCGACTTCCAGCATTTCTGGCTCGAGGCGCGCGCACGCGGGTTCGGTGGCGCGTATGGCGACTATTCGCTCGAGCAACAGGCCGCCGGCGCGGGCCTATTCGGTCACGACGAGCAGCATTCGCTGGCCTATGCCTATCACCTCGACGCGACCGCCTATGCGCGGTTCCTGCGAAACCTGGCAGAGCCCTGGGGCGTGCGGCGCGTCGAGGGACGCATCGAGCGGGTCGAACGAGACGGCGAGGGGGGCGATATCGCCGCGCTTGTCCTGGCATCGGGCGAGCGGATCGCGGGCGACCTGTTTATCGACTGCACCGGCTTCCGCGCGCTCCTGACCGAAGCCACGCTCGGGACGGGCTACGAGGATTGGTCGGAATGGCTCGCAACCGACCGGGCACTTGCCGTGCAGACGGAGACCGTCGCACCGCCGGTACCCTACACGCGCGCGATCGCGCACGCTGCCGGCTGGCGCTGGCAGATCCCGCTCCAGACCCGGACGGGCAACGGTCTCGTCTATTCCAGCCGGCACATGAGCGATGACGAGGCGCACGCGACGCTGATCGGCGCGTTGGATGGCCGCCCGTTGTTCGAGCCGCGACCACTGCGTTTCCGCTCAGGCATGCGACGGCAGGCTTGGAACCGGAACTGTATCGCGCTGGGTCTCGCGGCGGGGTTCATCGAGCCCCTCGAGTCGACCAGCATCCATCTCATCATGAATGCGGTGATCCGTCTGATCCAGCTGTTCCCATTCCGCGGCGACGATCACAACGCACTTGCTGCGCGCTACAACGTTCAGTCGCGACACGAGTGGGAGCATGTGCGCGACTTCATCATCCTGCATTACCACGTCACCCAACGTGACGATTCCGACTTCTGGCGCGACTGCGCGCGGATGACTGTTCCGGATAGCCTGGCCGAGCGGATCTCGCTTTTCACGGCGACGGCTGGCGCATGGCAGGGACAGGACGACCTGTTCAGGATCGATTCCTGGGTTTCGGTCATGCTCGGGCAAGGCGTCGTGCCGCGCGCACATCATCGAATCGCGAGCATCATCAAGGCGCACGACCTGCAAACCTCCTTTGACGATCTCTCCAGAGGAATAGCGGGTACGGTTCGGACGCTACCGCGACATCATGATTTCCTCGCGCACTATTGCCCGGCGTCCGGCTGATACTTCGGGGGGCCGCAGGGCAAAACGAAGATGGGCACCAATTTCAGAGACAGCGCCGCATTTGCGCATGAGCGGCGGCGCATCGGCGGTAGCAGCGAGCGCCGGCGCAGGGGGCGTTATCGCGTCAGATCGGTGAGCAGCGAGCGGTAATAGGTGATCGCCAGCGGGATGTTGTCGATCGGTGTGCGTTCGTTGAGGCCGTGGCTGAAATCGTCTGATTGCTTGATGAACGTCGGGCTGACACCGTAGCTCGGCACGCCGACCGAGCGGTACCACATCGAATCGCTCGCGCCCGCGGACATGCTCGGGAACACGGGCACGCCGGGCCGGATCTTGCCCATCGCGGTCTTCACCGCATCCGTCAGGTCGGCGCGGAGCGGCGAGGCGTCGGTCGGGTTCGACCCTTCGGTAACGTCGCTGAACGTCACGCCGGGGTCCGCGGCGACCTTGGCCAGTTCGGCCATCACGGTCGCGGGTTTGACGCCCGGAAAGATCCGGCAGTTGATATTGGCGGTGGCGCGCTGCGGCAGCGCGTTCAGCGCATGCCCGCCGCTGATCATCGTCGTGACGCAGGTGGTGCCGATCTGGCCGACATAGCCGGGATTGGCGGCAAGCGTCTCTATCGCCGCCTGATCCTTCGGGTTCGCCGCGAAAGCGCGCATCGCCGAGCCGATCGCGGGCGTCTGGCGCGGGGCGACGCCCTCGAAATAGCCCTTGGTGATCGGCGACAGCTGCGGCGCGAACCGGTAATTGCCGATCCGGACGAGGGCGGCGGACAGTTCGTTGATCGCGTTCACCTTGCGCGGCGCGGACGAATGGCCGCCGGGGTTCGTCACCGTCAGCTGGAAGTCGGCATAGGTCTTCTCGGCCGCGCCGATCGTGAAATATTCGGCCTTGCCGTTCTCCGCGTACAGCCCGCCGCCGCCGTCGATGTTGAGCGCCATCTCGGCGTTCTTGAGCGTGCCGGCGATCAGCGACGAGGTCTTCATCACCGTTTCCTCGTCGCCGGACAGCGCCAGGACGATGCCGCGTCTGGGTGCGAAGCCTGCCTTTTTCATGTCGAGCAGCGTGGCGATCGCGAGTGCGGCGTCGAGCTTCATGTCGGTCGCGCCGCGGCCGTACAGATAGCCGTTCTCGACGACCGGCGTGAACGGATCGCGCTGCCAGTCGGCGGGTTTCGCCTCGACCACGTCGATATGCCCGGACAGGACGATCGGCTTTAGCGCCGCGTCGCTGCCTTTCCACGTCGCGATCAGATAGGCGGTATCGTCGACCGGGGTGACGGTCACGTCGCTTGCTGCGAAACCGCCGCCGACTAGCACCGACTTCAGATACGCGGCCAACTGCGGCGTCTGGTTGCCGGGGCCGCGGACGCTGCGGAAGGCAATCATTTTCTTGGCAATGGCGAGACCGTTGTCGGCGGCGGTCTGCGCCTGAGCGGGGAGGGCGGTCATCGCGGCGGTGCAGGCGAGAAACAGCTTGAGCTTGGACGTCATCTTCATCTTTCTTTGAAATCTTCCCCCCGGCAGGGGGAGGATCGGAAGGGCGTTCCGGTCTAGAATTTCGCGCCTGCGCGTAGGCCGATCGTGCGCGGCGTGCTGGTGACGATATAGGTGCGCTGCGAACACGTTCCACATTGCTGGAACCGCGACAATTGCGCGCGTTCGTCCCAGAGGTTCTGGACGAACAGTTCGAGCGTGTAGCCGGACAGGTCGGCACCGATCGAGGCATTGGCGGTCGTGTACGCCTTGAGTCGCCCGAGCGTGCCCGCTTGGAACGTGCGAATGTCCGCCGACGCCGAACTTTGATGCGCGACCAGCCCTTGGATATACGCCTTCGCGGTGCCTACCGGGACGCTGTAGCGCGCCGTTCCACTTGCCTTGAAGCGCGGCGTGATTGGCAGGCGCGTTCCCTTCACTGCCAATACCGGATTCTCCTCGCCGCCGCAGGGCTGTCTCGCGCACAGATCGTTGCGCGTCTTCGCATCGGTATAAGAGGCCGCCGCGGTCAGCGACAGCCCGCCGGTGGAGAAGTTCGCATCCGCCTCCGCGCCCCTGATCCGCGCGTTCGGCCCGTTCTGGATGATCGTGAAGCTGTTCGGTCCGAGGAACGAGAACTGGAACTTGTCCCAGGCCTGCTGATAGATCGCGGCGTTGAACCGGAGACGGTCGAACAGCGTCGTCTTCAGGCCGAGCTCGTAATTGGTCAGGAAGTCCGCGTCATAAGGTGCGACGTCGCCGCGGCGGTTGATCCCGCCCGGCCGGAAGCCGCGCGAGAAGGTGGCATAAACCATCACCTTGTCGGTCGCCTTGTACGTCAGGTTGAAGCGGTAGGTGGCACCTTGTCCTTCCGTCTTTTTCGGGATCAGGCCGGTGGTCGTGTACGTCGCCAGGTTGGTGCAGGGCGACCCGGAGACCGCCGCGGGCAGCAGCGTGGAAGTATCGCCGCCGCTCCGATACGCCTCGCGCAACGTCTGGCCATTCGCCAGATAGCAGCCCGCGACGCCGGTCAGGCTGCTGCCCGCGGCGTTGAATGGTGTCGCGCTATAGGGCCGGCCATCGTCGGGATCGACCGCGGGATTACGGCCGAACCCGTAGAACCCGATCAACGAATTGTCGTAGATATAGGCACGGCCGCCCGCGGTCACGGTCAGGTTCGGCAGGATGTCGAAGCTCGCCTCGCCGAACATGGCGTAATCCTTGTCGACGCGCTTCTGCTTGGTCAGCCACAAGGTGCCGGGCGCGCCGTTGACCGACACCGCGGTGCCGAGATTGGCGATCTGGTAATCCTGGAAGATCGCGTTCGTCTGGCGCTGGTAGAAGGCGCCGGCGACGATCCGGAACCGGTCCTCGACGGGCGATGCGACGCGCAATTCTTGACTCGTCTTCTTGAAATGATCGGTGCCGATGATCTTCTGCCGCGGATCGATCGTCCGCCCCGCATTGTCCTGGTAATAGAAATAGCCGGCGAGCCCACCGACCGACGAATAGGCGGAATCATAGGCCTCTGCGTAATCGGTATAGTCGCTCGACGTGTACGTCTTCCGGTCTAGATACGCGCCGGCATAGGTGACGTCCCAGTTGCCGACCTTGCCCTCGATCGTCAGCGCGCCCTGGATAAAGCGGTCGCGGCGGAATTCGGGGAAGAAATGCTGGAGCTGGAGGTCGCCGACCTTCGGATCATAGCCATAGGTGCCGTGGTTGCGCTGTTCCTGGTACAGCACGGTTGGCGTCACGGTCCAGTTGCTGTCGAGATCGACCTTCAGCGCGGCGCGGCCGCCATAGGTCTCGGTGTCGTTATAGTTCTTCTTCACGAACGCGGCATTGTCGACGACCACGCCGCCATTCGCCGAGGTGCACGAGGTCGGGGTGGGTTCGGGCAGATAGCTGCGGCATCCGGCGACGTTGTCGATGAAGCCGGCGTCGCGCTGGTAGAAGCCGACCACGCGCAGTGCCGCGGACTGCGACAGCGGCATGTTGAGCATGCCCTCGATCTTGCTGCCGATCCCGCCAGACTTGACGCTGTTCACCGCACCATCGACGCGGCCGTAAAAGTCGCTCGTGTCGGGCTTGTTGGTGATGATCCGGATCGTCCCCGCTTCGGACGATGCGCCGTACAATGTGCCCTGCGGCCCGGCGAGGCTCTCGATCCGCGCGATGTCGTAGACGTGGACGTCGAGCGTGCCGCCGATCGTCGTCACCGGCTGTTCGTCGAGATACGTCCCGACCGAGGGGAGCGGGCCCGAATGATTGCCGTCGCCACCCGATGCCACGCCGCGCATGTAGACGACGGTCGAGCCCGGCTGCGTCGTCTGGAACGACACCGACGGCAGCAGCTGCGTGTACTGGTTGAAGTTCGAGATGTTGAGATCGTCGAGCCGCTTGGTGCCGATCGCCAGGATGCTGATCGGGACCGTCTGGATATTCTGGTCGCGCTTCTGCGCGGTGACGACGATGTCGCCTTCATATTCCCCGGCCGCCGGCCCGGTCTGCCCGGTGTCGGTCTGCCCGGTGTCGGTCTGCCCGGTGTCGGTCTGCGCCCTATCAGCCTGCGGCGGCGCGTCCGGCGCGGGAGCCGTCTGGGCGAACGCAGGCGCCACGACCGAAGCCGAGGCGAGCAGCGACGCGATCCATATGCGACGACCGAAAAGATGCATGCCCGTTGCCCCCACGACGATTTATGTCGGCAGAGTGTGTTGCGGCGCAACAAAGGTCAAACGAAGCTTGCGCGATCATGAATTTTTGTGACGCATCCGTGACGTTTTCGCCACGGGTCACGGCGTGGCGTCTAATCCCAGTGCCGAGCGCAGCGGTCCGAGCCACGCGTCATAGGGGCGCCAGGCATCGACGCCGTCGCGGTTGATCGGCCTGCGGACCTGTTCGGAACTGGCGGTACGCACTGCGCGCTCGGTCTCATGGAACGCGAGACAGGCGGGCTCGAACGCCAGCCCGCAGGCGGCCAGCAACGCGCGGACCTCGGCCTCGGTATCCGCGATCAACGCTTCGTGATCGACGCGGTGGACCCGCCCCGGCAACACCGCGTCGACATGCGTCATCAGCCGCACATAATCGGTATAGTAGCGGCCCATATCGTCGAGCGCATAGCTGAACGCCTGCCCCCGCGCGTAATGCTGCTTGAAGTTCGAGAAGCAGCAGTCGAGTGGATCGCGGCGCGCGTCGATGATCCGCGCATTGGGCAGCGCGAGTTGGATCAGCGCGATATGCGCCCAGTTGTTCGGCAGCTTGTCGATGAAGAACGGGCGATCGGTCCGCCGCTGGATCGCGGCGCGGCGCAGATACTGCTCGCCGATGTCGCGCGCTGCGTCGGCGGACAGCGTCGCCAGACCCTCGGGATAGGGTGCGATCCGGCGTGCCAGCGCGGGCATGTCGGGCAGTTCGGTCGTCCCCTCGACCAAGCTATGGCTTGCGAGGATCTGTTCGATCAGCGTCGAGCCCGCGCGGGGCATGCCGAGGATGAAGATCGGGTCGGGCGCATCGCAGCCCTCGCCCCGGCGTGCGTCCAGAAACGCAGGCGTCAGCAGCGCGATGCTGCGATCGACGAACGCACGCGTTTCGTCGGCGTCGTACACGATCCGCGTGCGGCGAAGTGCATTGCCCGCCGCGTAATGGGCGAACGACCGCACTGGATCGCGGCGATCCTCAAACGCCTTGCCGAGCGCGAAATCGAGATGGAAGCGGTCCTCGTCATCCAGATTGTCCCGCGCAAGCGCAGCCTCCATCGCCGCGATATCATCGTCATCGAACCGCACCGTCTTGAGGTTGGCAAGGCTCCACCACGCATCGCCGAGCGTCGGCAACAGCGCCAGCGCACGGCGATACGCGGCGATGCCGTCGTCGCGGCGCCCGACGGTCTTGAGCATATGCCCATAGCTCAGCCACGCGCGCGGCTGGCCGGGTGCATCGTGCAGTATCTTTTCGTACAGCGCGATCGCGTCCTCGAACCCGCCGAGCCGGCCGAGCGCGGCGGCCTTCAGGTTCGCGTGCCCCGGATTGTCGGGCTCGTCTGCGATCACCGCGTCGAGCAGCGTCAGCGCCTCGGGCGCGCGGTTCTGGCGGTACAGCACGAGCGCGAGGTTCGCACGCGCCGCGGTAAAGCCGGGCGCCAGTTCGACCGCGCGGCGCAGCAACGCCTCCG
Organism: Sphingomonas sp. Leaf34; assembly: GCF_001421805.1. Classification (GTDB taxonomy): domain Bacteria; phylum Pseudomonadota; class Alphaproteobacteria; order Sphingomonadales; family Sphingomonadaceae; genus Sphingomonas. The sequence goes on along the minus strand of NZ_LMLC01000001.1, from coordinate 197,124 downwards.
CATCGCCGTACCGGCCGATCCGCCCCGCCAATTCGGCCAGCATCCGGATCGCGCGCGCATCGAACGGATCGCGCTTGAGATACGCCTTGAGCAGCGGCTCGGCGACGTGAAGCTGGTTGTCGTGCAGCGCAAGCGCGGCCTGCATGAGGTCGGCGGGCCAGCGGGGGGGCGGAATGGAAGCCATTATGCCGACTCTCCAAGGTGACCATGGCGTCGTCAAGCGCGCAGCTCCCCAGCGGCAGACGTCTGCGGATCGGTCGTCGCCATCATTCAGGTCCGGATCCCCGCGCGCGCGCAGACGATCATCTTCAGACCAGCAGCGTGAGGGCGACGTGACGAAGGACGTCGCGGTGCTGCGACGCTCCTTTGGGTGCCACCCAGCCATCTTTGACGAAATGCCCCCGAACTCGCGATGCCGAGATCGATGCGCTGCTTGACCAGCATGTCACATGTGCGGAACACCAGAGCCGCGCCCTGCTGCCGCTCGGTCTTCACCGCCACGAACCGCCGCGAACCGCATGATCGACCGTCGCACTGCCTCGCCGATCGCCCGGGCATCGACCGAACCGTTCCCGTAACGCTGCACGAACAGTGTCACCTAGGCCGCCGGAATCAGTCGGACTGCGTGCTCGACCGGCTGCAGTTCACGCGCCCTGTGATGAGCACCCCCGCACACCTCCAGCGCCACCGTGCAACGCGGCTGCCGCCCGAAGAACAAAGCTGTTCGACACCCTCACTTTGGTGCCTCGATGCCGTCGGGGCGGCGTCCACTCCATCACCAACTTTCGCCATTTGCCTGGTGAAATCGTTGCACCGGACGCTGCCGTTGGCGGTTGCTGAATGGCTGATTCCGGGAAGCAAAACAGCGCCGTGGAGGTCTGCAACGGAGTCGTTTGAACTATCGACGGGCACCGGCCGCTTGCGCTGCGGGCAAATCTTTGCGGTCGCCGCTCTTTGGGTCATGGGCTGCAGGGGATGGCCTTCCGCTGCGTACGCTAACGATTACCGCAACCAAGCCGAGCACCGAGGCGCCGGCACCAGCCAGCGCCACGGCGGGGTAGCCCAGACCGGCGGCAATCACGCCGCCGCCCACCGCTGCGCCGATCGCATTGCCCAGATTGAACGCGCCAATATTCATCGCGGAAGCAAGGTTGGGCGCATCGGCCGCCGCGTGCATGACACGAACCTGAAGCGGCGGGACCAAGGCGAAGCTGGCAACGCCCCACAGGAAGATCAGGATGGCGGTCGGCCCCTTGAAGGGCATCAGCATCGCGAAGGCTGTCAGAATCAGCGCGAGCGAGGCCAGCGTGACGATCAGCGTGCGGTCAACCGAGCGATCGGCGAAGCGCCCGCCCAGCCAATTGCCGACCGTCAGCCCGACACCATAGGTCACCAGCATCGCGGTGACGAAGCCAAGCGAGGCATGCGTCACGTCGCGCAGGATCGGTGTGATGTACGTGAACACGGTGAACATCGCGCTTGCCCCGACGGCGGTCAGGCCGAGCGCGCCGAGGACCGGGCCACGCGTGAGGACGCGCAGTTCGGCCATTGCGTTGCTACCGGACGGAGCCGGCAGGGCGGGAAGCGTCAGCCTTAGCGCCGCCATCGTGACGACGCCCAGCGCGGAGACGCCCCAGAAGGACGCGCGCCAGCCGAGATGTTCGCCCGCCCATGTCGCAAGTGGCACCCCGACGACATTGGCGATCGTCAGCCCCATGAACATCGCCGCCACCGCGCCTGCGCGCCGCTCGGCCGGCACAAGGCTGGCGGCGACGACCGAGCCGACCCCGAAAAAGGCGCCATGGTTGAACGAGGTCAGGATCCGGGCCGCCAGCAGCATGCCGTAGCTGCCCGAAAGCGCCGCCAACACATTCCCCGCCGTGAATATCCCAGCCAGCGCGATCAGCAGCGCCCGCCGCGGGACGCGGCCCGTCGTCAATGTCATCACCGGCGCGCCGATCACGACGCCGAGCGCATAGGCGCTGATGAGCAGTCCGGCGCTCGGGATCGATACGCCGAGGTCGCGGGCAATGACGGGCAGCAGCCCCATCGGCGCGAACTCGGTGACGCCGATGCCGAACGCACCGATCGCGAGCGCCAGCAAGCCTGGATTGCGCTTCATCGTTCGCCTCCTCAGACCAGTGGCGGGTTCAGGCGGGCGAAGCCCTCCTGCTGGTGATACGGGGTATGGGGGTAGGGCGGCAGGACGGCGCTGGCCGTATCGAGCACCGCGACCTGATCGGGCGACAATGCCCATCCGACCGCACCCAGATTGTCGCGCAACTGCGCTTCGGTACGCGCGCCGATGATGACGGACGCGACGGTCGGGCGGCGGAGCAGCCAGTTGATCGCGACCTGTGGTACGCTCCTGTCCGTCTCGGCGGCGACGGCTTCCAGCGCGTCGATCACGCGGTAAAGATGCTCGGACTCGACCGGCGGCGCGAACTGCTCGGTATCGTGCAGCCGGCTGCCTTTCGGGATTGGCCGGTCGCGTCCGATCCTGCCGGTCAGCCTGCCCCAGCCGAGCGGGCTCCACACCAGCGCGCCGACCCCCTGGTCGGCCCCGAGCGGCATCAGGTCGGCCTCGTAAGCGCGGCCGATCAGCGAATAGTACACCTGATGCGCGACGAGACGCGGCCAGCCGTTGCACTCGGCAAGGCCTTGCGCCTTCATCAGCTGCCAACCGGGATAGTTGGACACCCCTGCATAGCGCACCTTGCCCGCGGCAATCAGGCTGTCGAGCGTGCCCATCACCTCCTCGGCCGGCGTGGAAGCATCGAACGCGTGGAGCTGCAGCAGATCGATATGATCGGTCCCGAGCCGGCGCAGCGAGGCCTCGACGGCGCAAATAAGTCGCCCGCGCGACGCGCCCCAGTCCTGCGGCCCGTCGCCCATCGGCAAGCCCGTCTTGGTCGAGATCAGCACCGCATCGCGCCGTCCCTTTATCGCAGCGCCCAACACGGTCTCGGATGCCCCGTTGGAATAGACGTCGGCCGTGTCGAACATCGTCACACCGGCCTCGAGGCAGGTATCGACCAGCCGGCGCGCCTCGGCCGCGTCGCTCTGGCCCCAGGCGCCGAACAGCGGCCCCGTGCCGCCGAACGTTCCGGTGCCGAAACTCAATGCCGGCACCCGCAGGCCCGATGATCCCAATTGCCGATAGTCCATGCGCATTTCCCTGACTGAGGTCTTGGCGCATAGATGGCCGATAGTACTGCGCCGGATAAGGTGACGGTACCGCGAAGGACTTTTGATATGGACGCAAAGGCGGGCATGGGCGCCGATCGTGCGCGGGCGCTGGAGATCTTTGCGGCGGTGATGCGCGAGGGCAGTTTTTCCGCGGCCGGACGGACGCTTGGCCTGACACCGTCCGCCGTCGCGCGGTCGATCGATCGCATTGAGGCGCGGCTTGGCGTACGCCTCCTGTTGCGATCGACCAGGGCGCTGACGCCGACGGCGGAGGGACAAGCCTATCTCCAGACCGCGCGACGCATCCTCGCAGACCTCGACGATGCCGAACAGCAGCTTGCCGACCAGGGCGCCCCCCGCGGCCGGTTGCGGATCAGCGCCGCGCTATCGCATGGGAGGCTCTGTATCGTGCCGCTGCTCGGTGAATTCGCCGCGCTATACCCCCACATTCTGGTCGATTTCGCGCTGAGTGATGGCATCGTCGATATCGCCGCCGGACAGGCGGACGTCGCGGTCCGGTTTGGCGCGCTTCCCGACAGTCCGCTGACCGCGCGCAAACTCGGCGAAAGCGGCCGGGTGATCGTTGCGGCACCGGACTATCTGGCACAATACGGTACGCCAGTCGTGCCTGAAGACCTTCACGCGCACAACTGCCTTAACTTCAACTTCCGCCGTACCGAGCCGATTTGGCCGTTCCGCCGGGATGGCGGGGACATCGTGCTGTCGGTGAAAGGGACTATCGAGGCGAACAATGGCGAGACGCTCGGCCAACTCGCGGCTGCCGGCGTCGGCGTGGCACGCGTCGGCGCGTTCAGTGTCGTCGACGACATCGCGGCCGGCCGATTGGTGCCCATCCTCGAAGACTTTAATCCCGGTGACGTCGAACTCATTCACGCGGTCTTCGTCGGTGGCAGCCAAACCCCCGCGCGCGTCCGTGTGTTCGTCGATTTCCTGTCCGAGCGCCTCGCCGATTGATCGCGACGCGCCCCGCCTGGCAATTTTCGCAATGCGTCAGCCATACCCCATTTTCGACGAAGCCGACGTTCAAGTCGTATCGATACAGCGCTAGACGAATAGAGTATCGCTGAGCGGACGACGGTTGAGGGGGAATGTTTATGCGGTTTCATCGAGTACTGACGGCGCTTCTGGTGCTATCCGCCCCCGCGACCGCGCAAACGTCGAAGGACCGGGCACGCGCCGTCGCGGGCGAACCGGCAAGGGCGGCGCAGCGGCTGACGCTGACGGACATACCCGTGCCGACCAGCAAGCCGACCGCGTTGTTCGACGGGCGTACCCTGAAGGGTTGGGCGCCTTGGCTCGGTTATGCCGACCCCGCGATTACCTACCAATCGAACCCGGGCACGCCGCCGATCGGTACCAGCCGAGATACCAGCGGGGACTTCGCCGTGCGCTCCGTGGACGGGGCTCCGGCGATTTGGGTGAACGGCAGGACCTGGGGCAGCCTCGTCAACACCGCCGACCTTGGCGACTATCACTTGCGGCTGCAGTTCAAATGGGGGGCGAAGACCTGGGCGCCGCGCGCGACGCTGCCGCGCAACAACGGGCTGCTCTATCATACCCACGGCACCGCCGGCGAAGTCTTCGGGACCTGGCGTCCGTCGGTCGAGTTCGAAATCATGACCGGATCGACCGGCATGATCGTCGCGGTGGGCGGCCAGGTGCGGGGGCGCACCGGCGTGACGTTCGATCCAGCGTTGGCCGAACCGCATCTTCGCTATCGCGCCGGGGGCCGCGAGATCGACATCGTCAACGGCACCCCGACCTGGAACGTCGAGGCCGCGACCGATGCCGAGCGTCCGATCGGCGCGTGGAACACGCTCGATTTGTATGTCGTCGGCGACCGCGCGGTGCATGTCGTCAACGGCGTACCCGTCGCCGAGGTGCACGACCTGGCAACGATCGCAACCGACGGCACGCGGCAGCCGCTGACGCATGGCCAGATTCAGCTGCAATCCGAAGGCGCGGAGACGTGGTTCCGCGCGATCACGGTCGAACCGATCACGACGCTTCCGAAGATCGTCGTCGCGGGACGGTAGACGTCCGGGCTTGCCGCGACGTCATCACGCCCGCTGCAGGCCGGGCTTACCACACTCCGTGACAAAGCTGGCGTGAGTCGACAGCGTCCCGTTCCGCGTTGCGATCGTGTCCAGAACTTTGAGATCGCCGCGCCACAGGTTGCGCCCGACGTCGCACAAAACATAGCCACGGCGGTCCGTCAGCGCCTTGAGGTTCGCATTTTCCGCGCGGGACGAGCGTGTGTAGTCGTCGTCCTCGCCGACACCGTCCGCCCCCGAGCTGATCGAGGTCGCGAGATATTCGCTGCTGATGATCTTGCCGTTGCCGTGATCCTGGATCAGGTCGCCGGCATAATGACGATGCGCGTCGCCGCTGACGGTCATGACGTTGCCGGGACAATGCGCGTCGATATGCGCGAGCAAGCGACGGCGGCTGTTCATGTACCCCGACCATTGGTCCATCGAGACAAGCTGCTCGGACTGGCCGGCCTTGTGATAGCCGAGGTTCATCAGGCACACTTGCTGCGCGATCAGGTTCCAGCGCGCCTTCGAGCGATCAAGCCCCTTGAACAGCCACGCTTCCTGCGCCGCGCCGGTGATCGACCGGTCGGTGGCGAACGCGTCCGGCCCCTGCGGCGCGTCACGGTCGCCATAGACCTGATCCGAGCGATATTGCCGCGTGTCGAGGAAGAACGCTTCCATGAGGTCGCCGAAGCGCGCACCGCGATACATCTGCATGTGCCCGCCATCGGGCATCGAGGAGCGGCGCAGCGGCATGTGCTCATAATAGGCCTGCATCGCCATCGCGCGTCGCGTCCGGAATACCTCCGGGGCGGTGTTGTCCTGATCGATGTCGCCCGCCCAGTTATTGTCGATCTCGTGATCGTCGAAGCTGACGAACCACGGGGCTGCGGCATGTGCGGCTTGCAGATCGGGATCGCTCTTATACTGGGCATAGCGCTGGCGGTAATCGCCGATCGAATAGATTTCGTGGCCGAGATGGCGGCGCACCAGCGGCTTCTTCGCGCCGCGCGGTTGTTCGCCGCGATCGGGACCCTCGTAGATATAGTCGCCGTAATGGAACACGAAGTCGATCGGCTCGGCGGCGATGTGGCGCCACGCGGTGTAATAGCCCTCCTCGTAATGCTGGCAGCCGGCGACGGCGAAGCGCACGCGGTCGAGCGGCGCGCCGGGCAAGGGCAGGGTCGCGCCGCGCCCCGTGCCGCTACGCTCGCTGCCGCAGGTGAAGCGGTACCAATAGGGTCGAGCGGGCGCGAGTCCGGCGACCTCGACATGGACCGAATGCGCGAGCTCGGGATGCGCGATCGTCTCGCCGTGCTGGAGGACTTGGCGGAACTCGGGATCGGCGGCGACCTCCCAGGCGACGAGCACGGGGGCCATCATCATGCCTCCATCGGGCTGGAGCGGGAGCGGCGCGAGCCGCGTCCAGATGACGAAGCCCGTAGCATCGGGATCGCCCGCCGCGATGCCAAGCGTGAATGGAGGCGTGGGGAAGCGCGGATTGTCGACGAGGTTACGCGGTCGCACCTCGGCGGCGGAGGCTCGCCACGGCAGGATGCCCGCCGCGGTCAGGCTCCCCAAAGCGGACAGGAGATAGCGGCGGTCAACTTCGTACATGGTCGTAACTCCGTTCGGCAGATCAGCGCAGCATGATGTGGAAAAAGGCGCCCTGGCCATAGTCGTCGACCTCGCTGACATAGCGCAGGCCGTTGCCGACCAGGAACTTCGGCTGGTCGTTGAGCAGGTTGGTGATCTCGTATTTGAAGGTCACGTGTTTGGTCACGCGGTGCCACAGGCCGAGGTTGACGGTGGTCAGCTCCGCGCGACCATTGTCGTCCTGCGCGGTCTCGCCGATGCCCTCCATGTAGCTTCCGCGGTGTGTCACGGTCGCCCGGAACGCCCCGTCGATCGCGGGCAGGCGGAGCGTCGCGCCGCCGTTGATGATCCATTTCGGCTGGTAGATCAGCCGGTCGAGCGTCCGCGTCCCGGCATCGCTGGTGATCGACATCCGTCCCTTCAGCCAGGTTGTGTTGAAGAACGGATCGATCCGCTGGCCGAACAGGTTGACGTCGTGATCGGCCGCCTGGAACTCGATGCCGTAGAGCCGCGAATTGTCGGCGTTGAGCGGCTGGCGGACCCGGTAGTTGACGTCGTCGATCAGCTGCGTCGTGGTCAGCGTGAAGATGTCGTCCTTGATCCACTTGGCGAAGGCGCCGAGCGAGACGATGCCGTCCTTGTGGAAATACTGCTCGAACTGGACATCGATATTGTCCGACCGACGCGGGCGCAGATCGGGGTTGCCGCGGCTGATCGAGCAATCCGCGCCGCCCGAGTCCTCGTCGCCGCAATTGAGCGATTCCGGCTGGGCGATGTTGCCGGGCGTGGGGCGGCCGAGCGTGCGGCTGTACGAGAAACGCAGCTTCTTGCCGCCCGCAAAGTCCTGGATTCCGGTGAACGACGGCAGCAGATACTGGTACCCACCCTTGTTTCGCGTCATCACCGCAGACGCCGTGCCGCCGGTGATCGTCGGCTGGAACGCGGAAAAGCGTGTGTGGTCGTAGCGGACGCCCGCGACCAGCGTGGTATCGTCGGTGGCGTAATGCAGCGAAAGATACGGCGTCACCAGCCGCTCGGTATAGCGATAGTCCCCGGTGATGCTGTCATAGGTCGAGTTGGGTACGTCCTTGACGAACTTCGGCCACAACTCCTTCTTCACGCGCGCCCAATCGACCCAAGGGAACGACTGCGGCGCGCCGACCGGCACGTAGCCGGGATCGTAGAGATAGCCGTTCATCGCCTGGCCGAGCTTGTATTCGGTCATGTCGACGTTGCGCGCCAGTTCGAGGTTGCGGAACTCGATACCCGTGACGAACCCGAAGCCGCGATCCTCCGGTTCGGCGTTCCAGCCATAATCGGCGCGCGCAGTCGCCAGCCCTTCGTTGGCCATGCGGTACGTCGTCTGCGCTGTGCTGAGCTTGTAGGGTGATCCGAGCACGAGGCCGGGTTTGTTGATCCCGGTGACGTAGGGCAGCCCACCGGTGCCGTCATTGCCCGCGGCCCAATCGAGCGAAAGCCCGGTCGGATAGGCGCGGACGCCGATATAGGGCTGCGTATTGTCGTACCGGGCGCGCGTGTAGCCGCCGCGAACGCGGAGCGTCGAGTGGTCGTCGTGCCATTCGACATTGCCGATCGCGCCGACCGTCGCCTTGTTCCAGGTATCGTAGCGATAGCGCGAATAGAGGCTGTTGATGTCCGATCCGCCCCCCTCGGCGGTCAGGTCGCGAACGCTGTTCTTCGTGTAGTAATCGTTCTTGTTCATCGTCGAGGATTCCCACTGACGATAATTGAACCCGAGCAGCGACGCATAGATGTCGGTGCCGAGCGGGCGCCATTCGAACTTCGCCGAACTGCCCGCGGTCTGGAGGCGGTTGGTGTAGCTGCCATAGCTGTGGTTGTACGGCACGGCGATGCCGTTCCAGGCGGGATCGTCGGGGCCGGCCAGCTTCTTGCCCGCGTCGCTGAAGTAATATTTGGTGTCCTGCCACCATTTGCGTGAGTTGCGGATGCGGTTCTCGTAGCGAGCCGACAAGACCACGCCGAACTGGTCGCCCGCGCCGAACTTGTCCGCGAACACCATCTTGCCACCGGCGCCGAAATGCGGCGTGCTGCCGTTGCCCGCGTTGCTGCCACCATCGCCCTTGAACGACGAATAGATGCCATAGCCGTCGACCATGACGTAGCGGCGCTTGAGAGCAAAGGCGCTGCGCGTGACGATGTCGACGATCCCCCCGATCGCAGCGCCGTCCTGTTCGGCGGTAAAGGTCTTGTAGACGTCGTTATGGAACGCGAGTTCCGACGGAATCTGCTGCAAATTGACCTTGCGCGAGCCTTCCCCGTCATTGCCGATCGTCGCCAGCGTGATCCCGTCGATCGTGGTCTGGTTGAGATCGGGCGAAATGCCGCGGATGCTGACGAACCGCGGCGCATCGCCGTCCTCGATCGCGCTGATACCGGGCAGCAGGATCAACTGGCCCGCGACGCTGCCGTCGGCGGACAGTGTCTCGAGATCATCGAACACGATCGAGTCACGCACCGAGGTCGACTGCTCCTTGTCCGACCGGACCGCACGATCGCCCATCACGATGATGTCGGACTTGGTCTGCTCGGGATCGGCGGTCGGATCCTCGGCGTTTGCGGCACTCGCCAGGAATAGCAGGGGCACCGTACAATAGGCGGAGGCGACCAGTCGGACGCGTCTGGCGGACGAAAGACACAACATTGGGCCGGCATCTCCGAGAGGCACGGGCAGAGTGTCGTCCCCGGAACGGGACGGCTGGCTCTACCGGTTGCGCGACCCGGATCTGGGTCGCGAATGCCTCGCTTATGATCGCAATGCGACACAACAGCGTCAGCTGTGCTGACCTTTTGTGACCGTCAACAGTAATCCGGCGGCCTCTCGGCTTGCGGAACCGGTCCCGTACTTTGAGCGAAGGCCGTCCAGACTGGCACTGTCACGCCGTTCGGACACAGTCCCATGATACCATCGATTCCGAGGCAGTCATGCCGGTCGACCGCGCAACTATGAAGGCGAGAACCGAAGACGGGCGCTGCCATGGGACTTGTTGAACGAATGGCTGGAGTTGGGCGGCGGGGAAGGGCACCCGAACCGCCGCTTGTGGAGATCGGGTAAGCGGCGTTGAGCGGACTCCTATCGGTCTGAACAGAAGCATGGGCAGGTCGCCCGCCGCATAACGGACGTTCCTGGTTAAGCGCCCTTCGACGGGTCGAACCTCCATTCGGCAGCAAGCATCGCCTGCAGAAGATCGACGTAAGCCCATCCTTCGGCGCGGGCGGCGATCGCGGAGAGGCAATCCTGATCTTCGCGCCCCGGGCGGCCCGGTCCCGTCATGTTGGGTTTCATGTTGAGGTCGAACAATTTGAACAGGCCATGACGATCCGCGCGGCAATCGATCCGGATGGCGGTCCGGGCGTCGACCAGCGCGGCGGCGGAGACGCAGCTGTCGATCATCGCCATGATCGCCGGATCGAGTAGCCGCTCGGGCGTGATTGCGATGCTGTTGGCGGTGACCGGAACGTCGCCGTTATACGGCGCTACGCCGCCGTGCTGATCGAAGCGGTATACCGGCGGTAACGCCCAGTGCGTCGGTGACCGCGAACCGTCCGGACGCGGGGACGCGGGCGGCATGAGGGTGACGGTCATCTCGTCGCCGCCGAGAAATTCCTCCACCATCAGCATGTCGCCGAAGGTGGCGGCTGCGATCAATGCAGTCGCGGCATCGCGCAGGTCGCCGAGGCTCTCCACCAAGGTCACGCCCTGGCTGCCACGCCCGCGCACCGGCTTGACGATCATCGGAAAGGCCATGCCGCGGGACGCGCACGCGTGCTCGACATCGGCCAGTGCGCAGACATTCTCCCTCGCGGTGCCGGAAAGCAGAAACGATTGCGCTACCGGCAGGCCAGCCTCGGCAAGGAGATGGTTGGTCTGGAACTTGTCGTCGAACGCCTGCATCGCCGCGGGAAGCTGCCCGACGATGTCGAAGTCGACCATTGCCGCCTCGAGCGGATGTCCTTCAAACAAAACCGTGTTCGCCCACAGGACCGATGCGCCGGCTGCGCCTGCGCTACGGATGCCCTCGGCCGTGTCCGGGAAGACCCAGTCGAGTGCCCTGGCAGGGTCTGGCGAGGCGGTGGGCGTGACCACATTCACTCCGGCCGTCCGCAAGGCGAAAGCAATGTCGGCGCCGCCATCCGAGTATCCGCCCGGTTTTGCGTCCTTGCGCAGGCCGTCGATCAGCGGTGGGGGAAGCGCTTGGTAGAGAAGGGCGACCGGCGCTGCTGTCATGAATAATCTCCTGCGCGCTGCGCCTTAGCCCGGCACGGCGCGCGCATGAAAGGGGCGAGGATTGCGGTCATGCGGCAGTGATGCCTCCTGCATCGGCTCGACCATGACGGTGGCGCAATTTTCGCTGTGGTATCCTGATGGATCCGACCGGCTAACACCCGGCAATCCGCGCGACGATGGTCGTGATCGCATCGCGCTCTAGGGGGGCGCGATCAATCGAATTGTGGATGCCGATCCCTTCGATCAGCGCGTCGAGCGCGCGCGCCGTGAGCGGGTCGAAGAAGCGGCCCAGGGCGCCTCGGCTGCTGTCCATCCAGTTTTGCATGACCGCGCCGACCGGTGGGTGCCGGGCCGCGAAGGCGTAGAGTTCGTAGCTCAACAACAACGTGCGCGGTTCCGCCCATATCTGGTTCGCGATGATGTCGATGACTGCCGTACACGCCTCTGCGCGGTCCGTCGCGGCCTCGAGGCGCGCGCGGAAGGCAGTGGAGGAGTCCGCGGCCAGTTGCAGGAAGGCCGCCGTAAGTAGCTCTTCCAGGGTCGCGAAATAATAGGTCACGGAGCCGAGCGGGACCTGCGCCGCCTCGGCGATGCGACGATGGGTCGTCGCCGCGGTTCCGTGATCGGCAATGACCGCGAGAGTCGCATCGATGATGCGTTGCCGCCGTGCCGGATCGTTGCGCCGGGACTGTTGGGTCATCGCCTCTTTACCTCGATCTCGGCATGTGTACATATGTACATAACATCGAGGGTGATTGGAAGGCAGCGGCTATGACGGAGGATCGGGTGAGCAGGCGAGCGGTGATCGGTGGTGCTGCGGCGCTGACGATCGCGGGCAGTACCGGCGTCGCAACGGCGCAGGGCTCGGCAATCTCGGCGCTTGGGCGTCGTGACGGTCGCTGGCTGAATGCGCCCAAATCCTCGAAGGTTGCGCCTGGCGGAAACCTGACGCTCGTCACCGACAAGGGCAGCGATTTCTGGCGCGAGACGCATTACGGCTTCACCCGTGACAGCGGTCATTTCCTCGGCTTTACCGCGCCTGCCGCGTTTACCGCCCAATTGCGCATTCGCGGCCAGTATCAGAAACTCTACGATCAGGCCGGCATCATGGTGCGGGTCGACGAACGACGCTGGGTCAAGGCGGGGATCGAATTGTCCGACGGGCGCGCCATGCTGAGCAGCGTGCTGACCGACGGAAAGTCCGACTGGGCCACCGGCCCCTACGAACATGACGCGCAGGATTTCTGGATGCGTGCGACCGTCGCCAAGGGCGTCCTGCGGTTGCAGGTCTCGGCGGACGGCAAGACGTGGCCGCTGGTCAGACTGGCGCCCTTTCCGGTCGCCGCCGCCTATCAGGTCGGACCGATGGCCTGCACGCCCGAACGCGCCGGCCTGGAGGTGCATTTCTCCGACCTGAGCATCACGGCGCCGCTCGGCAAGGACCTTCACGACTTGAGTTGATCATGATGACCCAGAAGGAACGGATGCTGGCGGGCGAGCTCTACATCGCCGACGACCCGGAACTCGTCGAGGATGCGGCGCGCGCCGCTGCGTGGTGCGATCGCTATAACCGCGCATCGACCGCTACAGCGGCGGACCGTCACGCGCTGTTGCTGGAAGGGCTCGGTCACGCCGGGCGCGGTGCGACGATCCGACCGCCGTTCCACTGCGACTATGGCTACAACATTCATCTCGGTGAGGGCGTGTTTCTCAATTTCGGCTGTACGGTGCTCGACGTGGTGCCGGTGCGGATCGGTGCGGGCACGCAGATCGGTCCGGGCGTGCAGATCCTCACCGCCGATCATCCGCGCGATCCGGCTGAGCGTGCCCGAATGCTGGAATTCGGGCGCCCGGTCAGCATCGGTCGAAACGTCTGGATAGGCGGCGCGGCGCTGATCCTGCCCGGCATCACCATCGGCGACAACGCGATCGTCGGCGCAGGCAGTGTCGTGACGCGTGACGTTCCCAATGGCGCGACGGTGGCGGGCAATCCCGCTCGTCTGCTGCAATAGTGTTCGCTTACGCATAGCTGCGGGCCGCCAATCGCGCTTGATCGCGCGAAATCCCGGGGGTGGCGACGACGCGGGCGACGATTGGACCGAGCTTCAAAGACGAGCCCGGCCGAACGAAGACCTCGAGTTCCTCATCGGCAACAATCCCGACTTGGCGCCGCTGGCCGCGGCCATGCGCAAGCAATTCGATCCAAGTTTCATGAGTATGGATGGCATCTTTGGCAGCGACTGCCCGTTCAACCGCATGGCAGGCATTCTGGACAGAGGTTCCCCACTTGTCTTCCTAGGGATGAAACTCGACGCGATCGACCACGCGCGCCTCGCGGAGGCGCGTTCTGCTCTGCCGGCGTCGCCGATTTTACTCGATGCGGTAGGGCGCGACTTGGCCACGACCCCGTAGACGATAGGCTGGAACGGCAAGCCACATTGCTGGTTCGACGACTATGTTTCACGGTGTCTACGGTCGGCCTCCTAAGGGCGGTGTTTAGACCCCGACAGGATAAGGGTGTCAGCCTTCGCTCCGCCTGAATCGCCACATCCATCAAAGAGGAACGGCGTGGAGCGGCAGCTGTACAACCACGTAAGCGCGCGATCCCAATGCCGATCTGAACGCCCGTCCGAGATTAAGGAGGCGCCCGCGAACCCCGAGCGTCCGCTGCTGGAAGTTGAAGAAAAGATCGATCCGCCACGGCCGATGATGAGCGACTCAACACCCGGCTACGCATGAGCGGGCAAACACGCGAGTCTGGAGGCGCCACTGGTTAGCTAACGTCACCGAAAACCGCCATTCTGTGCGAATGGTGACCCCTACGGGAATCGAACCCGTGCTTCAGCCGTGAAAGGGCCGCGTCCTAACCGCTAGACGAAGGGGCCTGCGTGGTGGAGGCCGACTAAGGGGAAGGGGGCGGTGCGTCAAGCGTTTCGGTACAAGAATTTAGTCGGCCCATGCCGCATCCTCGACATGAAGTTCGGCCGAGGGACGCGAGGACCAGTCGTCGATCTTCGCACGGCCGGCGAGCCAGAGCTTGCGGTGGGGGGCGGCGCCCAGCAGCGCCTGGCCGAGCGGGGTTTCCGCCGCGCGGAACGCCATCGCCTTGATGCTGCGGCCGTCGTCGCCCGCGACGATCGTGCGGACATGGCCGTTGCCGACGATATCCGCCTTGATGATACGCACCGGGCCCATCGCGACGCGCGGCGCGGGCCAGCCCATGCCATAGGGGCCGCCGGCCTCCATCGATTCGACGAGGCCGGGGTTGACCCCGCCCGCCGCTAGCACCGCGTCGAGCAGCAGCGCGCGGTCGCCGTTCGATCGCTCCACGGCGTCGGCGAGACGCTCTTCGAGGAAGTCGGTGAAGGCGGGGATCGCGGCCTCCGCGATCGTCAGGCCGGCGGCCATCGCGTGGCCCCCGCCCGCGACGAGCAGGCCGTGTTCGCGCGCGGCCATCACCGCGGCGCCGAGGTCGACGCCGGGGATCGAGCGGCCCGAGCCCTTGCCGATGCCGTTCTCGTCGATCGCGATGACGATCGCGGGGCGGCCGAGCTTTTCCTTCAGCCGGCCGGCGACGATGCCGATCACACCGGGGTGCCAGCCATGCCCGGCGACAACCGCGACGGCGCGGCTCCGGCTGGCGAGCAGGTCGGCGGCTTCCTGCACCGCGGTTTCGATCGCGCGACGCTCCTCGTTGAGGCGGTCGAGCTCGGCGGCGATTGCGCGCGCTTCGTCGGGGTCCTGCGTGATGAGCAGCCGGACGCCGAGATCGGCGCGTCCGACGCGGCCGCCAGCGTTGATGCGGGGGCCGAGCGCGAAGCCGAGATCGGTGCAGGTCGGGTTGCGGGTCAGGCGCGACGCCTCGATCAGCGCGGCGACGCCGATGTTCTTGCGCGCGCCCATGACTTTGAGGCCCTGCGCGACGAACGCGCGGTTGAGCCCGCGGAGCTGGGCCACGTCGGCGACGGTGCCGAGCGCGACGATGTCGAGCAGGTCGATCAGCTTGGGTTCGGCGCGGTCCTTGAAGAACCCGCGCGCGCGCAGCGTGCGGACGAGCGCGGCGGCGGCGAGGAAACACATGCCCACCGCGGCGAGATGGCCGTGCGCGGCGCCCTCGGTCTCGTCGAGGCGGTTGGGGTTCACCAGCGCCAGCGCGTGCGGCAGCGCGGTCGAGCATTTGTGATGGTCGATCACGATCACGTCGACCTTCGCCTCGCGCGCGGCGTCGAGCGCGTCGAACGCCTGCGCGCCGCAATCGACCGTGACGATCAGCGTCGCGCCCTCGGCGGCGAGCCGGACGAGCGCTGCGCCCGACGGGCCATAGCCTTCGAGCAGGCGGTCGGGGATATAGGCGCGCGCCTCGATCCCGAGATCGCGCAGAGTCAGGATCATCAGCGCGGCGGAGGTGGCGCCGTCGACGTCGTAATCGCCGAAGATCGCGACCTGTTCGCCGGCCTGCACCGCGTCGGCGAGGCGCTCTGCGGCGCGGTCCATGTCGCGGAAGATCGACGGGTCGGGCATGAACGCGCGGATCGACGGCGCGCGATGCGCGTCTAGCGCATCGCGCGTGCAGCCGCGCGCAAGCAGGAGCGTGGTGACGAGGTCGTCGCCCGAGCCGCCCCCGACGCCGTCGCGCTGATCTGCCGAAAGCGCGCGCCAGCGCCAGGGTTGGCCGAGGATCGAGGATGTTACGCCGAGAACTGTCATGCCTCGGACCTAGTGGCTGCGAAGCGATTGTCGAGCGCATGGCGTGCGCGCGCGCTCCCGGCGCGCGCCCCGCATCGCGGCGGCGGCGATCCGGTCAATACCGGACGCGCTCCGCCGTCAGGCCGCGCTTGGCCAGCTGCGCCTGCACGCTGTCCTGCCCCGCCAGATGCCCCGCACCGACCGCCACGAACACCGTCCCCGGCGTCTTCATCCGGTTCGCGACCCATTCGGCCCAGCGCGCATTGCGATCCACCAGCAACACCTTGGCGACCTCGGGCGAGTCCTTCAGACTGTCGTTCATTTCCCTGGCGAGCGCTTCGGGATCGCCCTTTGCCCATTCGTCGACCATCGTCGCCATCGTCGTTTCCAGTTTCGGCAACTCGTCGATCGTGCTGCCGAGAAACTGCAGCTGCGCCTTTTGCGACAGGCCGCCGAAATAGCCCAGCTGCTCCTCCGCCGTCTCCAGCCCGGTGACCGGCTTCCCCGCCGCCTTCGCCGCCGCCGTAATCACCTGCTCGGGTCCGTTCGCCGAATCATAACCAAGCTTCGACAGCGGCGCGATCGACAGGTTGGTCGCCGCCAGCCAGGGGCGGAACCGGTCGAACGCATTCGCCGGCAGCCCCAGATCGGTCACCGCCTTGGCATAGGCCGCGCGCTTGTCAGCGGGCAGCTGCTCGGTCAGCGTCGGGCCGTCCTTCGCCACGCCCGTCGCCATCACGAGGCTCTGCATCTTGTTCGGATCGGGCATCACCAACTCGAGCACCACCTGCTGCGACCGGTCGAACGCGGTCTTCACCGCCTCGTCGAACCACGTCATCCCGGGTTTGAGCACGTGGATCGTCCCGAACAGATAGATCGTCGTGTCCTTGTCCTTCACCACCCACAAGGCCGGGTCGGCATCGTTGGCGGCCTGCACGGGCTTCGGCGCGACCTGTGCGCAGGCGGGGAGCGCAAACGCCATCGCCAGGGCGGACAGCGCGGATCGGAACGAGACGAGTCTGGAAAACAGCTTCAAGGCGACGGCATCCTCTATATCGGTTTGGCCCCATGTAGGAGGCCGCATGCAAACGCACCACTTGCCTCGTCTGCCCCCATCCGCCAAAGCCCGCGCGTGACCCAGCCCCTGAAAAAGCCTCTCAGCTTCCAGCGCATGATCCTCACGCTCCATGACTATTGGAGCGAGCACGGGTGCCTGATCCTGCAGCCCTACGACATGGAAATGGGCGCGGGCACCTTCCACACCGCCACGACGCTGCGCGCGCTCGGGCCGAAGCCGTGGAACGCCGCTTTCGTCCAGCCCTGCCGCCGTCCCACGGATGGCCGCTACGGTGAGAACCCGAACCGGCTCCAGCATTATTACCAGTATCAGGTGATCCTGAAGCCATCGCCAGCGAACCTCCAGGAGCTGTTTCTGGGGTCGCTCGCGGCGATCGGCATCGACATGCTGAAGCACGACATCCGCTTCGTCGAGGACGATTGGGAAAGCCCGACGCTCGGCGCGTGGGGGCTCGGCTGGGAGGTCTGGTGCGACGGCATGGAGGTGACCCAGTTCACCTATTTCCAGCAGATGGGCGGCTTCGACATGAAGCCCGTCGCGGGCGAGCTTACCTACGGGCTCGAGCGCCTCGCAATGTACATCCAGGACAAGGACAGCGTCTACGACCTCGCGTTCAACGACGCCGGCGTCACGTACGGCGAGGTGTTCCTGGAGAATGAGCAGGAGATGTCGAAGTGGAACTTCGAGGTCGCCGACACGGACTCGCTGTTCGACCAGTTCCGCAAGCACGTCGCCGAATGCGAGAACAGCCTGAATCACAAGCTGCCGATCCCCGCCTACGAGCAGGCGATCAAGGCGAGCCACGTCTTCAACCTGCTCCAGGCGCGCGGGGTGATCTCGGTCGCCGAACGCCAGGCCTATATGGGCCGCGTCCGCGACCTCGCCAAAGGCGCCTGCGCCGCCTGGATGGACAAGCACGGATGGGCCGCATGATGCGCCCCCGCAGCGCCGCAGGCTGTATCTCTTCTTTTCTCCGCGATCTCTGCGCCTCTGCGCGAACAGACTATCGCGCAGAGGCGCAGAGAGCGCAGAGTGTTTTTGCTCCGACCGGTGAGCCCGAATGACCGATTTCCTTCTCGAACTCCGCTCTGAAGAAATCCCTGCACGAATGCAGGCGCGTGCACGCGAAGATCTGGCCAAGCTGTTCACAGCCGAGCTCGCCAAGGCCGGCATCGCCACCAGCGCGCTCGTCACCTATGCGACGCCGCGCCGCCTGACGCTGATCGCGCGCGACCTGCCGCTCGAGACCGCCGCGGTCTCCGAAGAGGTGAAGGGCCCCAAGACATCGGCCCCCGCGCAGGCGCTCGAAGGGTTCCTGCGCAAGACCGGCCTCACCCGCGAGCAGCTGGTCGATCGCGGCGGCACGCTGTTCGCGGTCACCGAAAAGCCCGGCCGCGCCACCGCCGCCGTGCTGGCAGAGGCGATCCCCGCGATCGTCCGCGCGTTCCCGTGGCCCAAGTCGATGCGCTGGGGCGATGCCTCCGCCAGCACCGAAAGCCTGCGCTGGGTCCGCCCGCTGCAAGGCATCGTAGCGCTGCTCGGCGAAGAGATCGTGCCGTTCGCAATCGCCGGGATCGAGAGCGGCGCCGCCACGCTCGGCCACCGCTTCCACCACCCGTACCAGATCACGATCGGCGGCGCGCACGACTATGTCGAGAAGCTGCGCGCCTGCCACGTCATCGTCGACCACGACGAACGCGCGACGCTGATCCGCGATCAGGCCTGCGAGGCCGCGATGCAGGCCGGGCTCGAACTGATCAAGGACGAGGGGCTTGTGGCGGAGAATGCCGGCCTCACCGAATGGCCGATTCCGCTGCTCGGCCAGTTCGACCCCGCGTTTCTCGACGTCCCGCCCGAGGTGATTCAGCTGACGGCGCGCGTAAACCAGAAATATTTCGTCTGCCGCAGCGCCGACGGGACGCTCGCCAACGCGTTCGTCTGTACCGCTAACATCGCCGCGCACGACGGCGGCGCGAAGATCGTCGAGGGCAACCGCAAAGTGCTTGCCGCACGTCTGTCGGATGCGAAATTCTTCTACGACACCGACCTGAAGGTGCCGCTCGAAGAGCAGGCCGCCAAGCTCGAAAAGATTGTCTTCCACGAAAAGCTCGGCACGCTGGCCGACAAGGTCGACCGCGTTGCGAAGCTCGCACGCTGGCTGGTCGAAGAGGGCATAATCCTCCCCGGAACGGGGAGGGGGACCAGCGAAGCTGGTGGAGGGGGCGCGCCACGAAGCGCAGCGCCTGCGGAGAACCCCCTCCACCCTCAGCCTAAGGCTGACGGTCCCCCTCCCCCTGCAGGGGAGGAATTGGCAGACCTCGCAGATCGCGCAGCCCGCCTCGCCAAGGCGGATCTCGTCACCGGCATGGTCGGCGAGTTCCCCGAACTCCAGGGCCTGATGGGCGGCTACTACGCCGCAGCCCAAGGCGAGCACCCGGCCGTCGCCGCCGCGATCCGCGACCATTACAAGCCGGTCGGGCAGGGCGATGATGTTCCCACCGACCCGGTGACGGTGGCCGTCTCGCTGGCGGACAAGCTGGATACTATTGCGAGCTTCTGGTTTGTCGATCAAAAGCCGTCGGGTTCAAAAGACCCCTTCGCGCTTCGTCGTGCCGCGCTCGGGATCATTCGAATAATCGAACACAACAATCTCCGAGTTAGCCAAGCTAGCGTCTTTGCCGCATCGCTTGCTTCGTGGTGTCAGGAAACCGCTGATCCAACCTTCGTATACAGTTACGACGACGGCGGAGCTCCGTTATCGGCACTCGATGATCTACGGCGCAACTGTGAGGTTGTTCTTCGTTCAACGAGCGAAAGGACGCACGTATCGCCGGGTAGAACCCAGGAAAGCAGAGAGTCGTTTGTACGCTTCAGCATTAGAGTCGGTGACGCGTTTCAAAGTTATCTCGACTTCTTCGCCGATCGCCTCAAAGTCCAGCAGCGCGAAGCCGGTGTCCGTCACGACCTGATCGACGCGGTGTTCGCGCTCGGTGGCGAGGACGATCTCGTCCGGCTCCTCGCGCGCGTCCACGCGCTCCAAGCGTTCGTGACCACCGAGGACGGCAAGAACCTGCTCGCCGGCTACAAGCGCGCCGCCAATATCCTCAAGAAGGAAGCCGCCCCCAAAGCCGTCACCCCAGCGGAAGCTGGGGTCTCCGCGGGGAGCGAGGGGCAGGAGCCGCGGGAGACCCCAGCTTCCGCTGGGGTGACGGACATTGGGACGGAAGCCTCCGAGCAACAAACGCTGTCCTACACGCCCGAACCGGCAGAGGCTGCGCTGATGACCGCGCTCGACTCCGCCGAACCCCGCGCCACCGCCGCGATTCACGCGGAAGACTTCGCCGGCGCGATGGCCGCACTCGCATCGCTGCGCGCGCCGATCGATGCGTTTTTTGATAGCGTTATCGTCAACGACGCCGATCCCGCCAAGCGCTCCGCCCGTCTCGCGCTACTTGAGCGCGTTCGCGCCGCAGTGCACAATGTCGCGGATTTTTCGAAGATCGAGGGCTGATCGGCATGGATGTGCATACGCTCGCCAGCGTGTGAACTTTGTGAACTTCACTTTTGCCCTGCCAATAAAAACAAGCACTTAGAGGACCTGTAATGACCCAATATGTGTACCGTTTCGGCGGCGGCGTTTCGGACGGCGGCAAGGGCGACAAGAACCTGCTCGGCGGCAAGGGCGCCAACCTCGCCGAGATGGCGTCGATCGGCCTCCCTGTGCCCCCCGGTTTCACGATTTCGACCGAGTTCTGCGCGGTCTATTACGACGAGGGCGGCCAGTTCCCGCAGAGCCTGCGCGACGAGGTCGCGACCGGCCTCGCGCATATCGAAGGCGTCACCGGTAAAAAGTTCGGCGACGCCGCCGATCCGCTGCTCGTCTCGGTCCGCTCGGGCGCCCGCGCGTCGATGCCGGGGATGATGGACACCGTCCTCAACCTCGGCCTCAACGACCAGACCGTCGAGGGCCTCGCCGCCAAGTCCGAGGACGCGCGCTTCGCGTGGGACAGCTATCGCCGCTTCATCCAGATGTACGCCGACGTCGTTCTCGAGCTCGATCACGGCGCGTTCGAGGAAGCGCTCGAGATCGCCAAGGAAGACCAGGGCTTCACGCTCGACACCGAGCTGAGCGCCGACGATCTGCGCGCGCTGGTCGCCGAATATAAGGGCCTCGTCGAGAAGCTCTGGAACAAGCCCTTCCCGCAGGACGTCCACGACCAGCTCTGGGGCGCGGTCGGCGCGGTGTTCGGCTCGTGGCAGTCCGAGCGGGCGAAAGTCTATCGCCGCCTCAACGACATCCCCGGCGGCTGGGGCACCGCGGTCAACATCCAGGCGATGGTGTTCGGCAACATGGGCGACACCTCGGCGACCGGCGTCGCGTTCACGCGCGACCCGTCGAAGGGCGACCGCGCCTATTACGGCGAGTTCCTGATCAACGCGCAGGGCGAAGACGTCGTCGCCGGCATCCGCACCCCGCAATACCTCACCAAGGTCGCGCGCGAAGACGCGGGCGCCAAGCCCGCCTCGATGGAAGAGGCGATGCCCGAGGTGTACGGCCAGCTCGCCGACGTGTTCGACACGCTCGAAAACCATTATCGCGACATGCAGGACATCGAGTTTACGGTCGAGAAGACCAAGCTCTGGATGCTCCAGACTCGCGCGGGCAAGCGCACCGCCAAGGCCGCGCTCAAGATCGCGGTCGACATGGCCAACGAAGGCCTGATCACGCGCGAGGAGGCGATCCTGCGCGTCGAGCCGATGGCGCTCGACCAGCTGCTCCACCCGACGCTCGATCCCAAGGCGCACCGCGACGTGCTGACCAAGGGGCTTCCCGCCTCGCCGGGCGCCGCGTCGGGTGCGGTCGTGTTCGACGCCGATGCTGCCGAAAAGAAAGCTGCCGATGGCGTCGCCGTCATCCTCGTCCGCACCGAGACCTCGCCGGACGACATCCACGGCATGCACGCGGCCAAGGGCATCCTCACCGCACGCGGCGGTATGACCAGCCACGCCGCCGTCGTCGCGCGTGGCATGGGACGCCCCTGCGTCTCGGGCGCCGGCACGCTCTCGATCGACGCCAAGGCGAAGATCATGCGTTGCGGCGGTCGTGAGGTGAAGGAGGGCGACCTGCTCACCATCGACGGCACCACCGGCGAAGTGATGATCGGCGCGGTCGCGACCGTGCAGCCCGAATTGTCGGGCGATTTCGCGACGTTGATGGTGTGGGCCGACGAGGTCCGCCGCCTGAAGGTCCGTGCGAACGCCGAGACCCCCGAGGATTGCCGCGTCGCACGCGAGTTCGGCGCCGAGGGCGTCGGGCTGTGCCGCACCGAGCACATGTTCTTCGAGAGCAGCCGCATCACCAACGTCCGCCAGATGATTCTGGCGAGCGACGAGAAGGGCCGTCGCGCCGCGCTCGAGAAGCTGCTTCCCGAACAGCGCAAGGATTTCACCGAGATCCTCGAGGTGATGGCCGGGCTGCCCGTGACGATCCGCCTGCTCGATCCGCCGCTCCACGAATTCCTGCCCCACGAGGAATCCGAATTCGCCGAAGTCGCGACCGCGGCGGGCGTCGATGTCGACACCTTGAAGCGCCGCGCGGCGGAACTGCACGAGTTCAACCCGATGCTCGGCCATCGCGGCTGCCGTCTCGGCGTGACCTATCCCGAGATCTACGAGATGCAGGCTAGAGCGATCTTCGAGGCGGCGGTCGACGTTGCCGAGAAATCGGGCGCGGCGCCGATCCCCGAAGTCATGATCCCGCTGGTGGCCACCCGCCGCGAGCTGGAACTGATGAAGGCGGTCGTCGACAAGGCGGCGCAGGCCGTGTTCGCGGACAAGGGCCGGACGATCGAGTATCTCGTCGGCACGATGATCGAGCTGCCCCGCGCCGCGTTGCGGGCAGGCGAAATTGCGGAAGTCGGCGAGTTCTTCTCGTTCGGCACCAACGACCTGACGCAGACGACTCTCGGCGTCAGCCGCGACGACGCGTCACGCTTCCTGGGCGCCTATGTCGAGCAGGGCATCTACGCGAAGGACCCGTTCGTCAGCATCGACGTCGAAGGCGTCGGCGAACTGATCGAGATCGCCGCCGAACGCGGCCGCAAGACGCGCGCGGGGATTAAGCTCGGCATCTGCGGCGAACATGGCGGCGACCCGGCCAGCATCGCGTTCTGCGAAAAGGTCGGCCTCGATTACGTCTCGGCGTCGCCGTACCGCGTCCCCATCGCCCGCCTCGCCGCAGCGCAGGCAGCCCTGACGAAGAAGTAACGTCGGTCCACGACACAACGCCACCCCGGCGAAGACCGCGGCCCAGTTGGAACGTCCTGAGTAACGAAGTATCCGCCAAAGTTACGCAGCATCCCCAATTGGGCCACGGCCTACGCTCGGGTGGTAAAAGAAGAAGAATGTTGCCCCGCGAAGGCGGGGACCCAGATTGGGCTCCCGCCTTCGCGTGAGAACAAGAAAGCGGGGAAAAGCCTCACCCCCGCTCCAGACCCTTACCGACGCTGATCGAAATCGAACCAGCCACGCTTGGTCCCATCGGCCCGATACGCAGGCCGCGCATAAGCCGGCCGCACCTCAGAACGCGCAACCGTATCGACCACCGGGCGACGCTCGACGACTGGCGCCGCAACCGACACGACCGCAGCCTCTTTCACCAGCCGTGCGTTCTCATGCTCGGCCTCGACCGCCCGCTTCTCCGCAGCGGCTGCGCGAAGATCCGAGTCCTTCTTGGCAGCGCCGTGCGCATCCCGCTCGGCAAGATAGCGCGCCTTCCACTTCTTGCCCCCCGGATGACTCGCCAGCCCGAACAGCCAGCCGGCGACAAAGACCAGCGCAAGCGCCGCGAACTGCGTAGGTGTGGAAAACAACGGCATCGTGAAACCCTCCTGTTACGGCAGCTCAACGATCAGCCCGCGCTGCGGTTGCCTAGGTCTTGATGAGCGCGTCGGAGATCGAACACGCCGCCGGCCCGAGGATGACGACAAACAACACGGGCAGGATGAACAGGATCAGCGGGATCGTCATGATCGCGGGCAGGCGCGCAGCCTTCTCCTCCGCACGCATCATCCGCTCGTTGCGGAATTCGCCCGACAACACGCGCAGCGCCGACGCTAGTGGCGTGCCGTATTTCTCGGTCTGGATCATCGTCGTCACGACCCCCTTCACCGCATCCAGCTTCACGCGTTGGGCAAGATTCTCGAACGCCGAACGCCGATCGGTCAGGAATCCGAGTTCGATCGCGGTCAGCGTGAACTCCTCGCCAAGCTCGGGATACGCCCGCCCCAGCTCACGCGCGACGCGGTGGAACGCAGCGTCGACGGTAAGCCCCGCCTCGGCGCAGATTACCAGCAGATCGAGTGCATCCGGCAGTCCTTTGCGGATCGCGTCCGAACGCTTCTTGACCTTGTTGTCGAGATACAGATCGGGCGCCTTGTAGCTCAGGATGAAGGTCATCGCGACGAGCCCGTATTTCTTAAGCGGCCCCCAGGTCGCAAAGCCATCGGTGCCGTACACCCAGTACAGCATCGCGCCCCCCAGCACGATCGGCAACACCAGCCGGCCGAAGATCACCGCGGGTGCCCATTCCTTCGACCGGATGCCGCCCTGCATCAGTTTCAGCTGGACCGCCTTGACCTGGCTGTCCTGCAGCATCTTCATCGCCGACAGGATGCCGCGCATCTTGTCCGCGGTATCGTTGCGCTGGACCAGCTTGGCGCGCCGCTTGGTCGAGGCGGTGATACCCGCCTTGAGCTGTTCGCGGCGATCGTTCAACGCCTTGACGCGCTTCGTCATCGGATCGCTGGCGGTGGTCGCCGCATAGATCGCGATCATGACCGCGAACGCGGCGACCCCCGACAGGATCGTCGCGACCCAGAGTACATCGAATCCGAGCAGGGTAGGTCCGGCGGTCGTGCCCATCATTGCGCCCTTAAATCTCGAAGCTGATCATCTTGGACATGATGAAGGCGCCGATCGCCATCCAAACTATGCCGCCCATGCCGATTGCCATCAGTCGCTCATCGATAAAGAAGTTCTGCATGTACTTGCCGTTGATCACCCAGATCATCGCGAACACGATGAACGGCAGCGCGCCGATGATGTACGCGGATGCCTTCGATTCCGACGACATCGCCTTGATCTTTAGCTTCATCTGGCCGCGCTGGCGCAGCACGCTGGAGAGGTTCGCCAGCGTTTCCGCCAGATTTCCGCCAGTCTCGCGCTGAATCGCGATCGTGATGACGAAGAACTGGAATTCGGGCGTGC
Organism: Sphingomonas sp. Leaf34; assembly: GCF_001421805.1. Taxonomy (GTDB): domain Bacteria; phylum Pseudomonadota; class Alphaproteobacteria; order Sphingomonadales; family Sphingomonadaceae; genus Sphingomonas. The sequence goes on along the minus strand of NZ_LMLC01000001.1, from coordinate 171,983 downwards.
CGAGCCGATCGGCCGTGTCCTGCAGCGCGGCATCCATCGTCCTGCCGATCTTCATCTTGTCGCTGACGGATCGAAATTCCTCGCCGACCGGCCCCTCGACTTCATGGCCGACAACGCCGATCGTCTCGCTGATCGGCAACCCTGAGCGCAGGCCGCGGACGAGCAGGTCAATCGCGTCGGGGAACTTTGCGGTGAATTTGCCGATCCGGCGCTTGATCGTCGTGCCAACGATGAAATGCGGCAGCCCGACACCGACGAACACGCCGAAGAGCAGCGCGAGCAGGACCGGCAGGCCTTTCAGCAGCATCAACACGGCGACGACCAGTGCGATTCCGGCGGTTGCCATGCCATATTGCCCGACCGTCCAGGTCTTGCCGGTCATCGCAAGGCGCTTGGCGAGCTGGACCGGGTTGGGGAGAATGCGCCCGAAGGCGAGATCCATCTTGGTATCGCGGCTCATCGCGATGCGCCGCAACTGCGCTTCGGCGACGACTAGCGCGTCGCCGTGGCGTTCGCGCAGCGACGCGATCCGGCGCGATTGTGCGCGCGCGGTCGAGGGGCCCGCAAACGCGAACGCGATCATTCCAAGCACGGTCGACGCGCCCAGGATCACCAGCAGGAGCGGCATAATCTCCATCGTGCGCTATCGCCCCCCGGCCGTTGCGATCTCGATGATCGAGCCGCGGTTCACTTGGTTTTCGCCTTGGACGCGCGCTTGGGGATCAGCCCCTTCAGCTCGCCGAACTTGCCGATCAGCGACTTGCCCTTTGGCTTCGCAGCCTCGTCCGAACTATCTGGTACGGCGGAGGCGAGCGCACTGACCAAAGCCAGCATCCCCGCGATCGTCTTCGAGGTCTTGCCTGCTTCGACGATCGGTTTGCCGAGCTTGGCCGCCTGTGCCGCGAGCTTCTGGTCGAACGGCACCAGGTAATCGATCTTGCGTTCGATCGAGCCCTCGAAATCCTTGCGGCTGATCTCGAGCTGACCGCTGGCGTGCATCCGGTTGGCGAGGACGAAGAGCTGCGTCTGCGGCGCGTTCGTCTTCATCCACGACAGGATGCGGATCGTGTCGCGTGCCGATGCCAGCGTCAGTTCGGTAACGATGACGGCGAGCTGCACCTCGGTGACGAGGTGAGGGTGCTGAATCAGCATCGATCGGGGCAGATCGACGACGGTGCATTCGAACGCGGCGCGCATCTCTTCCTGCAACTGATAAAAGGCCGAGCCGTCAGTGACGAGCGGGGCGTTGATCGGTGCTTCGGCCGACAGCACCGACAGCTTTTCCGACGCCTTGACCATCGCGCGTTCGATGAACAGCCCATCGATCCGGCTCGGATTATCGATCGCATCGGTCAGTCCGCGGCCCGGCTCGAGATCGAGACCGAGCGCGCCGGTGCCGAAATGCACGTCGAGATCGAGCAATGCGGTCGCGCGCTTTTCCCTGTCCGCCAGCAGCCACGCGACCGACGTCGCGATCGTCGACGCGCCAACGCCGCCACGCGTCCCGATCACCGCGATCGAACAATGCGGGCGATCGGTCGACACCTCGACGTGCTTCGGCGCATTGAGCAATGCCTGCGCATGGCCGAAGGCATCGCGCAGCATGTCGGGATGGAGCGGCTTGAGCAGGTAATCCTGGATCCCGCTCGACACGAGATCGCGGTACAGCCGGACGTCGTTGACCTGGCCGGCCGCAATCACCACGGTTCCCGGCTCGCATACCTCGGCGAGCGCATTGATATCGTTCAGCGGATCGCCCGATTCGGCGAGGTCGACGAACAGGATCTGCGGGCTTGCCGATACCGACAGCGACTGGATCGCGTTGCGCAGACCGCCCTTGTGGATCTTCTCGACCGACCAGCCGAGTTCGCTCGCGATCGGTCGTAGCGCCTCGGCCGTGGTCTCGTCGCAGACGTAAGCGGTGAACGGTTCTCGGTGGGCGATACCGGCGGGCTTCCAGGGTGCGTTCATCACTTACCTCCCATGGTGCTGGCGCTGAGCCCACCGGCACCGGTGGGCGCCTTTTTGCGATACGTGTCGATCGCCTTGTACGACAGCGCGGCATCGCTGGTTTCGGTGCCGGGCGCCCCGCGGACCAGATCGGCCGGATTGGCGACCATCGCCGCCAGATTGCGGTTGCTCGCGCAGCCATAGTTTGACGAGGTGTTGGCGGTGAAATCGTCGGACGAGTTGCGCGACCAGTCGGGACACCGCGGCACATCCGCGCGCATCCGGCTGATCACCACGCGGATCGATCCGGGGGTCAGTGCTGCAGGCGTCACCGGCGCGTCGGTGCTCAGCAACAGACCGTACCGCGCCACCACCGCAGCGACATCGGCACGCACGCGATAGCCTTCTGCGGCGGGATCGTCGATGGCGACGCGGTCGCCATAGCCGAGATGCATCGTCGCGATCCAACCGGCCAGCCGCTGCTGCTCGCCCTGCGCGAGCGCGCCTCCCGTCACGCCGAGATCAATCGCATAGTCGGATCGGGTGATAACCGGCTGATGGACCGATTCGAGGCCGCGATTCTCGGTGCCCATGCAGCCGCCCAGCAATAGGGCGGGTAGGAGGGACGCTAGGATCGATTGCTTGATCATCGGATATCCTTGGTGCGTGAGGCGCGGGCTCATGTCAGTGCGCGCCGGTCAGTTTGAGAAGCCGGGGGCGGGAAGAGCGGTGGTCCTAGCCTTCGCGCTTTTGCTGCCCGCCGGGATAGCGGCGTCCTCGTTGCGGCGGGCATCGCCGCGCGGTACCGGCAGTGCCGGGGCGGCGGCCCTGGCCGACGGCTGTGCGTAAGCCGATGGTGCGACCGTCGGCACCGGTCGCTTGCCACCGCCGCTTGCGCTCAGCGTTCCCAGCAACACACGGTCGAGATCGGTCGGTGCGCGCGCACCGTCGGTCGGCAGCGCGATGTCGCTGGCGTTGTTGACCGGCTTCACTAGGTATGGCGTGATGACGATCACCAGTTCGGTCTCATTGCGCTGGAACGCATTTGACCGGAAGAGCGCGCCGATGATCGGCAGGCTCGAGAGCCCCGGCGTCTTGTCGTAAGAGTTGTTGTGACTGTTCGACAGCAGGCCGCTGATCATCATGCTCTGGCCCGAGCCGAGCTCGACCGTGGTTTCGGTGCGACGCGTGGTCAGCCCCGGTACGCGCGTGCCGCTCAGGGTGACTGCGTTTGAATAATCGAGCTGCGAAACCTCGGGACGAACCCGCAGCGAAATACGACCGTCCGACAGAACCGTCGGCGTATAGGCCAGGCTGATGCCATATTGCTTATACTCGACCGATACCGTGCCGAGCGCCTGCGCCAACGGAATCGGCACCTCGCCACCTGCGAGAAACGTCCCCGTCTCACCCGACAACGCGGTCAGGTTCGGGTTTGCCAGCGTCGTCACCTGACCGGTGGTTTCACCAAGATCGATCGCGGCGAGGAAATCGAGACCGAGAAGACTGCCCGCGAGGCCGAGCGTCGTACGCTGCGCACCCTTCGTGTAGGTCGACGTCTTCAATCCGGTCGTCGGATTATAGGTGATCGTCCCCGGCGCGCCCGTCGTGCTGCCGAAGAGGATGCCCGATCCGCCGCGATCCTGCGTCAGCAGGTTGACGCCGATGTTCTTGACGAAACTGCGGCTGACCTCGGCGACGCGCACCTGGAGGTTCACCTGCAGCGGCGTTGCGGTCTTGAGGCGTGACAGGACCTTGGTCGAGTCGCCGACGAAGGCCTGGACCAGCCGCTCGGCCTCTGCGGCATCCTCGGGCGCCAGGACGGTGCCGGTCAGCAGGATCAGCCCGTTCATCGGCGTCGCGACAACCTGCGCCTCGGGCATCGCCAGCCCGAGCATCTGTTGCACCGAGTCGAGATTGTTGCCGACGCGGACGGTCGCTGCATAGACCACCGCGCCGCCCTTGGTCGTCGCAGAGATCGTCGTTTCGCCAGTCTTCTTGCCGAATAGGTACAATTGCGTTGGCGAACGGACTTGGACGTCGGCGATCGTATCATCGGCAACAAACAGGTCGGTCATTGGCCGCGCCAGCGTCACCAGCCGTCCGCGGCCCGTGTTGACCTGGACGACCGGCGACCCAGCCGGGGCGATCGCCGCACCGCGATGCTGGGCGATCGCGGGCGTCGACGGCGCGGCACTGACCGCGACCAGTGCGATGGCCAGCGGCCAGCCGAGCGGGGTCATCCGTATACGCATCTCAGTTCTTCCCCCCGACCGGAACGATGGTCATTGCGTTGCCGCGTGCGATCCGGACCACAGGGCCCTGGACGATCGGCGCGCCACCACCACTCGACTGCGCGACAGGCACGCCCTGCATCACCGGACCACCGCCGCCTTCGACCGATTTGCCCGGCACCGTACTGCGCTGATAGCGCGAGACGTCAGCCCCGGTCTGATAGCTTGACGCACCCGCCGATGGCTGGCTCGCGAGCCGCACCATCATCGCCTTCTCGGCCTTGGGATCGTTGCCGTCGGGCACCTTGACCGCGCCCGAGGCGATCGCCTCTTCCAACTCGGTGGAATTGTCCGCGATCGAGCGGAGCGACAGCGACAGCGACCCGAGCGTCTGGGCGACCGCGACCTGTTCGGCCATCTTCGGGGTCGCCTCGATGGTCACGTTGGAGAAGGTGCGGACCTGGGTCTTGCCGTCTTCGCCTACGAGGTTGTCGGTGCGCTGATCGGTCGCGAGCACGCGAATATTACGCATGATCGTCTCGGACACCTTCAGCGGCTGGCCATCGCCCCCGCCTGCCACGGTCTGGGTCAGAACCAGATCGATCCGGTCGCCCGGAAACACGAAGCCCGCGACCGCCGCCTGCGCCGACACGGGCACGGTGACCGCGCGCATCCCGGGGCCAAGCGCGGCGGCGAGGAAGCCGCGATCGCCCGGCTTCACCAGCGAACCCTGCGTGACCGGCTGCCCGGCGGTGATGATGCTGCGCACCACGGTGCCCTGCAGCGACTGGAGGTTGGTCTTGTCGCGCAGGTAATACGCGTTGTCGACCAGCTCCTTTGGCCAGGGCTGAAACTTCAGTGCGGTCGCATCGAGGATCGTGCCGACCGGCAGCGAACGTGTCGCCACCAGCACTTCGGGGCCATCGATCACCGGTGCGGCAATCGCCACGGCCCCGGCCTGCGGCGCCGAACTGCCCGCAATCAGCGTCCTGGCAAAGAATGCCGTGATGCCCGCGACGATCAGCGCGCCAACCAGCAATATGATCTTGCGACTATCCATGATTAGTTCGTGCCTTTCGGGCGCCGGTATTTTGGTTCGGCGTTAATCATGACGGAAACTGATTAAGGAGTGGTTCGCGCAGGGCGAGCAGGCCGGCGATTGCTATCGCGACGCCGTAGGGGACTTCGATCTGTCCCGAGTTACTTTTGATGCTGCGCTCGATCATCATGACGACCGTGACGAGACCGCCAGCGATCGACATTACCATCAGCATCGACAGGAACGCCGGAAACGGCAGCCACAGCGCCAGAGCGACGATCAGCTTGACGTCCCCGCCGCCCATCATCCCGAAATGGAACGCGACCAGGAACAGCGCGAATACCGCCAAGGCTACGCCGACCTGCAACGCCATGTCCGGCCAAAGGCCGAGTCCGTTGGCATACCACCAGAGCGGCGCGAGCATGGCGATCGCCGCGTTTTTCCAATTCGCGATCTCGCGCGTTCGTGCGTCCTGGATCCCGGCGGATACCAACAGGCCCCCGAGCGCGAAAATCAAAATTGGCAGAGCAATGTTCCATCCCATCGGCTAGGTCCTAACGAAGATGGCTTTCGAAAAAGTAACCGTCCCGATCGAACCTTCGCCCCGTTTCGGGCGCGTCGCCAAGCTTGGTGATGCCGATCCCGTTCGACGTGCGATCCCCGCAGGCGCGCGGATCGGATACTGGACCGCGCCGGATCGCTGGACGCTGCGCCGGTTCGACTGGCCCGCCGCTCATCCGCGCGGCCGCCTGCTGTTCCAAACCGGGCGCGGCGATATCTTCGAGAAATACCTTGAAACGCTGGCCCATTTTCACGCGTGCGGCTGGTCCGTCACGGCGTTCGACTGGCGCGGGCAAGGCGGCTCCGGGCGGCTGTCGGGCAACCCGCGGGTCGGTCACGTCGATGACTATGCGGTGTACGACCGCGACCTTGCCGCGTTCTGGACGGACTGGAGCGTTGAGGGCGAGGGGCCCAAAATCGTGCTGGGCCATTCGATGGGCGGCATGATGATCGTGCGGGGTCTGGCGGATCGATCGATCGATCCCGCGGCGGCGATCCTGGTCGCGCCGATGATCGGGCTCAAATCGCCGATCGGTGCGGGTATAGCGGGGCGGGTCGCACGCTGGATGGCGTCGTTCGGCGACTCGGCGCGAGCGGCATGGCGGACCAATGAACGTCCCGGTTCGGTCGCCTCGCGGCAATCGCTGCTGACGCACGACGTGTCGCGCTACCGGGACGAGGGGTGGTGGCAGGACCGGCATCCCGATCTGCGGCTCGGACCGCCGAGCTGGACCTGGCTCGCGCAAGGTTTTGCCGGCGCCGCCGCGCTCGCGGTCGATCCGCGCATCGAATCGATCGTGACGCCGGTGTTGATGCTCATTGCAGAGGCCGACAAGCTGGTCGACCCGCGTGCGGCGCTGCGACTTGGCGCACGCCTGCCCGACGCACAGATCGTCCGCTTCGGACGCGAGTCGGCACACGAGATCCTGCGTGAAGCAGACATCGTCCGCGATCGCGCACTGTCGGCGATCGATTCGTTTCTCGACGCGGTGGTGCCACCGCGGTGACGAAACGCGTCTACGATATCGCCATTGTCGGTGCCGGCATGGCCGGCGCCAGTCTCGCGGCGGCGATCGGATCGCGCGCGCGCATCGTGGTGCTCGAAGCCGAGGACACGCCCGGCTATCACGCAACCGGTCGCTCGGCGGCATTCTGGTCCGAAACCTATGGTGGACCGGCGATCCAGCCGCTTACCACTGCCTCCGGCCCGATTCTTAAGGCTGGCGGACACCTCGCGCCACTCGGTTCGCTGCACATCGGTCGCGCCGAGGATGCTGGGGCAATCGACTCGTTCCTCACGGAATTCGCCGACAGCGATGTCACGCTCGACCGCGTCGACCCCGCCTCGTTCGTTCCCGGCCTTCGCCCCGAATGGGCGCTGGCAGTCCAAGAGGCGAGTTGCGCCTATATCGACGTCGCCGCGCTCCATGCCGCGAGTATCGCCACCGCGCGCCGCACCGGCGCGGATTTTGTCAGCGATGCCGCCTTCATGGGTGCGACACGCGCGAGCGGTGTCTGGAGTATCGAGACGAAAGCCGGCAACTTCCACGCCTGCACACTCGTCAATGCGGCCGGCGCCTGGGCGGATGATGTCGCGATCCGGGCCGGCGTCCGCCCGCTTGGCTTGCAAGCTTATCGCCGGACAATGGTGCAACTCCGTACCGACCCCGGCGCCCCCGCGGGACTGCCGCACATCGCCGACATTGCCGGTCGGTTTTATTTCAAGCCTGAGCCGGGCGGGCGGCTGTGGCTGAGCCCGCACGACGAAACTGCGAGCCAGCCGTGCGACGCAGCACCGGAACAGATCGACGTCGCGATCGCCATCGAACGGTTCGAGCATGTCGTCGATTGGCGCGTCGCCGCGGTCGAACGGAGTTGGGCGGGCTTGCGTACCTTTGCCTCTGATCGCCTGCCGATCTACGGATATGACGTGGACGTACCCAGCTTCTTCTGGTGCGCGGGGCAGGGCGGCTTTGGTATCCAGACCGCCCCCGCCGCCGCGTTGCTCGCCACCGGTCTTCTGCTCGGCACAAGTGCGGATCAGACCGTCGCGGCGATCGACCCCGCGCGTTATTCACCTCATCGGTTCTAAGTTAGCCTGCCGCCGTCCTTCACCTAGGGTAAGCGACACGGCGCACGAGTTCTTGATCGAGCAGCGAGTATGTCGCCAAGTTCACGTACAACGGCGAACGATGTTCTGAACCGAAGGCTATTCGAGCAAGTCCGGTGCCCGGAATGCAATCGAGTCGATCCTCAAGAACGTCCCCACTGCGCCGGTCGACGAGGCCTGACCTTTCGACCGAGCCGAACCCGTTCTGTTGGAGCTCGATCGCGCTGGGTTGGTCGTCAAAATCCAGGAAAGAGCGATCGGTCCACTTGGCTAGAACCCGATAAGCCATAAACGGCGGGGCAATTTTATAGCGCGATAAGGAAATAATTGGCGGTAATGCGGCGCAGGTGTCTCGCGGATGTTGAGCGTGAGTGTAATGGGCCATTCTGTCTCGGGAGGCGCGGTATACTTCATCGATGCGTACGGCGAACTGATCCTTACCGAGCTTATCTATATTACCTTCTTGGTAGAGCACGCGACCGTTCATCCGTGCCGATAATCCGTGCATGCGCGTCTACGATCGCCGCAGCGTAGTCATCATCGATCATACATCGAACCGCGACTCCTACTGGCGAGGGATAGGGCGGTCGAACACGCCGGTCGGCGACGCTATTGGGGGGCGGCGCACTCGCCGTCGAATGGTCGCGGTCCTACTCTTCGGCCATCGCCGGGTGATGCCGCCAGCGGGTCATTTTGTGCGCCCCCGGCGTCGGTCCGGACGAGACTGGAGACGTCGGCGTGACGAAAGGGGCCTCATCATCAAATTCGTCTGGTTGCTGGCCTTTGCCGAGGTGAATCGTTGCAGTCCTAAGACCTAGCGCCGCCCCGCCGCCACCGCGGCATCGCTCGCCAGCTTGTCGGCGCGCTCGTTTTCCGGGTGCCCGGCATGACCCTTGACCCATTGCCACTCGATCTGGTGCCGCGCGACCGCGGCGAGCAGCGCATGCCACAGCTCCGCGTTTTTCACCGGCTTCTTGTCGGCGGTCTTCCAGCCGTTGCGCTGCCAGCCCTTCACCCACTTGGTCAGGCCGTCCATCACATATTTGCTGTCGGTGTATAGCGTCACCGCGCACGGCCGCGTCAGCGCGTTGAGCGCCTCGATCGCCGCGGTCATCTCCATCCGGTTGTTCGTCGTCGGCGATTCGCCGCCCGACAATTCCTTTTCGTGCGCCCCCATCCGGATCACCGCGCCCCAGCCGCCGGGGCCCGGATTACCCTTACAAGCGCCATCGGTAAAGATTTCGACCTTGGTTATGGAGATGGCAGCTTCGTCAGTCATGCAAACAGATCGTCCTTGAAATACGTCTCGAGCCGCCGCCAATAGGCGAGCGGATCCTTGCGCGTCACCAGCGCATCCGCCGGCGTATTGAGCCAGTCCCACGCCCGCGTCAGCAGGAACCGCAAGCACGCGCCCTGCGCGAGGATCGGCAGCGCCGCGCGCTCGGCGTCGGACAGCGCGAACTGGCCGGCATAGCCATCGATCAGCGCCTTGCCGATCGCCGCATCGTAATTCTCGCCATTCCCGTCGAACGCCCAGGACGTATGCATGACGGCCAAGTCATAGGCGCGGATGTCGGTGCACGCGAAATAGAAGTCGATGACCCCGGTCACCCGGTCGCCAAGCATCAGCACGTTGTCGGGAAACAGATCCGAATGGATGGCCGCCATCGGCAGGTCGCGCGGCCACTGCGCCAGGACTGACTTCAGCGCGGCCTCGGTCCGGTCGAACAACCCCGGTGCGATCGAATCGATATCGCGCCCGCATCGCGCGAGGAATGGCCCCCAGGTGTCCGCCCCGAGCGGATTGGCGCGGGTCTGCGTAAAACCGGCGAGGCTAGTGTGCATGTGACCCATCGCCGCGCCCGCTGCATAGGCCTGAGCAGCGGTGGGATGTGACACCGACACGCCGGTCAGGAACTCAATCAGGCACGCCGATCGCCCAGCCAGCTGCTGGATCGCGACGCCGTCCCGGTCGGGCAGCGCGCGCGGCACCGGATTGCCGTCGCTGGCAAGATGATCAAGCATATCGAGGAAGAACGGCAGGTCTTCGGTCGACGTGCGCTCCTCGTACAGCGTCAGGATGTAGCGGCCGGCGGTCGTCTCGACGAGGTAGTTGCTGTTCTGCACTCCCTCGGCGATGCCCTTGGCGGACAGAAGCTCGCCATGGTTGTAGCGCGCGAGAAAGCTGCCCAGCGCCTCGGCCGAGACCTGCGTATAGACCGCCATGCTAGGCGGCCGACTCCAGTCCGCGCGGCAGCTTGAACGCGATCGTTTCGCGGTTCGTTTCGACCTCGCGCTCGGACACTGTGAAGCGCTCGGACAACCGGTCGACCAGTTCGCGCACCAGCAACTCAGGGGCCGATGCACCGGCCGTGATCCCCAGCGTGCCGACGCCCGCCAGGAAATCCCAGTCGAGTTCGCTCGCGCGCTGGATCAGCATCGCCGGCGTCCCCTCGCGCTCGGCGACCTCGACGAGGCGGACCGAGTTGGACGAGTTCGGCGCGCCGATCACCAGCACCGCATCGACACTGTGCGCGATCGCCTTCACCGCGGTCTGGCGGTTCGACGTCGCGTAGCAGATGTCCTCGCCGCGTGGGGGGAGCATCAGCGGGAAGCGGCGCTGCAACGTCGCCACGACGGCGGCGGTATCGTCCACCGACAGCGTCGTCTGCGTCAGGAAGGCGAGGTTGGCCGGATCGGCGGGCGCGAACATCTCGGCATCCTCGACCGTCTCGATCAGCGACATCGCGCCCGTGGGCACCTGTCCGAACGTGCCGATCACCTCGGGATGCCCGGCATGGCCGATGAACACGATATGCCGCCCCTGCGCCACGAGCCGCTCGGCCTGGCGGTGCACTTTCGACACCAGCGGGCAGGTCGCGTCGAGATATTCGAGACCGCGATTCTGTGCATCCAGCGGCACCGACTTGGGCACGCCGTGCGCGGAGAACACGACCGGGGCGCCATCGGGCACCTCGTCGAGTTCCTCGACGAAGATCGCGCCCTGCGCCTTCAGCGTGTCGACGACGAACTTGTTGTGGACGATCTCGTGGCGGACATAGACCGGCGCGCCATGCTTCTCGATCGCCAGTTCGACGATCCGGATGGCACGGTCCACGCCCGCGCAAAAGCCTCGGGGTGCTGCGATCAGCAGTTCGAGCGGCGGCTTGTCGATTGAGCTCATGATGCGCCAGCCTCTACGCGATTGCTTGCCTGGACGATAGCCGGTTCCTATGGTGTCCGCCGACCAGGGAGCGCGTGCCGTCGCGGTGCTCCCTTCGCTCGTTCGAGAAGGTACGCGTTTCCGTGAAAGCCCCCATCCTTGCCGTATCGGCTGTCGCTGTTTTCTTGAGCGGGTGCGCCGGCAAGGGCGAAGTCGACGCGACCGGCGGCATCTCCGCAGTCCGCTCGGTCTGCCCCCCGGTCGCGATCCCGGCGGCGACGGGTGACATCACGCTGTTCGATCCGGCCGGCAGCCGCGACCAGTCGGCGATCGACGTCGCCGCGCTGATGACCAATGTCCGCTCGACCTGTGCCGACGCGACCGACCAGATCGTCACCAGCGTCACCTTCGACATCCGCGCGCGGCGCAATCGTACCGACGCGCCGCGCGACGTGACGCTCCCCTACTTCATCACCGTCGTGCGCGGCGGCAGCGCCGTCGTCGCCAAGCGCATCGGCCGCGTCGCGTTGCACTTCGATGCAGGGCAGGCGCTCGCCTCGACCTCGGCGACCGCGTCGGCGACCGTGGCGCGCTCGGCGGCAACACTGCCCGACGACGTCCGCGAGAAGCTGACCCGCAAGCGCAAGGCCGGCGATCAGGACGCAGCCGTCGATCCGCTGAGCACCCCCGAAGTGCGGCAGGCCGTGTTGCGCGCAAGCTTCGAGGCGCTCGTTGGCTTCCAGCTCACCGACGACCAGCTCAAGTACAACGCCACGCGCTGATCTTGTACGATGGCCTAGAGGCTGTTCCCCCGCGAAGGCGGGGGCCCGGTCTCAAACGTCATCGCCTGCAAACCTGGCCCCCCGCCGCCGCGGGGGAACAGCCAGCGCATTTCTTCGCAGCACCCGAAACCCTCGATTGACTAAGATTGTGCGCCGCGTCACAACTTGGCGCGTCGATGTCGGGCGACCGGCATGGCACCGCGCGGGAGAGCGTTTCCTGGTCCTTTGAGGGCTGGCCTGAAAAGGGCAGGGAACCGCCGAAGGAGCAACCACCCCGGAATCTCTCAGGCACCAGAGACCGCGCGGGGCTGATCGACACTCTGGAAAGCGTCCTGGCGTAAGCCGAGGGCCACCGAAGGGGTAAGCGCTGGACAAGTCCCGCGCGAAAGCTCTCAGGTTCCGTGACAGAGGGGGTTCGGATCGCTGCACCACCGGGTGCTGCGCGCCCCTTCGACGGAGACCGTAATATGAGCGACCCCGAACTGCGCGATTACGCCAGCATCATCGATCAGGCCGACGATTACGTCGAGCCCGAGGTGCTGCCGTTGCCGCTCGACGCCTGGCACCGCGCGCAGGGCGCGCGGATGGTCGAGTTCGCCGGCTATCAGATGCCGATCCAGTATGACGGCATCATGGCCGAACACGCCTGGACGCGCGAGTCGGCCGGCCTGTTCGACGTCAGCCATATGGGCCAGCTCGTCTTCTCGGGCGAAGGCGTCGCGCACGCGCTCGAAACCGTACTGCCGGGCGATATTGCTGGGCTTGGCGAGGGCAAGATGCGCTATTCGCTGCTGCTCGCGCAGGATGGCGGCATCCTCGACGACCTGATGGCCACGCGCCTGCCCGACGATCAGCCTTCGCCCTTCTCGGCGCAGGACGTCGAGCCCGAGGCGTACGACCCGCTTCATCCGTCGCCGACCGCGAGCGGCAGCTTCTATGTCGTCGTCAACGGCGCGACCAAGTATGACGATGTCAGCTATCTGATCGAGCATCTGCCCGACGACGTCACGATCAACATCCTCGAGGACCAGGCGCTGCTCGCGGTGCAGGGCCCCAAGGCGGTCGACGCGGTTGCTCAGATTGTCCCCGGCATCGACAGCCTCGTGTTCATGACCGCGGGCGCGTTCCACTGGAACGAGGTGCCGCTCTGGATCAGCCGCTCGGGCTATACCGGCGAGGACGGCGTCGAGATTTCGCTCCCCGCCGAACATGCGGTCGCCTTTGCCGACGCGCTGCTGGCACTGCCCGAGATCAAGCCGATCGGCCTCGGCGCGCGTGACTCGTTGCGCCTCGAAGCCGGCCTGCCGCTCTACGGCCACGATCTCGATCCCGAGACCACGCCGGTGATGGCGGACCTCGGGTTCGCGCTGTCCAAGCGTCGCCGCGAGGCCGCCGATTTCCCCGGCGCCGAGCGTATCCTCACGCAGCGCGAGCAGGGTCCCGCCACCAAGCGAGTCGGCCTGATCGTCGAGGGCCGCCAGCCCGCGCGCGAAGGCGCCGAGGTGATCGACGACGCCGGCGCGCCGATCGGCCGCCTCACCAGCGGCGGCTTCGCGCCGACGCTCGGGAAGCCGATCGCGATGGCCTATGTGCCGCTCGCGCTGGCGACCCCCGGTACCCGCATCGAGATCGCACAGCGCGGCAAGGTCCATACCGCGACCGTCACCGCAATGCCCTTCATTCCCCACCGCTACGTCCGCGCAGGAGCCAAGTGATATGAGCCGTTTCTTCACGCAAGATCATGAATGGGTCGATGTCGACGGCGATGTCGGCACCGTCGGCATTTCCGAATATGCGCAGAGCCAGCTCGGCGACGTCGTGTTCGTCGAGGTCCCCGAGGCCGGCAAGCAGCTGACCAAGGGCGCCGATGCCGCGGTCGTCGAATCGGTCAAGGCCGCGTCGGACGTCTATTCGCCGGTGTCGGGCACCGTCATCGAGGGCAATGCCGCGCTCGCCGACGATTCGAGCCTGGTGAATTCGGACGCCGAAGCCGCGGGCTGGTTCTTCAAGCTGACGCTCAGTGACCCGAGCGAGCTCGACAGCCTCATGGACGAAGCCGCCTACGCCGCGTTCGTCGAAGGCCTGTAAGTCCTAAAACCCCCTCCCGCTTGCGGGAGGGGTCGGGGGAGGGGCTGGTCCAGTCGCTCCCCGTCTCATTCCCTCCCCCGACCCCTCCCGTGAACGGGAGGGGAGGAGACTAGAATGCGCTACCTTCCCCTGACCCAGCCCGACCGCGAGGCGATGCTCGCCGTCATCGGCGCCGCGACGATCGATGATCTCTTCGTCGACGTGCCCGAGGCCGCCCGCCTCGACGGCCCCGTCCGCGACCTGCCGATGCACGCCTCCGAAATGGCGGTCGAACGCCACATGTCGGCGCTCGCCAAGAAGAACCTGACCGCAGGGGAAGCGCCGTTCTTCCTCGGCTGCGGCGCGTACAAGCATCATGTTCCCGCCAGCGTCGATCACCTGATCCAGCGCGGCGAGTTCCTGACCGCCTATACGCCCTACCAGCCCGAGATCGCGCAGGGCACGCTGCAGATGCTGTTCGAGTTCCAGACGCAGGTTGCGCGGCTGCTCGGCACCGACGTCGCCAACGCGTCGATGTACGACGGCTCGACCGCGTGCTGGGAAGCGATCGTGATGGCGCGGCGCATCACCAAGCGCGGCAAGGCGATCCTGTCGGCGGGTCTTCACCCGCACTACGTGTCGGTGTCGAACACGATGGCCAAGTTCACCGGCGACGTGCTCGACACGACCGATCCGCGGCTGGTGCCCGAGATGGACCTCGACCGGCTGATCGCGAAGATCGATGACGATACGTCGTGCGTGGTCGTCCAGTATCCCGACATCCTCGGCCGCATCGCCGATCTGCGTCCGCTCGCGGATGCGTGCCATGCCAAGAAGGCGTTGCTGATCGCGGTCGTCACCGAGCCGGTCGCGCTGGGCGCGATCACCTCGCCCGGCGAGATGGATGCGGACATCGTCGTCGGCGAAGGCCAGTCGCTCGGCGTCGGCCTCCAGTTCGGTGGACCCTATGTCGGCCTGTTCGGGTGCAAGGACAAATATGTGCGCCAGATGCCCGGCCGGCTCTGTGGTGAAACCGTCGACGCCGATGGCCGCCGCGGGTTCGTGCTGACTTTGTCGACGCGCGAGCAGCATATCCGTCGCGAAAAGGCGACGTCGAACATCTGCACCAACTCGGGGCTCTGCGCGCTGGCCTTCTCGATCCACATGACGCTGCTGGGTGAAGCGGGCCTGCGCCAGCTCGCCGCGGTGAACCATGCCGGTGCCGTGGCCGCGGCCGAGCGGCTGTCGCAGATCCCCGGCGTCGAACTGATCAACGACAGCTTCTTCAACGAATTCACGGTGAAGCTGCCCGTCGAGGCGCGCCCCGTCGTCCGTACGCTCGCCGATCGCGGAATCCTCGCGGGCGTCTCGCTCGGGCGGCTTTATCCCGGCAAGGACGATCTCGCGAACGGCCTCGTCGTCGCCGTGACCGAAACGACCACCGCGGAGGACGTCGAAACGCTTGCCACCGCACTATCCACCGTACTTGGGGAGATACTGGCATGAGCATCAACCAGAGCGGCTGGCGCCCGACCGCGCCCGAGCAGGGCAAGGGGAACGTCCCCGCCAGCGTCACCGGCAACAAGGCGCTGATGCTCGAGGAAGCGCTGATCTTCGAGATCGGCGACAGCCACACCACCGGCGTCGACTTCGATACCTTTGGTTCTCCTGCGAACGCAGGAGCCCAGGGTGCCAAGGACGCCGCTCGTGACCCTGGATTCCTGCGTTCGCAGGAAAACAAGCTGGGCGGATTGACGCGCGCCAACCCGATCGGCCTGCCCGGTCTGTCGGAGCCCGAGACCGTCCGCCATTACACCCGCCTGTCACGCCAGAATTACGGCATCGATCTCGGCTTCTTCCCGCTCGGCTCGTGCACGATGAAGCACAACCCGCGCCTCAACGAGAAGATGGCGCGGTTGCCCGGTTTCTCCGACGTCCACCCGCTCCAGCCGGTCGACACGGTGCAGGGCGCGCTCGAGGTCATCCACCAGCTCGCGCACTGGCTCGTCACGCTCACCGGCATGACCTCGGTCGCGATGAGCCCCAAGGCCGGCGCGCATGGTGAACTGTGCGGCGTCCTCGCGATCCGCGCCGCGCTCGAGGCCAAGGGTGAGGGGCATCGTAAGATCATCCTCGTCCCCGAGAGCGCGCACGGTACCAACCCCGCGACCGCGGCATTCGCCGGCTACAGCGTGGAGGATATCCCCGCCACCGCCGAGGGCCGCGTCGACACCGCCGCGCTGAAGGCACGCCTGGGCCCCGACGTCGCGGGCGTGATGATCACAAACCCCAACACCTGCGGCCTGTTCGAGCGTGACATGCGCGAGATTTCGGATGCGGTGCACGCGGCGGGCGGCTTCGTCTATTGCGACGGTGCCAACTTCAACGCGATCGTCGGCCGCGTCCGTCCGGGCGATCTCGGCATCGACGCGATGCACATCAACCTGCACAAGACCTTCTCGACCCCGCATGGCGGCGGCGGTCCGGGTTCGGGGCCGGTGGTGTTCTCGGCGGCATTGACCCCCTACGCACCACTTCCCTTCGTGGAAAAGCAGGGTGACCAGTTCGTCCTGATCGAAGAAGAGAATGCCGACGAGCATCACGCCGGCAGCTTCGGCCGGATGGTCGCGTTCCACGGCCAGATGGGTATGTTCACGCGTGCGCTAACCTACATCCTCAGCCACGGCGCCGATGGCCTGCGGCAGGTGTCCGAGGATGCGGTGCTCAACGCGAACTACATCCTGCGCAGCCTCGACAAGACGCTCGACGCGCCATTCGGTCGTTCGGGGCCGTGCATGCACGAGGCGTTGTTCTCCGATTCGGGGCTCGCCGAGGGCTTCTCGACGATCGACGTGGCGAAGGGGCTGATCGACGAGGGCTTCCACCCGATGACGATGTATTTCCCGCTCGTCGTCCATGGCGCGATGCTGGTCGAGCCGACCGAAACCGAATCGAAGGCCGCGCTCGACCAGTTCATCGCGGCGCTCCGCTCGGTCGCCGAACGCGCCAAGGCGGGTGACGCGAGCCTCAAGACCGCCCCGCATTTCGCCCCCCGCGCGCGCCTCGACGAGACGCTCGCGGCACGCAAGCCGGTGCTGGTCTGGAAGGACCCCGCGCCGCTCGCCCAGGCGGCCGAGTAACGATACGCTCCCCGTCTAGTTCGGGACCACCGGGCAGGGCGGGGGGCTATGCGTTCCATCTCGATGCGAGCGCGATCACCGATATGCTATTTGCGCTCGCCCCTTACCTATTCGCCACGCAGCGCCTTCAAATGTACCTCCGAGCAAAGCGCATGCTGTGAAATGTACTAGTCGGATGAAATCGGTATCGATGTTGATCGAGAGCAGTAAGGTCGTCGAAAATACCCGGACATTTCTGGCGAACCGCAGCGTTGACTGGCGCCAACAAGGCTTTGCGGAGAGATCGACATGGCGGTTAAATTTGCGGGAACGATGAACGCGATCAATCGCGGACTGGATGCTACCAAGCCGGCCAAGGGTGCCGACATGGTGGAAGACTGGGAGGCCGCGCTGGCAGATGTCGAGATCGCCGGAGCAAAGGGAATCCTCCGCGATCTCGCCTCGCTGCGCAAACAACTCGAAAAGGAGACGCCGGACGCCGACCGCGTGCACGCGTTGCTGCACCGACTGGGAACCGCGACGACCAAGATCGCCGATAAATCTGACAAGTCGCAGGACAAGCTCAAGACACTGGGTCAGGCGCTGACCGAGGCCGGTGAGGACTCACCGGACGAAGAAGAGGATACCGAGGCCGCCGCAAGCCCGAAGCGCGCGCGCAAAAAGGCCTGACGACGCAGCCGTGGCGCGCCCCGATCCCGGCGCGCCACGATGTGTCAGGAAGTGCTAGATCGCGCCCGGCTCGAGCGGTTTCGACCGGGGCGGAGCACGAAAGGCCTCGAAGCCCTTCGGTAAAGCCGCATCCACCGGTTGCGGGAGAATTCGTCCAAACCTGTTCGCCGTCGCCACTATATCGGGTGCAAGGCGTACGGCCGCTTCGATCGGCTGGACCAGGCGCGCCAAGGGCGTCGACATGGTATCCAGCCGCGGCTGGACATAGTGCAGCGCCCAATCCCGCGTCGCCTCGTCCGTCAACCGAGCGATGAGCAACGCTCGCGCCGATGCGATGTCGCCCCGGCAGACATGCACGTCCATAGCGGCGCCCGGCAGGATCGCCTCGGCGAGCACCACTTCGGCGGTGGCCCGTTGCGCCGCGGCGCCTTGATTGGTGCGCCACAACGCACAGGCGCGCCACGCCTGCACGCTGGTCACGGCAGAACGATTGACGTTGCTGCCAAGCGTGCGCGCGCGGGCCAGAAACGTATCGGCACGTGCCAGAACGTCGGGCCAGTTCGTCGTCATGCTGGCGAGCGTCAGATATGCGCCGTCGATGTTGAGCGCGTTGCCGCTGTCTTCAGGTGGCATCGACGCGGCGACCTTGGCGAGCAGTGCGCGTGCTTCGACGCCGCGATCCATAGTCGCCAGAGCACGTGCGACGATCGGCGCGAGGAACTCGGCCCCGTTCTGCGCGGCGCCCGGTTGAACGCGTTCGAACATGGGCAGGAACAGCGTGACGATGGTGGGAAACGCTTGGTAGCGGGCCAGTTGCCGTGCGTACGGCGTCGCGGTCTCGAAATCGTCGGCGGCGGTCCAGCCGGCGCGCAGTTCGTTCAGATAGCGCAGTGACTGCGCGGCGAGGTCGGCGCCCGCCCACTCGGTGATCCGCGGCCACAGTGCTGCATAGCGACGGTCGACATATAAGGAGAGCAGGTCGTTCGGATTCCCGATGGCGGTCACGGTCTGGATCGCGTCGGCATCTTGCCTGTTGCGGATCGCCTCGCGGATGCGCGCGAGCGCCGCCGACGAGCGTTCGGGCGCAAGGCCCGCGCTGAAGCCGATCTCGTCGAGCCGCGCGCTGATCCGGTCCGCTCGGACACGATCGCCGATATCGGTCAGGCGACCGACCAGCGCCAGCATCAGATATCGGTCGCTCGTCCGCGCGTAATCGGGTGATTCCCGGCTTGCCTCCATCCAGAGGTCGGCGGCACGCTGCGGCGCCCCCGCGAACGTGTAGACGCCGGCGGCGACGAGTTTCGGACGTGGATCGTCGGGGAGCAGGCGCAGCGCTTCCTCGACCGCGGCGACCGCCGGCCCGGCATTCCTTGCCGACGCCAGCACGCCTGCGCGGACCGTCTGGACCATGCCGCGCAACGGCGTCGGCCGCGGGAGCTTGGCAAGCACCGCGTCGAGCTTCGCGAGGTCGGGCGGCCGGCCGGCGACAGCCGAGGCCGCCTCGGCCATCACCGCGCGATCCGCCGGATCCGTGGTCATGGCGAGCGGGTCTGGCACCTGTGCAATCCCCGGTACGGCAACCGCGAGCAGCAGCGCCGTGGCCACGGCATATTTCATTCCACGTCTCCCTCGCGACCGATCGGACCACAGGTGCGGATGACTGTCCATCGCCGACGGTATCGCCAGACTATCACCCCGCGTTTGTCATGACTTCGCCGCGAACCGTGCGTATGGGCAGCGCGTGATCCGCCTCAGCTATCGCCCCACCCGCCTCGGTCCTGTCCCTGCCGGCCTCGCCCTGGCGTTCGCGCTTCTGGCGACGCCTGCATACGCGCAACAGCAGGACGAGCAGCTATGGCTACAGGTCAATACCAACGTACCGATTGCCGACCGCCTGCGCATCACGCTCGAGCAGATCGCACGCGGCAGCGACCGGCAGGGCGGACTGTACCAGACCGAATTTGGCGGGCTGCTCGGCTATCGCGTCGCGAAAGGGATCGAGCTCGGCTTCGGCTATCGCAAGGTCGGCGCACACAACGGTAACGATTCCGCCGACGAAGACCGGCTCCGTCAGCAGGTGGTGGCGACGCTGGGTCCGTTCGTCACACGTTTCCGGATCGACGAGCGGTTCAACCCCGGGGGCCGCGAGATCGGGTTCAGGATACGCCCGCTGATCCGATATAATCACCGGATCGGCGCCGGAAAGCTCGCGCTGTTCGTCAGTCACGAGAGCTTCTTCCTGCCCAACACGACGCGCTGGGGGCAACGCCGTGGATACGAACGGATGCGCAACATCGTCGGCTTAGCGGTACCGATCGGCAAGCAGGTCGCTGCCGATATCGGCTATCTCAATCAATATCGTGTGGCGCGGGGCGGTTCGGGCGCGGAAATGGATCACGCATTGACGCTGCAACTGACGATCAACCTGAACGCGTTCGCCGTTCCGCGCGTCCACGACTGACCGGCACGATCAGCCGAGGTCACCAGCGCCGGCGCGGTGGTCAGGCGAGGGCGGACCCACCGCGGGCTTCGTGGATCAGGTCAACGAGTTGCTTGTTGATCGATGCGCCGTGAAGATGAAGATGAACCGCGTCATACCCCTCGCGTCGCAATCGTTGCCGTAGCGCGTTTACCGACTCGCACTCTCCCGAGCGCGCCAGTTCGAAAGCCCGTTCAACCGTGGTGATCTGTCCCGTCATCGGACCGCCCTACGCGTTAACGAAGCGAGCGGCGAGCGCTCATTCATACTAGTGCCAAGTCATTCGAAAAAAGCATTAATCTATGTAAATCTTGCCCGAGCGCTGCCGCGCCCCGGCCAGCCGATCGATAGCATTGTTCTTTGTATGTTCCGCTACAGCGTGTATCGTCGAATGATGAAATTCACGCGACCAGTCCGCGGTGCAACGCGCAATGACGAAAGCCGTCGGTTCAATCTGCCGCAGACCGAGGCAGACGGCGACTGGCTCGACATGCGCGAAGAGATCGATGGCATCGCGCCGATGCTGCGGACGACCGTGACGGTCGAGGCGCCGCGGACGATCATCAGCCGCAATGCATCGCCGGATGTGCCGTTCGACCGCTCGATCAATCCCTATCGAGGGTGCGAGCATGGCTGTATCTATTGTTTTGCCCGGCCGAGCCATGCGTTCCACGACCTTTCCCCGGGGCTCGATTTCGAGACCAAGCTGTTCGCCAAGCCGTCCGCCGCCGCGCTGCTGCGCGGCGAATTGGCAAAGCCGGGCTATGCGGTCGCGCCGATGGCATTGGGGACGAACACCGATCCGTACCAGCCGATCGAAGCGCGCTGGCGGATCACCCGTGGCATCATCGAGGTGCTCGCCGAGACGAATCATCCGCTGACGATCACCACCAAGTCGGACCGGGTGGTCCGCGATCTCGACCTGCTCGGGCCGATGGCGGTGAAGGGGCTGGCGGCGGTGGCGATGTCGATCACCTCGCTCGATCCGAAGATCGCGTCGACCATCGAGCCGCGCGCACCGCATCCCGAGCGGCGCCTTGCGGCAGTGCGCAAGCTGGCCGATGCGGGCGTGCCGGTGTATGTATCGATCGCGCCCGTCATTCCGGCCATCACCGATCACGAAATCGAGGGTCTGATCGCCCGGGCGGCGGAGGCCGGGGCGACGCGGGCGTTCTTCATTCCGGTACGGTTGCCGCATGAGGTGGCACCGCTGTTCCGCGCATGGCTAGACGCGCATTTCCCTGATCGGGCGGGTAAGGTGATGGCGACGATCGCATCGCTGCGTGGCGGCAGGGATAATGACCCGAACTTCTTCACGAGAATGAAGGGACAGGGGCCGTGGGCCGATCTGCTGGCCACGCGATTCCGGATCGCGTGCGCGAAACACGGCCTGAACCAGGAACGGATCGCGCTGCGCATGGACCTATTCCGCGCACCGACGGGGCCGCAGGGGGAGTTGTTTTGACGAGATTGCACCCGACGACCGCCGCGCGACAATGTGGGTGGCGGTGATACACCGCGTGACATCTTTCGATCATTGCGTAGCGAGGCTGGATAGACACGCCCGGTGATCGACGCTTGGCCCGCTCCAAACCGGCACGGCGCTACAGCCGAGGTTTGTACGCACCGCCATTACGCAGAATCGTCGGGTTGCCAGAGTTCGATCGGATTGCCCTCCGGATCATGGATGCGGGCAAAGCTGCCGAAGCCAGGCATGTCCCACTCGGGGTTGGTCATTACCGCGATGCCCGCCGCGCGGAGTGCCGAAATCAGGCCGGCGAGGTCATCGACGCGTAGATTGAGCATCCATGGGCGGTCCACGGGAAAATAGTCGGCGTCGACCGCGAACGGCGCGAAGACGCTCGGCCCGGCTTGGGTCTCCCACGATCCATACGGAACTGAGCCGACGCCGAGATGCTCGACATACCATGCGCGGATTGCTTCCGGGTCTCTTGCCCGGAAGAAAAAGCCGCCGATTCCCGTCACACCCATGCCTGCCCCCCGCGAGCGCGTTTCACCCAAGCCGAGACGACTATACGAGACGCGGAAACCGGCGCAGCCCATAGACTGGCCCATTTCGGTTGCTCCGTGACCGTGTGTTCGAGCCGGCGGCGCCTTTCGATCCGGATCCCGGGCGCGGCCCGAACGCGACCGATCGCAGCAGATCGGCACGCTCAGTAGGCGCGACCGATCAGGACGCGCTCGACCGCCGGCTCGCCCGTAAACACGCACACGCCATCGTCACACCCGGTCTGTCCCATCGGCGCGTTGCGAATGGTGAGCTTCAACCCTTTCAATCGCTCCACGACCTTGTCGAGCGCCGCGCCGGTGGGTTTCGACCAGCGGACGTCGACCCAGCCGGGGTTCTTCATGCCGTCAGCGAAATGCGCCTCGACCGCGGCGAAGTCGTCGGCGGGGACGATGTTGCCCTTCACGCGGTTCATCGATTCCACGTGGAGCGTCGCCTGGACGTCGTGCAGCATGCCCGAGACGTCGTTCACGAAATCGGTCCGGGCAACGGCGTTGCTGTCGAGCTTGCCATCCTCGCGGTACAGGCGATCGCGGCGGATGACCGTGACGTTGCCGCCGGCGACATCACGGCCGCCGACCTCGATCACGATCGGTGCGCCCTTCTTGACCCAGCCCCAGCGCTTGGTCGCGGCCTTGGCGGGCTTGAGGTCGAGCAGCGCGCGGACCGGTTCACCGAGAGCGGACTGCTTCGCCAGTTCGGCCTGGAGCGACTTGCAATAGTCGACGATCGCCGCGTCCTCGGGGACGTCGCGCAGCATCGGCACGATCACAACCTGCCACGGCGCGATCATCGGCGGCACACGCAGGCCGTCGTCGTCGCCGTGCACCATGATGACCGCGCCGATCATCCGCGTCGACACGCCCCAGCTGGTGGTGTTGCACAGCTCGAACTCGCCGCCTGCATTCTGGAAGCGGATATTTTGTGCGGACGCAAAGTTGGTGCCGAGGAAATGCGAGGTGCCGGCTTGCAGCGCCTTGCCGTCCTGCATCATCGCCTCGATCGAGTAGGTCGCGACTGCGCCGGGGAAGCGCTCGTTCTCGGGCTTCTCGCCGGCGATGACGTGGACGCCGAGGCATTCCTCCGCGAAGTCACGATAGACCTCGAGCATCTTGAGCGTCTCGTCGCGCGCTTCCTGCGCGGTGGCATGCGCGGTGTGGCCTTCCTGCCAGAGGAACTCGCTGGTGCGCAGGAACATGCGCGTGCGCATCTCCCAGCGGACGACGTTGGCCCATTGGTTGATCAGCACGGGCAGGTCGCGCCACGACTGCACCCAGCGCGCGAACGCGGCGCCGATGACCATCTCGGAGGTCGGGCGGACGACCAGCGGTTCCTCGAGCTTCGCATCGGGATCGGGCACGAGGCGGCCATAGCCGTCGGCCTTGAGGCGGTGATGCGTGACGACCGCCATTTCCTTGGCGAACCCGTCGACATGCTCGGCCTCCTTCTCGAAATAGGAGAGCGGAATGAAGAGCGGGAAGTAGCAATTCTCGTGGCCGGTCGCCTTGATGCGGTCGTCGAGCAGGCGCTGGATACGCTCCCAGATGCCATAGCCCCAGGGGCGGATGACCATACATCCGCGGACGCCCGATTCCTCGGCGAGATCGGCCTCCGCAATGATGGCCTGGTACCAGGCGGAGAAATCCGCCTCGCGGGTGACGGGGAGTGCGCGCTTTATCATGGTGTGCGCTTATCGCGAACGCGGCGGTTCGTCACCCCATCGTGCCGCATCGGCCGGTTACGAGGGGCGCCTGTAGCCCGCGCCACCGCTGATCCGCGTTCGCATGCCGAGGAGGGGGCGGCGGGGTCGCGAAGATCCGTCGCCGCAGGAGCAGCGGCCGGTCCACGACACGCCGCCGTTCAGCGTCCCGTCCAAATCCCGCCCGATCTGACAACGCCGGAGATCTCTGCCGCAGCCGTCGATTTCCGGACCGCGGATACTCTCTTCGCGACAGGTTTTGCGAAATCCTTCCAACAAAGCCGTGCCGCCATCGAAATGTCATCGCTGCGTCACGCAAGGATAACTAAAGCCGAATCGGTTTTAATGGAGAAAATTTCGTGCTTATCAAATTGCTTGGTGTTCCCACTGGGACGGTCGCGATCAATCGCGACCACATCGCATCGATTGAAAGCGAAGACCGTACGACCACCCGCGTTTCGTTCTCCGGCGGTACGTTTACGCTCGTCACGGGCAAGATCGACGACGTGATCCTGCACATTACCAATCCCCCCGCATCGGCGCTGATCACCTATCGCTGACGCCCACGCGCGGTCATCGGCCCGCGTCTCCAAAGCTCGTCGATTTGCGCGCGGTGGAGCCGAGGAGAATCGAACCCCTGACCTCTGTAGTGCGATTGCAGCCATATCGCGATCTTTAGACGGCGATATGCGTGGTCTGCGCCGCCAGCGTGGTACCAATAACCGTGTCTCGTAGTCGGAGCAGGGAGCTTGCGCATTTCGGCAGCGGGATGCCGATTGATTGTACGCCAATGCTCGAAGAGGCGTTGGTGTTGGTCGGTTATGGGTTTGATACGTCGCTCGGATTCCGCGCAAACGGAACGCGTGACCGTCGCCAGTTCGCTACTGACTTCCGTAAACTAGCGGAACAGGTGGCTGCGGTACGCCGAGGGGCGCACGAAAATAGTGAGCTCGTGCGAGGGGCAGAAACGAAAGCATATGCTGGGACGGTAGCCGTAAGGATACCGAACACAAGCACCGCTGCAGACGAGCCCCCTTTAGCCGTGGAGCCGTAAAGTCGTCGGATATCGAAGCCGGTTGCCCGATCAGGAGCGATCTGGAATCATTCCAGGTGGCGCCTTGGGAGCAGGCGGTGCCGGTGTTCCACGAGGTCTTCCGCACCAGCCACGCCGTGCTGTTGAAGGTTGACCGCGCACGCGTCTGCGGCCTTTTTCCGATTGCCTGAGCCGAGAAACTGCGGGTGCTCGCTGGAGAATCCAATTTCGGGATGGCTGTAAGGAAGCGATCCTCGCCAAGTTCGGCGAGGGGTTTATAGGCTGCCCGGGTTGGTCGTTTGGGGCATCAGGTTTTTGAGGTAATCGCAATCGTTCCGACCATGGCAGCGAATTCGATCGGCGCCGGATCGATCGTGAAAGTCTGCGCGTCGGCAACGCAGGGAGCGACGTCGTATCCGCCACCGGCGTAAGGCGGACGGCTGGTGGGCCGCAATGCGGCTGCAACGCGATCGCCGCCAGAAGACGTCCACGTTTCGGCAAGACTAGACACAGGGCGAGGAGATCAGACGTTGCGCATAATAAAAATCGACTGGACCGCGGACTCGACGATCATGCTCGTAAGCATGTTTGCCGCGTTGCTGCTCGCTACCATTCTCTTGGAGAGAGCCGTCAGGGGGCGCAAGAACCGAGGCGCCAAGGATCGCCTTGGTGAAATCATTGAGTGAAGCCGAACCGTCATATCAAGTGATACGCAGTACAAACCGGGCTGATCTGCCTTTCGACCTTTAGGCGATCTCTGGGCCTGAGGTTGCCGACAGCCCGCCGGCGACCCGTTCATGTCATTGAATGAGGGCAATCTTCAAACGCGATCCGATTGCTTCTGGCTGCGCTGCCGAGTCAGAATGAAGGGGGAGGCCGGGGGCATTACGCTGACGGAGCTTTGGCTGCTTGCCGGTTAAAAAGACATCCTGAGCGCCATGGCATCAAGCAGACTCTCCACGGGTTCGGTTGCGACGGTCTTCGGCCATCCGCCCGTCGATAGAGTCCGCCACGTAGGTCCTCGCGATCGAGCTTGATCACGACCACCGCCCTCCGAGAATCGGCAAAATCGGGCAGAGGCTAACCGTGCAGCGTTTCTCCGGACGATCGTGTTGCACGCCCACCGAACCCATTTGGATGAACGGGGGTAAATCCTTCCGAGATAAGGCGATGGGCTACGGTTACATGCCCGTCGACTGATAGCCGAGGTGCTTCGCCGGTTGCTTAACGGTCATGTCGTCCGGCACCGCCGCGCAGGTTTGCGCTGCCGCCGGTGCGGCCGTCGCGGACCTCGTGCGGGCGGTCTGGGATGCTTTTGGCGCGTTCGGCGATACCCGTTTGCGATACCGAGGGGGGCGTACCGACCGGAGCGAAAGCGCGTCGCACTATATACTGCTGGACGATACCAGGCTCTGCGCGTGGTGGAGCCGAGGGGAATCGAACCCCTGACCTCTGCAGTGCGATTGCAGCGCTCTCCCATCTGAGCTACGGCCCCGCGCGGTTGGCCATAGGCCATGATCGCGCCGTAGCGAATCGCTTTGGGGGATGCAACAGGCTTGGCAAGCCGCGTTCGCCCGGTCGGTCGCACGTCGTCGCACCGCAGCTTCGGGTCGCCGTCAAGCTACCGGAAAGGCAGGAACAATCCTCGCGCTGGGCCTTTGTAGACCCCGGAGTGCACGACGCCGCATACGACGACGCCGGCAGCCGCAGGACAGCAATTAGGAGGTTCTATGGTCTACGAACGCTATACCCGAGATCGTCAGTCTGGCGACTATTACGGTCGGCCGAACTCGCAGGATTATGGTCGTGATTTCCGCTCCGATGGCGGCGATTATGGTCGTTCCAGTGCGCGCGACTATGCTGCCGCCGGCGAGTATGACCGCGATGGCAACCGTGGGCGTGACGACCAGAGCCGCGAACAGGGCGGTCGCGATTATTATGGTGGCCATAATGATCGTCAGCAGCCATCGGGCAGCGATCGCTATGGCCAGTCGCGCTACGGGCAGGGTTCGGGCCAGTCCTACGGCCAGCAGGGCTATGGTCGCCAGGATGCGGCTCAGCAGCCTTATGGCCAGCAGAGCTACGGGCAGGAGAATTACGGCCGGCAGGGCTATGGCCAGCGCAGCCAGGGTTCGGGCGAAACCGAATATCACGGCAGCTATGCGTCGGACGGTCGTCGCTTCGAGGACGTAGGTCGCAACCGCGACGCGGATGACGACAACCGCCGCGGGCCGTCGCGCGGCGATAACCGTGGCTATGGTCGCCAGCCGCAGGGTTACGACTATGACGATCGTGGCTTCATCGCACGCGCGGGCGACGAGGTCCGTTCGTGGTTCGGCGACGACGAGGCGGAGCGGCGCCGCGAAGCCGATGCTCGCTACGACGAGCGGTCCTATGGCAATGCGGATAACCGCAATCGCTCGTCCAACCCGCACGACGATCACTATCATAGCTGGCGCAGCACGCAGATTGCGGCGCTCGACCGCGATTATGACGAGTATCGCAACGAGAACCGCTCGAAGTTCGAGAACGAGTTCTCGTCGTGGCGTACCGAACGCCAGGGGCAGCGCAGTTCGTTGTCGCAGGTGACCGAGCATATGGAAGTCGTCGGCTCCGACGGCAGCCATGTCGGCACGGTCGACAAGGTGAAGGGCGACCGCATTCTGCTGACCAAGAACGACCGCGATGCGGGCGGCGTGCATCACTCGATCCCGTCGCGTTGGATCAAGACCGTCGACGGCAAGGTGACGCTGGCGAAGTCGGCGGACGAAGCCAAGGCGGCGTGGAAGGAAGAAGAGCGCAACTCTGCGATGTTCGAGTATGGCGACCGGACAGGAGGCGACAAGAAGGATGCCGGCACCACCAGTTACGCCTCGACCACCCAGACCGGCAGCGGCAGCGGTACCATGACGGGTTCGGCATCGACCGCTAGCATGTCGTCGTCTGCCACGACGTCGGACACGCTCGGCAAGTCGGGTTCCACTACCTACTAACTGTCTGAGAGCATTAGCCGGCATGGCATATTAGCTGGCCAAGAGGAGCCCGGGCGGAAACGTCCGGGCTTTTTTGCGGGTTGCGTGCCGGGGCGGTTTTGCCATACCCGGTGTACGAAATCCAACGACAGGAGCAAGATTATGGCCCGTGCATGGAGCCTGAAGGCACGTCCGCAAGGCATGCCGAAGCATACCGACTTCGCAATGATCGATCTCGACACGGCTGCGCTCGGTGCCGGCGAGGTGCGTATCGCCAATCGCTGGCTGTCGGTCGATCCGTACATGCGCGGGCGGATGAACGACGTGAAGAGCTATGTCCCGCCGTTCGCGCTGGGCGAGGCGATGCAGGGCGGCGCGGTCGGCGAAGTGGTCGAGAGCAACGACGACGGCATCAAGGTCGGCGACATGGTCCTGCACATGGCCGGCTGGCGCGACGAGGCGGTCGTGCCCGCCGCGCAGGTCCAGAAGCTGCCCGCGCTCGACGTGCCGCCCCAGGCGTTTCTCGGCCAGCTCGGCATGCCGGGGATGACCGGCTATTTCGGGCTGCTCGCGGTCGCCGAGGCAAAGGCGGGCGACACGGTGTTCGTGTCGGCGGCGGCGGGCGCGGTCGGCTCGACCGTCGTGCAGGTCGCCAAGGCCAAGGGCATGACCGTGATCGGCTCGGCCGGCGGCGCGGAGAAATGCGAGTGGGTCAAGTCGCTCGGGGCGGATGCCGTGATCGACTACAAGGGCGACGTACCGGTGGTGAAGGCACTCGGCCAGGCGGCGCCGAAAGGCATCGACGTGTATTTCGACAATGTCGGCGGCGAGCATCTCGATGCGGCGCTGGCGCATGCGAACCTGCATGCGCGGTTCGCGATCTGCGGCATGATCGACGTCTACAACAGCGGCGCGGCCACGCAGCTCAAATATCTCGCGCGGCTGATCGGCAACCGCATCCAGATCCGCGGCTTCATCGTCAGCGATTTCATGAGCCGCGCCGACGAGTTCTACAAGGACATGGGCGGCATGCTGACGGCCGGAACGCTCAAGCGGCAGGAGACGGTCAAGGAGGGGCTCGAGGCGATGCCCGACGCGTTTCTGGGGCTGTTCTCGGGCGGCAATACAGGCAAGATGCTGGTGAAGGTCTGAGGTAAGGAAGCTCAGGGTTCTATCCTCCCCCGCCAGGGGGAGGTGGCACCGAAGGTGACGGAGGGGGAGGACGCGGAGCAGGCGTTTCCCTTTCCGCCCCCTCCGTCTGGCAAGTGCCATCCACCTCCCCCTAGCGGGGGAGGATTAGCGGTCGGCACCACGCCGCCCTACAACCACTTCGCCTGCTTGAACTTCAGATACAGCGCGGAGCACACCACCGCGATGACACCCAGCACGACGAAATAGCCGTATTCCGTCTTCAACTCGGGCATATGCTCGAAGTTCATGCCGTAGATCCCCGCGATCGCGGTCGGGACGGCGAGGATCGCGGCCCAGGCTGCGAGTTGGCGGGTGATCGCGCCGGTCCTCTGCTGTTCGAGCAGGTTGCTGAATTCGAACACCGATGTCAGCACCTCGCGCAACCCATCGACCATCGTCTGCACGCGGCGTACGTGATCGAGCACGTCGCTGAAATAGGGTTTCGCCTCGGTATCGATACACGGCAGGTCGAGCCGGACGATCTTCCCTGCGACCTCGCCCATTGGCCCGAGAATGCGCTGGAAACGGATCATCTCGCGTCTTAGACCAAAGATCCGGACAATTTCGTCGCGGCCTAGGAAGGCGTCGATCGTGCGCTGTTCCATGGCGAGCACCTCGTCCTCGATGCTCTCCATGATCGGCAGATAGCCGTCGACGACATAATCGAGGATCGCGTGGAGGACATAGTCGACGCCGTTGATCAACAGCGTCGGTGCAGCCTCGAGCTGTTCGCGCAGCGCCTTGTGCGAGCGCGCGGAGCCGTGGCGGACGCTGATGATATGGCTGTGGCCGACGAAGATCGCGGTCTCGCCATACGCGATCCTGTCGCCCTCTAGCTGCGCGGTGCGTGCGACAACGAACAGCTGGTTGCCATACACGTCGACCTTGGGCAGCTGATCCGCCTTGAGCGCGTCCTCCACCGCGAGCGGGTGGAGGTTGTACTGCTGCTGCAGCGTCCGCATCTCGTCATCGGTGGGGTCGCAGATACCGATCCAGACGAACTCGGAGCGGTCCGCGGGGCAGTCGACCTTCTCGTCGATCGAGACCGCGCGGACCCGCTTGCCGTGACGATAGAGATACGCAGCGACGACCGTCATGGAGCCTCGGAGTTACACGAACGAAGCCCGCGCCGGTATCAGAACGCCGGCAGCACCGCACCCTGATAATGCTGCGCGATGAACGCCTTGGTCGCCGGACTGCGAAGCGCGGCGATCAGCTTGACGACGCGCGGATCCTTGTCGCCGCCGGGCAGGCCGACGACGAAATTGACATAGGGGCTGTTCTTGTCCTCGATCGCGAGCGCGTCGCGGACCGGGTTGAGCTTCGCATCGAGCGCGTAGTTGGTGTTGATGAGCGCCAGATCGACCTCGCCGAGCGTGCGAGGCAGGGTGGCACCCTCCAGCTCCTTGAACTGCAGGTTCTTCGGGTTGGTCGCGATGTCGTTGAGGCTCGAGAGTGGATTGGTCGGGTTCTTCAGCGTGATCAGCCCGGCCTTTTGCAACAGCAGCAGCGCGCGGCCGCCATTGCTCGGCTCGTTCGGGATCGCGACGGTGGCGCCGTTGGGCACCTCAGCGATCGTCTTCCACTTGCGCGAATAGGCGCCG
This sequence comes from Sphingomonas sp. Leaf34, assembly GCF_001421805.1. GTDB lineage: Bacteria > Pseudomonadota > Alphaproteobacteria > Sphingomonadales > Sphingomonadaceae > Sphingomonas. The sequence goes on along the minus strand of NZ_LMLC01000001.1, from coordinate 141,261 downwards.
AGCGGTTCGACATGGACGCCCGCATAGGGCACCAGATGCGTGCCGCGCGAGGCGTTGAACTCGTCGAGATAGGGCTTGGTCTCGAAATAGCTGACGTCGATCTGCTTCTGCTCGACCTGGAGGTTGGGCTGCACATAATCGTTGAAGACGCGGATCTGGAGATCGACGCCTTCCTTGGCGAGCGCGGGCTTGATCGATTCGAGGATCTCGGCATGCGGCACCGCGGTCGCGGCGACGGTCAGCGTCTTTCCGTCCTTGGTCTTTGCGCCACCGCACGCGGCGAGCGCGAGCAGCGAAAGCGTGGCAAGCAGAGTGCGGCGGTTCATGAATATTCCTAGCGGCGGGTAAAGTGGCGGACGAGCGCGTCGCCGGCATATTGGATGATCTGGACAAGGACGACCAGCAGCACGACGGTGACGACCATCACATCGGTCTGGAACCGCTGATAGCCGAACCGGATCGCGAGGTCACCGAGCCCGCCGGCCCCGACCACGCCCGCCATCGCGGTGAACGAGACGAGCGCGACCGCGGTGACGGTCGCGCCCGCGATCAGCCCGGGCAGCGCCTCGGGGATCAGCGCGCCGGTGACGATCTGGCGCGTGGTGGCGCCCATCGCCTGGACCGCCTCGATCGTGGTGCGGTCGACTTCCTTCAGCGATCCCTCGACAAGCCGTGCGTAGAAGGGTGCGGCTCCCACGACGAGCGGCGGGATCGCCCCCGCGACGCCGAGCGAGGTGCCGACGAGCATGACGGTCAGCGGGATCATCACGATCAGCAGGATGATGAACGGCACCGAGCGCAGGATGTTGACGACGATGCCGAGCACGGCGTTGGCGACGCGGTTCTGCGCCAGCCGGCCCTGGCCGGTGAGGAACAGCAGCACGCCGAGCGGCAGCCCGAGCGCGATGGTGAGGATCAGCGATCCGCCGAGCATGATGAGCGTGTCGAGGCACGCCTGGCCGATGTCGGACCAGTCGATGTTCGAAAAGAAGGTCATGCTGCGAGGGCCGCGAGCATGCGCTTGGTCGCCGGATGCGCGGCGTTGGCGAAGATCTCGGTGACGGTGCCGGTCTCGACGACCTGGCCGCGTTCCAGCACCGCGACGCGGTCGCAGACGTAGCGGACGACGTCCATTTCGTGCGTGATCAGCACGATCGTCAGCCCGAGGTCGCGGTTGAGATCGCGGAGCAGCGTCAGCACCGAGCGCGTGGTTTCGGGGTCGAGCGCGCTCGTCGCCTCGTCGCACAGCAGGATGTCGGGATCGGTGGCGAGCGCGCGGGCGATGCCGACGCGCTGCTTCTGGCCGCCGGACAATTGGGCGGGGTATTTGGCAGCGTGATCGGCCAGGCCGACCCGGTCGAGCAAGGCGGCAACCTTCGCCTCGCGCGCCGCTTTGGCGACGCCTGCGAGCACCAGCGGGAACGCGACGTTCGCCGCGACCGTGCGGGAGGAGAGCAGTCCGAAGTTCTGGAAGATCATGCCGATTCGCCGCCGGAGCGCGCGCAGCTCCGCCGCGGACAGCGCCGCGACGTCGACCCCATCGACTTCGACACGGCCTGACGTCGGGCGTTCTAGCGCATTGATCAGGCGGATCAGCGTCGATTTGCCCGCGCCCGACTGACCGATCACCCCGAACACGCCGCGTGGCGGAACCTCCAGCGACACGCCGTCGAGCGCCGCCGCATCGCTTGCCGGGTAGGTTTTGATGACGTCGGTGAGGCGGATCATGCGGACCCCATGACCTGCACCGCGAACCGCTCCATTTCCTCGGCCTGCGGGCTCATCTGGAGCAGGAGCAGGTCGAGCCCGGCGGCCTCATACTCCGCGACGCGTTCCTTCAACTGTTCGGGCGTCCCGACCAGATTGGGGCGCAGGCCGCGGTTGGAGACGGAATATTCCTGGATCTTCAATTCGCGTTCGAGCTGCGTGCCCGACAGCCACTGGTCGAAATTGGCATAGCCTGCGGGCAGTTCGGTGACGCTGGTGATGCGCTCGAGCTCGCGCTTCGCCTCCGCCTCGCTGTCGCGGACGATCGCATAGGCGGCCATGCCGTATTGCATTGGCGCGCCGCCTGCTGCTTCCCGCCGCGCCGCCATGTCGGCGATCTTCGGCGCGATCGCGTCGGCCGGGTCGCCGTGCATGACATAGGCGTCGCACTGCGCGGCGATCATCGCCTTGGCCTTCTCGCTCTCGCCGCCGGCATAGACGGTGGGGCGCTTGAGGGGCTTGGGCGAACAGATCGCCTGCTCGGTGGTGTAGAACTGCCCGGCAAAGTCGAACCGGTCCTGCGTCCACAGTCCGTCGACGACGGTGAGCCATTCGGCGGTGCGCGCATAGCGATCGTCATGCTGGTCGAACTGGAGGCCATATTGCTTCGCCTCGTCCGCCCACCAGGACGACACGACGTTGAGCGCGAGCCGCCCGCCCGAGATCCGGTCGATATTGGCCGCCGCCTTGGCGAACAGCGCGGGGTGGTGGAAGTTCGGGCGGACCGCGACCATCAGCTCGATGCTGTCGGTCACCGCCGCCAGCGCTGCCGCGGTCGACCATGCATCGAGCGCGGGCTGCTCGACGCCCTTGATGTCGTTCAAGTTCAGCTCGGCGATCAGCGTCAGGTCATACCCCCAGCGCTCCGCATTCTGCGTCAGCGCCTTGGTATAGGCCCAGCTTGCCTCCATCCCCTCGTCGGGGACGTTGCGAAGCCAGCCGCCAAAAACCGGAGTCCAGTATCCATAACGCATCAGCGAGCCTTCCTAATCTGTTCGATCAGGTAATCGACGAGCCTGTCGTGCGGATCCCAGCCGAGTGTTTCCAACGGCTTGGCGACGAAGTTCGACAGCGCGTTGATGTCGTAGAAGCGCGCGACGCCATCGCGGTCGTCGATCATCACCTCGACCCCGCCGACATCGAGATCGACCGCGCGGGCGATCGCCTCGGCGGCATCCTTCAGCGTCTGCGACGGTTCGACCGCGGCCATTTTGATCCCCGAGCCGGGGACGACGCACGCATCCGCGGGACAGAGATCGAATGCGCCGCCGCCGGCGACCTCGATCGCGTAGAGAAACTTGCGGTCGAGCGTCTCGATCCGGGTGATCGCGCCGTCGCGGACGGGGACATATTCCTGCACCAGCAACACGCCGTCGACGCTGCTTGGCAGGCCGCTGTCGGCGACCGCGGCGCGCAGTTCGTCGAGACTGTCGAAGCGGATGATGCCCGCGCCCGATCCACCGATATTGGCCTTCACGACGAGCGGGAAGCGGAGCGTCTGCGCGGCGGCCACGACGTCGGCGGCGCGGTGAACGACGCGCGTCTCGGGGATCGCGAGGCCGAGCGACGCGATCAGCGACAATTGCCGCGCCTTCGACGCGTCGATCGCGAGCACCTCGGCATCGTTGATCACGCGCGCACCGGTGCGGCGCCAGTGATTGAGCATCGCCATCGTGTCGAAGATCGGATGCTCGTCGTTGCGCAGGAAGCTCGACATCGCGATCCGGTTGAACACCACGCGGCCGGGCGCGGTCTGGTCCGCGGGGTTCCAGAAGCCGTCGGGCGTGGCGCGCGAAAAGTCGACGCCGCGGCGATCGAGCGCGGCGAACAGCGGTTCGAACCAGAGCGGGTGCTCGTAGAGAATGGCGAGATCGGTCATCGCGGGACGGATACGCATTGCGCGCGGGCGTGCAAACCCAAGCAATAGTTTGCGGCGCGCAATCTCGCATCGTTCCGAGTTGCGGTTCTGGGCTGCCGTTCTGGGCTGCCGTTCTGGGCTGACAGCGCGGGCGCGGCGCGCTAGCCTCGGGAATGACCTCCACACTGATCGGCGCGTCGCTCGCGCTTCTGTTCGCCGTTTCCGCTTCGGCGCAAACTCCCGTTCCCGTCGCACCGAGCGTGCCGCCCGCTGCCGATGCGGTGCCGGCGGAGACGGTGTCGATCGTGATGACGACGAGCGAGGGGCCGATCACGCTGGCGCTGGAGAAGACGCGCGCGCCGCTGACGACCGCGAATTTCCTGCGCTATGTCGATCAGAAGCGGCTCGACGGGGTGACCTTCTACCGGGCGATGAACCTGGGGCAGGGGACCGGGCTGATCCAGGGCGGGCCGCAGAACGATCCGAAGCGCATCCTGAAGCCGGTCGCGCACGAGCCGACCAGCAAGACGGGGCTGTCGCATGTCGATGGGACGATCTCGCTCGCGCGGCTTGCACCGGGGACGGCGACGGCGGACTTCTTCATCACCGTCGGCCCGGTGCTGTCGCTGGACGCGGCTCCGGCGGGGAGCGGCGACACGGCGGGTTATGCGGCGTTCGGGCATGTCGTCGCGGGGATGGATGTGGTGAAACGCATCCTCGGTGCGCCGACGTCGGCGACGGCGGGCGTCGGCGTGATGAAGGGGCAGATGATCGCCGCGCCGGTGAAGATCCTCACCGTGCGGCGCGCAATGTAACCTTCTGTCCACCCCGACGAAGGCCGGGGCCCAGGTGGAAAGGTCCTCGTAACGGCGGACTGCGGATCGTTACCGCCGCCCCCCAATTGGGCCCCGGCCTTCGCCGGGGGGGTGTGGAAGGGGGGCTAGGGTGGTGTTCAAGACCGCGCCGCGGTGGTGTCGGGAAAGGGAGGCGGTAACCTCTTCTTGTTCTCCCGCGGAGGCAGGGAGCCAGGGTTACTGACGATATTGCTTGAGATCCTGGGCCCCCGCCTTCGCGGGGGAACAGTGAGGAGCAGATGCAGTAAACTCTGACGCCCGGGGTCAGGCGGCGACCGCGTCGGCCCTCGTCGCCATCCACGCTTCGGCCTTTGCCAGCGCGGGGGCGTCGTCGACGTCGATCCAGTCGATATCGCTGCAATCGACGATCCGCGCGAGGCCTTGCGCCGCGAGGAGGCGGACGCCTTCGGTCAGCGAGGGGCTGGCGAGCGTGGCCAGCGCGTCCGACAGCGTAGGGCCTATCGCGAAGACGCCGGTGTCGTAGCAGTCGTGCGGTTCGAGGCCCTTGCCGATCGCGACGATGCGGTCGCCGTCGGTCGCGACGCACGTGACGTCCTCGGGGTCTACCCAGTTGTGGCCCAAGCGCCGGTCGATGCCGAGCCGCAGGCCGCCACCGGCTCCCGCAGCCGCCATGCGGGCATAGAGCGCGGTGCTGACGAGGTGATCGCACATTGCCAGCACCGCTTCGCTGCCGGCCAGCGCCTCGCGCGCGGCCAGGACCGACACGCCATTGGGTTCGCGGTGGTCGGCGAGTACAGTCTCGACCGCCAGCGGCCAGCGCCGGCTGGCGAGATACGCTTCGATCGCCTCGCGGCCATAACTGACCGTCACGATCGCGCGCGCGAAACCGGCCTCGGCCAGCCCCTCGAGCGCGTGCGCGATCAGCGGCCGCCCCGCGACCGCGCAGAGCGGCTTGTACGGGGCGGAGGTGCGAAGGCGGCTGCCTTCCCCGGCGGCGAGGAGGACAGCCGTGTCGATCATGTCAGGCGGCCTTGATGAACCGCTCGACTTCGATCTGCGCGAGATCGTCGGTCATCTGCGTGCGCGGGTGCTTGCAGAAATAGGCCGAGGCGGGATCGATGACACCGGCGATGCCGCGATCCTTGGCGATCTTGGCGCAGCGGATCATGTCGATCGCGACACCCGCCGAATTGGGGCTGTCCTCGACCGAGAGACGCAGCTCGATGTTCATCGGCACGCCGCCGAACAGCTGGCCTTCCATGCGCAGGAAGCAGACCTTGTTGTCGTTCTGCCAGGGCACATAGTCCGAGGGACCGATATGGACGTTGTCGTCGTCCATCCGCTCGGCCGCGACCGACTGGACGGCCTCGGTCTTCGAGATCTTCTTCGACTCGAGACGGCGATGATTCGACATGTTGAGGAAGTCAGTGTTGCCGCCGGTGTTGAGCTGGTAGGTGCGATCCAGCTTTACGCCGCGCTTGGCGAACAGGTCGGTCAGCACGCGGTGGACGATCGTCGCGCCGAGCTGCGCCTTGATGTCGTCGCCGATGATCGCGACGCCGGCGTCTTCGAACTTCTTCGCCCAGACCGGGTTCGAGGCGATGAAGACGGGGATGTTGTTGACGAACGCAACGCCCGCCTCGATCGCGCAGTCGGCGTAGAATTCGGTCGCTTCCTGCGAACCGACCGGCAGGTAGTTCATGAGCACGTCGGCGCCCGATGCCTTCAGGTCGGCAATGACTTCTTCACGGGTCGGTTCGGCCGCATCGGAGACCAGGAACGTGCGGTCGTCCTTGAAGTCGGCCATGTGGTCGGCGACGCCGTCCAGCTTCTTGCCCATCTTCACGATCGTACCGGTGTTGCCGACATTCGGCGCGAACACCGCGGTGCAGTTCGGCTTGGCGAAGATCGCCTCGGCGACGTCCTTGCCGACCTTGCGACGATCGACGTCCCAGGCCGCGACGACCTTGATGTCGCTCGGCTTGTAGCCGCCCATGTCGAAATGCATCAGGCCGACCTGGTCGTTAGCCCCCTCGCGATAATGCTCGAGACCCTGCACGAGCGAGCTGGCGCAGTTGCCGATGCCGACCACGGCAATCCGAATGCTATTCATTACTGACCCTGTTCCTTACGAAAGATGCATGCGCGACGCGGTCTTTGGTCGCGGCGGCGTAGTAGTACGAACGAAGGCCCGCTCGACACGACGGTGCCAGACGAGCCCGACGATGGCGACGAGCGTCAGAGGGACGATCTCGAACCACCAGAAGATGCGTGGGTTGCCCGCGAAGCAGGCGACGAAGATCGCCCATACCCGGACGTTCGCGGTAAGCAAGGCCATGAAGCGCAATGGTGCGACCGCACGTGCCCCATAACTGGCACCCAGCGCGACCGGATCGCTTGCCTGGCCGAGCGTGCGCTCGAACGGCATGGCGATGCGGTCGATGCTGCTGGCGACGCCGTCGTAGAAGCGGACGAGCGCGTTGCCGGTCGGCACCGGCGGCGCATCGAGCGCGATGCCCTTGAGCCGGCGATGGAAGCGCGATCGCTCGCCTTCGTACATGTTTGACTGCACCGCGTGCGCACAACCGGCGGCGATGGCGAGGATCCACGCCTCGGGCGTATCGATCGTGATCGCGAGCGAAATATAGATTAGCGCGAACACGCCGTGATCGCACAGCCCGTCGAGCATCCGCCCCAGCGGGCTCGCGGTCTTGGTCGCGCGCGCCACCATGCCGTCGAGTCCGTCGGCGATCAGCCAGCCCATTGACAGGACGAGTCCCACCAGGGCGAGCGCCCAGCTATGCCACTGCGCATAGGCAAGCGCGGCGAGGCCACCAAGGCACAGACCCCCGACCGAAACCGCGTTGGCGGAAATTCCACGCGCCAAAGCAAGCGGCAAAAGCGCACGGCCTGCCGGGTGAATCAGCCAAAGGTTAGATGGGATCTCGATCCGGCGATCGCGCGATCCATCCGGTGGAGCCACTGTCATAGGATGTTCACAATGCGCCGCGCCTGCAATTTATGCAAGGTCGCGCGACGAACGCTAAGGAACGCTTGACCGCAATTCTTCGATCCAGGCGGTTGCGATACCGTCGGACGGCGCGCGCCAGTCACCCCGCGGCGACAGCGCGCCCCCCGCGGAAACCTTCGGTCCGTTGGGCATCGCCGATCGCTTGAACTGGCTGGTCGCAAAGAACCGGACGAGGAACTTCTCCAGCCAGTGGCGGATCGTCGGCAGGTCATAGGCGATGCGCGCATCGGCGGGCAGGTCCTGCGGCCACGCGCCGAGGCCCGCATCGCGCCACGCATGCCAGGCGAGGAACGCAATCTTCGACGGGGCGAGTCCGTGGCGGATCACATAATGCGCGAAGAAATCGTTCAGCGCATAGGGACCGATCATCGACTCGGTGCTCTGCAACGCGCCGTCGGCGCCCGCAGGCACGAGCTCGGGCGAGATTTCCTGCGCCAGGATCGTCGCGAGGATCGCGTCGGTCGCCGCGTCATACTGGTCGGTGCGGATGCACCAGCGGATCAGGAACTGGATCAGCGTCTTGGGCACGCCGCTGTTCACCGCGTAATGGCTCATCTGGTCGCCGACGCCGTAGGTGCACCAGCCCAGCGCCATCTCGCTGAGGTCGCCCGTGCCGAGCACGATCCCGCGCCGCTGGTTGGCGAGGCGGAAGAGATAGTCGGTGCGCAGGCCTGCCTGCACATTCTCGAACGTGATATCGTAGACGGGGTCGCCGTCGCTGAACGGGTGGCCGATATCCTCCAGCATGCGCCGCGCGGCGGGGCGGATGTCGATCTCCTCCGCGGAGATGCCGAGCGCGCGCATCAGCGCCCAGGCATTCGCCTTGGTGCCTTCGCCGGTCGCAAAGCCGGGCATGGTGAAGCCGAGGATCGCGCTGCGCGGGCGGCCGAGCCGATCCATCGCCTTGGCCGCGACGATCAGCGCATGCGTCGAGTCGAGGCCGCCGGAGACGCCGATCACGATCGTCTCGGCATGCGCGGCGACGAGCCGCTTCGACAGCGCCTCTACCTGGATGTTGAACGCTTCGTAGCAATCATCGTCGCGGCGTGCCGGATCGTTGGGCACAAACGGGAAGCGGCGGATGGCGCGCTCCAGGCCGCCGTCCGCCAGCACCGGCGTGTGATCGAACGCGATCCGCCGGAAGCGCGTCTCCGGCGTGCCGGCGAACGTGGCGGCATCGTTGAACGTGCCGAACCGCAGGCGTTCCTGCGTGATCCGTTCGCAATCGACATCGGCGACGACGAGTTCGGGTTCGGTCGCGAACCGCTTCGATTCCGCGATCTGGTCGCCGAGTTCGTGGATCAGGCCCTGGCCGTCCCACGCGACTTCGGTCGTGCTCTCGCCCGGCCCCGCGGCCGAATAGACATAGGCGCACACCGCGCGCGCCGACTGCGCCGCTGCCAGCATCGCCCGCTCGCGCGCCTTGCCGATGACGATGTTCGAGGCGGACAGGTTGCAGCAGATCAGTGCCCCCGCGAGCGCACCCGCGGTCGAGGGCGGGGTGGGGGCCCAGTAATCCTCACAGATTTCGGCATGGAACACGAAACCGGGCAGGTCGCGCGCGGCGAAGATCAGGTCGGTACCGAAGGGCACGTCCTCGCCGCCAAGCGCGATCGTCAGCCCGGTCAGACCCGCGCCGCTCGCGAACCAGCGCTTTTCGTAGAATTCGCGGTAGTTGGGGAGGAACGTTTTGGGGACCACGCCGAGGGTGGTGCCCCGCGCGATCGCCAGCGCGCAGTTGTACAACCGTCCGTTGCGCACCAGCGCTGCGCCCACGAGCAGCACCGGCCGCAGCGTCGAGCTCGCCGCGACGACCGTCGCGATCGCGGCCAGCGTCGCGCGCTGCTGCGCGGTCTGCAGATGCAGGTCGTCGATCGCGTAGGAGGTCAGGTTCAGTTCGGGGAACACGACCAGGTCGACGCCGCGCGCATCCGCCTCGCGGGCCAGCGCGATCGTCGCGTCGGCATTGGCGCCGGTATCCCCCACCGAAGCGCGCGGCGTGGCGGCGGCGACCCGGATCAGCCCATGACTATGGATCGCGTAGAATGGATGCGTCATCGCGCACCGATACAAGCGCTTGGGCAGGTGCGCTACCGACTTGCGACGGCGATCGGCGGCCCGACCCGGTCGCCGCTCACGTCACCGCGAGGCGTTCGGCGAAGGCGGGATCGCGCCATGCCTCGCTCTCCATCGTCTCGCGCAGGATGTCGCCCGCGCGCCAGACGTCCTCATGGCTGAGATACAGCGGCGTTAGGCCGAGGCGGAGGATGTCGGGGTCGCGGAAGTCGCCGATCACCCCGCGGGCGATCAGCGCCTGGGTCAGCGCATAGGCCTGCGGATGGCGGAAGCTGATATGGCTGCCGCGCCTGGCGGGGTCGCGGGGGCTGACGCAGTCGAGGCCCAGCGCATCGCCGGCGGCGGCGAGGATGTCGAAGAGTCTCGCGCTCTTGGTGGCGACCGCGTGCTGGTCGATGTCGACCCAGAGATCGAGCGCGGTTTCTAGCGCAGCGGTCGAGAGCATCGCCGGGGTGCCGGCAAGCCAGCGCTTCATCCCGGGGGCGGGGCGATAGGCATCCTCGAACGCGAACGGCGCGGCGTGGCCCATCCAGCCGGACAGCGGGCTGGCGAGCGAGTCCTGCCAGCGTTTCGCGACGTAGAGGAACGCCGGCGCGCCGGGCCCGCCGTTGAGATATTTGTAGGTGCAGCCAACCGCCATGTCGGCGTTGGCGGCGGTCAGGTCGATCGGCACCGCGCCGACGCTGTGGCTGAGATCCCAGAGCATGAGCGCGCCGGCGGCATGCGCGCGCGCGGTCCATGCGGCGATGTCGAAACGGTCGCTCGTCTTGTAATGGACGTGCGTCAGCAGCAGGACCGCGGTGTCGTCGTCGAGTGCGGCGGCCAGGTCTTCGCGCGCGACCACCTTCAGCCGCGCACCCGGAACGCAGCCGACCGCGCCTTCGGCGATGTGGAGGTCGGTCGGGAAATTGCCGGCTTCGCTGACGACCGTGTGGCGCGCCGGGTTGCTGCGCAGCGCGGCGACCAGCGCCTTGAAGAGATGCGTCGAGGTCGTGTCGCCGATGATGACCGAGTCGGCGGCGGCGCCGATCAGCGGCGCGATCTTGGCGCCGATCCGCTGGGGGGCGTCGATCCACCCCTCGTTCCAGCTGCGGATGAGACGGTCGCCCCATTGGCGGCTCGCGACGTCGGCAAGCGCGGCGGGCGTCGCCTTGGGCAGCGCGCCGAGCGAGTTTCCGTCGAGATAGATCACGCCCTCGGGGAGCGCGAAGTCGTCGCGGCGGGCGGCGAGCGGGTCGGTCGCGTCGAGCGCGCGGGCGTCTTCCAGGGTCACTGTATTCTTCCGAGTCACTGGGTCTTCCCGAAGTCTGCGAGGATCAGGCGTTTTGCGGCCGCCCAGGCGGCCGTTTCGGGGGCGATCTGCTCGACATGGCCGGTGGCGGGGATGACGTGGAGCGTGGCGGTGTCGCCCGCCGCGACCGCCTTGGCGACATAGTCGGTGGCCATGACGAAGGGGATGATCCGGTCTTCGCGGCCGTTGATCAGGTCCTGACGCACGCCGAGCGGGAGGAGGCGGGGGACGGACGTGTCGGTATAGACGTCGGGATGTCGCGGGCCGGGCGGGCCGACCAGTTTGGCGACCACCTCGACCCCGCAGCCATTTCCGGGACTGGCCGCGGTGGCTTCCAGATCGGGCAGACCGCCCAGACTGATGGCATGATCGATCCTGAGCGGATGCGCGGCGTAGAGCGGGCTGGTCGCGGGCAGCTTCGGGCGGGCGGCGAGCCAGAGCGCGAGGTGGCCGCCCGCCGAATGGCCGATCGCGGTGACCCGGGCCGTGTCGAGCTTGAACCGGCGCGCCTGCTTCGCCAGCGCGTCGGTCGCCTGTGCCGCATCCGCGAACGTGCCGGGATAGCCGCCGCCGGTGCGATCGACGCCGCGATAGTCGATGTTCCAGACCGCGACTCCGCTCTGGCGCAGATCGTTGGCGATCCAGTTCATCAGGCTGCGGTCGGCGATGCCGGTGGTCCAGCACCCGCCATGGACCATGACGACCACCGGGGACGGACCCTTCCCCTTAGGCAGCCAGACGTCGACCTTCTGCATCTGGTCGGTTCCGTATGCGATTGTCGCGTCCGCGGTCGGTTTGGCCCGGCTAGTGAGATCGGGCCATTTGAGCAGATCGGCGAGGGCTGGCGTCGGCACGATAGCCAGAGGTAGCAGCAGGGCGGCGGCGAGGAATAAGCGCATCGTGCCATGCTATCGACCAACGCGCCGCCTGTCCCGTCAAGAGACGGCGGTGCGCAAATTTTGCCGATCGCGATGGAAAAACAGGCGTAGAGCGACAGCGATGAGAGGTGTGCCGCGTCGACCGTGGTACGAAGGTGCGCGATGAAGATATTGGTGCTGTCGAGCCTGTACCCGAATGACGTGCAGCGCCGGCACGGGATTTTCATCGAGCACCGCGTCGGTCACGTCGTCCAGCCCGAGGACGAGGTCCGCGTTGTGGCGCCGGTACCGTGGTTTCCGAGCGCCAACCCCGGTTTCGGGCGCTATGCAGAGTTCGCTCGCGTGCCGCACGACGCCGTTCGGCGCGGTGTGGCGATCACACATCCACGCTATCCAGTAGTGCCGAAGATCGGGATGGCCGCGGCGCCCTGGCTGATGGCGGCGGCGCTGTACCGTCACGTGGCGCGGATCCGGCGCAGCTTCGATTTCGACGTGATCGATTCCTATTATCTTTATCCAGACGGCGTCGCGGCGGGGCTGCTCGCGCGGTGGTTCGATCGGCCGTTCGTGATGAGTGCGCTCGGCACCGATGTCAGCCTGATCCCGCAATATCGCGCCGAGCGCGCCATGATCCTGGCGGCGATCGACCGCGCGAGTGCGACGACCGCGGTGGCGGCGGCACTGCGCGACGAACTGGTTGCGATCGGAGCATCGAGCGAGAAGGTCTGCGTGGTCGAACACGGCGTCGACCTCGTCCTGTTCTCGCCGCCTGCGGACCGTGCGGCGTTGCGGCGACGGATGGGGATCACCGCACCGACGGTGCTGTCGGTCGGGCATCTGATCGACCGCAAGGGGCATGACTTTGCGATCCGCGCGATCGCGACGTTGCCCGACGTCCGGTTGATGATCGCTGGCGACGGCCCCCGCGAGGGTGCGTTGCGCGCGCTCGCCGCGACGCTCGGCGTGGCGGGGCGGGTCGATTTTCTCGGTCATGTCGATCAGCACCGACTGCCCGATCTGTACGGCGCGGCGGATCTGACCGCCAGCTGCTCGGACCGTGAGGGCATCGCTAACGTGCTGCTCGAATCGCTCGCCTGCGGAACGCCGCTGGTGGCGACGCCGGTATGGGGATCGCCCGAGGTGGTGCGCGTGCCCGAGGCTGGCGTGCTGACCGCGGATCGCTCGGATGCGGCGATCGCCGACGGGATCGCGCGATTGCTCGCCGACCTGCCCGACCGGAGCGCGACGCGGACCTATGGCGAGCGCTACGACTGGCGCGAAACCGGCCGGCAGCACCGGGCGTTGCTTGCCGCCGCGGTCGCCGGGCATGAGCGGACAACGAAAAGAGAACAAAAGGTGACGCCGGCGCGCGGGATGCTTTGATCGTTCCGCGTGTGACTGCTATCGGTGTGTACAATGGCCAGCAGCGACTTCAAAGATCCCTTCGACAGCATCGTCGACGCCCCCTTCGATAGCGCGCTCTCCGAGCGGTATCTGGTCTATGCGTTGTCGACGATCACTGCGCGATCCTTGCCCGACGTGCGCGACGGGATGAAGCCCGTGCATCGCCGCCTTTTATGGGCGATGCGGCTGCTGAAACTCGATCCGGCACAGGGGTACAAGAAGTGCGCGCGCGTCGTCGGCGACGTGATCGGCAAATATCATCCGCATGGCGACCAGTCGGTCTATGACGCGATGGTGCGCTTGGCGCAGTCGTTCGCGATGCGGTATCCGCTGGTCGACGGGCAGGGCAATTTCGGCAATATCGACGGTGATAACGCGGCCGCCTATCGGTATACCGAGGCGCGGCTGACGCAGGTCGCGATCGACCTGATGGACGGGCTCGACGAGGATGCGGTCGCGTATCGCCCGACCTATAATGGCGAGGATCACGAGCCCGAGCTGTTCCCGGGGCTGTTCCCCAACCTGCTCGCGAACGGCGCTAGCGGGATCGCGGTGGGGATGGCGACGAGCATCCCGCCGCACAACGCCGCCGAACTGCTCGAGGCGGCGATCGTGCTGATCGACACGCCCGACGCCGACGATGCCGCTATCCTGGCCCACGTGAAGGGCCCCGATTTCCCGACCGGCGGGCTGGTCGTCGATCCGCCCGCGGTGATCCGTGAATCCTATGCGACCGGGCGCGGCGGCTTCCGCGTGCGGGCGCGCTGGGAGACCGAGCGCGAGAAGGGCGGCGGCTGGCAGCTGATCGTCACCGAGATCCCGTACGGCGTGCAGAAGGGCAAGCTGATCGAGCAGATCGCCGAGCTGATCAACGCCAAGCGGTTGCCGATCCTCGCCGACGTCCGCGACGAATCGGATACCGAGATCCGCATCGTGCTCGAGCCGCGCAGCCGCACGGTCGATCCGCAGATCCTGATGGACGGGCTGTTCCGGCTGACCGATCTCGAAACGCGCGTGAGCCTCAACCTCAACGTGCTCGACAAGGATCGCACGCCGCGCGTGATGAGCCTGCGGCAGGCGCTCGCCGCGTGGGTCGATCACCAGTTCGTCGTGCTGCGCCGGCGGACCGAGCATCGGCTGGCGAAGATCGCCGACCGGGTCGAACTGCTCGACGGCTATCTGATCGCGTATCTGAACCTCGACCGCGTGATCGAGATCATCCGCACCGAGGACGAGCCCAAGAAGGTGATGATCGCCGAGTTCGCGCTGACCGATCGTCAGGCCGAGGCGATCCTCAACATGCGGCTGCGCAGCTTGCGGCGGCTCGAAGAGTTCGAGATCAAGACCGAGCGCGACAAGCTCGACAAGGAGCAGGCGACGCTCGCCGCGCTGCTGGCCGACCCGAAGAAACAGCGCGCGCGGATGAAGCGCGACATGGCCAAGATTCGCGATCGCTATGGGCTGGAGACGATGCTCGGCAAGCGCCGGACGACGATCGAGGAACATGCGCCGACGCGCGACATCCCGCTCGAGGCGATGATCGAGCGCGAGCCGATCACCGTCATCCTGTCGCAGCGCGGCTGGATCCGGGCGATGAAGGGGCACAACGACCTGGCGAGCCCGGAGGCGTTGAAGTTTAAGGAGGGCGATGGCCCCGCATTTGCGTTCCACGCACAGACGACCGACAAGCTGCTGCTCGCGGCGGAGAATGGGCGGTTCTATACGCTGGCGGCGGACAAGCTGCCGGGCGGGCGCGGCTTTGGCGAACCGGTGCGCGCGATGATCGACCTCGACGGGAGCATCGGCATCGTCGCGCTGCTGCCGGCGAGCCGGCATCCCAAACTGCTGGTGGTGGCGACCGACGGGCGTGGTTTCTCGGTGAGCAGCGCCGAGGTGATCGCCGAGACGCGCAAGGGCAAGACCGTGATGACACCGCGGCCGGGCGCACAGCTGAAGATCGTACGCCCGATCGGGCCGAGCGACGATTACGTCGCGGCGATCGGCGACAACCGCAAGATGCTGGTCTTCCCGCTCGCCGAGCTGGTCGAGATGACTCGCGGGCAGGGGCTCCAGTTGCAGCGCTACCGTGACGGCGGGCTGGCGGATGCGATCACGTTCGTCTTTGCCGAGGGACTGAGCTGGGCGATGGGGGGGGGGACGGGGCGCACCCGCACCGAATCGGATCTAGGGCCCTGGCGCGCGGCGCGGGGCGCGGCGGGCAGGATGCCGCCGACTGGATTTCCGCGCGACAACCGGTTCGGATAGCACGCCGTAAAACCGGAATGTCCGATCGCCGTGACGGACAGTGGCCGTTTCGGTTCCTTCAGGACGTCTTAACGAAGCTGGGCTAAGCGGGGGCATGGCATCCATGGCCCCGGACGCGACAACGCAATCGATCGTCGCGACGGAACTGGTCGCTCGGGCGCTGGAGCTCGTCCCGATCCCCGCCGCGCATGTCGTCGTGAACGCCGGCAAGTTCGATCTGTTCGCAATGAACCGCGCCTACAAGCTGGCAGGTCTCGGCGTGATCGCCGAGCGATCGCCGATGATCGGCGAACTCGGGCCCCGGATACTTGCTTTTCTCGAGTCGCCGAGCCTGCGACTGGATTTCGAGTGGACGCTCGGCGATGCGATCGACTGCCGCTATTACCGTGTGACGATCGCGCGCACCTTTGCGTCGTTGCGCGACCGCTGCACGATCAGCTTCATCGATCAGACGTCCCAGGTCCAGACCGAACGCAGCCTGCGGCGAGAGATGACCACCGACAGCCTGACCGGACTGCCGAACCGCGAAGGCTTTGAGGACCTGATCGAGAGTGTCGGGGATCGCGGCGCGATCGCGGTGCTGGCGATCGATATCGACCGGTTCGGGCGGCTGAACTCGTGCCTCGGCTCGCTGGCGGGGGACGAGTTGCTGATCACCGTCGCGCGCCGGATAAAGGGGGCGTTGCGCGCGCGCGATACGCTGGCGCGGATCGGCGGGGATCAGTTCGGCATCCTGATGGCGATCGAGGGCGGCGGCGCCGGCGACAGCGACCGTCACGAGGCGCATGCGCTCGCCGACCGGATCCAGCGGACGCTGACGACACCGTTCAGGCTCACCGACTATGAAATCAGCGTCGAATGCTCGGTTGGTATCGCGCACGGTGCAGACGAGGCGGAGGACGTCGCCGAACTGATCCGCCACGCGCAATTCGCGGTGAAGCGCGCCAAGGCGAGCGGCCGCGCCGAAAGCTATCTACCGCAGGATTTCGCGATCGCGCGCGCGCAATTCAGCATGGAAACGGCCTTGCGCCGGGCGATCGAGAACCGCGAGCTGCGCCTCGCCTATCAGCCGATCTGCGACCTGGCGACCGGACGCATCGTGTCGTTCGAAGCGCTGGCGCGGTGGACCGACGAGGATGGCACGCATCATTGTCCGACCGAGTTCATTCCGGTGGCCGAGGAATCCGGGCTGATCGTACCGCTCGGACGGTGGGCGATCGACGAGGCTGCGCGTACGCTGGCATATTGGGATGCGTGTCATGGTGCGCCGTGCGGTGTGAAGGTCGCGGTCAATCTATCGGCAATCCAGCTCCAGCGCGACGACATCGCCCCTGTATTGGAGGCGGTGCTGGTGGCGACCGGTCTGACCGGCGACCGTTTCACGCTGGAGCTGACCGAGAGCGCGATCGTGACCGATCCGGACCGGATCGCGGAGACGATGCATGCGCTGAAGGCGCTCGGCACGACGCTGGCGATGGACGATTTCGGGACCGGCTATTCGAACCTCGCCTATCTTCAGAAACTGCCGATCGACGTGCTGAAGATCGACCGCAGCTTCGTCACGGGAATGCTGGCGGACCGCGACAAGGTCTCGATCGTCCGCGCGATTCTGAGCCTGGCGCAGGCGCTGGGGATGAAGACGACCGCCGAGGGAATCGAGACCATCGAACTCGCGCAGACGCTTGCCGCGCTCGGCTGCACCTATGGGCAGGGCTATTTCTACGCCAAGCCGCTGGAGGCGGATGCGGCCTTTGCGATGATCGGGACCGGGGTGGGCGCTTAGCCGCACCCGACCCGGCGCCGCATCAGCGTAGCGCGTGCGCCACCATCTCGTCCGCGATCGCGCCGACGCGTGCGGCATCGGGAAAGCCCTCGACGATCCATTGTGTCTCGACCTTGCGCAGCATGGCGGCTACGTCGGGGCCCTTGCGCAGGCCGCGTTCGACCAGCGCGCCGCCCGAGAACGGGAATACGGGGGGCGTCCAGTCCTTGATCGCAGCAACGTCTTCGCCCGCGATCAGCAGCCGGTCGATCGCGCCGGGCGTGCCTGCGCGATAGGCGAGCGCCTGCGCGCCCTCCTCGCCGCGGCCGGCGGTCGCGGCGATCAGGCGTTTGCGGTCGGTGTTCGACAGTTTCAGGCGTGCGCCGACGGCTTCGGCCGCAGCCGGGGCAATCGCCATGGCGAGGCGACGGATCGGATCCGCGGCAATGCCCGCCGCGGTCTCGCGGTCGGCGAGCAGGGCGAGGCGCTGGGCACCGGCGGCGTCGATCTCGGGGAGCACCGCGCGAAAAATGCCGCGCTCGACCATCAACGCGACGACGGCCACGGCGTTGGCGGCGACCAGCAGTTTCAGCACTTCGCTCGCGACGCGTTCGCGCGACAGCGCCATGAGGTCGTTCGCGCGCGCGGTGCAGGCGTCGAGCCCCGCCTCGTCGATCGTCGACCCGAAGCGGGCGTGGAAGCGGAAGAAGCGGAGGATGCGCAGGTGATCCTCCGCGATTCGTTGCAGCGGATCGCCGATGAAGCGCACGCGCCGCGCCGCGAGATCGTCGAGGCCGCCGAAATAATCGAAGATCTCGCCCGTCGCCGGATCGGCATAAAGCGCGTTCATCGTGAAATCGCGGCGCGCGGCGTCTTCGCGCCAGTCGTCGGTATAGGCGATGATCGCATGGCGGCCATCGGTCGAGACGTCGCGGCGCAGCGTCGTGACCTCGACATGGCCGCCCGCGGTGACCGCGGTAACGGTGCCGTGCGCGAGGCCGGTCGGGACCGCCTTGATCCGCGCATCTTCCAGGCGCTCGATCACCTCCTGCGGCGGCAGGCGGGTGGCGATGTCGACATCGGCGACGTCGATCCCGAGCAGCGTATCGCGCACCGCGCCGCCGACGAAGCGCGAGTCGCCGTCCGCAGCGCCCAGCACCTTGGCCAGCGGTTCGAGACCGTCACGCAGGCGCCACGGCGCGAGCGGGAGTATCAAGACCACCTCAGGCGGCGCGCGAGGTTGACGATCATCGCCGCGGTCGCACCCCAGATCCGGCGGTCGTTCCACATGATCTCGTAATAATGCCGGTCATGGCCCTGCCATTCCAGCGTCGCCTCGACATGGTTCGCCTCGTCCAGCAGGAAGGCGAGCGGGACCTCGAAGACGCTGGCGACCTCGGCTTCGCTGGGCGTGAAGACGAGGTCGGGGGGGATGATGCCGATCACCGGCGTCACCTGGAACCCGGTCACGGTGCGATAGCTGTCCGCTTCGCCGATCACGGTGACGTGGCGACGCGGCAGCGCGATCTCCTCCTCGGCCTCGCGCAGCGCGGCGGTGACGACGTCCTCGCCGGGATCGATCCGGCCGCCCGGGAACGCGATCTGGCCGGGGTGGCGGCTCATCGTGTCGGTGCGCTGCGTCAGGATCACGCCCGGATCGGCACGGTCGGTGACCGCGATCAGCACCGCCGCGGGGAGCAGCGTGTCGGTCGCGGCGAGATCGCCGTCATGCTGGTCGCCCGTCAGCAGGATCATGTGCGCACCGGCGCCCTTTGCCAGCGCCACCGCCAGCCGGTCCTTCAGCATCATGCGGCGAGATCCGGTGCTGCTGGCTCGAGCGCGAAGAACGCACCGTCGCTCCAGAGCCCCGGCGGCGTCGCACCGTCGGCGATCGCGCGTTCGGCGAGCTCGTAATAGACCGAGCGCACGACCAGCGCCTCCATGCCGCCGCGCACGACGAGATAGGGGCGCGGGCCATCGGCATCCTCGACGAACCGCAGCGCATGGTCAGGCCCTGCGGTGACAAGATCGCCGGTGTTGAGGCGGAAGGCGAGCTTCGCGTCGCGACCGCTGCCCTCGGCCTTCATCTCGACTGCGGTGAAGGGTGCGTCCTCGACCGCGATGTCGAGCTTTTCGACCGGGGTGACCAGCACGTGGCTGCCATCGGCTTCGCGGCGCAGGATCGTCGAGAACAACCGGACCATCGCCGGGCGCCCGATCGGCGAGCCCTGATGATACCAGGTGCCGTCGCGCGCGATCCGCATTTCGCTGTCGCCGCAATGCGTCGGATTCCATTTGTCGACGGGCGGCAGTTTCGCCTCCTCGACCAGGCGGGCGATTTCGGCGAGGCTCAATGAAGCGATATCGGGGATGAGATCCATGGGCATCGCGGCGGACTAGGCGGGAGGGGCCGCGAGGTAAAGCCGCGCGTTACGCCGATGCGCCGACCCGTACACGCGGGCCGAGCATACCTGCGGCGTTCGGCACCGCGTCGCCGCGTGCGAGCAGGCGGTGTCGGTCGACCGGACCGGGGGCTTGCCAGTGCGCAGTGCGATCGGCGGTGAAGCCGAAGAACCGGCTATAATAGTCGGGGTCGCCAATCAGCATCAGCGCGCCATCGCGGCCCGTGGCAGCGGCAGCATCGAGCGCGTGCGACATCAACCGCCGGCCGATGCCGTCGCCCTGATGCGTCGGCTCGACCGCAACCGGGCCGACCATGATAAGCGGGATCTGGCGGGCGTCGTCGGCCAGCGCGATCGGCCAGCATTGGATCGAGCCGACGAGAACGCCGTCCTCGACCGCGGCGAAACTGAGCGCGGCGATCGCCTTGCCCGCGCCGCGGATCGCATAGGCCGTGCGCGCAAACCGGCCGGGCCCGAAGGCGCGGTCGAGCAGAAACTCGACGGCGGTCGAATCGATGCTGTCGAGGGGGACGAGAGTGATCACCGGCATCTCCTCCCGCGACGCGTCCGAGCATGGACGGCGAGGGCAGCGCGCTTTAGCCGCGGCGCACCTGAACGCAAGGATAACCGGACATCTGGCGCGATCGTCAGCAGCTCGCCTTTCATCTGACCCGCTTTCATCTGGCCCGCTTTCATCTCTGCGCGTGTCTGCTAGAGGCGCGGCCATGGAAGACAGTCTTCAACTCGAAGTGCACGACCTCGAAGTGCAGGTCCTGACCGGCATCTACTCCGAGGAAACGCACCTGCCGCAGCCGCTGCGGATCTCGCTGACGGTAGACATGGTGTGTCCAAAGCGATTCGATCCAGATACGCCGTTGGCGGCGTCGAAAAACTATCTCGACCTGAAGAACGCGGCGACCACGGCGCTGCCGGTTGGCGTCCATTTCACGCTGATCGAAGGCGTCGCGGATCATATCTGTGAGACGCTGTTCCTGCAGGACGCGCGCGTGCTGCGCGTGAAGGTGAAGATCGTGAAGCTGGCGATCGCCGAAGCGGACGAGGCGATCGGCGTGACGCTCGTCCGCCATCGCCGCTGACGGTATGCGGCTGACGCTTGAGCCGGGCGGCGATATCGCAGCGTTGGTGCGCGGAGCGTGGGGCGACTCGTTGGTCGTCATGATCCCGGCGGCGCTGGATTCGCTGGCGATGGCCCAGGCACGCGCCGCGATCGGCCCGCTGGCGATCGAGCTTGCGCCTGCGACTCGGGTGAACGCCGTGGTGCTAGCCGAGGAAGCGCAGCCTGACGATGTGGACGCGGCAGTCGAGTTCCTCGAAGCGGCTCGGTCAACCACTGGGCAGGTGCTGCCGATCGGCAAACGCTAGATCCGCACGATCCTCGCCCCCGTAGGGGCAGGATCGTGCGGCATTCAAATCTTGCGCGTCCGCCCACACGGTCCGAGCGCAGCGATCACAAAGGCATAGTCTTCGCGTGCGATCGTCGCGTCGGTCGCCTCGAGCGATCCGGTGCTCCGCTCGGGTAGGCTCTGCGGCAATGCGCATGCCAGTCGGTACCAGAGCAGCGTTTCAGGGGCAGGGGGCGCCGCCGACTCGTCGACGATCTCGCTCAGCGCGACCGCCCATCGCGGCTGTTCGCCCGGACGTCGGATGATCGACAGCGACACCGGGCGCTGGTCCGCAGTCGTCAGGAAGATCTGCGTCTCGCCTTCGCCGGGCAGGGCGCCGGCGACATGGAACGCGTTGCCGATCCCGGTGATCACCGGCGGTGCGTCGCTCGCCAGCGCGCCCTTGGCGATTTGCCGCGCCCGCGCGTCCGCGGTCGGCGTCCAGTCGACCTGCGCATCGGGCGCGACGAGCTGGACCTGGTTGACCGCGCCCGCGACCGGCTTGGCGAAGATTAGCACCCGCGCCTTTTTGAATTTGGGTATGCGACCTGCCGAATCGGGGGCCACGTCGAGCAGATAGCCGATTCGCGGCGGCAGGCCGTCGGCGCCACGGATCAGCGCCGTGACATCGACCTCGACATATAGTCGGACAAGTCCCGCCGCCAGATTCGGTGCCTCGGCGGGCTTGATCTTCGCCGTCGATCGGACCGTGGCATCGGCGATCACCGGCGCCGACAGGACCAGGTCGGCAATGTCTGCATAGCCCGGTGCGCCGACCGCCTCGCGCTGCACCGCACCCGGTAGTTTGTCGCTTGCCATCGCCGAAACCGACGGTTGCGCGGGGGTTTGGTGACCGGCGGCGGGGAGCGCGACGAGCGCGATCGACAGGGCCGAAGCCGTAACGTGAATGATGGACTTCATCTGCCGAAGCTACGCCAACCAAGCTGAACGATACAGAAATAATTCTGCCATGCTGCGGTTGTACGTTTGTTGCGTCTGACAAAGCGTTTGCGTGTCGCATGACGTGGCGATAGGACTTGGCGACTGCCCCGTGGTTATTCCGGCCAACGGCAGACGTATGCGCCACGCAGCCAGTGCGGGCATGTGCGTACGGAGCAGGCAGATTAAGGGAGTGTCGTTTCTGAATGGCCTATACTGACCAGAAGATGTCCGGAGGCAAAATCGTCGCGATCGTGATCGTCGCGCTGATTCATGCGGCCTTGGGCTACGCTTTCGTCACGGGCCTCGCGTACCAGTACGTGAAAAAGGCCCAAGAAAAGATGACGACGTTCGACGTGGAGCCGCCGCCGCCGCCGCCTCCGCCCGACGAGCCCCCGCCGCCGCCGCCTGACCAGCCAAACCTGCCGCCGCCGCCGACCACGGTCGTCACGCCGCCGCCAGTGGTTGTCACGCCTCAGCCCGCGCCTGCCATGCAGACGTCGAACATCATCCCGCTCAGCCAGCCGACGGCTCCGCCAGCGCCACCAGCGCCGCCGGCACCGCCAGCCGCGCCGCCAGCGCCGAGGGTGTCGCAGGCGGCCGGTCTGAAGGGTAATCCCGCGCAGTATTTCGGTGCGGACAATTATCCGCCATCGGCGCAGCGCGAGGGTGCACAGGGTCGCGTGTCCGCGAAGCTGACAATCGGTACGGATGGTCGTGTGACCGGCTGTACGGTGACGTCGGGCAGCGGCAACACGACGCTCGACGACGCGACGTGTCGCATCTCCAAGGCAAGGGTGCGCTTCACCCCGGCCAAGGATGAGAGCGGCAATCCGATCGCCTCCTCGTACCAGTTGAACGTCCGGTGGGTCCTTCCAGAGGATTGATCCCACCTACCCTAACCGCACCAGATAAAATTCAGTCAGAGGACTAAACCGACCATGATCACCACCATTCTTGCAGCGGCAGCGCCCGCCGCAGCCGACGCCAACCCGTACGGCCTGCAAGCCGCCCTTCGTGAAGGCGGTCTGATCTCGCAGACCGTGTTCGGCATCCTCGTGCTGATGTCGATCGTGTCGTTCTACATCCTGTTCTCCAAGCTGTTCGAACAGCAGAAGATCATCGGCCAGGGCAAGCGCGTCCGCCAGGCCTTCTGGTCGTCGAACTCCTTGCGCGAAGGTTCGGCCAAGCTCGAGAAGAACTCGGCTTACAAGCAGATCGTCGACGACGGTCTGGCGGCGCAGGAGCAGCATTCGAAGCTGACCGATCCGGTCGAGGCGCATGACTGGCTGCACGGTTCGCTGGCGCGTTCGGAAGCCGCGATCAACTCGAAGCTGGGTGGTGGTCTCGCCTTCCTCGCGACGGTCGGTTCGGTTTCGCCGTTCATCGGTCTGTTCGGTACGGTTATCGGCATTTACCGCGCACTCGTGAAGATCGGCGCATCGGGCCAGGCATCGATCGACAAGGTCGCAGGGCCGGTCGGTGAAGCACTGATCATGACCGCGCTCGGTCTGGTCGTCGCCGTTCCTGCCGTGTTGTCGTACAACTGGCTGCAGCGCCGCAACAAGTCGATCGCAGAGGACCTGTCGGCCTTCTCGAACGACGTGCTCGGCTTCCTCGCTTCGAACGGCGCCGTGCGTCCGTCGATCGCATCGGGCGCCAAGCCAGTTCCGGCCAAGCCTGTCACGACGACCACGACCGCCGGCCAGACCGGTGGCGTACCGCGCGCCAACTAAGACGCGAAAGGCGGGGCCGCTGTTCGCAGTGGCCCCGCTTCATTGCCGCCGGCAGTTCCGGTGGCGATCAAATGGATAGGATAGTTCGCACATGGCGATGAGTGTTGGTGGCGATTCCACCGAGAGTTCGATATCGGACATCAATACGACGCCGCTAGTCGACGTCATGCTCGTGCTCCTGATCATCTTCTTGGTGACGACGACTGTCGCGGTCCAGGCGGTCCAGCTGAAGCTCCCGGAGGTCCGCTTCGATCCGACGATGACCAAGCCGGAGAACGTCTCGCTGTCCGTGACGACCAAGCCCGATGGTAGCTGCGCTGTATATTGGGGCATGAGCCCGGTCACCTCGACCGAGCTGCTCGACCGCGCGGTGGTCAAGCTGAAGGCCGAGATCGATCGCCAGGGTGGCGCGAACGCGGCCGGCCTGGAGCTGCCGGAAGCGCATATCCGCGGTGACGTGAACACGCCATACAAGTGCATCGGCGGCACGATCTACACGATGCAGCGCGCCGGTTTCGCCCGCGTCGGCTTCATCTCCGAGCCGCCCCCCGGCGGCACCACTGAACGCTGATCGCTCGGACGTATTTAGGAGTAGCATAGAATGGCAATGAGCGGCGGCAAAGAAGACGGCTCGCCGATGATGGAAATGAACATGACGCCGTTGATCGACGTCCTGCTCGTTCTCCTCATCATGTTCATCATCACGATCCCGATCCAGACGCACGCGGTCAAGGTCGACCTTCCGGTTAACAGCCCGAACCAGCCGCAGAATCCGGTTAACCCCGAGAAGAACAAGATCACGATCGATCCCGCGGGCGTCGTGGCTTGGAACGGATCGCCGGTCGACGAGGTCACGCTGCGCCAGTATCTGGACCAGAGCGCCGGCATGACTCCCGAGCCCGAGCTTCACTTCCAGCCCGATCCGCAGGCGCGGTACGAAGTGGTCGATCGCACGCTGGCCACGGTCAAGCGGTCGGCGATCACCAAGCTCGGCTTCATCGGCAACGAGCAATATCGCAACGACTTCTAGGTCGTCCTGTACAGTATCGAACGTCCAAAGGGCGGTCCTCCGGGGCCGCCCTTTTTCGTTGTGCGCCAGGGTTTGCGTGCACGCGTTCGATCAAGATTGATCAATGTACTTGTGCGACCGTCATTGAAGTGACACACCGCTGTCATAAAAATGAAACCTTCCAATGGGCGAAGGTCAGAGGAGATGAGCGATGCGCAATTCCGTCCTGTTCGTTCTCGCAACCCTGGGCGCCGCGACGCCCGCGTTGGCGGCACCGTCCGCTACAGTCGATCGCACCGGTTATACGGCGATCGCGGCGGGGGATCTCTCCGCGGCAGAACAGCGCATCGTCGCCGAGCGGAAAATATTCCCGCAGCGGCCCGAGCTGATGCTGAATTTGGCGTCGGTCTATCATCGCACGGGTCGCGAATCGGAGGCACGCGCGCTGTATGCGGCGGTGTTGGCGCGGCCGGCGGTCGCGATGGACCTGCCATCGGGGTCCGTGGTTTCGTCGCACGACCTCGCAAGCCGCGCGCTGAGCCGCCAGTTGCAGATGATCGCGACTCGCTGAGTCAGCCGCGATCCGTCTCGGTCACGCTTGTTCGCTCGCAACAGGCGTGACACGTCGATGGGGTCTGCGGCGGCGCGAACCCTTGGAAGCGACCTGATGACGGTTGCCGCGTTCGGTACGTTCCGGTCCTTATGCGCCTGCTGTTGGCGGGGACGACGGTCGGATCTGGCGACGCTGCTCCGGAAAACCAGCACGCGTTGCATCGGCCGCTCGGGCCACGCCTGTACGATGGTGATGGCGTTTCACCGGTATCGGTCCTGCTTGGTCGGTCGACCTACCGCGCCATGTCGTGGGTCGCGCATCGTGGATCGCGCGTCATTTCGACGTCTGGAGGGAGGCGTCTTGGGCCGACGATCAATCGTGCGATTAGCGGGCGTCGCCGGCACGCAGTGAGCCCATCCAACTCTCCCTCCGCCGGCGGATCCGGCAACGGGCCGCGTGCGATCGGAGCGGAACGAGGCCCGCGACAACGTCGCCGCGGGCAGGGGAGGTCAGCTTTGGGGCTGTGCTCGCACACCGGCTGCTGCCCTCGTGCGGGCCACAGTGAGGCCGTGCCCTCGGTTGGGCTCCACCGTGGCTGCCGCGCAGCTGCCCGGTCGCGTCAGTTCTTCGCCTTGTCGACGAGCGCGTTCTTGCCGATCCACGGCATCATGCCGCGCAGCTCGCTGCCGATCTTCTCGATCGGATGCGCCAGTGCCTGCTTGCGCGCGGCCTTCAGCTCGGGCTGGCCGGCGCGGTTGTCGAGGATGAAGTTCTTCACGAAACGGCCCGACTGGATGTCGGCCAGCACGCGCTTCATCTCGGCCTTGGTCTCCGACGTGATGATCCGCGGACCCGTGGTGATGTCGCCATATTCCGCGGTGTTCGAGATCGAATAGCGCATGTTGGCGATCCCGCCTTCATACAGCAGGTCGACGATCAGCTTGGTCTCATGCAGACACTCGAAATAGGCCATTTCGGGCGCGTAGCCGGCTTCGGTCAGCGTCTCGAACCCGGCCTGGATCAGGTGCGTGATGCCGCCGCAAAGCACGGCCTGCTCGCCGAACAGATCGGTCTCGCATTCCTCGCGGAAGTTGGTCTCGATGATGCCCGAGCGACCGCCGCCGACGCCGCTGGCGTAAGCGAGCGCGATGTCGTGCGCGTTGCCGGACTTGTCCTGGTCGATCGCGATCAGGCAGGGGACGCCACCGCCGCGGACATATTCGCTGCGCACGGTGTGGCCGGGGCCCTTGGGCGCGATCATGATGACGTCGAGATCGGCGCGCGGCTCGATCAGGCCGAAATGCACGTTCAGGCCGTGCGCGAACGCGATCGTCGCACCCTGCTTCAGATTGTCGTGCAGGTCGGTTGCGTAGATCGCGGCCTGATGTTCGTCGGGGGCAAGGATCATGACGATGTCGGCCCAGGCGGCGGCCTCGGCGTTCGACTTAACTGCGAAGCCCGCCTCGATCGCCTTCTTGGCAGTCGCGGAGCCTTCGCGCAGCGCGATTGCGACGTCCTTGACGCCCGAATCGCGCAGGTTCTGCGCGTGCGCATGGCCCTGAGAGCCATAACCGACGATCGCGATCTTCTTGTCGGTGATCAGGTTCAGGTCGGCGTCGCGATCGTAATAGACACGCATTATATTCTTCCTTCTTTCGTCATTCCGGCGGACGCCGGAACCCAGGGTTCCAGGCCGCGCCGTTCGTGGCTCTGGGTCCTGACGTTCGTCAGGATGACACAGTTAATTCAGGCCGGCTCTTTACCGCGGGCGATCGCGACAATGCCGGTTCGGGCGACTTCGATCAGGCCGACTTCGCCCATCAGCTCGACGAACTTGTCGATCTTGTCGGTGCCGCCCGTGACCTCGAACACGAAGCTCGACGTCGTCGCATCGACCACGCGCGCGCGGTAGACGTCGGCGAGGCGGAGTGCCTCGATCCGGTGGTCGCCGGTGCCGCGGACCTTGACCAGCGCCAGCTCGCGCTCGACATGCGCGCCCATCGCGGTGAGGTCGGTCACCTTGTGGACGGGCACGAGCCGGTCGAGCTGCGCGAGGATCTGCTCCATCGTCGCTGGCGACGCGCTGGTGACGATCGTGATCCGGCTGACCGACTTGTCGGCGGTGATCTCCGACACCGTCAGGCTCTCGATATTATAGCCGCGCGCGGTGAACAGGCCGGCGATCCGGGCGAGGATGCCCGGTTCGTTGTCGACGATGACGGCGAGCGTGTGCCGCTCGGCCTTTTCCTGGGAAATATGCATTAAACCAGCGCCTTCGCTTCGTCGTCCATCGTGCCCGACACTTCGTTCGCCTGCAGGATCATGTCGGTATGCGCCGCGCCGCTCGGAATCATCGGGAAGCAGTTGGTCAGCTGCGACACGCGGCAATCGACGATCACCGGGCCGTCATAGGCCAGCATCTCGGCGATCCCGCTGTCGAGCTGGTCGCGCGTCTCAATCAGGATGCCCTTCCAGCCGTATGCCTCGCCCAGCTTCACGAAATCGGGCAGCGAATCCGAATAGCTCTCGGCATAGCGGCTCTCATAGGTGAGCTCCTGCCACTGGCGGACCATGCCCATATACTGGTTGTTGAGGATGAAGATCTTCACCGGCAACCGGTATTGCGACGCGGTCGCCAGCTCCTGGATGTTCATCTGGATCGACGCTTCGCCGGCGATATCGATCACCAGCGCGTTGGGGTTGCCGAGCTGCGCGCCGATCGCGGCGGGCAGGCCATAGCCCATCGTGCCGAGACCACCGCTGGTCAGCCACTTGTTCGGCTTTTCGAAGCCGAAATGCTGGGCTGCCCACATCTGGTGCTGGCCGACCTCGGTGGTGATGATCGGGTTGCGTGCGTGCGTCGCGTCGAACAGCGCCCGGATCGCGCGCTGCGGCATGATCTCGTTCGGGTCGTTCTCGGGGAAATCGAGGCACTTCACCGCGCGCCAGCCGGCGATACGACGCTGCCAGTCGGTCGTGTCGGGCTTGGGATGCTGACGGCTCTTCCAGATCCGCACCATGTCCTCGAGCGCATGGCCGACGTCCGCGATGATCCCGAGATCGACACGTACGGTTTTGTTCACCGACGAGCGATCGATGTCGATATGCACCTTGCGCGAATTCGGGCTGAACGCGTCGAGCCGGCCGGTCACGCGGTCGTCGAAGCGGCTACCCAGCGCGACGACCAAGTCGGCTTGGTTCATCGCCATGTTGGCTTCGTAGGTGCCGTGCATGCCGAGCATCCCGAGCCACTGCTCGCCGCTCGCGGGATAGGCGCCGAGGCCCATCAGCGTCGACGTCACCGGCGCGCCGGTGATGCGGACGAGTTCGCACAGCAGCTGGCTCGCGGCGGGGCCCGAGTTGATGATGCCGCCGCCGGTGTACAGGATCGGGCGTTCGGCGGCCGCGATCATGTCGACGAGCTGCTCGATCTGGCTCTGGTCGGCCTTCACCTGCGGACGATAGGTCTTGTGCTGGATCGGACCCGGCTTGGTGTACCGCGCGGTGGCGACCTGCACGTCCTTGGGAATGTCGACGACCACCGGCCCCGGACGACCCGAGGTGGCGATGTGGAACGCCTCGTGGATCACGCCGCCGAGCTTGGCGGGGTCCTTCACGAGATAATTGTGCTTCGAGCAGTGGCGGGTGATGCCGACGGTATCGGCCTCCTGGAACGCGTCGGTGCCGATCAGCGCGGTCGGCACCTGGCCGGTGATCACGACCATCGGGATCGAATCCATCAGCGCGTCGGTGATCCCGGTGACCGCGTTGGTCGCGCCGGGCCCTGAGGTGACGAGCACCACGCCGGGCTTGCCGGTCGAGCGCGCATAGCCCTCCGCCGCATGCGTCGCCGCCTGTTCGTGGCGCACCAGGATGTGCTTGATCCGGCCGCTGCGAAACAGCGCGTCGTAGATCGGCAGCACGGCACCACCCGGATAGCCGAACACGACCTCCACGCCGAGATCGCACAGCGCCTCGATCAGGATATCGGCTCCACTCTTCTCGGTCATCACGTCAAAATCCTTTCGAATGCGCCGCCTTTAGCGCCTCGTGGAGGGGGCGGCTACCGATATAAAAGATGCGTGTCAAACATCATTTTAGCAATATAGTTTCAAATTGCTGCAGGCGCGCTGGAAAATCGAGCGCGTCGGTGCGCGTCCAGGCGGCCGGGGGCTGGTGCCTGAGCCAGGTATATTGGCGCTTGGCGTAGCGCCGCGTGGCGAGAGATCCGGCGGCTATCGCGTCGGTCAACGACGTCTCGCCGCGGACGAGCGCGGCGATCTCGGGGACGCCGATCGCGCGGCGGATCGGCGCGTCCTGCGGGATGTCGGTGCGGGCGAGGAGTGCGGTAACTTCCGCTTGGCTGGTCTCGGCCATCTCGGCGAAGCGCTGGTCGATGCGCGCGTTCAGCCAGTCGCGGTCGGGGATGAGGATGAGGGCACGGACGTCGAGGCGGTCGCCGATCCCGCCGATACGCGTCGTCTGCCAGTCGGCGAGCGTGCGGCCGGTGCCGCGGACCACCTCCAGCGCGCGCGCGACACGCGTGGTGTCGGCCGCGTTGAGCCGTGCCGCGGCGGGCGGGTCGAGCAGGGCAAGGGCTGCATGCGCGTCGGCGACGGGGAGGGCGCGGATCTGCTCGCGAAGCGCCGGGTCGATCGCGGGGACGGGGGCGATACCATCGAGCAAGGTGCGAACGTAGAGGCCGGTGCCGCCGACCAGGATCGGCAGCTTGCCCTCGGCGAGCGTTTCGTCGATCGCGCGCGTCGCCTCGGCGGCCCAGCGGGCGGCGGAATAGGTCGCGTCGGCAGCGTCGACATGGCCGAACAGGCTGTGCGGGGCGCTGGCCTCTTCCTCTGCCGAGGGGCGCGCGGTGAGGATGCGGAGATCGGCGTAGACTTGCGCGGAATCGGCGTTGATGACGACGCCGTCGTGGCGCGCGGCGATGGCGAGCGCGAGCGCGGACTTGCCGCTCGCGGTCGGCCCTGCGATGAGCGCGACCTTCGGGAGATTATTCATGTTCACGGCAACGCTTATAGCCTCGGGCACGCTGACTGCGGGCGATATTTCGACCGGCATGGACCGGCTGCGCGACGCGGGCTGCGCACCGGGCGCAAGCGGCTGGATCGACGAGGGCGATGCCGCCGACCTGATCTTCGGCATGGCGCCGGATGCGGCGCGCAGCGCACTCGAGGGTGCGTTCGCGAAGACCGATGTGGTCGTGCAGTCCAGTCTCACGCGCACCAAGACGCTGCTGGTCGCGGACATGGATTCGACGATGATCACCGTCGAGTGCATCGACGAGCTGGCCGACTATGCCGGCATCAAGCCGCAGATCGCGGAGATCACCGAACGCGCGATGCGCGGCGAGCTCGATTTCGAGGCGGCGCTCGATGCGCGCGTCGCGCTGCTCAAGGGACTGGCGGAGAGCGATATCGAACGCTGTCTCGCCGAGCGCGTGACGATCATGCCGGGCGCCAAGGCGCTGGTGCGGACGATGCGGGCGCGCGGGGCGCTGGCGGTGCTGGTGTCGGGCGGGTTCACGCGGTTCGCGGAGCCGGTGGCCAAGGCGATCGGCTTCGATCGCGCGATCGCCAATGTGCTCGAGGTTGCGGATGGCGTGCTGACGGGGACGGTGACCAAGCCGATCGTCGGGTCGGCCACGAAGCTGACGACGCTCAACGCGGCGATCGCGGAGCGGGGAATCGTAGTGGAGGAGTCGCTCGCGGTAGGCGACGGGGCGAACGATCTCGCGATGATCGAGGCGGCGGGGTTGGGGGTCGCCTATCGCGCGAAACCGATCGTCGCGGCGGCGGCGGCGGCGCGCGTGGATCATGGCGACCTGACCGCGCTGCTCTACGCGCAGGGTATCGCGCGGCGGAACTGGATTGTGGACTAGCTACCCGTACGATCCTCCCCCGCCAGGGGGAGGTGGCGCCGAAGGCGACGGAGGGGGCGGACACGAAACGGCTGTTGCCTTTTCCCTCCCCCTCCGTCTGGCAAGAGCCAGCCACCTCCCCCTGGCGGGGGAGGATCAGGTTTGGCCGCAGTCTGGTTACCCCTTGGCCAGCGGCGTACCGCTTGCCGCGCACACATAGGTCGCCAGCTCCTCACGCAGCGGCAGGCCCTTGATCGGGCGCAGCGGGCCGTCATGCGCGATGTTGGTCTCGACCAGCGCGCGGTTCGGCCCGACGCCGAGCACGTGGAACAGGCGGTTGGCGCAATCGGTCTCGGTCCGCGCATAGGCGACCTTGCCGTCATGCTCCTGGCGCAGGATCGCGATGATCGTGCCGCTCGCCGCTTTGCGCTCGCGCAACAGGAAATGGCGCGAGGTTGGGTCGGACGGAGTCGGAATCAGCCGTCCCTTGACCGTCAACTGCTCGGGCTTGGGGACCGCGACCTCGGTCTCGGCAAGATTGCGCAACGAGACGCCGTTGTCGGCCATCGCGTCGTTGGTGGTTGCAGGCTGTCCGCCCGAACACGCGGCCAACAGCGTTGCGCCGGCAAATGCCAGCGCCAAGGTCTTGTTCATTCATCTAGCTCCCGGTCGATGTCGAAACGAAACGACCGGTCGTGCTATTTGATCCCTGCCAGGCTACCGCCCGCATGCCGGCGGACGGCAGGCACCAACGTTCACCGCGATCGTTTGTCGACCCCGCGTTCCGGACGCACCATGGCTTTTGCCGGCGTAGCGGGTTGACACACGCGACGGGTTGGTTGGCAGGCTATGCCGATCGACGAACAGCCCTTGTCGCTACCCCTGGTAGGGCACGCACGGCATTGCTGCCTGAAATCGGTGCAGTTTGCCGGCGCCGCCACCAAAGCCAAGATTAGAAAGACCATCCGTGCATCCTTGTCACAGTATCGCTGCGTGTCGACGCATCAGGTCAGGGCGCAACGATCACGCATGGCACGCCTGCCGCTAAACACGCACGCGTGGCGTCCGCCTTCGAGGCGAAGCCCCCGGCCTGGAGACGCGTAACGCCGCCAGCCTTCGGGTAGAAGGGTTGTGCGCCGCGGAGCTTGCCACGGACGCGGCTCCACAGCGTCTCGGCGTTGCCCTGATCGCGGAATGCACCGAGCTGGACGCGCCAGTTGCCGGTCGGCCTTGCGGGGGCGGGCTTTGCCTCGGGTTTCGGCGTGGATTTTGCGGCGACCGCTTTTGCCGGTGCGGACTTAGCTGGCGTGAGCTTGGGCGACGTCGGCATGGGCTCACGGGTCGGCCCGGGCACGCGCGCGGGCAGCGAGCTCGGGGGCATCCGCGTCGGGCGCGGCGTCTCGGCGATCCGCGATGGCGGAATCTCGACCTGGCCGCCGGCCGAGATACCGGGCCGCGTCGCCACGCGTTGGCCTGCCGCGTCTGCAGGCTGACCGACGGTTGCGCGCGACGGTGCAGCGGGCCTGGCCTGCAACGCATATTGTTGCGCCAGTGCGGTGCCCTTCTCACGGTCGGCGGGCGAGATATACTGGTCCATCTGCGTCAGCGTCTGCGAGGCCGACTGCAGCCCCGACGCGGAAGCGCGCGTCATCAGCGCATAGGCACGCGGGAAATCGCGTGGCACGCCGTCGCCGTTGAACAGCATCGTCCCCAGCACGAGCTGCGCGCGCGGTTCGCCGCGGGCGACCGATTTCTCCAGCCACGGCAGCGCATCCGACTTCTTGTTGGCCTGAAACAGCGCGAGGCCGTAATTGTCACCTGCCTGGAGGTGCCCCTGCAACGCCGCCTTGCGGAACCAGCTTTCGGCCAGCGCGGGATCGAGCGGGACGCCACGGCCGAGCTTGTAAGCCTGCGCCAGATTGAACTGCGCATCGGCATCCCCGGCGATCGCGAGCGGCCGCCATTCCGCGACCGCACGGGGGAAATCGCCCTTCGCCCAGGCATCGACGCCGGCCTTCACATCAGCAAAGGCGGGGGCGGCGGCCAGCAGCCCGCTCATAGCGATCGCACCCACCAGAAGCTTACGCCCAACCGTCATCGCTCTAATCCCATATCCGCTCGTCGCCACCATGCCGCCGTTCGCCGCATTAGGCAAAGGGGCGCGCAAGGCTTTCGCACGCGTCCGGTACTTTCCTTACCAGGATCGTTCGAGTTCGACCCATTATGACACGACGTTAACCGCTTCTTAGACCGCTGCGTGGCACGCTACTCGCGGATACCAGGGGTCGGGACTTATGCGCGTTCTAGCGTTCGCATCGCAGAAGGGGGGATCGGGGAAGACGACCTTGACGGGTCATCTCGCCGTCCAGGCGGAGCGTGCGGGCCATGGTCCGGTAGTGTTGATCGACATCGATCCGCAGGGATCGCTGTCCGACTGGTGGAACGAGCGCGCCGCCGAGGAGCCGGCGTTCGCACAGACCACCGTCGCGCGGCTGGCCGCCGATCTCGAGATCCTCCGCCTCCAGGGCTTCAAGCTGGCGATGATCGACACCCCGCCCGCGATCACGATGGCGATCCAGAGCGTGATCCAGGTCGCCGAGCTCATCGTCGTGCCGACTCGGCCGAGCCCGCACGACCTGCGCGCGGTCGGAGCGACCGTCGACATGTGCGCGCGCGCCGGCAAGCCGCTGATCTTCGTCGTCAACGCCGCCACGCCGAAAGCGCGGATTACCGCCGATGCCGCGCTGGCGCTGTCGCAGCACGGCACGGTGGCGCCGATCATCGTCCACCAGCGTACCGATTTCGCATCGTCGATGATTGACGGTCGCACGGTGATGGAGCTTGACGCGAAGAGCCGCTCGACCGCGGAGATCGAGGCGCTGTGGCGCTATGTCTGCGACCGGCTCGAGAAGAACTTCCGCCGCACCGTGTTCAGCGTGCCGACCATAGCGGGGCAGCGGCCCGCCGCAGGGGGTTTCGGCCGCCGGGGTGTCGGCTGAAATGGCACAGCCCAAACCAATCGCCTCGCTGTCCTCGTCGCTGCTCGCGCGCAAGGGCACCGCGCGTCCGGCGATGCGCCCGCAGGACGTGAGCGCGCCGGCACACGACGCCAGCGATGACCTCGGCTGGAACGAGATGGGCGCGCAGGTTCCGTCGGTGCTGGTCGAGCGCGCGGCGTTGCAGGTCGAGATCGGGCGTCCGGTCGCGGTTACCGCCGTGTCGAACGCCACCGCAGCACGGATCGGGCGCGAGACACTGGCCAAGACCAAGGGCGCGAAGGCCGCATTTACCTTGCGGCTCGACAGCGATCGGCACCTCCGGCTGCGGCTGGCGGGGGCGGTCACCGGATCGTCGTCGCAACGTCTCGTCACGCTCGCGCTCGATGCCTTTCTACAGACACTACCGGAGGTGGATGCGCTCGTCGCGCAGCTGCCGTCGACCAAGCCAAAACGTTGAAACAGGGATTATCCTGATGACCACGCGCGCACTTCTTCTCGGCGGTATCTCCGCCCTCCTGCTAGGCGGTACCATGGTCGGCTGTGCGGCCAATGGCGGGGGCATAGCCTCGGCCAGCGACCGCAGCGGCGCGCTGGCCGCCAAGCGCGCGGCGGCGGATGCGGGCCGGGCGCAGACGGCGCTCGGCAAGCGTGATGGTCCGACAGCGATCAATTTTGCGGAGCGCGCGGTGGTGCTGATGCCGCAGTCGGCGGAGTATCGCATGCTGCTCGGCCAAAGCTATCTGCAAGGCGGACGGTTCGCCTCGGCCTCGCATGCGTTTGCGGATACGCTTCAACTGTCGCCGACCAACGGCAAGGCGGCGCTCAACCTCGCGTTGGCGCAGGTCGCAACCGGGGACTGGCAGGCGGCCCGGCAGACGCTGGCGGCGAACACGACGATCATTCCGGCGCTCGATCGTGGGCTGGCACTCTCGCTCGCGGGCGATACCGCGGCTGGGATCACGCTGCTGACCGAGACCGCACGGTCGTCCGAGACGACCGCGAAAGTGCGGCAGAATCTTGCGCTGAGCTTTGCGCTTGCCGGCCGCTGGCAGGAGGCGCGCGTGGTTGCGGCGGCGGATATGGCGCCGGCCGACGTCGACGCACGGCTCGAGCAATGGGCGAAATTCGCGCAGCCGGTCAACGCGTCGGATCAGGTCGCAAGCCTGCTCGGCGTGCGGGCGATGGCGGATGCGGGGCAGCCGGTCGCGTTGGCGCTGAACGCGCCCGCGCCGACCCCCGGTTCGCCCGATCAGGCGCTCGCCGTGGTCGACCCGGTGACAATAGAGCCGCCTGTCGAGGTCGCCGTTGCCGCAACCGCGGGGCCGGTCGGGGGCGTCTCCAAAGTCTCGTTCGGTCCGCGGCAGGAGGTCGTCCAGGCGATACCCGCGTTGATGCTTCGACCTGCTGGCGGCCCGATCAAGGTCGCATCCGCTTCCGCCCCGTCGGGTCGTGGCATGGCGACCGCCGCCTATCAGGTAAAGGCGCCGGCAAGCGGGCATTGGTATGTGCAACTTGGTGCGTTCGAAAACGCGGGGGTCGCGCGCGATGCGTGGGGGCGTGCGGCCAAGCGGTTCGCGGTGCTCGCGGGCTATAACCCCAATGGCATGACCTTCAAAGCGGATGGCGAGGATTTCTACCGCCTGTCGGTCGGCGGGTTCAGCCGGTCCACCGCGGATGCGATGTGCCTCCAATACCGCGCCAAGGGCGGGGCGTGCTTCGTCCGGATCGGCGCAGGCGATGCCATGGCGCAATGGCTCCGCAAGCCGGGGATGCAACTGGCGTCGCGGTAGGGGCTTGCCGTTCCGTCCGTCGGATGATTTGCACCCCGGCGATGGCCGGGCCCGCATGGGCATGTCACTGAGCGGGCAGGACGCTACGTAGTGCCGCCGGTGTTCGCCGAGCCCCGTCGTTCGCCGGCGGTACGCGCGCGCGTGGTCTGGAATTTACCGAACCTCGCGCCCACCTTTCCACAATCGCAGCACCCGCCCCTGCACCGGAAGCCCGTCGAACGGCGTATTCCCCGCGTCGGCCTTGAACGCCTCGCCGACGATCTGCCACGGCGCATGGCCATCGAACAGCATCAGATCGCCAGGTTTGCCCGCTTCGAGCGTTCCCGTATCGAGCCCAAGCACCCGCGCCGGATTGCGGGCGAGCAGCGCGAACAGCCGCTCCAGCGTCAGATGCGCGTCGCGCACCAGCATCAGCGCGAGCGGCAGCAGCGTTTCCGCGCCCGCCATGCCGCTGGTCGCGTCGGTGAACGGCAGCCGCTTCTCCTCGGGGCCGCGCGGCTCATGCCCCGAGCATAGCACGTCGATCGTTCCGTCGGCGATCGCTGCCAGCGCCGCACGCCGATCGCTTTCCGCACGCAGCGGCGGCGAGAGCAGCGCAAACGAGCGGAAATCGCTGACCGCAATCTCGGACAGGTGCAGATGCGCGGGCGTGATCCCGCACGTCACGGCGACGCCGCGCCGCTTGGCCGCGCGGACCAGGTCGAAACCCGCAGCCGTCGTGACCTGGCGGATGTGGAGTCGCGCGCCGGTATCCTCGGCGAGCATCAGGTCGCGCGCGATCGCCAGCGCTTCGGCCATCGCGGGCGCGGCGGGCAGGCCGAGCCGCGTCGCCGTTTCGCCCTCGGTCGCGACCGCGCCGGCGGTCAGCCCGCCGTCCTCGGCATGCGTGATTACCGTCACGTCGAGATCGCGCGCATACGCCAGCACGCGCCGCATCACGCCGCTGTCGGCGATCCAGTGCCGACCGGTGCCGACCGCCTTCGCTCCCGCCGACAGGCAGATCGCCATTTCGGCAAGGTCATGGCCGGCGAGCCCGCGCGTGGCCGCCGCGATCGGATGGATCCAGAGGTCGGGCTTGCCGATCAGCGCGGCGCGCTGGACGATGCCGGGATCGTCGAGCACCGGCGACTGGTCTGGCATCAGGCCGATCCGGACGATCCCGCCCGCGCGGAACGCCGCGCGATCGACCTTCGCCACGCCGAGATCGACGATCCCGGGTGCGAGGGTCTTGCCGCCGCAATCGACGACGTCGGCCTCCTGGGGAATATCGACGATCCCGGTCGCGACGATCACGCCGTCGCGGACCAGCAGATTGCCCGTCGTCACGCCGCCGACCGGGCAGGCGAGCGTCGCGTTGGTGAGGGCGAGGATCATGCCCAGCCCTCCACGCCGCGCGCTCTCCGCGTCAGCACGTCGAGGCACGCCATGCGGACTGCAACCCCCATCTCGACCTGCTCGGTGATCGCCGAGCGGGCA
Organism: Sphingomonas sp. Leaf34; assembly: GCF_001421805.1. Classification (GTDB taxonomy): domain Bacteria; phylum Pseudomonadota; class Alphaproteobacteria; order Sphingomonadales; family Sphingomonadaceae; genus Sphingomonas. Next base: position 103,932 of record NZ_LMLC01000001.1, on the reverse strand, counting down.
TGGTCGGCGACCGCAGAGTCGATCTCGACGCCGCGGTTCATCGGTCCGGGGTGCATTACCAGTGCATCGGGCGCCGCCTTTGCCAGCCGGTCGAGCGTCAGGCCGTAGCGGAGCCGGTATTCGCGCGTGGAGGGGACATAGGCCCCGTCCATCCGCTCGTTCTGCAACCGCAGCATCATCACCACGTCCGCCCCCTCCAGCGCCGTGTCGAAATCGGTGAACGCGGTGACCCCCATCCGCTCGATCATCGGCGGCATCAGCGTCGACGGCGCGCAGACGCGCACCTCGGCGGCCAGTGCCGTCAGCGCGAGGATGTTTGATCGCGCGACCCGGCTGTGCAGCAGATCGCCGCAGATCACGACGCGCTGCCCCGCGATGGCGCCCTTGCGCCGCCGGATCGTCAGCGCATCGAGCAGTGCCTGGGTGGGATGCTCGTGGCGCCCATCGCCCGCGTTGAGCACCGGGCAATCGACCTTGTCCGCGATCAGACGCACCGCGCCCGACGACATGTGGCGGATCACGATCACGTCCGCGCGCATTGCGTTCAGCGTCATCGCAGTGTCGATCAGCGTCTCGCCCTTCTTCACGCTGGACTGCGCCGCATGCATGTTGACGACGTCGGCGCCCAGCCGCTTGCCGGCGATCTCGAACGACAGCAACGTCCGGGTCGAATTCTCGAAGAACGCGTTGATCTGGGTAAGTCCCGCCAGCCGCTTGTCCGGAGTCGCATGCGTCCGGTTCGCGCTGACCCAGGTTTCCGCCTCGTCGAGCAGGAACGCGATCTCGTGCGGCTGGAGCCCGTCGATACCGGTGAGATGCCGGTGCGGGAAGACGGCGCCGCCTTCGATGAGGGCGGCGGGGCGGTGATCTGATGGTCGCATTGGAGCCGCGGGATAGTGGTCGCGGACGCGGGGGGCAAGGCTCAGATCGGCGTGTGCGGTATCCGGTACAGCACGCCGCGATCGCCGGACCATATCCGGCGGAGGCCGCGGTCCTTCGGCCAGGCGGTGCGCGGCGTGTCGACCACCCAGACAAGGTCGAATGCCGCCCTCGGCAGCGTCGCGAGCGCGTGTGCGAGGTCGTACTGCGCGTCGTACCGGCACCCCGCGGGGAACAGCGTCTGGCTACCGGCGTAGACGAAGCCGGTCGCGTCGGGTCGGTGCACCGTCAGTTGCGACGACGGCATGTCCCACACGCCGTTGACGAACGCCTCACGGCGGACGATCGCCATCAGACCGATATGATCCATCCGGTGACTGCGCCATGCCGTTTCGCAGGGCAAAGTGACGAGCACGAACACGCGGCTACCCTGCGGAACATGGTCGAGCGCGGCGAGTTGTTCCCGTTGCAGCGCGGCGGTACGCGACCAGCCGATCGTCTGTACCGCCAGCCGCAGTCCGAGAAACGCCAGCGCGGCGATCGCCAGCAGCGTGAGGTCACGCTGTGCCGTGGATGTTGGGGATAGCGCCAGGATCGCCAGGGCCAGTGCGTAGGGCAGCACGCGCATGTCGGCGAGCGCGGAGCCCATGATCATGCCCGGCATGACGAGGAACGCCGCAAACACCGCCGCCGCCGCGCAAGCCAGGCGCGGCTCCATGCGGAAGCCCATCCCGCGAATACCGAACATGACGAGCGCCACCAGCAGCGCGGCGCTCGCGATGTCGAAAACGGCGTTTTGATCGCGGAGCACGGCGACGATGAAGAACAGCTTCAGCGATCCGTCGAACCAGTGCGAGACGCCGATCGTCGACGATCCGCCAGACGGGAGCAGCAGAATCGCGACCGGCGCGACGAGCGGCAGGCAGGCGATGACGGCGCGCCACCAGGGGGCGCCATCGCGTCGCGCGGTCGCCAGCTCGATCGCGAAGAGGACGAGGCCGAGCAGTCCCCAGCCGGCGAGATGCGTGACCCAGATCACCAGACCGACGGGTATGAAGACGGCAGCGCGAACGGCGCCGCGACGCAAGCGCAACCACAACGCGATCGCGGGAAACACGAGCGCGACCGACAGACTGTAGTTGAGGAAGCCATACTGAAACGGCATGCCGAATGTGAGCGGCAGCGCGAACGGCGCGGTCGGTGGCAGCCGGCCATGCGCCGCGCGTGCAGTGAGCAGCATGCCGCCGCCGGTCAGCACCGCCGTCGCGATCAGGGCCAACTTCGTGACGGGGATGATGCCGACTATGGGACCGAACCAGGCGGCGATCAGGTCGACGCCCGAATTGCCCGACAGGTGCCCGTGCGTCGCGAACCACTGGTGGAGATAGGCCGAAGCGTCGATCCGCGCGACGATCGTATAGCGCGCCAGATGGCCGAAAATGTCGGTCAGGGGCGGGATCGCCGGCCCCGATAGCGGAATGGCGAGCAGCACGCTGACCAGCGCGAGGTAGCGGCGCGTGGCCCACCACGGCATCGGCCTATCCTGGTCGGTCGCTATCGGCATGCGCGCGCCATCGCACAGGATCCGCCAAGGGACGGTTAACGGCGCGCTATATCTGCGCGGTCACCAGCGCATCGATCGCGCCCTGGAGGATGTAAGCGGCGGCCATCTTGTCGACGAGTTCGGCGCGCTTGGCGCGGCTGGCGTCCTGTTCGATCAGCGTGCGGGTGACCGCGACGGTCGACCAGCGCTCGTCCTGGAGCAGGATCGGCAACCCCATGTCCTTGAGGTTCTGCGCAAAGGCTCGCGTCGATTGCGAGCGTGGGCTTTCGCTGCCGTCGAGGTTGATCGGCAGGCCGATGACGAGGCCGACGACCTTCTGCGCGGTGATGATCTCGGCGAGCGCGGCCTTGTCCTTCTGGAATTTCGTGCGGCGGATCAGCAGCGCGGGGCTCGCGAACGACCAGCCCGCGTCGCACAAAGCGGTGCCGATCGTCTTGGTGCCGACGTCGAGGCCGATCAGCCGGCCGCCATCGGGCAGCGCGTCGCGGAACTGGGCTGCGGAAAGCGTGATCATTGCGCGAAGGCCTTCAGGCGGCGGTTGGCGTCGGCGCGGACGTTCGCCCAGAACAGGCTATAGTCGTAGACGTGGTAGTTGTTGCCCGGCAGCACGTACGGCCCGAGGTTCGGCCCGTCGCCGATCAGCAGGAAGCCGCGGTCGGCGCAGCGCGCGGGCACGCTGCCGACCGCCATCGTCGCGGTCGCGAGATCCGCGGCGGGGACCAATGTCCCGAGGTTGGCGGTCGCGGGCGCGGCCGCGTCTGCGGTGCCGGTCAGCGGGTTGGTGCAGACGATCGGCGTGCCCTTGCGCGGCCGGCCGTCGAACCCGATCGTGGCGTCATAGGCGTCGACGATCAGCGATGGGTCGGCGGGCTCGGCGAAGCTTTCCCAGGACAGGATGCAGCCGGTCTGCTCGGCCGTGCGGCATTCGGGCAGGCCCATGCGCGGCAGGTCGGTGGTGCGCGAGACGGGCCAGCCGACGACATAGGCGGCCACGATCCGTGCGCGCAGTGTCGGGTCGGTCGCGATCCGGTCGCGCAGCAGCCGGGTGAGGTGCGCGCCGCCCTGGCTGTGGCCGGCGAGGATGATCGGGCGGGTCGGGCCGACTTCCTTCAGGAAGCGGTCGAACGCCGCCGACACGTCGCCATAGGCAAGCGCGAGCGCGCGTTCGCTCTCGGCGGCGCTGGTCAGGAACGCGCCGAAGGTCGCCTGGCGATAGCGCGGCGCCCAGATGTCGCCGGCCTCGTTGAACGCGCTCGCTTGGCCGCGGAGGAAGAGTTCGGCGCGCGCGTTGGTCTCCGGATCGTCGATCGGCGCGTTCCAATGGTCGCGGTTGATGTACGATGTCGGGTGGATGAAGAAGATCGCCGCGCCGGTGCCGCGCTGCGCGGGCGTAAAGCCTGGGGGCGTCCAGAGCGCGGGGTTGCCGGCCTTGTCAGGGCGCGCGAGCCACAGGATCTTGCGCGCATAGATGTTGCGCGGGGCCTCGCGCTGCGCCTCGAAACGCGCGCGTGGGACCATCGCCATGCGGATCATGTCGGTCCCGAACAGGCGGTAGGCTAGCAGCGCGGCGATCGCGAGAACGATCATCGTCGCGACGAAATAGAGGAATTTGCGGGCCAAGCGGGACCTTCCGTGCAGGCGGTGTGGCTCCCGTGCCGCAAGCCGGGGGCGGTTGCAACGGGCGCGGTTGTTTGAACTAAGCTGTTCCCCGGCGGAGGCGGGGGCCCAGGGTCTCGAACGATACCGCCTGTAATCCTGGGCCCCCGCCTCCGCGGGGAACTAGAAGGGCGATCAATCCTCCCCCGCCAGGGGGAGGTGGCAGGCGGTAGCCTGACGGAGGGGGAGGAAAGGGAAACGCCTGTTGCGTGTCCGCCCCCTCCGTCGCCTTCGGCGCCACCTCCCACTGGCGGGGGAGGATTAGATCTCGCACGGGAAACATATTGCGCCTTCGCGCCACGCGGTGCTAGCCGAGCGGCATGTCCGTAGATACTGCAACCGTGAAGCGGATCGCGAGCCTTGCGCGCATCGCGATCACCGACGAGGACGCCGCCCGCATGGCGCCGGAACTCGGAAACATCCTTGGCTGGATCGAGATGCTGGGCGAGGTCGATACGACCGGCGTCGAGCCGATGACCGCTGTCATCCCCAACACGCTCAGGCTGCGCGACGACGTCGTCAACGCCGATCCGCTGACCGGCGGCAATATCCGCGAGCAGGTTCTGGCCAACGCGCCCGTAGCTGAACACGGCTTCTTCGCCGTGCCCAAGGTGATCGAATAATGACCGACCTTACCGATCTCGGCATCGCCGGCATCCGCGACGGCGTGCGCGACGGCAGCTTCACGGCGCGCGACGTCGCCGATGCGTTCATCGTCAAGGTGAGCCAGGCCAAGGCGCTCAACGCGTTCCTGGTCGAGACGCCCGAGCATGCGATCGCCGCCGCCACCGCGGCCGATACCGCCCGCGCCGCCGGCGAGACGCTCAAGCCGCTGGCGGGCGTACCGATCGGCATGAAGGACCTGTTCTGCACCAAGGGCGTCACGACGACCGCGGCGAGCCATATCCTCGAGGGCTTCACGCCGACCTATGAGTCGACCGTCTCGCAGAATCTGTGGGATGCGGGCGCGGGGATGCTCGGCAAGCTGAACATGGACCAGTTCGCGATGGGGTCGTCGAACGAGACCTCCGCGTTCGGCAACGTCATCAGCCCGTGGAAGCGCAACGACGCCAATGGAGTGGGGGGCAACGCCGCGCTCGCACCCGGCGGATCGTCGGGCGGTTCGTCTTCGGCGGTCGCCGCGCGGCTTTGCCCCGGCGCGACCGGCACCGATACCGGCGGTTCGATCCGCCAGCCCGCCGCCTTTACCGGCATTTCGGGGATCAAGCCGACCTATGGCCGCTGCTCGCGCTGGGGGACGATCGCGTTCGCCTCGTCGCTCGACCAGGCCGGGCCGATGGCGCGCGACGTCCGCGACTGCGCGATCCTGCTCGAGGCGATGGCTGGGTTCGATTCGAAGGACGGCACCTCGCTTCAGCTCGACGTGCCGAAATGGGAAGCGGGTCTGTCGGCCAGCCTCGCGGGCCTGCGCGTCGGTATTCCCAAGGAATACCGCGTCGAGGGCATGCCCGAGGAGATCGAGGCGCTCTGGCAGAAGGGCATCGAGTGGATGAAAGATGCCGGCGCGACGATCGTCGAGGTCTCGCTCCCGCACACCAAATATGCGCTGCCCGCTTATTACATCATCGCGCCCGCCGAGGCGTCGTCGAACCTCGCGCGCTATGACGGCGTGCGCTACGGCATCCGCGACCTGCCCGCGGGCTCGGGCTTGCAGGACATGTACGCCGCGACGCGCGCCGACGGCTTCGGCCCCGAGGTGAAGCGTCGCATCATGATCGGCACCTATGTGCTGTCGGCAGGCTTCTATGACGCCTATTATACGCAGGCGCAGAAGGTCCGGACGCTGATCGCGCGCGATTTCGAGAAGGCGTGGGAGACGTGCGACGTCCTGCTCACGCCGACCGCACCCTCGGCGGCCTTCGCGCTCGGCGAGAAGTCGGCCGATCCGATCGCGATGTACCTGAACGACGTCTTCACTGTGCCGTCGTCGCTGGCGGGTCTGCCGGCGATGTCGGTGCCGGGTGGCCTCGACAAGCAGGGGCTGCCGCTGGGCTTGCAGATCATCGGCAAGCCGCTCGACGAACAAGGCGTGCTGAACGCAGGGCTCGCGATCGAACAGCGGGCAGGATTTACGGCACGGCCAGAGGCTTGGTGGTAACATGAGCGATTACAGAATCCAGGGCGAAACCGGCGAGTGGGAGGTCGTTGTCGGCCTCGAAGTCCATGCGCAGGTGACGTCGAACGCCAAGCTGTTCTCGGGCGCAGCGACCGCGTTCGGTGCCGAGCCCAACACGCAGGTCAGCCTCGTCGACGCGGCGATGCCCGGCATGCTGCCGGTGCCGAACCGCGAATGCATCCGCCAGGCGGTGCGCACCGGCATGGCGATCGAGGCGCAGATCAACAAATGGTCGCGGTTCGACCGGAAGAATTATTTCTACGCCGATCTGCCGCAGGGCTATCAGATCAGCCAGCTCTATCATCCGATCGTCGGCGAAGGCGCGATCGACATCAGCCTCGACGACAAGAACCCCGACGCGGCCGGCAAGCGGATCGGTGTCGAGCGGATCCATGTCGAGCAGGATGCGGGCAAGCTGATGCATGACCAGCATCCGACCCAGTCCTATGTCGATCTCAACCGCTCGGGCGTCGCGCTGATGGAGATCGTGTCGAAGCCCGATCTGGCATCGCCGGCGGAAACAGGGGCGTATCTGCGCAAGTTGCGGTCGATCCTGCGCTATGTCGGATCGTGCGACGGCAACATGGAAGAGGGCTCGATGCGCGCGGACGTCAATGTCAGCGTGCGCAAGGTGGGCGACGAGCTTGGCACGCGGACCGAGACGAAGAACGTCAATTCGGTGCGCTTCGTGATGGCGGTGGTCGAGCAGGAGGCCAGGCGCCAGGTCGAGGTGCTCGAGGCCGGCGGCAAGATCCAGCAGGAGACGCGGCTCTACGATCCCGATCGCAACGAGACGCGCTCGATGCGGTCGAAGGAAGATGCGCATGATTACCGCTACTTCCCCGATCCCGATCTGTTGCCGCTCGTGCTCGACGATGCGTTCCTCGAGGAATGCCGTGCGTCGCTGCCCGAACTGCCCGACGCGAAGCGGGCGCGGTACGAGGCGCTCGGGATCACCGCCTATCAGGCGACGGTGCTGACTGCCGAGGTCGAGGCGGCGCGCTGGTTCGATGCGTTGCTCGACGCGGGCGTGAAGCCCGCGGCGGCGGCGAATTGGACGACGTCGGAACTGTTCGGCGCGCTCAACCGCACCGGCAAGGATATTGCCAACTCGCCGGTCTCGCCGGCGCAGGCAGCCGAACTGCTCGGGCTGATTGCCGACGGTACGCTGTCGGGCAGTCTCGCCAAGCAGGTGTTCGAGGTGATGCTCGAGACCGGTGACGGCGCGGGCAAGGTGGTCGAGGATCGCGGGTTGAAGCAGACCAGCGATACGGGTGAGATCGAGAAGGTCATCGCCGAGGTAATGGCCGCGAATGCTGACAAGGTCGCCGATTACCGTGGCGGCAAGGACAAGCTGTTCGGGTTCTTTGTCGGGCAGACGATGAAGGCGATGGGGGGAAAGGCCAACCCGGCCGTGGTGAACGAGGTGCTGAAGAGCGCGCTTGGGGAGTCGGTGGCGCCGTAACGTCTTTGCTCCCAACCTCTCCGTTCTCCCGCGAAGGCGGGCGTCCAGGGTAACGGAGCGCCGCACTGCTTGATTCCTGGGCCCCCGCGTTCGCGGGGGAACTGGAGCGTTAGAGAAAGCGTCAACGATGCCCCCACCCCGGCGAAGGCCGGGGCCCAATTGGGGAACGGTGCCAACGAAGGTCGGCGCTTCGTTATCAGGACCTGCCCAATTGGGCCCCGGCCTTCGCCGGGGTGGTATGGTCGGAAGCGTTACGCGTCCACCTTCTGCGGATGATGCGGCACCAGGATCAGCACATTCTCCTCGACCCGCCACGAGGCGAGGCGCGACAGGAAGTTCATCCCCAGCACGCTGGTGTCCCCGAACGCAGGCGACACCACCACCTGCAGATCACGCGCGACGATCGCGCCGAGTTTCAGTTCGCCGATCTTGCCCGACTGCGCGGCAATCGCGCCATTGGCGGTCTGCAGGACGATCGGCACGACGCTCGGCCGCGCATCGATCCCGGCCGCTTCCGCGGTCTTCGTCGACAGCGCGGTGATCGTCGCGCCGCTGTCGATCAGCAACCGGCGCTCGACCCCATCGATCCGCGCACGCGCCCAGAAATGCCCGTCGGACGACATCCGGATCCGCACTTCGCCGCCGACGACCTGCTGGTCGTCGATCCGGAGCAGCTTCGTGATCTTGCCCAGATAGGGATCGAACTGGCTCCGCTGGCCGATCGCGACGAACAGCAGCGCGACGAGGGCGAGCGTGATCGCACCATTCACCAGCGTGCGAATGACCGGAATCCGCTGCGCGACGATTAGCACGAGGACCGCGACGGCGATCGCGCCATAGAGCGTCTGGTGCTGGGCGAAATCGGGAAAGGAGAAGATCGGCGGGTCCTCGGACGACAGGGTGAAACGGGAACATAGTAGCGGCGCCAAGCTGTATCGAGGCTGACCGGTCATGAATCATTCGGGCGGGCGGCGGCGAGACGGTCGAGAACGGTCCGGGTTGTCGTCGCCGGTGCGTTTCGCAAGCGCTATGCCCTGTGCCGCAGGGACCGAAGGTGGGCGAGATATGGCGAAGCACGGTGGCTATGCAGCGATAGCCTTGGCGGCCGCGACCGCGCTGGTCGTGCCGAGCCATGCTGCACCGTCTGCGGTCTTGTCGAGCAACCAGGGCGACGTCGATCGGCTCCGTTTGATGACTCCGTCGGCGTTCCAGGCGCGGACGACATTGTCTGACGATGCGCTCGACCGCGTTGCGACGCTCACCTCGACGAACGGGTTCGTCGAGCACCGGTCGTTCGGCGGGCACGCGCCCGACGATGTGTTCCTGCGCGCGTTCATCGACAAGACGACGGGCCAGGTGAGTTACCAGGTCTATGCGTCGATCCGATATCGCGCCTACAGCTGGGTGCGTTGGGACAGCGCGACCTATGAAGCGCCCGGCGGCCCGTTGTCGGCCCGTGTCGACCGGATCGCGCGGCTGCGAACCGTGTGTCGGCGAGGATGGATCTGTCCCCGATCCGAAACGATCGGCTTGAGGATCGCGGGCTCGGTACTCAGGCAGCAGGCGGAACGTTATATCCCGGGCGTGATGACGCCGTGGCAATTCAAGGTGACGGCAAGGGCAGGCGGCGAGCGCATCCTGATGCTTTCGACGGCGGAGATTGCGGGTATGCTGATGGCGGTCGACGCGTATCGCGTCGGCCACCATCTGCCGCAGCCCTGACCACGCTCGCGGTTACTGGGCGTCGGAGTCCTGGTTCTTGGTCACGCCGCCGGTGCCGCCGACGCCGTCGGGGAGCCCTGAGTCGGTGAAGGTTTCGGGCTCGGCGCCACCGTCACCGCGTTCGACCGCGTCGGATCGCGACGCGACCGCCTGTTCGATGTCGCTGCGCGTATCCGCGTCGCGATCCTCGGGGCGTGTATCCGGATCAGTGCCGGCATGCGCAGAGGGCTTGGTATCGGGCATGATGGTCCCTCAGACTTCGGGCTGGATGGGGGTGGGGTCGGTCGAGGGTCCGCTCGGATCGGGATAGTCCACGTCGGGTGCGGGTGGATTGAACTCCGGCGGTGGCGTCGTTGGCTCGGCGGGCGACGAGGGCGTAGGGAATTCTGCGGGGGGTTGGGTAGCCATGTTGCTCTCTCCTTCTTCCGCATCAACGCGTGCGATCCCGTGTAGTTGCCCGCCGTGTTGCCTTGCGTGCTTGCCCCGGCATACAACGTTGGTATAGACGCGCCCGCTACGGCGATGTCCTGTGCGGGCGTGGCGGAACTGGTAGACGCAGCAGGTTTAGGTCCTGCCATCGCAAGATGTGGGGGTTCGAGTCCCTTCGCCCGCACCACTCCGCCGCTCGGGCGGGGCGACACCCAGACGAATTTTTCCCGAATGCTCTTTTAGACAAAGGCCGGACATGCAGACTGTCGAGACGTTGAACGAGGGCCTCAAGCGCGCCTACACCCTCACCATCACTGCGAAGGATATCGATGCGAAGGTCGATGTCGAGCTGAAGCGCCTCGCGCCGCAGATGAAGATGCCGGGCTTCCGTCCGGGCAAGGTGCCGGCGAACCTCATCCGCAAGATGCACGGCCCGGCGCTGACGCAGGACGCGGTGAATGCTGCGATCCAGGAGGGCGTCCAGACTCTCGTCGCCGAAAAGCAGCTGCGTCCCGCGATGCAGCCTTCGGTCGAGCTGGAAGACGGCTACGACATCGGCAAGGACGCGGTCGTCAAGGTCGAGCTGGAGGTTCTCCCGCAGGTGCCGGCACCCGCGATCGACGGCCTGAAGCTCGAGCGCCTGACCGTGCCCGTCGCCGACGAGGCGGTCACCGAACAGCTCCAGAAGTTCGCCGACCAGCAGAAGAAGTGGGACGACGCCGCTGACGATTACGTCGCGCAGATGGGCGACCTCGTCACCGTCGATTTCGTCGGCAAGACCGCCGACGGCGTCGCGTTCGACGGCGGCACGGGCACCGACATGGGCGTCGAACTCGGCGCAGGGCGTCTGATCCCAGGCTTCGAGGATCAGCTCGTCGGCGTGAAGACCGGCGACGACAAGGTCCTGAACGTGACCTTCCCCGAGGAGTATCAGGAGAAGTCGCTCGCGGGTCAGCCGGCCACGTTCGACATCACCGTCAAGTCGGTGAAGACCGCGGGCGAGAGCGCGATCGACGAGGATCTGGCCAAGTCGCTGGGTCTCGAGAGCCTCGAGCAGCTCACGGGCCTGCTCAAGGGTCAGATCGAGCAGGAGCATAACGGGCTCACGCGCACGCACATGAAGCGCAAGCTGCTCGACCAGCTCGCCGAGGGTCACGACTTCGAGGTTCCGCCGTCGATGGTGGAAGCCGAGTTCAACCAGATCTGGTCGCAGCTCCAGCACGAAGCCACGCACGAAGCCGATCCCGAGGCCGCAATGGCCGAGATGGAAGGCGAGCGCGACGATTACCGCAAGATCGCCGAGCGTCGCGTGCGCCTGGGGCTCCTCCTGTCCGAGATCGGCCAGGCGAACGGCGTCGAGGTTTCCAACCAGGAAATGCAGCGTCTGCTCGCCCAGGCTGCCCAGCAGTATCCGGCCGAGCAGCGTCAGCAGTTCATGCAGTATGTGCAGTCCGAGCCAATGGCGGCCGCCCAGCTGCGTGCGCCGCTGTACGAGGACAAGGTCGTCGACTTCCTCTTCGAGAAGGCCGAGATCACCGATCGCGAAGCCACCCGCGAAGAGCTGGAAGCTGCGATCGAGAGCGAGGACGGTTTCGCGAGCGGCACGCACGTGCATGATCACGACAACCACAAGCCGAAGAAGAAGGCCGCTGCCAAGAAGGCCAAGCCTGCGTCTGACGACACTGCTGCGGACGAGACCGTGACGGACGAGGCGCAGGTTTCGGACGCGGCGGACGAGGCTAAGCCCGCAAAGAAGGCGCCTGCCAAGAAGAAGGCGGCACCGGTCGAGGCCGAGACCGCGGTGACCGAGTCGTCGCCGGTCGCGGCCGAGAATGCCGAGGGTACCGAAGCTGCCGACGCACCGGTGAAGAAGCCGCGCGCCAAGAAGGCGCCGACCAAGACCGAGGCGTAACGCCGATCGGAGTGCCTCGTCGCTGAGGCACGCACCCCGTTTTCGGGCCACCTCCCCGGCGGAGGCCGGGGTCCAGTTGGAAAGGCTACTATAACGGCGCGTAAAGCTCCGTTATGGACCTGCCCCGACTGGACCCCGGCCTCCGCCGGGGATTTGCGTTTCAGGGGGTTCGGTGGCCGAAAATAGCATCTGCAAGGCAGCCTCCGGCACGATAGGGCAGGGCATGACCGAACCGAGAATCGCCGTCCTCCTCCCCTGCTACAACGAAGCGGCGGCGATCGCGCAGACCGTGGCGGGGTTCCGCGCCGCGCTGCCGGGTGCCACCATCTACGTGTACGACAACAACAGCGCCGACCAGACGGTGGAGGTCGCGCGCGCGGCGGGTGCCGTGGTGCGGACCGAGCGGATCCAGGGCAAGGGCGCGGTCGTCCGGCGGATGTTCGCGGACATCGATGCCGATATCTATGTGATGGCCGATGGCGACGCGACTTATGACGCTGCCTCCGCCCCGGCGCTGGTCGCGCGCGTGCTCGACGAACAGCTCGACATGGTCGTCGGCTCGCGCATCAGCCAGGTTCAGGAAAGCTATCGCCGCGGCCACCGCTTCGGCAACGCGCTGCTGACGGGGATGCTCGCGCGACTGTTCGGGCGGAGCTTCACCGATATCCTGTCGGGCTACCGTGTGTTTTCGCGGCGGTTCGTGAAGAGCTTCCCCTCGCTGTCCGCCGGGTTCGAAATCGAGACCGAGATCAGCGTCCACGCGCTCGAGCTCAAGATGCCGATTGGCGAGGTCGAGACGCCTTATTACGCACGGCCCGAGGGGTCCGAATCGAAGCTCAGCACCTATGGCGACGGGTGGCGGATCCTGCGGACGATCTTCACTTTGTACCGGATCGAGCGGCCCTTGTGGTTCTTCGGTGTGATCGGCGGGGCGTTTGCGGTGCTGGCGCTGGTCCTCGGCATCCCGCTGGTGCTGACCTATATCGAGATCCACCAGGTGCCGCGCTTCCCGACCGCGATCCTGATTACCGGGCTCGGAATCTTCGCTGCGCTCAACGTGTTCACGGGCCTGATCCTGGACACCGTTGTCCGCGGTCGGCGCGAGGTGCGGCGGCTGGCGTATCTCGCCTATCCCGCACCCGGCATCTGACTCCAATGCCCCTGCTGTCATCCTCCCCCGCCAGGGGGAGGTGGCTGGCGTTAGCCAGACGGAGGGGGAGGTAAGCGAAACCTCTGGTCCGTGTCCTCCCCCTCCGACGCCTTCGGCGCCACCTCCCCCTGGCGGGGGAGGATCGTTTGGCCTCTGCCTGGGACAGCCGATCCGCGCTAGGGCGAGGGCGGGCAGGGCTTGAACTCCCCCGTGCGAGCGCCGATGTTGGCAGTTCACTGGGGCATAAGAGAGATTTCCATGCACAATCCGTTCGAGACCGGCGACTTTGCTAGCCCATTGGCCAGCGCCGGGCTCGGCCTGCAGCAGACGCAAGCAGGCCTGGTTCCCATCGTCATCGAGCAGTCGAACCGCGGAGAGCGCTCGTTCGACATCTTCTCGCGCCTGCTCCGCGAGCGCATCATCTTCGTGACCGGTGGCGTCGAGGACGGCATGGCCTCGCTGATCACCGCACAGCTGCTCTTCCTCGAGTCCGAGAACCCGAAGAAAGACATCTTCATGTACATCAACTCGCCGGGCGGTGTCGTCACGGCGGGCATGGCGATCCATGACACGATGCGGTACATTCGCCCGCGCGTCGGCACGGTGTGCATCGGCCAGGCCGCCTCGATGGGCAGCTTCCTGCTCGCGAGCGGCGAGCCCGGCATGCGCGTCGCGATGACCAACGCGCGCATCATGATCCATCAGCCATCGGGTGGTGCTCAGGGCATGGCCAGCGACATCGAGATCCAGGCGCGCGAGATCCTGCGGATCCGCAAGCGCATGAATGAACTGTACGCGCAGTATACCGGTCAGCCGATCGAAGAGATCGAGCGCCGGATGGACCGCGATACGTTCCTCGAAGCGAACGAGGCCAAGGACTTCGGTCTGGTCGACGAAGTGTTCGACAAGCGTCCGGCACCGGCGGACGATGCAGCGAAACCCGCTTAAGCGGGGCCGGCACGGGGCGAATCGTACGTCCCGCCGGTTTATTTGATTGTAGGAACTCCGGGGTACGTTACGGTAGCGGCCCCGGAAACGGCACGTGCACCGACATGCGCGAGAGGTGATTGAATGACGAAGCTGAGCGGTGGCGACTCGAAGAGCACCCTCTATTGCTCGTTCTGCGGCAAGTCGCAGCACGAGGTCCGCAAGTTGATCGCCGGGCCGACGGTCTTCATCTGCGACGAGTGCGTCGAGCTATGCAACGACATCATCCGTGAGGAGACGAAGTCGGCGCTGGTGTCCAAGAAGGACGGCGGCGTGCCGACTCCGCAGGAGATCTGCGACGTCCTCGACGATTATGTGATCGGCCAGAAGCGCGCCAAGCGCGTCCTGTCGGTAGCGGTGCACAATCACTACAAGCGGCTCAACCACGGCGCCAAGGGTGCCGATGTCGAGCTGTCCAAGTCGAACATCCTGCTTGTCGGGCCGACGGGTTGCGGCAAGACGCTGCTTGCCCAGACGCTCGCCCGCATCCTCGACGTGCCGTTCACGATGGCCGATGCTACGACGCTGACCGAAGCGGGTTATGTCGGCGAGGATGTCGAGAACATCATCCTCAAGCTGCTCCAGGCCTCCGACTACAATGTCGAGCGGGCGCAGCGCGGGATCGTCTATATCGACGAGATCGACAAGATCAGCCGTAAGGCCGAGAACCCGTCGATCACGCGCGACGTGTCGGGCGAGGGCGTGCAGCAGGCGCTGCTGAAGCTGATGGAGGGGACGACCGCGTCGGTGCCGCCACAGGGTGGGCGCAAGCATCCGCAGCAGGAGTTCCTGCAGGTGGATACGACGAACATCCTGTTCATCTGCGGCGGTGCGTTTTCCGGTCTCGAGAAGATCATCGGCGATCGTCTGCAGGGCAAGTCGATCGGCTTCGGCGCGTATGTCGCCGGGCCCGACGAGCGCAAGACCGGCGAGACGCTGAAGTCGGTCGAGCCTGAGGATCTGCTCAAGTTCGGGCTCATCCCCGAGTTCGTGGGGCGCCTGCCGGTGATCGCGACGCTCGAGGATCTCGATGTCGATGCGCTGGTGAAGATCCTGAAGGAGCCGAAGAACGCGCTGGTCAAGCAGTACCAGAAGCTGTTCGAAATGGAGGACGTCGCGCTCGGCTTTACCGACGACGCGCTGGTCTCGGTCGCCAAGAAGGGCATCGAACGCAAGACCGGTGCGCGCGGGCTTCGTTCGATCCTGGAGAGCATCCTGCTCGACACGATGTTCGATCTGCCCGGCATGGACGGCGTCGACGAGGTGATGATCGACAAGGACGTGATCGAGGGCCGCAAGGAACCGATCCGCGTCTATGCCGAGAAGAAGAAGGCCGGCGACGCGGCATAAGGCTCGGCTGGTTTGCGATTGGGGAAGGGCGTCGAGCGATCGGCGCCCTTTTTCGTTTGGGGTGTGATCTCGTCCGCAAACTCGCCCTCCGTCATCCTGACGAAAGTCAGGACCCAGGATACCGAACGGGGGTCTTTGTGGCTCTGGACCCTGACTTTCGTCAGGATGACGGACGGGGGGTGTGGCAGAGCGCCGGACCTCCATCGCTTCGGGGAGGGCGGGGTTGGGTTTGCCGCTAGGATTGCGCGGTCAGAAGCCGAACCCGCTCCAGGTCCTTCGGACGCCCGAACAGCCTGAGTATCTCGGCCAGTTCGTCACGACGCGGCACATAGACGATGGCCTCTTCCACCCGGATCTGCACGCGGGTCCTCGGAAGCACCTTTGTCCATCCCGACGCGGTCGCGACATGAAACCCCGCCATGATCTCGACCACCAGCGGCGGCGCCGTCCACTGGCCGAACACCGCCGACCGGAACACCGGGCTTGCCGCCGCCTTCGCCGGCGCGACCCTCAGTTGCGCCAGCACACGCAAGGCATCCTCGACGCTCATCAGAACATCGACGTCGGCGACTGTGATCGCCGCCACCCCGTGAAGCGCCACCGCCGCGCTGGAAATCACCCACCAAGGATCGCGCGCGTCGCGCATCGTCTGCGCCACCATGACGAGCGTTTGGCGAAGATCGGGGGGCAGCATCCGGCCAATCTACCCGAACCCGACTCGCACACAATCGGCTCCAATCGGACCCTTATTGGTCGTCACGCATTCGTTGGGTACGTGAAACGAAGGAGCGTGCATGACGATCGAAGCGGCCGACCGACCGAAGGAACACGTAGCGGAAACCATGCCCGACCGTCTGGCGCTCCCGATCTGGACGCTCGTGGCGCCAGGGCTGGGCCTCGTTGCCATCCTCATCGGGCTGGCCAAGATGGGCGTGCTCGGCACGGCGGCGGCGGTGATCGTGCTGATCGGCAGCGTGCTGGCGGCGGTGCATCATGCCGAGGTGATCGCGCACAAGGTCGGCGAGCCGTTCGGTACGCTCGTCCTCGCGATCGCGGTCACGGTGATCGAGGTGTCGCTGATCGTCTCGCTGATGCTGTCGAACGCGGGCGATGCGACCACGCTGGCGCGCGACACGGTGTTCGCGGCGATCATGATCATCCTCAATTTCATCATCGGCCTCTGCCTGCTGGCGGGCGCGGTGCGGCATCACGAGCAGCGCTTCACGCTGAAGGGCATGACCGCCGCGCTTGGCGTGCTCGCGGCGATGGCGGTGCTGTCGCTTATCCTGCCGAACTACACCTCGTCGACCGCGGGTCCGACCTATGCGGCGTCTCAGCTGCTATTCGTCGCGGTCGTCTCGCTGATCCTCTACGGCACGTTCGTGCTGGTGCAGACGGTGCGCCACCGCGACTATTTCCTGCCCTTGACCGACGACAAGGACGATCATGCCGCACCGCCGTCGCGTCGTGCGACGGGAGTCGCGTTCGTCGCGTTACTCGTGGCGCTCGTCTCGGTGGTGCTGCTCGCCAAGACATTGTCGCCGACGATCGAGGCGGCGGTGCTCGGGGCCGGCTTGCCGCTGACCGTGGTCGGCGTAGTGATCGCCGCGCTGGTGCTCGCGCCCGAGAGCCTGGCCGCGTACAAGTCGGCACGGCGCAACCGGTTGCAGACGAGTCTCAACCTCGCGCTCGGCTCGGCGCTGGCGACGATCGGGCTGACGATCCCGACCGTGGCGATCGTGTCGCTGGTGCTCGACCTGCCGATCGCGCTGGGGATCGACGCCAAGAGCATGACGTTGCTCGCGCTGTCGTTGTTCGTCGCGACGCTGTCGCTCGGCACCGGGCGGACGACGGTGTTGCAGGGCGTCGTCCATCTCGTAATCTTTGCCGCCTATCTGTTCACGACCGTGGTGCCGTGACGCGTCAGGGGCGCTGCGTCGCCAGATAGGCGATGACGTCGGCACGGTCCTTCGGGTCGGCGAGCCCTGCGAACGCCATCGTCGTGCCCGGGACCATCCGGCGCGGGTTGGCGAGCCATTGGTCCATCCGCGCGGCGTCCCACGTCCCGCCGAGCGCCTTCAGTCCGGCCGTATAGGCAAAGCGCGGGCGGCGCTCGCCGACGGGGCCGCCCAACACGCCGTAGAGATTGGGGCCATCGGTATCGCCTGCATAGCGTCCGATCGTGTGGCATGCGGTGCAGCGGCGGAAGACGCGCTCGCCGCGCGCGATCTGGCTGGTCGAGGCCGCGTCCGGCGCCGCGCCGCATCCCACGAGCGCTAACGCCAGCAGCAAGGACCAGCCCGCGACCCTCATGGTCTCTGGCGTGCCGCCAAGGCGAGGCCTGCGGCGATCTGCACCACTGCATACAGGCGTCGACGACCGGGGCGATCGATGAAGGGGGACACCAGCTTTTCCGTGCCGAGCGCGTCGTCTTTCCAGAGATCGACGTGGCGGCGCGGCTGGAGCAGGCCGATCAGGCCGTCGCCGACCATGAAGATCGCGGCCATCTCTGCCGCGCGCGCTGGCCAGATGTTCTCCTGCGCCCGCGAGAGCCCAGGGTTACGCACGGCGGCGTTTGTGATTTGTGGACCCCCGCCTTCGCGGGGGAACGGCGGCGTGATCATTGCGACTTGGCCTTTGCGGCTTGCGCGGCTTTCCAGGCGGCCACGTCTTCGAGCGCGAGACTGCGGCGGAGCACCAGTGCGTCCGGGTCGATCACGACATGCGCCCCCGCCGGGACCGACAGGCTCGCCCTCCCGCCGGTCATCGGCACCGTCCGCGTCCTGCCGTCGACCTGTATCTGGACCGGCAGCGGGAATGCGCCGTTGCCGGGCACCTTCCACGTTAACGCCAGTACGTTTCCGGCCCGGGTCTCGACCAGATCAGGCAGAGCTGCCTGGCGGAGATAGACGTCGAAGAACCAGGCATACTCCTTCCCCGTCACCTTGCGGACAAGCGCCTCATAGTCCTTCGTAGACCCGAACCTCGGCGTGAAATTGCCCGGCTTGGGGTCCGCTCGCCCGTATACCGCCAGCCGCGTGACATCGAAGAACGCCTTGTCGCCGATCAGCGACCGCAGCGTGTGGAGCATCCACGAGCCCTTATAATAGATGTCCTGGCCCGCGCCGCCCTTGTCGAGTTCGTACACCTCCTCCTCGGTGGTGATGCGCTGCTGCGTGATGGGCTTCAGATTCATGATCGAGGTCCGCTCGGTCTGCATCATCGCCGCATAACGCGCACGCCCCTCGCGCCATTGGCCGTAGAGCGGCTGCATGTACGTGCCGTATCCCTCGTGCAGCCAGTAATCGTCCCAGTTCGCCGCGGTCAGCTGGTTGCCGAACCATTCATGCGCGAATTCGTGCTGGAACAGCCAGTCGAACCCCTCGGGCGCCTTGGCATAGTCGTTGCCGTACGCGTTGATCGTCTGGTGCTCCATGCCCTTGTGCGGCGTCTCGACCACGCCAAGCTTCTCGTCGCCGAACGGGTAGGGCCCGATCATGCTTTCGAAGAAATCGAGCGTCGGCGCGAATTCGGCGAACAGCCTCTCCGCTTGCGCCTTCTCGCCCGGCAGGTACCAATAATACATCGGAATGCTGTTGCCGTAGCGGCTCTTGTACGTGCCGCTGATCTCCTCATACGGGCCGACGTTCAGCGCAATGCCGTATGTGTTTGGATGCTTGGCACGCCAGTTCCAAGTCGTCCGGCCGTCCGTCAGCGTATCGACGCCGAGCAGCACGCCGTTCGACGGTGCCTTCAAGCCCTTGGGCACGGTGATGTGGAGCGTCACCAGCGCCGGCTCGCCGGTCGGGAAATCGAGGCACGGCCAGAACAGGTCGCAGCCATAGCCTTCCGCGGTGGTCGCAAACCAGGTGTGGCCATCGGGTGTCTTCGACCAGACCATCCCGTCGTCCCACGGCGCTTTCACCGCGACATGCGGCGTGCCGCCATAGGTGATTTTTGCGGTCACGTTGCCGCCGGCCGCGACCGGCTTGGGGAGCGTGATCGTCAACCGCCCCTCCGGATTGCTCCACGCCGTCGGCGCCAGCGGCACGCCGTCGATCGCGATCGCGCTGACCGGCAGATTGCGATCGAGGTCGATCGGCAGGAGGGTGAGGGGGGCCTTCGCGGTGAAGACCAACGTGGCGACGCCGTTGAGGCTTTCCGTCTCGGGTAGCACCTCGAACGCAAGGTCCGCGCTGTCAAGCGTGAGCGCGGTCTGCTCGGGAGTCAGCACGCCGCCGGACCGCTGCGTCTGCGCGGTGATCGCCGGTTCGCCCTTCTTGGGGAGCGGGGCGGCGGCGAGAAGCGCGGTGGCGCCAGCGGCAAGAAGGAGACGGGACATCATGGCCGGTGTTCTCGCGCGGCGGTCGAGGTGAGACAAGCCCCCCTCCGTCATGCCACGTTCGTTCCGGCGTCCACGGGAAAGACGTGCGTTGCGGCACCCTCAGCCTCAAGACAGGCCCCCGGTGACGGATCGGGTGAGGCAGCGTCCGTCCCTACAAATACCGATCCCACCGCGAACCAATTGATGGACGGTTCATCCTCACCATATAAGATTCAATAATGCCCCCATGCAGGCACCCACCGGAGCGTTCATGACCCAGTACCCCGTCCTTCCCCTTCGCGACATCGTCGTCTTCCCGCACATGATCGTGCCGCTGTTCGTCGGTCGCGATAAGTCCGTTGCCGCGCTCGAGGCGGCAATGGCGGCGGACAAGGAAATCTACCTCGTCGCGCAGGTCGATCCCGCCGAGGATGATCCCGCGCGCGATGACCTGTACTCGATGGGCGTCACCGCGACTGTGCTGCAATTGTTGAAGCTGCCCGACGGCACCGTCCGCGTGCTGGTCGAAGGCAAGCAGCGCGCGACGCTGGAGACGCTGGACGAAAGCGGCGAGTTCCTGACCGCGACGGTCGAGCCGGTCGCCGATGCCGAGGTGGAGGGGCCTGAGCTGATTGCGCTGATGCGCTCCGTGGTCGATCAGTTCGAGAATTACGCCAAGCTCAACCGTAAGCTTTCGTCGGAAACGTCGGTCCAGCTTTCTGAGATCGACGACGCGTCGAAACTGTCCGACGCCGTGATTGCGAACGTCCAGATCAAGGTCGCCGAGAAGCAGGCGATCCTGCTCGAGACCAACCCGTCCAAGCGTCTCGAAATGGCGCTGACCGCGATGGAGGGCGAGCTGGGCGTCCTGCAGGTCGAGAAGAAGATCAAGAGCCGCGTCAAGCGCCAGATGGAGAAGACGCAGCGCGAATATTACCTTAACGAGCAGTTGAAGGCGATCCAGCGCGAGCTCGGCAACGAGGATGGCGAGGGCGAAGGCGACGAGATCGCCGAGCTGACGCAGAAGATCGCGACGCTCAAGATGAGCAAGGAAGCGCGCGGCAAGGCGACCGCCGAGCTCAAGAAGCTCAAGACGATGGCGCCGATGAGCGCCGAGGCGACCGTCGTGCGCAATTATCTGGACGTGCTGCTCGGCCTCCCATGGGGGAAGAAGTCGAAGATCAAGAAGGACATCGCCGCCGCGCAGGTGACGCTGGACGAGGATCATTACGCGCTCGAGAAGGTCAAGGACCGGATCGTCGAGTATCTCGCGGTGCAGGCACGCACCAACAAGCTGAAGGGGCCGATCCTGTGCCTCGTCGGCCCTCCCGGTGTCGGCAAGACCTCGCTCGGCAAGTCGATCGCAAAGGCGACGGGGCGCGAGTTCATCCGCCAGTCGCTCGGCGGCGTGCGCGACGAAGCCGAGATCCGTGGCCATCGCCGCACCTATATCGGCTCGCTGCCGGGCAAGATCGTGACCAACCTGAAAAAGGCCGGCACGTCGAACCCGCTGTTCCTGCTCGATGAGATCGACAAGCTCGGCCAGGATTTCCGCGGCGATCCGGCGTCGGCGCTGCTCGAGGTGCTCGATCCGGAGCAGAACGGCAAGTTCCAGGACCATTATCTCGAGGTCGATATCGACCTGTCGGACGTGATGTTCGTGTGCACCGCGAACTCGCTTAACCTGCCCCAGGCGCTGCTCGACCGCATGGAGATCATCCGTCTGGAGGGCTATACCGAGGACGAGAAGGTCGAGATCGCCGAGCGCCATCTGGTGGCCAAGCAGATCGAGGCGCACGGGCTGAAGCCGGGCGAGTTCACGCTGACGCAGGAGGGGCTTCGTACGCTCATCCAGCAATATACGCGTGAGGCCGGTGTCCGCACGCTCGAGCGCGAGATCGCCAAGCTGTGCCGCAAGGCGCTGCGCCAGATCCTCGAGAACAAGACGACCAGCGTCACGATCACGCCCGAGAATGTCGGTGAATATGCGGGCGTGCAGAAATATCGTCACGGCCTCGGCGAGACCGAGAACCAGATCGGTGCGGTCACCGGGCTCGCCTGGACCGAGGTCGGCGGCGAATTGCTGACGATCGAGAGCGTGACGGTTGCGGGCAAGGGCCAGGCCAAGCTCACCGGCAAGCTCGGCGACGTGATGAAGGAGTCGATCGAGACCGCGTTCAGCTTCGTCAAAGCACGTGCGCCCAGCTACGGGATCAAGCCGAGCCTGTTCGCGCGCAAGGATATCCATATCCATCTGCCCGAGGGTGCGGTGCCGAAGGATGGCCCGTCGGCGGGCATCGGCATGGTCACGTCGATCGTCTCGACGCTGACCGGCGTGCCGATCCGGCGCGAGGTGGCGATGACCGGCGAGGTCACCCTGCGCGGCCGCGTTCTGCCGATCGGTGGCCTCAAGGAGAAGCTCCTGGCCGCGCTTCGCGGCGGGATCGAGACGGTGCTGATCCCGGCGGAGAACGAGAAGGACCTCGCGGAGATCCCGGCGAACATCAAGGCGGGACTGAAGATCATCCCCGTAAGCCATGTCGACGAGGTGCTGCGACTGGCACTGACCGAGCCGCTCGAGGCGATCGAGTGGACCGACGCGGACGAACTGGCAGCATTGCCGCCAGCGCCGATCGCGCCGGTCGGAGGTGCGATGCACCACTGATCTGGATTAGTTTTAAAAGACTATGACGCGGCGGTTTCGTTTGACACCCAGCGAAGCCGCCGCATTATTGCGCGCTGACGCGGCCGCGAGTCCATTGCGGCCGATTCGAGTTTTTTCCGGGGGATACACATGAACAAGCAGGAGCTGATCGCGACGGTCGCGGACACGTCGGGACTCGTCAAGGCCGACGCGATCAAGGCGGTCGAGGCGGTCTTCGAAGCGATTGAAGCGTCGCTGAAGAAGGGCGACGAGGTTCGCCTGGTCGGCTTCGGCACGTTCTCGATCTCCAAGCGCAAGGCATCGACGGGTCGCAACCCGCGCACCGGCGAGCCGATGACGATCAAGGCTTCGACGCAGCCGAAGTTCAAGGCCGGCAAGGGCCTCAAGGACGCGGTCAACTAAATCCCTCGATGATCCTCCTCCGCAGGGGGAGGTGGCTGGCGATCGCCAGACGGAAGCGACGGTGAGCGATATCCTCTGCTCCATGTCCTCCCTTTGTCGGGGGAGGATCGGAGGGATCGGTATCGAAAGGGCTGGACAGGCGGATACAGTCTGCCTAAAGGCCCGCTTCCGAACGAGTTTCGGGCGCGTAGCTCAGCGGTAGAGCACACCCTTCACACGGGTGGGGTCACAGGTTCAATCCCTGTCGCGCCCACCAGATTTACGCCGGTTTCTTCGCTGAAGAGGCCGGCGTTTCTGTATCTGGCATCCATCGGGCATCCTGATGATCATAGGCACATTATGCCAAATACCTCGTCATCCTGACGACAGTCAGGACCCAGAGCCATGCAGGAATGCCCGCGATCACTCTGGGTCCTGACTTATATCCTAATGACGGATAACTGTGTCGCGACGGCCCAGACACGTGTCACTTATCATGACACTTTGTTCATTAGGCTCGTTCGTTCGATCGAACTAAACGCCGCCGCGTGGTTCAGTCCCGACTCCTCGACATCGCGATCAGCGAATTCGGTGCAAAGGGCCTCGAAGGGGCCAGCACGCGCGGGATTGCCGCGGCGGCAGGCACCGCGATGTCGTCGATCACGTATCATTACGGCGGCAAGGAGGGGCTGTACCTCGCCGCTGCCGACCGGATCGCCGAGCGGATGTCGGCGGTGATGGGCGATCCGCTCGAACTCGCGCCTGAGATCGCCATCGATGATCCCGACGGCGCACGCGCGCAGATCCACCGCATCCTCGGCCGGCTCGCGGACAAGATGGCGAGCGCGGAGAGCGCCGACTGGACGCTGTTCGTCCTGCGCGAACAGATGAACCCGGGCGAGGCGTTCGAGCGGATCTACAGCGGCGTGATGGGCCAGATGGTGCGCAAGCTCGGCGACCTGGTCTGCATCGCGACCGGACACGCCGAGGTCCGCGCGGCACGGATCGCGACGATTACCTTGATGGGGCAAGTCATCACGTTGCGTGCGAACCGCGCGACCTGTCTCAAACTGCTCGAGCGCGACACGCTCGAGGCTTCCGACATTCTCGATATCAAGGCGCGGATCGACGCCAATATCGACGCCATTCTCGATTCGATGCGTGCTGAAGAACAGGGCCAGGCATGACCGACCAGACGAACCACTCCGACACCGACCATGACGACGAGGACCGCAAGCGCGATCCGAATGGCGAGAACCAGAAGTCCGACACCGACCGGCAGGATGAGTCCGAGGAGTCCGACGACGACAAGAAGCCGTCGGTGTTCAAGAAGCCGCTGTTCTGGATTATCCTGGTCATCGTCGTCGGGGGGCTGATCATCGGCGGCGTGCTGTACTGGCTCCACGCGCGGCAGTTCGAATCGACCGACGACGCGTTCGTCGACACGCATATCGTCCGCCTCGCGCCACAGGTCGCGGGCACGCTGGTGCAGGTCGCCGATATCGACAACCGCCATGTCGAGGCCGGCCGGCTGCTCGCGGTGATCAAGGCGTCGGGTCGCGACGCACAGGTCGCCGAAGCGCAGGCCAACGAGCAGCAATCGCGCGCGCAATTCGCGCAGGCGCAGGCGCAGGTCACCGCCGCCGAGGCGCAGCGTCAGCAGGCTGCGGCACAAGCCCGCGTGCCGATGGCGGCCGCCGTGAAGGCGCAGCAGGACCTCGCGCGGTACGAGGCGTTGCTGCGGCTCGATCCGAGCGCGGTCGCCGGGCAACAGCTCGACCAGGCGCGGGCCACCGCTCGCCAGACGGCCGCGGACGCCGCGGCGGCGCGCGAACAGATCGATACCGCCACGGCGCAGATCACGGTTGCGCGCAGGCAAGTCGGTGCCGCCAGGTCGGTGATCGACGCCCGGCGTGCGCAGGTCGATCAGGCGAACGTGGCGATCGGCGACCTTCGCCTGACCGCGCCGGTTGCGGGGCAGGTGGTCAACCGCTCGGTCAATATCGGCTCCTATGTCGCGCCCGGCACGCAGCTGATGGCGATCGTCCCCGACACGATGTGGGTGACCGCGAACTTCAAGGAAACGCAGCTGACGCTCATGAAGATCGGCCAGCCCGTCGACATTCATGTCGACGCGTATCCCGGTGTCGAGTTCAAGGGTCATGTCGATTCGATCCAGCGCGGCGCGGGCCAGGCGTTCGCCTTGCTGCCGCCGCAGAACGCGACGGGCAATTACGTGAAGGTCGTCCAGCGCGTGCCCGTGCGGATCGTCTTCGATGCAAAGAACGGCCCCGATCCGAAGCGCTATCCGATCGGCCCCGGCATGTCGGTGGTGCCGACCGTCAAGGTCCGCTGAGGTGGCGAAGGCCGCAAAGGCCGATGCGGGCGGCGGCCATACATGGTCGCCGAACCGATCGGCGGCGGGCAAGTACAGTCCGTGGCTGATCGTCGCGATCATCTCGATCCCGACCTTCATGGAGGTGCTCGACACCTCGATCGCCAACGTCGCGCTCGATCATATCTCGGGCGGGCTGTCGATCACCACCGATCAGGCGACATGGGTGCTGACCAGCTACCTCGTCGCCAACGCGATCGTCATCCCGATCTCGGGCTGGCTGTCCGACGCGATCGGCCGGAAGCGCTATTTCCTGATGTCGATCGCGTTGTTCACGCTCGCTTCGCTGCTGTGCGGGCTGGCGCCGAACATCGGCACGCTCGTCGTCGCGCGCGTGCTGCAGGGCATCGGCGGCGGTGGACTCGCGCCGGTCGAGCAGTCGATCCTCGCCGATACCTTCCCGCCCAAGCAACGCGGCATGGCGTTCGCTGCGTTCGCGATCGTGGTCGTCGTCGGCCCCGTGCTCGGGCCGACGCTGGGCGGGTACATCGTCGAATATTCGAGCTGGCACTGGGTGTTCCTGATCAATGTGCCCGTCGGTATCCTCGCCTGGTTCCTGGTCGAGACGTTCGTCGACGAGCCTGAGCAGGTGAAGAAGGATCGCGACGAGCGGTTCAAGAACGGCCTGACGATCGACTATGTCGGCGTGGCGCTGGTCGCACTGGGCCTGGGCTTTCTCGAGCTCACCTTCGACCGAGGCGAGCGCGAGGACTGGTTCGCGAGCGGCTTCATCGTCATGTCGGCGATTATTGCCGCGGTGTCGTTGGTCGCGCTCGTCGTCTGGGAACTGAACCACAAGGACCCGGTGATCGACCTCAAGCTGATGAAGAATCGCAACTTCGCGCTGACGATCGGCGTGATGGGCGTCACCGGCATGATCCTGTTCGGGACGACGCAGCTGATCCCGCAGATGCTGCAACAGGTGCTGGGCTACAGTTCGCTCGACGCGGGCCTCGCGCTGACCGCCGGCGGTCTGGCGACGCTCGTGATGGTGCCGTTCGCGGGGCGGCTGAGCGGGTTGGTCGATGTCCGCTTCCTGCTGTTCCCGGCGCTGCTGGTGCAGGCGTTCGCGCTGTGGAACATGAGCCATCTTAGCGCGGACATCGCGTTTTCGGATGCGGCGTTCGCGCGGCTGTTCCAGGCAATGGCGCTGCCGTTCCTGTTCGTGCCGATCAACGCGATCGCCTATGTCGGGCTCAAGCAGACGCAGACCGCGCAGGCATCGAGCCTGCTCAACGTCTCGCGAAATCTCGGCGGCACGATCGGCATCTGCTTCGCGCAGACCCAACTCGCCGGCGGGTTGCAGCGGCACCAGTCGGAGCTGACGCAGACGCTCAATCCACTCGATCCGAACTACAACGACTGGATGGAGAAGGCGGCGAGCGTGTTCGGCGGGCAGGGCGATGCGACGACGCCTCTGGCGGTTCTCTACAGCCAGATGCAGCGACAGGCGACGATGCTCGCCTTTCTCGACGTGTTCCGCGCGATGATGGTGGTCGTGCTGGTCGTCGCGCCACTGGTATTGTTCATGCGCTCCGGCAAGACCGGCGGCGCCCCCTCGGGAGGGATGCATTGATGCGTGCGCGGTTCATCATGGTTGCGGTTGCAGCCCTGCTCGCGGGGTGCACCGTCGGCCCGAATTACGTCGCGCCCGAGATCGCGGTGCCGCCGGCGTTCGTGGGTCCGCAAGCCACGGTCGGTGCGACCGTCGACCCGGCGCGCTGGTGGTCGGCATTCGGCGATCGTCAACTCGATGGCCTTGTCGAGCGCGCGCTGAAGGGCAATCCCGACATCGCGATCGCCGCCTCGCGCGTGCGCCAGGCCCGGTTGCAGGAGCTTGTCGCGCGCTCGCAAGGACTGCCGAGCGTCAATGCCAGCGCCAGCCCAAGCCACATCGAGTTCAGCAAGAACGCCGGCCTCTCATCGATCGCGCGCGCGTTCAGCGGCGGCACGGGGGCCGGCGGGACCGGCTCGACCGGGGGCATCGCGCTGCCCGGGAGCGGGATCACAACCTATTCGGTCGGATTCGACGCCAGCTGGGAGCTTGACCTGTTCGGCGGCGTCCGGCGCAGCACCGAAGGCGCGCGGGCGCGGACCGAGGCCGCGGTCTGGTCGAAACGCGACGCCGCGGTGACGCTGGCGGCCGAAGTCGCACAGGCCTATTTCGCGCTGCGGCTCGACCAGGTGCAGATTGCGACGATCGAGAGCGAGATCGCCAACCAGCGCCGCGCGCTGACGATCGCGGGCAACATCGCCAAGGTCGGTCTGGTCCCGTCGATCGACGTCACGCGCCAGCGCGCCTCGATCACCTCGACCGAGGCGCGTGCCGAACCGGTCCGCGCGGACGTCGACGTGCGGATGCACGCGCTGGCAATCCTGCTCGGCGAGCCGCCCGCGACGCTGATGAGCGAACTCGCCGCGCCGTCGGTTGCGCCGCTGGGCGTGCCGGCGATCCCCGCCGGGTTGCCATCGGAGCTGTTGCGTCGCCGTCCTGACGTCCGCGCGGCGGAGCGCGAGCTCGCGGCCGCGACCGCGGATATCGGCGTCGCGGTGGCGGACATGTATCCCAGGTTCAGCCTGACCGGCATGACCCAGCTGATCTCGACCGCGCTCGGCAATCTGTTCTCGGGCGACAGCCTGCAACTGACGGCGAGCGGTGCGGCGCAGTTCCCGCTGCTTGACTGGGGCCGCCGCAAGGCAACCGTGAAATCGCGCGAGGAAGACCGCGAGCAGGCGTATCTGCGCTATCGCTCGACCGTGTTGCAGGCGTTGCGCGATGTTGAGGATCCGCTCGCGCAGATCGCCGCCGAGCGCCGCCGGAACGCGGCGTTGCAGCGCGCGGTCGTCGATGCGCAGAGCAGCGCGAACGCCGCGCAATCCCAGTATCAAACCGGGTTCGTGGCGCAGGATACCGTGCTGAACACGCAGACCGACGTGCTGGCGGCGCGCGAGCAGCTGGTGGCGAGCGATGCGCAGTTGCGGCAGCTGACGGTGGCGTTGTTCAAGGCGCTCGGCGGTGGCTGGGATCGGACGGAGTGACGGCGGCGGAGTGCGGTGCCGCGTCCTCCTGACGCGGCGCGCGGCCTCGCATTAAATTATCGTCACGTCGGCCCCGACATATTCCTGCAACATATGCACGCGAAAGAGAGTGCGTCGCCGCCCCTCTCCCCCTGTGGTCGGCGACCTGACCGGGTCTCCCCCGTCCCGGTCCTCTCCCTGAACTACGGGGCGACCATCACGGTCGCCCCGCCTTTTTTGGGCCAGGGATAGCGCGGCACGCGTCGCGCGGGGACCGGTCTCAAATATCACTGTCTAACCGATCCTCCCCCGCCAGGGGGAGGTGGCAGGCACTTGCCTGACGGAGGGGGAGGTAAGGGAAACCGTGGTTCCGTGTCCGCCCCCTCCGACGCCTCCGGCGCCACCTCCCCTTGGCGGGGGAGGATCCAATACACGTCATCCCAGCGAACGCTGGGATATCCCTCGTGGTGGGCGACATGAGCCTCACGGGGATATCCCAGCTTTCGCTGGGATGACGGTAACTCGGGTAGCTTAAAACAGCGTCGTCGTCCCGGATCGCTCCGGGACGACGCCAGTCGCTTACGCGGCCAGCTTGCGCAGGACGTACTGGAGGATGCCGCCGTTGAGGAAATATTCCAGCTCGTTGACGGTATCGATCCGGCACTTGGTCTCGAACGTCTCGCTCGTGCCGTCGGCGCGGGTCATCTTGACCGTCACGTCCTGGCGAGGGCGGATGCTCGCCACGTCGAGGATCGTGAACGTCTCCGACCCGTCGAGGCCGAGCGTCTTGCGATCGGTGCCTTCGGCGAACTGCAACGGCAGCACGCCCATGCCGACCAGGTTCGAACGGTGGATACGCTCGAAGCTCTCGGTGATGACCGCACGGACGCCGAGCAGGTTGGTGCCCTTGGCCGCCCAGTCGCGCGACGAGCCGGTGCCATATTCCTTGCCTGCGACGATCACGAGCGGCGTGCCGTCCTGCTTGAAGCGCATGGCCGCGTCGTAGATCGCCATGACCTCGCCGTCATACTTCGACATGCCGCCTTCGACGCCGGGGACCATCTCGTTCTTGATGCGAATGTTGGCGAAGGTGCCGCGCATCATCACGTCATGGTTGCCGCGGCGTGCGCCATAGCTGTTGAAGTCGGCCTTGCTGACCTGATGCTCCTGGAGGAAGCGGCCGGCCGGGCTGTCCGCCTTGATCGAGCCTGCGGGCGAGATGTGATCGGTGGTGATCGAATCGCCGAGGATCGCGAGCGGCTTGGCGTCGATGATGTCCTGCACGGGGGCGGGGGTCATCGACAGGCCGTCGAAATACGGCGGGTTGGCGACATAGGTCGAGCCCGCACGCCACTGGTACGTGTCCGAGCCCGTGACGTCGATCCCGCGCCACTTCGAATCGCCCGCATAGACGTCGCCGTAGCGCGCGCCGAACATCGACGCGTCGATGTTGGCGTCCATCGTGCTGCGGACTTCCTCGTTGGTCGGCCAGATGTCGCGCAGATACACGTCCTGGCCGTCGGTGCCCTGACCCAGCGGCGTCTCGATCATGTCGGTCGTGACGGTGCCCTTGATCGCATAGGCGACGACGAGCGGCGGCGAGGCGAGGAAGTTGGCGCGGACGTCGGGCGACACGCGACCCTCGAAGTTGCGGTTGCCCGAGAGCACCGAGGCCGCGACGAGGTCGTTCTCGTTGATCGCCGACGAGATCGCCGGCGCCAGCGGCCCCGAGTTACCGATGCAGGTCGTGCAGCCATAGCCGACGAGGTTGAAGCCAAGCGCGTTCAGGTCCGCGGTAAGTCCGGCCTTGTCGAGATAGTCGGTGACGACCTGCGAACCAGGGGCCAGCGACGTCTTCACCCAAGGCTTCGACTTAAGGCCGAGCGCGTTCGCCTTGCGGGCGACAAGGCCGGCGGCGACCAGCACCGACGGGTTCGACGTGTTGGTGCAGCTGGTGATCGCGGCGATCACGACGTCGCCGTCGCCGATGTCATGCTCACGACCCTCGACCGCGACGCGGGCGGGCTGCTCCTTGTGGTACAGCTTGTGGAGGTCGCTGTTGAACACCTCGTCGACCTTGTTGAGGCTGACGCGGTCCTGCGGGCGCTTCGGGCCGGCGAGCGATGCGACGACCGAACCCATGTCGAGCTCGAGCGTGTCGGTGAAGACGGGGTCCTCGGCATTCTCGTCGCGCCAGAAGCCGTTGGCCTTGGCGTACGCCTCGACCAGCTCGACATTCTCGTCCGAGCGCGCGGTGAGGCGCATGTAATCGAGCGTTTTGTCGTCGATCGGGAAGAAGCCGCAGGTCGCGCCATATTCGGGCGCCATGTTGGCGATCGTCGCGCGGTCGGCGAGCGTCATCGACGACAGGCCGGGGCCGAAGAACTCGACGAAGCGGCCGACCACGCCCTTGGCGCGCAGCATCTGCGTGACGGTGAGCACGAGATCGGTGGCGGTGATGCCCTCGTTCAGCTTGCCG
Organism: Sphingomonas sp. Leaf34; assembly: GCF_001421805.1. Lineage (GTDB taxonomy): Bacteria > Pseudomonadota > Alphaproteobacteria > Sphingomonadales > Sphingomonadaceae > Sphingomonas. The sequence continues at coordinate 73,419 of NZ_LMLC01000001.1, read as the reverse complement.
AGCAGCTTGAAGCCGACGACTTCGGGGATCAGCATCGACACGGGCTGGCCGAGCATCGCGGCCTCGGCCTCGATCCCGCCGACGCCCCAACCGAGTACGCCGAGACCATTGATCATCGTCGTGTGGCTGTCGGTGCCGACCAGCGTGTCCGGATAGGCGATCATCGTGCCGTCGCCGTGATCACCCGACGAGGCCGACGACCAGACGGCCTGGCCGATATATTCGAGGTTCACCTGGTGGCAGATGCCGGTGCCGGGGGGAACGACCTGGAAATTGTCGAGCGCCTTGCTGCCCCACTTGAGGAACTCATAGCGCTCGATGTTGCGCTCGTACTCGAGATCGACGTTCTCCTCGAACGCCTTGGGCGTGCCGAACTCGTCGACCATCACCGAGTGATCGATGACGAGGTGGACGGGGACCTGCGGGTTGATCTTCTCGGGGTTGCCGCCGAGCTTGGTCATCGCATCGCGCATCGCGGCGAGATCGACGACGCAGGGCACGCCGGTGAAATCCTGCATCAGTACGCGGGCAGGACGGTATTGGATCTCGCGGTCGCTGCGACGCTCCTTCTGCCAATCGACGATCGCCTGGATGTCGTCGCGCGTGACCGTCACGCCGTCCTCGAAGCGAAGCAGGTTCTCGAGCAGCACCTTCATCGAGAAGGGCAGGCGGCTGATGTCGCCGAGCTGCTCGGAGGCCTTGGCAAGGCTGTAATAGTCATATGACTTGCCGCCGGTGGAGAGGCTCGTGCGGGTCTTTAGGGTGTCCTGGCCGATGGCAGTCATAGGGGTCCTTCCCGTGGGCGTCGGGCCGCCGGGCGCCGAGGGGAAAGCGGCCATATAGGCCACGCGGGCGCGTCGGGGACCGAGCGAAAAATGCTGTTACCGCGGGGGCCTTAGCAAGGGGGGCGGGATCGGGGAAGGGTGCGGGTGCAAGATGATCGCGCCAATGCCGGGGGTGGACACGCGGCAGGGTCGGCTCACGTTCGTCGCGGATCGATCAAGCGTGACAAATTTGCCGCGAATGTCGCGTTTTATCACTATTCAGTCAAAACGGGTCGGTCGGCGATTGCGCACCCGAAATGGCGTGCATAGCATCCGATTTGAGGCACGTTCCAAAAGGGCGGCCGATATCGGGGGAAGTAAGCATGGCTGTTTCTGCGCGTTCCACATCGGGTTTCTTATCGCGTCACGTCCGTACCGGTCTGCTCACCTCCAGCGCGATGCTCATCGCGGCCTCGGTACCGACATTCGCCTCCGCTCAGGGCCGGCCGACGAGCGCCGACGTGACGGCGTATGGCAGCACGCTCAATCCCGCCGATCTGGTGACGCAGCCGAGCATCGTCATCAGCGGGCCGGGCACGCCGACCAGTGCCCAGGACGTCGCGGGCGGCGTCAATGGCGTCGGGCAGATGACGATAGACTCGGGCGGCGGCGGTCTGGGGATCTGCACCGGCACGCTGATCAACCCGCGCACGGTCATCTTCGCCGCGCACTGCGTCAACGCGAATGGCGCCGGCACGGGGGCACAGAATCCGTGGGAATACGGGTCTAAGGGCGGTGGTATCCCGATCGCATTCGGCTTCGCGACGAACAACCGCCCCGCGGTGATCGACTGGTTCCTGCCGACCACCGCGAGCGGTGCGGTCAATACGCAGCAGTACAAGACCAATGCTGCCAACTTCCTCTACAACGTCAACCAGGTCGTCTATAACGCCGACTCGCTGAAGCTTGGGCTTGGGCTGAACTTCATCCAGGGCGATGTCGCGATCGCGACGCTCGATACGCCGGCCGCCAACGTGCCGACCTGGGCGTTGCTGCTGTCGGCACTGCCGGCGCCCGCCGCGATCGGCGCGACGACCGGAACCGGCTATCATGTGACGATCACCGGCTATGGCCGCAGCGGGCAGGGCGGGACGCTGGTCGGCGACACCAACGGTATCGATTTCCGCCGTCGCATCGCCGAGAACACGATCGGGATCCTTGGCTCGTTCGACGACCGTGACGCGTTCCTGTTTGGATCGACCAGCGGCCTGCCGCAGAATCTCTACCAGCTCGACTTCGACGATCCCCGGCGCGGCACCGCGGCGGCCAGCCCGTACGACTTTAACCTGTTCAAGGACGATGCGCTGCCAAAGGAAGGCACGACTGCCGGCGGTGATTCGGGCGGTCCGCTGATTCTCGACCGGACATTCGCCAAGCAGGTCGTCATCGGCGTCCTGTCGGGCGGCAGCCGCTTCTTCGGCGCGACCCCGTTCGGCGCCTATGGCACCGAGAGCTTCTACCAGCCGCTGTATCTGTTCTCCGATTATATCGCGGCGAACAACCCGTATCGATACGCGCAGACCAAGGCGGGCGACGGAGCCTGGACCGATGCGTCGCATTGGGTGACCGCGCTCGACCCGAACTATCAGATCATCGTCGACGGCAAACTGGTGAATGGCGTGCCGACCACCACCGGCGCGGGAATCGCGGGTGATGGTAACAAATTCGGCCAGGTCTGTTTCCAGACCGATTGCGTCGATGTGAAGACGGGTGTCGAGACAATCGACGGCGTCCCGGTGACGACGACCGGCGCGACGCCAGCCGTGGTTACCAAGATTGCGACAGGCGGTGTCGCTGGCCGTGGCATGATGCTGGAAACCGCAGCGCAGGGCGGCAAAGCCGACGCGTCGCTGCTGGCCGGCGCGGAGAGTGTGGCGCAAGCGGGTACGGACGCGGTGGCGCTGGCGGTGCTGTCGCCGACGCTTGCCAACGGCCTGCCGGGCGCGACGAACTTCATCCCGAACAACATCGACCCGGATCGCACGATCCAGCGCAGCGCCCGCTATTACGACGTCAGCCTCACCGCGGCAGGCACCACCACGCTGGGTTCGGCGGTGACGGTCGACAAGTTCACCGTCGCGGGTGGCACGGCCAGGCTCGCGGTCACGGCGGCGGGGTCGCTGACCAGCCTGATGACGATCAACCAGATGACCGGCACCGTCCAGAACGACGGCATGATCACGACGCCGGGCGATTACTTCATGATGACGGGGCTGCTGACCGGCTCGGGGCGGATCACAACGCCGTTCTTTACGAGCGTTTCGGGAATGATCGCGCCCGGCACGATGGGGACGACCGGCACGCTCACGATCGCCGGCAACGGCATCCTCGCGTCAGGTACCAACCTGCTCGTCGATCTCGGACCCAATGGTACGTCGGACAGGCTCGCGTTCGCGGCGACGACGTTCAACGCGAGCGGTGCGGCGACCAACGGGATCGTCAATCTTGGCGGCAGTGTCGGTTTCGCTCCCGTCACCGGGCAGACGATCCGGTATAACGATCTTTACACGATCGTGACCGCGCAGGGCGGGATCAGCGGTGCGTTCAATGCCGCCACCCCGCTCAGCGCGATCCTGACACCGAGCTACGTCTACAGCACCAATGCGGTGCAGGTGCGGATCCTCGCGGGGCAGTATCGCAGCGTCGTCGCGGCGACTCCGGTGCAGGGTGCCTATGCCCAGCTCCTCGACCAGAACCGGTCCAATTATACGAGCCTGAGCGGGCTGTATGGCACGCTCGATCTGCAGAATGCGGCGACGATCCGCTCGACGCTGGAGGGGCTCGCCCCGCGGGCGGAAACGCTCAAGACCAGCCTGGGCATCGCCTCGATCGACACGATGTCGCGTTTCTACCGTGATCACCTCGCGCAGGTGGACACGCGCGGCGGGCTCGGCGGCACGCTTGCGCTGATCGGCAAGCCCGTCCAGCTTGCCTCACTGATGGCGACCGACCGTCCCGGCGGGCAGGACATGATGAGCGATTCGAGCGGCACCATGGTGCAGCAGGGCCGTCTTCCCGACGACATGAGCGGCTTCCTCGCCGGCGGCTATATCGACGGCAAGAGCCGCTCGATGCCGGGCGCCAATCCGTTTGGCGGGCATGACAGGTTCGATGGGTATTTCATCGCCGGCGGGCTTGAGAAGCAGGCTGGTGAAGCCGCGGTGATCGGCTTCTCGTTTGCCTATACCAACACCGATGGCACCACCGGCGGGGTGGCCCAGCGCGCCGAGGGCGAATTGTACCAGGGGACGCTGTACGGCAAGCTGGAGACCGCGTCGGGGATCGTCCTCGATTCGCAGTTCAGCGCGGGTGCGTTCGTCACGCGAACCGATCGTACCGTCGGTGTGGTCGGTACCAACGCTCGTCTGCGCAGCAGCGACAGTGCGCTGACCGTGATCAGCGAGGTCGGTCTCGGCAAGGCCTTCGACCTGTCGTCGCTCAAGGTCGGGCCGCGTGTCTCGCTCCGCGCGAGCCATATCGGCTTCGAAAAATCGCTTGAACGCGGTGAGGCTCCGGCGCTGTTCTTCGACCGCGACAGCTTCGACAGCGTCCAGGGGCGCGCCGGGCTGACGCTCAGCGGCGGCGGATCGGTCCGACCCTATGCGGCGGCGAACTACGTCCACGACTTCCAGTCGACGCCGGGCTATTTCGGCGCGAACTTTGTCGGCGGGATCGGCCCGAACGCGCTGTTCGCGCTCGCCCGGCAGGACAAGAACTGGGGCGAGGTCAGCGCCGGGCTGACGCTAGTCGGCGACCGTGTCGACCTCTCGATCGGTGCCGACACCACGGTCGAGCGCAAGGACGTCTCGAACCAGTCGTACAAGGGATCGGTCAAGATCCGCTTCTGAGCGGTGGGACAAAGATCGTCGGACCATGGCGTGTCCGGCGATCTCGCCCTACGATGCGCGCGTGACGCCGTATCGTCCCGACCGATCTCGATCACGTGGGGCGGATGCGGCGCCCTATCCGCGAACCGCGTAAGGCGCCGACCATGACAACCGACGATCCCGCGTCGCGTACGCCACCACCTGCCGCATCGTTGTGGATCGGCACCTATGCCGGCGGCGGTGGCGAGGGGCTTTATCCGCTCCGGCGCGGTGACGACCGGTGGCATGCAGGCGCGCCCGACCCTGCCGCGTGCAACGCATCGTTCGACACGTATTCGCCGCGGTTCGACCTTCATTATATCGTCGACGAACATGCCGATACGATCGGCGTCTTTCGGTCGATGGGTACGCAGTGGGATTGTCTGGCGCGCGTCTCGGCAGGCGGGGCCGCGCCGTGCCACATCGCGCTCGATCGCCGCCAGTCATGCATCGCAGTCGCCAATTACGCGGACGGGAGCGTGGCGTTGTACAGGCTCGATCCGACCAGCGGCCTGCCGATCGGAGCACCGATTATTTATACCGCCCGTGGATCGGGGCCGAACCCTGAACGCCAGCAATCGCCGCATGCGCATTGGGTGGGGTTCTCGCTCGATAATCGCTGGCTCTACGCGACCGATCTCGGCGCCGATCTGGTTCGCGCGTTCGCATTCGATGCTGACCGCGGCACGCTCGGCGCGCCGAGCACCGCGTTGGTCGCGCCGCCCGGTTCGGGGCCGCGGCACCTGCTCGTCCATCCGCGGCAGCCGGGATCGGCCTATCTGGCCTGCGAACTGAGCAACACGCTGATTGCGCTCGATGTCGATGGCGCGGTGGTTCGGCCGCGCAAGACCGTGTCGACGTTACCCGCCGCTGCGACCGGCGATTCGATCGTCGCGCATATCGCGGCCAATGCGGCGGGCGACCGGCTCTATGTCTCCAACCGTGGCGACAACAGCATTGCGGTCTTTGCATTGGCGGCGGGCGGCGACCCGGTCCTGCTCCAGCACGCCCCCAGCGGCGGCGCATCGCCGCGGTTTTTCCGGTTGGTTGAGAATGAACGACGGGTCGTCGTCGCGCACGAACGCGATCACCGCGTGACGGAACTCGCGATCCTCGAGGACGGCACGCTTGCCCCAACGGGCACGGGCATCACCGTGCCGGGCGCTGCCTATGTTCTCGAGGCCTTCTCGAGCGCGCAAATCCGATAGGCCGCTGCGATCCGTCCATCCTCCCCCCGGTGGGGGAGGAGCGGTTCTGTCGAAGATCTTGGCGTTCTGAGCCGGCTCAGCTTACGCGGGCGATCAATAGTGTCAATTCGTCGCGCACCGGGCTGATTTCGCTCCGACTTGGCCGCATCGCCCGGCGTTTGGCGGGATAGGATGCATGGACGGCATCGCACAGATCCTTGTACGGTACGCGGATGCACGCGCCTTCATCGCAGACCAGGCGTGGCCTGCTCGCGGCGGCGCCGCATGTCGACTGTTCCGCGGCGAACGCCGGCGCTGCGATGACGGCTAGGCATGCGGCTGCGATCCGCAAAACGGGTATCGTGATAATCATGTGTCTGGCCCCCCACAGGCGTTTAGTTGGTAACCGTATCGTTAGGGCCAAGATGTTTCGAGAACGTTTCGATTGTCGGCCCGCGACAGAATTTACGCCGGATCGGTCTCCGTGGGCGCCGCGGCACATGGTGAACGCCGGTTTTGCCGGTCCGCGTTGTAAGCTTCCGATATTGCCAGCGCAGACCCGTTCTGGTTAAACTGATGTTAGAAATACTTACGTTTCTTACAATGATTGCGCAGGCATCTCTGGAAGGGCCCGCTGATCCGATACTGCCGAACCGGCGGATCGGACTATTTGTGGAGAGAGCGCTGAATCGCTTGGGAGGTTCGCGGACATGGCAACACATATGGTCGGGGCGGCGCACGCACATCCTGTGTCGCGTACCGCAGCATCTGCGCTTCGGACGCTGGCGATAACGTCCGAAGGCCTTGAGGCACTGTTCGACCGGTTTGCCGACAAGCCGTTTGCCGATGAATTCGAGCGCCTCGTGCAGCGGATCTATACGTTGCGGGGCCGCGTGATCGTGACGGGCATGGGCAAGAGCGGGATCATTGCCCGCAAGATTACCGCGACGCTGACCTCGACCGGTACGCCGGCGATGTTCCTGCATCCCGCCGAGGCCGGGCATGGCGATCTCGGGATGATCACCGACAAGGACCTTGTGCTGATGATCACGCGCTCGGGCGAGAGCGCCGAGCTTGCGCCGATCATCGCCTATTGCAAGCGCTTCGGGATCGTGATGGCCACGATCACGTCGCGCGCGCGCAGCACGGCGGCACGCGCCGCGGATGTGCTGCTCAATCTCCCCGCGGTGCGCGAGGCGTGTCCGATCGAGCTCACGCCCACCACGTCGACGACGCTGCAGCTGGTGCTCGGCGATGCGCTGGCGATGGCGCTCGTCGATCTGCGTGGTTTTTCGGCGGATGATTTCTACAAGTTCCATCCCAATGGCCGGCTGGGTGCGCAGTTGCTGAAAGTCCAGGATCTGATGTCGACCGGCGCGGACGTGCCGAAGGTCCACAGGAATGCCAGCCTGCTCGATGCGACCACCGAGATGACGCGGGCGCGGTTCGGCGGCACCGCGGTCGTCGATGACGAGGATGGGCTGGTCGGCGCGTTTACCGATGGCGACCTGCGCCGTACGATCACCGGCGGCGGGAGCATGGCGGCGTGCGTCGATGCCTGGATGACTCGCGATCCGCTCAAGATCGCGCCCGGCGAACTGGCCTCGGAAGCGCTGCGGCGGATGCAGTCGAATAGCGTGACGATGATGTTCGTCGTCGAGGCGGGGCATCTGCTCGGCGTCATCCATATGCACGACACGTTGCGCGCAGGCATCGCCTGACCGCGCTCGTCGTTATCCCGGCGCGCGGTGGGTCGTCGCGCCTGCCGATGAAGCCGTTGCGGACGATCGCCGGGCATAGCCTGCTGCATCGGACGATCGGGCTCGGCCGTCGGGCGATCACGCATCTCGATGACGCCACGCTGGTGGTTGCCACCGATACGCCGGAGATCGCCGCGCACGCGCGATCGATCGGCTGCGCGGTCGTGATGACCGACGGCGCGATCACGTCGGGATCGGCGCGGACGCTGGCAGCGGCGATGGCCGCGCAAACGCCCGGCGGCCGGCCGCGGATCGTCGTCAATCTCCAGGGCGACGCACCCTTCCAGTCGCCGGCCTCGATTGCCGCGGTGGTCGCGGCGCTGGGCGACGGGGACGCCGATATCGCGACGCCGGTGGTCCGGCTCGACTGGCCCGCGCTCGACGCACTGCGGGCGCACAAGCGGCATGCGCCGTTCAGCGGCACCACCTGCGTCCGCACCATGACGGGCCGCGCGATGTGGTTCTCGAAAACAATTCTCCCGGCGATGCGCGACGAGGCCGTCTTGCGCGCGTCGTTTTCGCTATCGCCGGTCTGGCGGCATGTCGGGCTGTATGTGTACCGTCTCGCGGCACTGCAGGCGTTCGAGGCAGCGGCGCAGAGCGATCTCGAACGTCATGAAGGGCTCGAACAACTCCGCATGCTCGAACTCGGGCTGACCATCGATGCGATCGAGATCGCGCCCGCCCGCTTCGACATATCGGGTATCGACACGGAGGCGGACATCACCCGCGCGGAGGCGTTGATCGCAACGCACGGCGATCCGCTGCACGACGCGTGACGCTATCCGCAACGTCGCGCGCGATCGCCCGGGTCTTCATCGTGCGCCACGGCAATACGTTCGCACCCGGTGAAGCGCCGCGGCGGATCGGTGGCCGCACCGACCTTGCGTTGGTCGACGCGGGTCGCGACCAGGCACGCGCGCTCGGTCGCTATTTCGCGGACTGCGGGCTTGTCTTCGATAGCGCACGCTGCGGCCCCTTGCTACGGACGCGCGAGACCGCCCGGCTGCTGCTGAGCGCGGCAGGTCATGACGGCCCCGCCACGATCGTCGAATGGCTCCGCGAGATCGATCACGGTCCCGACGAGGATCGCCCGGAGGCCGAAGTGCTGGCCCGTATCGGCCAGCCCGCACTCGACGCCTGGGACCGCGATGGCATCCCGCCCGAAGATTGGCAGGTCGACGCCGCCGCGCGGCGTGCCGCGTGGCGCGATCTGTTCGCCAGCGCGACCGGCACGATGCTGATCGTTACCAGCAACGGCGCTGCGCGATTCGCATTCCCCGGTGCGGCGAAACTGCGCACCGGCGCGTACGGCGAGGTGGTGACGGATGCGCAGGGGCGGCCAATGGCAAAGGCCTGGGACGTCCGGCCCTAGCGGGAAATCGACCGGATGCCGCTGCGTCCACCACACAATCGGAACGTACAGCCGGTGCAACCCACCGTGCGACATCCGCATCCTGGACTCACGGTCACGCCGGCCCGCTCTTCGCGCGTGAGTTGCCGATCGCGCAGTCATTCCATCGCCATTGCCGCCCGGTGCGCCGGACACCGTGGGAGATTCGTACGCATCCGACCGCCGTGTCCCCTGTCCTATGCGCGAAGTGGGAGCCACCGAATCGTGACGGGAGAAACGAGCGATCTCCGCAGCCTATGTCCGACGTCTCACGGCCACTGCCGGCAATAGCCGTCGGTGCGATTGTCTCGTCGCGCGATTGCCGGCAAACTCCCCGACGGGGGTTGATGACATGCGCGCGGTCGGGATCAGGCGGGGCTGGGGGTGGGTCTTGCTGGCCACGCTGTCCCTTTCTTCGATCGGCGACGAGATTTCGCTGATAACGCTGATGTTCCGAAGCGGGGGAGATCATACGCCTTTCGCCGTCTCGATGCTGCTCGTCGCGCAATTGCTGCCCGGCCTTCTCGCGACGCCGTTGATCGGCCGACTGGTCGACGCGCACGATGCGGGCAGATTGCTGGTCGCGACCGCGCTTGCCGATGCCGTCATCATCGCGTGGATGGCGTGGCACCCCGATCTGCTTTCGACCCTCGCCGGTGCTGCTATCCTCAGCGTGTCGTTTGCGCTCGGCGGGACGGCCAGCTTCGCGCTCATTCCGATCCTGGCTGCCGGGTTGGGCATGACGTTGCCGCGGGCTAACGCGGTGCTGGAATTCGTGCGGAGCGCGGGCATGCTTGCCGGGCCGGTCATGGGGGGCGCGCTGGTGGCATGGGGCGGGACGCGGAACGCGCTGTTGATCGATGCGGCCAGCTTCGCGCTGCTCGCCGCCGTCGTTCTGGCAAGTGGCCTGCGCCGCCCTCCGGAAGTGGAAGAGGGCGAGCCAGACGGCGGCGAGGCGCGGACACTCCTGTCCGAATACCGACTTGTGTTGAGGGACCGCCGGATCACGATCCTGATCGGTGCGCTGACGCTGGCGGTTTATGCTACCGCCATCGCCGATGTGGCATTCGTCTTTCTCGTGACGGTTTCGCTGGCGGCGGGGCCCGCCGCGTTTGGGGTGCTGACCGCGTGCTGGGCGGGTGGGATGATGGCGGGAGCCGCGGCATCGGGCACGATGCCGATGCGGCATCCGGCGCCGCTTGCATTTGCCGCTGCGATGGTCATGGGCGGCACCATGCTCGCGATCGGGATCGCCGGCATCATGATGACGGGCGGTCTGGTCTTCGTGGGGCTCTCGTTCGTGATCGGCGGTGCCGCCAACAGCGCCCACAACGTCGCGGTCCGGACGGTGCTGCAACGGGAGTCACCGGCCGGTGCGCACGGCAAGGTCGCCGCGATCTACAGCGCCGCGACAAGCGGTGCGGGTATTTTCGGGTACATGACTGGCGGGCTGTTTGCGCCGAATCGCGCCATCGACGCCTATGTCCTGGGTGGTACGCTCGGTATCCTTGCCGGCTTCGGCGGGTGGCTGCTCTTCAGATCGGTGCGTTCGCACGGTGGGTGACCTCAGCCATGCTGGCCGCCGATCGCGGCCCCCGATGTGGCCGCCAATCGCGGCCGCCGATCGTGGAAGGGCGTGAGGCTCCGCTGCGGCCGTTACGCCTTTACCACCGCGTCGATCGCCACCAGTGTCGACAGTAGCGGGCCGATCCAGTCGAGCGGCAGCATGATCGCGCCGTCTGACGGGGCGTTGGCGGGATCGTCATGCGCTTCGGCGAAGATCGCGGCGACGCCGGCGGCGACCGCGGCGCGCGCCAGCACCGGCGCGAAGTCACGGTCGCCGCCCGACGAATCGCCGTGGCCGCCGGGTGCCTGTACCGAATGCGTCGCGTCGAACATCACCGGGTAGCCGGTCCGCGCCATGATCGGCAGCGCGCGCATGTCCGACACCAATGTGTTGTAGCCGAAGCTCGCGCCGCGATCGCACAGGATGATGCGGTCGTTGCCGGTCGAGGCGATCTTCGCCGCCACCGCCGCCATGTCCCATGGTGCGAGGAACTGCCCCTTCTTGACGTTGACCACGCGCCCCGACGCACCCGCGGCAATCAGCAGGTCGGTCTGGCGGCTCAGGAAGGCGGGGATCTGGAGGATATCGACGGCGTCCGCGACCGCGGCGACCTGGTCGACCGCGTGGACGTCGGTCAGCACCGGGCAGCCGAAACGATCGCGGACGTCGGCGAGAATGCGCAGGCCGTCGTCGATGCCGATCCCGCGCTGGCCGGTGCCCGATGTCCGGTTCGCCTTGTCGTACGACGCCTTGAAGACGAAGGGGACGCCCGCGGTTCGCGCCGCCCCGACGAGAAAGTCGGCGATCCGCAGCGTGTGTTCGCGGCTCTCGATCTGGCAGGGTCCGCCGACGAAGACGAACGGCAGGTCCGCGCCGAACGTCACATCGGTGCCCGACCTGATGGCGACCTTCACGTGCCGCCCAGGCGCATGCGTCATGATTTTGCCTTCACGAACCGCCTGAGCAGCTGCCCCCGCCATAGCCATCGTCCCGGATGATAGTTGAAGAAAAACCAGCCATACAGGAGGCACGCGACCAGCGTTGGCAGCGCCATCGGATCGCCTTCGCCGCGCATCCGACGATATAGCGCAATGTCCGCCCGCCAGCGCGCGCGCTCGCCGCCACCGCCGGCAATGCCATACGCATTGTCGTGCAATTGACAGCCGCGATTGCGATTATATTTCCGGTGGTCCAGAAAGTAACAATAGTCGCGTACGGGCTGCGTCTCGTCGGTCGGCATCGGGGAAGTAGGCGGCGATCGTGACGACATTCAAGCGTAAAGTCTTCTACTTGGGCGGGTTCGATCCGCGTGGCGTGCGTTTTTATTACAATCTCGCCAAGGAACAGCTTGTCCGCTACGCCGACAAGACTGGCCAAAGCGTCACCGTCTCGCGCCGCCGCAAGGCCTCACCGATCCGCAGCGACTGGACGGTACGCAACGACACCGCCGACGTCACCACCGACTATAGTTTCCTGCGCTGGGAGGACATTGTCCAGCAGGCGTGGATCCGCAACCCGGTCCAGCTCGGCCTGCGCGCCGCTCGCGTCTACACCGATCATTTTCGCCTGTTCGATTTCGCGACTGTCAGGAAGATCGCCACCGGTCCGCTGGTGACGATGCTCTATCCGCCTATCCTCAGCGTGCTGTTGCCGCTGCTGATCGCACTGCCGGTGTTCCTCGTCGCGCTGCTCTGGCTGCCGTGGTGGCTTGCGCTCGTCATTGGCCTGATCGTCGGCGCCGGCGGCGCGATTCCACTGCTCAACGCCATCCGCGCACCGTGGCTCCTGCGGTTTTTCGTGTTCAACGGCGAGTTCGGCGACGGCGAGGGATCGCTGGCGCTCCAGGCGCGTCTCGACGCGTTCGTGGATGAGATTGCGAAGGACCTGCACGGCGATCATGACGAGGTGCTGCTGGTCAGTCACAGCAACGGCTCGATCCTCGCGATGCTGCTGATGGCGCGACTGCTCGAACGGTATGAGGGCACGCTGCCGGCGAATTTCGTGCTGGTTACCTATGGCCATTGCATCCCGCTGGTGGCCTGTCGCCGCGATGCGGTACGCTTTCATGCGCGGCTTCGGTATCTGTCAGCGCAGGAATTTCGCTGGATCGACATCGGCTCGCCGCCTGATGGTGCGGCGTTCTTTGGCGCGAACCCGCTGCTGCTGGTCGACCCGTCGCCGCGCCCGCGGATCGAACTGCTCAGCCCGCGCTTCCACCGGTTCTACGAACCCGAAACCTATCACAAGGGCTGGCGTAACAAATACGAGATCCATTTCGATTATCTGCGCGTCGGCGACCGCGTCAGCCCGCTCGACCTGCCGAGTCTCACGGCATCGGCACGCGGCATAGAGGCATCGGTCGCGGCGTTCCGGACGATCGCATGACGGTCCGCTTTACGCCGCCCTATCCGCAGCCGCACGCCACCCGGTCGTCGCTGTTCAAGCGGTTCCTGCGCGGCTGGAACTCGTGGATCCATGTCCTGTTCGACAAGAGCTACACGATGAAGATGGGCGAGATCCACACGCCCGCTCTGTCGTTCTACATCGCCAACGAACTGCCGCTGGTGCGCCGTATCCTCGAGACCGACGCGGAGATATTTCCAAAGCACGCCTTCCTCCAGGATCTGCTCGATCCGCTGATCGGCAATTCGGTGTTCTCGTCGAACGGGCAGGACTGGCGCGATCAGCGCGCGATGGTGAACCCCGCGTTCAGCCATACCGCGCTGAAGCGTGTCTTCCCGATGATGGCCGCCGCCGTCGACGACCTGCTGGCGACGATGCGCGGACTCGACCTCGCAAAGCCCGTCGCGATCGATCCGCTGGCGACGCACATCGCCGCCGACGTGATCTTCCGGACGATGTTCTCGCGACCGCTCGATGCCCGCGGCGCCCGCGAGATCTTCGAGGCGTTCCATGATTATCAGAAACAGGCGCAGCGCAGTTCGATGCTGCGGCTCTATCGCCTCCCGGGGTTCGGCTATCTGGGTCGCGCGCGCCGCGCCGCCGCACGGATCCACGCGGTATTCGCGGGGATCGTCGCGGAGCGGTACGCGGCTACGCACGTACGCCATGAGCGGGGGGAGGACATTCTCCAGTCGCTGATCGATGCGCGCCACCCGCACACGGGCGCGGCGTTTACCGAGCAGGAGGTGATGGAGCAGATCTCGACGATCTTCCTGGCGGGGCACGAGACCGCGGCGAGCGCGATTACCTGGGCGCTGTACCTGCTAGCGCGCGACCCCGCCTTGCAGGCTGCGATCCGCGCCGAGACAGGAGAGGTGCCGCTCACCTACGAATCGCTGAAAGCCCTCGGCGTGACGCGCAACGTCTTTCGCGAGACACTGCGGCTCTACCCCCCGCTGAGCTTCCTCGTGCGTAGCGTTACCTGCCCGGTCGACATGCGCGACAAGCATCTTGATCCCGGTGCGATGCTGGTGGTGTCGCCGTGGCTGGTGCAGCGCAACCGCGACAATTTTCCCGAACCGCACGGGTTCGATCCCGATCGCTTCGACGATCCCGATCAGGCTGACGCGTGTCGCCATGCGTATCTGCCGTTCGGCAAGGGGCCGCGCGTCTGCATCGGCGCGGGGTTTGCACAACAGGAGGCGTTGCTGACGCTGGCGGGGATCGTCCGGACGTTCGATCTCGCGACGATCGCCGGCGACGATCCCGAACCGATCAGCCGTCTGACATTACGCGCGGGCAACGGCGTCCGGCTGCTGCTGACGCTGCGCTAAATCTCCCCTTCAGCGAGAGCGGGCGGGCTCTTGCCGACGCAGGAACCTCAGTCGGCGGCGATCGGGCCCTTGGGTGGATCGGGGCGCCGGGTGAACCACACCAGCACGATCAGCGCGATGCACAGCCAGGCCGAAAGCCGAAACAGATCGGTCGAGGCGAGCAGATAGGCTTGCCCGACCAGCTGGCGCGTGACGACCGCGGCGGACTGCACGTCGGTCAGCCCCATCCGCGCCAGACCCTCGCGCGCCATCTGATACGGTGAGCCCGCGCCGACGGCCTCCGACAGGCGGCTCTGGTGCAGCGTCTCGCGCCTGTCCCAGGCGGTGGTGATCAGCGACGCGGCGAAGCTGCCCGCGGTGATCCGGACGAAATTCGAGATGCCGGTCGCCGATGGGAGCCGCTCGGCCGGGATGCGATCGAACGAGATCGTGAGCATCGACAGGAAGAACGTGCTCATCGCGATCCCCTGCACCAGCATCGGTAGCATCAGATCGTAGAAGCTTGCATAGGTCGTGTAGCCCGAGCGCAGGTAATAGGAGTAGCCGAACGCCGCGAACGCCACGCTGGCGAGGATCCGTGCGTCGAACCTGCCCGCCAGCTTGGCGACGAACGGCGTCAGGAGCACCGCGACAGCGCCGCTGGGGGCCGCGACCAGCCCGGCCCAGGTCGCGGTATAGCCCATCTGCGTCTGCAGCCAGAGCGGCAGCAGCAGCGTGTTGGCGAAGAACACCGCATAGCCAAGGCAGAAGGCGGTCGTGCCGATCGCGAAGTTGCGGTTCTTGAACAGCGACAGGTTTACCGCCGGGTTGGCATCGGTCAGCTCCCAGATCAGCCAGCCGACAAAGCCGATCGCGGCGACGATCGTCGCGATGACGATCCGGTCGGCGGCGAACCAGTCGTCGTTCTTGCCGAGATCGAGCACGATCTGGAGCGCGCCGACCCACACGACCAGCAGGATCAGCCCGACCTGGTCGATCGGCAGCTTCCGCATCGGCGTGTCGCGCGTGCCGAGCTTGTTCCAGCAGATGAATGCGGTGAAGATCCCGAAGGGTACGTTGATCAGGAAGATCCAGCTCCAGTGATAATTGTCGGAGATGTAGCCGCCGAGGATCGGCCCCATGATCGGCGCTACTAGGGTCGTCATCGACCAGATTGCGAGCGCGGTACCACGTTTATGCGCGGGAAAAATCGCGATCAGCAGCGCTTGGCTGCCGGGGATCATCGGTCCCGAAACAGCGCCTTGTAGCACCCGGAAGCCGATCAGCGACGGCAGGTTCCACGCGATCCCGCACAGGAACGACGCGATCGTGAAGAGGAAGACCGAGACGCAGAACGTCCGGACCACGCCGAACCGGCCCATCAGCCACCCGGTGAGCGGCACCGCGACGCCGTTGGCGACCGCAAACGCGGTCACGATCCAGGTCGAATTGTCGCTGGAGACGCCGAGATTGCCCGCGATCGTCGGCAGGGAGACGTTGGCGATCGTGGTGTCGAGCACCTGCATGAACGTGCCGAGCGCCAGCGCGAACGCGGTGAGGGCGAGCGATCCGCCGACGAGCGGGGCGGGGCCAGTGGTGGAAGGGGCGGGGGCAGCCATTAGCAGGCGGCCCGGTGCGCGTAACCACCCCGGCGAAGGCCGGGGCCCAATTGGGAAACGCCGCTAACGAAAGACGGCGCGCCGTTACGACCACTTCTCCAATTGGGCTCCGGCCTCCGCCGGGCTGGTGCTAGGCAATCACCCCGGCGCTCCCCCTTGGCGCTCCCTGACCCCGCGGACATCACCGGTTCGCCGCAATGATCTGGCGGATTTTCGCCTCGACCGCGGCATTGCCTGTGCCGGTCGCCAGCCCCTTATACGCCGCCACCGCCGGCCGCCCGACCATCGTCCCCGACGTGTCCGCGGTTTCGACCGTCGCAGTCACCGACAGCCCGACCCGCAGCGGATTGCGCCGCAATTCGCCCTTGTCGAGTGCGATCCGCACCGGCACGCGCTGCGTGATCTTGATCCAGTTGCCGCTCGCATTCTGCGGCGGCAGCAGTGCGAACGCGTTGCCGCTGCCCGCGCCCAGGCCGACGACATGCCCGTGATAGACCAGGTCGTCGCCATACATGTCCGCCGTCACCGTCGCCGCCTGTCCGATCCGCAGGTCGCGCAACTGCGTCTCGCGGAAGTTCGCATCGACCCACACCCGATCGAGCGGCACCACCGCCATCAGCGGCATGCCCGCCGATACCTGTTGCCCCAGCTGCACGGTTCGCTGCGCCACCACGCCGTCGATCGGCGCGACCACATGCATGTGACTGCGCGTGATCGCCGCGCGCCGATACGCCGCGATCGCCGCCATGACCGCCGGGTTGTTCGCCACGGTCGTCCCCGCAACGCCGCTGCGCGACTGCGCCTGCTGACTGCGCGCGAGCTGCAGCGTCGCCGCCGCCACCTTCACCTGATCCGCCGCATGGCTCAGTTCCTCGCCGGAAATCGCGCCTTCGGCCGCGGCACCCCGCCGCCGCGCGAGGTCGTTGCGCGCGCGCGCGAGCTCGGCGTCGGCCTGCGCGACGGCGGCACCCGCTTCGTTCACCTTCGAGAAGTCCGACCGGGTCGAGCGTACCGCCCGCGCCAGTTCGGCCTCGGCCGACGCGACGCCGACATCCGCGGTCGCCGCGTCCAGATCGATCAGCGGCTGTCCCGCCTTCACCACCTGCGTATTGTCGGCATGGATCGCGGTCACCTGACCTGGATCGCGCGCCGTGATCGCCACGACGTCACCGGCGACATACGCGTCGTCGGTCTCCTGTTCCGGCACCGCCAGCAGGAAATGAAACACGGCCCACACGACTGCGCCGATCAGCACGACGATACCGAGGATCGTCAGCGCGCGCTTGCGGCCCTGCGGATTGCCGGCGGGGGCGACAGGCTCGGCAGCCGGTGAAGGTGTCTGCGTATCGGTCATCGTGTCACATCCTGAAAATCGACACCGCCACCCAGCGCCAGCACGAGCTGGACGCGCTGTTGCGCGGCATTGGCGGCGAGATCGGCATCGGCCTGCTCGGCGGCGAGCAGCCGGACGTCGTTGTCGACCAGATCGAGCCGGCTATCGAGCCCGCTCGACACGCGGATCGCGTTCATTCGCCCGGTCTCGGCATAGCCGCGCACCACCTCGCGTTGCCGCGCGCGGTCTGCGTCCAGCGCGCCGATCCGCGCCACCGCATCCGCCGCCTCACGCACCGCGCCGATCACGCGCTGATTATACTCCGCGGTGGCCAGATCGAGCGCGGCCGTTGCGCCCGCCAGATCCGCCTTCATCCGGCCGCTATCGAAGATCGGTAGATGGATCGCCGGCCCGACGCCCACCGTCCCGGCATCGAGCGACAGCAGATTGCCAAGTCCGATCGCCTGAAACCCCGCCAGCGCCGCCAGATTGACGTTCGGATAGAATGCGCGCCGTGCCACCTGGCGCCCTGCCGCCGCTGCCACGATCCGAGCCTGCGCCGCCGCGATATCGGCCCGCCGCGCGAGCAGATCGGTGGGGATCATCGTCGGCGTTGGCAATACCGCATCGAGTTTCAACGCGGTCGGGCCGATTGTCGCCTGATAGTCCGCCCCACGCCCGGCCAGGGCTGCCAGCGCGTTCTTCGCCAACACCTGCGACGCCTGCGCGCGTACCAGCGCCTGCCGCGCCTGGGCCAGCAACGTGGTTGCTGCCTGTGCATCGAGCTTGCTGCCGAGCTTGTTGCGGATCCGCACATTGACCAATCGCAGCGTATTCTGACGCGTTGCGATCGTCCGGCCTGCGATCCGCGCCTGCGCTTCGGCACGTTCGAGATCGATATAGGTCTGCACCACCGCCCCCGACAGCGCGAGCCGCGCCGCCGCCAGGTCGAGCGCCGCCGCGCGCAGCGACTCCCGTGCGCCCGCGATCGCCGCCTTCTGCCGACCGAACAGATCGAGGTTCCACGACAGGTTCGCCGCTACCGTCCCGATGAACCGCGTCGTGCCCGCATAAGGTGGCGGAATCGTGTAGCGACCGCTCAGCCGCGCATATTGGTCCTGCGCGTCGAGCGTCACGTCAGGGCCGTCGTTCGCGCGGTTGGTCGCCAGCACCGCCTGCGCCTGTGCGACGCGCGCGAGCGCGGCATCGAGCGACGGACTGCCTGCCACCGCTTCGCCGACCAGCCGGTCGAGCTGTGGGTCGCCAAACCCCCGCCACCAGTCTGCCGCGATCACCGGGGCAGGGTCGGCTGACAGCCCCAGCGCCGTCCCGGCTATCGGTGCGACTCCGGTCTGCGCGGCAGGAATGGCGCAGCCAGTCAGCAGCGCCGCCGTCGTCCCGATCAGGATCGCTGCCCGTGTCATGCGCCACGTGCCGTGCTTGACGGGGATTCCAGCGTCACGCGCAGCTTCTGCATCATCATGATCAGCGTCTCCACCTCGCTCCGATCCCAGTCGACCAGCGCGCCGTTCCAATAGTCGACCGCGAGGTCGCGACAGCGCTCCGTCACCGCGCTTCCTTCCGCGGTCAGCATCAGGTTCACCACCCGCCGATCGTCGGTCGCGCGCGTTCGCGTGACCCAGCCCTGCTGTTCCAGCGTATCGACGAGCCGGGTCGTCGCGCCCTTGTCGTGCGCAAGATCACGCGAGAGGTCCGCACAGGTGCTCGCGCGCCCGAACCAGATCGACACCAGCACCGACCACTGCGTGACGCTCAACCCTTCTTTGGCGAACAGCGAGTCGAGCCCCGCCTGCACGCTCTGATGAATGCGCCGAGCCTGGAATCCCAGCGAGCAGTCCGGTCCGAAATCAGCCTTGGTATAAAAGTCCATATCGCTGCTTTGGCAACCATTGCTCAGGCAGTCAATGGGTCGCACGAGGCGGTGCGGTAAGGATCGAACCCTTGCGTGACCTTGCACCGGAGCTATGGTGCCACCTGTCGGCCCGCATTCTCGCCGATTACGAGCCGTTCAGCTCGCTCCCTCGCACCATGAAGAGGCCTTCCGATAGATGATCGTGGATAGCATGTTCGTCGATTTCGGTGTCGTTGCGGCGGGCAAACTCATCCTTGTCGGCTGGACGGTGGCCGATGGCGACCCGGTGAAGATCCGCATCGAAAGTGCCCGGGGCGGGCAGATCGGCGAGGCAGAGGTCGAGCGTTGCATCCGGTTCGATCGCGCTGACGTCGCCGAGATGTATGGTCGTGAGGCGATCGACGTGGGCTATGTCATCGGCGTCGCGATCGCGCCGTTCGCCGGGCTCGCGCTGTTCGACTCCACCGTGACGCTGACCGTATTGGGCGCCGACGATGCGGTCGTTCATACGCAGCCCTTCACGCTCGACAGGCTCGCGGTAGGACCCGGTGGTGTCGCAAATGGCCAACGTTGGCCGATCGATCTCATGATCGCCGGCACGCTGTTCGCCGCAGACGTCGCGCGCGCGCTGCAATGGGCGCTGGGCGGCGGCGTCGCGAGCGAATCCGACCATGTGTTTCTCGATTCGTGGGCGCACGTCGGCGAAGGCATGATCGTCAGCGGCTGGATCGAGAATGCGGCGGTGGCGTCGCTCGTCCTCCTGACCGACACGCTCGAGGCCGCTTGTACCGGCGGGGACCTGGCGACCTTCGATCGACCCGACGTCTCCGATGCGATGCGCCGCAAGGGCACCGCGGCGCATACCGCGAACCACGGCTTTCTCACCACCATGCCGCTGGTCGATCGAGCGACGCGGCGCGTGACCGTGCTCGTCGACGGCGGCAACATGGTGACGTCGCTCGGCACGCTGGTGCTGACCGACGAGCGGCTCGATAGCGTCGAGAATGCGCTCAACAATTTCTCCGCGCATTTCGGCGGCGGCGCGCTGCCGTCGCCGGCGGTCATGCTGCGGCACGCCAGGCCGTTGCTCACCGCGCAGCCGATACGCGCGATGACGCACGAGGTCGTTCGCGTCGTCGACCGCGACGCGCCGCCCCGTCTGTCGGTGATCGTCCCGCTTTACGGGCGGCCGTTCCTGTTGCGCGCGATCCTCGCGAACCAGGCCGCGTATCCCGACGGGACGGAGTTCATCTATGTCAGCGACGATCCGCGGCATCATCTGTTCATCCGGAATTATCTGGCCGATCGCCGCGCGCTGATTGATCGACCGACGACGCTGGTCGTCAACGGCGGCAATTATGGGTTTTCGGCGGCGAACACGATCGGCGTCGGCGTCGCGCGCGCGCCGTTGCTCCTGTTCCAGAATTCGGATGTCTGGGTCGAGGATGGCGGCGCGTTCGGTATTGCTGCCTCGGAGATCGCCGCAGGGCAGTTCGGGATCGTCGGATTCCGCCTGCTGTACGAGGACGGTACGCTCCAGCACGACGGGATGATCCTGCAGCGCGGCCGGCACGTCCATGACCTGTATGCCGCCGAGCATCCGGGGAAGGGGCTTCCCCCGCTGCCGATCGCCCCGGGCGAACCCGTCGCGATCGCCGTGCCCGCGGTCACCGGCGCGGCGATGATGATGACACGTGACTGGTACGACGCGCTGGGCGGGTTCGATCCGGGCTATGTCCGCGGCGATTTCGAGGATGCGGATCTGTGCATGCGATCGGTCGCCAAGGGCCGGCCGGTCGGTCTGGTCCGGACCGCGGGGCTGCGTCACCTCGAGCGGCAATCGCTCGTTCTCAGCGGCGGCGAGGCGTTGCGCAGCGCGATCACCTATCTAAACTGCATCCGCTTCAACGCGCGCTGGCAACAGGATTTGGCGGCGTGAAGATGCGGGTCCTTATTCTCGCACATGGCCACCCGGCATTCTCGACGGGTGGCGGCGAGCAGGCGGCGCATGCGCTGTATGCGCGGTTGCTCGGTCGCGACGACATCGCCCCGGTTCTGGTCGCGCGCGCGCCGCGCGCCGCGATCGGTCACGATGCGTCGTTCGGCGCGTTCGGCGCGAGCCCGACCGAGATCGTCGCGGATCCGCCGGGGCAGGAGCATTTCTCGCTCGAGAGCACGCATCTCGCCGTGCTCGAGACGATGGTCGGACAGCTGCTCGAGCGGTTTCGGCCCGACATCGTCCATATCGAACATCTGGCCCATTGGAGCCTCGACGTCGTCGAACTTCTCGCGCGCGCCGACGTGCCTGTCGTTCTGACGCTGCACGAATTCCTGCTGATCTGTCACAATGACGGCCAGATGATCAAGACCGATGGCCGGCTCTGTCGCGACGAGTCGCCCGCCGCCTGTTCGGCATGTTTTCCGCATCACAGCGCCGGCGAATTCTACCTCCGCAAGGCGCTGATCCTGCAGCGGCTTGCGCCCGTCGCGCGGTTCGTCTCGCCGAGCAGGTTTCTCGCCGACCGGTTCGTCGACTGGGGGCTCGATCGCGCGCGGATCACGGTGATCGACAATCCGCTGTCACCCGATCTGATCGCACAAAGCGGAGCGGTCGATCGGGCTCCGTCGCACGACGGCATGACGAGGATCGGATTCTTCGGGCAGATCAATCCCTATAAGGGTCTCGACGTCCTGCTCGATGCGGTGTCGCAGATCCCGAAGCCGCTCCGCAAATCGCTTTCGGTCGGCATCCACGGTGCCAATCTCGATATTCAGCGTGGCGATTTTCGGACGAAGATCGCCGCGCTGCTCGACGCCAACGCCGATGTGGTCGCGAATCGAGGACGCTACGCCAACACCGACGTCGTGGCACTGATGCGCCAATATGATTGGATCGTCGTCCCCTCGATCTGGTGGGAGAACTCTCCCGTCGTCATCCAGGAGGCGCTGGTCGCCCACCGGCCGATCTTGTGCAGCGCGATCGGCGGCATGGCGGAGAAGGTCGCGGGCGACAGCGTCGGCGTCACGTTCCAGCCCGGCAGCGCAATCGATCTTGCGCGCACGCTCGTCGACATCGTCGAAGGCCGGATCGTCGCGCCGGCCATGACGGCCGCCTATGCGCCCGACACCGAGCGCGCGCGCGTGACGCACTATGTTTCGGTGTTCAGGACGACGCTCGACGCAAAGCTCGCGCTGGCAGGGTAGGCGGCGAGCGCGCCCGCGTTCCATGCCCAAACCGACGTCCAGACGTGAAATCTCCCCGGCAAGTTGCGGCGGCTCACCGTCACCAGAGGGAGAGGCGATCTGCGCCCTCGACAGTCGCGTGCCCTCTCCTCCGGTCACGTTCGCCAACGTCACCCCCTCGGACGGAAAGATCGGCATTCTTCGGAGCCGACATGCAAAAAGGGCCGGGATCGCTCCCGGCCCTTTCTGGTTTTCACGGCAGGACGTGATGAAGCCACGCCGGCCGGCCTGTCGCCCTCTCGTGGCTAGCGTGCGCTAGCCACCAGCGGTCAGGCGCCAGCCACCTCGGCCGTGTCGACCTTGATGCCTGCGCCCATCGTCGACGAGATCGCGACCTTCTGGACATACTTGCCCTTGGCGCCGGTCGGCTTGGCCTTGACCACCGCGTCGACCAGTGCGTCGAAGTTCGCGCGCAGGTCTTCTGCCGGGAACGACGCCTTGCCGATGCCCGAATGGATGATGCCGGCCTTCTCGACGCGGTATTCGATCTGGCCGCCCTTGGCAGCTTCGACCGCGGCGGCGACGTTCATCGTCACCGTACCGAGCTTCGGATTCGGCATCAGGCCCTTGGGACCCAGCACCTTACCGAGGCGACCGACGATGCCCATCATGTCCGGGGTCGCGATGCAGCGATCGAAATCGATCGTGCCGCCCTGGATGATTTCCATCAGGTCTTCGGCGCCGACGACGTCTGCGCCTGCTGCGAGGGCCTCTTCAGCCTTCGCGCCGCGGGCGAACACGCCGACGCGGACGGTCTTGCCGGTGCCCTTGGGCAGCGTGACGACGCCGCGGACCATCTGGTCGGCGTGACGCGGATCGACGCCCAGGTTCAGCGCGACTTCGATCGTCTCGTCGAACTTCGACGTGGCGCCCGACCGTGCGAGACCGATGGCCTCGTCGATGCCGTGCAGCTTGACGAGGTCGACCGTGACGGCCTTCTGCTTCTTGCTCAGCTTAGCCATGATCTCAGCCCTCCACCACTTCGAGGCCCATTGCGCGGGCGCTGCCTTCGATGATCTTCGTCGCAGCGTCGATATCGTTGGCGTTGAGGTCCTTCATCTTCGTCGTGGCGATCTCGCTCAGCTGGCTGCGCTTGATCTTGCCGGCGACGACCTTGCCCGGCTCCTTCGAACCCGACTTGAGACCAGCGGCCTCCTTGATCAGGTACGATGCCGGCGGCGTCTTGGTCTCGAACGAGAACGAGCGATCCGCATAGACCGTGATGACGGTCGGGATCGGCATGCCCTTCTTCAGTTCGCTCGTGCCGGCGTTGAACGCCTTGCAGAACTCCATGATGTTCACGCCGCGCTGACCCAGCGCAGGCCCGATCGGCGGCGCGGGCTTTGCCTCGCCTGCAGGAACCTGCAGCTTGATGTATCCGGTAATCTTTTTAGCCATGTCACTCTCTTTATGTGAGCCTAGCGGTGATGGCGGCTACCTCCCGGCAACCTCCCGCAAATTTCCATCAGTGAAGGTGGAAGCCGGCGCGCATAGCGCAAAACCCGCAAAGCGGCAACACCCGCGTGCGCCCCTCTCTCGGGGGGTGATACCCGATCGTCACACGTTGTCTTACAAATTAAAACTGTAGCGAAACGGTCACCCGACTGTCGCGAGGCGGCCATAGGTGCCGCCCCGGGGGTGACGATCGATTGATCTCGCTAGGGGTTTTCCAGAATGACCATGTTTTCTCGTACCGCCGCGCGGTTGTTGTGCGGTGCTGTCGGCGTCGCCGTCCTTGGCGTATCGCCCGTATCTTCGCAGTCGCTGGTCGCCAAGGATGCCGAACCGGGCTCGCCCGCGCCGGTCGCCGCGCCCGATCCCGTACCGGCCGCGGGTCAGGACGACACGATCGTCGTCACTGGTACCGCCACCCGCTCGGTCGCGCAGATCAGCGGCGTCGACATGCAGAAGATCCTTCCCGGCGTCAGTCCGCTCAAGGCGTTGCAGACGCTGCCGGGCGTGACGTTCCTGACCGCCGATCCATGGGGCAACAACGAACAGAACATCTCGCTGTTCGTCCACGGCTTCAACGCGCAGCAGCTCGGCTACACGCTCGACGGCCTGCCGCTGGGCGACCAGAATTACGGCAATTACAACGGCCTGTCGCCGCAACGTGCGATCATCTCGGAGAATGTCTCGCGCGTGACGCTGGCCAGCGGCGCGGGCGATCTGGGCACCGCATCGACCAGCAACCTCGGCGGCACGATCGACACCTTCTCGAGCGATCCGCGCAAGGAAATGGGCGTGCAGATCGACCAGACGCTCGGCAGCCATTCAACCTCGCGGCTGTTCGCGCGGATCGACAGCGGCACCTTCGGCAACGGCAACAGCTTCTACATTTCGGGCTCGCGCCAGAAGGCGAAGGCGTGGGATTTCAACGGCATCCAGGGCGGCTATCAGGCCAATGCGAAGTTCGTCCATGACGATTCCACCGGCAAGCTGACGGTCTACGCGGCCTATTCGGACAAGACCGAGCCGAACGAGGATTCGACCGTCATCACCACCGCGACGCAAGCCACCGCGCCGTATGTCCGTCCGTTCAAGTTCCCCGATTTCCAGGGGATGCTCAACTATCTGAACTCGGGCGCGTACAAGGCCGACGGATCGAACTACAGCAACTATTACGGCGTCGCCGCGCGGACCGACTATCTCGGCTATATCAAATATGACTGGAACGTCAGCGACCGCGTGACCTTCTCGAACCAGGCCTATTACCATCACAATGACGGCGTCGGGATCATCGGTGGACCGATCGACGTCGCCGGCCTGCCCAAGCTGTTCTCGTTCTATTACCCCGGCCAGAACCTGACGACGGTGTTCGGCGGATCGGGGCTGGCGACGCGCACGACCGAATATCGCATCGCGCGCGGTGGCCTGGTGTCGACGGTCGGCATCGATCTCGGCGCGCATCATATCGAGTTCGGCGCGTGGTACGAGCATCAGAGCTCGTCGGCCTATCGCCGCTGGTATCCGTTCCCGGTCAACGACCCCACGACGCCGTATCAGCGTCCGCGCGACTCGCTGACGCCCCTGATCACGCAATATCACAGCGAAGTGCGCGTCGACGAATATCAGGCGCACATCCAGGACAGCTGGAAGCTGTTGCCGACCCTCACGCTTCAGGGCGGCGTCAAGAGCACGTTCCAGAACGCGTCGCAGCGCGTACCGACGCAGCCGATCCCGGGCTCGTTCACCGGTTCGGTCGCGCTGCCGGTCGGCAAGATCGACACGCACAAATACTTCCTGCCACAGCTCGGCGCGCTGTGGGACGCGTCCGACAACGAGCAGGTGTTCGTCAACGTCCAGAAGAACATCCGTCAGTTCCAGACCAGCGCCGCCGCCGGCCTGTCGCCATTCGCGCTCGGCAGCCAGGCCGCGTTCGATCTGTTCAAGGACAATGTCGAGCCCGAGACGAGCTGGACGTACGAGGCGGGCCTGCGCTCGCATCACGCGCTCAACCTCGGCCCGATCACCGGGTTCGAGGGCCAGATCAGCGTGTATCACGTCGATTTCAGCAACCGCCTGCTCGGCATCAGCCCGACGCCGGTGGTCACCGCGGTCGTCAGCGGCGCGGCGATCCTCCAGAATGTCGGCGCAGTGAAGACCGATGGCGTCGATATCGCCGGCACGATCCGGTTCGGCCCGCATTTCTCGTTCTACGATGCGCTGTCGTACAACAACTCGCGCTACGAACAGGATTATGTCAGCGGGACGACCACGGTCGGCACCGCAGGCAAGAAGGTGCCGGGCAGCCCGGATTGGCTTAACAAGTTTACCGCGTCGGCCAATTACGACATCTTCGACGCGCAGCTCATTGGCGATTATATCGGCAAGCGGTACGCGACCTACACCAACGACCTGGCTGTAAAGTCCTACTTCACGCTGTCGGGCCGCATCGCCGCGCGCGTGCCCTTGGCCGAAGGGCAGATCGTCAAGACCGCGACGGTCAGCCTGAACGTGACGAACATCACCAACAAGCGCGCCGCCTCGACGCTCAGCATCGGCGCAGCGAGCGGGACGTTCAACCAGTTCCCGGTTGCCCCGCGCCAGGTGTTCGGCACGATCAGCGTCGGCTTCTGATCGTATCCGAGGCGGGTGACGCCTGCCACCTTCCCCAGAGGAGGTGGCAGGCGAATCGGCTCAGTGCAGCCGCGCCGGATCGATCACGACGTGGCGGATGCGAGTCCGGTTATAGGTGTAGGTGACGTGCACCAGCCCGTCGCGAGTCTGGATCACGGCGGGATAGGCATAGCCGTCGGGCAGCGGCTTGCTCTCCAGTGTCAGCGCGTTGCGCCATCGCACGCCGTCGTCCGATAGACCGATATTGAGCGGCCAGCGCGGGCCGTCGCCGGGCCGATCCGGGGCATGCGCGCTGTGATTGTAGACGATAAGCTGCCGTCCATCGCGCAGCGTCACCGCGTCGGTGCCCGCATTGGGATTGGGCAGGTCGATCGCCGCCAGGGGCGACCAGCTGCGCCCGGAATCACGTGACCAGCTCATCGCCAGCGCACCCTGTCGTGTCCGCGCGACCAGCTCCAGCACGCCGCCGGGATGGGACAGGATGCTCGGCTGGATCGCCTCGATATGCATCGGCGAGGCGATCGCACTGCCAACCTGCCACGTCGCCCCGCGATCGGTGCTGCGCTCGATCCGGATCGACCAGATATTGGCCTCCGCGCTGCCTTCCTCGCGGCTGGACGGCGATAGCCAGCTTCCGTCGGGCGCCACCACGGGCTTGTTCTTGATCGGTCCCAGCACGCCGTCCGGCAGGCGCTGCGGCCGGCGCCAGTGTCGCCCGTCATCGGGCGAGCGCATGACCATGCCCCACCAGCTGCGCGGATTGGGTCCGACCTTGTAGAAAAGCTGCAGCTCGCCCCCGGCGGGCTGGAACAGCACCGGGTTCCAGGTCGGGAACCGTTGACCGTCAGCGGTCACGCCATCGGCGACGGCAACGGGCGTTTCCCATCCGGTCGCCCCCCGTCGCGCGAACCAGATTTGGACGTCCGGTCGGCTCTCGCCCGATCCGCCGAACCACGCCGCGGCGAGCGTGCCGTCGGGCAGCTCGACGATCGTCGAGGCATGCGCCTGCGGGTAGGGGGCGTGGGTGTAGATGAATTCGGACAGCAGGATCGGCGACCGGGCCGGCGCTGGCGTCGGTGCTGTTCGCAGTGCCTTGGCAGGAGGGTGGGCGCTGATCGGCAGCGTTATTGTACCGAGGATCGCGCAGATACCGTACCGTCGGCACGCCGATGCGCCAAAGTTCATAGCCTGGTCTCTCAAAGCCTCTCGATCTGCTGCTTCTACACCGCGCGATACCGATGCCTAAGCGGCATGTCGGGATCGACCGATAAGCCGGTCTATGCCGAGAATATCACGGGTACGAAGCCAACACCGCGCAGATCGTGCCGATGTGGTCGTCGATCCTGCGCAGCGCGGGTTCGACCGAAGTAAGTCCGTTGCGCGATTTGGAGCGCCGGACACAGGACGGGGGCGACCCGAACGACCCCACTTTCCGGTGACGTCATCGACGCCCGCCGGCCTTTGTGTCGCGAGACCGGAAAGATGCATCAGACCCAGCCGAGGCTTTTCGAATATGCATCAGGTATAGACGTGGGGAGCATATACGGAGAGCCGTTGGGCTCTCAAAACGCGACGCAAGGTGACGCCCGCGTCGCTGGGCCGGCCATCAGCCGGCCGCGATCCCTCGCGCAGGCTGGCTATGCCAGCCGCGCAGGAATTATTTACTGCGCTCGACCTGCTCGAATTCGAGCTCGACCGGGGTGGCGCGACCGAAGATCGACACCGAAACCTTGACGCGGCTGCGGTCGAAGTCGAGTTCCTCGACCAGGCCGTTGAAGGTCGCGAACGGACCGTCGAGAACCTTGACCTGATCGCCGATCTCGTAGTCGACCTTGACCTTCTGCTTGGGGGCCGCGGCGGCCTCTTCCTTGCTGTTCAGCATCCGCGTGGCTTCCGCCTCGCTGATCGCCTGCGGCTTGCCCATGCTGCCGAGGAAGCCGGTGACCTTGGGCGTGTTCTTGACGAGGTGATACACGTCGTCGTTCATGTTCAGCTTGGCGAGGACGTAGCCCGGCATGAACTTGCGCTCGACCGCGATCTTCTTGCCGCGACGGGCTTCGGTGGTGGTTTCGGTCGGGACTTCGATCTGCTCGACGAGCTGCTCGAGACCCATCCGGGTCGCCTCGGCCATGATCGAGTCGCGGACCTTGCCCTCGAAGCCCGAATAGGCGTGAATGATGTACCAGCGCGCCATGACGGAACCTTGCTTACTGAGCGAGTTTGA
The DNA here is from genome assembly GCF_001421805.1 of Sphingomonas sp. Leaf34. Lineage (GTDB taxonomy): Bacteria > Pseudomonadota > Alphaproteobacteria > Sphingomonadales > Sphingomonadaceae > Sphingomonas. The sequence goes on along the minus strand of NZ_LMLC01000001.1, from coordinate 44,734 downwards.
GGAGGGCGGAGACGATCGCTTGCAGGATCGAGTCGACGCCCAGGAAGAACAGCGCGAGGATCGTCGTCATGATCACCACCATCACGCCGGTCATGACCGTCTCGCGACGCGTCGGCCACGTGACCTTCGCGGTCTCGGTGCGGACCTGCTGGATGAATTCGAGGGGGGACGTTTTCGCCACGATGTTCTTCGAACCCGCTGATTGAGAAAGTGAGATGCGAGACATAGACCCACTAGCCGCTCCCTGTGAAGGGCCGCGGCGGCAAGTCCGTCCTCGCTGTCGGAAGCGCGGCAGATAGCTTTGGTGGCCGGGTAAAGCAAGGGCGGGGCGGGAGAGCGCTCCGGCGCGTGCCGGGGACGATGGACCGAGCGTGTCAGGCGGCGGCCAAGGAAATCGCGGGGGAGAGCGCTTGGGTCACTCGATCCCCCGCACGATCGTCTTGCCGGTGCCGGTTTCACCGGCGGCTCCGCTCCCACGGTTTCTTGTTATCGTTCGGCCTGACGACAGCGTCCAAGGTGTACGCGCAACGCGGGCAAAAAAAAAGGCCGGTACGAGACCGGCCATGAAAGTTTTTAGGAGAGGATGCCTGAAAGGCCTGATCGTTGTGCATCGCAGCACCGGATAGAGCAATTGCGAAAATTGCATTATCAAATGCAAGTTCTGCAATCGCGATACGCGTGCGACAGCGCCGTTTGAAACGGTGCAATCCAAAATCAGGTTATCAAAGGGGGTGGCAGGAGTGCTCGGATTCGAACCGAGGGCCTTCGGTTTTGGAGACCGACGCTCTAACCAACTGAGCTACACTCCTACGCGGTCGCGCCCCATACCCAGCGTTTTCGCGAAGGGCAAGCGCTTCGCGTGCAATTCGTCATCATAAGGATGATGCGTTGCACTCGGCGCGGTTTGCTCGGTAACCTTACACAGGCTTGGTGTGTGCAGGAAAGCGTAATCGTATGAAGGCGGGATCGATGTTGCTGGCGGGGCCAATCGCCGCGCTCCTGATGGGGGCTGCGGCGGTCCCGGCGGTCCCGGATCTCGGGCCACAGCTCGAACGCTTCACCTATCCATGGCCGGTGCAGACGATGGAGGTCGATATCATCGGCAGCCCGGCACAGATGGCATTCATGGATATCGCGGCGCAACGCCCCAATGGTCGCACCATCGTCCTGCTGCACGGCAAGAACTTCTGCGGTGCGACTTGGGGCAGTACCGTGCGCGCGCTGAGCGCGGTTGGCTACCGCGTGATCGTGCCCGACCAAATCGGCTTCTGCAAATCGTCCAAGCCGCGTGCGGCGCAGTATAGTTTCGAGATGCTGGCATCCTTTACCCGGCGCCTGCTTGAGTCGCGCGGGATCTCGCAGGCGACGATCGTCGGGCACTCGATGGGCGGCATGCTGGCGATGCGGTATGCGATCATGTACCCAGCGTCGGTCGAGAAACTGGTGCTGGTGAATCCGCTCGGATTGAAGGACCGCTCCGAAGAGGGCGTCCCCTATGCCGACGTCGACACGCTCTGGGCGAACGAGAAGAAGACGAGCTACGCGTCGATCAAGGCGTACCAGCTCGAGAACTACTATCACGGCGTCTGGAAGCCGTCCTATGATCGCTGGGTCTGGATGCAGGCCGGTATGTACCAGGGCGCTGGTCGCGATACGGTCGCGCTGGCGCAGGCGAAAACCAGCGAGATGATCAAGGCGCAGCCGGTCGCGCACGAACTCTACCGGATCACGCCGCCGACGACGTTGATCGTCGGGACGCTCGATAAAACGGCATTCGGTCGCGCGCAGGCGCCGGTAAGCCTGCGCAAGTTTCTCGAGCCGATCCCGATGGTCGCCCCGCGCGCGGTGAAGCAGATGCCGAATGCCAAGCTAGTCATGCTCGAGGGGCTGGGGCACTCGCCGCAGGTCGAGGATCCGACGCGATTCGAGAAGACGTTGTTGGCGGCGTTGGAACTGCCGCGCCGATAGCGGTGGTCGGTCGTTTCCAGCCACCGCAGAACATCATCGCCAATCCGCTCGATGAAGGCGCTTGCGGGCGGGGGTAAAGAAGTCGGCGGCGCGTGCCGAAGCCTCATACCAGAGTGACGAATCGGAGTTTGCGCGCGAATACCCGATTGTCGTTCGCGGCGGGCGTGCGAAGGGATCTCGCCGCCAGTGTCAGCGCGACCGTCAACGCGAGCGTCGCTGGGATCGGTACCGCGAAAGCGGCCAGCAGCGCCGCAAGTGCCGTCAACAGCGATACCCGGCGATCCTTGCAGCGGCAGGCCAGCGCAAGCGGCACGGCCATCGACGCGCCGGGCAGGACCAAGGCACAGCCGAGGGCGCAGCTCAGGGCCGCGGTCGGCACCATGTCGTGCATCAGGGGGCGGGCGGATAGCGTCGCCGTTAGCCACGCCAGGCTTCCCAGCGCAAACGCTGCCATCAAGCCCGTCAAGTCCGGCTGGCGTGCGACCGACCACATGCCGATCAGGCTGGAGGGGAGCCAGGGCCTGCCCAGTGCGATGATGGCGAAGCATGCTAAGAGCGGAACGAGCAGGAGTGCGCGGCGTGCGGCTCGTCGGCTGCTCGCCAGCCCGATCGCAAGCGGAAGGAGCATGGCGCCATACAGGGCCAGCCCACATGCCAAGCCAGCGGCCGCCAGCATCGCCTTGTAGCGACGCTCGATCGCCGCAACGAAGACGGCGATCAAGGCAAGGTCGCATAACAGGTTAGACGGAAACGACTCCGTTCCGTATGTCAGCGCCAATTCCGCCGCGACCGTCGATCCGAGAAGCGAGACGATCGGAGCGACGGGCCATCGCCGGGCAGGGTGGACGGATATCATCTCCCGCTTTTGCGCCGGCTGACGTTTCCACCATGTTAAACGCGTCGCAAGGCAGGCGCGCCGCAAACCGATTCCGGCCCGTTGACCCGAGCCGCGTCCTGACATATAGGCGCGCCCTGTTCTTCGGGAGTCTTTCCCGCCGGGCATGCTTGAACATTGCTGGATGCATTCCAGGACCTGAGGGGCGCCGTGTGCGCCTCGAATGGTCCTTTTTGTATTCTCAGGCGCCTCAATGGCTCCAGCAAAGTAACCACTTGAAAGGTGAAGGCTTCAATGCCGACGATCAACCAGCTGGTCCGCAAGGGCCGCGATCCGCAGAAGGCCAAATCGAAGGTCCCTGCGATGGAAGCAAATCCGCAGAAGCGTGGCGTTTGCACGCGCGTCTACACGACGACCCCGAAGAAGCCGAACTCGGCTCTGCGCAAGGTGGCCAAGGTTCGCCTGACCAACCAGCGCGAAGTCATCAGCTACATCCCGGGCGAGGGCCACAATCTTCAGGAGCATTCGGTTGTCCTGATCCGTGGCGGTCGTGTCCGCGATCTTCCCGGTGTTCGCTATCACGTCCTGCGCGGCGTGCTCGATACACAGGGTGTGAAGGACCGGCGTCAGTCGCGTTCCAAGTACGGCGCCAAGCGTCCGAAGTAAGCCGGGCAGGCCAGCCGGCGTAAGCCGGTCGCAATGGTATCTGACCCATCAAGGCTGAAGTTTAGAAGGAATATAAAATGGCACGTCGTCGTCGTCCCGAAAAGCGGGTCATCCTGCCTGATCCCAAGTTCGGGGATGAGGTTCTGTCGAAGTTCATGAACAGCGTCATGCTGGACGGCAAGAAGTCCGTCGCAGAGCTGATCGTGTACGGTGCATTTGAAACCGTCGAGCAGCGCGCCAAGCGCGACCCGATCGGCGTTTTCCACGATGCGCTGAACAACGTGAAGCCGGGCATCGAAGTCCGTTCGCGTCGCGTCGGTGGTGCAACCTACCAGGTTCCCGTCGAAGTGCGTCCCGAGCGTGCCCAGGCGCTGGCGATCCGCTGGCTGATCGGTGCGGCACGTTCGCGCAGCGAGAACACGATGGCCGCACGGCTGTCGGGCGAGCTGATGGATGCTGCCAACAACCGCGGCAACGCGGTCAAGAAGCGCGAAGACACGCACCGGATGGCAGAAGCCAACCGTGCATTCTCGCACTACCGCTGGTAACAGCGGGCTTCGAAGCCTAGCATTGGTAACCGTGTCACGGGCGGTCTTTCGCCTGTAACGCAAACACCTATATATTGGGGAGCCGGCACGTTCGGCTCCCCATATCCTTAAGGAAGCACGATCATGGCCCGCAGCCATCCGCTCGACCGTTACCGCAACATCGGCATCATGGCGCACATCGACGCCGGCAAGACGACGACGACCGAGCGCATCCTCTATTACACCGGCAAGTCCTACAAGATCGGCGAAGTGCACGAAGGCACCGCGACGATGGATTGGATGGAGCAGGAGCAGGAGCGCGGGATCACGATCACGTCGGCTGCAACCACCTGCAAGTGGCGCGCCGAAGAAGGTAAGGGCGAAGAGCACCTTATCAACATCATCGACACCCCGGGCCACGTCGATTTCACGATCGAAGTCGAGCGTTCGCTGCGCGTCCTCGACGGCGCGGTCGCATGCTTCGACGGCGTTGCCGGCGTCGAGCCGCAGTCCGAGACCGTGTGGCGTCAGGCCGACAAGTACGGCGTGCCGCGCATGTGCTTCGTCAACAAGCTCGATCGCACCGGCGCCGATTTCTACTTCTGCGTCAACTCGATCATCGATCGTCTCGGTGCGCGTCCGGCGGTGCTGTACCTGCCGATCGGCATGGAAGGCGGCTTCAAGGGCCTCGTCGACCTCGTCGAGAACCGCGCGATCATCTGGCTCGAAGAGAGCCTCGGCGCGAAGTTCGAATATGCCGAGATCCCCGAGGACATGGCCGAGAAGGCTGCGAAGTATCGCAGCGAGCTGATCGAGATGGCCGTCGAGCAGGACGATGCTCTGATGGAAGCCTATCTCGAGGGTAACGAGCCGAGCGTCGCCGACCTCAAGAAGCTGATCCGCAAGGGTACGCTCAGCATGGCATTCGTGCCGGTGGTCTGCGGTTCGGCGTTCAAGAACAAGGGCGTTCAGCCCCTGCTCGACGCCGTGGTCGACTATCTGCCTTCGCCGCTCGACGTTCCCGCGATTCAGGGTCTGAAGCTCGACGGCGTGACGCCGGACGAGCGTCCTTCGTCGGACGACGTGCCGTTCTCGGCGCTGGCGTTCAAGATCATGAACGATCCGTTCGTCGGCACGCTGACCTTCGCGCGCATCTATTCGGGCAAGCTGGAGACCGCATCGCAGGTCACCAACTCGGTCAAGGACAAGAAGGAAAAGGTCGGCCGCATGCTGCTTATGCATGCGAACAGCCGTGAGGACATCCAGGAAGCCTTTGCTGGCGACATCGTCGCTCTCGCAGGCCTCAAGGACACCACCACGGGCGACACGCTCTGCGCGATGAACGCACCGATCATTCTCGAGCGGATGGAATTCCCCGAGCCCGTGATCGAGCTTTCGGTGGAGCCGAAGACCAAGGCCGATCAGGAGAAGATGGGCGTCGCGCTCAATCGTCTCGCACGCGAGGATCCCTCGTTCCGCGTGTCGTCGGACCCCGAGTCGGGTCAGACCATCATCAAGGGCATGGGCGAGCTCCATCTCGAGATCCTGGTCGACCGCATGAAGCGTGAGTTCAAGGTCGAGGCCAATGTCGGCGCTCCTCAGGTCGCGTATCGCGAATATCTGAAGAAGCCGGTCGACGTCGATTACACGCACAAGAAGCAGTCGGGCGGCACCGGCCAGTTCGGTCGCGTGAAGGTCAAGGTCACGCCGGGCGAGCGCGGTTCGGGCATCACGTTCAAGGACGAGATCAAGGGCGGCAACATTCCGAAGGAATATCTGCCTGCGATCGAGAAGGGCTTCCGCGAGACGGCTGCTTCGGGTTCGCTGGTCGGCTTCCCGATCATCGATTTCGAGATCGTGCTGTATGACGGCGCGTATCACGACGTCGACTCGTCGGCACTGGCGTTCGAAATCTGTGCACGTGGCGCCATGCGCGAAGTGGCACAGAAGTCGGGCATCACGCTGCTCGAGCCGGTCATGAAGGTTGAGGTCGTCACCCCGGAGGATTATCTGGGCGACGTCATCGGCGACATGAACAGCCGTCGTGGCCAGATCCAGGGCACCGACAGCCGTGGTAACGCGCAGACGGTCGAGGCGATGGTGCCACTGGCCAACATGTTCGGCTATGTGAATTCGCTCCGCTCGTTCACGCAGGGCCGTGCACAATACTCGATGCAGTTCTCGCATTACGACGAAGTGCCGCAGAACGTCGCCGACGAGGTGAAGGCGAAACTGGCTTAACCCTTTAAAGGGGTAGGGCTAGCGTCAGGCTTTAACAGCCGCTATGGGGCCGCGTTCGCGCGGTTCCCGGTGTGGCACCGGAATACGAATCAGAAGGTAGGAAACAATGGCCAAGGCAAAATTTGAGCGGAACAAGCCGCATCTCAACATCGGCACCATCGGTCACGTCGATCATGGCAAGACGTCGCTCACCGCTGCGATCACGAAGGTTCTGGCAGAGACGACCGGCGGTACCGCTGTCGACTTCGCCAACATCGACAAGGCTCCCGAGGAGCGCGAGCGCGGCATCACGATCTCGACCGCACACGTCGAGTACGAGACGGCCAACCGTCACTACGCGCACGTCGATTGCCCGGGCCACGCCGATTATGTGAAGAACATGATCACCGGCGCAGCTCAGATGGACGGCGCGATCCTCGTCGTTTCGGCGACCGATGGCCCGATGCCACAGACCCGTGAGCACATCCTGCTCGCACGCCAGGTCGGCGTGCCCGCAATGGTCGTGTTCATGAACAAGGTCGATCTGGTCGACGACGAGGAAATCCTCGAGCTGGTCGAGATGGAAATCCGCGAGCTGCTCAGCTCGTACGACTTCCCGGGCGACGACATCCCCGTCATCAAGGGTTCGGCAACCTGCGCGCTGTCGGGTTCGAACCAGAAGCTCGGCGCCGACGCCGTCACCGAGCTGATGCAGGCTGTCGACGACTACATCCCGCAGCCCGAGCGTCCGCTCGACAAGCCGTTCATGATGCCGATCGAGGACGTGTTCTCGATCTCGGGTCGTGGTACGGTTGTCACCGGCCGCGTCGAGACCGGCATCGTCAAGGTTGGCGAGGAAGTCGAGATCGTCGGTATCCACCCGACCGTTCGCAAGACCACGGTCACGGGCGTCGAGATGTTCCGCAAGCTGCTCGACCAGGGCCAGGCTGGCGATAACGTCGGCGCGTTGATCCGCGGCGTTGCACGCGACGAAGTCGAGCGTGGCCAGGTGCTCTGCAAGCCAGGCACGATCAAGCCGCACACCGACTTCAACTCGGAAGTGTACGTGCTGTCGAAGGAAGAGGGTGGCCGTCACACGCCGTTCTTCGCCAACTACCGCCCGCAGTTCTACTTCCGTACGACGGACGTGACCGGCACCGTCGAGCTGCCCGAGGGCACCGAGATGGTCATGCCAGGCGACAACGTGTCGCTCGGCATCAAGCTGATCGCACCGATCGCCATGGACGTGGGCCAGCGCTTCACGATCCGCGAAGGCGGCCGTACCGTCGGTGCAGGCGTCGTGAGCCAGATCGACAAGTAAGCGTCTTCTCCTTCGGGAGTTGATCGAAAAGAGCCCGGCTTCTCGCGAGAGAGGCCGGGCTTTTTTGTGTTTGGTGGGCATCGCGCGGATGGCGCTCGAAAAGCTTGATTGACGCCGGCCGCGATCGCCCACTTGCGGATGTGGCCGTATTCCGACAAATGCCTCGGCATGAAACCTGACCGCTTCGAATGGCTACACCAAGAAAAATCACGGGTGGCCCGCGAAGGAACAGGTCGTCAGTTCGTGCAGTATCAGATACGCCAGCACTACCTTCGCAGTATCGGTATCTTCGGGGTCATGCTCCCGGTAATCTTGATCATGACGAAATTGCCGACTCAAACCGAGGGGCCGCTGAAACCACTCCCTCTACTTTTTGTTGGATTAGGCACCGTTACCATTGGTGCGGTTGGGCTACTAACGGGCGCCCGTCGTTGTCTGGTCGGTTGGTGGGCTGTATCGACGGCGATCAGTTTTGGCGTGCTGCTGGCTGTGGGGAGCGCTCTTGTCTAAGTTCGCTTTTCTCTCAATCCTCCCCCGCTAGGGGGAGGTGGCGCCGGAGGCGTCGGAGGGGGAGGGGGGATTAGCTCTCGAAGGTAGTTCGCCGTTCGACTGCGACGGACGTGACCTGGCGGACGACGTCGTCGAGGTTGGCTAGCATTTCGCGGGCGGGGTAGTGGAGGACGCGGATGTTTTGGGCGACTAGCCAGGCGTCTCGGGTTGCGTCTCGTTCGGGGCGGTTGCCGTGGTTGTGGGATTCGCCGTCGACTTCGATCGCGAGTCGCGCTGGGGCGCAGTAGAAGTCGAGGACGTAGGGGCCTGCTGCGTGTTGCCGGCGGAAGCGCAAGCCTGCCTCGTTACCTCGTAATGCCAGCCACAATGCTATCTCGTGCGGGGTCATCTGTTTCCGCAGCCGCTTGGCGTTGCTGCGGACGGTCAGGATCCATCGAGTCGCATCGCCTTCCTCCCCCTCCGTCACGCTTCGCGTGCCACCTCCCCCTGGCGGGGGAGGATTGGTAGGTAGCACGGTGTTCGACAGATCGAGCCGGAAAACCCGCAACCGCCGGTTGCATTTCACCCGACTCTCCCGTAATGGCCCGCCTTCGGTTTAAACATCAACCAGCAAGAGCCCGGAAACGGGCCCGCTCTTTCGCATCGGTAGGGACTATGGACAGCAATATCCGCATTCGTCTGAAGGCGTTCGATCACCGTGTGCTCGATCAGGCCACTGGCGACATCGCCGACACCGCACGCCGCACCGGCGCGCTCATCCGCGGTCCGATTCCCCTTCCGACGCGCATCGAAAAATTCACCGTGAACCGCGGCCCGCACATCGATAAGAAGTCGCGCGAGCAGTTCGAGGTGCGCACGTACAAGCGTATGCTGGATATCGTCCAGCCGACGCCGCAGACGGTCGATGCGCTGATGAAGCTGGACCTCGCCGCTGGCGTTGACGTCGAGATCAAGCTCGCCTAAGGGCTGGCGCGGCGCGGTCGACCGGTAACGGTCCCGCGCCGTTCGACATTGGGATACCGCCGTCGGTGCAAACCGACGGGGCAGCGTCCCCCGTCACGTTTCTGCGTTTGCAGAAACACCAGCCCGGGACGGGGCGCGTTTCGTATTTACCGGGTTGATCCGACTCCATTCAGGGCTTTGGCCGGGAATGGGGTCAGGTGGATGCATCATGGAGCTTCGCTCCGGACATGGTCCGCAAGCCCCCGAGGAATAGTCCGACGGGGCCTCTGTCTAGGAAGGGACAAGATCATGCGTACTGGCGTGATCGCGAAGAAGATGGGGATGACCCGCCTGTTCCAGGAAGATGGTCGGCACGTGCCGGTCACCGTTCTGGCACTCGAAGGCAATCAGGTCGTTTCCGTTCGCGAAATGGATCGTGACGGCTACACTGCCGTCCAGCTTGGTGCAGGCGTTGCCAAGTCGAAGAATGTTGCAAAGCCGCAGCGCGGCCATTTCGGCAAGGCCGAAGTGGAGCCCAAGGCTGTCGTCCATGAGTTCCGTGTGAACGCAGACGGCCTGCTCGACGTTGGCGCCGAGATCTCGGCCGACCACTACGTCGCAGGCCAGATCGTCGATATCCAGGGCAAGACCCAGGGTAAGGGCTTCCAGGGCGGCATGAAGCGTTGGGGCTTCGGCGGTCTGCGGGCAACCCACGGCGTGTCGGTCTCGCACCGTTCGCTCGGTTCGACCGGTCAGCGCCAGGATCCGGGCAAGGTCTTCAAGAACAAGAAGATGGCCGGCCACATGGGCGACAAGTATCGCACCCAGCAGAACCTCGAGATCGTATCGACGGACGTCGAGCGTGGTCTCCTGTTCGTCAAGGGTTCGGTTCCTGGCTCCAAGGGCGGCTGGCTCTTCGTCAAGGACTCGGTGAAGGTCGCGCGCCACGCCGACGCACCGTTCCCCGCCGGTCTCAAGACCACCAACAGCAACACTGCAGCAGACACGCCGGCCGAAACGACCGACGCACCTGCAGCCGACGGCCAGGAGGGCTGAGCGTGAAGATCAAGGTTTCATCTTTCGCCGGTACCGACGCTGCGGACATCGAGCTCAACGACGAGGTCTTCGGCCTTGATCCGCGCGCCGACATCCTGCACCGTGTCGTCACCTGGCAGCTCGAGAAGCGTCGCGAGACGGCTCGCGGCACCCGTGAGCGCGCAGACGTCGCCCGCACCGGCAAGAAGTTCGGTCGCCAGAAAGGCGGCGGTACGGCGCGTCACGGCGATCGTCGCGCACCTGTGTTCATCGGTGGTGGTAAGGCACACGGCGCCCGCGTCCGTGACTTCAACCCGTCGCTGAACAAGAAGGTTCGCGCACTCGGTCTGCGCATGGCGCTCAGCAGCCACGCCAAGGCGGGTTCGCTGGTCATCATGGACAGCCTGGCTGTCGAGGGTGGCAAGACCAAGACGCTGCTCGGCGATCTCGCCAAGCTCGGCTTCGGCAAGCGTGCGCTCGTCATCGACGGCGACATGGTCGACACCAGCTTCGCATTCGCTGCGGGCAACCTGTACGAAGTGAACGTGATGCCGGCAGCCGGCGCGAACGTTTACGACATCCTGAAGCATGACACGCTGGTGCTGACGCGCGCCGCTGTCGAAAAGCTGGAGGCGCGCTTCCATGGCTAAGAAGCAGAAGGCGGGCATCGATAATCGTCATTACGACGTTATCCTGGCCCCGCATATCACCGAGAAGACGACGACCCTGTCGGAGCACAACGCGGTGGTGTTCAAGGTGTCCAACGACGCCACGAAGCCCGAGATCAAGGCGGCCGTTGAGGCGCTGTTCGACGTGAACGTCGTCGGCGTGAACACGCTCGTCCAGAAGGGCAAGACCAAAAAGTGGAAGGGCACGAACTACTCGCGCTCGGACATGAAAAAGGCAATCGTGACGTTGAAGGACGGTCAGTCCATCGACGTGACGACGGGGATCTGAGGCCATGGCACTCAAGCATTATAATCCGACATCGCCGGCACGCCGCGGTCTTATCCTGGTCGACAAGTCGTCGCTCTGGAAGGGTCGCCCCGTCAAGGCGCTGACCGAAGGCAAGCACAAGACCGGCGGTCGTAACAACAAGGGCCATGTGACCTCGCGCGGCATCGCCGGCGGTCACAAGCAGAAGTACCGCTACATCGACTTCAAGCGTCGCAAGTGGGACGTCGAAGGCACCGTCGAGCGGATCGAGTATGATCCCAACCGCACCGCGTTCATCGCCCTGGTCAAGTACCCGGACGAGGAACTCGCCTATATCCTGGCGCCGCAGCGTCTGGCCGTCGGCGACAAGGTTCTCGCGGCCAAGAAGACCGACGTGAAGCCGGGCAACGCCATGGAACTCGGTCAGATGCCGGTCGGCACCATCGTCCACAACGTGGAGATGAAGCCGATGAAGGGTGGCCAGATCGCCCGTTCGGCCGGCACGTACGTGCAGGTCGTCGGTCGCGACAAGGGCATGGTGATGGTTCGCCTGAACTCGGGCGAGCAGCGCTACATCCGCAGCGATTGCATGGCGACGGTTGGCGCGGTCTCGAACCCCGACAACCAGAACCAGAACCTGGGCAAGGCCGGTCGTTCGCGCTGGATGGGTATCCGTCCGCTGACGCGCGGTGTCGCCAAGAACCCGGTCGACCATCCGCACGGCGGTGGTGAAGGCCGTACCTCGGGTGGCCGTCATCCGGTTACGCCGTGGGGCAAGCCGACGAAGGGTGCGCGTACGCGTCACAACAAATCGACCGACAAGATGATCATCCGGTCGCGTCATTCGACGAAGAGGAAGGGCTAACATGGCTCGTTCAGTCTGGAAGGGCCCCTTCGTGGACCTTCATCTGCTCAAGAAGGCAGAAACCGCCCAGGACACCAACGCGCGTTCGCCGATCAAGACCTGGTCGCGCCGCTCGACGATCCTGCCGTCGTTCGTGGGCCTCACGTTCAACGTCTATAACGGCCGCAAGTTCGTGCCCGTCTCGGTCAACGAGGACATGGTCGGCATGAAGCTCGGTGAGTTCGCGCCCACGCGCTACTTCCCCGGCCACTCCGCCGACAAGAAGGGCAAGCGCTGATGTCTAAGCAAGTCAGCCCGCGCAAGGTCGCGGACAACGAGGCGCTTTCGGTCGGTACGCAGATCCGCGGTTCGGCACAGAAGCTCGGCCTCGTCGCTGCGCTCATCCGTGGCAAGAAGGTCGGCGATGCGATGAACATCCTCGCCTTTTCGACCAAGGGCATGGCGATCGAAGCCCGCAAGGTGCTGGCCTCGGCCATCGCCAATGCGGAGAACAACCACAATCTCGACGTCGACTCGCTGGTCGTCGCCGAGGCATCGGTTGGCAAGTCGATCACGATGAAGCGCTTCGCTACCCGCGGCCGCGGCAAGTCGACCCGCATCCTCAAGCCATTCAGCCGTCTGCGCATCGTCGTGCGCGAGCAGGAAGAAGCATAATGGGTCAGAAGAGCAACCCCATCGGTCTGCGTCTGCAGATCAACCGTACCTGGGATAGCCGCTGGTACGCCGAAGGCGCCGACTATGGTCGGCTCCTGCTCGAGGATCTCAAGATCCGCGCATTCATCATGAAGACGCTGCCGCAGGCCGCGATCTCCAAGGTGGTCATCGAGCGTCCGGCCAAGCTGGCCCGCATCTCCATCTTCGCTGCACGCCCCGGCGTGATCATCGGCAAGAAGGGTGCGGACATCGAGAAGCTGCGTTCGACGATCGGCAAGATGACGTCGTCGACCGTGTCGCTGAACATCGTCGAAATCCGCAAGCCGGAAGTCGATGCGCGTCTCGTCGCGCAGGGCATCGCCGACCAGCTCGAGCGTCGTATCGCTTTCCGTCGCGCCATGAAGCGTGCGGTTCAGTCGGCGATGCGTCTCGGTGCCGAGGGCATCCGCGTGAACTGCGGCGGCCGTCTTGGCGGCGCCGAGATCGCGCGGTCGGAGAGCTATCGTGAGGGTCGGGTTCCGTTGCACACGCTGCGCGCGAACATCGATTATGCCGAGGCTACGGCGCACACGTCTTACGGCGTTTGCGGCGTGAAGGTCTGGGTCTTCAAGGGCGAGATTCTCGGCAACGATCCGACGTCGTACGACCGCATCATGATGGAGGCTCAGACCTCCGGCGTGCGGCCGCAGCGCGACGATCGTCGCTAAGGGGCAGGAACAGACATGCTGCAACCAAAAAAGACCAAGTTCCGGAAGGCCTTCAAGGGCAAGATTTCGGGCGACGCCAAGAGTGGCTTCTCGCTCAATTTCGGCTCTTACGGCCTGAAGGCCATGGAGCCCGACCGGATCACCGCACGCCAGATCGAGGCGGCACGCCGCGCGATCACGCGTCACATGAAGCGCCAGGGGCGTTTGTGGATCCGCATTTTCCCAGATCTTCCGGTCTCGGGAAAGCCAGCCGAAGTCCGCATGGGTAAGGGCAAGGGCGCGCCGGAATATTGGGCCGCTCGCGTCAAGCCGGGTCGGATCCTGTTCGAGCTCGACGGCGTCGACGGCAAGATCGCCGCCGAGGCGTTCGAGCGGGCGGCCATGAAGCTGCCGATCAAGGTAAAGGTCGTTGCCCGCCTGGGTGACACCTCGCATCTGGGAGGCGAGTAAGATCATGGCTCGTATCGACGACATGAAGACCAAGAGCGACGACCAGCTGTCGGAGTCGCTCGGCGAACTGAAGCGCGAGCAGTTCAACCTGCGCTTCCAGGCCGCCACGAACCAGCTCGAAAAGCCGAGCCGCGTTCGTGAGGTCCGCCGCGACATCGCTCGCATCAAGACCCTGCAGGCTCAGCGCACCAGCGCTGAAGCCGCGAAGTAAGGAACACATCATGCCGAAGCGCGTGCTGACCGGTCTGGTCGTGTCCGACAAGGGCGACAAGACGGTGGTCGTGAACGTCGAGCGTAAGGTGAAGCACCCGCTCTACGGGAAGATCATCCGTCGCTCGAAGAAGTATCATGCTCATGACGAGAGCAACGAGTTCAAGCAGGGCGAGACCGTGCGGATCGAAGAGACCGCACCAATCTCCAAGCTGAAGACCTGGAAGGTGATCGAGCGGGTCAACACCCACGCGACGCCGGAACGGGCTTCGGCCGAGGGCTGAATCAAACATGAGGGCAGGGGGGCAACTCCCTGCGCTCTTGTTTTCGTAAACGGGAACGGCTAAGCGGCCGCTCCTCCCCGCTGCGGATTCGTCCGCGGCGGGGTGATTTTTTAGGCGGGGTTCGGTCGGTATCGACCCCAGAGACAGAGAAGGGATACGGATCCATGATCCAGATGCAGTCCAATCTCGACGTCGCTGACAACAGCGGCGCGAAGCGGGTGCAGTGCATCAAGGTGCTTGGGGGTTCCAAGCGTCGTGTTGCAGGCGTTGGCGACATCATCGTCGTCAGCATCAAGGAAGCGCAGCCACGGGGCCGTGTGAAGAAGGGCGACGTTCACCGCGCGGTGATCGTGCGTACCGCCAAGGATATCCGCCGTGCAGACGGTACGGTCATCCGCTTCGACGGCAACGCCGCGGTGCTGGTCAACAAGAACGAGGAGCCGATCGGCACCCGTATCTTTGGCCCAGTCGTTCGCGAGCTGCGCGGCAAGAAGCACATGAAGATCATCAGCCTCGCGCCGGAGGTGCTGTAATGGCGTCGCAGCGTATCAAGAAGGGTGACAAGGTCATCGTCCTGTCCGGCAAGGACAAGGGCAAGACCGGCGAAGTCACCATGTCGATGCCGAAGGCCGACAAGGTCGTCGTCGCGGGCGTCAACATCGCCGTGCGTCACACCAAGCCGACTCAGGGTGACCCGCAGGGTGGCCTGATCCGCAAGGAAGCACCGATGCACGTTTCGAAGGTCGCGCACGTGACCGCCGACGGCAAGCCGACCCGCGTCCGCTTCGAGGAGCAGGACGGCAAGAAGGTCCGCGTGGCCGTCAAGACCGGGGAGAAGATCAATGGTTGATCAGAACACTGGCGCAGACGCCGCTGGCACCGAGGTCGCCTACACGCCGCGCATGCGGAAGATGTACGACGAGACGATCATCAAGGCGATGGTCGACAAGTTCGGCTACAAGAACGTCATGGAGATCCCGCGGATCGACAAGATCGTTCTGAACATGGGCGTCGGCGAAGCCACGCAGGACAAGAAGAAGGTCGACCAGGCTGCTTCCGAAATGGAGCTGATCGCCGGCCAGAAGCCTGTCGTGACGAAGGCCAAGAAGTCGATCGCACAGTTCAAGCTGCGTGAAGGCATGCCGATCGGCGTGAAGGTTACCCTTCGCCGCGAGCGCATGTACGAGTTTCTCGACCGTTTCATCACGATCGCTCTTCCCCGCGTCCGCGATTTCCGCGGGCTCAACCCGAAGAGCTTCGATGGCCGTGGCAACTATGCCTGCGGTATCAAGGAGCAGATCGTGTTCCCAGAAATCAGCTATGACCGGGTCGACAAGGTCCGCGGCATGGATGTGATCGTGACGACGACCGCAAAGACCGACGACGAGGCTCGCGAGCTTCTGCGTCTGTTCGGTTTCCCGTTCCCGATCGAAGACGACGCTGCCGACGAGAAGAAGGCAGCTTAACTACCAACCGCCGCCCGTGACCTCGTGTCACCGGCGGCGCTTCAGGAAAGAAAGAACTTAAGTCGATGGCGAAACTGAGTTCAGTCAACAAGAACGAGCGCCGCAAGCGCATGGTCAAGCAGTATGCGCCGAAGTACGCGGCACTGAAGGCGATCGCAGCGGACAAGACGCTCGACGAGGGTGAGCGTCTGATCGCTCGCCTCAAGATGGCGGCACTGCCGCGCAACGCGAACCCGACCCGCATCCGTAACCGGTGCGAGCTGACCGGTCGCCCGCGCGCTTATTACCGCAAGTTCCGGCTCTGCCGTATTCAGCTGCGCGATCTGGCCAACAAGGGCCTGATCCCCGGCGTCACGAAGTCGAGCTGGTAAGGACTAATCATGGCAGTGACCGATCCCCTGGGTGATTTGCTCACCCGTATCCGTAATGGCCAGCGCGCGAAGAAGGACTCCGTCCTGACTCCGGCGTCGAAGCTGCGCGTCCGCGTGCTCGACGTTCTGCAGCGCGAAGGCTATATCCGTGGCTATAGCGAAGAGCAGATGGGCCCCGCGGCCGGCCTTCGCATCGAGCTGAAGTATTTCGAGGGCCAGCCTGCGATCAAGCATGTCGCGCGCGTCTCGAAGCCCGGCCGTCGCGTCTATTCCGGCTCGCAGGAACTCCCGCGCGTCCGTAACGGCCTCGGCATCACCATCGTCTCGACGCCCCGCGGCGTGCTTTCGGATTCCGAAGCACGCGAGCAGAACGTCGGCGGCGAAGTCCTCGCGGAGGTGTTCTGATGAGCCGTATTGGTAAGAAGCCGGTTTCGGTACCGGCCGGCATCACGCCGAGCATCGCGAACAAGCAGCTAACCGTGAAGGGCCCCAAGGGCACGCTCACGATGCCGCTGCGCGAAGAGATCAGCTACACGATCGAAGACGGCGGCATCTCGGTGCAGCCGGCCAACGATACCAAGCGCGCGCGCGCGTTCTGGGGCATGCAGCGTACGATGGTGCAGAACCTGATTACGGGCGTGTCGGAGGGCTTCACCAAGAAGCTGCTGATCACCGGCGTCGGCTACCGTGCCGCTGCCCAGGGTCGTAACCTCAAGCTGCAGCTCGGCTACAGCCATGACGTGAACATCGACGTGCCGGAAGGCATCGAGGTGAAGACCCCGGACAACACCACGGTCGAGATCTCGGGTTCCGACAAGCAGAAGGTCGGCCAGCTGGCCGCCGAAATCCGTCAGTGGCGCAAGCCCGAGCCTTACAAGGGCAAGGGTATCAAGTACGACGGCGAGTTCATCTTCCGTAAGGAAGGGAAGAAGAAGTAATGACCAAGGGTCTCTCTCTTTTCGCAAAGCGGCGTCGCCGCAATCGTACCGCGCTCCGCGCACGTGCAGGCACCCGTCCGCGGTTGTCGGTACATCGCTCGGGCAAGCACATCTATGCCCAGGTGATCGACGATGCCGCTGGTACGACGGTCGCTTCGGCCTCGACGCTGGAGAAGGACGTGCGCGGCACGTCCGGCGCCAACATCGACGCGGCGACTTCGGTCGGCAAGCGCGTCGCCGAGGCTGCCAAGGCAGCGGGCGTGACTCAGGTCGTGTTCGATCGCGGCGGCTTCCTCTACCACGGTCGCGTGAAGGCTCTTGCCGATGCCGCGCGCGAAGCCGGATTGGAGTTCTAAGACATGGCTGACGAAAACAACACGCCAGCGGTAATCGCACCCGAGACGACCGCACAGGACGTCACGGCTCAGAACGTGCCGCAGAGCACCGGGTACCAGGGCAATAACGGCGGTGGCCGTGGTCGACCCGGTGGCGGCGGCGGTGGCGGTCGTGGTGGCCCCGGTGGCGGTCGCAGCGGTGGCCCGGGTGGCAACCGCGGTGGTCGTGACGGCGGTCGCGGTGGTCGTGACAATCGTGGCGGTCGTCCGGGTTCGGACGATGGCGGCGAAGAGCTGATCGAGAAGCTGGTTCACATCAACCGCGTCTCGAAGACGGTCAAGGGCGGCAAGCGCTTCGGCTTTGCAGCACTCGTCGTCGTCGGCGACGGCAAGGGCCGTGCGGGCTTCGGTCATGGCAAGGCACGCGAAGTGCCGGAAGCCATCTCGAAGGCGACGGCTGCTGCCAAGAAGAAGATGGTTCGCGTCCCGCTCAAGGACGGTCGCACGCTGCATCATGACGGCAACGGTCACTTCGGTGCCGGCAAGGTCACGCTGCGGTCGGCGCCTCAGGGTACGGGCATCATCGCCGGTGGCCCGATGCGCGCCGTCTTCGAATCGCTGGGCGTTGCAGACGTCGTGACCAAGTCGGTCGGTACGTCGAACCCCTACAACATGATCCGCGCAACGTTCGAAGCCCTTGGCGAGCAGACCTCGCCGAAGGCCGTCGCACAGCGTCGCGGCAAGAAGATCGCCGACCTGCTCGGCCACGGTGGGTCGAAGACCCCCGAGGCAGACGCAGCTGCGATCACGGAGTAAGCGATCATGGCAACCATCAAGATCACGCAGACCGGTTCGCCGATCCGCCGCGAGAAGGACCAGCGCGCAACGCTGATCGGTCTCGGCCTGAACAAGATGCACAAGACCCGCGAGCTGGAAGACAGCCCAGAGGTCCGCGGCATGATCCGCAAGGTGCAGCACATGGTGTCGGTGGAAGGCTGAGCCTTCACGACCCACGTGACAAATACGAGAAAGGGGGCTAACGGCCCCCTTTCTTATTCCAGAATCCATTTCCACAGCGCGTAACAAGCGAAAGCGAGTGCATTACCATGAAGCTCAACGAACTCCGCGATAACGAAGGTGCCCGTAAGTCCAAGATGCGCGTCGGACGCGGCATCGGCTCGGGCAAGGGCAAGACCGGCGGCCGTGGCCAGAAGGGCCAGAAGAGCCGCGAGGGCGTGTCCATCGCCGGCTTCGAAGGCGGCCAGATGCCGCTCCACATGCGTCTGCCTAAGCGCGGCTTCAACAACATCTTCCGCAAGGACTTCGCAGAGGTCAACCTCGGCGCGATCCAGCTCGCGGTCGATGCCGGCAAGATCGAGGCGAACTCCACGCTCGACCACGCCGCGCTGAAGGCCGCAGGCCTGGCACGCGGCGGCAAGGACGGCGTCCGCCTCCTCGCCAAGGGCGAGCTGACCACGGTCCTCTCGTTCACCGTCGACGGCGCGTCGAAGGGCGCGATCGAAGCGGTCGAGAAGATCGGCGGCAAGGTCGAGGTGATCCACTTCGTCCCCGCAGCCGAGAAGGCTGCCGCCAAGAAGGGCGTGAAGTACAAGGAGCGTGCGGCGCACAAGGCGTCGTTCAAGGCCTGACTTTGATGGGGGAGGGGGCGCCGGGTGCGCTTCCCCCTTTTTCGTTTGGTCTAAAATCCTCCCCCGCCAGGTGGAGGTGTCAGCGTAGCTGACGGAGGGGGCGGTAAGCGATGAACTCGCGTTCCGAAACCTCCCCCTCCAAGCCGCCGAAGCGGCCCACCTCCCCCTGGCGGGTGAGGATTCCGCAGACGCGATCCGCCTTAGGCATTAGACAAGCGCGCTCCTGCGCCTATATGAGCGGCGGGGGCGGTCACAACGCATCCCGCCTTCTTTGTTTCCAGGACGATCACACGCATGGCATCCGCAGCCGACCAGATGGCGCAAAGCATCAGCCTTTCGAAATTCGCGAAGGCGACCGACCTCAAGAAGCGGTTGTGGTTCACGATCGGCGCGCTGATCATTTTCCGCCTGCTCAGCTACGTGCCGCTGCCGGGTGTCGACCCGACCGCGCTCGGCCTGCTGTCGCAGCAGACGCAGGGCGGCGTGCTCGATTTCTTCAACACCTTCTCGGGTGGTTCGCTCAGCCGCATGTCGCTGATCGCGCTCGGCGTGATGCCCTACATCACCGCCTCGATCGTGGTGCAGCTCGCGACGTCGCTGTCGCCGACGCTCGCCGCCATCAAGAAGGACGGCGAATCGGGCCGCAAGCGCCTCAACCAGTACACCCGCTACGGCACCGTCGGCCTGACCGCGGTGCAGGGCTATTTCATCGCCGTCGGCCTTGAAACGCTCGGCGCGGCACAGGGCATCCAGGCGGTCATCGAGCCTGGCATGATGTTCCGCGTCGCCGCGGTCATCTCGCTGATCGGCGGTACGATGTTCCTGATGTGGCTCGGCGAGCAGATCACCAGCCGCGGCATCGGCAACGGCGTCTCGCTGATCATCATGGCCGGCATCGTCGCGCATCTGCCCGTCACGCTCGTCAACCTGCTCGAAGGCGGCCGTTCGGGTTCGCTCGATCCGATCAAGCTGATCGGCATCGTCGTCGCGGTGGTCGTGCTGATCCTCTTCATCTGTTTCATGGAGCGCGCCCAGCGTCGTATCCTGATCCAGTATCCCAAGCGCCAGACTCAGCGCGGCATGCAGGCCGATCGCAGCCATCTGCCGCTGAAGATCAACACGGCAGGTGTCATCCCGCCGATCTTCGCGTCGTCGCTGCTGCTGATGCCACTGACGATCTCGCAGTTCGCAGGCCAGCGCGTGGCGGGCGAGTCGAAGTGGGGCGATTTCATCATCACCCTCAACCAGTACCTCCAGCACGGTTCGCCTGTGTACATGCTGCTGTACGGCGCCGGCATCATCTTCTTCTCGTTCTTCTACACCGCGGTCGTCTTCAACCCCGAGGAAACCGCCGACAATCTGAAGCGCAATGGCGGGTTCATCCCCGGCATTCGCCCGGGCAAGAACACCGAGAATTACTTCGATTACGTGCTGACTCGCATTACCGTCATCGGTGCGGCGTATCTGACGATCATCTGCCTGTTGCCCGAATATCTGGTGACCGCGTTGCAGATCCCGTTCTACCTCGGCGGCACCAGCCTGCTGATCGTCGTCAACGTGACGATGGACACGGTGACGCAGATCCAGTCGCACCTGCTGGCGCACCAGTATGGCGACCTGATCAAGAAGGCGAAGCTCAAGGGCAATCGACTTCGTTAAGTTGCGGGGCTAACCCGGTTTAATCCTGCACGAACGAGGGGAGTGCGTTTCGTGAATATCATCCTTCTTGGACCGCCTGGCGCGGGCAAGGGCACCCAAGCCGCCACGCTCGTCAGCGAGCGCGGCATGGTGCAGCTTTCGACCGGCGACATGCTGCGTGCAGCGGTCGCCGCCGGAACCCCGGTCGGCCTTCAGGCGAAGTCGGTGATGGAATCGGGCGGGCTCGTTTCGGACGAGATCGTGTCGGGCATCATCGGTGAACGCCTCGACCAGCCGGATACCGCGAACGGCGTCATCTTCGACGGCTATCCGCGGACTGCGGCGCAGGCCGAGGCGCTTGACGGCCTGCTCGCCGATCGCGGCCGGACTCTCGATTACGTGATCGAACTCGGCGTCGACGAGGCAGCACTCATCGACCGCGTCGTCGGCCGCTACACTTGCGCCAAGTGCGGTGCGGGTTATCACGATCGCTACAAGAAGCCGGCGGTTGCGGGCGTGTGCGACGTGTGCGGATCGACCGAGTTCAAGCGTCGTCCCGACGACAACGCGGAGACCGTCCACAACCGCATGTCGGAATATCGGGCGAAGACGGCACCGATCCTGCCGATCTACGATGCGCGGGGGCTGGTCCATCGCGTGGACGGCATGGCCGACATCGCGCATGTCGGTTCCGCGATCGCGGCGATTCTCGACGGCAGGTAATCTGTTCTCCCGCGAAGGCGGGGGAACATGACTGCGGCGACGGCGATCTACTTACCCTTAATGCCTACCCGTTGGATTAAGGCCTCGGTTGGGTAATCCGCCCCGCTCTCCGTCATCCCGGCGAACGCCGGGACCCACGGTTACGGCAGACCAGGCGAGGGCCTGTCATCATCACCTTCTCCGCAACCATGGTCCCGGCGTTCGCTGGGATGACGGAGGGGTTCGGGCTGCGCATCTCTCGGCCGCCCTCGCACGCGTCAGCGGTGGGCGTTAGCGCAGCACGCGTTGGTCCATTGCGACCATCACCCAACACGCCTCAACATGACGCAATTGTCACCCGTCGGTCATCGCGCTGACCCCCACCAGATCCTAGAAAGACCCCGTGGCCAGCAACGGCCGCGCGACTTTCCAGAGATCGGTGCCCGTCACTCCCGGGGGTACCGTGGGGGCCGGTGGGAAGACTTCTTTCCGCCGGCCTTTCCGTTTATGAGGGCAGGAGATAGTGACCGATTTCGGTGCCAGGGAAGGTGATAGCGCGTTGAGCCGCAAGATTTTGATCGTCGAGGACGATGCGTCGACATCCGCCTATCTTGCCAAGGGTTTAGCCGAAGCCGGACATGCGATCGAAGCCTGCGCCGATGGCCGTGACGGTCTGTTCCTCGCCAGCGAGGGCATCTTCGACCTGATCATCGCCGATCGTATGCTGCCGGGCCTTGACGGGCTATCTATGGTGAGCGCGATTCGCGCCGCCGGCATCGCGACGCCGGTGCTGATCCTGTCCGCGCTCGCCGCCGTCGACGACCGCGTCGATGGCCTGAAGGCTGGCGCGGACGATTATCTCTGCAAGCCATTTTCATTTGCCGAACTCTCCGCACGCATCGAAGCGATGCTTCGCCGCTCGGATCGCGCCGCGACCGAGCCGCAAAAGACCAAGCTTGCCGTCGGTGACCTCGAGATCGATCTGCTCGCGCGCGCCGTCTCGCGCGCCGGTCGCACGATCCCGCTTGGCGCGCGCGAATTCAACCTGCTCGAATTCCTCGCGCGTCATGCTGGCCAGGTCGTCACGCGCACGATGATGCTCGAGAAGATTTGGAACTATCATTTCGACCCGGGCTCGAACGTCGTCGACGTCCATATCGGCCGCCTACGCCGCAAGCTCGAGGATGGCTTCCCGACGCCGATCCTTCATACTGTTCGTGGCGCTGGATACCGTCTCGCTGTCGAAGGCTGATCCGGGGTGGTGATCCGGCTTTCGGTAACCGCCCGAATTGCGCTTCTGTCGATTGCCCTCGCGCTCGTGTCCAATCTCGCGCTGGTCGGCTTCGTGTGGAAGACCACCAGCGCCGACGCGATCGACGCGATCCGTCGCGAGACGACCGAGCAATCGGAGGCGTTGCGCGCGGTCTGGCGTAGCGGCGGGCTTCCCGCAGTGCGTCAGGCGATCAACGGTGCGGTCGTTCCCGGTGACGTGTCGCTGGTCCTCGCGGTGATCGACCCGGAGGGACGTGCGGTTGTCGGAATCGCGCCGGCACGGCTCGCGGTACCGCTCAAGACCACGCATTTTCGGATCGCGCGGCTTGGCGCCGACGCACTCTGGTCGGCGCGCGAGTCGGGGTACGCGCTGCACCCGCTCGGCGCGTACTGGCTTCTCACCGGTCGCAATCTCGACCTGATCGCCGCCGAGGAGCGCGCGATCGAACGCGCGCTCGCGGTGGCCGTTTTCCTGTCGCTTGCGCTCGGCGTGGTCGGCGGGCTTGTCCTCACGCGCTACGTCGGCCGCCGCCTCGACGGCATCGCCAAGGCGATCGAGGCGGCGGGCGAAGGCGATCTGTCGCGGCGCGTCGATATGGCCGCGGGCGGTGGCGACGCGTTCGATCGCCTCGCGGTGCGGCTCAACGTCATGCTCGGCAAGCTCGAGGGCGTGATGGCCGAACTGCGGATCGTCACCGACAGCCTCGCTCATGATCTGCGCTCGCCGCTCGCGCGGCTGCGTACCAAGACCGAGCAGGCGGTGCTGATCGCCGACCCGGACGCACGCGAGGCGGCGCTTGGCGGCCTGCTGGTCGAGACCGATCTCGTCATGCGGATGCTGACGATGGTGATCGAGATCAGCCGCTCGGGCTCGGTCTCGCGCGATCGCTTCATCGAGGTCTCGCCGGCAGACCTTCTCGAAGAGATTGGTGAACTCTACGCGCCTGTCGCGGAGGACGCAGGTCTCGTCTTCACGATCGCGATCGACGATCGCCCGCCGCCGATGAAGCTGCACCGCGAACTGATCAGCCAGGCGATCACCAACCTGATCGACAACGCGCTCCGCCACGGCGCAGGCGGGGGCGAGGTGACGCTGCGGATCGTCCACCGCACCGATGGCGTCGCGATCCAGGTCGAGGACCGCGGCCCCGGCATCGCCGCTGCGGATCGCGCACAGGCGTTGAAGCGCTTCGGCCGCCTCGACAGCGCACGCTCAACCCCCGGCGCAGGGCTCGGCATGGCGCTGATCGAAGCGGTTGCGCGGCTGCATGATGGCCATTTCGAACTTGCGGACAATGCGCCGGGCCTGATCGCCCGCATCGTCCTCCCCCTCTGACCCTCCCCCTGGCGGGGAGGATCTTGCGCGGCAACCGGTTGACCGCAACCGACTCCGCGGCGATGTCGTGGTCATGACGACCTTAGCCTCGAACCGCCGCATCCTCGCCGCCAGCCTGGTCGGCACCGCAGTCGAGTTCTACGATTTCTACATCTATGCGACCGCCGCCGCGCTGGTGTTCGGCCCGTTGTTCTTCGCCGGGCAATCGGACTCGGCGCAATTGCTGCTGAGCTATGCGACGTTCGGGCTCGCCTTCGTCGCGCGTCCGGTCGGTGCGATCGTGTTCGGGCATTTCGGCGACCGGGTCGGGCGCAAGTCGACGCTGGTCGCGTCGCTGCTGCTGATGGGCGGATCGACCGTCGGGATCGCGTTCCTCCCCACCTATGCGCAGGTCGGCTGGATCGCGCCCGCATTGCTCTGTCTGATGCGGCTGGGGCAGGGACTAGGGCTGGGCGGCGAATGGGGCGGGGCGGCGTTGCTCGCGGTCGAGAACGCGCCGCCGCACCGCAAGAACACCTGGGGGATGTTTCCGCCGCTCGGTGCACCGGTAGGTTTCCTCGCCGCCAATGGATTATTCCTGGTCATCGGCCTCGTGCTCGACGAGGCGCAGTTCGTCGCATGGGGCTGGCGCATCCCGTTCCTGTTGAGCGCGATCCTCGTCGGGCTGGGGCTGTGGGTGCGGCTGAAGCTGACCGAAACGCCCGCGTTCCTCGAGGCCGAGGCGACCGAAGCGCTCCCCAAGGTGCCGATCGCCACGCTGCTGACTCAGCATCTGCGCGCGACGCTCGCGGGGACGTTCGGCGTCATCGCCTGCTTCGCGCTGTTCTACCTCGCGACCGCCTTCGCGCTTGGCTACGGCACCAAGACGCTCGGCTATTCTCGCGAGGCGTTCCTCGCGGTCGAACTGGTCGCGATCTGGTTTCTCGCAGGCGGCGTGATCGTGGCCAGCGTGCTGTCGGACCGGCATTCTGCGGCACGGATGCTCGCGATCGGGTTTGCCGGGTGCATCGGCGTCGGCGCGCTGATGGGGCCGATGCTGGGTTCGGGATCGCTGTTTACGGTGTGGCTGTGGCTGTCGGGCGCGCTGTTCGTGATGGGGTTCGCCTATGGGCCGCTCGGCGGATGGCTGCCGAGCCTGTTTCCCGCGGGGGTGCGCTACACCGGCGTGTCGATGACGTTCAACCTCGGCGGCGTGCTCGGCGGTGCGCTCGCGCCGATCGTGGCGGAGGCGCTGGCACCGCATGGCCTATGGCTGGTCGGCGGGTATCTGATGGCGGCGGGGGTGCTGAGCCTGGGCGGACTGCTGATCCTCGGCCGCACCGGTCAAAAATAGTATGTTCTCCCGCGAAGGCGGGAGCCCAGTCTGGGCTCCCGCCTTCGCGAGAGAACAAGCTTCTACGCCGATGCTGGCCGTAAAAGAGTCAGCCGCGCCTTGCCGTGGACGCGAGTCGCGTCGACCTCGAAGCCCGCCAGTTCGACGACCTCGGCCTTGGCGGTCTCCAGGCTGATCCACGTCGCCGGGCCGACCCAGCCGAGCCGCGACAGCTTGTCGAGCGCGACCAGCCCGGCGCCGGTGGTGTACGGCGGATCCATCAGGATCACGTCGAGCGGTGCAGGCGCGGGGCCGAGCGCCATCACCGAGGTGGCGCGGACGTCGCCGCGAATCTCGAGCTTGGCGAGGTTGGCTTTCAGCGCGTCGACCGCCAGCTTGTCCGATTCGACGAACATGCACGTCGCCGCGCCGCGCGACAGCGCCTCGATACCCAGCGCGCCCGAGCCGGCGAACAGATCGGCGACTGCCAACCCCTCGAAGCTGCCGACTCGACTGGTCAGCATCGAAAACAACGTCTCGCGCATCCGGTCGGCGGTCGGACGCGTGGAATCCCCCTTGGGCGCGACGATCGGGCGTCCGCGCCATTGGCCCGCGATGATCCGCATCAGCGTTTCCCTCCCCGTGGTGCACGGGGCGGGTGACCGCGGCCTCCCGACGGACCCTTGCCGGGTGCGGTGGGACGACTCCCCCGCTCAGGTCGCGCCGGCGCATCGCGCATTGGCCGCGGCTCCGCGCCGGGACGCCCGGCGGCACTACGCGCGGCGCGCTTGTCGAGCGAACTGCGGCCGCGCGAATCGTCGGCCTGCGGGCGGAAGCCGCGCGGCTGTTCCTGGCGCTGCGGCGTATCGCCGCGGCGCGGCGTCACGGTTCCGCCAGCGCCGACCCGCGATGGCGCGGCACGGTCGCGCGGCGGCTTGGCGGCGCGGAAATGCTTGATCTTCGGGCTGGTGCTCAGCTCCTCGCCGCGATCCGCCCGCTCCTGGCGCGCATAGGGCTTGGACGTCTCGCCGCTGGTTGGTCGGGCGTGATGCGTCCCCGTCGGCCGAGCGGCGTTGCGCGCATCGGGCCGCGCCCAGGGATCGTTGACGTCGCCGCGCTGCATCGCCGCGGTCGGGCGGATCCGCTCGGGCCGTGCTGGCCGCGACGGGCGCTCGGTCGGCGCGCTGGTGCTGGCGAAACCCGAACTCGCAGGTGCGCTATACGGGGTGCGGGCAGGTGTACGCGCGCCACCGGGCGCCGGCCGCGCGCCGAATGCCGGCCGCCCCGTCGACGCGGAATGCCCCGTCGATGCAGGACGAGGGGCGTTGCTCCCGCGCTGGTTCGACCGCGCACCGATCCCGGCCCCCGCGCCGGCACTCGCGCTGATCCCGATATTGGCGCGCGCGCCCGGACCCTCGGGCCGCCCCTTCGCCAGCTCCTTCTGGAACGCGACGACATCGTGCTGGAGCACTTCGCCGATCTGGCCGGGCGGCAGATCGCCGAGCACGAACGGGCCGTAGCGCGTCCGGATCAGTCGCGAGACCTGCAAGCCCAGATGCTCGAGCACGCGGCGGACTTCGCGGTTCTTGCCCTCGGTCAGGATCATCTCGATCCACACATTGGCACCGGTCCGACGCTCGATATTGGCGTTGATCGAGCCATAGCGCACGCCCTCGATCTCTATCCCCTCGATCAGTTCCTCGAGCTGCGGCTGCGTGATGTTGCCGTAAGCGCGCGCGCGATAGGCGCGCTCGACACCCGTCGCGGGCAGTTCGAGCTGGCGTTTGAGCCCACCATCGGTGGTCATCAGCAACAGCCCCTCGGTGTTGAGATCGAGGCGACCGACCGGCACCAGCCGCGGCAGATCCTGCGGCAGGCGATCATAGATCGTCGTGCGCCCGGCAGGATCGCGCTCGGTGACGAGTAGTCCGGTCGGCTTGTGATACAGGAACAGCCGCGCCGCGCTGGGCGCCTCGACGGGATCGCCGTCGACCGTCACGCCGGCAAGATTGCGCAGGATCGTCGCGGGCGTATCGAGCGTCGAGCCGTTCAGCGCGACGCGGCCCTCGGCGATCATCCGCTCGATATCGCGGCGCGAGGCGATCCCTGCGCGGGCGAGCAGCTTGGCGATACGGTCGCCTTTTACCGGATTGGCGGGGGTTGCAGGCGCGTCGTTCGACGGGCTGGCAGTCGGGTTATCGTCTTTTGAAGTCGTCATGGCGCGGCTGATACTATGGATCGGCCGCGAGCGCGAAATATTTGCGACCGTTCGTGCTGCGGTGCGTTAGAACCCACAAGCGTAACGACCGTTCGCCGCGCTCTGGGGTTTCGACGATCATGTTGTTCGGAAAGAAGAAACGAAACATCGTGCGCCTCCTGCTGGTCGAGGACGAGCCGCTGATCGCCTTCGACAACGAACATTTCCTGACCGATGCCGCCTACACGATCGTCGCGACGGTCGACCGCGTCGCCGACGCGCTGGCGATCATCGCCAACAGCAACGATACGGAGGGCAAGGCCGAGATCGACCTCGTGCTGGTCGATGTCCATCTCGCCGACGGCTCGGGTCTCGACGTGGCGCGTGCGGCGCAGGCGCGCGGCGTGCCCGTGATGTTCGTGACCGGCAATTTTCCCGACGAGGCGATGGTGCTCGCAACCGGTTGCCTGGCCAAGCCCTATGCGCCGCGCGACCTGATCGGTGCGATCGCGGTCATCGACGCGCGGATCGGCGGCGTGGTGCCAAAGCGCCTGCCGCCCGGGTTCCGACTGTTCGAGACGCTGGCCTAGCCTGGCAACCGCCGGGACCGCGGGCGGCGGGCGGTTGACCGTTTGGCGAGGCTTACGGCTTCCCTAGCCCGGACAGCGCGCTATTGTCGGCGCATGTCCACTGATACCGTCGCGCGCCGTTCCGTTCTTGCCACCCTCGCGCCCTATCTTCGGCCGAGACCGATCGCGGCCTTGCTGCTCGGCATATCGAGCGGTTTCCCGCTCGCCCTGCTGCTCGGTACGATGGGCTATTGGCTGTCGAAGGTCGGCATCGACAAGAAGACGATCGGCTTCGCGATCGGGCTCACCACGCCGTACACGCTCAAATTCCTGTGGGCGCCGTTCATCGACAGATTCGAGATTCCCGTGCTGACCCGTTGGGTCGGGCAGCGCCGCGCCTGGCTGTTCGTCGTCCAGGCGTTGCTGTTCGGATCGGTCTGGATGCTCGGGTTCAGCGCGCCGCAGGAGCATCTCGGCGTGTTCGCCTTCTGGGCGATCGTCACCGCGTTCCTCGGCGCGACGCAGGATATCGTCATCGACGCGTATCGGATCGAGATCCTGCCCGAAGACGAACTCCCGCACGGCACCGCGAACAACCAGTTCGGCTACCGCCTCGGCAACCTCGCCGCAGGCGTCGGAACGATCGCGATCGCCTCATTCGAAGGCCTCGGACTCGGCTGGGCGCTGGGCTACGGCCTGACCGCGTTTTGCGTCATTCCCGGCGCGCTCGCCGCGCTGTGGGCGGGGCGCGGCCTGCACGACCGCGTCCTGGCCAAGCAACCGTACGAGACCGGCGGACGCTGGCTCGAGGACACGATCATCGGCCCGTTCCGCGAGTTCTTCCAGCGGCGTGGAGCGGTGCTGATCCTGCTGTTCGTGCTGATCTACAAGCTCGGCGACGCGATGGGGCAGGGGATGCTCAACCCGATGATCGTCGAGCTCGGGTTCAGCGACACCGAATTCATCGCGATCAACAAGCTCGTCGGGTTTTGGGGGCTGATCGTCGGTACCGCGCTTGGTGCACCGTTCATGGCCTGGCTCGGTCTCGGTCGCGCGCTGTTCGTGTCGGGCGTGCTGATGATGCTGAGCAACTTCACCTTCGTGATCCTCGCCTGGCATGGCCATTCAAACACCTGGCTGACGATCGCGGTGGCGACCGAGCAGGTCACCAGCGGGATCGGCCTGACCGTGTTCGTGACGTACCTGTCGGGCCTGTCGAACCTCGCCTACACCGCGACCCAGTTTGCACTGCTGTCGTCGTTCGCTGCGGTCGGCCGGACCTGGCTGGCGGCGCCGGCCGGCTATGCGGCCACCGCACTCGGGTGGCCGGGGTTCTGGATGCTGACGATGGTCGTCGCGCTGCCTGGCCTGATCTTGCTGTGGATATTGTGGCGGCAGGGGTTCGTCGTCGAGAGCGTCCGCCGGGCGAGGGCGGAGGAAACCGCGTAACTACATCGTGACCGGTCGTCCTTCGTCGGCAAACGCGGCAGCGAGTGCTGCGGCGCTGGCGAGGACGCCGTCGACCCGGCGGACGCCGAGCAGGTCGACCATCAGATAGCGTGCGGTCTCGGGCGCGGTTTCGACGCGCGCAAGGATCGACAGCATCGCCGACTCCGCGGGCGTTATCCGGGCGCAGCAGCAGGGCGCGATCGCGATCGTCCCTGCCGATGTGGCCGCAAGGTCCGCCATCAAGGCGCGCAACAGCACCAATGGGCGGCGGAAGCTCTGCCCGAATGCGGTAAACATCGTGTGCGCCGCGCGCGCATCGGCAAGGCCGTTCGCCCCCATGCGTCGCATCGCGAACAGTGCGATTCGCGCGTTTTCGCAAGGCGGGAGTGGATGCGGCAACAGCGTCGTCGCGCTGGCGAGCGCATGGGCCGAGCTAGGCGTCGAACTAGGGCGAGTATCGGTCATTCACGCGACTCCGTGGTGGTGCCCACAAACTCGCCGGTCAGTTATTGATAGTCAATAGCAATAAGAATTCAGTCCGGTGGCTGGTCGTTCGCGGCGAGCACTTCACCGGCGAGGTAGAGCGAGCCCGCGATAAGCACCAGATTGGGCTGGTCGCTTCCGGCCGCGATCCGGTCGAGCGCATCGGCCGGGGAGGGTGCGGTGTCTGCGGTCGCCCCGCAGGTCCGCGCAATTGCGGCGAGCGCCTCAGGTGCATGGTGCGCATGGCCCGGCACCGGGATCGCGATGACGTGCCCGATCGAGGGCGAGATGATCCGGATCACCGCCTCGGCGTCCTTGTTGGCGAGCATCCCCAGGACCAGCGTCACCGGGCGCCGCTTTGCCAGCGTCCGCAGCGCGCGCGCGACGGGTTGCGCGGCGTTGGGATTGTGCGCGCCGTCCAGCCAGAGCTCGCTGCCACCCGGCAGCCGCGCAAGCAGCGGTCCGTCGGACAGGCGTTGCATCCGCGCCGGCCAGTGCGCCCAGTCGGCGGCGGCGCGCATCGCGGCTTCGGGGATGTGTAACGCGCCCTGATGCCGCAGCAGCGCGATCGCCAGCGCGAGGTTGCGCGACTGGTGCGCGCCGACCAGCCGGGGGCGGTTGCTAACGAGCGAGAAACCCTGGTCCGCATAGCGCATCGTCGACCGCGCGGTCTCGCTCGTCCATGCCGCGCCGCGCGCAACGACGGGCGCGCCGGCCGCCGCGGCGACCGCGGCGATCTTCGCGCGCAACGGCTTTGGGTAATCCATCGTGACAAGCGGCACGCCAGGCTTGGCGATCCCCGCCTTCTCGCCGGCGATGTCCAGCAGCGTGTCGCCGAGGAACGCCTGGTGGTCGATGCCCAGCGCGGCGATCCCGGTCACGACCGGGTTGGGGATGACGTTGGTCGCATCGAGACGCCCGCCGAGGCCGACCTCGACGATCGTCGCGGCGGCGGGCGTGCGCGCGAAGGCGAGGAACGCGGCGGCGGTGGTGACCTCGAAGAAGCTGGCTTGCAGGTCGGCTGCGTGGTCGAGCACTTCTTCGAGCAAGGCGGCGAGCAAGTCGTCCTCGATCAGCGATCCGGCGAGGCGGATGCGTTCGTTGAAGCGGACGAGGTGCGGGCTCGAATAGACATGGACACTGTGCCCGGCGGCCTCGATCGCGGCGCGCAGGAACGCGCAGGTCGAGCCCTTGCCGTTCGTCCCCGCGACGTGGAACACCGGCGGGAGCGACAGATGCGGATCGCCGAGGCGGCTCAGGAGCGCAGTGATGCGCTCGAGGCCGAGGATGTCAGCGCCGGGCGACAGCATGGTCAGCCGGTCTAGCTGGGCCTGTACGACGGGCGATGACGAAACGGCGTGGTCGGGCATTCTAGCTCCCTCTCCCCTCCGGGGAGAGGGCTGGGGTGAGGGGCTGTTGCGGACGCAGCATGACCGGGCTGCCCCTCAACCCCGACCCTCTCCCCGGAGGGGAGAGGGAGTAGGTTACGCCGCTTCGCGTGCGCTCAGATAGCCGATGACGGTGCCGAGCTGCTCGCGCAGGTCCTTCCGGTGGACGACCATGTCGATCATCCCGTGCTCGAGATAATATTCCGACGTCTGGAAATCCTCGGGCAGCTTCTCGCGGATCGTGCTCTCGATAACGCGGCGGCCGGTGAACGCGAGCGTCGCCTTGGGCTCGGCGATCTGCACGTCGCCGAGCATCGCATAGGCCGCCATCACGCCGCCCGAGGTCGGATCAGTCAGCACGACGATGTAGGGCAGACCCGCATCGTGGAGCATCTGGATCGCCACCGTGCTGCGCGGCATCTGCATCAGGCTGAGAATGCCCTCCTGCATGCGCGCGCCGCCGCTCGCGGTGAAGATCACGTAGGGCACGCGGTCCTCGATCGCCGCCTCGACGCCGCGCACGAACGCTTCGCCGACCGCGAGCCCCATCGAGCCGCCCATGAAGCCGAAATCCTGCACGCCGACGACGACGCGGTGGCCGTCGATCGCGCCGCGGGCGTTGACCAGCGCATCCTGCTCGCTGTTGTCGGTCCGCGCCGCCTTGAGGCGATCGGTGTAGCGCTTCTGGTCGCGGAACTTGAGCGGATCCTCGGGCACTTTCGGCGCGGGGAGTTCGCTGCAGCTACCCTCGTCGAACAGCTGCGCGAAGCGGACCTTCGGCCCGATGCGGTCGTGATGATCGCATTTCGGGCAGACGTAGAGATTGTCCTCGAGCTCCTTGGTGAAGACCATCTGCCCGCAGCCCTTGCACTTGTGCCAGAGATTCTCGGGCGTCTCGCGCTTCGCGACGAAGGGCAGGACGTTGCGGACGCTGTTGAGCCAGCTCATGCGGGAACCTTCCGTGCGGACGCGACGGCGTCGGCGAGAGACGTGATATAGGCGCGGACGGGTTCGGCCGCAGCGACGCCGTGTTGTGCGACCAGTTCGACGATCGCCGATCCGACCACGACGCCGTCGGCGACGCGCGCGACGTTGGCGGCCTGTTCGGGCGTGCGGATGCCGAAGCCGACCGCGACCGGGATGTCGGTCTGCGCCTTGAGCCGCGCAACGGCGTCCTCGATCGAGCCCTGCTGCGCCTGTTGCAGCCCGGTGATCCCGGCGACCGAGACGTAATAGAGGAACCCGCTCGCGCCATCGAGCACGGTCGGCAAGCGCGCGGCATCGGTCGTCGGCGTGGCGAGGCGGATCAGGTCGATCCCCGCGGCGCGCAACTGCGGCCCGAGCGCATCGTCCTCCTCGGGGGGCACGTCGACGCAGATCACGCCGTCGACTCCAGCGGCGGCGGCGGCCTGCGCGAACCAGTCCGCGCCGCGGCGGAGCATCGGGTTGCCATAGCCCATCAGCACCAGCGGCGTGTCCGGATGCCGCGCGCGGAACGCGGTGGCGATCGCGAGGATGTCGGCGGTGCGTGTCCCCTGTGCGAGGCTGCGGATGTTGGCGGCCTGGATCGCGGGGCCGTCGGCCATCGGATCGGTGAACGGCATACCGAGCTCGATCGCATCCGCCCCGCCCGCGACGAGCGCGTCGAGGATCGGGCCGGTGGCGGCGGTCGAGGGATCACCCGCGGTGACGAACGCGACGAGCGCGGCGCGGCCTTGCGCGGCGGTGCGGGCGAAGGTGGCGGCGAGGCGGCTCAAATCGCCACCCCGAGCGCTTCGGCGACGGTGAAGATGTCCTTGTCGCCGCGGCCGCACAGGTTCGCCAGGATGATCTGGTCCTGCCGCATCGCGCGCGCCTTCTTTGTTACCGTCGCGATGGCATGCGATGGTTCGAGCGCGGGGATGATGCCCTCGGTCCGGCACAGCAGCTGGAACGCGTCGAGCGCCTCGGTGTCGGTCGCGCTGTCATATTGGACGCGGCCGATGTCGCGCAGCCAGGCATGCTCGGGGCCGATGCCCGGATAGTCGAGCCCGGCCGAGATCGAATGCGCCTCGGTGATCTGGCCGTCCTCGTCCTGCAACAGATAGGTCTTGTTGCCGTGGAGCACGCCGGGGAAGCCGCCTGCGAGGCTCGCCGCATGTTGCTTGTCGAGCCCATGGCCTGCCGCCTCGACGCCGAGCATCTGCACGTCGGCATCGTCGAGGAACGGATGGAACAGCCCGATCGCGTTCGATCCGCCACCGATCGCGGCGACCAGCATGTCGGGCAGGCGGCCGGTTCGCTCCAGCATCTGCGCGCGCGCCTCGGTGCCGATCACGCTCTGGAAATCGCGGACCATCTCGGGATAGGGGTGCGGGCCGGCGGCGGTGCCGATGATGTAGAAGGTGTCGTGGACGTTCGCGACCCAGTCGCGCATGCCCTCGTTCATCGCATCCTTCAGCGTGTGCGCGCCCGACGTCACCGGGCGGACTTCGGCGCCGAGCAGCTTCATGCGGAACACGTTGGGCGCCTGACGCTCGACGTCCTTGGCGCCCATGTAGATCACGCACGGCAGGCCGAAGCGCGCGCAGACGGTCGCGGTCGCGACGCCGTGCTGGCCCGCGCCGGTCTCGGCGATGATCCGCGTCTTGCCCATCCGGATCGCAAGCAGGATCTGGCCGATGCAGTTGTTGATCTTGTGCGCACCGGTATGGTTCAGTTCGTCGCGCTTAAACCAGATCTGCGCGCCCATCTTTTCGCCGTTGGGGCCCTCGGGAGCGGACTCGCGCAGGGCCTCGGTCAGCCGTTCGGCGTAATAGAGAGGGCTCGGGCGGCCGACATAATGTTCGAGCAGGTCGTCGAACTGCGCCTTGAACGCAGGGTCGGCCTTTGCGGCGCGGTAGGCCTCGTCGAGTTCGAGGACGAGCGGCATCAGCGTCTCGGCGACATAGCGTCCGCCGAAGTCGCCGAAATGGCCGCGCTCGTCGGGCTGGGCGCGGTACGAATTGGGGGCGAGGGGAGCGTTCATGACTGGGCGTTTAGCACTTCCGAAATCGCTGTCACCCCTTCGGTTTCCGATACCTACCCCCCGGCGAAGGCCGGGGCCTAAGTGGGAAGGTTTTGGTGACGGAGGGAAGGGCCTGTCACAGGCGTCTCCCAATTGGGCCCCGGCCTTCGCCGGGGTGGTGCTAGCGCGTGGCGACAGCCTTCAGGAACGCCGCGATCTTGGTTTCGTCCTTGGTGCCGGGCGCGCTTTCGACGCCCGAGGACACGTCGACCAACGCCGCGCCGGTGCGCCGGATCGCTTCCGCGACGTTCGCCGGATCGAGCCCGCCCGACAGCGCCCAGGGGAGGGGGTGCCGGAACCCGTCGAGCAGATCCCAGTCAAACCGTAGCCCCATGCCGCCGGGCAGTGCGGCCGAGTCGGGCGTCTTGGCATCGTAAAGAATGCGGTCGGCGATCCCGGCAAAGCCGTGCGCGGCGTCGAGGTCGCCGCGCGTGCGCACCGCCACGGCGACCCAGGTCTCGATGCCGAACTTCGCGCGGATCGCGGCTCCGCGCGCGGGCGTCACCTCGTGAAGTTGCAGGATGTCGAGCGTCGCTGATGCGACCGCCTGTTCGAGCATCTCGTCCTCCGGATCGACGAACACGCCGACCTTGGCGACGTGACCCGGCACGTGCGCGGCGAGTTCCGCGGCCTTTGCGAACGTCACGTGCCGCGGCGAGGCGGGGAAGAAGACGAAGCCGACATGGCTCGCGCCGTGCCGGATTGCGGCATTGAGCGTGGCGGGGGTGGAGAGGCCGCAGATCTTGGCGGTGGTCATGGTATTCCTAAACGAATCCTTGAGGTCCAGCGATCCTCCCCCGCCAGGGGGAGGTGGCAACGAAGAGGCGTCGGAGGGGGGGACACGCAACGAATGCGTCGCTTGCCGCCCCCTCCGTCAGGGTGTGCCTGCCATCTTCCCCGGGCACGACAGGATCTTAGCGCGGGGTTGCCTTTACAGCGTCGCGCCGATCGCGCGGGCGGCGGCGTCAGGGTCTTCGGCCTGCGTGATCGGACGGCCGACCACCAGGATCGAGGCCCCCGCGTCGAGTGCCTGGCGCGGCGTGACGACGCGCTTCTGGTCGCCGATCTGGCCGTCGGGAAGGCGCACGCCGGGCACTACGAAGAACCCTTTTGGCCAGATCGCCTTGGCCGCGGCGACTTCCGCGCCCGAACAGACGATCCCGTCGACGCCTGCCTCGCGCGCGAGTTCGGTGAGCCGCGTGACGTGATCGTGCGCGCCGCCGGTAACGCCGGTCGCGGCGAGATCGGACGCATCGAGGCTGGTCAGCATCGTCACCGCGATCACCTTCGTGCCGATCGGTGCCGCTGCCTTGGCGTCTTCGAGCATCGCCCGCCCGCCGCTCGCATGCACCGTCAGGATCGCTGGGTTCAGCGTCCCGAGTGCCTGCACCGCCTTGGCCACGGTGTTGGGAATGTCGTGCAGCTTGAGATCCAGAAAGATCGGCAGGCCGAGGTCGGCCATCGCATGGACACCGGGCTGGCCGTGCGCGGCGAAGAATTCGAGCCCGAGCTTGATACCGCCGACATGATGACGGACGCGCGCGGCGATTGCCTTGGCGCGCGCGAGATCGGGCGTGTCGAGCGCGACGTAGACACGGTTGCTCATCAGGCGACACCCGGTGGTACGGCGGTCGGCGCACCGAGCGGCGCGATCGTCACCGGCGTTTCAGCGGGAAGCATCGCCATCGGCTCGGGTCGTGGCGTGCGCAGCTCCAGCAACTCGCGCTCGCATGTCGAGAGACGTTGCCGCAGCCGCCACCGGACGGCGTGACTATAGAGCATCGTCGGCACGAACCCGATCAGAAACGTCACGAGCAGCAGCAGCGGCAGGTTCACGTCCGCGATAAGCCCGCCCCACAGCTGGATCTGCACGGCATTCCAATTGCTTATGGTGAACACTGCGGCGACGAACGCCAACAGGCACCAGAACAGGATTTTCAGGAACTGCATGCGGCGACCCTCTTTTTTGCACCAACCGCGCCGAAACGGGGTTGGAAATGCAGAGCTACCGTCACGTGCCCCTTTTGGCCAGTCTTCTACCGAACAAGAGGGGCCTTAGCCGATTTCAGTCCGCAATTGCGCAATCAGCGGCAGGATTGCGGTCAGCCTCGGCTCCTCCTCGTCGAGGATTGCCAGAAACGCCGCGCGCTTGATCGCCGCAACGCGCCCCGGTTTCATCCGCACGGTCTGTGGGAGCGTGGAGACGGTGATGTCGATCATCCGCTCCGATCCGTGCAGCCGCCCCCAGAGATAATCGTTCTCGCGGTAGGCACGACTGAAGAAGGCACCGAACGTGCCGAACTGGATTCCCTTCAACGTCGCCTCCGCGCCCCCGGACCGGATTGCGGTCGCGTCGTCCGGGGCGATCCGATCGACCTTGATCGGATCGAACTCGTCAAGCCCTTCGCCTTGCAACAACGGCAGTGTCGCCGTGTCGAAATACGGAAAGCCAAGATAGGCGAGCAACAGCGTCCGTCGCGCAGATTTTGCTAGTGCGGCAAACGCCTCCGCCAGCCGCTGGTCGGTTTCTGCATCGAGGCGTTCGAGGTCGAACGTCCGCCCGAGCGTCTCCAGCACCGCGGTCGCGTCGCCTTTCATCGCGCGGACGGCGTCGTGCATCCCGGCATGCATCTCACCGCGCAGCCGATCCAGATAGGGCGACAGCGATTCGTAGATCGCATCGCGCATCGGGGCGAGTTCGGGTTCGTCGGCGGCGGTCTCGACCTCGGACAGGCGCCGCGCCATCAGCCGCAGCCGGCGGATGCGGAAGCCGATGTCGAAGGTCCGCAGGAAGGCGATCGACGCGCTACTGGCCCCGTTCGCAAACCCCGCGCCCAGCTGGTCCGCCCCCGTCGCCGCGACCCGCGCAACGATCGCGGCGCGGATCTGATCCAGCCGCCGCGGACTGTGATGCCGCCCCGCCTGGTACAAGAGCCCGGCGATCGTCTCGATCACTGCACTGCGTTTCAGGTGGCCATAGGCGACGAACCCATAGCCCGAACTCGTCGCGGCTGCCTTCTGCGCGCGCCGCCGCCATGCGATCAACCGGGGCGCGGTCGGCCGGTCGAGGAACAGCGTGTGGCCGAACAGCGATTCGACATCGGCCTCAACCTCGGGACGGATCGCGGTGACGATCCCACGCATCCGGTCGATCCGCGCCGAACGTTCGGCGATCGCCTCGAGATTGTCGCGGATCGGTTGCTGGCGGGGAATGTCACTGATCGCGCCGATAATCGTCTGGAAGAAGCCGGGTGTGCCTTCGCCGCGGTTCAGCCGCAGTTTGATGCCGGGGGAGGGGTCGATATAGATGAAGCGCCGGTCGATCTGACGACGTGCGGGGCGGTCCTTCAGCGCATCGAGCGCAGGGCGAAACGGCGCGTTGGCGAGCACCGACCCATCGATCAGCACGGCGCCTTCGGCCGCGTTCGCTGCGGTATGGCGGGGCAACACGCGCGCCAGAAACTCGGTGCGTCCTGGCCACGCGATCTTGCGCTGCGCCAGAACACCGTCCAGTTCGGCAACCGTGAACGGCGGGAACGCGCCCGGAAAACTCGACGTCGCACGCGCCGCGAACGCCAGCTCCGCGCGCGGCGCCAGCGTGTCGCAGACGCCGCCATTGTCGGTGAAGTCGACTACCAGCCGGTGCTCGGTCTCGACCACCTCGGCGGGCGAATTGAGCTGCAGGCGTTCGGGATGTCCCGAAAAGTCGGTCACCGTCACGAACAGATCGAGCGGCTGACCCGGCGGCAACAGCCGCGGTCCGCGTTCGCTGGCGGCCATCGCGTCGAACGCATCGAGCAGCAGGTTGGTGAAGGTCTCCCCCCCGAACGGCGGCTCGAACCATCGCGACCGAATGAAATGCGACAGCTTGGTGCGTACTTCCTCGCGCGTCGGCTCGTCGAGCGCGTCTACCTTGTCGGTGCTCCGCCCCGCCGCCATCCACGCCAACGGCATCGCCCATGCCTTCGAGAATCGCGATCGCGGTGCCGCTTCGGTATCGATCAGCGCCTCGACATCGGCGGACGTCATCCAAAGGTCGGTCAGCGGATCGAGGCTCTGGCCGGTCGCGATCGCCTGCGCGAGGAAGATGCCGTTGATCCCGCCCGCGCTGGCACCGGCGATGATGTCCCCGAGAACCCGCACCCGGATCGAGGCATGATCCTCGATTTCCTGGAGAAGCGCATGATACACGCCTTGGCTGCCGCCCTTCGGCGCCTCGCCGTCATGAAATGCGCGACTGGCGCAGACCAGCCGCCAGATCTCCTTGGTGATGCCGTGCATGTAGACCGCGAGGCTGATCCCGCCATAGCAGACGAGCGCCAGTCG
Organism: Sphingomonas sp. Leaf34; assembly: GCF_001421805.1. Classification (GTDB taxonomy): domain Bacteria; phylum Pseudomonadota; class Alphaproteobacteria; order Sphingomonadales; family Sphingomonadaceae; genus Sphingomonas. Next base: position 6,127 of record NZ_LMLC01000001.1, on the reverse strand, counting down.
CAGTTCCTTCTCGCGCATTCTACATCCTCGTCCGGGTGTCGATTAGGAGCCTGAGGCCGTCGGTTCGAGCACCTTGGGTTCAAGCATAGCCCAGATTGGCAGATGATCCGACGCTTTCCGCGCCGCCGGGCTGGCATGCACGCCGCAATCGACCACGTTCAATTCGCGCGAAACCATGATCCGGTCGAGCCGCGCGATCGCGCGCCGTGAGTGGAAGCTCGCCCCCGTCTCCGCGAACGCATAGTCGCGCGCGAAATCGCGCAGGCACCCGGCGCCCGCACTCCATTCGTTCAGATCACCCATCATCACGGTCGGATGGCGGTGCGCGCATGTGTCGACGTGCGCCATGACTGCCGCCGCCTGCTTGCGCCGCCACAATCCCGACAGGTCGAGGTGCATGCCCAACACGCGTATCATGCCGCCCGGCAGGCGCACGTCGGCCATCACCGCGCCGCGCGGTTCGAGCGCAGGCAGATGGATTGCCGTGCAGCCGAGAATTTCGGCGGACTTGCGAACGAGGATGACGTTACCGTGCCAGCCCATGCTGAGTGAGCGCAGGCCGAAGTCGACCGGAACCCAGTCACTATGTTCTTCGAGAAGATGGTGCGGCAGTACGCACGCCTTCGCCCCGAACCGGCGATCCGCCTCTTGGAGCGCGATCACGTCGGCGTCGATCTCGCGCAACACCTCGACCACGCGCTCGGGATTGCGCCGACGGTCTAGGCCTATGCCCTTGTGGATATTATAACTGGCGACCTTGATCATGCGTGCAGCCTATAACGCCGCGGCGGCGACCTGGGTTGCGGATGTACTGTGGACGGTACGCAATCATCGCGCCGCGGCGTCACCCTGTCGCACTCACGCGTTATCGCTGCTCTCCGCCAAGGCGCGGCGCAGGGTCTGGATCTGCCCGGTCAATACTGCGATCTCCGCAGCGGTTAGCCCGGTCCGCGCGAGCACGTTTTCGGCGAGGCATGCGCTCTCCTGCTGCAAGGCGTGACCTTGGTCGGTCAGCTTGACGCGGACGTTGCGCTCGTCGGCCGGATCGCGCTCGCGGGTCACCAGCCCGGCGACCGCAAGGCGTTTCACCAGTGGTGTGATCGTGCTGGATTCAAGCGCCAGCCGCTCGGCGATCGCACCGATTGTCCGCGCATCCTGCTCCCAGAGCGCGTGTAGCACGAGATATTGTGGGTAGGTGATGCCGAGCTCGTCCAGCATCGGCTTATAGACGCGCCCCATCGCGATCGATGCGCCGTAAAGCGAGAAACATAGCTGATTATCCAGCCCGAGTGGGTGGTTGAGCGGTGCGATCATGTGGTGATCCTAGCCTTTTCGTCTGCCGAGCCAATCCACCACTCTCGCATTGAGGCGTTTCAGGAGGAAAATCTGCGATGCGTCGGTGCGGAGACTGGACGCGATGCTGCCCCAATCCTAAATAGGAACCGCGATAAGCATTATAACGAGAAGGAGCTCATTATGTCCGTCGACGTCAAGTACACCACGACCGCCTCCGCCATCGGCGGCCGCGAAGGCGCTGCCTCGAGCGAGGACGGCCGGTTCGAAGCAAAGTTGTCGACGCCCAGGGAGCTGGGCGGGGCAGGCGGCGACGGCACCAACCCCGAGCAGCTGTTCGCGGCGGGCTATTCGGCGTGCTTCATCGGCGCACTGAAGGTCGCGGGCCAGCAAATGAAGGTCAAGGTTCCCGACGATGCCAAGGTTACCGCGACGGTCGGCATTGGCCCGCGCTCGGCTGGCGGGTTCGGCATCACCACCGATCTGCTCGTCGACCTGCCCGGGCTGGACCGCGGCACCGCGCAGGAACTGATCGATGCCGCGCACCAGATATGCCCCTACTCGAATGCGACGCGCGGCAACGTAGAGGTGGGACTGACGCTCGCCTGATCGTCGCCTTCATACCCGTATGATACATGGGAGCGATATCGCCAGATACCGCTCCCGTGCTCGACACCGAATTACCGCCGTCTTGCATTCCAGCATCACGATCGCGAACGTCTCGTATGCGTGATCGGTCTCCTCAGCGTCCGTTGACCGCAGGCATATTGCGGCGTTTCATGCATCCGTTGCAGCGGGCTCATGATAAGGGCAGCCGTTGACGCGGGCGCGGAAATCGGCGGAGTGGCGATACGCCTCATTGCGTGCACGATTGATGTTGCCGAGCGGCTGGTGCGCGGCGAGACCCGTCCAGATCCCGAAGCGCATCTCTTCGTTGACCGCCTGGACGAGCGCCGGATCCCAGCTGTCCTGCGCCGCGGCGCGGATCGTGGCAACCTTGACGAACGGCGCGTCCTGTTCGTCCCAGGCCACCGTCGGATCCTCGACCGGCTGCTTTTCGAGGTCCCGGCAGAGTTGCACGCGAAACTCCCATTCCGCATCGATGCCGCGCATTTCGACCTGCACGTCTTCACGGATTGCGTTGTCGCGACCGTCGACGTCGATCTCCGAGCCGGTCAGCGCGGTCATCGCCGGCGCGACTGGGGCGATGCTGAACTTCGCGATATACGCGCCGTAGCGAAAGGGCGTGGTCGAATAATAGGTTTCGCCAAGCGGCTCGGCCTGGGGCGCACCGCCGAGTGAGTTGACCGCGGCGGGTGGCTCGAGTCCAACCGCTTCGATCGCCTGACGGACGCCGCGCAACGTCGCCGAGGCGACCTTCTTCACGCCCTCGATCCGATCGGTCGTTCTGGCGAGCAGCTTGAGATTGCCAAGGAATTTGTCCGCGGTCTTGGCCTGGAAGACCTTGCCGTTGACCATGATGAAATCCTGCGTTGTGCCTTGCGCACCGGGCAGTCGCTCCCCCTCGACGTCGAGCACCTTGATCGCGAGGCCGCGCGGCAGGCTGATCGTATCGGGCAAAATATCGCCGGCGTTGGTCGACATCCGAAGATAGACTGGATGCGTGCCGGGCTTGGCGAAGAGGCCCTGCGCGAGTTCTGGCGGCAGGTCGCCGTCAATAAGCATCTCGCCGCGCAATATGCCATGCGACTTGGCATGGACCGAGCGAACCGCGTGACCGTAATCCTCGGCGGTCCGTTCAAGGATGATGTCGAAGGCGCTGTTCAATCGCTTGATCGTATCCTGTTCGTCCAATGCGATGGTTTCGACGTCGGGGGTGTAGCGTACGGGCGGGGTGAACATGGCGGTCTCCTAGTCGCGATAAAACAGATCGCGCGCTGAAGCTGTTCCCATCATTTCGTGCTTACGCGCTGCAGCGTGGTGCCGGACCGTGAAATGGCGATGCCGAGTAAGTGCTTCATTTGGCGAAGCACTTTTCCATATTGATCAGGCGTCCCCTACCGTCGTCATGCGTCGCATCGCCTGGAAAGTCGCGCATCGAGGAGCCCAGTCGGGTCAGTTCGTCGCGCGACAACCAGCCCTGGATCCGGCCCTGCTGCACCGCCCAGCAATCTGCCGCGGCTTCGCCCGGCCCGAAGATCTGGTGCGCGCATTCATGCGTGTACCAGAAGATCTGCTGCGCACGCGGCAGGTTGAGGAGGCGCGGGTGGAGGATGATGCGGCCCTTGTACGCGGCTGCGATGTCGTCGATCGGCTGGATCATCGTATCGACCGGCCCACAGGTGGCGCGATAGCCGGCGAGCAGGAGTGCGCCGGGCAGGATCAGCGTCTGTGCGGCGGCAGGCTGGGGGACGAGCGCTAGCAGCGATGCTGCGACGACGGCGAGAATGTTTTTGAACATGGGAATCCTGGCCCCGCGAGGCGCGAGGACGAGCAAGAGTCTGGCATTGGGTGGCGGCGTTCGAAGGCCGCGGATCGCTATGCGATCAGGCGGCGATCAGGGTGTGCCTACCGGAAGCGCTCGATCTGCCGTCCGTTGATACGCTGTGTCACACGCTGGTCCTCCGCTTCGGCGGCGATTGCCGCGGCCATCGCGCAGGTTGCGATCCGCTGCGCGGGAGAGACCGTGTCGCGAACATCGGTCGAGCGTATCTTGGCAAGGGATTGCGATCCCGCGCCCGTCAAAAATGTCGGTTGCATGGTAGGTCTCCGCCGATGTCGAGTCAGTCGCGTCACCCAGCGCTCTCGCCGGCAGCGGAGCAGGGGATGTTCCCGACCTCTTCGGTCTGGTGCGACTTAGCGCATCCATGAGGGCGGGGTGGTGGCGAAAACCACGCAACCTGCCTAACCTATGTTGGTCGTACTAGATCAACACAGATCTATACGGAAAGATCCACCTAATAAAAATATAACTTATGTTAGGCTATAATAGACTGTAGGATCATCTGATAATCTTGTCGGGGCGCTAACGCATGACCCAATTTTCGAATGCTGTTGCGCCGAATGGGCAGACGACGGTTGATCTTCGCGATAGCCATATCGAAGCCCTGGCCCGATCAAGTTCGGCCGCGTGGGTCCGTGATCATGTTACGGGCTATCCCAATGCAGTTCGGATGCCGGCGAACGGCGTCGAACTCTACGTCGTCCGCAACTTTCTTGCGCCTGAGGAATGCGCGGCGTTGATTGCGCTGATCGATGCGAACCGCGTGCCGTCGCCGGTCGTCGGCACCGGCACGGCATCGTCGCACCGCACCAGCGAGACCTGTTATCTCTACCCGGGCCCGGCCCCTGTAACTGCAGTTGAGGCCAAGCTGGATCTGCTGACCGGGCTCGAGCCGCGCTACGGCGAGGCGTCGCAGGGCCAGCGCTATGCGGTCGGGCAGGAGTTCAAGCCGCATCACGACTACTTCGATACCGCCCAGGCTTATTGGCACGATCAGGTGACGATGGGCGGCCAGCGGACCTGGTCGGCGATGACCTTCCTCAACGAACCCGAGGCGGGTGGACGGACGAACTTCCCGAGCCTGGGCGTAATGATTGCGCCGAAAGCAGGTAATCTGGTGATCTGGAACAATATGGACGAGTTCGGCGCGCCCAATCCGGCGTCTCTGCATCAAGGTATGCCGGTCGAGCAGGGCGTCAAATACGTGCTGACGAAATGGTATCGCGAACGACCCTGGTGCCAGTAGTGGACAGGATATCCTAATCCTCCCGCGTGCGAGAGGATCGGCGGGATCCGCTAGTGCGCGGCGACGGGTACGGCGAACACGGTTCGCAGCGGCTTGGTTTCCGGCAGGATGTAGACGATGCCGACCGTGCCGGTGAACAGCGGCTTGACCACCCCGTCGTAGAAACCCGGCGGTACGTTGACGCAGCCATACGAGATGCGGTTGTCACTCGGCGTCGGCGACGCAAGCCGCCCGGCGCGGTTATCGATGCGGCGGCCGACGATCACGCGGTGCAGCGACAGCGCCGCGTCATAATCGATCCACAATATGTCCTGCTCGAAGTCGCGACCGAGCGACGCTTCGAAACGACCCGCGGGCGTGGTTCGCTCAGCGGGGGTAATCGTCGCGAGCTTGCGCTGACCGATTCCCGGTACGCTGTCGTCGCCGCGCGCCATCCCGAGCAACGCGGGCGCCGCACCGCGCAGGATGCCGGCGCCGTCGAACGCGAACACCTTTGCATTCACCTTGTCGATGACGACGAACGGCAGCGCATGATTGTCGTGCGAGGCGGTCACCCAGTTCGCCGTGTCGCGCGCGTCGGCGGAAACCGTTTCGCCCTTGAACGGCGCGACGGTCGCGGTGTCGGCGACAGGCCGCGCCGCCACCGGCGACGCGCCTGAGACTGCAAGGGCGAGCAGTCCGAGGCGGACTCGCCAATCCACTCGTCGCCTTTGGGTGCCGGTCATCCTAGTGGCGCGCCTGCTTGCGTGGATAGACCGGGACGACCGGCGCGATCGGCGTCGGTGGCGTCGGCTGCACGAACAACGGTTGTACAGGCTGCACCGGCCGCGGCGAGTCGGGCGTTTCGACGATGACGGTCCCCGGACGCTCGGGCACCGGATAGGTCACGCCGCCTTCGACGATATCGACCGTTGGGGGCGTCCGAACGCGGACCGGGACGGGCGGCACCTCGAGGAACGGCCGCGTCGCATTGGGCAGGTCCGGCACAGGCGTAGGTGTCGGCGCCGGTGCTGGAGCGGGCGCTGGTGCCGGGGCGGGTGCCGGAGCTGGTGCGGGTGCCGGAGCTGGTGCGGGTGCCGGAGCTGGTGCGGGTGCCGGAGCTGGTGCGGGTGCCGGAGCTGGTG